>NZ_JACWZY010000004.1 GCF_014699005.1 Spirosoma profusum
AGCTGGGTAATTGCCCCTAAACAAAGGCTGATTTCGTGTAGCATATGGAGCAAGTTCTAGCGGTTTACCAGCGGCCCTACAATGAACAGTTTCCGGTCGTTTGTGTGGATGAGTCGCCCAAACAGCTCATTGAAATCAGACAATATCGGTCAGCCGATGGTACACGCATTGAAGATTCGGAATACATTCGACACGGCCTAGGAGAGATTTATATGGCTTTCGAGGCTTTGGCAGGTCAGCGTTTTGTGGAAGTCAAAGACGACCATACCGCCATCAGTTGGGTGAGCGTAATGGCAAATTTACTGGATGGACCCAATGAAACATGTGTCAGGATGAGGGTAGTTGGCGATAATTTAAGTGCCCACAAACCAAGTGCTTTTTACCGGGTGTTTAGCGCAGAAAAAGCCAAAAACTATTTGGATCGGTTGGAGTTTGTGTATACCCCTAAGCATGGCTCATGGCTGGACATGGCTGAAATCGACTTGTCTATTTTGCAGCGTGATTGCCTAAATCGACACATCGCCACCAAAGAGCTGTTGGCTGCTGAAATCAGTGTTTGGCAAACGAAACGGAATCAAAAGCAAGCCAAGGCCAACTGGCAATTTACCACCAAAGAGGCCCGAGTCAGGCTGCACAAGTTATACCCCACTACTTAGTCTTTAAGAAACACTAGCAGTGTCTTTTAACACAAATCGGGCCTTGTCGGTATTGGTCTGCATACAAATATTGATCGGTGGCCGTGGTCGCGGCACTGGTTTGAACTTAACGTAAATATATAATGGGGGGACGGATTAGGGGACGGTTTTACTTAATTTCTTTTAATTATTTTTGACTAAATTTGATAAAGTAAATTAAACAATTATCTGAATATCATAATACTTAAGGTCTATTAGTATAGATATTATAAATAGTTGGGTGGTCCTTGCAGGGCCACTTAAGGGTGTCGTAGGTATGAGTTACTTCGTAGGAAAAAGCCTCATGCTGTTAGTTACCCCTTTTATTGAGGTTTCGTACATCGGTAGTACGTCAGGTTTTGGTCCTGAAAAGGGTGGTTCGATTCAATCAACCTCAACTATAATATATTGGGATATCGTTCAGAGGCAGGACGGTGGGATCTGGCCCCGCAGACGGTAGTTCGATTCTATCTATCCCAACCATTATATGGTGATTGTAGCTCAATCGGGAGAGCGGCTGATTGTGGGTCAGCAGGTAGTCGGATCGAAACCGACCTTTCACCCTTATTGGAGAATCCTTCTGATAAAAAAAAGTCAGAAGGATTTTATATTTTTAAGTAATGCAAGACCTAGCTTATGGCATCTGATAAAGGATATAAAACAAAGTGGACAAAAGAGTTTCTATAAAAAAACTGTCTATGTGGCTAAAGATATTTTTCAGGCAATAAAATTTATCGGCTCTTTAGCAATATTAGGAACTGTGTACTTTTTATTTCTCTTCAAAAGAAAGCAACAGTGATGGTATGGCATTTTTGAAACATTTTTTGCACTAATATCATGTTACATAGCTTTTGAGATTATTGAAAAGACGCTCTTTGAAATGTATATAAAACTTGCAACTTTTGCAGCTATCGGTTCAACAATATATTTGGTAGTTAAAGGGATTTCAAACATTAATGTGGTCGTAAAGCTCACTTCTGCCTAAAAAGGTATTTATAAAGTGAAAATCTAGAAAAAAGCCGCTTTACTTAAAATTTCATTTTTTAGATTTATAATTGTTGTATCGGCTATGGTGTTATTATATTGAGTATCAAATTATTAAAGGTTCAATATTATCCTGCTTGTTAATATATGTGTTTATTGAGGAGATGAAAGATATATTTAATGAACCCAAAAAGTAATAGTCAATTTATTAACTACAGTTTTCATATCAAATGTCTGCGTTAAAGAATTCCTCACTGGCAAATTGAACAGCGTTTCTCATATGCATTAGATAAATCTGTTCAATTAAATGATTTACTTTCACAAGTTTGCCCAGGTAAATTATGCCAGTATTAACGAAATAGACCAGCTAAACGTTATGTTTGTAGATAAACCTATTGACAGACACAAACAACATGGCCAAGCTTGCAAAACCACCCGGTCAGCGATTAGTGAAACGAATGAGCACACGTACCAAAGGGCTTATTGTGGCTCCACTGGGCTTGCTGATTTTTAGCGTGGGATTGTGGGTGCTCAGCGAGGCTGCTTTTATTAAACATTCGGGGGCTCCGTTTCGGCAGTGGTTTTTATGGGTTATTTACAGTCTGATTCTGGTCAATGGCGGAATGCTCCTGTTCGGGCAGGCTGTCCGGTACCGTGTCCAATTAGATTACCGTCGGTTTGTTCGTCGCGAACTCAAGAAGCGCGAACATGACTGGCGTCGGATGCTCCAAAAACGAAAAGCCTCACCCAAAGGCGAGGCTTGATTTTTCACGGCCAATCAAACAGCTTATTTCGCAGCTTTTTTCTCAGCAAACGAAGCTTTGATGGCTTCTACATCTACATTCTTGATGGTTGGTTTGCGCAGCAATTGCTTGATTGCGGACGTTTTGTTGTTAGCGACAGCCCGGTTCCGGCGAGCTTTACGCTTTAATTCTGTTACTGCCATGAGTATATCTTATTAACGTATCGATTCGATTTTGGTCCGCAAAAGTAGCGTTTTTTAACGACAAAGTAAATGCGAAGACCTTCTTTTCTTATCAGGTTCGTATTTTTGCACCATGCAAAAACCGAATTTACCGAAAGGCACCCGCGATTTCGGGCCGGAGCAAATGCGCAAACGGCTCTTTATTTTCGATACCATTCGCCGGACATTCCAGCGATTTGGTTTTCAGCCCCTTGAAACGCCATCTATGGAAAACCTCACTACGTTGATGGGGAAATACGGCGACGAAGGCGACCAACTCCTGTTTAAAATTCTGAATTCCGGCGACTTTGCCGCCAGCCTGTCCGAGCTAGATCTGGCAACCGGCTCTAAAAAACTTACGCCAAAAATTTCTGAAAAAGGCTTACGCTACGACCTCACGGTCCCTTTTGCGCGCTACGTTGTTATGAACCGCAACGCGCTGGTAATGCCCTTCAAGCGCTACCAGATGCAGCCAGTCTGGCGAGCCGACCGTCCACAAAAAGGCCGTTACCGGGAGTTTTATCAGTGCGACGCCGACGTAGTAGGCACCGATTCGCTTCTGTGCGAAGCCGAAATTGTGCTAATGATTCACGAAGTTTTTCGCAATCTGGGAATTCAGGACTTTACACTAAAAATAAATAACCGTAAAATTTTGGCGGGGATTGCCGAACGTATTGGCATACCAGGTCAGGAAGGAACGCTGAGTGTAGCAATTGATAAACTAGATAAAATTGGTCAGGACAACGTATTGATTGAATTACGGGAGCGAGGTTTTTCGGATGATTCCATCGCCAGTCTTACCCCTTTATTTTCTTTTACCCAAAACAACACGACTAACGTACTGACCGAACTGAAACAGTGGCTTCACGACTCCATCACCGCTCAACAGGGCATCAAAGAACTGGATGAAACCCTGCGACTCGTTAATCAATATGGTTTAATTGATAGTCAGGTAGAGGTCGATCCGACGCTGGCAAGGGGCCTCTCCTATTATACCGGAGCTATTTTTGAAGTAAAAGCCAACGCCGTTAATATTGGTAGCGTGAGTGGCGGAGGCCGCTACGACAATCTGACGGGAGCTTTTGGTATGCCCGGTTTGTCGGGTGTGGGCATCTCGTTCGGTGTCGACCGGATTTATGACGTAATGGAAGAGCTAAATCTGTTTCCAACGGCTACTGGTCAAGGAACACAAGTACTCATTATTCCTTTCGATGCAGAAGCACGTAGCGTCGCCCTTCCATTGCTGAATCAACTACGTAGCGCTGGCATTACTGCCGAAACGTATCCGGATTTAGCTAAAGTGAAAAAGATGCTCGATTACGCCAATTCAAAAGCGATTCCGTTTGTCGTGCTGATTGGCTCTGAAGAAGTCCAGACGGGCCAGTTGTCCGTTAAGAACATGCTAACAGGCGAGCAACAGAAAATGAGCGCAGATTCGGTGATAGAGCTAATAAAAAAATAAAAAAGGAGTCTGCTGATTTTAGAGTATGTTTTGAAATAGGTTTTCAATTTCTTGCCAAGATTAAATCCACATAAGCTACCCGTAAGAAAGCTTCCGAGGAAGCACTTGTTTTCTCATAATCCCGACTTAGACGACGGTATACGTTCAACCAGGCAAAACTACGCTCCACCTGCCAACGACCTCGTTGTGGAACAAACCCTTGAGCAGATTCGGGGCGCTGACTGATCTCAACTCGATACCCACACCAGCTAGCGGCTTCTTCAAACTCCCCGCGGTACGCTTTGTCAGCCATAATTAAGGCCAACCGCTGGTCCAGCCCATCAAGCTGCCAAAGCAGTTCTTTCCCGGCCTGGCCATCGGCTAGATTGGCCGCTGACACATAGATCGCTACGGGCAAGCCCAAGCTGTCGACGGCTAGGTGACGCTTTCGCCCATTGACCCGTTTGTTGCCATCCAAACCCGTCTCCTCGCTCACCCACAAGCCTTTGCGCACACTCTGACTGTCGACGGCCAACCGGCTAGGTTGGGCTTCTCGCCCCTGCCGTTCTCGTTCCAGTGCCACTAACTGGAGCAAAAGCTGTTGCCATCGACCATCCTGCTGCCACTGGCGGAAGTAATAATACACGGTCTGCCAGGGTGGATAGTTGGCTGTCATATTGCGCCACTGGCAACCGGTGTGGGTTAGCCACCGAATCGCATTGACGACGGTGCGTAAATTGACTCGCCGTTTGCGGCCCGAGTCAATACAGTTTTTAATAACTTGCCAATGGGCATCGGGCAACTCAACAAACTGAGTTCGCATGGTATCAAGATTAGACACCTTAATATACCACCGATGCTCTTTTTTTCAGGCAGGCGGTATAAAACTGGTAAAACTCGCTTAAACCAATCCCAAACAAGCTCTTATGGATCAGGAATTTTAAGCGGGCGTCAACTTTTGTCCTAGTTGCTGATACAGATCCAGAAAATCGTAATTATTCCAGGCTTCCGCAATTTTTCCGTCTTTAGTCCGGACCATACATAGCCCGGAGAAAGATACGGGTTTACCTGTTTCGGTGTGAATGGCGTTTACAGTTGTCCTCGCCGATTCCATGTCGTCCTGACAAATTACGTCGTCAACGTCGACTCTAACCTGGGAGAACTGTTGCCTGAAATCTCGAAAAAAAAGTTTAAAACCTTCTGCTCCTTTCGGCTGATCTTCTGTCAGTATTCCGTGCGCGAAAGAATCTGATGTCATTAGCTTATCGATAGCGGCTTCATCATCGTCATTCCAGACCTTATTAAACCACTGGTGAAGAACTGTTGCGGTAGTATTTCTCATGGTATTGATAGTAAAATGAAATTGAATAATAGATTATAGAAGGTGCAATTAATAATGAGATTTGACCATTTAGAAGCTACTTAGGCATTGGTAATTCTAATTGACCTGAATGATTAGTCGAATATATTACAAAAATTGAAAAGATAAATTATAGCTGATGCTACGTTCAAATCCATATTTATACTAAAAAGGCAGTGCCATCATCTGCTTTTAGATGATGGCACTGCCTTCCCTTGTGATGAACTAATTATCTTGACTGAACAAACTGCTGCTCAATTGCTTCCGTTATTGCTGACATCTGACCATTTGGCAAGGCTGCTACGTCGCCAACAACAATAATGGCTGGATTGTCGATACCTTGCTGATTGACACGTTCAACAATATTGTCGACGCGCCCGAAAACGCTACGTTGTTCCGGTAACGTACCATTCTGGATGATAGCAACTGGCGTTTCATTCTTGCCGTAATCGGCGAACACCTCCATAATCTGCGGCAGTTTGTGCATCCCCATCAATATCACCACCGTAGCCGACGATTGAGCGGCCAATTGCAAATCTTTGGAAAATTGCCCCGCTTTGGTCGTGCCTGTAACGACCCAGAAACTCTCCGAAATACCACGTGTCGTCAGCGGAATATTAGCCGAAGCTGGCACGGCATAACTGCTCGACAGTCCAGGTACTACGTACGTATCAATGCCGTGCTGACGGGCGTATTCAATTTCTTCATACCCCCGACCAAACACAAACGAATCGCCACCTTTCAGCCGCACTACGTGTCCGTACTGTTGAGCGTAGTGAACAATCAACGGATTGATGTCTTCCTGAACGCAGGAGTAAGCACCACGACGCTTGCCCACATAAACCTGCAAAGCATCGGGGCGGCAATAGTTCAGTAAATCAGGATGAACGAGCGCGTCATACATGACCACATCGGCCTGCTGCAACGCCCGAATTCCTTTCACAGTTATCAGGTCAGGGTCTCCAGGCCCCGCCCCTACGAGAGTAAGTTTCATGATGATGTATGAAGTATGATATAGAATATATTGGATGCGTCAGAAATACTTCATACATCCTATATCATACATAAAATTAACTATCCTTGGCCTGCACCAATTCCCGAAGTTCAGGTGCGCCTTCCAGTAGAATCTGGGTTTCGCGATAGGCTTGTACGGCTTGCAGGAAACCTTCAGCTTCTGCCATAAACCGGCGGGCGAAATCTTCAGAAGGTTCCTGCTTGTTAATGCTGAATACTAAGGCTTTAAAGTCTCCCTCGTTCTGGTGAAAATCTGGCTCACCAACGAAGTTTTTATCAAAGTCGCTGACAATGCCGTGCTGCGTATTCGTTGGTACGTCGCGACTCATTAATGCCGCTCGAGCACCCGTAATGAATACATTATACGAGTGATAAAGCGCATCCGACCAGCGGCCGTCAGCGAACGCTTCCTGTGCCCATCCAAGTTTGTCGGTGGCCTCGGTCAACGTAGTAGCCACGAGATCTATCAATACGCTGGCGCATTCGCCGATACCAACCTCCGTTACGTATTGTTCGGTATGGTCCCAATCGATGTAGTCGCTGTCGTTCAGCGTTTTCAAATCGGCGAGCGGCTTCAGGAGCTGGTAAAAATAGTTTTTCCCCTGACGAGCGTAGTAATCGCTGTAATATTCGCCGTCGAAGGCGTTTGCTTCGAAATCACGTAGCAGAAAACGTAGTGAATCCGGTCCTCGTTTGGCCGGAATCTTAATTACCTTGTCGGCAATTAAACCTTCGCCTTTACCGTTAAAACCGCCACCCAGCAACACCTGCAAAGCCGGTAATACGTAGGCGCCATTTTTCAGCGACGAACCATGATAACCAATATTCGCTACCGAGTGCTGACCGCAGCCGTTCATACACCCCGAAATCTTGATTTTGATATCGTCATTGAAAATCAGGTCAGGAAATTCGTCGTGCATCATCCGCTCGAGCGCACGAGTAATACCGTAACTGCTCGAAATGGCCAGATTACACGTATCAGTACCGGGGCAGGTGGTAATATCGGCTGTAGTATCGAAACCCGGTTCAGCCAGGCCCAACGTATCGAGCGCTTCGTAAATGGCTGTCAAATCGCTGGGTTTGACGTAACGTAGCAAATACCCCTGATTCACCGTTACCCGAATATCGTCGGCAGCGTATTTTTTCACGATTTGAGCTAATGCCCGCGCTGTGTCCGAATGCATATCACCCAGTAATACGCGCAATTGCACTGCATACCAGCCTTTTTGTTTTTGCTCGAATACGTTGGTCTTGAACCATGCCTGTTGTTTTGAACTCCAGGTTGCAGGTTCTATACTCGTATTCTCAGTCGGTTCTGCCGGGATCTGAAACTTATAATCGACGCGTGACTCCGCTGGCACCTGAAACTCCTTCACCCGAAGTGCCGGCGTTTCTTCCTCAATCCGACGTAGCAACTCCTCCAGACCGATGTCGTTGAGGAGATATTTCATGCGGGCTTTGTGGCGTTTCTGACGTTCACCGTAGCGATCAAAAACACGAATTACACCCTCGGTAAATGGAATGATACGTTCTTCTTCCAGGAATTCGAACGCCGTTTGTGCCGAGAAAGGCTGAGCCCCAAGGCCGCCACCGAGCATTACTTTAAAGCCCCGTTTGCCATCCTGAACCCGTGCCACTAGCCCCACATCATGCATGTAGCCATAGGCCGAATCCTTCTCACTCGACGACAACGAAATTTTAAATTTTCGACCCATGTCCTGACAAATCGGATTGCGCAGGAAATAGTCGAAAATGCTATAGGCATAAGGCGTAATATCGAACGGCTCTTCAGGGTCGATACCGGCTCTAGCTGAGCCCGTTACGTTACGCACCGTATTACCGCAGGCTTCTTTTAACGTAATGCCCGCGTCTTCAAGCTCAGCCCAGAGTTGGGGTGAATCAGCCAGTTTTACGAAATGAAGTTGAATATCCTGTCGGGTGGTGGCGTGAAGGTTGCCCGTGGCGTATTTGTCCGACAAATCAGCAATTCGGACGAGCTGGTCGGCCGTGATACGCCCGTGAGGCAGCTTGATACGTATCATCTGCACACCCGGTTGCCGCTGGCCGTAGACACCCCGAGTCAGTCGAAATTTACGGAACGCTTCTTCAGCAATGTCGCCTTGTTGAAAGGAACTGATTTTCGTCTGCAAGTCCAGAATATCGCGTCGGGCAGCTGCGCTTACGTTGTCGGTCAAGTAAATAGACATAGTGAGTATTGTCTATAGGATAAATCAACTAATATTTTAAAACGAAACGCCGGAACATACCGGCGTCTTATTCATTACACAAAGATAAAGCCATTCACGGCCCATTTAGTTCGCGAAGTGCCCAACTTCTGATTATGGTCGATAATAATAAGTTATGAAATGGGCTGCCTCCGGTGATCAGAAGGAGAAGTGCTCGTAAAAGCTGAACAACTGTTTGAAACGCTATCAATAATTTAACAAAAGGAGGATAACAGGGGCCAATTACGACCTCCATTCGCGGCTAAAGAAAGTGTATAGCGAACCTGGAGATACCGAGTACTATAAATTATATATCGCGCAATTTTCATATAATTAAACTTCTCACAATCAATAAGTTGTATAAAATTATACTCACTACTACTCATCCAATTAAGCTAATACTTTGAGTAGAATCGCCTAACGTTTTCATTTTCTTTACTGAAACCGCAGTGGCAGCTGGCCAAAACTGTCGTATTTCCCAAATTGAATCAACCTTCCTCTATGTCTCACATCTTCTTCCAGACGCGTACGTTAATACGCTTTTTATTACTCATTACGTCCATTTTAGCCAGTTATCTGGCAAGCTATGCCCAAAAACCAGTTCCAGTCTGCGGCACTGATTATCTGGGTCTGGTCAGGACATTACGTCAGGCCAGTACCACACCTGACAAAGCCCAAACCTCTTCCGCTCCGGCTAGTGCTACGTATACGATTCCTGTAGTTTTTGTAGTATATCACACCGGCGAAGAGGTTGGTGTTGGTTCGAACGTATCGCAGGCTAACATTCAGGGCGCACTTGATGAGATGAACCGAAAGTTCGCTGGTACGAATTCTGGCGGAAGTGGCATCGATACCAAAATCCGTTTTGTTCTGGCGAAGCGTATGCCTAATTGCACGGAATTCAATGGTATATATCGAATAAATGCCAGTTCTTTTCCTGATTATAGCAGCCAAGGAGTTACCAGCTTCGATAATGCATTTGCTTTGGCAAAGGCATTTCCACCCTTTCAGCGTTCACAACCAAATGATTTTCTCACTATCCGAGTCGTACGCGCAATGCCCTTTGCGGCTGGATTTGCACAAATGGGTGGGGGCGACATTTTTGTGGTGAGTGATGGCGTCGACGGTTCACCAGGGAATGGGCTACTTGCGCACGAAATGGGCCACGTTTTATCGCTCTATCACACGTTTGAAGGTTCCTCCCTTGTATCTGGCCAGTATACCTGCCCCCCAAATGCCAATCCGTTAACTCAGGGGGATAGAGTGGCAGATACTGATCCGCATAAAAATAACGATTTTACCTGTACCCCGACCGACCCTAACACCTGCACAGGCACTAATTATGGCGCAACACTGGCCGATAACCTAATGAATTATACTTGTTTTCGGAAATTCACGCAGGGGCAGATAACGAAAATGCGTGATTTTCTGGCCGACCAGCTCCCTGGCTTAACAACCTCGGTTTTTACCCAACCGCCTACGTCCGCAGACGTTCTGGTAACAGCCAGTTGCAGTATTTCGTTAGGCTATCCGCCGACTAATTATGTCACTGGCATCAGCCGCGTGAAATTCAACACCATCGATCGTTTCTCGGAAACCTTCCCAACCGGTAACAACACAGGAAACTACAGCGATTTTTCGTGTGGGGCCAAAACGACAGTACTTCCCAATACCAGCTATCCGTTTAGTCTAACGACCAATAGTAACCAGCAAAAAATCTACATCGATTTTAATAACGATGGCAACTTCAACGAAACGAACGAACTGGTTTTCAGTACGTCATCGAGCGTTTCATCAGGAAATATTCTAATTCCGGCTACGGCCGTAACAAATGTATATTTACGCATGCGGGTGGTGGTCGATCCTGGCTCTACGGCACCAACTGCCTGTAATCTGCCGGGTGCGCCTACTGTGGGATGTGGTGAAATCGAAGATTACGGTATACTGATTTCGGCACCCTGTACGCAAATGTATACCCTCAAATCAGGCCAATGGAATGACCCAACAGTCTGGTCCTGCAATCGCGTACCGACGCAAACCGACGTAACGAGAGTTTCAACGGGTCATACTATCTCCGTTTCAACGTCAACAGCAACTGCCCGGCGCGTTATTTATCAAACAGGCGGACGCGTTACGTTCAGCGCAGCCGGTCGTCTATCAATTGTCAATACGTTGTAAATCAACCTTAAGTAACTGATCTCAAACGGCAACGTAGCGTTTTTCGAAAAACGCTACGTTGCCGTTTGCATTAGAAGACGTCGTTACGTTCGCCGGTCTCCTGCCAGTCGATAGCCATCTCCCGAAATCGCTGTGTTACCTTTTCTAAAAACGCTACGTCGAGCAGGCTGGGCACAGCATCTGGCTGGAGCAAATCCATTTCGTTTACTTTATATGTCTGCTCATACGGCCCGGCTTCAATTTTGACAATATATTTGCCGTTCCAGGCGTACAGCCCAATTCGAAACTGAGGGTGAGGAATCTCCTGAACGAAACGCATAACTACGAATGAAAAATGAAGAATGGATAATGAAAAGTCAACGCTACGTTGCAAAGGTAATTCGCAGCCGGAATCACTCACTCGGGTGGTTATTATTCATTAGTCATTTTACAGTATTCATGACCAGTTGCACATCCAGCACCGACGAAGCGGCACAGTTTTTTCTGCGGGGGAATGTGCAGTTGCAGAAACGGGAATATAAAGAAGCCATCCGATTTTATACGGAAGCGCTAACTAAAAAGCCAGATTTTGCGGATGCTTATAATAATCGCGGTTTGGCCCGGTTCCGCAATGGTGATCGCGAAGGTGCACTGGCCGATTATACCCGCGCTATTCAGGCTGACCCCGATTTTGCTACGGCCTATCTAAATCGAGCTGAATTACAGTTGGAATTGGGGGAACCCACGGGTAGCCTGGCCGACCTGGAACGGATCAGTAAAACGTATCGCGACTCAACGTATTACCAATCTCGCCTGGGAGATGCCTATACGCAACTCAATCGGCTCGCCGAAGCCAAAACCGCCTATGACCTTGCGCTGCGTCTTGATCCCAGCAATGTCGATGCGCTGACCAATCGGGGCGCTTTGTATTTCCAGCAGAAAGAGTTCAAAAAAGCCCAGAATGACATTCAGAAAGCATTACAGCTGAACCCCAAACAGGATGCCGCACTAAATAACCAAAGTTTATTGCTGGCCCAGGCTGGGCGCTACGCTGAGGCTCTGTCCTTCATTGACCAGGCGTTACTGACTCAACCCCGCCAACCGTATTACCAGAATAATAAAGCGTATTTCTTGCTCAAGCTGAATCGAGCGACCGAGGTATTACCGCTAATTCAGGAATCGCTGCAACTCGACAACCAAAATGGCTGGGCGCACCGAACGCTGGGGCAATATTATTTAAAAATGAATCAACCCGCTCAGGCGAAAGTGGAGTTTAACAAAGCTCTAAAGCTAGGTGTGCCGGCTGATGAACTGACTAAATAGACTAAGGCTGCGCGAATAGCAAAACGTCATTTTGTTAAGTAACTTTTAATCCAATTCATGACGAACTATTGAGGTTTAATAAATTGGGTTATTTATATTTCCGCAAAAATCATAATTCCTGACCGCGACGGCAGACCGTTTGTAAATCGGTAATAAGTATGAAAACGTATTGGGGTATCGACTTGGGTGGCACTAAAATCGAGGGTATTGTCTTGTCAGCGCCTTCACCTGACGCCGTCCTTATTCGGAAACGTATTGATACAGAGGCCAAAGCTGGTTATGAGCACATTCTAAATCAGATTGTTGGGTTAATAGACACTCTTAAAGCCGAAACTGGACAGCAGCCCGAACGTATCGGTTTCAGCACGCCCGGTACGTTCGACCCCGCCCGACAGGCCATGAAAAACTGCAACACGACCGTACTGAACGGCAAACCCATGAAGCAGGATTTAAAAGAGCGACTGGCGCTACCCGTCGAGATTGCCAATGATGCCAACTGCCTGGCCCTGGCCGAAGCGACTATGGGTATCGTGCCCGATGAAGTGCCTAATTACCAGAGCGTTTTTGGCGTCATCATGGGTACTGGCGTAGGGGGTGGCATGGTAGTACGTAGTAAACATTCTAAACCTTACGGACGCCCTTTCGTGCTGAATGGACTACAGGGACTTGGGGGCGAATGGGGGCATAACGTACTGGAAGATAAGGGGAATGTCTGTTATTGTGGCAAAAAAGGCTGTGTGGAGCAGGTCATTTCGGGGCCCGCTCTGCAACGATATTACAAGCAACTCAGTGGTGAAGACCGTACGATGGAAGAAATTGCAGAACGGTATCAGCAGGGAAACGATCTGGTAGCCAGCCAAACCATCAACCGACTACTCGAATCGTTCGGCAGATCCATCTCCGTGATTATCAACATCTTCGACCCCGACGCCATCGTTATCGGTGGAGGGCTTGGTAACATCGATTTACTCTACACTGATGGCGCCGAACGAGCCCGGAAATACGTCTTCAACAGTGGCGAAATGAACACTCGTTTCCTGAAACCCAAACTTGGCGACAGCGCCGGTATTTTCGGGGCAGCGATGTTGTAGGGGTAGGGATTGCAGGGTAGGCTAAGGTACCACGATCCTTATTTACCATGCCATCCCTGAAACCCCCGCCAACTTCACGCAAACAGTTCGGATTTCTTGCTTAATTCAGGATATTCTGAAGGTTTCAGCACGTCGGCCACGTCGTTGGGTTCTGTCCGTGACGTAATGCGTTTGCTGATGCTGTAGCTGTGCAGCTTGCTAACGGGATATTGATGATTGACCAAAGCAAGGGCATCTTTTTCACTCAGATTGTCGTGCAGCCATGCCTTCTCCGCTTTAGCTGACAGCAGACAAGGCATCCTTTTTTTTGAATTATGGATGGCCGCCAGCAGCGAATTAGCGTCGGTTGTCAACAATGTGTATGTTTTGACTAACTCGCCCGTTTCAGGGTCTGGCCATTCGTCCCAAAGGCCCGCAATAGATGTGATTTTCTGATCGGTAGCACTAATATAGAACGGAAATTTCTTGCTGCCTATCGTGTGCCATTCGTAGAAGCCGGTCACGGGTATTACGCAACGTTTACCCGACTGTGCAGCACCACGAAATGAAGGTTTTTCGTAGATAGTTTCGGCACGTGCGTTGATGGTTCTCGTCCGAATTTCGTCGGCAGCATCCTGACTTTTTGTCCAGTTCGGAATCAGCCCCCAGCGAATCATCTGCAACTTGTTGGGTTCCTGATGAGTTACGATTGGCCAGGCCGGAAATGTGTAGGCGTTGGCGTGATAAACGGGCTGAAAATCGCCTGAATCCGGAAACGCTGCGTTGTAGCGCTCTTCCAGCTCAGACGCTTTGACATTGAGGGATTTATGATAACACATACGTCAGCAAAGCAAGTCGTTCGACTGCTGATTGGTCTATATAGTTAACCCATAAATACCCCCTCTGGTTTATCTATTTTGGGGTGATTCATCCAGCTCATCAACCTGTGCCCGCAACTCAACCAGATACCGATCTTTAAACATTCCAGCCAGCGATGCTAATCCAACTGAGAGCGACGTAATGACAATCGGAACGCCAACAATCAGTCCAGTATATAACCAACCATTACTGGCAAATCGACGTACTACAGTCGGCAGCATAATCATCGAACCTGCCAGCATGGCCAATATCCAGACCCACTTCATGAGCGTTGAATGGCGAATACGCAGTTGAATCAACGTAATAAGCGCCTGCCGCAGATCATGGGTCGGCAACGTAGTACGACGTAACGTAGCAAGATGCTTCATCAAAAAATAAAACCCTGTAGCAGCAATCAGAACGTAGCACCCGGCCGGAACGTACTGAATGGTATCGGTGTAATCGAACGCGTTTCCGGCGATAACGGCGACAAAAAACCAGACAAGTATGAACAGAATAACGCCCGGCAAACGTATCTCCCGAATCATTTTGTCGAGTGTGCTCCGCGACCGATTTCGCTGAACGATAGCCAGTATATGGTGCATTGATTGCTGGTTTGCGTCAAGTTTCTGTTCGTATTTCTGCCAGGCGGCTTTAAAGTCATCCAAATTCAGTTCCATATCCATGCTAATTATTGGTTGGTCAATGCGACGATACGTTTTAGTTTTCCTTTAATCCGGTTCAGTTTCACACCTACGTTCGATGGTGAAATACCCATAATCCGAGCAATTTCTTCGTATGAATTATCGTCAACGTAGAGAAAGACGAGTGCTTTTTCAATCGGCGATAAGTGGTCGACGGCGGCATAAAATTGCTCGATACGTTCATCCGGTTCCGACGTAGCAGGCGACTGTGGCTCAGTCAGAAAATTATCTTCCAGCTTAACAGGAGCAATACGTCGCCCTTCGTGCCGATACAGCGAAATAGCCGTATTCAGAGCAATTCGATACATCCAGGTACTTATCTGAGATTCACGCCGGTACGTCGGAAAAGCACGCCAGAGTTGAAGAACGATTTCCTGATACAAGTCTTTCCAGCCTTCTTCATCCCGGCCGTATAGCCGACAAACTTTCTGTATGATTCGGGGATGTGCACTGATAAATTGAATAAAGTCGGCTTCCATTCCTGATTTTCTTTCCCCGTTAGTCGCTCAACTGGTCGAAAAACTTACATCGCTCTACCAAATAATTTAGCAAAGGCACTACGTTATTTTAATTACGTCTTCACAGCAAGTGTAGACTGATCTGCTACGTAGCGTTTCGCCAAAAGTTGCCAGCCAATGTAAGCAATTGGAATCAGCAGTAGTGCGTCAGCTATATGGGCAATCAGTTCAATTCGGGAAATACGGCTGGCCGGGAAGGCAATGGCACCCAGGCAAATCAGGTAACCAACCCAGCCTGGAACCACCTTTTTCCGGAGAAAATTAATGCCCAGCACCAATAAACTCAGCGGAAAAAGCGGCCCTGACATAAATAACGTAATGTTAAAACTCACCGAATGAATGGCTGCTTCACGTAGCAGCGTTTCTTTGGAAATCCCGAAAACGTTGGCATAAATGCCCCGCATCCCGAAATTGCTGCCGCTAATACAGCCACAAATGGCTATCAACAACCCCCAACTGGCATAATTAGGTAGTTTATCTTTCAACAGACTAAAAAGGCCAAGCAAAGCCGGAATCCAGAAAGCAGTTGCCACCACCAGCAACGTACCGCCAACGACAGTGTATTCACCACGTTCCCAGTAGAACGTAGAAACGAAAAATAAGAGCGGAGCCACGATCATGGAAACACCCCATAACCGCCGTTCGGAGGACGTAGCATTCGAATAATTCATGGTCTGATCAGTTTGCATTCGGACGGGAAGAAACCAGTAGATAATACAACAGAAAGCCGATAGCCGCCGATACCATAATGACGCCATAAGCCAGGCTCGAATCGAACGTAACATCCAGAAAATGAACCACAATGAAGCCAATTCCCGTGAAAAATAAAATCAACCCCCATTTCAAACTTTCTCTCGGCGACTGGTTTTCCTCTTTCATTTGCCGATGTGCTTCGTGGCTCCACTGGCCTAATTCGAGCAGACGTCGACGTAGCAGATACGTAGTGAGTGGTCGCATGGTCAGGTAAATGCCAAAGGAGATCGACAAAATCACGTAAGCCCCCTGAATACCATATTGTTCTTCCATAGAATTGTTTCGTTTTTTGCGATGAGACAGTAGCCGACCGATGAATGTTGCAGGGCACAAAAAATTTCTGATAACTGCAACATCCCTCCTTGCTGGATTGTCTCATGAGCGATGAATGATGAGCAGGCACTGGTACGTCAGATTGTGCAGGGTAACGTTCGGGCGTATCAGACGCTGGTCGAGCGGTACCAGCGGCTGGTGCTGCACATGATTCGACGTATCGTGCAACAGCCCGCCGACGTAGAGGATGTTTGTCAGGATGTGTTTATGAAAGTGTATCAGCAACTGCCGACGTATCAGTTCGAAGCAAAACTGTCGACCTGGATAGCCACGATTGCCTACCGAACGGGTATCAACTACGTAAAGAAGCATCATCGGGAGTCGTTTCATCACTCTTTCGACCAACTGGATGATACGGATATTTTATCACAGCTACCGAATCCAGAGGACGTAGTACAACAGGATGACTGGCACGCTTTTCTGCATCGTCAGATTGATCGGTTACCCATTCACTATCGCACCGTACTTACGTTATATCATTTGGAAGAGTTGTCGTACGAAGAAATTGGACAGATTACTTCCATGCCCGAAGGCACTGTGAAGAATTACCTGTTTCGTGCGAGAAGACTCCTGAAAAACGCGCTGGAAGCGCATCAAACCCGAGAAAAAAACTATGAATAACTCAACCGACCAGCAGCTTCAGGAATTTCTGGATGCCCAGCAACGTAACGAGCAGGCTCAGCTCCCGACTACTTTCAACCAGGAAGACGTAGCAACTTACAAACGACTGTTTGAAGAACTAACTCACGAGCCACCTGATACTTATCTGAGTTTTTCGTTTTCGAATAAGGTTACGCGACAGATTCAAAGGCAAACTATGGATCGCAGTGAACGTAACGCTTTTTTGATTTACGGAATGAGTGTTCTGTTCATGATTTTTGTAGCGGGTTTTGTGCTTATCAATGCCCCCGGTGCTACGTTCGAAAAAAGTATATCTCGATTGGCACTACCAGTAGTGTTATTATTGTTCGGGCTGGGCTTTATTCAATGGGCGGATTATCGACTTTTGAAACGTAGCAGACGGCAAAAATTTTAGAATACCTCCTTCAAGTGTGCTTTTGGTGAACAAAATCGTTACGTATTCGTCAATATAACGTAGCAACGATACGTTCATGGCCCAAAATAACCGCGCTTTCAACTACGACCTGGATTACCGCCACTTAGACCTGCGTGTACAACCTGAACTCTATCGCGTAGGAAAAGGTGAGATGGGCGTTCTGTTAGTACGTCCGTATAAAGACGAAATTCTGCCGCACTGGCGATTCAAAACGCCGGAAATTGCCCGCGAATCGTCGGAGAAAATCTACCAACTCTTTCTTGATTATAAAGCAAAAGGCGATTTTATCGGTATGGACATGGCTCGTAAGTTTCTGCAAATGGGCTATACACGGTCACGGCGCTACGCCAATCACCGAACTGGCAAAAAATATGACGGCCCCGTTCCCGACGATAAAAAAGGGCAGTCGGGCGCTCATGGACGCGACCAATTACCGCGCGAAGAAGACCCAGTGAAAGCCGAATCCGCACGGATTTTTTACGGAAAATATCTGGAAGCTCGGGAAGATGATGAGTACAAAAAACTAAAAAAAGAATGGCAGCAGAAATACGGTTGAATTTCTTTTACTGAATAGCTGTATCTTTGCCCCGTTAACGTATCACTAACCGTCTAACACACTGAATGTCATGTAATCGCGCACAGGTTCCACTTCAAGGATAGCCTTCACCGCCTGGTGAAGTGCCTGTGTTTTTATTGTTCACTCAAACGCGATTTACTATGATTTCCCGCAAATACGGTCGAACGTATCATTACCCCTTTTCGCCGGGTACAACCAGCGACGACCGCATCAATCACTACGTTGACGATGACATTTCCCGCATCCAGACACTCGTCCATACCGAAAAATTGGATGGCGAAAATAACTGTTTAAACCGCTATGGCGTGTTTGCCCGCTCGCATGCGGCTCCCACGGACTCTCCCTGGACGCGCCACCTTCGCGACCGTTGGGCCATCTTAAAATACGATCTGGGCGACTTGGAGGTGTTTGGCGAAAACCTGTATGCAGTGCATTCCATCGTTTATCCCAACATCGACGCTTATTTCTACGTTTTTGCCATCCGCGAAATCGACCAATGGCTCTCCTGGGAAGAAACCCAATTTTATGCCCAACTGCTCGATTTCCCGACGGTGCCAGTGCTGGCTTTGCAATCACAGCCGTTCAATGTTAACGCGCTCGAAACGGATGTCAGGCAATGGGCCAGCGAACCTGGCGTATTTGGGTCGTATGATGCCCTGACGGGCGAACCCTGCACCCGCGAAGGTGTAGTTAGCCGCAACGCCGATAGTTTTTCGCTAGACGCTCACCGACATAACGTATTCAAATACGTTCGGAAAGGACATGTGAAGACGGATGAACACTGGACCCGGGATTGGAAACGCGCCCGTCTGCTCAATGAACAGCCTGAGTGATAACAAGCTCAGTCATTAACTTATTTGCTTATTATGTGGACATTCACCAACGATAAACAATGGGCTGCCATGGCGCGTCGCTTTCCCGAAATTCGGGATATGGCGGGCGTCGTGCAGGACCCGCGTCACCACGCCGAAGGCGACGTAGCTATTCATACTCAGTTAGTATTATCGGCTCTGACTAACTATACGTCCTATCAATCGTTACCGGTTGATTCTCAGGAATTGGTCTGGACGGCCGCCCTATTGCACGACGTAGAAAAACGCTCGACAACGGTGGTTGAGCCAGATGGCAGTGTTACGTCACGAGGTCACGCCCGCAAAGGGGAACGTACCGTTCGGGAATTGCTATACACCGGCTACCGGCTTGATACGTCGCCATCTTTTGTGGAGCGGGAGCAGATTTGCAAACTGGTCCGGTATCACGGATTACCACTCTGGATTTTCGAGAAGCCCGATCCGCTAAAAACGCTATTACAGGCAAGTCTGGAGGTTAATACGGAATGGCTCACGATGCTGGCGCGCGCCGATGTGCTGGGCCGTATCTGCACCGACCAGGCCGATTTGCTGTACCGAATCGATTTATTCGAAGAGTTTTGCCGTGATAATCAGTGTTGGGGCCAGCCTTACCCGTTTGTAAGCGACGAGGCTCGTTATTACTACTTCACGCACGAAACAGCGTATCCGGATTACGTACCGTTTCCGGAAGCGGGTTCTGAGGTTGTGCTATTATCAGGTTTGCCGGGTGTTGGGAAAGATACGTTCATCGCTCAGCATCTATCTGATTGGCCAGTAATTAGCCTGGATACGTATCGACGAAAGTTAAAAATCAGTCCGACGGATAAACAGGGTACCAGCTACGTAGTGCACCTGGCAAAGGAAGAGGCTAAGACAATGCTACGTAGTAAAACTTCGTTTGTCTGGAACGCTACAAACCTGACTCGTCAGCTTCGGCAGCAACTGATTGACCTGTTTACTACGTATAAGGCGCAAGTCCGGTTGGTATATCTTGAAGTACCTCATCAGCAGTTGGTTCGGCAAAATGAAACCCGCGAACACGTAGTGCCTGGCGACGTACTGGACCGGATGTTTCAGCGATTGGAAATCCCTGCTTTGTGGGAAGCACACGACGTACAGTATTTCGTGCCCGAACGTATCGAATCCACAATTTCGTCCTAGGGAAGCCATTTCTTTGCGTAGTTTTGCGCCACGTTCAATGAGCGAAAGAATGAACGAGTGAAACCGGGCCGCCGGAGCGGAGCGAAATATTGCTAAATCACATTTTGTTCTTTCGCCTTTTCAAACTTTCATTCATGCAACTCCTTGACGGTAAACTCCTTTCTTCTCAAATCAAACAGGAAATTGCGGCCGAAGTCACGCAGATACGTGAACAGGGCGGCAAAATTCCGCATCTGGTCGCGATTCTGGTAGGCAACAATGGGGCATCAGAAACCTACGTAGCATCGAAAATGAAGAACTGCGAGGAAGTGGGAATGCATTCCACACTCATCCGGTTTGATACGTCGGTTACCGAAGATGAACTGCTGGCTAGAGTTCGCGAAGTCAACGACAATCCAGATATGGACGGCCTGATTGTGCAGCTCCCCCTCCCCGCTCATATCAACCCTGACAAGATTATGGAAACCATCAATCCAGCTAAAGACGTGGATGGTTTTCACCCAATTAATATTGGTAGGATGGCGAAAGGATTGCCCGCCTACGTATCGGCTACTCCGCAGGGCGTACTTGATATGATAAAACGGTACGGTATCGAAACGTCTGGCAAACATTGCGTGGTGGTCGGACGCAGCCAGATTGTTGGCCTGCCCATGTCGATTCTGATGCAACGCAATACGTATCCGGGCAACTGCACCGTTACGCTCACCCACAGCCGCACCCGAAACCTGGCCGAAATCTGCCGAACAGCCGACATTCTGGTAGCGGCTTTAGGCAAGCCAGAGTTCGTAACCGCCGACATGGTAAAAGAAGGCGCTGTAGTGATTGACGTAGGTCTGGAACGCGTTCCCGACGCTACTAAAAAAAGCGGTTTTGCCTTAAAAGGGGACGTAAAATTCAGCGAGGTAGCCCCAAAAACCAGCTTCATTACGC
The DNA here is from genome assembly GCF_014699005.1 of Spirosoma profusum. GTDB lineage: Bacteria > Bacteroidota > Bacteroidia > Cytophagales > Spirosomataceae > Spirosoma > Spirosoma profusum. The sequence goes on from NZ_JACWZY010000004.1 coordinate 20,955, forward strand.
CTGTGCCTGGTGGCGTTGGCCTGATGACGATTTGCTCGCTGATGCAGAATACGCTGAAAGCCGCCCGGGGCGAGGTTTATGGCAAATAGTGCTTTTAAATAGCCAATCTGCATTTACGTGATTTGTTTCGTTGTTTGTCATAAACCTAAGTCATGTAATACTAACTCCTTTGTACCTTCTCTGGCTGCATTTATTAATAGAATCGCGGCACTATTGAAATGCCGCGATTCTATTAATACACAATAATTAATTTGTAAAACTCACAATCAATGTTTATTAGTTTTGTGAAATCGCTGCAACTGTTGTCTGTTGATAGGCTCCAACACCTAACTGGTAGGATTGAACAACGGTTTGTGTTTCAACGCCTAACCCGCCACCGCTCATCCCAGTTGTTGTGTAGGAATAGGTTAATGTTCCACTGACATAGTAGCCACCGTTTGCCATCTGTGTCCCCTGGTTAGCGTCTCCGTAAAAGCCAATGGAATTGCCATGTTCGCCTGTTGCCTGGACAGTTACTTGCACTCCCACTACCTGGCCATTTGGCCCAGTATTCCAATCAGTAATAACATAAACAGTTCCATCTCCACCAGCAGAAAATGACTGAGTACTATGATAGCTATACCCATTTGATCCCGGAGATGCGCCAAACTGTTTAGATGGAGACGTATCACCTTCGTCAGGATTATCTGGATCACACTCTATCTCGGGATCCTGACAATTTTCTGAAGATTGAGTCATTCTTCCTGTTCCAAGGGGTTCATTAAATGGTTTAGCAGCAGTTCTGGCACCTAATTCAGTTGCTTCGTTCTTTTTACCTAAACGATACTTCTTCTTTGCTTCTAATTGTTGTTGAAGTTTGTTCGCATCTAGTTTTATTAAATTTTCAAAAGCTGCTTTGACATCAGTTGGCATAGCGTCGCCACCCTTTATCTCAGTCTTAACTTGAATGGTTTGATTAGTTAGTAATAGCTTACTTCTTGCGTCAATACCAGCTTTAAACTCTTCAATTGAATTGAGCGGTATAACTTCATTGCTTTTAAGTTGCGAAACAGGCTTTAGAATTATACCTCGATCACTAGCATATTTTATTAGATCTTCGTTTACTTTGCTTTAGTAATCCCTTTGAAAATTGTTGACACTTGAGTTACACCCGACCAAAAGTCCAACCATCATTGCAGGCAAGATTAGCGTTTTCATTTATTAGTCGTTTAAAGTGAAAGAATAACATACAAATAGCGCTACATTTTCTTAACTTTACTCGATCAAAAATGTTATGAAAAGTATCTATATTATTCTATTTACGATTTTCGTTTTTTTGCTGCTTCAGCAGCTGCACTACTGATCTTACTTGTGCTGCAAGGTCGAAAGGAAGCGAAAATGTTTTCGGTAGTTTGTATAGTTTTTACGCTCCTATCTATCCTAGTAGGCTATAAACTTAGAAAACTGAAGTAGAATCACATAAGGATACCACCGCAATAACGCCTGATACGTGAACTGCTTCGGCCAGTGAATAAGCGATAAAAGGCATTAGCAACGTAAGACTGATCGCCACCAGATTATTCTTAGGGATTCGTTTCAGAATAAACCCGACAATTCTCACCAGCACTACCCCCACCACGATTCCCCCGGCGATCAAGCCAATAAACTGCAACCCCGCTTTCCAGAAAACAAACGACCTACCAGCCACAGCCGCTACTGAAAGGCGGTAAGCAATCAGTCCAGACGCGTCGTTGATGAGGCTCTCCCCTTCCAGAATGGTCAGTGTTTTGTGCGACAAGCCAAGCCCTTTGGTGATGCTCATGGCGGCCACCGCATCCGTAGCCGACAAAATTGATCCGAGTACGAAAGCTAGTGGCCAGGTCATGCCCGGAATTAAAAAATAGGCCAGTACGGCAATACCAACCGTCGTAATAAACACCAGTGCAAAGGCCAATCCGGAAATCGTACTCATATTAGTCCTGAATTCGGTCATTGAAATATTATAGGCTGCATCGTAGAGCATTGGCGGCAAAAAAATCAGGAAAACAATCTCAGGATCAAGCTCGATTTTGGGCGTTCCTGGAATAAAACCTACAGCAATACCAGCCGTTATCAGCAGAATTGGATACGGGAGCTTGATTTTATCGGCCACCGCCGACAAGCCAATCATCACGGCCAATAGGAACAAAACGATGCTGTAATTTTCCATAGAAAGACGAACTAATTTACAGTCTTGTAGCCTCGTATGAAGGATGCGACAAGTGAAACTCGGTGCAAAAATGACAGTTTGTCGGGAATGTAAGGCAACAACTACGGTAGTAAACATTGAGCGATAACGTAGCACCATCCTGTTGTGGGCAATTACGCTTAACAAACTTTAACAGCACGTACTGGGGCGTTCGGGCTTCTTTTTGCGTATTTTTGGACCGGTTTGGAGTGACCTGGTCTGGATTGACCCGACCTGAATCGGCCGTACTTACACAAAAGCACTACGTTAATCTTCTATTGTATGCAATCATTTAAACGCCTGAACACCATTGCGGGCTGGGTTGTTTTCGTCATCGCGCTCTTTACGTACGCGAGCACCGTTGAGCGAACCGCCAGCTTCTGGGATTGTGGCGAGTTCATTGCGTGTTCGTTTAAATTACAGGTTCCGCACCCACCCGGTGCCCCTTTTTTCCTGCTTTTAGGACGTATTTTCTCCATGTTCTCGTTTGGTGATCTGACCAACGTAGCGTATTGGGTCAATATGGGGTCGGTGCTGGCGAGTGCGTTTACTATCGCCTTTCTGTTCTGGACCATCACCATGCTGGCTCAGAAGTTGTTAGGTAAGTCAGAAAGTGAGTACAGCTTCGGCGATACGTTGCTGCTTCTGGGAACCAGTGCTGTTGGCGCACTAACTTACACCTTCTCCGATACGTTCTGGTTCTCGGCGGTCGAGGCAGAAGTTTATGGCATGTCGTCATTTTTTACGGCCATTGTCGTGTGGGCAGCTTTCAAGTGGGAACGTATCGAAAATCAGGCAGCCGCCAATCGCTGGCTCATTTTGATCGCTTATCTGACGGGCTTATCCATTGGCGTTCACTTACTTAACCTCGTTACGTTGCCGGCGCTGGCTTTAATCTATTATTTCAAGAAACAGTCGAAACCAACCTTTTGGGGTGGTGTAATTGCTGCTGGTATCGGGCTGGTTATTCTGGCTATTATCAACGCTGGTATTATTCCCGGATTACCGGGTATGGCCTTTGCCGTTGAACGTTTCTTCGTCAATACGTTGGGGATGCCATTCAACACAGGCGTAATTATCTTCACCGTTGTCTTCCTGGGCGCAATTGTTTACGGAGTTATCTGGTCGACACGTACCAATCGGGTTGTCTGGAATACGTCGCTGCTATCGCTGGCGTTTGTGTTGATCGGGTACGCATCATATATGCAGGTGCTGGTACGTGCCGATTTTAACCCGCCGATCAACGAAAACGATCCGAGCGATGCGCTGAACTTCTTATCGTATTTGCGTCGGGAACAATATGGCAGCCGTTCGCTGCTGTATGGTCCCGTTTTCACCTCGCGCCCTATCGATCAGAAACAGGGAGCTGCTATCTGGAAAAAAGAGGGTAACAAATACGTAGTGTTCGATCACCAGCCTGAATACGTCTACGCACCAGGCGATGAAATGTTGTTTCCTCGGGTATACAGCAGTCAGCAGAACCACCCGGCTTTGTATCGTCAGATGCTGGGGCTAGCCGAAGGGCAGAAGCCAACGATGGGTGATAACATTAAGTTTTTGTTTAGCTATCAGTTGGGACACATGTGGTGGCGCTACCTGATGTGGAACTTCGCCGGTCGTGAGAGCGACGAAGAGGGCGCAGGCTACCTCCTCCCCTGGTCGTCAGACAACGGCGTTCCTGACTTGCTGAAGAACAACAAGGCTCGTGACAATTTCTATATGCTACCTTTTGCGCTGGGATTATTTGGGATTGCGTTCCAATATTTCCGGCGTCGGCGCGATTTCCTGATTGTGGGATTGCTATTTCTGTTTACCGGTATCGCGCTGCAAGTCTTCCTGAACTCACCCCCGTCTGAACCCCGCGAACGGGATTACATCTACGTGGGTTCGTTCTATTTCTTTGCTATCTGGCTGGGTCTGGGCGTTATGGCGCTGGCCGAAGGTTTGCGGACGTACCTTAAAGCAGACGTAGCACGTAATGGTCTGGTAGCTGGACTTTGCCTGCTGGTGCCGGTGATGATGGGCGCGAAAAGCTGGGATAATCACAACCGCGACAATCGCTACCAATCTGTCGACTTTGCGAAGAATTTGCTCAACTCCTGTGCCCCCAATGCCGTGCTCTTTACCGGTGGTGATAACGATACGTTCCCACTTTGGTACGTTCAGGAAGTAGAAGGTTTCCGACGTGATGTGCGCGTGTGTAACCTGAGTCTGTTGGGTACGGAATGGTATATCCAGCAGATGAAACGTAAAACGTATGAGTCGGAAGCGTTGCCGATTTCGCTGGAGTTCGACAATTTCAACAAAGGCAAAAATGATATTGTGCCGTTCTACGAAGTGCCGGGTGTTAAAAATGGTATCGATCTCAAGCAGTACATCAACCTGATCAAAACGAACAATCCGGCTGTGCAGGTGCCCCTGACCAGTGGCGATATGACCAGCATACTGCCATCGTCGGTGCTGTTCCTGCCCATTGATAAAGCGTCGGTCGATAAGGCGAATTTTGTGCCGCCCATGCTACGTCCGTTGATGAAAGATACGTTGCAGTGGACCATCGGGAAGAAAGATCTTTACAAGCCCGACCTGATCATGCTCGATATTATTGCCACTAACAACTGGCAACGGCCGATTTACTTCTCGAGCACACTGGCCAGCGATAATTATCTGAGTCTGAAGAATTATATGCAACTGGAAGGCTACGCTTATCGGTTGATGCCGGTGGCCGTACCGGGTGCAACGGATGGCTACGTTAATTCTGATATTATGTTCACGAACATGACGAAGAAAACGTTCTGGCGCGAGTTCGACAACCCGGATGTGTATTATGACGAAACCTACAAAGGGCCACCGGTTATTTCGGCACGTATCGCGTTCTTCCGATTAGCCGACCAGTTTATTCGTGAAGGCAACAAAGCAAAAGCTCGTGAAGTACTTGATTACTCCTTGAAGGTAATTCCCGACAAGAGCATTCCGTACGACCAGATTTCGTCGAACTACGTCCGGTTCCTCTTCGAAGTGGGCGACACTAAAAAAGCGCTCGAAATTGCCGATACAATGGCAACCCGCGCCGACCAGAATCTGACATACGATAAGAGCAGCAGTGGCAACCGCTTCGGCAGTCCAGACTCGGATTTATATATTCTGCAAACTATCGTAGAAGCCTGTAAAGAAGCCAAACAGACGGCAGCCGCTAATAAATACGACGCTATTTTCCAGAAGCATATTAACGCATTCGGTTGATTTTAGGCAGTTAAAAGTTGAAGGGTTGTAAGGTTTTAAAATTGGCTGGCGCGAAAGCAATTCACGCGCCAGTCAATTTTAAAACCTTACAACCCTTCAACTTTTAACTGCCTTTTTAATGAATTGGGTGGTTGAATTTTTCTTCTTCTAAATCAATCCGGGCTTCCTCTTTTCGGATTACTTCGTCGTCAAATTCCTGCTTTCTACGAAAATGCTGCAATGCAGTCCGTTTCACACCTAAAATGTCGGCTCTTATCTGATTGTATTGCGCCAGAATTTCACCATCACTTTCGATTGACTCCAGATGTCGTGATGTCTGGCGTAAATCACTCTCAATCCGGCTCTTCATATCCCCAACTAATTCATTCGTTCTGATTTCCTTATCATACTTTTCCTGGAGATGATTCAAGGCAGCTTTCTGTAATTTCAGACGTATTCTGGTTTCCTGTTCCTCTTCCGGTATCTGCTCATCGGGGTCTCGAAAGTTTACCAGCCGAATCACATAGGGCAAGGTTAGTCCCTGAAACACCAGCGTAACAAGGATTACTATAAATGTAATGAACAGAATCAGATTACGGTGGGGAAAAGCTTCGCCGTTTTTGAGCGTAAGCGGAACAGCCAGCGCCGACGCCAGCGATACAACACCACGCATACCCGCCCAACCTAACACAACAGGTGCCCTCCATCCAACATTTCGACGAGCCACGGTAATGTATTTACCAATAAACTGCGTGAATACTGCCGAAAACATTGAAAAGGCCATTCGGGTAACAATAAGCACTGCCGTTATGAGCAAAGCATACAAAATGGCGTCAGTTTTAGAATAGCCATCCAGTCCATTCATAATCACCGGCAATTCCAGTCCAATCAGGATAAATACGAGTCCATTTAACGCAAAAACGACGGTTGCCCACATGCCCGTTCCCTGAATTCGTGAACTGTGGTTGAGAATAACATGACTTTGGTTGGAAAGAAACAGGCCGCCACTGACAACGGCCATCACCCCAGATACGTCAAACTCTTCGGCCGCCAGATACATGATATAAGGCGCCATAAATGTCAGCAGGATACTGATTCGGGTTGATGTAGGTAGCCAACGGTGGATGGCATAAAAAACGCAGGCAACGGCCAACCCGACTACTACGCCCATCACCGTAACCATTAAAAAACTAAGGGACGCTTCCTGCCAAACGAATGAACCCGACATAACGGCAGCCACTGCGAACCGGAACACAACCAGGCTTGCGGCATCGTTAACTAGACTTTCGCCTTCCAGAATGCTGATGGCGCCTTTCGATACGTTAACCCCCTTCAGCACCGACGTAGCAGCAACGGCGTCGGGGGGCGAAACAATGCCACCTAGTACAAATCCGAGTGCGAGTGTAAAGCCAGGCATTACCGCACTCGATACGTAAGCGACAGCAGATGCGGTAACGATAACCAAACCAAAGGCCAGAACTACAATGATACGTCGCCATCGCCAGAATTCCTTCCAGGATGTAAACCAGGCGGCTTCGTACAACAATGGCGGTAAAAATATCAGGAAGATAAGTTCGGGATCTACCTCGATTTTGGGTATTCCCGGAACCAGGCTAATCGCTAAACCGCTTACCACTAAGAAAATAGGCGTTGGAATACGTAATCTCTGGCCTATCATTACCAGAAGCGAGACAATCAGCATCAAAGACAGGCAAAGAAGCAGAGTTTGGTGCATAAGTGAGCTGAAACAGTGGTGAGCGAAATTACGTAGCGAAGCCAGTTTTCCAATTCAGTTTCTGCTAACTACTCAATTATGACGTAGTACAAATAACGCATCTCTGTTTTTAGTAAAGCTTACTTCAATTATCAGCCGAGCATTATCCATCACTACGTTGGCGCTATTATAAAGTCGCAGGCCCATTCCAATTCCTAGAATCGGGATGGGCCTGCGTAAATTTCTGTAGGTTTATCGGGTGGTCTGTGATACGTAGTATTTAGCATGAAAATACGGGCCCAAATCTTCCGATACTATCTCGCTTACCTTACCGGCACCTGCCTCTGTAAAGTGCATATCGTCGTAAAAATATTCGCTGCTCTTCGGCATCTTTCGGGCCAAATCAATCAAATGTACGTGCTGGTCAGCCGCTAGGGCTCTGGTTACGTCGTTATATGATTCAAGACGTTTCCAGAATAATTCTCCATTTTCGCGTTCATTCACTCGAAATTTAGCAAGATCGGTATGGCTAACAGGGTCATTACCAAATCCAACTAGTAGCGGCTGTGTAATCAGGATGGGCTCGATTCCTTTCTGACGGCACGTACTGACCAGCTTCATCACCCGTTCGCGATACGCTGGCAGAAAGGGTTTCACCTGTGCCAGTTCTTTCTGCATGTCGGTTGGTGCTATGGCTAACGTATCACTGGGATGCACTGCCCGGTAAATGTTGTCGTGAAAATTCAGTTTCTGGGTGGTAATGCCCCGGCTCACCAGTCGAATTAATCCTACAACTTCGCTGTTCTGTGCGATGGTACGTCCCAGATTTTTCCACCAGGCGTCGCCCAAATCGACGTAGGTATTTTTCAGCATCGTATTATCGAAACCATCCATTTTGTCTTTGCCCACATCGTTGATTCCAATTAAAAATAGAATCACGTTTGGATGAAGTTTAATCAGGTAATCATCAAGCAATACCTGATGGCCAAACGTTGAATGTCCATTTAGTCCAGCGTTATTAACCCATAGATCAGGCACTTGGGAGTGGATGCGTTGCGACATGCGAGCTGGCCAGTCAGTCCCATCACCCAGAAAGAAACATTCGGTTGTACTGCCGCCAACGGTTAATACGGTCAGGTGCTTCGACCAGTCTTTAGGCGGTTCTTCGCCCCTAAAACCAAGCGAATTTTTTGTATGAATAGCTTTCCGGTCAACAGAGGGTAACCCGTCCATTGTTAGCTCATACGTTTTACTGACGGGTAGGATTATTTTTTCATTTTTAATCCTGGGATTCAATGGGTTATATATACGAAGGCAAACTTCCAGTAGAATAGCCACAACAACGGCCAGATATAACACGTACAGCCCACGGCGCAGAACTAACCGCAGAAAATTATGGCCCGAATAATTCTGTATACGCGCCAGCTTAAGCATACATAATCTGTTAAAGAAATTATTGGACAATTATAGGCAAACCACATGTCTTAACGACAATTAATCCTAAAAATTATCTAGTTAAGCAACGAATTTATGTCTAGGTTACTCTCAACTATAAAATAGATCTTAATTCAATTTAGGTCATTTTAATACCATAAGCCACTTGTAATAATAGATTAGTTAACTGTAAAAGGCCCATATTCTCATTTATCACCACTACATAAAACCTGTTCAGGGATATAGGGTATTTATTGAGCCATTACATTGTGCTTTCTATGGCATGTGTGGCGTATTTTTTCACTCAACGTTATTCAACTCAATGAAAAATCTACGAATAACGGCCTTTCTATCGGTCGTCGTTGCTACGTTATTGCTAGTCTCCTGCAAGAAGGATGACATTCTGGAAATCAATATTCCAGAAACAAATAAGAATCCTACTACGTCGGGAATTCAGGGGAATGTTTTTGAACCGGCTCTGGTAGAAGCCACCGACGCCCGAATCGCCCTACTAAAAGTGCCCTCTGGTTTTACCATTCGGAAATATGCTGATCAGCTTGGCAAACCGCGTATGCTGGCTGTTGGTACGTCGGGTAATGTATACGTAACAGACCGGGCCGCTGGAATAGTAACGCTTTTGCAGGATACCAATAACGATGGGAAATCTGACACAAAGCGAGTCGTCGCCACCATCAAAGATGTTCATGGGATAACCATTTATGCTGGTAAAATGTATCTGGTAGCGATTCGTGAGGTTTACAGGACTGATATAAACGCCGATGGTACGTTGGGACAGCCTCAAATGCTGATTAACAACCTACCCGATGGCGGTCAGCACCCTAATCGTACTATTGGTTTCGGTCCGGATGGGCTCATGTACATTACGGTTGGAAGTACCTGCAATGCCTGTGCTGAACCAAACCCCGAACACGCGACAATACTACGTGCCAATCCAGACGGTACAGGTCGCAAAATTTTCGCCAAAGGACTACGTAACACCATCGGTTTTGGCTGGCATCCACAAACCAAAGAACTCTATGGTTTCGACCACGGAATTGACTGGTTGGGCGATGAACAACAATCAGAAGAGCTGAACATCATTAAGGAAGGCGCTTTTTACGGCTGGCCTTATATCTACGGAGACGGCAACTACAACCCGCATCCACGTCCGATGGGAGACACTACGTATGCTCAGATTCTGGCTAAAACCACACTGCCCGTATTTCAGTATGACCCTCACGCGGCTCCGTTAGGTATGATTTTTTATACCAGTACCGGAGCAACCGGCAGCTTTCCGGCAGAGTACCAAAACGATGCATTCGTTACTATGCGAGGCTCATGGAACCGGACGCAACCTTCTGGTTATAAAGTGATACGTGTCCATTTTGAAAACAACAAACCCGTTCGGGCAGAGGATTTTGTATCGGGCTTTCTGGTAGACAACAACCAGGCTCAGTTTGGCCGCCCGGTCGGCATCGCTACGTTGCCCGATGGATCGTTAATTTTCACTGACGATACAAACGGGGTTATTTACCGGGTGAGCCGGTAGGGAATTCGTTTATTGTTTTATTTCAAACTCAATCAACAAAACTACTTCAAGAAAAAGCCCCTACCGTCACCGATAGGGGCTTTTTTACAAAATCTGTCTAATCCTTAAATCCGTTAAATCCGGGCCGCGTCGGCGGTCCGATCAGATTACTTAACTTCTTCGTATGGTACGTCCGATACGTTGTCGCCGGTAGGTTGGCCTTGTCCGGCACTACCGTCGGGGTTACCGGCGAAACCAGCTCCATCGGTTGGGTTAGCACCCGCACCACCAGTCGCATTGTACAATTCCTGCGAAGCCGTAGCCCAGGCTGCGTTCAGACCTTCCAATGCGGTATCGATGGCCGCTGCGTCGCGTGAGCCGTGCGCTGTGCGCAGGTTCGCCAATGCACCTTCGATGGCTGTTTTATTGCCTTCCGACAGTTTGTCGCCGTACTCTTTCAATTGTTTCTCGGTTTGGAAAATCATCGAGTCGGCCTGGTTGACTTTCTCAATTTTCTCCCGCTCAGCCTTATCAGCGGCTTCGTTGGCTTTGGCTTCTTCACGCATCCGGTTGATTTCGGTTTCGGTCAGACCGCTCGATGCTTCGATCCGGATTTTTTGCTCTTTACCCGTACCTTTATCTTTCGCCGTTACGTGCAGAATACCGTTGGCATCTACGTCGAACGTAACTTCAATTTGCGGTACGCCACGTGGTGCTGGTGGAATATCGGACAGGATAAACCGACCTAGCTGACGGTTCTGAGCCGCCATTGGACGCTCGCCCTGCAATACGTTGATTTCCACACTCGGCTGGTTGTCCGACGCCGTCGAATACGTTTCCACTTTCTTGCTCGGAATCGTAGTGTTGGCTTCCACCATTTTGGTGAACACACCACCCATCGTTTCAATACCAAGCGACAGCGGAATAACGTCGAGCAGCAGTACGTCTTTCACTTCACCCGTCAGTACACCACCCTGAATTGCAGCGCCAATCGCTACAGCTTCGTCGGGGTTAACAGCTTTCGACGGCTTTTTGCCAAATAGTTTTTCAACTTCTTCCTGCACTTTCGGAATCCGGGTCGAACCACCAACCAGAATTACTTCGTCGATCTGACCGGCCGACAAAGCAGCATTTTTCAGGGCACGACGGCAAGGCTCCAGGCTACGTTGAATCAGCGAATCAGCTAATTGCTCGAATTTCGCGCGGCTCAGTGTACGTACTAAGTGCTTCGGAATACCGTTCACCGGCATGATGTACGGCAGGTTGATTTCCGTTGAGTTCGAACTCGACAGCTCGATTTTGGCTTTCTCAGCGGCTTCTTTCAACCGTTGCAGCGCCATCGGGTCCTGGCGAAGGTCGATGTTTTCGTCTTTCTTGAACTCATCGGCCAGCCAGTTGATAATCACCTGGTCGAAGTCGTCACCACCGAGGTGTGTATCACCATCAGTCGATTTTACCTCGAAAACGCCATCACCAAGTTCAAGAATCGAGATATCGAACGTACCGCCACCGAGGTCGAATACAGCAATTTTCTGATCATGGTTGGTTTTATCCAGACCATACGCCAGAGCGGCCGCAGTTGGCTCGTTGATAATCCGTTTTACGTCGAGACCAGCGATCTGTCCGGCTTCTTTCGTAGCCTGACGCTCAGCATCGTTAAAGTAAGCCGGTACCGTAATAACGGCTTCCGTTACTGTTTGACCGAGGTAGTCTTCGGCCGTCTGCTTCATTTTTTGAAGAATCAGGGCCGAAAGTTCCTGTGGCGTATATTGACGATCGCCGATTTTAACGCGGGGCGTACCATTTGGGCCGTTCTCTACGTCATAAGCGATTGTTTTCGTTTCGTTGGTTACCTCACTATAACGTTTACCCATGAAACGTTTAATCGAGGAAATCGTATTTTTCGGGTTGGTGATGGCCTGGCGTTTGGCGGGAGCGCCTACTTTGCGTTCGCCGTTGCCGTTGTCCATAAACGCCACTACCGAGGGGGTTGTCCGGGCGCCTTCGGAATTGGGGATTACAACCGGCTCGTTGCCTTCCATCACGGCCACGCACGAGTTCGTGGTGCCTAAGTCAATACCAATAATTTTTCCCATAACTGGTTTAGTTTCTTTAATTGCTGTGTTAAAACTGACAGACATGTACCTATCTAACAATACAAATGCCAGCCAGAAAAAATGTTTGATTTGCTGTCAGATTGGCAGATTCATGTGTCTATCTGGGCCAGAATGTCGCTTTTAACGTACCATTACCTTTACTACGTGGCAGACAGTCAGGAATGTTACATTGGTTTTCAGTATAAATTCCATTCTCTTCTTTTTAGTAAGCGTATTGCAGGCCCCGACAGGCTCCGGCTGTCGGCTACGTAGTATTTATTAGATTAGACGACAGCCGGAGCCTGTCGGGCCTGAACCGGTTATCCATGAATCGACGCACGTTTGTACGTAACGGGGCTACAGCTCTTTGTTTATTACCTGTTTTCGAATCGCCCGTTTTTGCTCGGTTAAAGCGAGTAGCACCGGCCGACAAACCCACATGGCTCCTCGAACTAATTAAAGGGAATGATCAGCAACTCATTACCGTTCGAGCGCTACGTATCACCGACACTGCTAATCTGGCCTTCGGTGGTTTAAAAGACAACGACGATATTCCAAACCCGCAGACTACCGCCGATTTTGTCAGGCGAGCATCCTGCGCTATGTCGTGTCCAGAATCTGAGCATTACCGTTCGAAGGCTTTGCTGGAAGAAATAGACGTAGCATTGAAGTACTTACTGAAAGTGCAGCATTTCGATGGTACGTTGGATTTGCCTGCTACTAATTTCCACTCGACGCCCGATACCGGATTCATTGTGAAGCGATTAACAACGGGCTACTCATTACTGTCCAAATCTGGGACGCCTGCAATGGATGGGGTGCTTGCTACGTTTAAATCCTTTCTGCTCAAGGCGGGCGAAGCGCTGGTGGTTGGGGGCATTCATACGCCCAATCATCGCTGGGTGGTGTCGGCGGCACTAGCCAAACTCAATACGCTCTGGCCCGATGCCCGCTACGTTGCCCGCGTTGACCAGTGGCTATCGGAGCACATCGATATGGATGTTGATGGTCAATACAACGAACGTAGTACGTTAATTTATTCGCCACTGACCAATCGCCTGCTCATTACCATTGCCAAAAACCTGAATAAACCATATCTGCTCGACTACGTTCGTCGAAATTTGGCCATGACACTGCATTACGTCCATCCGAACGGCGAACTAGTTACAGAAGCCTCGGGACGGCAGGATAAGGCGGGAATTGGTACGCCAGAAGGGTATTGGTATGCTTATCGGTATATAGCTCTCCTCGATAAAAATGGCGAAATGGCAGCTATGTGCCGCCAGATTGAGAAAACGCTTCTTCCAAAATCGATTTACTACGTTGATTATTTTTTGGACGATCCAGCGATTTGGCGTGAGTTACCACCGAGCCAACCTCTGCCTACGAATTACGTAAGAGCTTTTCCTAAATCAGGGTTGGTACGTATCAGGCGAGGGGATTGGGACAGCACTATCTTGCAAGCAAATCCGGTTTGGTTAACGTTTCACAAGGGGAACGCTATTTTACAGGGACTACGGATAGCAGCTTCCTTTTTTGGCAAAGGTCAGTTCCAAACCGAAACAATTGACAAGCAAGGTGATACGTGGATTCTGACACAATCCCTGGATGGGCCTTATTACCAAACCTATCCACCAGAAACCGTCCCTGCCGATGGCGATTGGGAGAAAATGCTACGTTCGAATCGCAAACAAAGCGAAATTCAACGGCTTCAGACACGTATCACGATTCGCGAGGTACAACGAGGTATTGAAGCAACCATTCAGATGACCGGCACCAATAACGTACCAGTTGCTCTTGAGTTGATTTTTCGACCCGGCGGAAATTTCACTGGCGTAACAAAACATCCCAATCGCGACAATGCTTATCTAGTTTCAAATTCAGGAAGCTATACCGTTCAGAGTGATACCATTACATTTGGACCAGGATTACAGCAACACAAAAATGTTCAGTTGCGGGGCTCATTACCAGCGATGGACGCGCCGACAGTCTATCTTACTGGCTTTACACCATTCCAGCATACGATTACGTTAACATAAAAAGGCTAAATAGCAAAACATTGATTATCAGCCATATTAACAGTGTTAACTTATTGTTAAACATAAAGGACAGTTCATGTGAACTGTCCTTTATGTTTAGGCTGATATCATTGGATTAACGGCCGCCTAATAAGCCACCCAGCATACCACCTAAACCTCCGCCACCTCCCTGTTGTGAGGCTACCCGCATCAGGTCGTTCATATCGAGTTTACCATCGGCCATTGCTGATCCAGCCATACCCATCCAATCGACACCCTGCTGACCTGTGGCTGCACCCAAAATCGAGTTTCCATCAACGCTTGAGTCGTTCGGGTCCGATGCCTTATGCATCAATTTGCTCAGCACAATCGGAACAAGAGCACCTGCTACCGACATAGCAACCTGGGGCGAAATACCCAGTTTTTGCATCAGGCTTTCCTGAACGTGTTCTTGAACACCGTGCGTTACAGGGCTATTCTGCACATTTGCTCCGTTCACAACCATACCCAGCAAATTACCCAGACCACCGCCCTGCGCCTGCTGACCTAAGCCGCTCATAATGCTGCCGGCCACGGTTTCCATGACGCTATCATTCTGACTGTTCGGGATAGCGGGGTTGTTAATCACCGCCTGACCCGACTGCTGCTTTACCAGATTCATCAATGTTTCTAACATGACTGCTTGTTTTTAAAGGGTTAAGCGGGAATGGGTTTAGCCCGCGCGTTAAAATTAGACATATTCACGCTGCAAATTTCCATTGAAAAGATTAATTTGCCCGCAATCCATAACATCTATGACGAACGAAGAGCCAAAAAGTTTCGATTCGGTTGCCGATAATTCGGATAAATTAAATACGCTATCATTTGCCGATAAGATAAATCCGTTGCTGTCTAATTTACTATATCCTAGTGAGTCGGATGAACCTGTTGAAACCGTTACGTGCTATCTGAAACAGGAAGAACCGCTGACAGTGAGCCAGATTAAAGACTGGCAGATGTTTCCTCCCGAAATTTACGTAGAGGAAATAGCAGAAGCGGATTTCTGGGAGCCAGTTATTATCGATCAGGAATGGTATGGCGATGAAGAAAAAGCTCGCACAGAGAAATTTCAGCAGTTAAAACAGGCACTCGAAACAGACTTGTCGGTCCGGCAGGTGTTTCGTGTAGGCGATAGCGAAATAGAGGTTTATCTGCTGGGTCGGCTGATCGACGGGACGCGGGCAGGAATCAAAACGAAAGTTATTGAGACGTAACGTTTTTAGTTTACTGTCTTAACAAAACGGAAAACCCGGCTCATCGCCGGGTTTTCCTATTTTCAAATCTGTTTACTTCACTTGTTCTACAACAGCGGCAAATGCTTCCGGGTGGTTCATGGCCAAATCAGCCAGAACTTTACGGTTAAGTTCGATACCGGACTTGTTGAGGGCTCCCATCAGTGCTGAATAAGAAAGTCCATTGATACGCGCACCGGCGTTGATACGTTGAATCCAGAGAGCACGGAAATCCCGTTTCTTCGCACGGCGGTCGCGGTATGCGTATCCTAATCCTTTTTCGACAGCGTTCTTAGCAACTGTCCAAACATTTTTACGCCGACCGAAATAACCTTTGGCCAGCTTCATTACTTTTTTCCGACGCGCCCGTGAGGCAACGTGATTGACGGAACGTGGCATTGTATTATTAGTTGTTTTTTGACAACAGGCGGAAGGCAACTTAATGAATAATGTTGAATGAATAATGTAAAATGACCATTGTCACCTACCTATTCATTGTTAATTAACCATTATACATTCTCTTGATTTGCCTGGCATCGGGTGAAACGTGAACCAGGAACGACTTCGTTCCTTTTCGTAGACTGCTGTTGTTAAGCAGTTTACATTTTCATTCTGACTAGACGTTCAGCAACATTTTGATACGTCGCTCATCCGGACCAGCTACCAACGTATCGTGTACCAGATTACGTTTCTGCTTGGTGGTTTTTTTCGTCAGAATGTGACTGTGGAAGGCGTGCTTCCGCTTGATTTTGCCGGAACCCGTCAGCTTGAAACGCTTCTTGGCAGCCGAATTGGTTTTTACTTTTGGCATTGGAGTAACCGCTTTTTTGAGAACTTTTTCGTAAACAGGCCGCAAAGGTACAAAAAAAAGCCGATAGTCAACAGCCGTTAGTAGTTTATTCACAAGCTACTAACGGCTGTTGACTATCGGCTTTTTTTATTTCTTAGCAACCACTTTAGGCGATACGAACATACTCATTCGCTTGCCTTCGAGTTTGGGTTCGGCTTCGATTTTGCCGTAGTCTTCCAGACCTTTGGCAAACCGGTCAAGCAAATTCGAGCCCCGGTCTTTAAAGACAATGGCCCGACCTACAAACTGCACATACGCTTTCACTTTTGCACCTTCTTTCAGGAAATTGATAGCGTGTTTCAGTTTGAAATCGAAATCGTGGTCATCCGTATTCGGGCCGAATCGGATTTCCTTGATAACCACTTTGGTTGCGTTTGCCTTGATTTCTTTCTGCTTTTTCTTCTGCTCGTATTTAAATTTCGAATAATCGACAATACGGCAGACGGGCGGCACGGCATTGGGCGATACTTCCACGAGATCGAGTCCCTGGGCTTTCGCCATTGCCTGAGCCTTACTAATTTCGTGGATTCCCTGTTCCACATTTTCACCGACCACCCGTACTTCACGGGCCAGAATGCGCTCATTTACTTTGTAGGGTTCTTCAACCACGCGACGGGGTGGTCTGCGCTGGGGTAATGCCATAGATTATATTTAAGGTAACAAATGATTAAAGTGGAGCTTTTTAAGCCGTTTGGATAACATAACAGTTGTTAAAAAGTTCGGGAAACTATTGAAAATACCTATTCGGCGCAAGCAGAAATTTGTTTTTGGTTTTAGATAATGAATCTCCTTATACTTTTATTTACTAACAGTTTTGTCATGTTGAGGAACGAAGCATCTTAAAACCTCCTAACAATGTGTAAGACTACCTTAAGATACTTCGTTCCTCAACATGACAAAAGCACTCATTTTAGACTTACGCTTGAAAGTCTAATTTGAACAAACTTACACTTTCACTTCTGCTTGGAAAACCTTCACAAATTCATCAACGCTCATGCTGCCTAGATCGCCCTGCCCTTTCCGACGTACTGAAACTTTCCCTTCCGCCGATTCTTTTTCACCGACAATAAGCATGTAAGGTACTTTAGCTACTTCTGCATCACGAATTTTACGACCAATTTTTTCATCGCGCAGATCAACGAATCCTCGAATGTCATTTTCCTGAAGGGTAAAAAACAGGTCGTTGGCGTACTCTTCGTATTTCTCAGAAATGGGCAGAATCGCAATCTGGTCAGGCGAAAGCCAGAGCGGGAAATTACCGCCTGAGTTTTCGATCAGAATAGCAATAAAACGTTCCATCGAGCCAAACGGCGCCCGGTGAATCATTACGGGCCGATGTTTCTGGTTATCAGCGCCAATATATTCCAGTTCAAAGCGATTTGGCAGGTTATAATCAACCTGAATCGTACCTAACTGCCACTTACGTCCTAGCGCATCACGAACCATGAAATCGAGTTTTGGTCCGTAGAAAGCCGCTTCGCCCAGTTCTGTTACAGTAGACAAACCTTTCTCAGCCGCCGACTCAATAATAGCAGCTTCTGCTTTTTCCCAAAGGTCGTCCGATCCAATATATTTGGTTTTATTCTCCGGATCACGTAGTGAAATCTGGGCACTATAATCACTGAAGCCTAATGATCCGAAGACGTACATCACTAGATCAATCACCTTCATGAATTCGTCTTTCACCTGGTCGGGCCGACAGAAAATGTGGGCGTCATCCTGTGTAAATCCGCGCACTCGGGTTAGACCATGCAACTCACCCGATTGTTCGTAGCGATACACCGTTCCGAACTCGGCCAGACGTAGCGGCAATTCGCGGTACGACCGGGGGCGGGTTTTGTAAATTTCGCAGTGGTGCGGGCAGTTCATGGGTTTCAGCAAAAACTCCTCGTTCGGATCGGGGGTTCTGATTGGCTGAAACGAGTCTTCGCCGTATTTTTCCCAGTGACCCGACGTTACGTATAATTGCTTACTACCAATGTGTGGCGTTACTACCGGCGAGTAACCTGCCCGCAACTGCGCTTTCCGAAGGAAATTTTCGAGCCGTTCACGTAGCATCGTTCCTTTCGGCAACCAAAGCGGAAGCCCCGCCCCTACTTTCTCCGAAAAGGCGAACAGTTCCAGCTCTTTACCCAACTTGCGGTGGTCACGTTTTTTTGCTTCTTCGAGCAAATACAGGTAATCGTCAAGCTCTTTTTGCTTCGGATACGTAACGGCATAGATGCGGGTGAGTTGCTTATTTTTTTCATTCCCGCGCCAGTACGCACCCGCTACGTTCATCAGCTTGGCAGCTTTGATAAAACCTGTATTCGGGATGTGCGGTCCCCGGCAAAGGTCCGTAAAATCACCCTGCGTATAGAACGTAATGGTTCCATCGTCCAGTCCTTCGAGCAGGTCGAGTTTATAAGGGTCGCCTTTTTCCTCGAAATAGGCAATGGCATCGGCCTTACTCATGGGTTTGCGGATATAAGCCTGCTTCTGGCGAGCTAGTTCCAGCATCTTATCCTCTACTTTCTTAAAATCCTCCTGCGAAAAAGGTTGCCCACCGAGGTCAACGTCGTAATAAAATCCGGTCTCCACAGCGGGGCCAATACCAAATTTCACGCCTGGATATAGACTTTCCAGGGCTTCGGCCAGCAAGTGCGCCGACGAATGCCAGAACGTAGCTTTGCCTTCAGCGTCGTTCCACGTCAACAACTGCACGGTAGCATCCTGATCGATGGGTCGCGTGGCATCCTGCACAATGCCATTTACTTTGGCAGCCAGTACGTTACGGGCCAGGCCTTCGCTAATTTGAGCGGCAATTTCCAATCCGGTACTTCCTTTGGGATATTGCCGAACGCTACCGTCGGGTAACGTAACGCGGATTTGTTCGTCCTGCGCAATCATAATTACACGTATTTATTTGTGGTACCCGCAGCTTACCTACAACTGTAAGCCACTTAATTTAATGTATGACGTAAGATATATAATGTATGAAGTATTCGCCAGCAGAAAAAGTGCCAGTTGGCCGCAATACATCATATATCTTACGTCATACATTATACATATTAACTCAATTTATCGGTTTCACGGTTCGCTGAAGCGAATCGCTGGTTCTACTTTCCATTTGCATTCTCGGTTGAATTGTCATCACTCGAACGCGGGTCGTATCAAGGCCAGGGCGAACCCGCGAGGATACAATAGGTTTGTCGATGGTATCCGGCAAAAATAAAGAGTTATACGGGTTTTGTACATGCTGTGATCGCCATAACCCAGCCGCAGCCTGCTGATCGGTGGCATTTAACTGAGTGGCCTTGGTATAAGCCGCAATCGCCAGATCGTATTGTCCCATCTGCTCATGACAGTAACCAATATACGTATCGATACGTGGAAACTGTGGCCGGAGTTGTTGTACACGTTGATAATTGGCTAAAGCTGTATAATAGTTCCGGTATTTCTGGTTAATAAGACCCATCTGAAAATAAGCCTGATAATACCCAGCCTGTAGCTTTGCCGTCTGCTGATAATAAATCATGGCGCTATCCAGCTTACCTTCCGTATGGTAAATCAGGCCACGGCCGTAGGCCAGCCGGGGATTATTTGGAAAATAACGTAGTGCCTGTTCATTATATACCAGAGCCGAATTCAGGTCGCCTGTGGTGCGATAGATGGAAGAGAGTTGATTATAGGTTTCCAGATAGCGTGGCTTCAACTGGAGAGAATGTCGATACAGTTCCAAAGCCCGTGTGGTATCGCCCTGACGTGCTGCTATCAAGCCGTTAAAAAAATAGGCTTCTCCATCGTAGGGAGCCATTTGTAGTGCCTTCGCCAGGTAGAGTCTTGCTTTATCAAACTCGTTCTGTTGCTGTAGTAAATCGCCCTGAAGCGTATAAAGCTCTGGTGTATCAACGCCTAAAATTTCGGCTCGCTCCGCGTTCTGAAATGCTTTCGACGGCTGATTCAGCGCACGTAGTATCTGTGCACGGGTCAGATAAAACGTACCCGCATTGTCATTCCGGTCAATGGCTTCGTTAATATCGGCCAATGCCTCATTTACTCGGCCCATTACCATCAATATGGCAGCTCGTTTGGCATATGCCGACGCTGGCGACGACTGATTGATGGCTCCAGTCAGTGCCCGCAACGCACCTTCCGTACGACTACTATCACCAGGCTTCGGAAAGTCAGGAATATAGGCCGTCTGCCGGTCTTCGCTGTCGCAGGAGAAAAGAAAGAGCGAAAGAGCAATGATTAAAGAGCGAAAGAGTGAACGAGTGGCGCCATGGAGGTTGAATGAGCGAAAACCATTCGGCAGAAAACCGTCTGGCAGGCTCTTTCGCTCTTTCAACCTCCGTTGCGGCACTCGTTCACTCTTTCGCTCTTTAATCATGACGCAAACCGATAAAATACACCTAAAGGTAGACGTTTCTGGAATTGGTCCATCATGGCCAATTCGCCCCACTCGGGGTTTGGTACGTTCCCAAATAACTGACGTATCAGATTGTCTACCAATAACGATGAAAAGCCAAGCGAATACAGGTTGATGATGAAGAAAAAATTGTCGTTATCCAGCAAATCGGCGCAGGATTTGAGCAGGTCGTTCAGATGCTCTTCCAATACCCATTTTTCGCCATCGGGCCCGCGTCCGTAAGCTGGGGGGTCAAGAATGATACCATTGTACCGATTCCCGCGCCGGACTTCACGCCGAACGAACTTAACCACGTCTTCAACCATCCAGCGAATGTTTGTCAGGCCACTGTAGTCCATGTTTTCACGCGCCCACGTAATGACTGGCTTCACAGCATCAACGTGTGTTACGTCGGCACCCGCCTGTCGGGCTGCTAACGTAGCACCGCCCGTATAAGCAAACAGATTCAGTACGTTCGGGCGTGCTACGTTGGGCAACATTCCCTTGATTTTCGCAGAAATGTAGGCCCAGTTATCAGCCTGTTCGGGAAAAAGGCCTACGTGTTTGAACGTAGTGAGCGCAAGCTTAAACTTAAGGTTCAGCCCGCCCTGCCGGAACGTAACAAACCACGGGTCACGCATGTCGGGCCTGGTTTGCCAGTCGCCCCGTTCCGGCGATTGACGGTCGCGTCGAAAAACCGCATGGGCTTGCCTTTCCCAATTGCTGTCTTTCAGCGATTTGTCCCAAATGGCCTGTGGCTCTGGTCGCGACAGAATGAAGTTACCAAAACGCTCCAGTTTCTGAAAATTCCCCGAATCAATCAGTTCATATTCGGCCCAGGGTTCTGGTATTACAAGTTGGATGGCGGACATATTAATGAGTGAACGTGCCAATGAGCGAATGAGTGAATATTATCCGATAGGCTATTCGCTGGTTCGCTCATTATTTCCCTGTCCCATTTTTAAAATCAATTCAAATTCATCGGCACTGACGGGCATGACCGACAGGCGCGAATGCCGAACGAGGAGCAGGTTTGCTAACATCGGTTCAGCTTTAATTTGCGCAAGCGAAACTGGAATTTCCAGCGCCAGCATCGGTTCCAGTTCTATGGCTACCCAGCGAATATCATCAGGAACAGTGGGGTCTGGATAGGCTTCCCGTACTACCTGTGCTAAACCCACCACTGACGGACTGGTAACGCTGTGATAGAATAATACCTGGTCGCCAACCTGCATGGCTTTCAGATTGTTACGTGCCTGGTAATTTCGTACTCCGTCCCAGACGGCGCGTCCCTGTTCAATAAAGTGATGCCACCCGTACGTATCGGGTTCTGATTTTACAAGCCAGAAGTTCAAGGGAGGAAAAAGTTAAAGAGCGAACGAGTGAATGAGTAAAAGAGCGATTGGCTGCCGCTAGCTTTTCTCACTCATTCACTCGTTCGCTCTTTGTCAATAATAATCATCATGCTCGTGGCTGCTACCGAAAGGAGATCCGTACTCATCAGCGCCCGCATCTTCATCGGCATAACGAGAGCCCGCATTTTTGAAAGCAAGCGCTTTGCGGAGAATCATAATCTGGCCGGTATGATACATGTCGTGGTTAATAATTCCATGCAGCATATCGTAATACGTGTAATCACGACCGGGAACTATATCTTCCAGAAATTCATCATCGTCGCGCTTATCCAGTTCATTAATTAGCTCTTCCTGACTCAGGCTCAACTCCATTTCAAGGGCTTCCCACTCAAAATCGTCGATTTTATCAGGCAGGGCGCCGAAGTTTTTATCAGGTGTTGTAATATCGAATGTAGCATCGCCCTGCATTTTTTTGACACAGAAAATGCGCCAGCTCGTCATGTGAAATACAAGTTCGGCAATGCTATGCGTGTTGGGTGAAATGCGTCGTCCGGCGATATCGGGCGTAACGTCTCGCAACACCTCAACCACCGAGGGGCCATGCCAGGCTTCTTCCCCTTCATAGGTTGTGTTAAGTAAGTCAATGATGCGGATTAGTTCGTCATTAGGGACCATACGCAGTTAAATAAGTTTATCAAATTTATGGTTAATAGAGAAAAAGTTCGTTTTTGAAGCTATGAAAAGTTCAGTTGCTTTTCATGTATAAACAGTTATATTTCAAACTGGTTTTGCCGGTTTTCAGAAAACCGGCTATTTACTGGAATGATTGTAGATAGTCGGCCTTTTCGCAATCCATAACAAATTACAAAGGTAAGCCATTATTCATGCTCTTCCGAAAAAAACCAACGAAACATACTGACGATATCACTTTTACTACGTCTATAAGGAGTCACTATAGAGCATGGCATATTTTATGCAGGTCGTCTATCATCGCCCGTTTCTAACACACTCAGCGGTGATAAAACCCGCTTAAAATAGAATTAAAAAAGTATATGGGGTATGCTATCCGGCTTCTTGCTGGTCTGCTTGTAACAATCGGGTGTTCGGCGCAAACAACAAAACCGCTTCGTTATCATACGGAAGTAGGCGGTTATTTTTCTACACCTAACCAAACTCCTTTCTGGTTGCGAGCGAATCAGTATGGTATCGTACCTCAGGAATCCGCATTCATGACGTTACGTCACGCCATGCGGGTCGATTATCATGACAAACCCAGAACCCGGCTTGACAGTTTGCGGGCTGTGAACCGACGTATCGACTGGGGCTGGGGGGCAGAAGCCGTCCTAAATGCAGGTACTACGTATAACGTACTGATACCGGAAGCTTACGTCAAAGTTCGGTTTGGGAAAAACCTGGAAGTTTGGACAGGGCGTCGGCGGGAAATTATCGGAATAGTCGATTCAACGCTGAGTTCAGGATCGTATGCGTGGTCGGGTAATACGTTGCCGATGCTGAAGATTCAGATTGCCGCACCTGATTATTTCCCAAGAAATGCGCTCTTTGGCTTTAAGGGTTTTTATGCGCACGGGTGGTTTGAAGAAGTACGGTTCGTAAAGAACGTAATGCTCCACCAGAAGGCTCTGTATGGCCGTTTCGGTAAACCCCACTGGCGGCTGAAGCTGTATGGCGGTTTCAATCATCAGGTAATGTGGGGCGGCAATACGGAGAGTTTACCGGGGGGAGTTATCAAAAACAATCAGTTACCCAATCGATTCAGCGATTATGTCGACGTAATAACGGGTTCAACACTGGGTAATCGCACCGACGTAGATACAAACCGTATCAGCCGTTTCGACCGCGAAAACCGAATTGGTAATCACTTGGGTAGCATCGACTTAGGCCTTGAATTTCGTGCCCGTTCGTTTTCAATATTCGCCTATCGTCAGAGTATTTATGAAGACGGTTCGCTGTTTTACCTGATCAATATCAGCGATGGACTCAATGGATTACGCATTCGGAACAGACGGCAACCTAATCCCAGAGGGCTTCAGATTCAGGACATTCTGCTGGAGTATCTGTACACAGAAAGTCAGGGCGGTGCCTTATTTCTTGAAAAAACCGGGCAACAAGGTCGCGATAACTATTTCAATCACTCTCAATATCGGGATGGCTGGTCGCGGTTTGGTTTGACGATGGGCACTCCGTTCATTTCGCCTTCCAACGACAGTCAGTCTACATTACCCCGCTACGCGTTCACGAACAACAACCGCGTATCAGTCATGCACGTAGGTCTGTCGGGGCAAGTGCTCGACGTTTTACGATTTCAGATTAAGGCGTCGTACAGTCAGAATCTGGGTACGTATGAAGTACCTTTTCCGGCGCCAGTACAGCAATTTTCTTCGGTGTTCTCGTTTTCTGTCCCCCTTCCAATTCTACAGGGCATAACGGCTAATCTGGCCGTTGCCAACGATACGGGCGATTTATACCCCAACAGCACCGGATTTTATCTGGGCTTCAGGAAAGAAGGCCAAAGTCGCAAACGCGATTAACGTATCAGATTGGCAGACGTAGCACTACGTTTAATACGTTTACTACGTCTGACTATGATTGCCAAACGTAGTAAACGCCTGATACTTATCTTCTTGTGCCAAACAGAGTTACCCAGTAATAATCGTAGTTACTGTTAATATTATAGCCACACCCGACACCGAGATTCTGAAAATTGGGATTCATAATATTGGCGCAGTGACCAGGTGAGTTAAGCCACGCATTCACAACCGACCGGGAGGCAGTAAATCCGGCGGCAATATTCTCACCTGCCGCAATCCATTGATAGCCTTCCCGCGTCATGCGATCCCAGGGTTGCGATCCGTCTCGGCCGGTATGGCTGAAGTAGTTGTAATCAGCCATATCCACGGCATGTTTGTTCGAAGCTCCGTTCAGGCGAGAGTTCAAACTAAGCGCAGGAGCAGGTGGATAGTATTGGGAACCGCAGTTACAACCCTGCGCACGTGCTTCATTAATATATTGAAGTACTTCCTGCTGCGTACCAAACGAGGCATCTGCCTCACGGGCTCCGGCCGTCTCAGGCACAGTTATTTCGAGTTCCTCATTTCCACCTTCTTTATATATCGATGACATTACGGGACTAGGCGGAGGGGCACTTTCCTGTTTCGGTTGGCAGGCATTCATTACCCCTACGAGCATAGCCATACCAATTAAATAAGTGGTTTTCATAAGAATCCATATTAGGTTAGTTATTTACTGTATAATTAAACTATCTAATTGCATTATTGATATAATAATCAACAACTAATTATTGATATTTATTTATCGGTAACATTTTTTATAATGAAAATCGCTCTCACACAAATAGCTAGTATCTATTTGCTCTTCGTTGATAGTCTAAAAGAGGGGAATTTGACTAGCCGAATTAATTCCGTTTACGCTCCCAATTGCCTTTTTGGGGCTGCGGACGTATTACATATATGTCGAGCAACGCATATGGGCGAGCCAGGTACTCGCGGATGAGGGTACGGAATGAATACCCATCGGGAACATCCTGAGCGGCAAACGCGATGGCTTCTATGCCCTCGTGATTGCCGATATACAGAGCCCGGGCATTGTGGAAATTCTGAGAAATAATGGTGATTTTTTCCTGATTAAAGTAATCCTTACAACGTACCACCGAATCGAATGTGCGGTAACCGGCGTAATCCAGCGTCATCACCGAGGCCGGAACGCCAAGCTTCACAAGTGCCCGCTGCATATCGACAGGTTCGTTGTAATATTCTGAATCATTATTACCACTCAGAATCAGGTATTTGACTTTACCTTCTTTCCACAATCGGGCAGTTGCTTCCATCCGATACCGAAAAAAAAGGTTTTCCTTACCCGACCTGACGAATTTGCTGGTTCCCAGCACCAGACCAACATCATTGGTGGGTAATTCGTCGATATCGAAGTAAATCTGACTACGCGTGTTATACACCACCCACCAATTACTGATCAATACGGTAGTAGCTCCAAGAAAACTAACCGCGATCAGAACTTTTATGAAGCGCTTGGCTACACGAACACCAGCCGTCTCGGGCGGAGATTCATTACTGTAGTTGGTAGCCAAGGTTGTGTCCATTTACGCCAGACTAAAATGCGGATTTTCAATCAATCCCACTACGTTATTAAAGGGGTCCCGAACGGCCGCTACTTTAATACCTTCGCCAACATCCTGAATACTATCCCGTAACGTAGCACCTGAGTCAAGAAAATGCTGCAAACTCGTTCCAATATTCGTTACTCCCCAGTAGGTTAACGTACTACCTTCGGCAGGCTGCGCATTGGGATCGAGTCCTAGTTCGTAACCACCCACGTTGAAACCAACATAAAACGGTTCGTCAAAATAGGGCGCAGTACCTAATGCCTTCGTATACCATTCCTTGGCAGAAGCCAGATCAGGAGCGGCATAAATCACGGTCCGTAATCCTAATAACGATGTCGCTGTCATAGCATTTCACGCTGATTTCACTATTTTGTCACATGTAATACTGACATCAATTAGCTGATTATCAGATACTCAGGAGAACAAACCTAACTGCACCGAATCCTTCTCATCAACCTCCTCGGTTTCGAGCGCCAAAGGGCTAGCAGTGATCACAGGTTTAGCAGGTTCCTTCACGACTTTCGGAGCCAGCAATTTTACATCTTTAACCTTTGCAAATGGTAATTTATTGCCTAACGCTTTCCAACCGCGTACGTCGATGAATCCTTCTGGCTCAAGCACCATTTTCTCCTGTGGACCACGGTCTTTTACCTGATGCACAATTTCGATACGTGGGTAACGGTCGACCGTGACAGCCAGGGCTTTCGAACCTTTAGTATCGCCTATGAAGCTGAATTTCTTATCAATTGATGTCGTTTCGACTTTAAACCGCTTAACGTACCACGCCTTCTGATTCGCTTCGTAATACACTGCCGAAACCACAGTTTCCGGATCGAATTTTTGTAGCGAGGCAATATCGTTGGGTTCGTAGCGATTCGTCAGGTCAAAGCTGGTTAGCTCGTACTGACCATCTTTATAAACAACCAGAATATTGTCTTTAGCTTCAAAATTGCCCAGTAAGCGGCCACGTTCGTCGCGATTGAGTCGGCCCAGATGTTCGTCATACCAGATATCGACCCCGCCGAGTGTCGACGTACCGGCTGTTTTCTGCGTGATTTTCCGAACCGGATATTTCGTCAGAATATTACCTTGTGCAGCCCGGTTTTTGATCAAAATCGAGGCAAAATCAAAATCGAACTGTTTGATTTTCGCTGAACTCTGCGCCGTCAAATTCACCGTAATCACTTCCGCTTCCCCGTTATCATTCGCACTGAAATACGTTAGCTTCGACTTTGGATTTCCCATTGTCAGATCGTATTCACGATCACGTGTCACACCCGTTACCGGGAACCGTTTGGCCATTGAAATACCGGACTTACCATCCAGGTAAATCAGATTATAAATTTTCCGCTCGTCGGCCTTCTTGAACACCGAAACATATACAATATCCTTGCCGACGAACACTTTTTCCTGAATTTTCGTGACCATACATTTGCCATCCCGCCGGAACACGATGACGTCATCAATGTCGGAGCAGTCGCTTACATATTCGTCTTTCTTCAGGCCATAGCCTACAAATCCACCTTCACGGTCAACGTAGAGCTTCTGGTTAGCAGCCGCCACTACGTTCGCAGAAATGGTATTGAACGCCCGGATTTCGGTTTTACGCTCTCGCCCTTTGCCGTATTTTTTCTGCAACTCTTTGTAGTACGCAATGGCGTACCGGGTAATGTTCGCCAGATTATCTTCGGTTTCAGCCAGTTCCTGCTCCAGCCGGCGCATGAGTTCTTCGGCCTTGAACCCGTCGTATTTCGAGATGCGTTTGATTTTAATCTCTGTCAGACGTATCAGATCGTCTTCGGTTATCTCACGATAAAACTGTTTCTTGAACGGTTTCAGTGCTTTATCGATCGTTTGAAGTACGGCTTCGAACGTTTCGCACTCTTCTATTTTCCGATAAATCCGGTTTTCAATGAAAATCTTTTCAAGCGAACTATACAGTAGCCGCTCCATCAACTCACTACGTCGAATTTCGAGTTCGCGTTGCAACAAATGCACCGTCTGATGCGTGTTAACCCGCAAAATATCCGTTACGCTCACGAAATGCGGCTTATCGCCGATAATGACGCAGGCGTTAGGCGAAATGCTTACCTCGCAATCGGTAAAAGCATAAAGCGCGTCAATCGTTACGTCGGGTGAAACCCCGGGTTGCAGGTGAACCAGAATTTCAACGTCTTTGGCCGTATTGTCGACCACGGCCGCTACGTTCCGGCTGGGCGCTTTGATACGTATCTTGCCTAATTCGGCCGCTTTCACAATCGAATCGATCAATTGCGAGGTCGTTACGCCAAACGGTACGTCGCGAATAGCCAGCGTTTTCTTGTCAACTTCTTCGATACGTGCCCGTACCCGTACTTTGCCCCCCCTATGTCCATCGTTATAATTGGTAACATCAATATGGCCACCAGTCTGGAAATCAGGGAAAAGCGAAACCGGTTTATCCTTCAACATCAGGATCGAAGCTTCAACCAGTTCATTAAAGTTATGGGGCAAAATCTTGGTCGACAGACCTACAGCAATTCCTTCAACACCCTGCGCCAGCAGTAGCGGAAACTTCACCGGCAACGTAACGGGCTCTTTTTTACGCCCGTCGTAGCTCAGTTGCCACTCCGTTGTTTTGTCGTTATAAACCGTATCGAGGCCAAATTTCGACAGCCGAACTTCAATATAACGCGGAGCAGCGGCTCCATCGCCCGTACGGACATCACCCCAGCTTCCCTGGGTATCGAACAGCAATTCTTTCTGACCAATATTGACCAGCGCTTCCCCAATAGAAGCATCGCCGTGCGGGTGAAACTGCATGGTCTGCCCGATCACATTGGCGACTTTATTGAAACGACCATCGTCCATTTCTTTCAGGGCGTGCAGGATCCGGCGCTGAACAGGTTTTAAACCATCTTCAACTGCCGGAACGGCCCGTTCCAGAATAACGTAGGAAGCGTAATCGAGGAAGTAATTTTCATAAAGGCCCGACACAACCGTTTGGTCGTGAAGGACTTCTTCAGCATTTTCAATGGGTTGTTCATTCACATCAGAGACGTCCGTCAGCGCCGTTTCATCGGCCGATGCCTCGGCTTCAGGCTGCTGATTATCGTCGTCCAGGATGGGTTCATTTTCATCGTTTATCATTGACTTTCGCTCAGGGATATTCCAGTGGATGGGTAGCGGATTTGGAAGAACATAGTACGTTCGTTCGATTCCTTAAATATACGAAAATTTTTTCAAAAAACGGCTTTAGGCGTCGTTTTGCGGCAAAATTATGACTAACGTTTCCTCAAAACGACCGGCCGATATTTCAATTAAGGTTGAGTAAATAAATTTTCGTAATGGGTAGATGGCAGGAAAATTCCACCACTTTCGGCATAAAACGAATTATCTGTAGGATAGACGCCCCGTTGTGTTTTCGTCCAGCTTGCGCCTGCTTTTGGGTGATACGTTACGAGCCGGTCCCAATTCTTGAAATACTGATGCCCATTCGTTTCCTGAAGCCCGACAGTCATGCCGGGGAAAGGAGAAAGACGGGCCGCTACGTTCTTGTTCCAGTCGACCAGAATCGGATTCACAGTCAGGTCGGCGCAGAAACAGGGGACTTTTTTCTCGTAGGCCAATTGCGTGATTTTCATGGTCATACTCAGCGTTTTGGCAATCGCTTTGACTGCAATAGCTGAGTAGCCCTGCTGAATCCGAACGGCGGCATCTTCAACGGTATGCGCACTTTCGTCGGCAGCCACACGAACGCCCAGTCCACCGACAAACTCTTCGTTACGTTCTTCAAACGGCTCTTCAATCACCGCAATCTGGTCGAAAGCGCCAATTTTTTTTGCATGATCCAGGAAACGTAGCAGCGTTTCCTTTTTCTCGTAGCGACCGTTGGCGTCGAAATAATACGGTATCTTCCCGTCTTTGGTATGCGGGGTTTCGTAGCTACCAATCGCCTTATGTACCGCCGTCAGAAAAGCGATATCTTTCTCCAGCATTTCGGACTGAGTTCCAGGGGCTCCAGTTTTTAGCTTCAGTATAAAATACCCTTCATCGGCAGCCGCTTTGATACGTTCGGCGGTGGTGCCGACGCTGAACGAAGGAATACTCGCTACGTTCTTGTGACGGTAGGATAAACCAGGTCGATAGGTTTCCGGGATGATGTCGTCGAATTTAGTCAGTCCGTTTTCCTGCGCGTATAACAACCAGGCGGCATTATCGACGCTTACCAGCGCATTTAGGGCAAACGTTTTGCGAAGGTCGGGGTTACGCGTGATCGTTTTCGCATAGGTATATACGTCAGGCAAAAGTTCGTCAAGCAACGTAATCGGACTGGTGAACGACTGGCTTTTCAGCATCTGCAATGCGCGATCGCTGATGGCGTACATGAGCGCATTGCCAACCCGCTCGGAATGAGCCGAAAATACAGTTGCATCGGACCATAAAACACCCTGCGTACAAAGCCCCACTTTACGAATGCCAGACTCGCTCTCCAGCAGCGATGCGACCTGCCAGCTCTCGGTTATGGCGCTTCCCTTGAACCGATAAGGATTTAGCGGCTCCCGTTCAAAATTGGAGTCTACCTGTTTGATACGTATCGTTTTCGCTACGTTCGGTTTCTCGATACGACTAGCCACGGCGGGTAAGGACTCCCCTACTCCCAACGCAACCAACGTACCGGCAGTCTGCATAAACGTCCGGCGATTGATGCCATTCTCTTGGCTTGGTAGGTTATCCATACTTACGTCAATATCCTCGGCTCAATTCTACTACGTTTTCGAGCGGCTCTCCAGCTATAAAATGGTTTAGGTTGCGCAGAAAATGAACAACTTTCCCAGCATCTTCATCAGGTTGTCCTCCACCGGTGTGCTGCGTGAGTAATACGTTCGGTAATGTCCAAAGCGGGCTATCGGTTGGCAGTGGCTCTTGCGCCGTTACGTCCAGTACGGCTCCGCTCAACTGACCCGATTGCAACGCCTGAATCAACGCGGGCTCATCGGTGGTGCTACCCCGTCCAACATTAGCGTAAATGCTTCCGGGTTTCATGGCTGCAATCACCTCCGCCGATACAAAGCCAGTTGCCGTACCGGGCAGGCAGTTAATCAGAATATCCGTTTGCGATAGCTCCTGTTTCAGTTCTTCGACCGAGTGTAAGTCAGCCTGGGGATCGGTTCGGGCGAGCATTTTTGTCTGACACTCAAATCCCGTCAGCATCTGGCGGACAGCCTGCCCAATGGTACCGGTTCCCAGAATAACGACGCGCTGCCGACGTAGCAGTCCAGTTCGGTCGCGGATGGGTGCCCCTACCCACTCAGAACGATTCTGTAACGTGACCAATTCTGGAATACGACGGTATAAAGCGAGAATGCCTGCAACCATCGTTTCGGCGCAGGGCCACGCAAAATAATCACCCATGTTTGCGACCTGTGCGGTCAATTGGGCTTGTTTATACCCATCAAAACCGGCAGAATCCAACTGCCAGAATTTCAGATTTGGCAGCGATTTGCCAAACCAGGCCGCCGGTGGATTACCCATGACAATTTTAGACAACCGAAAAGCGGCTTCTTGCTCTTCTTTTGGCAAGTCTTGCCGAAAAATCGGCGTTACCTTGGTCGGTAGTTGCTGAAGAAGCTGATTTTTAAACGTATCGTTGAGGTTCGTATTGACAAAAAGTTGCATAGATTAATTGATAATGATTAATGCAAAATGATTAATGAATAATGAGAAATTCCACCCGCATTACTCATTTTACATTTTCCATTATTTGTTTATTTGCCCCCCTTCAACTGCCCTAGCAGCCAGGTGGTCATTTTTTCGGTTTGTTCGGGATACGTCCAGTGACCGGTATCCTTGAACGACGTGTCGAGCATTTTCTGGCCGGGTATTACGTTGTAGGCGGCATACATCGACGTTGGCGGGCAGGTTTCGTCGTTGAAACCCCACGAATAATAGCCCGGTACGTTCACCATACGAGCGAAATTCACTACGTCATAATAACCTGTGGTTTTGATGCGATCGGGTTTGTTATTGTAGGCCAGATTATCGCCCGTAAACAGATGCGGCCAACCACCAGCCCGACCGTTCAGGTAACCCGTTACGTCGGCTATAGCCGGGTAATATGCTCCCAGCCACTTGATACGGGTATCCAGTCCGGCAGTAACGATGCTCAGTGCTCCACCCTGACTTCCACCGGTAACAGCTATATTCTGCCCATCATACTGCGACATACTTACCAGAAAATCGACAGCCCGCACGCAGCCCAGATACACTCGTTTGTAGTAATACCGGTCGCGGTCGTCGAGGTTAGCAGCCTGATAACCATTAAGTGGTCCACGCGCTAAATCAACATAAACACCCGGATCCATCGTAACGGGTACGCCATGAATACCAACTTCAAGCGTAATAAAGCCTTTTTCGGCTTCGGCGATCATACCCGCGTAAGGACGTACACCCGCGCCCGGTACGCGCAGAATGGCCGGATATTTTCCTTCCTTTTTGGGAACACACAAAATTCCGTAAAATCGGGAGCTGTTGATATTCTGCAAACTCAGATGATACACGTTCGTCAACTCGGTGCAGCGTTCGGGCAAAAGCGTCATACGGGCATCGATCGGAATCTTGGCCAGATCCGCTTTGGCGTTATCCCAGAACGCTTTGAAATCGGCGGGATTGGCTACGGTTGGTTTGATTGTCAATGGTTCGAAGCCCGCTGTCGTCAGGCCCTTATAATCCTTTCCATCAAGTTCTACGATAGCGATGCACCGCAGAAAACCGGCTGTTTTCATCGTGCCACCGTCCAGTGCCAACGTTCCATTTGCCAACGTAACGGTTTCTTTTTTGGTCGGCTCCATTTTTTCCGGACCGATCTCGTAGCGCATTTTCGCCCCTTTGAACAATACGTTGTTGCGATAGACTGTTACGTTGAATTTTACAGGTTCACCCACTTTATACAACCAGTCTTCATGGTCGGGAGTGATGATAACTTTAACAAACTTCTCGGAGGGCTGGGCTACTACGTCGGCAAGCCGAATTAGGAAGAGGAGGAGAATTAGCCGTTTCATGAATGGAATAATGCTTTTAGGGCATAAAGGAAAAACGTAACGGAACTTACCTGCAACAGGTAGAACATAAGTACGATTGTAGCCGTCCAGGCTACATTACACTAGGACAACCCTACACTTCCTCAACTCGCGCGGGCGTGTGGTAGCCTCGACGAACTACCTGAATGTTGACAACGCACCGAATAAGCAGCATCAGCGGGTACACTACGTCGACGCCACCCGGTACGTTCGACAAGATCATGCCCAGAAGTATCAGGATGGACGTAACGCTGAAATATACCGTCCGCCGACGGGCTGTTGCCGATGGTCTGGTAGCCCAATAAATTAAGGGTAAATGAAGCGGCATCAGGTACAGCAGCGTTGGATTCCAGGCCGTTACGCCATGATCGGTACCAACCCAGAGCAGGTACAGAAACCAACCCAGAAAACCCGATACGCCGAACAACAACCGGTCGAGCCAGCGGTCGACTTTGCCAGCCAGCATATACCGCCGAATGGTGTACACGGCCACGGCCAGAGCCAGTAAACCAAACACTACGTTCGGATCGAGTATAAATGGAAGCTGCTGACGTATTGTCTGGCGGGCTTCGAAAAGTGTTTGATCGCTGGCAACCAATGGTACAACTCGTCCATCGCCCTGACGCAGAGTCGATTTCGCCATTTGGTCGTGTACGTTATCGGGCAGATACATGGCGTGCCAGCCGTCTGTCTGTTCATCGGCTGGATTACCAATGGCTAAATTCATGCCCAGTTTGGCCCAGGTCTTTCCACTCTTATCCAGATAATCGTTCATCCAGTCGCGATACGACTTTCCGGTCATTTTTGCCTTCGTTGGTATGGTCAAACTATCGCCACAGGCTTCGGCAATTTTGTCGCGGGGACGACTGGCGCAGTTGTCGTAGAAGAATTTGTACTGATACGTCCGGTTTTCGGGCAGCATGTTCGTCTGTAAAACGGCAAACAGCTTCTCTTTCTGTGCTTGTGACAGGTTCAATATTTGTTCGCGCACCGTACGGTTTTCGGCCTGATACGCGTACAGAAAGGGATACATGTCGTAAGCGTCGATGTAGTATGGCAGTGTTCCACGCAAAAACTTCACGTAAAAGTTATTCTCAGCAAATCGAAACCCGCCCCAGCCAAACGTTACGTCTATATTGCGAGCCGGATCATTCACTCGAATGGCCGTATGCCCAAACACCGAGTACAGGTCTTCACCCGGTCCCACGGTCAGCAAACTCATTTTGGCTGAAGGAGAAAGGTTTTGGGCAAATGATGAATGATGAATGATAAATGATAAATGCAGGATGAGCAGAATCATCCAAACCCTCTGCCCCATGCCTTTTGCCCTATGCAACTTATTCATCTTCCTTATCTGTATCAAACGTGCGCTTAGCTTTTCCACGAACAGGTTCTTTTCCTTGTACGCAAACGACAATCTCACCTTTTATAGTTTTTTGGGCAAAATACGGAATAAGTTCGGATAAGGGGCCGCGTTGAGTTTCTTCAAATAGCTTGGTGAGTTCGCGCGAGACGCTGGCTGGCCGGTCGGCTCCGAATACATCGGCAAATTGCTGAAGCGTTTTCAACAGGCGGTGGGGCGATTCGTAGAAAACCATGGTCCGCTCCTCCCCCGCCAGTTCGCCCAGACGCGTCTGTCGGCCTTTTTTATGCGGTAAAAATCCTTCGAACGTAAAGCGTACACTTGGAAGTCCTGAATTGACCAGAGCAGGCACAAAGGCTGTTGGACCGGGAAGGCACTCAACCGGTACGTCGTTTTTGATGCATTCACGCACCAGCAGAAAACCAGGGTCGGAGATGCCCGGCGTACCGGCGTCAGATACCAGTGCCAGCGTTTTGCCTTCTTTTAGTTGGCTAATCAGGCGCTGAACGGTCTGATGCTCATTGAAAATATGGTAGCTATGAAGCGGTTTGCTGATATTGAGATGACGTAACAAAACACCCGACGTACGTGTATCTTCGGCCAGAATCGCGTCGGCGCTTTTCAGTACGTTGATGGCACGTAGCGTAATATCGTCTAAGTTACCGATAGGTGTCGGCACGAGGAATAATTTCATAAAGAGTGAAAGAGCGAAAGAATGAAAGAATGAAAGAGCGAAAATAGCTTGCGCCAGTCGGAATGCCGCACCACCACTCTTTCATTCTTTCACACTTTCGCTCTTTAAATTTTATCTATCGCAGCTGCCAACTTCCGGTCTTTGTCGGTCACTACGTTACCGGCATCATGGGTCGAGAGTTTGATGGTGATTTCGTTATAAACATTTGACCACCAGGGATGATGGTCCATTTTCTCAGCAATCAGGGCCACGCGGGTCATGAAACCGAACGCTTCGTTGAAATCAGCGAATTTAAAATCGCGGACCAGTTGGTTATCTTTTTCCTGCCACATACAAGTCGAAAATTGTTAGTCTATAAGTCAACAGGAAAGTGCTGTGCTCTGTTCATTTGAATTGGGCGATAAGGTTGTGGCCTGGTCGGACTAACGTACTACGTCGTGCGAATCATTTTTCGGAAAAACTGCGTATCATTGATACTCCATGTTACGTAGCAAATTTCTCGCGGCTCAATGTCTGCTGATGGCCATTACGGCTACAGCTCAGACGCTTCCTGTTCTCGACCAGAATCCTCCGCAGTTGCGGTGGTACCAACTGAAAACACCACATTTTCGGGTACTTTATCCGCTCGGACTCGATTCGACCGCCCAACGAACAGCTCAGCGTCTCGAAAGTCTTTATGAACCGGTTAGTGCGTCGCTGGAGAAACGTCCGCGCCCGATTTCGGTATTGCTACAAAATCAGACAACCAACAGCAACGGATTCGTTACGTTGTTTCCGCGCCGGTCGGAGCTTTTTGCGGTTCCTCCACAAGACCCCGCCCTGCTCGGTACGTTCGACTGGCTCGATTTGCTGGCCGTTCACGAGTATCGTCACGTAGTACAGAATGAAAAAGCGTTGCAGGGATACGGTCGCTGGTTGTATACGCTGCTGGGGAGCGCTGGAATCTCATTGCCCCTACTGACCGTTCCCAGTTGGTTTGCCGAAGGGGATGCCGTGAGTACGGAAACCCTGTTCAGTTATTCAGGTCGGGGACGTATTCCTAATTTCGGTCTGGGTATGCGGGCGAATCTACTGGCGGAACCTCCTTTCGACTACGCCAAAGCCGTCAGCGGATCGTACCGCGACAACGTACCGAATCACTACGTATTGGGTTATTTTATGACGACCTACCTGAAACGTACGTACGGTCCTGACGTTTGGAGCCGCGTGCTGAACCGGAATTACCGCCGGTTTCCGTGGCCGTTTGCATTCTCGGCGAGTATCAAAGCAGAAACAGGTTTGCGAACGGATGATCTATACCGTAAAACAATGGACGATCTGATCGACACCTGGAAAAAACAGCAGGAAAAACTCAGTATTACGTCCGCTACGTCCTTTTTGATCAACCCCGAAAAAAAGACCGCTCGCCATCCTGTTTTCACGAACTACCAACATCCGCAGTTCCTAACCGACTCGACAGTTTTATGCGTCAAAAGTGGATTGGGTGATACACCCCGGCTGGTGATTTTGAGTAAACAGCAACGCGAGCGAACCTTGTTTGTGCAAGGGTTTCCGAACGATCCAGCCATGCTTTCGGCAACACCTTCAAGGGTTTGCTGGATTGAGTTTAGTTTCGACCCACGCTGGCGGCAACGGGTATTTTCGACCATCCGACTGCTGGATATAAACACCCGAAAGCACACTCGTCTGACGCATCGCACGCGGTATCTGGCCGTTGCGCTATCTCCCGACGGTCGAAAGTTGATTGTAGTTGAAAGCACCGAGCGTTACCAGAATCGGCTGGTTGTGCTCGATGTAAAGACCGGCCAACGTTTACGCGAAATTCCTAATTCGTCGCAGGAGCTATATCAGCATCCGCGCTGGATGGCCGATAACCAAACTATCATTAGCGTTACGTTGAAAGACGGAAAGAAAACGCTTCAGCAAATCAATACTGAGACTGATAATCGCGTCGATCTGCTGCCCCGCGTAAACGAAAATATTAGCAATCCCCAACCCTGGAGTCACTACGTTCTGTACAATTCACCACGTTCGGGAATCGACAATCTGTTTGCGGTAGATATTCAATCGAAGCAGGTTTTTCAGGTAACATCGCGACCGCTGGCGGCTTACCACGCGGCTGTGTCGCCGTCGGGAACACGGCTGGCTTTCGAGGATTTCTCGGCAACGGGATCGCGCATTTTGGATATGCCGCTCAACCCAGTCGACTGGAAACCTGCTACGTCCGATGCCGAATCCGCAGCCAGCCCGTTACGTTATTTCGGTAAATTACCCACCCTTGAACCCGGCGCAGCAAACGGACGCCGTATTCTCACTGACTCGGTATCGACACCCACTACGTATCAGCCAAGCCGATTCCGTCGATTAGCCAATGCCATCAATATTTACAGTTGGGGTCCAACGGTTGCCAGTACCGGGCAGGCATTGTCGGTCGGGATTAGTTCGCAGAATTTATTGAGTACAACGCAGGTAGAAGTTGGCTACACGTACAATCAGGCCGAGCGAGTCGGAAATGCGTTTGCCTTACTTAGTTATCAGGGTCTTTATCCGGTTTTCGACCTAAGTTTTCAGCATGGTAACCGCCGAACGTCGCTTTACGTCGATAGAGTGATTCCCGCCGATAGTTTGCGAACGGATGAATGGCAGTATAATCAGTTAACGGCTGGTGTACGCATCCCGCTCCAACTGACGCATTCCAAATACACAGAATCGGCCAGTTTGTCAGCCTATTACAATTACCTACAGGTTACGGGTTATGATTTACCCCTCCGATCTGTTACGGAAGTAGGTTCGTCGGGGGCGCTTCAGGCCATGACATATAGCCTGGGTTATACGCGCCTGTTACGTCAAAGTAAACGCGACGTAGCACCCCGTTGGGGACAATCTCTATCGATCAACTACCGGAATACACCGTTTGGTGGCAAACTGACAGCGGAGCAATGGGGTGTGCAGGCCAATCTGTATTTTCCGGGTTTAGGTCGTCATCACTCGTTACGTCTGCGTGGAGGTTATCAGCAGCAGGCGCGGGGGGAAACGTATCGTTTCAATCCTGTCGTATTTTTCACACGCGGTCAACTCTATGTCAGCGACGATCAAATTGGCGCTGGCAGTGTTGAGTATCGTCTCCCGGTAGTCGATATGCACTGGTCGATAGGGCGTTTGCTTTACGTCCAACGTATCAAAGCGGCTGGTTTTTACGACCGCGCTCAAGGGCAGAGTATAGTCGATATCCGCGATATATACGGTCGATTACGGGGCTCTGAAACTCAGCAGCATACGTATCAGACCACCGGCCTCGACGTATCGTTTGTCTTTAATGTACTACGTCTGCAAACACCTTTCGAAGCCGGTTTCCGTACAATCTTTAACCTCGGCACCCGCGAGTGGCTTATACAGCCGCTGGTGGTGGATATTGGGTTTTAGGGCAGAGGGGTAAGGGCTTGGGGCATGGGGTAGGTTGAAAGCAAATTTACCCTATGCTCCAAGCCCAATACCCTATCCCTTATAAAACACCCATTTCGACAGCTCGCGGTAGGAGACTTTTTTGCCGTACATCAGGATACCGACGCGGTAAATCCGGGCGGCTACCCAGGTGGTACCTATAAAACCAAGTATTAGTAATACCATAGATAAGGCTAACTGCCAGGCCGGTACGCCAAACGGAACACGTACCATCATGACCACGGGCGAAGTGAAGGGAAAAATGGATGTCCAGAAGCCAAGTGCGCCATCGGGTTCGCGGATTACGAACTGAGCAACGGCTATGGCCCCAATGATGGGCAAGGTAATAGGAAACATAAATTGCTGCGTCTCAGTCTCGTTGTCGACGGCAGCACCAATCGCGCCGAAGAGCGCACTATACAGCAGATAACCACCCAGAAAATAGAAGAGAAAACAGGCTACAATCAGCGGTATATTCAACGTATCGACCGCCTTAATCACGCTTGCGACTACTCCATCCTTGGCTTTACCAGTGTCGATACGTTGCCCCGGTTGGGCCATCGTTCCCGATGTCTGCATAGCCTCCCGACCTCGTTGTACTTTGTCGCCAACCAACGTACCACCTACTGTAAAGAGTCCGATAGTCAGCAGAATCCAGAGCATAAACTGAGTGAGCCCAACCAGCGCTACGCCCATAATTTTGCCCAGCATCAGTTGAAATGGCTTCACCGACGAGATAATCACTTCGACGATGCGGTTATTTTTTTCTTCCATCACCCCACGCATCACCTGCGTGCCGTAAATGAATACCGAGATGTAAATCATGAAGGCGCAGAAATAACCGATAATGGTCATGGCGATGGAATTGCTGCTCTTTTCGCCTTCGTCGCCCAGGCTGATGGTCTGCGCGTCGACGTTCACTTTGGCATCTTCGATAATTTTCTGTGTAATGCCGGCCTGCTGAAGTTTGATGGTCTCAATTTCTTTAGAAATGGCTCGTTCGATGTTGTTTTGCAGGGCCATACTGACCCCTTTTTCGGCAAAAATCTGCACAGTTTTGGGCTTATCAATTACGTCCTTAGGAACGAATACCAGGGCATCATAACCTTGCTTAATAAACTTCTTTTTGGCTTCGCTAAGTGATTCTTTCGGATACGAAAAAACGGTTTCGTTATCGCTCTTGAATTGGTCGACAAAGTGGCCACTCTCATCGACAACGGCTACTTTTTTCTGATTGATCGAACTCACTGCTGCCCAGCCAATAATAGCATAAAACCCAAAAATGAGCAATGGTCCCAGAATCGTCATAATAACAAACGACTTCTTACGCACCCGCACCAGGTATTCACGCTTGATAATGAGAAAGATAGTATGCATAACTTTAATGAGTGATTGAGCGAAAGAAATAAAGAGTGAAAGAGTGAATGAGTGAAAGAACGAATATCATCCGGCAGATTCGCTCTTTCACTCATTCACTCTTTCACTCATTGTTCTCGCCGACTGTCTGAATGAAGATGTCGTTCATGCTGGGGATATTCTCTCCAAACGATCGGATGGTAATTCGGTCGATCAGATAACGTATCAATTCGTTTACAGACGCATCGGTTGGAATCCTAATATTAGACCGAATGAAACCGTCGTCCTGTTGGGTTGTGTCCAGTATCGTAAAAGCGTCGGGCAACGTACCGATTTCGCCCTGGTAATCAATATGATACGTATGCGTCTTGAATTGCTCCTTAATGGCCCGCTTTGCTCCGTCGAGTACCTTATGCGACCGGTTTAACAGCGCAATGTAATCGCAGAGTTCTTCGACGGATTCCATCCGGTGCGTTGAGAAGATAATCGTCTTTCCTTTATCGCGAAGCTCCAGAATTTCGTCTTTAATCAGGTTGGCGTTGATCGGGTCGAAACCCGAAAAGGGTTCATCCAGAATAATCAGGTCGGGCTCGTGCATGACGGTTGCCACAAACTGCACTTTCTGCTGCATGCCCTTCGACAGGTCTTCGATGTGCTTATTCCACCAGGTTTTGATGTCGAATTTAATGAACCAGGTTTTTAGCTTATCCATCGCCTGCTTTTCGGTCAACCCCTTTAGTTGGGCCAGGTAAAGCAGTTGTTCACCAACCTTCATTTTTTTATACAGCCCCCGCTCTTCAGGAAGATAGCCGATACGTCGGATGTGGTCGGGTTTGAGGTGTTCACCCCCCAGAATAACCTCACCGGCATCGGGAGCCGTAATCTGGTTGATGATACGTATCAGTGATGTTTTGCCGGCCCCGTTCGGCCCTAGTAAGCCAAAAATGCTGCCCTGGGGCACCGACAGACTTACATCGTCCAATGCCCGGTGTTCGGCATACTGTTTAACAATGTGGTGGACTTCGAGAATATTAGTCACGTGAGTAAGTTGAAGGCGGTCGTTTCACCCATGTAAATGACGGATGATGGTCAAAGGTAAGTGCGAACGGCAAAAGTCGTGTATACCGGCGTAAACTTCGACTTACAAATCCACATTTTTTACCTCAACAGGGATAATCGGCTACTCAACCCCAGCAATGGCTATAAAAAAGCCACAACCTGCGCAGGTTGTGGCTTGATTTTTTAAGATACGTATTGATTATGCTTTCACTACGATGGTTTTTGCCCATTTATCACCAAACCGTTTGCGGTCATCGCTAAATACCATCAGGGCATCGATAATACCAAATAGGGGGATAATCAACGACACCTGGCGGGTGATGGCCGTTCCGTAATCGCCAACGAGGGTGGCCCCTGAATCTTCTTTAATGGCTTTGATACCCATCAGTTTTTTTCCGATACTTTGTCCGCCTAAAAAGCCACCCGTTGCTGGAAGCGCATCTTTGGTCAGCTGATACGCAATCGCTACAGCATAACCTACCATGGCCAGATTGTAGGATATAAGAATAAATATGTAAGCGGGAATGTAAGCGATAACGCCATCGATAAAGGCGGCAATAAAACGTTGTACTGGAGTAGCCTTAACGTAGGTACTCAGCGGAGAATAAGAGGGTTGCACAAGCGTAGAGGGTTTAGTGTTAAACAATTGATAAACATTACCCCCTAACCTACGAAATCAGGGGCAAATCCCAATGTAATCCTTCCCAAACGACAAACGATTTATTAAACGGTAACTTCGTCTGTCTCAACCGGCTGCGTCCGAAACTCGCCTTCCCATTTCGAAATGACGCAGGTAGCCACGGCATTCCCTGCTACGCTCGTTGCTGAACGACCCATATCGAGCACCTGGTCGATTCCCAGCAACAGCGCCAGTCCTTCGATGGGCAGGTTGAACAGCGACATGGTTCCGGCAATAACCACCAGTGAAGCCCGTGGCACACCCGCAATTCCCTTCGACGTAATCATCAGGGTCAGCATCATGGTAATCTGCTGCTCGATGCTAAGCGGTACGTGGTAAGCCTGAGCAATGAACGCCGTAGCAAACGTCATGTACAACATCGAGCCATCGAGATTGAAGGAATAACCCAGCGGTAACACGAACGAAATGATACGTTCAGAACAGCCAAACCGACGTAGTGCTTCAATTGTCTGCGGAAATGAAGCTTCCGAACTCGCCGTACTGAACGACAGAATAATGGCCGAACGGACTTCCCGAAGTAAAGCAAAATACGGAATCCGGGCTACCAGACAAATGGCGAACAAAATAACGAAAATGAAAAACAACAACCCCCCGAAAAAGCAGACAATCAGGTAAACATAGCCCGACAGAATACCTAATCCCTGTTTCGCTACCACGGCCGCAATAGCACCCAGTACGCCAAACGGAGCAAACGACATAACGTAGCTCGTAATTTTGAACATGATGTGCGACAGCGCGTCGAGAGCCTTAATCATGATTTTACCCTGCTCACCGACTGCACCCACGGCAATGCCGAAGAAAATACTGAAGACTACGATCTGAAGGATTTCGTTCGTGGCCAATGCATCAATAAAACTTGTTGGTACAATGTGCGTAATGAAGTTATCGAACGTTAGTTTCTGCACTTCCACGCCCGTATCGGTGCCTTTTGCGGGGAGCGGGAGGTTCATTACCTCACCTGGCTTCATAATGTTGACGACCAGCAGCCCGACTACCAGCGACAGAATGGTAGCGAAGTAAAAATAAGCCAGTGTTTTCAGGCCAATACGTCCAACTGTACCAAAATCGCCTAGTTTGGCAATGCCGACAACCAACGTAGCAAAAACAAGCGGCCCAATAATCATTTTGATGAGCCGAAGGAAAATTTTAGAGAGGATGTTCAGGTCGCTTCCTGAAAAACCGGATCCCGTGTCGGGAAAAAAATAACCAATGGCAATCCCGAACACCATGCCGAGAAAAATACGCGTAGTCAGGTTGGGTAGCTTCATGCAGTCTGTTGAAATGAACCGTAGTGAACAAATGTAACGGAATCCGGCCACATCCGAAAGTGGCAATATATACGTATCAAGGCTTTTTTAGTATGTCAAAAGCTGATTTGGCCAAAAGAAAATGGGTGATATCCTTGTGTCACTACGTTTGTAAATGGTGGCTCAAGTTCTAATCCGCTCTGGTTTTACTACGTCAAGATCTTCCTAGACCGGACTTTCGGCTTTACCTAGTTCGACTGAATTTGTTTGTCCTGAATTTTTGAGAGAAAAAGAATAAAACAGATTGCTCCTATGGTGGCGTACAACATATCAGACTGGGTATCCCAAACATAACCCTGTGTTCCTAGAAACGATTCAGCCGATTCGCCAGAGAGTTCGGCTACCAGCCATTCCAGAAATTCGTACAATACGCTGATCGTAACACATACGCAGACAGTCAGAAACGCAAGCCAGCCACCCGGACGAACAACTTTTTTCCGAATCAGCAACTCTCGGGTAATACTCGCCGGAATAAAACCCTGAGCAAAGTGACCTACTTTATCATAATTGTTCCGGCTCTGATGAAAAGCCTCCTTAATCCAGTCAAAAAGTGGCACCTCGGCATAAGTATAGTGTCCCCCGATAAAAAGAATGTAGCAATGAATGAGTATCAGTATGTAAACCAGATCGGTAAATCTAAATTTACGAAACGTAAGAGCTAAGGTCAGAAAGCCAATAATGGCCGGGGCTACTTCCAGTATCCACGTAAAATAGTCGTGAGGTTGAATCGCCGAAACAATTAATCCCAGAATAAATAAGGTAATCAGAACGTAGTACTTTTTCATACTTCTATGGTATTGCCTGTTAAATCACAGCTATCACTAAGAACACGTAGTAGCTCTATTTTTCGATACGTCGGCGACCTCTGTGTTTACTACGTTATAGGTCAATTTGACTAAAAGTCAACCCGAATCCTGAAAGCGTTACGTAGCCCTGTGAGGTAAAGTGCAAATCCTATACAGTCGAAATAAAATCAATTCTTTGTAAATTACACAGATCCGACGTAGTATGTGGTTAAATCTACCAACGTAGCAGACAAAACGGAAACTTACGTACGCTTAAAAACACGCTTGTAAACCGGTTTCCGGCACGCAAATTGTAACCAAAGAATCGGGTATACTAAATAATCCGTTAATCGGAAGGGAGTTCTGAACGTAACGTCGTCTACGATAAGCGTCTGAAGACCAGTTGCATCGTTCGGAAGCGAAATTAACCTGTGACGGTGATGCCAATACGTCAGGAAGAAAGGAAGTTTTGCCCCGTGGTCGATAAAGTAGATTTCCTGTTCGGTGG
This sequence comes from Spirosoma profusum, assembly GCF_014699005.1. GTDB lineage: Bacteria > Bacteroidota > Bacteroidia > Cytophagales > Spirosomataceae > Spirosoma > Spirosoma profusum. The sequence continues at coordinate 65,466 of NZ_JACWZY010000004.1, forward strand.
AATTCTGGTCAACAATGTGGCTTATCCAGTCCTGACGGAGCAGGAAAAAGTTTAGTTGCAGGTGAACTATATCGCCCCGTAAGCAGCCATCGAAACGTACCACCTTGACGGGCGGAAACGTGGGCGTCAGTTGCTCAAAGAGCTTGCGGTTAAATCCTGCCCAAACCTGAGTCAATTGCTGCTCAACGGGAGTTTTATGAATAAGGTGCATGAACGGTGAACGAATGGCTGAGCGAAGTACGCGAATACAAAAACATCCTTTTTCAGAAAACGGCCGCGCTACGTTGGTACAGATAGCTAAACGTAGTGTCCAATCGTTTCGTTATCAATTTCATAAAAATTCGCTACGTAATGGCCTGCGCTACATATTGCCCACTTTCCGAACAATTTTTCTAATTATCTGGCTGTTAAGCCCACTGTCCCAGGTGCGTGGAGCCTTGCCGGAACCTGAGTATCTGACCGTACGCAACGGGCTGCCACAGGGCTACATCAGTTCGTTGATTCAGGATCGCCGTGGTTTTATCTGGATGGCTACCCGCGATGGGCTTTGCCGCTACGATGGCGTTCGATTTCGCATTTACGCACACGATCCGCAGGAAGCCAGTTCCTTAATTTTCAGCAGTATTGCCGAAATCAAAGAAGACAAACGCGGATTTCTCTGGATTCGCACCGAAAACGAAAATATCGACCGTTTCGACCCGACCACTGGTCAGGCCTTACATGTTTCCAGTTCATCCGCTTTCAGTAAAGCTTTAGGTCAGGATCAACTGGTTGGTATTCAGCCCGATCCGATGGGTTCGGTTTGGGTAGCCACACGTACTGGCGGCTTTTTCCTGCTGAACTCAAACGGCACTGTAACCCACAGACACGCGACCCTTCCCGATAACCCAGACAAGCCTCTGATCAACAGCCTGTTGATCGACAAACGACACCGCTTATGGCTGGCGACTCAGGCTGGGCTTTATTCGTACGAACCATCTTCAGGGCAGTTTACTACGTTTCGAGCCGCGCAGGGATTACCGCGTGCCGATGTTTATCGGCTTCACGAACGCCGGAATGGAGAGTTGATGCTAGGATTTCCGGGCCAGTTTGCCTTATTCGACCCATTAGGTGGCCGCGTTCGGAAACTAATCAAGTTAGCAAACGCGACCGGTCTGCCACTCTTCGGCAGTGATTATCGGGGAATCGACTATGTGAATCAGAACCGCTTTAATGACGAAAGTGGTGTAGTACCGCTATTGGCTGATCCGGCTGAGGAATCGCCAAAACTAGCTCGATTCGCGGTAGTATCGCTTCTGGTCGACCGAACCAATGTATTATGGCTGGGGCTAAATGGCGACGGCATTATCAAGTACGATTTAATTAAACGGCCGTTTCAGCCCATTCCTTACACGGCCAATTTCCAGACTGACTGGTTAACTCAGCAATTAAGGATACCGCGAGATGCTATTCCAGCTCCGATCAGACTACAATCGTCGGCCCGGATCCGGTACGGGTTTGATGGACAGCGAACGCTCTGGATTAGTAGTCCGGAAACGCCACCGTACCGATATAATGCTGCCGCACAGACATTTACCACGGTTTTGCCGACTGGTATTGAAAGTCGCTGGCTGACGAATGGCCAGTTCCGGCTCACGGCTCTCTCGACCGGTGCACAGGGTGAAATCTGGGGGTTACTGGGTCCGACGAATCAGGCAGTGGTTCGTCATAATCCAGTTCAGGAAACGTTTACAGCTTTCCCGCTACCCTTACCTGCCAATCACCCTTACGTGATTACAGCTATGGTGGTCGACGGAGGGCGTGTGTATCTGGCCACCCAAAATTACGGCTTACTCCGGGCCGACCTGTCGAATAAACGACTCATTCACTGGAAGAATGCGCCCGACGACCCCAAGTCACTCCCTGGAAATTCGCTGTTGTGCCTGGCTCAGGACCCTAAACAATACAACTTTCTCTGGATTGGTACGTTCGGCGATGGCCTTTGCCGGCTCGATAAAATGACGGGACGGATTCAACGGTTTACCATCGGGCAGGGTTTATCGAATAACGTTATCTACGCCATCCGCCCCGACCGCAACGGGTATCTCTGGTTGAGTACTAACCGGGGTCTGTGCCGATTCGACGCCCGAAAACAGGAAGTGAGAACCTACATGGCCGACGACGGACTCCCCAGCGAAGAATTTCGGCAGTTTCACGACGTAACACTACCCGACGGGCGGCTCATTTTTGGAGGTATCGGCGGCTACACCGCTTTTAATCCGCTACGTATCCGGGAGGACGTAGTGAAACCCACCATAGCCCTAACGGCACTACGTATCAATAACCAGCTTGTCCGTCCGAATACGCCCGATTCGCCCCTTCAGAAAGACATTAACGAAACGCGTGAAATTGTCCTGAACCATCAGCAGAACTTTTTATCCATCGATTTTACGGCTCTGGAATTTAATCAGAGTTATAAAAATCAGTATCGCCATAAGTTAACCGGGCTTGAAGACGACTGGGTATACAGTCAGAATCTGTCGACTGCTACATATACAAATCTGCCGCCTGCTACGTATACGTTCTATGTCAATGCGTCTAATACGTCGGGAGTCTGGAGTCCTTATACGCATACGTTACGAATTGTTATTGAACCACCGCTCTGGGCAACATGGTGGGCGTATACAGGCTACGTATTGCTCGTTCTGTGCGGACTGATTCTATTTTTTCGGGTTCGTATCCACCGGATTCGTCTGAAAAGTCGCATGGAGCTACGGGAGCAGGAATCGCGTCAACTTAAGCATCTCGATGAGGTAAAATCGCGGTTCTTTTCGAACATTACCCACGAATTTCGGACACCACTCACCCTAATTCTAACACCGTTAGAAGAAGTTCTTAATGAAAGTGTCAACTCGCCCTATCACGGAAGGCTTCGACTTATCTATCAGAATGCCAACCGATTACTACGTTTAATTAATGAATTACTTGACTTAGCGAAACTTGATGCCGGTAGTCTTACCGTTACACCTACCCCTGCTGATTTGCCGGAATTTATTAAACGTACATTGGGCGTTTTTTCGGAAGAGGCCCAACGTAAACGAATTCAGTTGCGGCTTAACCAGCAATTTGATCAGCCTTACTACTGGTTTGACCCCGATAAACTCGAAAAGATACTGACCAATCTGCTGTCTAATGCCCTGAAATTCACCGATGAATCGGGCCTAATCGACGTATCGATACAGGTCGACCCGATCGATGGTAATTCAGCCAATACCGACTTAATCCAGTTGACCGTACATAACACGGGAACAAGCATTCCCGGCGATAAGATACCGCATATTTTCAATCGGTTTTACCAGGCTGATTCCATAGCCAATACGATGGTCAACGGTTCAGGAATTGGGCTGGCCCTTGTGAAAGAATTAGTGGAACTGCTCAAAGGGAAAATTTCGGTCGAGAGCCACCGCACAATGGGTACTACGTTCCAGGTCGAATTACCCTTTAGACAGGCCCACCCCCAATTGGCTAACGAGTCCAACTCACTAACTTCGCCTGACTCGTCGATGACGTCTGAAGCTCAGCAGGCAACGTTTACGGAAAATGCGCCCCGGCTTCTGCTCGTAGAAGACAATGATGGCATCGCCGACTACCTCATTTCCATTCTTACACCTGAGTGGCGAATTCGACGTGTAAATAATGGTCAGGCCGGTTTGGATGCCGCCATAGCCGACGGCCCTGATTTTATCATCAGCGACGTATTAATGCCTGAAATGGATGGTCTGATGCTTTGCCGCCAGCTTAAACAGAATCCGGTCACAAGCCATATTCCTATTCTGCTGCTCACGGCCAAAGCATCGGTCGAAAGTCGGCTGGAGGGCATTGCTGCGGGTGCCGATGATTACGTGGCGAAGCCTTTTCAGGTAGACGAATTACGAGGTCGAATTCGGAACCGGCTCGATCAGCAGCAGCGGATTCGACACCATCACCGTACACAACTCGTACGGGAAGGTTATTTGCCTGTAGCAGGTGAGAATCCGGAAGATGAGTTCATGAATCGGATTTATGCAGTGCTCGAAGCCCGGTTGGACGATCCTACGTTTGGAGTCGAGCCATTAGCCGATGCCATTGGGATGAGTCGGATGCACCTGAACCGCAAAGTGAAGGCTATGACCGATATGACGCCCAATGAATTGATACGTATCGTCCGGCTAAACCGGGCGGCTGCTCTGCTGGTTACTGGTGTTTCGGTATCGGAAGTGGCCGACCGGGTGGGTTTCGATACGCCCGCTTACTTCTCTAAAGTGTTCAAAGACCACTATCACGTAACCCCTTCTGAGTACGTTGATAAAAATCGGCATGAACTCGCCTGATTGTGATGTAAATACACGAAATCCCCGGGCCTGACTACATGACGTATTATTGATTTGAAAAACATCTAAGTATGTTACAAATTTTATAGTGCTTGTTACGAATGAGCAAGAGCAAAGAAAGTAACGGTTATAGTATTGTGTCATCAATGCTTAGCCAACTTTTAAAAACTCCCTACTCAGATGCTCATGTCTTCCTTTTCTTCGTCGACACGCACGACCACCACGGAATGGCCCCCACTCAAACTATATCTACGCGACGCCGGACGGCAGTCCTTTTCCGTAACAGATTTAGTTTATCTCCAGGCCGTTGCTAATTATAGCTGGTTAAATTGGGTAGACGGCAGCCGTATGCTGATGCCCCGAACGCTCAAATATTACTCACCTAAATTACCGTCCGAACTGTTTATCCGGCTTCATCGCAATTGCGTAGTGAATCGGCGGTTTGTTGAACGGCTGGAACGTACCGAAACCGGTGGTCTGGTTCACCTGAGTACCGGTGAAACCTTACCCGTATCACGTCGGCGATGGAGCACTGTCCGTCGACAGTTGGCCGGCGCCCGCTCTTTTATGAATTAATTGTTTGGTTTATACTTCTATCTTACATGTCTGTAACAATAATGCCCCGATCAGGCTGACGGGGCATTATTGTTATAAGTACTATGGAAAATCGCCGGTACGTTGATCTGGATTACATTTGCTCCAGCACACGCTCCATCGAAACTTCCTGACCGATATACGCTTTGAGGTCGCGTATGGGAATACGAATTTGCTCGGTTGTGTCGCGGTGCCGAATGGTAACGGTATCGTCTTCAAGCGTTTGGTAATCTACCGCAATGCAGAATGGCGTACCGATCAAATCCTGGCGGGTATACCGTTTCCCGATGGCGTCGCGCTCTTCGTAAATAACCCTGAATTCCGAACGTAAGCTCTTTATTATTTCTTCTGCTTTTTCAGGCAGACCATCCTTACGTACCAGCGGGAATACGGCTGCTTTCACAGGAGCCAACGCTGGGTGAAGTTTCAGGTAGGTACGTTCTTTCTGCTGCTCGCCCTCCCCTACAGTCTCTTTGGTGAACGCATTACAGAACACTGCCAGAAACAGCCGATCGGCACCGACAGACGTTTCTACTACGTAGGGAATGTAATTTCCGTATGGCTTTCCGGTAGCCTCGTCAATGTCATTATCGAAATATTGCTGTTTCTTTTTGCTCAGTTCCTGGTGTGATTTCAGGTCGAAATCGGTACGCGAGTGGATACCTTCCATTTCCCGGAAACCAAACGGAAACTGAAACTCAATATCAACAGCCGCGTTGGCGTAGTGTGCCAGCTTTTCGTGGATATGAAACTTCAGCTTTTCGGCGGGCAAACCTACTGCTTGATGGAATTTCAACCGCGCATCACGCCAGCGCTCGTACCATTCCATTTCGGTTCCGGGACGGACAAAAAACTGCATTTCCATCTGTTCAAATTCGCGCATCCGAAACGTGAACTGCCGGGCTACGATCTCGTTACGGAATGCTTTACCAATCTGGGCAATACCAAACGGAATCTTCATCCGGCCAGTTTTCTGCACATTCAGGAAGTTGACGAAAATACCCTGCGCCGTTTCGGGACGAAGGTAAATCAGGCTGGCATCTTCTGCCACCGAACCCACCTGCGTTGAGAACATGAGATTAAACTGCCGGACCTCGGTCCAGTTGTCAGTTCCCGAAATTGGGTCTTTAATGCCTTCGGCTATGATGAGGTTACGAAGGCCATCCATATCTTCAGCGCCTTGTAGCCGGCCGAGTTCATCACGTAACGCCTGCCCACGTGCTACGTCGCCGGCTTTTTCGTATTCTTCCGCTTTGAGTTCAAGCAGTTGATCGGCGCGATACCGCTTTTTCGAATCGCGGTTATCGATCATCGGGTCATTAAACGAATCGACGTGTCCCGATGCTTTCCAGGTAAGCGGGTGCATGAAAATGGAGGCATCGATGCCCACTACGTTGTCGTGGAGTTGGGTCATAGCCTTCCACCACAGCGTTTTGAGGTTATTTTTCAGTTCGACACCATTCTGCCCATAATCGTAAACAGCCTGTAGACCATCGTAAATTTCAGACGACGGAAAAACGAAGCCATATTCTTTGGCGTGGGCAATAATGTCTTGTAAAGATGTAGCAGGAGCTTGTGTAGTATTCATACGTGGGGGCAAAAATACGTTTTTATGCGCAAGTGCCTACTTCCTTGTTCTATTTCATGAATCCGCGCCCATAATTAGACATTTACCCGAATCCAAGTTACTTTCTCTACCTATCTTGCGTCTAAGACGCATGTTTACCCGCTTCCAAGCCCTTATCCGAGACTACTTCGGATTTTCCCATAAAGAAACCCGAGGATTTCTGGTACTGCTTTTCCTGACAATCCTTTGTCTGCTAGCTCCATTTCTATATCGGATAATCGTCAAATCAGACGTTCCTGATACGTCGGTTGCCGACCAACGAAAGCTGGACAGTCTGGTAACATTGATGCAGGCTGAAGAAGCTAAACAACCCCAATTTAACCGCCGGATTGACAATGATAAAACGACATCCGAGCGATACAGCGAACCGAAGCTTTTCCCTTTCGACCCAAATACAATCAACGTAGCAGACTGGCAACAGTTGGGACTTCCACGCTGGCTGGCTGAACGTATCGACAAGTACCGTAGCAAAGGCGGTCAGTTTCGCAAAAAAGAAGATTTGCTACGTATCTACGACTTCCCACCTGACCTGTATGACCAATTAGAACCGTATATTACGTTGAAAGAAAAAGCTGAAACGAAGAACGTAGCAGGCGATTTTGATCAGAAGGAACGTAACGAATTTACCAATAAACAACCAGTCTCTCCTGAACGTAACGGACGCTACGTTTCCGAACGTCCGGCGAAACCAGCCCTACAACCGTTCGATATTAATACGGCTGACACGTCGCAATTGATAGCGTTAAAAGGTATCGGTGCTACGTTGGCCGGGCGAATTATCAAATTTCGGGATGCGCTCGGCGGTTTTGTTTCCCCCGAGCAGTTTCGCGATATTTATGGAATTGATTCGCTGGCGCTGGACGAATTAGTCAAATTCGGCAAAATCCGCTCGGGCGTTCGTAAGATTCCGGTTAATACGGCTTCGGCTGAAGAACTTGACCGATTGCCATTTTTGTCGAGTCGGCAGGCACAGGTGATTGTGAACTACCGCGAACAGCACGGAGCATATACGTCAGCCGAGTCGTTGAAACCGATTCGAATTCTGGATGCTAAAACCATTGAGAAAATTGCGCCTTATCTTGAATTTTAACTACTGGCTATTCATGGCTCCTTTCGCTTACCGGTACACATCAATACTTCTACTTTTGTTTTTTATACGCTTTACAGGCCATGCGCAACCTATTGAGTGGCCCAACGGTGCCAAAGCGGCTATTATTTTGACGTACGACGATGGGATGTACAGCCAGGTCGAACAGGCTATTCCCGTACTGAACGCGTCGGGGCTACACGGTACGTTCTTTCTCAACTCCATCACCGAAACCCGTCTGGCTGACCAGTGGCGACAAGCCGCAAAACAAGGGCATGAGTTGGCTAATCATACATTATTCCACCCTTGCCTGGCCGCCAAAGGTTGGAAAGGCGAATGGGCGCTGGAAAATTATACTATGAGTCGCATGCTTCGGGAAATTCAATCGATGAATAGCCAGCTTTACTTACTGGATGGCCGAACTGAAAGCCGGACTTTTGCCTTTCCCTGCGTCGACGTAATGGTCGGTGGCGTTTCCTGCGTTGATACGCTTCGCAAGTCGGGACTAGTCAGTTTTGCCCGAATGGGGGGTGACGCCAACGCGATTGTCACAAATTTTTCCACCCTCGACCCAATGCAGGTACCAGCCTGGGGTGTGCAACCCAGTAATACCGCTGCCGACCTAATTGGGTTTGCCGAAAAAGCGGCTCAGCAGGGTGGGATGGGCGTTTATATGTTTCATGGTATTGGTAACCAATGGATCGCCGTACCGACTGCGGAGCACAAAAAACTGGTTGACTATCTCTCCAAAAACAAGCAGAAATTCTGGGTCACTACGTTCCGGGAAGCCATGACGTATCTTAATCAACGCAGTAAATGAATGTGAATAATGACTATTGTATCAATATGATTTATTGATAATCAGTAGTTTGGGTAAAGCTATTTTGTCATCCTGAGGTACGAAGTATCTTGAAGCGTTCTTACCTGAGAATAAAGACACTTTAAGATACTTCGTACCTCAGGATGACAAAATAGCACAAATCAATCATCCATTAAACATTGCTCATTTTTTAACCAGCAGTGCTACGTTCTCGACGTGATGTGTATGTGGGAACATGTCTACCGGCTGCACATCTGCGATCCGATATCCTTCATCCAGAATACCCAGATCACGAGCTTGCGTAGCAGTGTTGCAGCTTACATAAACAATACGTTCTGGGGCGGATTTAAGTAACTGCCGCGTAACGGCTTCGTCCATACCCGCACGCGGTGGGTCGGTAATCACTACGTCGGGGCGACCGTGCTCCTCGAAAAAACTGTCGGTTAGAATGTTGCGCATATCGCCGGCAAAAAAATTGGCGTTGGTAATTCCGTTTACCTCCGCATTGATACGCGCATCCGCTACCGATGCTTCAACGTACTCAACGCCAATAACTTCGCGGGCTTGTCGGGCTACAAAAAGGGCAATAGTACCCGTACCAGTATAAAGGTCATAAACCCGTTCATTACCTGTCAGGCCCGCCCAGTCACGAGCTACTTTATACAGGTTGTGCGCTTGTTCAGCATTAGTCTGATAAAACGATTTGGGGCCAATCCGGAAGGTTAGTGGCGGGAAATTTCCACCCGTTTCCATACGCTCCTCAATGTACGGTTTGCCCCCCCAATTAATCACTTGCTGGTCCTGATAACTATCGTTCTTCTTGGTATTCAGGATGTAATTCAATGATGTAATCTGCGGAAACTGCTGCATGAGATGACGTAGCAGCCCGTCACGCAGCTCCGGGTTATCCTGCGCCACCTGCAACGTTACCATAACCTGTTGCGTAGTATCGGCAGTGCGGATAATGAGCGTCCGCAGGAAACCTGTATGCAGTTTCAGGTTATACAACGTTAAATCATGCTCAAAAACGTAATCGGTTATGGCTTTTCGAATGGCGTTAGAGGGGTCGGGTTGAAGGTAGCAATGGCGAATGGGCAGCACCTTATCGAATCGACCGGGAACGTGAAACCCGACGGCGCGAGGGTCCAATGGTGCATCGGTACGTACTTCGGCCTGGGTCATCCAGCGTCCTTCGGCGCAGGTAAATTCTAGTTTGTTCCGATAATATTGCGTAGGGTGAGCCGCCAGAATCGGGCGGATGGGCGGCAAGTCTACTTTGCCGATACGTGTCAGGTGATCAACTACCTGCTGATGTTTAAAATTCAGTTGTTCTGCATACTCAATATGTTGCCATTTACAGCCCCCACACGTACCAAAATGTTCGCAGAAAGGCTCGGTACGTACCGTCGACCATTCGTGCACCTGTTCGGCAACGGCCTCGCGATACTGTTTTTTGCGGTTGGTGATACGTAGGTCTACTACGTCGCCCGGCGCCACACCCGGCCCACCAGTTGGATTGTCGACAAAAATGACGCCCTCGTCGGTACGTACCACGCATTTTCCCTCGGCAGCAACGGTATCAATACGAACGCGCTCCAACCGTTCGGGTATTTTATGAATCTTCCTACGCATAAGTCCTAAAAAGGTGCTAATTTAAGCAGCCGTTTTCGGACGGTCTTAATACCGAACTGTTTCAGTGTATGTGGAATGTGTACCGGACGTGGTGGTTTAGCTTATTTTTAACGGGTCTGTTACTGGTTCTGAGCCATTTGGCTGTAGCCACGCACATTGTAGGTGGCGAGTTGGAACTTCGTTATCTGGGAACGCAGAGCCGTTATACCCATCGCATCAATTTAAATCTCTATTTCGACGATATCAACGGCGACCCAGGCGCGAATGATGGGCTGGTTTCGGTCGGCATCTTTGTCAAACGAACGAATCAGTTGGTCGGCTTCGTGGCGCTTCAACGCATAAGTGAACAGATGGTTACCTATACTAATCAGACCTGTTCCAGCGGCAATCTGCGCACCCGTTTGATTCGTCATAGCCTCGATTTAACGCTCGACCCTAACATGTTTAATGACCCTGGAGGGTATTACATGTCCTGGGAGCGCTGCTGCCGAAACGGTACCATTGCTAATATTCAGAATCCTGGAGCAGCCGGTTCTACCTTCTATCTCGAATTTCCGGCCCTTATCAACGGCTCGGCCCGCGTCAATAATTCGTCGCCGGTATTTGCCATACCTAAAGGTGACTACGCCTGTATTGGCCAGCCTTTTACGCTCGATTTCAGTGCGACTGACCCAGATGGTGACAGTCTTTCTTACCAGATGGTTACGCCTTTTAATGGATACAGTACGTCAGCCGTTCCAAATCCAGGTGCTATAAATCGTCCTGTAGACCCCGTATTTTATCCCGGTCCTTATCCTGATATTCGCTGGAACAGCGGTATTGCTATTTCAAACCAGATACCCGGCCCAGACCCGCTGCACGTAAACCCAAAGACGGGCTTGCTAAGCGTAACCCCCAATCGGCAGGGTTTATACGTATTTTCTGTGGAGGTGAGTGAATATCGGGCGGGTAAGGTTATTGGAAAGGTTCGGCGCGATTTTCAGGTGCTGGTCATCGACTGTCCACGTAACGATGCGCCCCAACTCCTATTTCGTCCCGCCGGACAAGCGACTTTTTATCGGGAAGGCACAGTGATTTCCATTGCCGAAAAAGATACGAATTGCCTGAATCTATATATTACCGACATCAACCCAAATCAACGTATCACAGTCACCAACATGAGTGGTTCGCTTCCCGGACTGACCCTTGCCCCTACCGACCTCTTCACGCGAACGGCCCGTGATACGTTGCAGGCCAGATTCTGCTTTGGGCGGTGCGTTGGGGGCAATGGTACGCCTGTTACGCTCATCATTCGCGCAACAGACGATGGTTGTCCGCAGGGACTCAGCGATACGATCACGGTTCGGTTAAATATCATTCCTTCGGATAACAATAAACCGGCGGCAAGTACAAATCTGCCCAACAACAAGGCCAGTATAACGGTCGGTACGTCGATGTCGTTTACGGCATTCGGGAATGATATCGATAACGATAACATTACAATTCAGGCGGTTGGTCGTGGCTTTACGCTCGCGCAGGCGGGCATGACGTTTGGCTCAGCATCGGGCGTGGGAAAAGTTGCTCAGCCTTTTACGTGGAAGCCAACCTGCGCCCAGGCCACAAAGTCGGACTACGTCGTTGATTTCATTGTGACCGATACACGCTGTAGCCGTAACCTGCGCGATACGGTTACGGTCAATCTGGCGGCTACGGGTATACCCAGCCAGCCGCCCAGCGTTCGAACTACCCTCCCCCAACCTGTTGTTGAGATTACAGTTAGTCCGGGTGAAGCGGGTGGTCAGGCCATCTTCGACGTACTGGGAAATGATCCGGACCGTGATACGTTATTGATGACAGGTACAGGACGAGGATTCGATATGAAGACCGTTGGTATGAGCTTCACCAATAAAAATGGAGTACCAACCCTTCAATCCCCTTTCACCTGGAAGCCGACCTGCGAGCTGATGGCCGGAAAAACGGAAGCTACGTTTGTGGTTGATTTTGTGGTTGATGATCGGTCATGTCAGCCGCAACATACAGATATGACTACCGTTACGTTCGTACTTAAAAATCCGACAGCCAACGTCGATATTAAGATTCCAAACGTATTTACGCCCAACGGAGACGGCTTCAACGATTATTTCGCCATCAGTGATTTCCCGGAAAATTCGTGCGACGAGCAGTTTGTTTCTATCGAAATCACGAATCGCTGGGGGCAGGTGGTCTATAAGTCCAACGATCCGAAATTCCGTTGGTATGGTACCGATGCCTCGGTTGGTACGTATTATTATCTCTTACAAACAACGAAGCGAACCCTGAAAGGCCCGCTCACGCTGATCCGGTAAATTAGGCTCCGGCTGGCTATAACTGTCGGAGTCTGCTTAAGGCTGGCTTTTGCTCAGAGAGTCTTTTTTAGGTGCAGGTGGCCGGAATCCGCCCACTTCTTTCTGCATATCCTCTTTTTTGGACTGATACGTTTCCCATTGCTCTGGAGTGAGAATGGTTTTGAGCTTATCTTCTTTTTCTTCGTTCAGCATCAGCATCATGTCCTGAATTTGCTTGCGCGTTTCAGGGCCGGGCTTGCCGCTTGAGCCGACAATATCTTTGATGGCATCCTGCTGCTGGCTGGCGTACTCGTTGTTCAGGGTTTTCACCGCTTTCAACTGATCTTTCGTCAGCGACAGGTTTTCCTTCAGCCACTTGGTTTCTTTCTGAGCGATATCACCCGCAATATTGGGAATATTAGCCCGAGGACTGCTCGACATGGTGGGGTCCATACCACCCATCCGGCGTCCATACCCACCGCCACCATAGCCCATGCCACCTCCCGGATAATATTGACTAAATACCTGATTGACAGACAAAAGACACAGAATAATAAAAAAGAACGTACTGGTTAAAATCGATTTCATGATTTCTGAGTGGTCAGTATGCTTGCTGAACGTAACAACTGCAAAGGTACGTATAAACAGCATTTTCTCGAAGCCCCCTTTTTACCGAAATGTTTCTGGTGCTACGTTGCCAAAACCAAACTTTTCAGTCATACAGACCGTTAGCTGAGTATATGGAAACGCTCGAAAAAATCCGTAAAGCGTACACGGAATACGTTCTTGAACACGGAAAACAACCGGTTTCTGTGTTCCAGTTTGCCAAAAAACTGAAACTTTCCGAACCTGAATTTTATACCCACTACCCTTCGTTCGACGGTATTGAAGCTGATATCTGGCTGACTTTTTTTGAAGAAGCCAAAAACACAGTCGAAACTGATCCTACCTCGCAGCATTACTCGGTACGGGAAAAATTGCTGGCATTTTATTATACCTGGATCGAATTGCTGAAATCACAGCGCAGTTTTGTTGTCTACAGCTTTGGGCGATTGAAGGGCATGGAGCAGGGAGTACGGGGCAGAAGGTTGCATGGAGAATGGCGGGTTATCCAGAACACACAGGTAGTTAAGCCGTTTAAGGAAGCCTTTTTCGATTACGCCCGCGACCTGCTGGCCGAAGGTCGGGAAAGTAAAGAAGTGGAACCTCGTCCATTTATCACCGACCGCTACCCGGATGCTCTTTGGGGACAGACGCTCTATCTACTCGATTTCTGGGTACGTGATGTGAGCAAAAATTTCGAGAAAACCGATACGGCTATCGAAAAATCCGTCAACACCGCGTTCGATCTTATTGGCCGCTCCCCACTGGACACCCTCTTCGATTTCGCCAAGTTTATGTACCAAAATAAATAGCATAGGGCGGCTGTTAACGCTAGTTTTACCCTCTTCCCTTAGCCCTCTACCCCATGCATACGCTATGAAAACACAAACCTCCGTTCCGACCAGTAAAGTTGCCCGCGCCAGCCAGTTTGTGAAGGCGGGGGTGAAAGTTGGCGGAAACTATATAAAGCATTACAGTAAAAAGCTCATCGACCCAGACCTGTCGAAAGAGGAGTTGCACAGGGATAACGCAGCCGACATTTATGACGCCTTGAGCGAATTGAAAGGCTCGGCACTGAAAATGGCGCAAATGCTTAGCATGGATCGGGGGCTTTTGCCGGTAGCATACTCCGATAAATTCACAATGGCCCAATATTCGGCACCACCGCTTTCGGGGCCGCTTGTTGTGAAAACCTTTAAGACGTATTTCGGAAAATCCCCAGCGCAGTTATTTGATACGTTTGATATGGAGGCTGTCAATGCGGCCAGTATCGGGCAGGTACACCAGGCCTGGAAGGATGGCAAAAAGCTGGCAGTGAAGGTGCAGTATCCAGGCGTCGCCGATGCCGTTAGTTCAGACCTGAAAATTGCCAAACCATTGGCGGTACGTCTGCTGAACCTGAATGAGCGCGATATTGATCGCTACATGGGCGAAGTGGAATCAAAACTATTGGAAGAAACTGATTATGAGCTTGAGTTACGTCGTTCTATCGAAATTTCGCAGGCTTGCGCTCATCTGGACGGATTGGTTTTCCCGAAATATTACCCAGAATTTTCCTCGAAACGCATCCTGACAATGGATTGGCTTGACGGGCTGCATCTGCGGGAGTTTCTGAAAACAAGTCCCTCGCAGGAAGTGCGCGACCGTATTGGACAATCGCTCTGGGATTTCTATGATTTTCAGATTCATACGCTACGTCAGGTTCACGCTGATCCACATCCTGGTAACTTTCTGATGAACGCTGACGGCACGATGGGCGTAATCGATTTCGGTTGTGTGAAAGTAATTCCCGATTTCTACTACGACAATTACTTCCTGCTCGTCAATCCCGATACGCTCGACGACCCGAAGCTGACGGCTGAAATCTTCAATAATCTGGAGTTTTTAACCCCTGAAGATTCGGCAAAAGATCGGACGTTTTTCACCGATTTATTCAAGGAAATGACGCTTATGCTCGCCGAACCGTTCGCCGTTGACACGTTCGACTTTGGTGACGATTCATACTTTACAAAAGTGTACGCGTTTGCCGAAGGTCTGTCTGCGCTTCCCGAACTAAAAAATTCGAAAGTAGCGCGGGGGTCGCAGGATGGGCTTTATGTAAACCGAACGTATTATGGCCTCTACGCCATGCTCAACGAATTGAAAGCTAAAGTTGTAACGACTAAACCCGAGTGGCTACGTTCGAAGAAGCTGGCTGCTGTAACGTAGTGATTTAATTTGCTCGCGTATTGCTTTCGCGTGGGACTTCGACAGGCTCAGCCTGAAAGTCAACTTAAAATCCTAGACTCATGCTTACTGTCAGGCTGAGCCTGTCGAAGCCCCACGCGAAAGCAACCTATCATGACAACGGCTGCGGTGGTGGCATTCCCGCTGGTTTTGATTTATCCTGAGGTAGCGGCACAAATTCCTCATTATCATTAGGTGGCAAGGCGATACGTCCAGCTTCCCAATCAGCTTTAGCCTGTTCGATACGTTCCTTACGTGACGAAACGAAGTTCCACCAGATGAACCGTTCTCCCAGCGGTTCGCCACCAAGCAACATGATAGTTGACGTTTCGATAGCCGTGATTACGGGGTCAATACCCGGCGTAAAGACAAGCAACTGGCCTGCTCCATACCGATTTCCATTCACCTCCACAGTCCCTTTTGCTACGTAGGCTCCCCGCTCGGGATAGCCTAATGGGAGTCCAAAACGAGTGCTCGCTTGCAACACTACGTGGGCGTAAAACAAAGGCGAATGCGTTTTGACTTCATTCCGTAACCCAAACGCATTACCAGCGATGAGCCTCATCCAGACGCCTTTATCCGTAAAAATGGGAAGTTCGTGCGGTTGATAATTATCGAACGCTGGGGACGATTCTTCGTCGGCCTCGGGAAGAGCTACCCAGGTTTGAATCATTTCCAACGTACCACCCGCCAACGTAGCAGGGTCCTCGAATCGCTCCGAGTGCGCGATACCGCTACCGGCTGTCATCCAGTTCACTTCACCCGGCCGAATAATTTGCTGCACACCCAAACTATCACGATGCGTTACCTGACCGTCAAATAGATAACTCACCGTCGAAAGTCCAATGTGCGGATGCGGAAGTACATCCATACTTGAGATTTTTTCAGGCACCAGACTAACTGGCCCGCCATGATCCATGAAAATAAACGGCCCCAACATCCGGCGCAATCGGTATGGCAGAATACGCCGAACGTTGAATCCGTTACCTAACGAAGCCGGTCGAGCATCAATAACGAGGTCAAGCATGGAGTGATCAGATAGATTTTATAAATGAGCGAATTTGTCATGCTGACGCAGGAAGCATCTTAGTGTTTCCTGATTCACTTGTAAGGCGAGTTAAAGATGCTTCCTGCGTCAGCATGACAAAAAATAACTTCACAAGGGAACTTGATTTATCGCTCAGCCGATTGATAAATCTGTTCCACAATAGCCTGGAGTTTTACCCCTTGCTCCGCTGTACAGACATTCGATGGTTTACCGTCACAGGCATCCAGAAAAGCGGCTGTATTTTTTAATTGAATATCGGTTTCTTCGAGAAACGGAAATTGAACGTCGGCCAATTCACCCGCTAATTCGGTGTGCAGCAAGAACGGAAACAACGTAGCACCACCTTTGCTACCAAAAATTTCCAGATTTCGCTCTTTCTCGGCTTTCATATTCAGCGCAAAAGACGCCGAAAGCATAATCGAAGCTTTGTTCGGAAATGAAAGATAAGCCGTCGCCCCATCTTCAACCTCGAACGTAGCTGGATTCCAATCGCCCAGCAGCCCTTTGCCGCCGTTTTTTCCGATAAAATCATACGTATTACCAAGCACCTGATCGGGCATAGCATAATCGAGCGCGTGCAAAGCCAGGTCCAGTACGTGTACGCCAATATCCATAAGGGCACCCCCACCCTGCATTGCTTTGTTCGTAAAATAACCCCATCCGGGAATTCCCCGCCGACGCAGAAAATTCGCCTTGATGTGGTAAATATCACCGATCAAGCCATCAGCTTTACAGCGCATGAGCAAATTCCACTCGCTGACCTGACGAAGCTGGAAATTATAAGCGAGCGTTAAGCCCTTCTGAGCAGCCAGATCGGCCATTTCGCGGGCGTGTTGGGCATTCAGTGCCGGTGGTTTTTCGCAGAAAACGTGGCAACCGTTTGTCAGGGCTTCCATGGTCTGCGGGTAATGGAAGTTGTTAGGCGTACAGATAACCACTACGTCGGGTGCGGCTTGTCGATACAGTTCGCTGGTGTTATCGAAGGCTTGTGGGATGTCATATTTATCAGCCAGGGCGCGGGCTTTGGTAAGATCACGGCCGCAGACGGCTACGATCTCGACCTGTTCAGAAAGTTGTTTGAGGGCGGGAATGTGGTTTTTATCGGCAATATTGCCCCCGCCAATGATGGCTGCTTTACGTTTAGACATGCTGTAAAGAAAGCGAAAATTTAATTTCTCCTGACCACCGGAGCGATACAATTGCTTACTTGCAGCATCGCTATGAAAATTTTACTTGCTCCCGATAAATTCAAAGGCTCACTGACGGCCTCCGATGTGTGCGCAGCCATGACCCGTGGCATTCTACACGTCAACCCCACAGCTCAAATTGTGTCCGTTCCAATGGCCGACGGGGGCGAAGGTACCTCCGACGTACTAACGAAAGCTACCAATGGCCAATGGAAAACGATACGTGTTCAGGACCCGCTGGGGCGACCCATCGAAGCAGGTTACGGCATCTCTGGCGATGGAGAAACGGCCTTCATTGAGATGGCACAGGCATCGGGGCTTCGTTTGTTAAAGAATTCTGAACTTAATCCGTTTCAGGCCAATACGTATGGAACTGGCAAATTGATTCGTCATGCAATCCAGGCGGGTGTTCGGCGAATTGTGCTGGGCATTGGCGGAAGCGCTACCAACGACGCCGGCACCGGTATGGCTTCAGCGCTTGGCTGGGAGTTTAGGGACAAATCTGGTCAGTTGCTACGTCCCTGCGGGGGTAATCTGAGTCAAATTCATACGATTATTCCACCAAACGATCCCTGGAAATGGCCCGTCGACGTAGCGTGCGATGTAACAAATCCGCTGATAGGACCGCAGGGTGCTACGTATATCTATGGTCCGCAAAAGGGCGCTCAACCTGTCGATTTACCCATACTTGATGCCGGTATGAAGCACTTTGCCGACGTAGTAAAAAGCGCATTTGGCGTTAATTTGGCCGATGTGCCGGGGGCGGGTGCGGCTGGTGGGCTGGGCGCAGGTTCGCTGTTTTTTTTAGGTGGAAAACTTACCGAAGGCGTCAATCTGGTAATACGCCACACTCGGTTAGCCGAGCTGTTGCCCAACGTTGATCTGGTCTTAACCGGCGAAGGACGTATTGATAATCAAACACTTCAGGGCAAATTGATTGCGGGGATCGTTCAACTGGCCCGGGTGCAGAAGATTCCGGTTGTGGCTTTATGTGGCTCGTTGCAGCTTACGCCTGATGAACTGGATGAACTCGGTTTAACCAGCGCCTTTTCCATTATGCCGAGTCCTGTTACGTTAGATGATGCGCTGGCCAATGCCGCTACGTATCTCGAACGTAGTACGTTTCAGGTTTTCCGATTATTAACTAATCAATTTGGTAAATAATGGTTGCTCGAAACAACGTTTTATAAATTCATTTGCAAAGCGTAGCCATAAATTTTCCTTCCATATACATATCGCCGTATTTACCGTTTGATATATCTCCACCTTTAACTTTTCCCTCAACAGTTGTAGCCGTAATTTTTGTAATAAGAATTGAAGATCCAAAAAATGAAGTAGATCCTTTTATATCAGACTCATAGAAAAAAGGACCGTCGCCCGTGAATGCACCAAGTTCAAGTTTTGTCATGAAAAAAGAAGCGGGCGGTGTTCGATTTGCGCTACAGCTCATGTCAGTATCATAAAATTCAAAGCTGTAGCCCACTTCACCAAAACGTGTTTCGCGTTTGCACAAAATTGTTTTAGGACTAAATAATTTTGTGGCAGACATTTTCACCTGAATTGGCTGCTCACTAATTGTAGCAACATTTACTCTATAATTCTGGCTACTTCCATTTTCAGCGGTAACCGTATATATTACAAACTCATTAAAATTTTTGGGTACGCCTGAGGCTGGCGAAAGGCTGGCCCTATCTGATGTGACAACACTTGGGGCAAGTTTTGACAAATCGGTCCCAAGTGGTAAAATGGCTGTAATTACCTGTTTTGACGTATCGATTGAGGCTGTTACAGCAGGCGATACGCTATTGAATGTGAAGCTATTAATCGATTTAGCTGCACTTTTCAGGACACTAATGTTCACTGTATAGGTCCTACTACTCCCATCTTCAGCGGTTACTTTGTACTGTACAGGCTTTCGAAAATCCTGTGCCACACCCGTTGCAGGCGTAATAGTGGCTCTTCCCGAAATTGTAATTGTCGGTACTAGATTGATAATATCCGTAGCAACGGGCAACGTAGCTTTTATTACTCCTTGAGTGCTATCAATTGAAGCAATGACTGGTGGATTTAACGTATTAAATACATACGTAATAATACTTTTCGCCGAGCTTTTTACAGGTTCTGGATTCTCCTTCGAGCACGAAATTAGTAGTAAAATCAGACAGCAGTAATAATATTTTCTCACAAGACCCCTTAAGATTTATTGTTATTAAATTAAATATCTCAAAACATTTTTACAAATATGAATCTAAAATTTCAACTTTTAAATAGTCAATCTTCTTACAATAATTTTTAACAAAACGTATTTACAAAAATAAATTCAACTGAAATCTTTAGCTATTTATAAACTTAAAACGGGTTTCACTATTTACTAATCATAATAAATAGTGAAACCCGTTTATCTAAATATTTTTTCTAACTGCAATTATTTCCCCATCCACTTCTTGAATTCAGTGGCCCGTTCACGGCTGACCAGTACTTCGTCGTCGGCGGCTGGTTTCAGGGTCAGTTTTAATTTGTTGTTGAAATATGGGTGAATCTGCTGCACAGAATTGATGTGTACGATAAACTGGCGGTTGGCTCGGAAAAACTGGCTGGGGTCCAGCATATTTTCCAGTTCGTCGAGGGGATAATCGAGCGAGAATTTCTGATTGGTGGTTGTGCGGAACAGACTGACGCCCTCTTCCGAATAGAAAAACGCAATATCACTTACTTCCACTGGCACCCACTGTTGAAGGTGTTTCACCAGAAAACGACGTCGATAATCGGCGGGTTGAATCTGTTGACGAAGCTGCTGCACCAATGCGTCTATATCTACAGGCCCTACGTCGTTACTACGTGTTTCCACCGAATCGCCATTGCTGCCTCCTTTCGTCCGTTTGTATTTAGCCAGACTTGCTTCGAGTTCGTGGCGTTTGATGGGCTTCAGAAGGTAGTCGATACTATTGACCTTAAAGGCTTTCAGGGCGTATTCATCGTACGACGTAGTGAAAATCACCGGAGCGCCGACTGTAGTCTGCTCAAAAATCTCAAAACTCTGGCCGTCAGCCAGTTCAATATCCATCAAAATCAGGTCGGGCGCCAGCGGTTTCCCTGGACCGTTTGCCGTGAGCCAGGCCACTGACCCCCGCACACTGGCCTCCGTCCCAACAATCTGAACGGTTGGATCGACATCCTGCAGGAGTTTTGTCAATTTACGAACCGCCAGTTCTTCATCTTCAATCAGTAATACGTTCATCGGGGCAAGAGGTTAAGGCCATTTTTTGATTTCACTTACCAAAGTAATACGTATACGAGCGCATCTGCAATGCCTAACCGGCATAAATCGGCAAAATAAACCGCCGAAACGGTACGAACGTAGGATGAATTGTCATAGGGTTTTCCGTCACCAGGCATCTTAAAAAAAGCCTAGAACGGCTTGAATCAAGGTTTTAACCCTCAAATCTTTCGTTCCGGTTGATAACGCTCTTTATTCATTTCAACAGCCTGGAATGCCGTTTCAGCTATAACACAACTGGTATGGAAGACTAGCCCTATCAGTTTTGTGCCAGTTAGCAAACGCTACCATTCTCTTTTCAACCAACAAATACAATGAAAAAATTTGCTAAAATTCTTGGTCTCGTGCTGGCAGGCGTGGTACTGCTGCTGGCAGGTTTCTGTACCTATGTAGCCATAGTAGGCGCTCCCACCTACGACCCGCCAACCATCCCTGAAGTGACGGTCGAACATACACCAGCCCGCGTGGCTCGCGGTGAGGTAATCGCCCAGATTCAATGTATGTCGTGCCATGCCAACAAAGACAATCGTCTGACTGGCAAATACTTAGCAGAGGTTCCCGCCATGTTCGGGAAACTGTATTCCAAAAATATCACTCAGGACAAAGAAAAAGGCATTGGCAAATGGACCGATGCCGAACTGGTTTACTTTCTACGTACCGGACTGCGCCGTGATGGTACGTCGGGCGGTATTATGCCGCAGTATCCCAATATGGCCGATGAGGATCTGAAATCGGTTATTGCCTGGCTACGCTCCGACCGTTTGCCGGTGCAGCCTATCAACGAAGAAGCACCCGCTTCCGAATTCAGTTTTGTGTCGAAGTTGCTGATGAACACGCTGATAAAGCCTATTCCGTTTCCCGAAAAGTTCATTCCCCTACCCGACAGTGCCGATCAGATCGCGTTGGGCCGTTATACGGCGAACGCCATTGGCGATTGCTACGGTTGCCATTCGGGTGATCTCATCGATCAGGATAAAATAATCCCTGAAAAGTCTAAAGGATTTTACGGCGGTGGCATCGAGATGATCGGTGAAGGGGGTGAGAAAATCATAACGGCGAACCTGACTTTCGATGACAAAACCGGGATTGGCCGCAAATACACCAAAGAACAGTTTATTAAGGCCGTAAAAGGTGGGGTTCGTCCGGATGGTAGTATCCTGAAATACCCGATGGAACCCAAACTCTCGCTGTCAGATCAGGAAGTGGGTGCCATTTACGAGTACCTAAAAACGGTACCGAAAATCCAGAACGACATCGAGCAGAAGAAAGCCGAACTCCAGCTGGCTAACAAATAAACGTATCATTCACTCACTCTTCCTTGTTTCTATCATGAAAACGCTATTTCAATCACTCCTCCAGGCAATGTTCCTGGTTGGCCTTCTGGTCGCTACGTTAATTTGGCTGGCTGCCCGCCCCACCGACGTAATGACGGATCTGCAACTGACGACCGAACATCTTCAGAATCAGGTCATGAATCAGCTTACAACGAACGACGCTACGTTCGATCTGCCCTATAAAACTCGCCGGATTGGTCGGCAACTCTCGGCCGAAGCCCGGACATCGGCCGTAAAAGCAATGGGAGCGGTGCTACGTGCTTATGTAAAATCGGCGGATTTCCGGAGCCGTTACGACCAGCAAATGCGCGACAGGTACCACGTCAGCGATGCTCAGACCAAAGAAGCCGAACAAACTGAAAAAACCACGATGAACGACGTACAGGCGATTGCTAATCAGCAGATTGCACAAACGTCTACAGTGTTTACTCAGATGCCTCCTGCTACGTTGGCGATGATGCTTCAGCAACAGATGTTGCAGTTTCAACAGCAGATGGCAACGGCCAGTGCTCCAGAAAAAGCGGCCCTCGCCCGCGATCTGGCGGTACTACGTCAGTTACAGCCGATGGCCAGCTCGAAACCTGCCGAATTTAAAACGCAGTATCTGGCTTTTATGAATCGGTACATGGCTCAGCAGATGAACAAAGGGCTTGAGAATGAGGAAGAAAACCTGGCCGATAACAAAGCCAAAGCGGCTGATTACCGTACTCGACTGGCCGAATACAATGCGAATGCAAAACCAGAAACAGCCATTAAAAAACGACTTCAGGCATTTATCACGCTGGCTGAATCCGTTGATTTCGACGCGAAAGTTGTACCACAGGGAAGTAAAATGGAGTTCGTTCGGGCCGATTACCGCAGCCAGTCCGACGAGTGGAAATTAATGTATCGCATTGGCCGTGAACCCGTTCTAGCCGCTCGGGATGTAGCACGCACCTGGCTGAGTGAATTAAAGTAAACGTACCGGAAAATCGTTCCACGTAACGCGATGGCATTTGCTAATAAAATCATTCAAAATCCGAAAACCGGGCAACAACTTCGATTCATTCGGACCAGTAAGGACACAAACGGTGAGGTTCTCGAAATGGAATCAACGTATCGGTCACGTAGCATAGAACCAGCCCCTCATTATCACCCAAATCAGGTCGAAGATTTTAGGGTAGTTGCGGGCGAACTGACAGTTACTATAAATGGCCAGACCAACGTACTACGTCCGGGGGATACGTTGCATGTTCCTGCCAATACGATTCATTCGATGTGGAATGCATCGGACGCCAATACGGTTGTAAACTGGCAGGTTCGTCCGGCGCTGAACACCGAAGCCTTTTTTGAAACGACGTTCGGTTTGGCTAGTGATGGTAAAGTCAAAGAAAACGGTATGCCGCCTTTTCTACAGACCGTTACGTTAGCGCGCCATTTTTCGAATGTCTTTCGACTGGCCAAGCCACCTAAAGTTATTCAACAGGTTATTTTTGGTCTGCTGTCGCCTATAGCGCGTCTGGTGGGTTATCGACCCGTTTACCAAAAGTATCTGGATTAGTTACGGATAACTAGCTTACTTAACGTGAATAACGGATTGAATAGGTTGTTAACCCATTCGTTTACAGTGTATTGCTAACGCCAGGGCTTCGACAGGCTCAGCCTGACAGTCAAGCTTGACTCAGGGGAATTAAGTTGGCTGTCAGGCTGAGCCTGTCGAAGCCCTGGCGTCAGCAATACGTTGAATTAACTATTATTCACGTTAAGTATTACTCGTGTCCCTGCTTTCTCCGTATATAGAAAAGGCGGGGACACTAGCATTATTTGACTACCGTACCGTAACTGACTCCAGAGATAAATAAAAATATTTGTTACCAGCTATCCCGAAAACGGCCTTATCGTACTCATAATAGCTACCGCTAAAAGCTACCTTTAAACCCGCTTGCTGGAAATTATTGGCTAGATTACAGGCAAACCCAATGTCGTGCGAATCGAAACTATTTGGCACACGAATGAACCAGCTAACCTGCGATGAATCATAAAAGACCTCACCCCTGGCATCCCGAACACGCTTGACATACGCCCCCGCGTTGGGGCAGTTAGCCGACGGCGTTTCCTCCCGACGGCAGGACGAAACAGCGACACTTACCAGCAGGAAAGTAGACGCTATCAGTTTCTGAATGTTCATTATTGAGTGCTTTGCTGTACTACCGACTCGTTTCGTTACCGAATGGTTGTAAAACCGGGACAGATCAGTCCGACGATGATTTACCGAAGTTGAGTTGGTAGTCCGCTGGCGTAGAAATCAGGTTTAATTCCGAAATCAATTGCCCAACCAGAAAAGCCACTTCATCAGTGGCTTTTACCGTTTCAGGCACGATGCCCTTCATGGCCCGCTGCGGGGCTGATAATTTTGCCAGCGTAAACAACAAACCCCGCAGCAGCGGACCTCTTTATGAAACCAACAACATACACCCTCAATCTCCGCGTACAACCTATTTTCGATGTCGTCATTACTAAATGGCTCATTCTGTTCGCGATGGCGAGCCTGTTTTTTCTAACGGGCTGTAAAAAAGAAAACGACGTAACGCCAGTCGGCACCATTACGGCCAACGCTGGTCCAGATCAACAGGTGCAGGTCGGTCAGGCTGTTACGCTCGATGGCTCGGCTTCGGTCGACAACCAGGGAAAGCCGCTCTCTTTCCAGTGGAACATTTTGCGTAAGCCCGCGAAAAGTACCGTTACGTTAGGCGGATCTACTACGTTCAAACCGACTTTCAAACCGGATGAAGTTGGCGAATATGAAATGGAACTGACCGTAACGAGCGCTACAGGCAAAAGCTCTGACAAAGTCATTGTTGCGGCATCCGTTGCCGAACCACTCGCTATTACGGCCAGCATCACTGTAAAAACCAACCTCATCGACCGGGTTTTGAATCCCGAACTGCCTGATTACATCGTCACGAAAGGTATCGACGTAACGAATGAACTAACCATCAACCCCGGCGTGGTGATTGCCTTCGAGCGCGACGTACGTATGAATGTGAACGACAATGGAGGTATCATCATCGCGAAAGGCACTCCTGAACAGAAAATCAAATTTGTAGGCGTACAGAAAACCAAAGGCTACTGGGTTGGTATGGCCTTATATTCGGGCAGTAACGTCAACGTACTGGAAAACGTCGAGGTGATGCACGCGGGAAGCCGTCCTATCTTCAGCACCACCAAATCGGCCCTGTTTGTTAGCGGAAGCAAAGCACAGATTTCGCTAAAAAACACGCTGTTTTCCCAGAACGATGGTTATGGCATATACGTTTATGAAGGCGGTCTGCTGAACGAATTTTCGAAAAACGCATTCACAAACAATACCGAAGCCGGCCTGATGATCGACGCAGCGAACGTACCGAAACTCGACGCAACCTCTACGTTCGGTGGTGGTAACGGCCGCAACGTAGTGGAAGTAACGGCATCGGCCATCGCTAAAAACGCTAACGAAATTGTCTGGACCAATTTTACCGACAAAACAGCCTACCGGATCAATGGTGAACTGACGGTAAATGCAGGCTGGAAACTCAATCCCGGTGTTACGTTGGAAATGAACCGCGATGCCGTTATCCGTATCAACACCGACGGCTACATAAGCGCGAAAGGCACGACCACCGAGAAAGTTGTCTTTACCGGTGCGACTCGTTCGGCGGGTTTCTGGCGAGGATTGATCTGCTACTCGCAGGATAGCAAAAACCTACTTGAAAACGCTGAAGTGAGTTACGCGGGCAGCAACGTTATCGTATCGGGGAAGAAAGCCAACGTAGCAATCTACGGCACCCGGGCTGCCATGACTATCAAAAATACACGTATCAGCGGCAGCGGTGGCTACGGGGTTTATGTCGCCTACGGCGCATCGGCCAACACCGACCTCAATACCGCCAATACGTTCGAAACCAACGCGCAGACCAACGTAATGATTGAAAAGTAACCAGTCAGTAACTATTTTTTGTCATGCTGACGAAGGAAGCATCTTAAGATTTCCTCACCCATAAGTCAGGAGGTTCTAAGATGCTTCCTTCGTCAGCATGACAAAAAAGTAAAGCAAACAAATTTATAAGCAGTAAATTTTTATTCTCATATTCTACTGATCGTCAACTGCTTACTAGCGCCGAAGTTTCAGCAGAATCATTCACTACCCAATACGCCAATGACGTTCCAGTTGTGGGGAGCCGTTTTTACTGGTATGGTCCTGTCCATTATGCTGCTGAACGTAGTGCAGTGGACAACGTACCGCGACCGTAGCTACGGCCTGTACACGCTCTATATGTTCGCCTGGCTTTTTTATTTTGGCCTACGCGTTTCAGAATTCCGGGAGTGGTTTTCCGATGAAACCAATTATTTCGTTCGGGGGGCGGCTCCGATGGGGGCTTACTACGTCTATTTCGACTTTGCTGATGCTATTCTGGATTTACGCCGTCGACTGCCCCGCTTTTACCGACACTTGCAGTACGTTAAAATTGGCCTTGTCGCTTACGTTGTCTGGCAGGTAGCGCTTTGCTACGTTCTGCCTTGGTCGCCAACAGTTTACGAAATCTGGTTCATCGTTATGCGACTGGCGATGGCTGTTGTGGGCGTATATGGAATCCGACAGATGATGAGTTTAGGCGACCCGGTATCCCGCGCTTTTGCCACAGGCACGATTTTTCTGCTTATAGGCGGACTGGCGTCCATGTTTATGTCTTTTATATGGTCCGACGGAGATTGGTCGGGGCCATTCTGGAAAGTATCGCCTACCTACATGCAGATTGGCATTATTGCCGAACTGGTCTGTTTTACGCTGGGATTGAGCTACCGACAGCGGCAGGCGGCCATACGTAGCGCAATGGTTGAGCAGGAACTTACCCACGAACGCGCTCAACATCACCGCAACCAACTCGAAGCGGAACTGGCGGTGCAACGGCTCGAAAAAGAAAAAACAGAAGTACAGATCCGGGCGCTACAGGCACAGGTGAATCCGCATTTTCTGTTCAACAGCCTCAACTCGCTCAGCGCGTTGATCGACGATGACAGGCAACAGGCCAGCCTGTTTCTGGACGAGCTGAGTTCCGTATATCGGTACTTACTACGTGCGAACGATCAGGTACTGACCACCCTCGGGACCGAACTGGTATTTATTCAATCTTACTGCCATCTGTTAAAAACCCGGCATGGCGAGGCACTCCGCATTCTCCTGCATGTTTCTCCGGAACTCATAACCAGGCAGCTACCTCCCCTGACGCTCCAGCTTTTAGTCGAAAATGCGGTGAAGCACAACGTAGCACTACCGAACCAGCCGCTGACCATTTGCATCGGAACGAACAGTTATGGACAGTTGCAGGTACGTAATAACGTGCAGCGAAAAGTAGTTCGGGTTAATTCGCCCGGTGTAGGGCTGGCCAACATCTGGTCGAAATATGAAATGCTCAGTCAGCCTTCACCCAGCATCAGTGAAGAAAACGAACAATTTGTCGTAACGCTACCCCTGATCGACGACCACAAAACGATTTTTTAAGGCTGAAACCTAGTACGTTATAGGCTATTCAATCATTTGTAAGGCAAAACGCTGAACAGGATGGTCGATTACCAGACGGTATGTAAACGTGTGAGCGGGATGGCCAATCTTTAGGGTGTAATTCCCACTTTGTAACTCCTGAAGATTCAACGAAAATTTGTAGCTCAGATCGGCAAACGCTCCCTGATAATAGGTTTTTCTATTTTCGTCTTCCAGCGTTATCTGACTGATACGTTTCTTCGACTGAGCGCAGTGAATAGTTAATTTACCAGCCTGATCTATCGTCGGATCAACAAAAAAAATGGCCTTCCCTCCTTTTATAAACGATTGTTTAAGGCTTTTCCCGCTTGCGGGCATCAGATAAGCAACCGAATTTTCTGATAAATCGGTTTGATTTTCGGGCAGATAGGCCGTAGCCAGAATGCGATTATTGACCAGATTAGCTAACAATACGTCCAAAGCCCGCTGCGTCTGTCGGTTCAGATGTCGGACGTTTTGCGGAAGCTGCTCCTGATAAAGCAGTTGATGACGGGCATTATAGAACTGGACCAACGGGGTCTGGTCGGTAAAGTCGGCACTTAATTTCCAGTAAGCCCGTGCCGAATCAGGGCGGGCATAAGCCTCGGTCGACTGCGCTTTTGCTGAATAACCAACCGTCAGAAAGCCAATCATCGATAACGCAAACAGGATAGTTCTCATCGTATTTATTGTTTACAGCGTGTGCATGCTTATCGTGTTACGTTCAACTGCTGTGCCATCTTGCAAAAACGGCCTCTAAAGCCAGGAAATGGGCTT
Organism: Spirosoma profusum; assembly: GCF_014699005.1. Lineage (GTDB taxonomy): Bacteria > Bacteroidota > Bacteroidia > Cytophagales > Spirosomataceae > Spirosoma > Spirosoma profusum. Next base: position 93,866 of record NZ_JACWZY010000004.1, read on the forward strand.
TTCACTACGTAACACTGTCCACAATCGGACGTAGCGGTGTCCGGTTTGACCGGATTCTTTATTCATGCTACGTTGGTTCATCCCTATTTTTTACCGTTTCATGGAATTTCTGATTGGGTGATACGTTTTCCATTACTTACTTGAAGGTTGCTTTCTTAATCACTACATCAAACGGCTGTTAGAAACCCTGTATCGGGTCAATTTTTGAACGTACCAGAATTTATAAGCTACTTTTCATATATAGTTCGTTGACGCTTATCTTTACTAAAAATGCCTTCCTCGTCTTGACTAACGTAAATGATAAATGGCTGCGCATCGTCGGCATTACGATGCTACTGGCGGTTAGCATCGTCAGCAATGGGTTTCATCACAAGCCGCTGACGGTTGAAATTCTGTTGCGGATTCTCATCAGCTTTGTCTCCATTACCGTTACCTGGCATGTCATCCGGGCGCTCATTTTTCATTTCCGGCGGAAGTACTTTTCCCGTCATGATATCCTCAAACGGCTATTTTTTACATTTCTGACAGGCAGCATCGCCACCACCATAATCATCTGGATTACGGCCGCATTCCGATACCTGGCCATTTACGGAAATCTGGACAATTTCCGAAGTACCGGCCACAGCGCCAGTGTTACGGTCAATAACATGACCATTTCCCTCAATATGTTTGGCTTCGACTTTGTGCAGGCCGCCACTAATTTTATTTTCTTTCAGGTCATTTACGAAGCGCTGTTTTTTGCCCGCGATTCAAGGCAGTACCAGCAAAAACTCAAGGTGGCCGAACAGGAACAGGAAAAATTACGAATGGCCAATCTGCAAAGCCAGCTCGACACGCTCAAGCAGCAGGTGAATCCACATTTTCTGTTCAACAGCCTGAACGTACTGGATTCACTCATCGAAGATGACCCCAAACAGGCCCGCGTTTTTCTGGAAGAACTCAGTACGGTATATCGGTACTTACTCCGCGCCAACGAGCAGCACCTGACCGACCTCGGCACCGAGCTTGATTTTATTCACTCGTATTACCATTTGCTGAAAACCCGTCATGGTCCGGCACTTCAACTTAATGTTACCATCGATGAGCGGTATCAATCGCACCGTATACCGCCTTTAACGTTGCAGTTACTCATTGAGAATGCGGTGAAACATAACATCATTTTGCCCGACCAACCGCTGCAAATTGATATTATAACCGATCAGGATTCCCGGTTGCAGGTACGTAACAACGTGCAGCGCAAAACGATGCGGGTTGTTTCCAACGGTGTTGGGCTCACGAATATTCTGACGAAATACAAGATGCTAGCCCAACCAGCGCCCATTATCAGTGAAAACGACGGCCAGTTTATAGTAACATTGCCCCTGATCGAAACGGCGGTTCACCAGACGTAACGTGATAATTCAGTAACTTACCAGACCAGAAATTTATTTATAACCGCCCGAACAAGACCGTTGCGCTGTGAGAACCTTCAACGACAAGACGATACGTATCATCGGCCCGTTCATCCTGTTTCTGGTAGGTACCCTGTTCTTTCGAATGAACTGGTACCTGGAGCTTTCGTCGAACAGTATCGTACGTTCCGATATTATCGCGCTGGCGGCTGGCTATACGTGCTGGAACGTAGCACGATGGATTACGATACGTTTGCAGAAACGATATCCCGGTCTGGCCAATACCCGATACCGCCTTATCTGGATGGGGGCTTTGCTGCCGGTACTAGTCAATTTCGCCTGGACGATTCGGCAGGTGGGGCATATGGTACTGAACAACACGCCCCAGCTTTCGCACACCCTGTCCAACTATACCTACGCCATTGGCATCCAGATTTTTTACCACTGCGTTTATTTTGTGATTTATGAAGGTAGTTACGTGCTACGTGCCTGGCAATACACATACGAGCAAAATGAGCACCTGAAAAAGAACAAACTGAAGCACCAGCTCGATACGTTGAAGGCACAAATTAACCCGCATTTTCTGTTCAACAGCCTCAACTCACTGTCGATGCTTATCCACGATAACCCGAAACAGGCCGAAGCGTTTGTCGATGAAATCAGTAGTGTGTATCGGTATTTGCTACGTGCCAATGATCAGGCGCTCACTACGTTATCGCAGGAATTACAGTTTATCAAATCGTATTTTCAGTTACTCAAAACCCGCTACGGGGCCAGCATTGATCTTCTGGTCGACGTAGCAGATCGTTTTTTAGAGTGCCGAATTCCACCCCTTACGCTGCAACTGTTAGTCGAAAATGCAGTAAAACACAACGTAATGCTGCCCGACCGTCCGTTAGTAGTTGAGATTTCGATACGAGGTCAATCGCTGGTGGTGCAGAACAATTTACAGCGAAAAAACACGCCTGTTTTATCGAATCAGGTAGGTTTATCGAATATTTCGACAAAATACCGATTGCTGGGGCAGCCCGACATCAGTATTCGGGAAGATAACGGCCGATTCACGGTTGTTCTTCCACTTCTTAGTGCCCAACCCGAAACCAACGTACTCTCATGAAGCCCATGAACGACGCCCGCCTTCGCGTGTTAGGGCCCATTGGGCTCTACGTGTTTGTGAGCGTATTTTTCCGGCTCGAACTCTATCAGGAACTTCCGATACGTGCCTTGCTAGTGAATTTTCTGGTGGCCCTACCTTCCGGAATTCTATGCTGGAATGTATCGCGTTGGGTGGTAATACGTTTGCAGAAGCAGTATCCGGGACTGGCCAATTCGCGGGTGCGGCTGTTGTGGTTATCGGCCCTGCTACCGGTGTTGGTCGGGTTTGCCTGGTTGATTCGTCACGTTGTCCGTTACCTCATCGAAGGTACGTTCGTTCCCTACACCACCGCCGTCGAACTGAGCCGCAATCTCGGCATCCAGATTTTTTACCACTTTATTTACTTCGTGGTGTATGAAGGCTGGTACATTATGCGGCAGTGGCAGCAGGAAACCATCGAAACGAGCACATTGGAAAAAATTTCGCTGCAAAGTCAGCTTACATCCCTTCAGCATCAGGTCAATCCGCACTTTCTGTTCAACAGTCTCAATTCACTTTCGTCGCTGATTGGGGAGAATCCGGTGCGTGCCGATGCTTTTCTGGACGAACTGACGGCGGTTTTTCGGTACCTGCTCCAGGCCAGCGAGCACCGGTTGGTTCCGCTACGTAATGAAGTTGATTTTATTAAGTCGTACTTTCACCTGCTCCAGACCCGATATCAGGCCGGACTGAAACTTGAATTAGGCATCGATGCATCGATGGAGTCATTGTTATTACCGCCACTTGCCTTACAGGTGCTGGTCGAAAATGCGGTACGTTACAACATCATTCTCGCCGACCAGCCGTTGCACATACGTATCTATACAACTCCCGATCAGCGGTTGTACGTAGCGAATACATTGCAGCGTAAAAACCTCCGTGTAGAAGCAGACGGCGCAGGGTTGACGAATCTGGCCGCCCGCTACAAACTCCTGAACGAAGGCGACGTACTCATCGAAGAAACCGGCGACTGGTTTATCATCAGCCTTCCTCTGTTGAGCGAAGGAAAACTGGCCGAAGTGGTTTAAAAGCAGTCTACCACGAAATCTAATTCTTAATTTTACTCAATATTTCCATTAATTTCACTCAATATATTGAGTAAAATTATGTTCGAACGAAGTGAGTTAAGTGTACTTAAGGCAAGGATTAATGAGCCTCGCCGGTTTGTGCAAGCGCTTATTGGTCCCCGTCAGATTGGCAAAACAACCCTGGTGCGTCAATTAATACCGCAATTATCTTTTCCGGCTAAGTACGTCTCTGCCGATGCTGTTGGTGCAGCAAACTCCGCCTGGATTGCTCAGCAGTGGGAAGCCACCCGTTTTCAACTCCGTACAAGTGGTGCCAGTGAAGGGCTACTTATCATTGATGAAATACAAAAAATTGATAACTGGGCTGAGCAGGTTAAGGCACAGTGGGACCAGGATAGTTTCGATCAAATTCATCTTAAAGTCATCTTATTAGGGTCTGCACGACTATTAATTCAGCGAGGTCTAAGTGAGTCACTAGCTGGCCGCTTTGAATTGATGCCGCTAACCCATTGGAACTTGGTTGAAATGCAGGAAGCCTTCGGTATTTCGGCTGATGAGTTCGTCTGGTTCGGTGGCTATCCGGGAGCCGCTCCTTTAATTCATGAACCGGATCGATGGCGCGATTACATACTGAACAGTCTGGTAGAAACGACCGTCTCGAAAGACATCCTGATGATGACGCGAGTGGATAAACCCGCTCTGTTGCGACAGTTGTTCGAGTTAGGTTGTAGCTACTCAGGGCAAATTCTGTCGTACACTAAATTGCTGGGCCAGCTTCAGGATGCGGGCAATACGACGACCTTATCTCATTACATTCAACTATTGGATTCGGCCGGGCTGTTGAGCAGTTTGGAGAAATATGCCGTAGATAAAGCACGACAACGTGGGTCGATTCCTAAATGGCAGGTGCAGAGCAGCGCGTTATTTAGTATTTTCTCACCTTATAATTTTGAACAGGTGCGAGCAAATCCAGTCGAGTGGGGCCGTTGGGTAGAAACAGCCGTTGGAGTTCATCTAAGCCGGGCGGCACAGACAGGCAAACTAAACTTATTTTATTGGCGGGAAGGAAATGATGAAATTGATTTTGTTCTTCAGCGCGGGAATCATGTGGTAGGACTAGAAGTAAAAAGTGGTAGACGGCAAAGCGCCCCTGGCATGACTGTCTTTAAGCATAAAATGCATCCAACTAAAGTCATGCTGGTTGGACAAAGCGGTATTCCCTGGGTTGACTTCCTACAAGCCGATCCACTTACTCTATTTTAACCTTTGGCACACATTAGCTAATCGCATTGAATTCTTTCAACCAGACATTATACCAAAATGGTAAAACGAACACTCCTACTATTGTCGCTCGTAGTGATATACACCGGTTGTGGCGATACGAGTTGTGAAGATGAGGCAGATAGCTACCGCTACCGGAAATGTTCCATTAAAGTGACAAAGAAACAGTTTAACGGGCGCTGGTTCATGATCGAAGGAACGAACGTAACGAACGGGCATCAAAATAAATTCGCGGGATTGGGCAGATGGTATCCTTTGTTTAGCCAATACATTGAGATTGGCGATACGGTTGTAAAGCACAAAGACGAGCTCGTGTTTTACGTTCACAAAAAAGATACGCTTTTAACTTTCCCGTATAAATGCGGAGGGCAGATTATCGAGTAAGCAACGTAGTATTTCCAAAAATACACTACGCACCAATCGCCCATTTACTACGTATTAAGGCGCATAAGCGCACTTCATCCCCCGCTTTTGACAGTTCATCGGATTTACCTTGATAGACGTAGCATTTTCCACGAATTTTGACTTCGTAAACAACATAATCATACGTATCGGCCGGCCGGTAAACTCTCCTCTACTAATGAAAATTCTTGACATTGAACTTCACACAACCGACCTCGACGCCACGCGCCTTTTCTACGTTCGTCGCCTGGGCTTACCCATGCTGTCACAGTCTACGAACCATCTGACTGTGTTGATTGGCTGGACACGCCTGACGTTCCGGTTGGTGCATCATCCAGTGGCGCCTTACCACCTGGCAATCAACGTACCACGCGAATCGCTGGAAGTGGTGATGTATTATTTCGACCTCGCGTACTTGTCGACCCAGGCTCCCGGCAAAACCATCGCTGACTTTACCGACTGGCGGGCCAAAGCCTGTTACTTTTACGATAGTACCGGCAACCTGCTCGAATTTATCGCCCGCACGGATCTCAGTCTGGACGACCCCAATCTGACTTTCACCGATTTGTTTCAGGGCGTGAGCGAAGTGGGAATGGCCTCAGAAGACGTAGCGTACACGGCAGAACAAATTCACCGTCGGTTTGGGGTAATGCAGTTCACCAAATCGCAACCGCAAGCCGATTTCAATGCGATTGGCGACGATAACGGATTATTTATTCTGTCGAAAGTTGGGCGAAAATGGCTCTTTTCCGATACGTCCGCCGGTCTGAACCACTGCCGGATTCAGTTCATCAGCAAGCCAGGTGGGGCGGTTCAGGAATTGTATTCGTACGAAGTCAATCGGTTGCCAATAGGCAGAACAACGGCTGGATTCACGTCCACTACGTCCAGCCCTGTCGGAACCGTTACGTATTAACGTAGCAAGCTATATAAGATTTTTAACCACCCAGCTTCATTGTTCAAAATTCCCTAGTCAACTCAGGCCTATAAGCCGGGTTCTGTCCTCCCACTACTACAGTGGAATGGCTTATCATTTATCTGGGATGCCGGTCACCCGACACCTCGTTCGACCTACCCGCGTTGGGTCCGCTCTTGCAAGCTTCTGGCAGCGAGCAGCCACGCTCCAACGCTTATTTGGTCTTTCAGCCCCTAAGGGTTACCGTGCCCCGTTGGTCGCCCAACGAGCGGTAGGCTCTTACCCCACCGGTTCGCCCTTACCAAGTTTAAAGGCGAAAGAGTGAAAGAGTGAAAGAGTGAGTTGGCTACGGTAGCCTTTCGCTCTTTCTCTCTCTCGCCCTTTCACTCGTTAAATTTTGGCGGTATATTTTCTGTTGCCCTGTCTGTCGAACGGCCGTTCCCAGCCGCCCGCCTTCCCGTTAGGAAGTAGGATGCTCTGCGCTGCCCGGACTTTCCTCATCCGATTACTCGGACGCGATAAGCCAGCCTGAGTTGTTTAGGGACGACAAAGGTACGTTTGTTCAAGCGGTTTCTCACGTTTTATCAGAATTTACAGCAACAAAAAACTCCCGGTTCAGCTGCAATGCCAATACCGGGAGTTTTGGATTCACTCAGGTAATCAATTCAGGTTGTTATTGTTTCGGATTTTTGGTTGGGGCGCTACCTGCCGCTGGCGCGTTATAAGCAATCTCGTTATCAGGCACGTCCCAATAATCCAGATAGCCGTAAGTGATGGTTGCGTTTCGGCTGACAGCCCCCGTCCGACTTAAGGCAACGGCGCCCGTCCGACCCGTTTCCAGCAAGCCCCAACGACGTGCATCGTAGAACGGCAATCCTCGGAACAATAAGCCAATACGTCGTTCGCGACGGAGTTCTTCTTTTGCGGCATCAAGCGTCAGGCTTATTCCGGCAACGGCTGCCAGACCAGCGCCCTGTGCTTTACGTACTTCGTCGATCAGAGCCAGACCGTCTTCGATTTTCCCGGTGTAAATGGATGCTTCGGCTTTCATCAACTGGTTTTCTTCGTAGGAACTGGCCAGGAATAATTCGTAACCTCCCGCATTCGTGTTTGAGAACGTAATGACCGACGCGCTACCTTCCGAACCAGCCGCGCCCCGGTTAACCAGATCAAACCGAGTAAAGAACGCATTCCCCCGCGACGTTTCGCCGATATAGGCCGACGTACGCTGTTTGAAATTATTGGTAAAACGCAGGTCTCCTGCTTTGAAATCCTGAATCAGCCGTTCCGAAATTTTGTAGGTGTTATTGGCACCCGTCGTTTTAGCCGAAACAGTTCCGGTAGTTGGCGAAAGGAAGTCGCCAGTAGCGTTCGAGCGACCTGTAAATACAAAATCCGCTGCCTGAATACCCGCATTGGTAAGCGTTAGAATCTCAGCCCATTGTGCTGCTGTCATAGCACTAACACGCGTGTTTACCAAGATATTACGAGCTTTCATGGTGTTGATGTTTCGTATCCACATGGCAGGCGTTATAACACCACCTTTACCAACCCGGTTGAAGCTCGGAATCAACCCCTGCATACTCGCCGTATAGTCGGCGTTGGCAGTCAGGCCAACCAGAATTTTAGAAGCTGCGTCGAAGTTTTTATTGGCTTCTGCAATCATCGCTTCTTTCGCTATGTAAGTCCCATTAGTGCCATTCAGGACTTCTCCGTTGGCTTTGTCATTGATAATGCCAGCGTAATACATAGACCCAATGTGCGAATACGCATATCCTTTCCACCAGTAAGCCCAGGCTTTCAGCACGCCTTTTTTCGTCTCTGCATCACCCGTGAACGTAACACCGTCGACGTTGGTCAGAATCGTATTGGACGCGTTGTTAATGTTATACATATACGCCCACTCGTAATACGTTGAGTTCTGAAAACCAGTCGAGTTTACGTTGGCCGTAATCCGGATAAAATCTATCTGTTTGTTCGGCGCATTTGGGTTGAGCAGCACCGTACCGTCGTCGAGCGTAACCTGATTGGGGCAACCAATCTGATTGATAAAGACGTTGGCAATGTCCGTTCCGATTACGTCGCCCATCAATTCGTGGTTAGCGATAGTACCCGACCAGAAATAGCCCGGAACGCCATCGTAGTATTTTACATCTCTAAAACCGGTAAGGTAAACGCCCTGACCAAAAGAGATCAATCCGCTCTCCGTTTTCAGAGCCGGAGAAGAAGGCTGGTTTGGGTTCTGAACCTCAAGCTGTTCTTTACAGGAGGCCATCAACCCGGAGAAAACCAGCGTTAACGCATATATTTTTAAGGTATTCATGTTATCTGTTTTGAAGTTCGATTAAAAACCAATGTTTAAAGCAGCCTGATACGATTTGAAGTTCGGCATCGTGCTGTGGTCAGTTCCGCGATCCCAGGCCGAGTTCGACGTTCCCGAACTGATTTCCGGATCAAAGCCCGTATACTTGGTTAAGGTCCAGATGTTACGTCCCGACAGGATAAGCTGAAGCCGCTTTACGCCCGGAATTCTGAACATGCGACCGAAATCAAGGCCAACCGAGATGTTACGTAGGCGCAGGAACGACGCATCTTCGTAGAAATAATCTTTCGTACCATTGGCCGTACGTTGCGCGTAAACACCCCGGTAGAAAGCCGTCCAGGCACCCGTTTGTCCGTCAATCGTGAATGGATTGGCGTAATCGCTGTGAATACCATCGCGGTACATCCATTCTTTCGTCTGGTTATAAAGGTGATTACCGTTTACCCAGTCGAGCTGTACGTTGAACGTCAGGAAGTTTCTGTAGGTAAAGTCGTTGATGAACGACATGTTGAACTTCGGATTTGGATCGCCAAAGCTGAATTTGTCCGCCGTAAAATAGGGCTGTTTGGTTGCCTTGTTTACTACGTATCCATTGCTGGCAACGGTGTATAACTCCTGTTCAGCCTGCGTAATAAATAAGTTTCCGTTCGGGTCTCTGGCATCCACCGCACCAATGGTTTTGTAACCGTAGAGCTGCCCGATTTTCTCACCAGCTTTCAGTACGTAGTTGGTGCTACCCGCATTCGACGTAACAACAATCGGCGCATCGCCCCGAACCGCAATGATTTTTGACGATTGCTTGCCGAAATTGACGGTTGTATTCCACTTGAAGTTCGATCCACTATATACCGTTGAATTCAACGACATCTGAAGCCCGTTCGATCCCAGCGTAAAGGCGTTGTCTGTCAATTTACCCAAACCAACCGAAGGCGCTACGTCGACCTGATATATGGCGTCTTTCGTTTTCCGATCCCAGTACGTAGCAGACAGTGCAACCGCGTTCAACCAGCTAGATCCTTTCAACAGGCTGAATACCATGTCGGTACCTACTTCAAGCTCTTCCGATACTTCCACACCCAGTGCCGGATTGCTTTGCTGGTTAGCGTAGTAAAAAGCGGTGGTTGTACCAACGGTTGTTGGGGTAATGGTAACGTAGCGGTCAAACGGCTGTGGCTGAATACCAGCCTGACCATAGGCGGCCCGCAATTTCAGCTCAGGCAAAAACCCGTTTACGGTACCGTTCTGCCAGAATCCGAGCGATGACAGACGCACATACGCGTCTCCGCGTGGGAACGTAAAGGGCTTAGCGCCCTGGCCAAATGCCGACGAATAATCGCTGCGAAAACCGCCCGATACGCCCAACCATTCACCGTACTCAAGCCGCTGGTTGACCAGATATCCATACGTAATGAATGGCTCGGCGTAATCGCGATAAACCCGCCACGATGATGCGTTCGTCGAATTGTATGGAGAGAAAGCAGCCGGCAACCCAAGTGCTACGTTGGTGTATTCGGTGTTTTTGCTGTTCCGATAATCAAAGGCAACCTGCGTAACCGCCTTGATGGGCAGGTTTGACGCAAAATCATCTTTAAAATCAAAAACTGCCGTAGCGGTTGCCAGGAAATTCTGGAACAATTTGGTGTTCAGATACTTAGTCAGATCACCATTGGCGTTCGTGTTATAATTCGAAATATAGCTCGTCGAACCCTGCGTCAGCCAGTACTTGATATTGGCATTATTCGACTGATTAAAGAACTCCAGATCACGGTTCTGAAACTGGTAGTTCAGACCATATTTCGCGTCCAGTTCGACGAACTTTGGAAATTTGTAGTTCAGGTTCAGGTTCTGAATAATGTCGACTTTGTTATCATTATTCCGCGTATAAGCCTGCCGATAGGATGTGTTCGATGCGTTGATACCAATCGTCTGGTTCATATTCAGCGGGATAGAACCGTCGGTCGTGGTCAACGAGAAATCGGCCAGTGGGTACGCGTTCAGCATGTTGTACAGAATCGTCCGGTCAACCGATTTCAGCGTGTTTTTGGTATAGGCCAACTGCGTAATGGAACGTAGCGTAAGCCCTTTCGCCAATTGCATACCGATGTTTGCCGACAGGTTGCTCCGATCCCAGTAACCATTGTTGAGAATGTTACTTTCCTGATGGCTGTTCGATACCGAAATACCAAAATCCGCTTTCTGACTTCCGCCCGAAATCGAGATACTGTTATTGAACGTATTAGCCGGTTTGAAAAAATAATTGAAGTGATCGTGGTATTGCAGGTTCGCGTTATACGGTTTGCTGTTGGTAGCAGTCGGATCGGTCGAGTTGTACTGCACGTTTTCCGTGTAAATACCATTTACGGCATCATACGTAATGGGTTTGCCTGACGAACCGATGATGTTATTGCTGGCGTCCGTAGCAAATGCGTGATACATCGCCTTACTTACGCCCCCGTTATTTAAATAGGTGTTTTGCGCGATGCTGGACGAAACATCGATGCTCAACTGGCCGTTTTTGCCTTTTTTGGTAAATAGCTGAATAACCCCGTTTGCACCCTGCGCACCATAAATTGTAGCAGCGGCAGCACCCTGCACAACTTCAACACGTTCGATAGAATTCAAGTCAATAGTTTGCAGGCTGGTAGCGCCCATCTGTATCCCATCGATCAGAATCATCGGCGACGTACCCCGGTTGATGGTGTTGATCCCACGTAGCAGAATGTTTACGTCGGCGCCAGGCGTGCCGCTGCGGCTGGTAATCTGCGCACCTGGAATTTTTCCAATAAGTGCCTGATCTACAGAAGCGGAAGGCGTTTGAGGCAATTCTTTCGAGGAAACCGATTCAACTGAGATGGCCAGTTTTCGTTTATCAGTAGCCACCCCGACCCCGGTCACGACGATTTCCGAAAGTTGTTTGATATCGGATACCAGTTGAACATTTATGGTTGAGTTGTTCCCCAATTCAACCTCTTTCGTTTGCATCCCAATAAAGGAATAAATCAACGTGCCTTTCCCCGGAACTGACAGCAAATAGTTACCCTCGCTATCCGTGACCGACCCCACCGTAGTGCCTTTCAATACGACCGATACGCCCGGCAAAGAACTGCCATCATCGACAAGCGTCACCTTGCCCGAAATTTTCCGCTCCTGCGCCCAGCTATAGGCGCAAATTGAGCATACACATAGTAAGCTCAATAGTAATTTTTGCCTCATAAGTAATTAAGCTTATTTAAGTTAAGAAAGAAGTATTTCTACAAAAGTATATTTGGCAAAATGCACATCAAAGCGAATTATTAAAAAAATTATATAATAGTTGGTATTATACAAGAACTGTATGCTTAAAATATAATTTCGTGTTTCCTTTAATTTACATTTATATTATAACGTTATTCCATAAACCATAAAATTATATATCATATTAACCTCAATTGCTAATAATATAATTTATTATTTGTCCCCATATTAAAATAATTAATATTATTTATATCCTATTTAATTTGATCGATAATGGCAATTTTACAGAACAAATTTTTAGGTATTTATAGCTATAAATTAAGCCAAAAACATGCGAAACCAAATAATAAATTTCATTTTATCCATACTTATATAGTTAATATCGGCTATATCCATCTTAATAATATTTCATTTCCATTTTTTTCATATTCACGAAATAATATAATTTAAAAATTGCATTAATGTATGTGAAAATAATGCGGCATATACGGGCTGAATTCTAGACTTGTTCTTAATCGCAAAAGACGTTGAGCCACCATAAACAAGCTCCAATTCTGCTTATGGTGGCTCAACGTCTTTTGCGGTTATCTATAGATTATAGATGTTGCTACAATCCCTCTACTCTCACATCAATTCGTCCACGAGCATTCACGACGGCCAGCAGAGCAGTAGGTGTCAGGTACACCTGGTCGGGTTTGATTTCGTCGATTTGACCGTTGATAGTCACGCCCTTGGCTAACTGGTTATTTTTAAGTTGCTGCTGTAACATCTTCTGCATATCGGCAATCTGAGAGCCAACCGGAATGGTTAGCTGCTTTTCCAGCGTTCGGGCAAACGTACCTTTTAGCAGCCAGTTCGCCGATTGAGCCAGTACGTTCCGGGTGTCCAGATCATATTCCAGATCTTTCAGCGAAATAGTCTGATTACGAGGGTCATAATATGGGCGTCCACGCAGGTAGATGTCGCCGTTAATTGTTCCTTTCAACCCTGCTTTCACGATCAAATTTTCGTTCTGGCCGTACAAATCCATGTTTGTGATGGTTATTTGATAGCGATTTTCGGCAAACGAAAACGACTTTCCGACAAACTCATCGGCGGCAATCCGGGCCACTTCGGGGTACGTAGCTTCGCTCAGGAGACCAATCTGAAAATCATCCCGAACCGTCGACACCACCGTTAAATCCGGCAACGATACTGCCGGTCTTACGTCAGGTTTGGCACCAGTTGTTGTAAGCGTATATCCTTCGATACCAATGGTTGAACGTATCAGGCGGCCCTCGAAACGTAACGGCGTGATAAGTACTCGTTTGGGGACAATCTGCAAATACGTTCGGTACTTTTCCGACAATAGATACGGCTCCCGCAACGTATTCCAGGCTTTCAGAACCGGCGTTTTCAGGTCTACATTTCGTCGAATTTGCGTATCGAGAGCTTTGGTGATGGTCCCCAAATTTTTGTCAATAGCACGCGAGACCAGACTCGTGACCGGTACGTTCATACCAACAATGTTCACGGTAGGTTTTCGCACCCAGCCGTAGCCATCGGGTTGCGTCTGCGTATGAACTGACCAATCCGGGTCCAGATCAAATTTAGTTTTAAAGCGCAAATCAATCTCGAACTCTGTTTCCTTATACTGCATAAAGCCCAGCACCGAAACGCCAGCTTTAGCCCAGATTTTCAGCGGAACGACAAGGTGAAACAGGCTATCCTGAGCACTCAGCAGAATCGCGCCACGCTTCCAGACTTTCACCATAAACTGGTCGTTATGATTGTCTTCCAGGCTGTTATCTTCATAAATAAGGCCGTTCACCTGCGCATTGATTTGCCGTTCTATATCACTCAGTGCGATGGAGACTGGTATGTGTACCGTCGACAAAAAGCGTTCATTACGAACTTCCATTTCGGTAGTAGAATAGGCTTCTTTAGGCGCTTTCGTGGTTAAGCGCGTGCCGGTTAGTTGACCGCAACTTAAGAGAAAAAAATTGGAACACAGAGCCACATAGACTAAAAGTGGAGTTACCCGAAAAAACGCTGTGAAACTCCACTTTTCTCCGTATTCCTCTGCGAAATAACGCTTACCGAATTGTAACCTTTGTGGCACCATAGCCAAACTTCTGTTTCTGGGCGTCTTCAAAAAATTTAACGTTTGAATGCTGACCTAATCGTTTATGCAATTCCGTCCGCAGGGCACCGCTTCCGACGCCGTGAATGAACGTAATATCGTTCATACCGCTGGCAATGGCGTTTTCGAGAGTGCGTTCGAACGTAGTGAGTTGCAGTTTCAGCAAATCAGCCGGACTTCGATTGCCGACGCCATTGGGTAAAAGTGCCTCAACGTGCAAATCGACCACCGCACTTGGACGATCAACCGAAACCGGCTCCTGATCTGATTTCGAACGTAGCATTTCGGCTTTTAACTCATCGGGACGTAACGTAACGGATTTTGGCTGCACCGGCCGATTACTATTCGGCAACGTAGCATCTGATTCCGACGTATCAGCATCCAGTTGTGTCAGAAAACCCGGCTGATTAAGAACCGGAACAGTTGTTTTACTCTTGAAGAACGTAGCGGTACGTGCCTTGAACCGTTTCACGAGGGGTTGCCGTAACGACGATTTCCCCGCCCGGAACCATAAGCCCTGCACCACAAACGTGGGCCAGCCTTCGAAGGAAGCGTGAAGGTAGTGGTCGTTAAATTTCTGCTGCGATCTGGCTTTCAGTACTCCGCTCTGCAATCCCCGAAACTGTGTTCCGCCCCCCGGAGCCGCTGATTCTTCGCCCACTACGTAAGGAAATTCCCAATCCGTGTTATTGATAAGATGCAACGTATATTCGCGGTCGTTGACGGCCACAAACGCCAGATAAACGCCCTGATTCGCCAGAATGGACGGCGTTGCTGGAGCAACTGTTTTCTGGGCTGCATACGGATTATTTTTCAACAGGCGTTCAGCTTCCAGTGGTGATACCGGCACCAGTTCAGAGCGCATTACCGGCACTCGAAAGCCATCTTCAATCTCAATTTCAATCATGCCATTCGGTAAAAACCGTGACACAACACCCTGCTCTTTTGCCCGGAGCAGCCGGACTTTATCGCCAATATTCATAATAAAAATTAGTCGTCAGTCGGTAGTCATTAGGCCCCGACAGGCTCTGTCTGTTGGAGTCGCAATAGCGACTAACTCCAAGCCGTCCGGCAATTCCGACAGCCAGAGCCTGTCGGGGCCTAACGCGAACTTTTAACGTATCGTTCGAGAAAATGTGTTCCGCTACGTCATGCTTCTTCAATTTCGCGATACGTATCGGCTCCGTCCAACCCGTCGTCTTCTTTCAGGGCAATACCGGTTAGTTGAAGTCGAAAGGCAGCCTGAATCAAGTGCATAATTTTATCGGCAGCCTGACTCGGTTTAAGGCCTTCTTCCCGAATATTCGATATGCAGTTTCGGCGTTCGTCGGTAAGGCCCGATTTAGGTGCATACGTAAGATAAGCCCCCAGGCTATCGAACGAGCTGAGGCCCGGACGTTCGCCGATGAGTATCACCGCCAGTTTGGGACGTAACAAATCGCCGATGGCATCTGTAATGGCTACCCGCCCCTGTTCTACCAGCAAAATCGGCGCGAGTGAATAACTAGCCAATTGCGCTTTTTCAATCAGACGACGTACCACCAAACCAGCGTTACGCATCACGGCAGTTGCCGATAAACCGTCGGCCACAATGATGCAAATATCAGCAGATGGGCTTTGTAATTGGTTAAGTAATTTAACGGACGTATCGTCCAACCGTCGGCCGAAGTCTGGGCGTTGCAGATAAATGTCACGCGATGAAGCCTGACTATGCAGTACGTGAATCGGCAAACCGGCCGGCGCTAGTTTGGCCTGTAAATCATCTATTTGCAGTTGCGAATAAACAGCATCTTTAGCGTGAGCATGAGCCAGCTTAAACGCCAGCGATTCCTTGAGCGGAACTGAAACACCCGTTTTTCCCAAAGCAATTCGAGCTTTCGTATACGTCCGAAGTGAGGCCCATTCGTCGGGTTCTACACCTGATTTTTGAGGCTCGTTCATGCCGGAAGTAACGCTGTGTATAATTTTTTGGCCGCTCCGCCCGACAATCGGTTTCCCTGGTTGTCGATAATCCCCTGCCGAACCAGCCATTCTTCAAATTCAGGGGCAGAACGAAGTCCAAGAGCTCTTCGTACATACAGGGCATCGTGAAAAGACGTTGACTGATAGTTGAGCATGATATCATCAGCGCCAGGAACGCCCATAATGAAGTTGACACCAGCCACACCTAACAGTGTTAGCAACGTATCCATATCGTCCTGATCGGCCTGCGCGTGGTTGGTATAGCAGATGTCCATGCCCATTGGCAACCCCATTAATTTTCCACAGAAATGATCTTCCAGCCCAGCCCGAATAATCTGCTTGCCATCGAATAAATATTCCGGCCCAATAAATCCAACGACTGAATTCACCAGAAAGGGCTTAAACTGACGGGCAACCGCATAGGCGCGAACTTCGCAGGTTTGTTGGTCGACGCCGTGGTGGGCATTGGCCGATAACGCACTCCCCTGCCCCGTTTCAAAATACATCAGATTCTGACCGAGCGTCCCACGTTTTAGCGAAAGTCCGGCTTCGTACGCTTCCTGCAACAGCGAACAGGTTATCCCAAAACTCGCATTGGCTTTCTCTGTCCCGGCAATGGACTGAAAAACAAGGTCGACCGGCATCTGTCGTTCCATCAATTGCAACGTAGTGGTAATATGACTCAGTACGCAACTTTGGGTAGGAATGGCAAAACGTTCGCGCAAATCATTCAGCATGAGGAGCAGTCGCGACGTAGCAGCGGGGCTATCGGTGGCTGGATTGATACCAATCATAGCGTCGCCACTGCCATACAGCAGTCCGTCGATAACGCTGGCCGCAATTCCCTTCGCTTCGTCGGTGGGATGGTTGGGTTGCAGACGTACCGACAGGTGGCCGCGCAACCCCTGCGTATTCCGAAACCGGGTCACCACTTCGCACTTTTTCGCAACCAGAATTAAGTCCTGATTCCGCATCAGTTTCGAAACAGCCGCTACCATTTCGGGCGTAAGGCCAGGCGATACTTGCCGCAGTCGTTCAGACGTAGCATGGTCGCTCAGCAGCCAGTCACGGAGTTCGCCAACTGTAAATGACTTGACGGGTGAAAAGGCCGCTACGTCGTGCGTATCAATAATCAGGCGGGTTACTTCGTCGGTTTCGTAGGGGATAACGGCTTCATTCAGAAACGTAGTGAGTGGTACGTCGGCCAGTGCCATTTGAGCAGCCACCCGTTCCTCGTAACTATGCGCCGTAATCCCCGCCAACGTATCGCCCGAACGTAGCGGACTCGCTTTCGCCAGCAACTGCTTAAGGTCATCGAAGCGATACGTAAAACCACCGACTGTGAATAAATGAGCCATAGTTTTTATATGTATGAGATAGGATGTATGAAGCATAGATTAGACGTAGCATTTTTAAATACAGCATACCCCATACTTCATATATCTTTCTTCCTGTACCATCTTGCTCCCAGAAAAACGCCCATTACAACAACTAATCCCCCGAAGAAGAGAAGACTCAGATTGCTATAAAAATAAATCATCGCGGCCAGTGCTACAACGGCAATCAGTAGTGCAACCGCCGGAAAAACTGGGTAAAAAGGCGCTCTAAACGAACGAGGCAAAGCGGGCTGTATTTTCCGTAGCTGAAATAACGACAGCATACTGATGATATAAACGACAACAGCGCCAATCGTAGAAAGAATTACCAACTTACTGGTATCCAGCAATGCCAGTGCCCCGATGCCAAACAAGGCTCCAACCAGCAACGCCCAAACCGGCACCTGTCTACTACTATTTACCACTGATAATCCCCGTGGTAAATAACCCTCTCTGGCCAGCGCAAAAATCTGCCGGGAATAGCTGATAATGATCCCATGAAACGACGCAATCAGGCCAAACAGACCAACGCTGGTAAAAAATTTCGTCAGTGGATTTTGACGACCTAACACAATAGCAATCGCTTCGGGCATGGGATAATCGAGGTGATCGAGGTTTTCCCAGTGCGTAATACCCCCCACGCTAATCATCACCGTTATGGCTAGGAAAGCCAGCGTCAACACGGCTGATATATAGCCTTTTGCAATGGCGTTTTTACTATCTTCCACTTCCTCAGCTACCATTGCAATGCCTTCGAGACAGACAAACAGCCAGATGGCAAATGGCAAGGCCGCAAAAACGCCCGACCAGCCAAACGGCATTGGATTGTGCAGGAACGTATCGAGGCTGGTATGTGGATAAACAACGCCGATGAAAAGCAGCAATTCCCCAATAGCAATAATGGTCATAATCAACGAAAACCAGGCTGCTTCCTTGATTCCCAGTAGATTAATACCTGTGAACACCACAAACGCTCCCACCGAACACCACATTACCGGCACCGATGGGTACAGAAAGTGAATATAACTTCCCAGTGCCAGCGCGATGGCGGGCGTAGCAAATAAAAACTCAATTAACGTAGCATAACCAGCTACCAGCGCTCCTACTGGCCCAAACGCCCGGAACGCATACGCAAATGGCCCACCTGCATTCGGGATGGCCGTTGTTAGTTCCGTAAAGCTGAAAATGAACGTGATGTAGAGCACCGTAATGAGCAGAGCCGCCATCAGAAGTCCTACGCTACCTGCAACACCCCAGCCGTAGTTCCAGCCGAAATACTCACCTGATATTACCAGACCAACGCCGATGGCCCAGAGGTGAACGGGACCCAATGCTTTTTTGAGTACGGGAGATTTATCCGCCATGAAATCAGGAAGTTATCGACAGGTGGTACGTTCTGGTCAAAAATACAAGCAATACGTTGTTAAAATGGCTGGATATAGACGTTAAATCTTGAGAAATTTGTTACGTTGATAAATCATCTCAAAAAACGAGCCCAATCAACGTAAAGCTACTCGTTAGTAGCTCCGACATGTAAATTATTTACACGAAAATGCTTACATTTGACCCTTTGTACGCCTTATCATGATTGCCCCCGTCAACGAAAAACTTGAACTTGCTCATCAGTTTGTACTCCACACCAACCGAAACATTTTCCTGACCGGCAAAGCGGGCACAGGCAAAACTACGTTTCTGCACCAGGTTAAACAGATAAGCGCCAAACGACTGGCGGTCGTGGCCCCCACGGGCGTAGCAGCCATTAACGCCGGAGGTGTCACGATTCACTCATTATTTCAACTTCCTTTCGGTCCACTGGTTCCAGGTTCGACGCTACGTGAAAGCCGCAAGTTTAACAAAGAGAAAATACGACTCCTACGTACGCTCGACCTGCTGATCATCGACGAAATCAGCATGGTTCGGGCCGACGTGCTTGATGGAATTGATGAAGTGCTACGTCGGTATCGAAACAACGGACAGCCTTTTGGTGGCGTGCAACTGCTGCTCATTGGCGACATGCAGCAATTACCCCCCGTTATTCGGGATGAAGAGTGGTCGTTGCTGAAACCACACTACGAAACGGGTTATTTTTTCGGGAGCAAAGCGCTACGTCAAATCCCTTACATATCGATCGAGCTGACCCATATTTACCGCCAGGCCGATGCACGATTTATCAGTCTGCTCAATAGCATCCGTGAAAAAACGGTCACGCGCGATCAGTTGGCCGACCTCAACCAGCGCCATATTCCCAATTTTGCGCCCCACGATAAAGAAGGTTACATTACGCTTTCGACGCACAATACTACTGCACAGCAAATCAACAGCAACAAACTTGCTGGTCTCCCAACTGGTTTACACACGTTCGAAGCCATTGTGGAAGGTGATTTCCCGACCAGCATTTACCCAACGGAAGCTAGTCTGGAACTGAAAGTTGGAGCGCAGGTTATGTTCATCAAAAATGACATCACCCGCGAAAAACGGTACTACAACGGCAAAATCGGACAGATAGTCGACATCGACGATGACATTATCTACGTCCAGTGTGGTGACAACGAAGACGTAATTGATGTACTTCCCGTTGACTGGACAAACTTGAAGTACACGCTAGATCCGGCTACCAAAGAAATTAAGGCTGAAGCAATTGGTACGTTCCGACAGTTTCCGCTTAAGCTTGCCTGGGCCATTACGATTCATAAAAGCCAGGGCTTAACCTTCGAAAAAGCAATTATTGATGCGTCGGCGGCTTTCGCGCATGGGCAGGTATACGTAGCGTTGAGCCGTTGCAAAACACTCGACGGCCTGGTGCTACGTTCACCGATTCCATCGCACAGTATCAAAACCGAGCAGACGCTGGAGGATTTTCACGACGAAGTACAACAGCAAACACCCACCGAGCAGCACCTGCGCGACTCTCGACGTAGCAATCAGCAGGTACTACTTCAGGAGCTATTTTCGTTCGAACGTGCCAGTTCACTAACGTATCGTTGCCGCCGTGTCGTGAATGAACATACGAATAGTTTAGATGCTGAATGTTTCCCTATCCTTACTGAGTTACGTGATTTGTTGCAGAATAAAGCCCGCAATGTAACGAATCGTTTTCAGCAGCAACTACCTGTTTATTTCGAAGAAGAGACGTTACCCGAAGAAAACGATACGTTACAAGAGCGAATTCGTAAGGCAACTGCTTATTTCCAGGCAGTGCTCGGTGACGAACTCCTACCCCTCCTCCACCGCTGTCCTACCGACTCCGACAACAAGCAGGTGCGCGAATCACTGCTGGAAGTGCTGGATGAACTGGAAAAAGAGTTGTTCGTAAAACTTCGCTCGTTTGAGAGCTGCCGGGATGGTTTTGACGCATTGTCTTATTTAAAAGCCCGTAACCACGCCGAATTAGACTTCCAGCCCGAACGTAAAAAACTTGAAAAAGAGGCAGCTACAACCACAGACAGCCCCGGTCGCGGAGGGTTATATGGCGCGTTAATGAAATGGCGTAACGATCTGGCGGGCGAACATGATACGTCGGGATACATGGTACTGCCCCAGAAAACCATCGCCGAACTGGCAAAACTTCGACCTACTACCCTTGATGAACTTTTGGCCATTAAAGGTTTTGGTAAAACAAAAGTGAAGCAGATTGGCCAGGACGTATTGGCCGTCATTAAAGACTTCCTTGAACGGCCGAAACCCACGAAAGAAACAAAAGAGAAGAAGGTAAAAGAACCGAAAGAAGCCAAAATTCCGTCTACTACGCAGACATTAGCGCTATTTCAGGCGGGTAAAACCATTGCCGAAATT
Source organism: Spirosoma profusum (assembly GCF_014699005.1). GTDB lineage: Bacteria > Bacteroidota > Bacteroidia > Cytophagales > Spirosomataceae > Spirosoma > Spirosoma profusum. The sequence goes on from NZ_JACWZY010000004.1 coordinate 114,828, forward strand.
GCTACCGAGCGCGGTTTCGCGGTTTCGACCATCGAAGGCCATCTGGCACAGTGCATTGGTCAGGGTGAATTATCCGTTGAAGCTGTTTTACCACCCGAGCGAATAAAACTCATTCGCTCCCACCTCGAAACGGCTCCATCTACTACGTTCACTGAACTCATTCAGACTATTGGCAACGGCGTTACGTACAGCGAAATCCGTTTTGTCAATAGCGCGATACGGGCGGAGTTGGGAGAGGCTGAATAAAAGTTGTGACGCAGCGATGCCCGGAGGGTAAAGGAGATTCACAGAGAAAAATAAAACCTTTGTGAATCTCCTTTACCCTCCGGGCATCGCTGCGTCACAACACCTTAATATCCACCATAAAACTTCCTTAACCCCCACTCAACTGATGCCAGTGTGAGCACGAGGAAAAAGAGCCAGCGCCAGTTGATTAGCTCGTTCATTTCTTCGGTGCTGGTCAGGCGTGCCGGGTGCGGGCGAGAACCCAGATTACGTACCAGATCATCAATACGATTGGCGGTGTAAAACTGGCCGCCTGATTGTTGCGCCAATTGACGTAGCATTCCGTGGTCGGCGGTGGTGTTGATGGCTTCGAGCTGGAGATCACGTACCACAAACTGCCCCGCCGACTGTTCGGAACGGTTGTTTACATTTGCCGTAGCCCTGAACCGATATGCGCCCTGAGGCAGTCGGCTGATTTCGAATCGACGATTAGCCGCAGTGGGTGTATAATTGAAAGAACGAGTTACGCCTTTTTCATCACTGATTTCCAGACGAACGGGTTTGTCGAATACTTCTTCGTAAATGTCATTGTACATTTCCGTTTCGAAGATCACCTTCTCACCGGCCACAAACTCATTTCGAATCGGATACACGCGAAGTTTCCGGCGGTCTTCCTTTACCGAAATCAACTGAATTACTTTCTGAAGCAACTCATCGACCACTTCCTGCTTATCAGTCAGCGCGTATTCTTCGAGTCGCCAACCCCAGAGTCCTTCCCCGGCCAGCACTGCCGTTTTTCGGGGACTTGTTACGTTCAGGGCTAGCAATGGCTTGGTAGTACGTACGCTACCAACTTGCTGCCATAGCACCACTTCACTGCCCGGTTGAAGTCTAAATTCGCCGTAAGGAGCCAACAGGGGCGGCAATTTGGAAAGAATATCGAGCTTAGCCGCATCCAGATTCAACTGCTTAAACTCCGGGTTGAATACGCCCGTTACTTTATCACTCTGATTCGCCTGAGCGGCAATTTGTAATACCGAATTCGACGTATTGAACGGCCCCAGCGCCGACTGGTTGCCCAGCACGAACAACGTTGGCGTATTTCTGACTAAATATTTCTGAACCAATTGATTGCCGACTCCACCATTATCCGGAATCTGGTGCAGAATAAGCAAATCGTACACTTTGTCGGGAAGTGGAGGTGCTTCGGCAGGAGTGCCTGTTAGAATACGGATATCGAGTTCGTAGTTCTGGTTTCGTTCCAGAATATTGCGGATGGCTTTTATATCGGGATGCGGGGCCAGCGCCAGCAAAAGCACTTTTTCTTTTCCATCAATTACGTCCAGATAGACGTCCTGCCGGTTGTTACGTGTGCTGAACTCGCCCGGTTGCGGCAACACTTCCACTACATAGTGCTGTACGCCTTTTTGCGTGGCCGTTGTCGTAAACGTGACCTGGTTGAATGTATCGCTCTTGCCAAAACTGATCGACTGTCGCCCTAATTCACGACCGTTCTGGCGAAGTACCACCGTAGCGCTACGTCCCTGAAAGCCGTTGCTGACAATTTCGGCCTGCACCGGAAACTGGTTACCGAGGTACGCAATTCGGTTCGCTATCACACCACGAAGCTGCACATCACGTTTCGCAACGGTATCACCCAACCCCACGGTCTGTACCGTAAATGGATACTGCCCAAAGGTTGGCGAAAGCCCCTGATTGAAAATTCCATCCGAAACCAGTACTACGTCGGTCAGGTTACGCCCTTCATAATCAGAGCGAATACGCGACAAAAGGCCCGACAAATCAGTGGTACGTTGAGTGAATGGAATCTGCGTGAGGTCGCTTTCGGTAACGGTATCGCCAAACGTACGCACGGCTACGTCCAATCCTTTATCGGCCAATTGCTGACGTAACGTTTGCAAACCCGTCAGAGCCTGATTCAGCGCCGGTCGACCGGCAGCGGCTACCGACTCGGAGTTATCGACGGCCAATACCACTTTCGGCTTTTCGGTCAGTGTGCGCAGGCTGCGAATGAGGGGATTTAACAGCAGAAAACACAGAAAGCTGACGATGACAAACCGTAATGCTGCCAATCCATACGTAGTTCGCTTATCGAACCCACCCACGGTTGTAGACCCGCCCGCCATCAGCCGCGGCAAGGGTTGATACATAGCAAAAGCGTACGCGGCACCAACCAGCAGGCACACCAGAATCCACCAGGGAGAGGTCTGAAAGATGAAATTCATGAAAAGTCGTTAGTATTCGTCAGTCAATAGTGGTTAGTCGTCAGCCGCAATAACACTTTGCTATTGACTAACGACTGATAACTAACGACTAGTATTAAGTTAACATTCCCCCATCCACTTGCAGCACCTGACCGGTGATGTAGCGCGAAAGGTCAGAAGCCAGAAAAACGGCACAATCAGCCACCTCGTCGGGCTGGCCACCCCGTTTCATGGGAATCTGTTGTTTCCAGTCTTCGAGGGCTTTCTCGTTGATTTCGCCCGTCATTTCCGTTTCGATAAAACCCGGCGCAATGGCGTTGGAGCGAATATTTCTCGACCCCAGTTCCAACGCAACCGACTTGGTAAATCCGATAATTCCCGCTTTCGAAGCCGCATAGTTGGCCTGTCCGGCGTTACCCCGAATACCGACCACCGACGTCAGATTAATGATTGACCCGGCCTTAGCTTTCATCATGGGTTTGATGGCGGCTTTGGTGAGGTTGAAGACTGATTTTAAATTAACGGTAATAACGCTGTCCCATTGTTCTTCGGACATCCGCATCAGCAGACCATCTTTCGTAATACCAGCATTATTAATCAATACGTCGAGTTTGCCGAAATCAGCAATTACCTGATTAATAAGCTCTTCAGCAGCCTGGAAGTCTGACGCATCGGAACGGTAACCTTTCACCTGACCACCAAACGTCCGAAGTTCTTCTTCCAATGCCTGCCCTTTTTCAACGCTCGACAGATAAGTAAAGGCAACTGTGGCACCCTCCTTTGCAAATTTCTGAGCCATAGCCCGGCCAATTCCGCGCGAGGCACCTGTAATTAAAGCAACTTTTCCCTGTAGTAAACCCATTTCAATGAATAAGTGAAATTAATAATGAATACTGTCATAAAAGGGTAAAGAACACGGCTGCTAGGCATTATTCATCATCCATTATACAGTATTCATTCGTAGCAGGTCAAAATTAGTGCTTTGGTCGGAAACGGCAAGGTGCCATCCGGGTTTTGGTTTCGTGAATAAGCTACGTTACTTTGTCAAAAATTAGTTGCCTACCGACATGCGCTACTACCTACTCTCTACCTTACTGTGGTTTACTTTGTCAAACAGCCTGGCGCAGAAAATCCACGCCCATAATGATTACGAAAAACCACGGCCTTTGCTGACTGCCTACGAACAACGGGCCGATTATATCGAAGCCGACGTCTGGCTTCAGAATGGCAAGCTGGTAGTCTCGCACGAACAGCCAAAAGCCGGCGCGCCAACGCTCGACTCACTTTATCTGAAACCTATTGCTGCTTTTTTTAAGCAATATAAAGATCGGCCCAGTCAGGAACGTGATTATACCTTTTCGCTGGTCGTCGACATTAAAGATAATCCGACTGATGTTCTGCCGAAACTCCTTGCCCTGTTACAGGAAAACCTGCCTTCCTTTAACCGAGCGGCTAATCTGAGGGCCATACAGGTCGTCATTAGTGGCAACCGGCCTAAAATTCCGGTTTATTTCGATTATCCGCTACTACAATTTGATGGACGGCCGAGCGAAGTTTACGATGAAGAAACACTTCAGCATATCGCACTCATTAGCGACAATTTTCGGTTATATTCACAGTGGAATGGAGAAGGAGAAATGTCGGATGTCGACAAGGAAAAGCTAAAACGCGTTATCAAACGGGCACATAGCGACAAAAAACCAATTCGATTCTGGGGCATTCCCGATACGCCCAACGCCTGGAAACAACTCAAAAAGTTGGGCGTTGACGTACTGAACACCGATAAAGTAGTCGAATGTGTGGAGGCTATGCGCTAACGTAACACCCGGACGTCGCTCAGCACGAACGTAACATCTGAATTAATGTCAGCGAAGAATTTTTACCAGACGCTTTACCAAACTGATCAGCTTTTCCGAATCGCCGACGAATCGTGGGGAATCGAAGTCGTTGACGACGTAGCACCCGCCACTACGTCCGTTTCTTCCGACTTACCCGGCGATCTGGAAGCCATCGCTCTCAACGTAGCACCCGTTACGTCGGAACCCGTTCACGTTACGTTGGTTTCTGACGTAGCAGTTACCGCCGAGCCAGCCGCAACGGTTTCAACCAACGTACCGGAACCCCTGCCCGAACCCGCACCTCGCCCGGTTGTTCCGTCGATTTTGCCGCCCATTCAACCCAAGCCCCGGATGCCGCAACTGAATCATAAAGTATTGTTGCTGGCCGACGAAGAACTGGACCCGAGCAACCTGCTCTTTCTGGAAAAAATCCTAAAAGCCGTCAATCTCAATATCGAAGGGGTCGACCTATTGAATTTGCATGGCGTGAAGGATATCAATTTTGCCGAACTGCTACGTGGCAAATACATCAACCATTTCATTACGTTCGGCGTCCCCTTCGAACGGCTTCATCTCGATATCATGATGGACCGTTATTCGCCGGTACGTTTCGAGGGCATTACGTTCCTGATGGCCGATTCACTGCCGACTATCGAAGCCGACCAGAATCTCAAAAAGCGGCTCTGGGGCGCGTTACAGCGTATTTTCCTTCGGTAGAAACTACATTTGTAGAAATGAATTCATATGCATATCCCCAAAAACGTACTTATCTACACTACTATTCTTTGTCTTTTTTTGGCATTCGCACAGGCACAACAAACAGGCACAAAAAAATCACAAATAGAAACTTATCTGTTAAATGCTAACCAGAATGGTTTGTTCAATGGTAATGTGCTGGTCATTGAAAACGGGGAAATTCTTTTTCGTAAATCCATAGGTTTCGCAGATGCGAGCAAGCAAGTTCCTCTGACGCCAGAATACCGGTTTCACATTGGTTCAATTGCAAAGGAATTTGATGCAGTGGGCGTCATGATGCTTGTAGAGCAGAGCAAACTGTCGCTCGATGACAAATTAGCCACGTTTTTCCCTGATTTACCTGAATGGTCGAAACTGATCAGCGTTCGTAACCTCCTGCAATACACCAGTGGTTTGCCAGAAATAAAGTATCAGACAGTGCATAATGATGCGGATAACTGGAAAGATTTGATGACGCTCAGGCAGTTAGACTTTGCCCCGGGTAGCCAATACGCTTACAACAACAACAATACGTTCCTGCGTCGGAAGCTGATCGAAAAGGTTAGTGGAGTGAGTTTTAAAGAGTTTGCGGAGCAAACGATGCTGAAAAAAGTCGGTATTAAAAACGGTATCGCTGACCCTACGGATGCTGATCCGCTCATGGCCAAATCCTTCAACAACGACTTTAAACAGGATAAACTACAAGCGCCAATCTCTGGCTGGACCTGCGTCAATCTGGATGATTTATATAAATGGTCGGAAAGTATCAATGCATTCACCCTGATCAGTCCCAAGTCGACAAAATTTATTCTGACGCCTTTTATGCCTGATAAACAGGCTGGACTAGGCAAAGGAACGATGGAGAATGAGCGGGTTCTTACCCACATACACGATGGAGCAGCGTTACGTTATCAGGCACTTCTGATGGTAGATAATTCCAAACGAAGAACGATTATTCTACTCACCAACCAGAAACACGATAACGTTTACGATCTGGGCAACGGTATTACAGCAATTTTGGATAAGCCTTAATTGGATGTAAGCTATGGTTTTGGTTAGGTATTAATCTCCAGTACGTCAACTGTAAGCATCTGACGTTGAGGACTATGAATGTACCAGTCTACTTATTTTATCTTCATTCCAGGTACTAGAGGCACAGTATCGACTAGTTCAAGAGCTTGGACCATATCCTTGGTCGTCGTTTTATATTTTAGAAAATGCGGTGTCTGGATGTGCGCTTTGTAGGCAGCAGTATCTGCGTAAATCTCCAGAATTGTGATGTGTGTCGGTTTCTCTTTCTCCGAAACCGCATATAACGTTAATACACCTGGCTCAACCCGCACAGACGTTTCAATTTCTTCTTTAAGCGCAGTTTTATAGCTTTCCAACTGTTTCGGATCGATCTGGAGTTTTGCCAGACGTACCATTTGCTTTTTTTGTTGGGCAGTCGCCTTGTCGCAGCAAAAAAAAGTCAGTATTGCGATAACAGAAATAAAAAATTTAGTCACCATTCGTCAGGTATTCAGTTCCAGAAATACACGCTTAACTAAGATATCTCATTAAAGTTATCACGTAGGAGCGTTTCTTCTGCAAAAAGGCATTCAGAATGGTCAGGGCTGAACAGAAGCTTTTATATGATAAAAGGTGGCCGGAAGTTGTTCGTTACGTTCTTTATACTCCTTTTCGAAATACTGTACGTAAGATTTTACTGAAGAGCCATTGGGGGCAACGTAGTGTTTATCCGCCCCACGCTGAATCAGCAGCCAGCAAACATCCCAATACCCAAACGATGACGCAAAAATGACTGGGGAGAAGTTTTCAGTATAGCGGTCATACGTTTCCACTACGTTACAATCCGCCCCGTAATCGAGCAATAACTTTACTTTATCGATAGAATCTTCGCCACCGGCCCGAATTGCATGGTAAAGTATTGGTACGTGGTTTTCCCCAATGGCGTTGGGATCGGCCCCGCGTTTGAGAAAAAATTCCAGCATATACGGAGGTGCATTCCAGACCGACGTAGTATGGGTAGCAGTCCGTTTGGGATTGGTACTGTTGATGGTTGCCCCAGCTTTGATGAGCAATTCCATGATACGTCGCGTCTTTTTCCAACCCTGTTTATAGGGGCTGTAATGACTGGCTGTGTAATCAAGAATCGTCATTTCGCCCTGTATGTCCAGGTCGTTGATGTGCGGAACGGGCTCACGTAGCAACGTTTCTACGTTCACTACGTCCTCATCGTAAATAGCCGATAGAATGGCTTTGCACTGTTTATCTGAAAAATAATCAGATCCATCGTAGTCGGATTTGGAATACGTAATGGCACTGACAATATCTTTTACAGGTTTCGCAACGCCATTCAGTACTAAAAAGGCGACTGGCAGCATCAACAGTGAAAAGGCCGAATATCTCGCCCAGTTAAATGGTAACAGATTGAGGATCAATAATACACCGAACGCAATGGAGGCAAATAGCAGAATAGCCTCCCCCATTCCGCGCCCTGCTGCATCGCCCCCTTTTGTTGGAAATACATAAGATATAGCCAGCAGAACGCCAAGAATGGCAATAGCCAACCAGTTTACAATCGTAACGATTTTAAGCATGGACGTAACGCGGATGGAAATTCGCGATTTGAGCCAATAATCGTGAGTTTCTTCCCACGTTACGTAATTCTATTCTTAGTATCAGGAAACAACCATCCATTTCCAGATGGCTGAAATTGCGCTTCCGACACCCCAGACTGAGATCAGCATGAAGACAAATCCCATGCCTCCAAATACGTATACCAGCAGGTAATCTCCTTCTAATACTACGTCATCGGGTTGCGAAGGGTTGTAATAAAGGGTTACTTCCTCGCCAATCTGGTAAGCTGGGGGATTCCGGCCCTCCGAACTGTGAAAAACCCGTTCAATCCCATCGAGTGTCCGGTAACGTATCGACGGTGCTACGGGGTATTCGCGGGGTTTTATACGATGCATACCAATGACAATACCTTTGGTAGATATGCCATTTTTTACCAATTCCTGATGACTCCGGTAGATGTACCAGGCAATGCCAGCCAGCGAAAGGCCAATCAAAAAGAAGAAAAGAACAAATAAATCGCCAGTAGGAAATTTCATAAAATGATAGTGAAGGTGGGTTTGTGGCCTAATTTTCAATCATTAAAGCCCTGAAATCCAGCATAAGTCAATAACGGGTCCGGTTGAGCCAATAACAGGCTGGTTTTTTGCGTCAATCCGCAATTGGTTCACTATCAGACAACTCAGTTAGTTATAGCAGATACTCCTGGGTTGATAGGCAAATAGCGCATTGCCTGCAAGGGTTACCCTAAAGTAATATCTTGCAGGCAATGCGCTATTTAGGAGACAGTCAGCTTACGTCCAATACAGGATTGGTGCATTTGGGAAACGATGCTGCCACTCGGCATAAAAGAAGTTTTTCATTTCCTTCATCTCCTCGGGCCGATAAACATACTTGGTGCCACCAAACTTATTGCGTTTCTGGGCGCGTGTCGCTTCGTCCATCTCCAGCGACGTGTTCGGATACCACTGCAACAGCACTTCCTTCGAACCGGGCGTAAAGCGGTGGCTGATAAATTCTACGTTCATGTCCACCAGACCGGCGTTCCGGGGAAAGTCAATAACCTCGGCGATACGGTCGAGCAGGGCGGTGTAATGCTCGCGCCAACCGGGAATGGGCATAATCGGCGCGATGACCACACCAACGGGATATCCGCCACCACCCAGTTCTTTTGGAAGAGCCAGTTTACGGAGCGCCTGCAAACGAGCTTCTACCGAAGCTGTGCCGCCCTCTAAACGACGGGCCACAATGTCGGCATTGATACTAAAACGGGCGCGGGTTTGCCCGTTGTGAGGCAGATCGAGCAGGCTGTCTACCTGATCGTACTTGGAAACAAACCGCAGCTGGCCGTGTCCACGGTGGCCCATTTGCCGTTCACCAAAATGGCGGATACACTCGGCTAAGCTACCCGTCAGGTGCTCGATGCCCAGTACGTCGGTGTAACAGCTCACTTCAAACGTAGTTGGTCGGCTGGCGTCGTTGCCCTGCCAGCTCCGGTTGGGGGGGTAAGTGCCTTCGTAAGTGGCCGTGTGGGCCAGCATTTCAGGAAGATTGGCGTAGGCCCGCACCACTGGCGGACCAGCCAAACTACCCGCTAAATAGCAGTAGTGGCAATGAGCCGGACAACCTTCAGCCAGGTTCATCTGCCAGTCGGCCGAAGGGGGAATGGGCTGAAGTTTGAAGGCACTCGGTGGAGCATTCACAATCGCTAACGTATTCTTAGCCAGGCGATACGTCTCACGCTCATCTGCTCCACGCAGACCGGTGATGCGATTATTTTTGGCAATTTCGATAGGCAGATCAAGGGCCGATATACGTTCGTAGATGGCTTGACCAAAAGGTTCGTTAATGGCATCGGCTGTAAAAACGACCCGTTTGGGCATCCAAAGGCGAGGTGATTTAACAAGAGATCGAGTAGCCGGTTTAGCCGACGTAACGGGGATTGGTTGAAGCGTCATAACGTAGTAGAAGAACGGGTAATACCAAGCAGAATAGCCCGCCACCCGTACACATTAATAACATATTTATCCCTTGGATAGCTCCCATATTATTTATATATTTTAACAATTAAACATCTGACTATCAATAATATAACCTCAGCTCCAAATAACTTTATTAGTAGATTAAAACCCCTTTATAAGCTCAACTCCAACATGCCTTTTTTGTCATGATAAAGAAGTCAGGCCGCTGGAGCGGAAGCATGACAAAAAACGCAAGCTGGTATTACGTCGGTTAGTTTAAATAGCTGCGGACAGTTTCGATACGTAGCAGAAATTTTCCTAAAAATAATTGCCCTTCATCACATTGTATTTGCATTAGTGAAGCACTATTTACGTATTTACAGCCGTTTTCTGTTAACAACCTGTGCCGATGATCGGACGTATTGTCCGAAGCTGATAATGACGCTAACCCAACGCTTTCGTGCTTTTTTTTCACGGCCTACGCCCATAAGTTCCTCATTGCCTACTCCTACAGTTCGTAGTACTATGCCAACGGACGTAGCGCCAGTTAAACAGGATGTTGCTGCTACGTTCCTGCCCGCTCTCCCTGTTACGTTGGCGCCTTCCGAACCTCTACCCGACTGGCTAGCTGATGAAGAATCTCTCCGCGACGAAGGTGTGCTGTTCGGTTTGTCAGACGCACGTCCAGACGGTAAGGTTGCCCAAATTCGGGCTTTTTTCGGGCAGCAGTCGGCTCCGCTGGAAGAATCCATCCACCAATACACCGAGCAAATTGGCGAAATCAATCAATTCATCAACGAACGAGAAACACGTATCGCCACACTACGTCATCAGTTGGACGAGTTGAGAAACGCTCAACCCGCTTCAACCAATTTGATTCGAACGGCTGCCAGTCTGCTGTTGTTGGAGGTCATGTGTGTTGGTACGTTCTTCCTGGTCGATGAAACGCTACGTCCTGCCTTCCCCAATCGCTGGGTGGCTGTAGGCGTATTTCTGGCGGGCATGTTCAATTTAGCGGGCCGGACGTCGTTTTTTTATGAGACAGGCACGCGTTTGACCGCCCGTCGTCTGATCGAAGAAGTAGGGTTGCCATTAGCGGCATCGGTGTTTATACTGGTTCAAGCGCTGGAAACCAAGTCGACAGTGCAGGCAGTTGGCTTGTTTCTATTTGTATTTTTTCTGTTTCTGCTGGGTGGGAAACTTCTGCTTACTACGTTGACTTCCCTTCAAAACGACATTAACGTAGTGCTTGCGAATCGTCGGTTACTAGTGCGTAAACAGGAAGACGTACCACGGTTAGAAGCCGAAATAAATCAGCTTGTTCGCGAAGTGGATGGCTTGCGGACTCAGAAATGGCCGTTTGTTACGTCGCTGAATCAGACCGAAGCCAGACGGGTTCAATTGAACACTCAGCGCGATAGACTTGTTAATCTATTTATAAGTGAGTTTGAACTTGCCAGAAGCCTTCGCGAACGACTTCCTGAGTCCCAACGCGAAGCCATGTTTAAATAAGAGTTGTATGATGTAGAGTTGTAGAGTTGTAAGGTTATAGGGTTGTAAAGTTGTAGAGGCATGAAACTCTGTAACCTTATAACGCTACAACTTTACAACTCTATAATTTTATAACCCTGCAACTCCATAACAATACAACCTTTATGGAGCCAACAAACAGTCCCGATTTCCAGCACGGCTACAACAGCGGAATGGAAGGTGTAAATCGGGAAACATACGAAGGATATCTCTCCAGCCAGATCAACACAGACTGGCTCACCGAGCGGATTCAGGAAAAGCGGACGGAACTGACAAATATAGATCGTCAGTTAGCCGACGCTACCGAAAACAACCGTTCCGCTTTTGCCGATTTGCAGAACCATGTGCTTCAGGTCGAGCGATTGTCGAAACAGGTAAAACAGAAAGAGGACGACCGGCAGGCTGTAGAAGCCGAACGCGATGCATTGAAAGAACGCCGGGCTAAACATGCGCCGGATTATTCATTGCTGGCTGGTTTGCTGTTTCTAATTGCGGGGATTGCCTTTCTGGCGGGTGATTTAATCATCTCGCACGAAATCGTAGCCTACGCCCTCAACATACGTAACACCAACGAAGCCTGGGCGTTTGCCTTTGGTTTGGCCATGGTTTCCATTCTGCTGAAACCTGCTTATGACCGACTGATTGAAAAACCGTATCAGGAAAATCCAGAACAGAATCGCTCGAAATACGAGAAATTCAAGATAGCGCTGGCCGTCTTCTCGGTACTGACGCTGGCAGTTCTGGGCTGGTTTCGTTACGAAGCCTACCGTACCGACCAGTTGAAAGCAGCCATTAACAAATCGGTGAAGCAACTTCAACTTAACACCGACCCATCGGCCGCGACGCAGGTGCTCACCCCGTCGACAATGAACAAGATTGAGAAACAACTCAGCGAATCCAGCGAGTTGAATCTGGCACTGGTTAACAGCCCGTGGGCGTTGCTGTCATTTGTGTTGAGTGGTATTCTCTTCGCGCTGGCGGGAGCCGTTTGTCTGGGTATTGCGTTGCCCGTACTATCGGCATTCTGGTTCCGCTGGTTGCAGGCCGATATTAAGCTGGGGAAACTACGTCGTCGGCTGAAACGTATCAATAAAGAAATCGAACCGCTCGAAGCGCAACTGGCCGAACAACGTTCGCGTCAGGAAGTGTTGCAGCATAACTTCGATCTGATCCCTTCTCTTGATGATCTGCGTGAACAGCGCCAGGCTATTCAAAACGAAATCAGCGACCTTTTGGCAGAACTGAAACTCGCTCAAACCGACAGCCGCATCAGCAATTTCAACGATGGCTACGGACAAGGCGAAGCAACGCGCCATGGCATGAGCGACGGCGAAAAACGTCAGGCGCAGAAAGAGATGGGTAACCTTCAGAACAATGGTCGCAAACGTAGCGAAGAGCAACGGCCGGCAGGGAGTACTTCCCCTACGAATGGAACTAATGGCAAAACGAACGGAAACGGATTACGCCCTTATCAAAATGTCCGCAAGTTTCTATCTGACGGACTATAAAAACGAGTGAATTCAAAGGAGAGTTTTACGAATGCCATTATTCTTGAGGAATGGCATTAATAATGTGCATAATGGTTTTTTTGTCATCCTGAGGCACGAAGGATCTTAAAGCTTCCTTAGTTGTGTGTAAAGACACTTTAAGATCCTTCGTGCCTCAGGATGACAAAAAAACCATCCACAAATCACATTTAGTTAAGCAGAGGTAACAACACCGTAAAATGGCCATCTTCGTCCCGAATGACAATATCGGTTTGTGCCAGCATCTGATATTTAGCCGCGATGTTCGCCAGACCAATGCCGTTGCTGGAACCCCGCCCATTTTTACGTTGCAGGTTGTTACGTACCTGTAGGTGCCCGTCATTCGTTGTCGCAATCTCAATCAGCAGCGGATGATCCGACAAAACTACGTTATGTTTCACGGCATTCTCAACCAGCAGTTGCAGCGTCAGCGGTGGAATCGTATAATTCATATATTCCTCTGCTACGTGCATCTGAACGTCAAGACCAGCGCCGTGACGCGTTTGCAAAAGATGCGCATACGATTCGATAAATTTCAGTTCAGTACCCAGCTGAATCAGTTCACGATCATTGGAACGTAGCAGATAACGATACATAGTCGACAACTCATCGACAAATACACTCGCCTGTGCAGGCGCTTCATCGATAAGGGCTGACAGGGAATTCAGCGAGTTAAACAGAAAATGGGGATTTACCTGACTCTTGAGCGAGTCGAAACGGGTTTGCCAATGCGCCTTAGCCAGTTCTTCTTTTTCTCGATACGTCTGCCGCCATTGCCGTACCACGTACCACCCTTCGTAAATACTAAAATAGACAGCGTAATAAAATAACTGTATCCCCAGCGATGTTACGTAATCAACCAAATCTATCCAAAGTCTTTCCCGCGAACCCAGCAGCATATGCAGTACGTAACGAAAAAAAACGGCGGCATTCACCAATAGTAGACTAAGCAAGAGCATTTGCCAAAGCCTTTTCTGAGTACGTTCCAGACCAGGAAATCGCTCCTGCAACGCGAGAATAACGTAACGGTTCAGTTCCCAGAACGTATAGCCAGCAATCAGACCAACCAGTGTAGAGTCGAAGAGGGCTTTGGGACTGGCCTCCAGCCAAAAGGAAAGGCGAAAGAAGATATTCCCAAACAGAAACAGACCAATCGGGCCAAGCCAGCGCAGGCGGGTATCATTGATACGTATCATGGCCGACGAACTTCGGGAATAAATTGAGTAAGCGTAACAAATAATTCCCAAACAGGCTGCAAACCGTATTTACGCATAGGTAGTACTACGATGTCGGGACGGTTGTGAAGTCTACTGCTTTTTGACGAAAACAACGTATTTCCTCTATTTTATTTAAATCAACAGCTACATTAATGCGACCTGTCTCTCACAACAACGCAATATATTAAAATTATTTGATAAGTAAGCCTAGGACTAATCCACCCAGAATCAGCGCATAAGGTGGAATTTTGGTATATAAAAGCATGAAGATGGTTAGGAGAACCATTCCCACCGATGGCCAGTAAGGTGCCATTGGCTCAAACAGAGCGAGTGCGGCAGCCGCCGTTAGTCCGGTGCTGGCGGCATTGATGCCTCCCAGCGAAGCCCGCACGACCCGATAGCGTTTTAGTTGCTCCCAAAAGCGGTAGACAAAAAAGATAAGGAACGTACCGGGCAGAAAAATACCAGCTGTGGCTACGCAACTCCCCCATAACTGCCCGGATACGCCCGCGTCGCGCATTGACAAAGCGCCTATGTAAGGCGCAATAGCAAATACGGGTCCCGGTATAGCCTGCGCCAGTCCCAGTCCCGACAAAAACTCTTCTCGATTGAGGTAATGTTTAAAAGCAACGAACTCGTTGTACAGCATGGGGGTAAGAACCTGCCCTCCGCCAAACACAAAGCTCCCGTTGCGGTAAAAATTTTCAAACAGACGTACCGGCAACGAGCGCGTAACTGCGCCAAGACCAGCAGCCGCCACAAAAACGCCCAGCCATAGAAAAAAATTAGCCCACTGTATACGCAGGGGCTCTTTCGGCATTCGTTGTTGTTTCTCGTAGGTTAGGGCTGTTGTGAGGCCGCCAAGGGCTATTACGATTGGTGTCATCACGGGCGACCGGAACAGATAACCGGCCAAAGCGGCAGTTAGAGCCAATGCGAGACTGATTTTGTCTTTAATCACGATTCGCCCGATTCGATAGCCAGCCACTACCAGAAATCCGACGGCCATTGGCTGAATGAAACGGGTAAATTGCAGTGACAGGTTGTGTCGTTCGAGGTAATAAATGCCGATTCCAGCGGCCGTCATAATACTGACGGCGGGCATTACCCACACAAAAAGTGTAAGATAAGCCAGATTCGGGCCACCAATTTTAAACCCAATAGCGGTAATGGTCTGAGTCGATGTTGGACCGGGCAGAACTTGTCCGAGTGCGTTCAACTCCATCAATTCACTTTCAGTAACGTAGCGTCGTTTGCGGACAAAAAGGTCGTGAAGCATGGCCAGATGTACCTGCGGACCGCCAAACGTTGTCAGCGCCAGAATCAGTACATCTTTCAAAAAGATGAAATAGCGGATTCGACGGACAGGTTTAACTGTGGTCAGATAGGGCAACATGCGTTAAGGGTCAGGTATTGTTAGGGTTAGTCAATAGCCGTTAGTCATCAGTAGTAGTCAGGCAGTATGGTTGTTGAGCAGTACCAGAAACTGACGACTAACGACTATTTTTGACTACTTTTTCTTTAATCCCAATTCCATCAGGCGTTCGTCCAGAAACTCGCCTGCCGTCATGTCAACGTAGAGTTTCGGGTGCTCAGTGTCGATACAGCTTTCCAGACTCGTTAAATCCATATCGCCACGGGGGTGCATGAAGAACGGAATCGAATAGCGCGACTGATTCATCTTTTCGCGGGGCGGATTCACAACCTGATGAATGGTCGATTTCAGTTTGTGATTCGTAAGCCGGTCTAGCATGTCGCCTACGTTCACGACCACCTGATCGGGCAGGGCTGTAATACCAATCCATTTGCCATCCCGACGTAGCACTTCAAGACCATCGGCCGAAGCGCCCATCAGCAACGTAATAAGGTTGATATCGCCGTGTGCGGCTGCCCGTACAGCGCCATCGGGAGTAGTATCAGGATCGAGGGGGAAATAGTGAAGTGCCCGTAAGATGCTGTCGCCGTTACGTACTTTATCGTCGAAATAATTTTCGGGCAAATTCAGGTAAATAGCGATGGCACGTAGCAGTTGCTTACCCGCGTTTTCGAGCGTCCGATACGCTTCCAGTGTGGATTCGCTGAACTCAGGAAATTCTTCGGGATAAACGTTGCCGGGCATATCGCCTTCAGGTTCAGGCTGGCCGATGTGGTAAAACTCTTTCAGGTCGGCCACTTTAAAACCTTTGGCGGTTTCTTTACCCTTACCAATATAACCCCGCTGGCCGTTCAGTTCAGGATGTTCGTATTTCTGTTTTATGCTGTCAGGTGACGAGAAAAACTGTTTAGCTGAATCGTACAGTTTCCTGGTCAGTTCGTCGTTCAGACCATGATTGCGGATGGCTACGAATCCAATCTGATTAAAAGCACGACCCAAATCCTGCACAAAACGGGCTTTCCGCTCAGGGTCTCCGGAGGTGAAATCAGCCAGATCGAGTGACGGGATTTCGTTGTATAATTCTTCGTTTATCATAGACGAAAGCTATTTTGACAAAAATAAGGGAAAGTTGGGTTATAAAGCTATAAAGTTGTAGGGCTATAGGGTTGTAAAGTTCATGCATGCGTATGATTTACGTCAGCCAACTTTACAACCCTATAACCCTACAACCGCACGGGCGGCCCCGCGCAACGGCGGACCGTTTTATAACTCAATACGTTCTATCCGAAATTCTTACCGACTTTGTTCCAGTCTACTACGTTCCAGAAGGCCGTTACGTATTCAGGACGGCGGTTTTGGTATTTTAGATAATACGCGTGTTCCCAAACATCGAGGCCGAGTACGGGTGTACCTTTTTTCTCGGCAAGGGCCATCAGCGGATTGTCCTGATTAGGCGTCGACGTGATTTCGATGTCGTTACCGTTTTTGATGAGCCACACCCAACCCGATCCAAAACGGGCCGTAGCAGCTTTTCCCCACTCCGTTTTGAAATTATCAAATGAGCCGAATTTCTTGTTGATGGCATCTGCCAACGCTCCTTTAGGCGCACCACCGCTGGGGCCGAGGATATTCCAGAAGAATGTATGATTCCAATGTCCACCGGCATTGTTACGTACGGCGGCTGGCGTACCGGCATTCACGCTTTTCACTAAAGCCTCGATATCCATCTTGGCCATGTCGGTTCCGGCAACGGCTTTGTTGAGATTATCGACGTAGGCTTTATGGTGTTTACCGTGGTGAATTTCCATCGTCATTTTATCGATGTGCGGTTCGAGCGCACCCGCGTCGAAGGGCAGCGGAGCCAGCTTAAACGGACCTTCGGCCTGAGACGGCGAAAATCCAAACGAGCGGAAGGCAACTATACCAGCCGAAGCACCGAAGGCCAGTTTTAAAAACTCGGAGCGATTCATGCGAATGTTGATTTTGGGAAAGAACAAAAAAGCGTCTGTGACGTACCGTCTGCCCTATAAGGGATTGAACAAAAAACCCATCTGTTGGGTAAATGTTCATCAGACGAAAAGTCACAGACACAAATAAACGAGTTTTTTGTACCCAAGCGCACGTAGCATCGCCCTATTTGGGCAATTCTGGGCTATTCGTAAGCAATTCGGCTCAGGATGCTACGTCCGAGCGTAACTTCATCGGCATATTCAAGATCACCGCCGATAGGCACACCCCGCGCAATAGTCGAGATTTTCAGATTGAAAGGCTTCAGCTTTTTTTGCAGGTAAAACGCCGTGGTATCGCCTTCCATCGTGGGGCTAATGGCCAGAATAATTTCCCGAACCTGCTCACCTTCCTGCCCCTGTAAACGAGCAATAAGCGAGTCGATCTGGAGATCGCTGGGGCCGATGCCTTCAACAGGTGAAATAATGCCACCCAGAACGTGATAAAGCCCTTTGAACTGAGCTGTGTTTTCGATAGCCAATACGTCGCGCGTATCCTCAACCACGCAAATCAGCGACTGATCGCGTTTATGACTGGCGCAAATGCTGCACAGGTCATGGTCGGAAAGATTATGGCATTTGCGGCAATATTTGACTCTCGTCCGCATGGCTGTCAGACTCTGAGCCAACAGTTCGGTTTGATCTTCGTCGCGTTTCAACAGGTGGAGTACCAGCCGGAGCGCCGTTTTCTTGCCAATCCCCGGCAGCTTCGACACCTCATTGACCGCATCTTCTATAAGTTTGGAGGGGTATTCCAAGATAATGATGAATTATGAATGATGAATTATGAATGATAGAGTACTAATTCGGCAGATCCGAACATTCATCATTCATAATTCATCATTAGTTTAAGACTTCCGCCGAGATACCCCGACGGCAGATTTCGTTACGCATCGGCACGAGTTCGTCCCAGGAGCCGTTTTTAACCGTGCACTTGCCTTTGTAGTGAATCAGCAGAGTGCATTGCTCGGCCTGTTCGGGGGTATGTTTGCATACGTCGATGAGTGTTTCGATCACATGGTCGAACGTATTGACATCGTCGTTGAAAACCACGAGGTTATGTACGTCGGTGTCCACAACTTCGTCGAGTATATCCACCTCAGTCGACCAGTCGTTTTTTTCAAAAGGTTGCATGGGAGCGAAAAGCGTGTTTACTTAGCAAATTTACGAAAAATTGACCACATAAGCGAATCACGTATGATGATTTACGTAGTAAGAATCAGAATTTTGGTCGCCCGGAAATCATTGATTTAACTTCGAAAATCGTAACCGTAACTCGTAAATTCTTACATGAATACAACACTTGCGTTAGTCATTTTAGTTGCCTACTTCGGCATGTTGATTGCCGTTTCGTTTTATACCGCTCGCGGTGCCGATACCACTACGTTCTTCACCGCTAATCGACAGTCGCCCTGGTGGTTAGTTGCTTTTGGCATGATTGGTACGTCGCTGTCGGGCGTTACGTTCATTTCGGTGCCGGGCGCTGTCGGGAAAATAGGTTTCTCTTACTTTCAGGTCGTGCTCGGGTACATAATCGGTTATTTTGTGATTGGCTCGGTACTGATGCCACTCTATTACCGACTGAACCT
This sequence comes from Spirosoma profusum, assembly GCF_014699005.1. Classification (GTDB taxonomy): domain Bacteria; phylum Bacteroidota; class Bacteroidia; order Cytophagales; family Spirosomataceae; genus Spirosoma; species Spirosoma profusum. The sequence continues at coordinate 133,635 of NZ_JACWZY010000004.1, forward strand.
GATTTCCATTTACGGCTACCTCGAAAAACGCTTCGGATTCTGGTCCTATAAAACGGGGGCGGGCTTCTTTCTGCTATCGCGAACAGTCGGTTCGGCGGTACGTCTCTATGTAGCAGCGGGCGTCTTGCAACTGGCTTTATTTACACCGTTAGGGATTCCGTTCGAGGTAGCCGTACTCATCACGATTGGACTCATCTGGATTTATACGTTCAAAGGGGGCGTCAAAACCATCATCGTGACCGATACGTTACAGACAGTCTTTCTAATAACGGCGGTGATTTTGACCATTTTCCTGATTGCTAAAGAGTTAAATCTGTCGTTTGGGGGATTGGTAAATACGGTGGCGGATAGTCCGATGTCGCAGGTTTTCTACTGGGATGGTAACGATTCGAAAAACTTCTTCAAGCAGTTTATTTCTGGCGCGTTTATCGCCATCGTGATGACGGGTCTGGATCAGGATCTGATGCAGAAAAACCTGACGTGCAAAAACATCGGTGAGGCTCAGAAAAACATGTTCTGGTTCACTGTTACGTTGGTGTTCGTCAATTTTATGTTCCTTTCGTTGGGAGTACTCCTGTACGCTTATGCCCAACGCGAAGGCATCGCTATTCCCGAACGTACCGATGATCTGTACCCCATGCTGGCGTTGAATCACCTCGGACTGGTGGTAGGCATTACGTTTCTACTGGGTATTACAGCCGCTACGTACGCCAGCGCCGACTCCGCCCTGACTGCGTTAACGACTTCATTCTGCATCGATTTCATGAACGTAGAAAAACGTCCTGAGGCCGCACGGGCACGTATCAAGCATATTGTACACATTGGTTTTTCGCTGTTGTTCTACGTAGTTATCATTGTTTTCCGTCAGTTGAACAGCAAGGAAGTCATTACCGCCGTTTTCGATATTGCGGGGTATACGTACGGGCCACTACTTGGGCTATATGCGTTTGGAATTTTCAGCAAACGGCCGGTTATCGACGGTGCAGTGCCATTTATTTGCCTCGCGTCGCCAGTGCTGACGTACATTGTGAATCAGAATTCTGCGGCCTGGTTTGGCGGGTATCAATTCGGCTTCGAACGGCTTTTGCTAAACGGTCTCTTTACGTTTGTCGGGCTTCTGGCGGTGTCGAAATCCGTTAAGCAGGAGAATTCGGTATCAGTTTAATTATGGGTTTTCAGCCCACACCTAAAGCCGTGGGCTGATATTGTCGGGAATTTATAAATTCAAATAAATAATGACCGACGCATTAAAGACATTACACATTCTTGTTTAGCTCTGTTATGAAATTTACCCCTTACCTCTTCCTCTTTTCATTAATTATTTTACGTACCGCCAAAGCGCAGTTCTGCTTTACGCCGGAACGACCTCAGACTGGACAGATGGTGTCGTTTACGTACACCCCCCAATGTACACCCTTAGATGCCGATACTACGCTCGAAGGGCGCTACGTTCGTTACGGAACTCCCGCCAAAATGCACATCAGCCTCCCCACCACCGTTACGTTGGTACGTCAGGGGGGTGATTACATCGGGCAGCTCTATATCCCCAAAAAAGACGTAATGGGAACAATGTTATTCTTTCGAAACAGCGTCCAAACGCGACGTACCGATCTGAATAATGGACTGCTCTACGTCATTCCGGTTTATGATGCCGACGGCAAAATTGTACCGCACGCCGTTGGCGGTCAGGCGTCAGTGTTTACGCGAAGCCATTTTCTGAACGAGACTGGCACTCGTTTCGACCCCAATTGGGTAGTGACGCTCTATCAACACGAGTTGCTCATGAATCCTGATTTGCAACCGCATTACTGGTCTGATCTGCTGGCGGCTCAAATTAAACAACGGAAACCTGGCTATGGCCCAGTTGCGAAAGCAGGGATCGAATCATACATCGCTTCGCGGCCCGCTCCTACTGCCAATGAATTCACCTCGGCCGCCCTACTTTACGAAAGCCTGGGTGATTTCCCAAAAGCCACTGCCATGCGCGAACGGATGAAATCGCTCGACCCAGCCGGTTCACTGGTGCAGAAAGATCGGGCCAATTCCGTACGTAACGAACCCGACTGGACTCGCCGAAAAGCAGCTTATCAGGCTTTTATACAGGAATTTCCGAATTCGCCCCACCTTCAGGGGTTGGCAGTGGTCATGACCGACGGCTATTTTAAAAACAACGACATTGCGGGATTAGTTAAGTTTATTGAGCCACTTCCAGTTGCCCAAACCGACCTGTCAGTACTGAATACGATTGCGTTTCAACTGGCCGACGAAAAACGTTCACTGACCGAAGCTGAGTTTTTGATCAAACGGGCGATCTCTGTTTTTAAAGGACAACCCAAACCGCAACGCCCCGGCAGTACCTGGGAAAAAGATCAGCAAACCCGTTCTCGGCAACTCATGAATACGTATGCCAGAGCGTTGGAACAGCAGGATAAATTCGCGGAAGCGTTTCCCATTTATAAAGATGTTATTCCGACTGACGACGTCGACAATAGCGACGCCCGTACGAATGAGCGTTACCTGATTTGTGCGATACGTACCAATCAGGTGGAAGCAGTACGTCCGTATATCGAATCAGCGGTACAGATTGGCAAAGCCAACATCGGACTGAAAACCGCCCTACGCGACTGGTACGCCAAACAACCGGGAAATAACCTCGCCAAAGCTGATGCCTACGTAGCGGAACTGGAAGCAGACATCCGCGCCGATAAACGCGACGAACTGGCGCAACAACTCATCAACGAGCCAGCGCCCGCTTTTTCCCTTACCGATCTGAAAGGACGTACCATTTCATCGTCGGCATTTAAGGGGAAAGTAATTGTACTTGATTTCTGGGCTACCTGGTGTGGACCTTGCGTTGCTTCATTTCCGGCCATGCAGCAGGCGCAGAACAAGTTTCAGAGTGATCCGAACGTCAAGTTTTTGTTCGTCAATACGCGCGAAGGAGGCCCGATGCAACGTATCTATAATTTTATGGATAAGCACCCTTATAATTTTGTGGTACCCGTTGATACACAGCAGAAAGTGGCCAACGCCTACAAAGTGAAAGGAATCCCGACCAAAGTAGTGATTGGCCCCGACGGTCGGGTACGTTATCGAACAATCGGTTTCTCCGGCGACCCCGAAGCTACCGTCGAAGAGTTGGCTCTTGTTGTTGAGATGCTAAAGGAAGGGAAATAATTTTTGTCATGCTGAGACACGAATCGGGAAAGGTAGAAACGAATGGATGACAAATTGATTAGCCCCATCAGCACTCAAACCGCCGAGCATTACACGTGGGGCAATCAGTGCGATGGCTGGCATCTGGTAAAGTCAGATTCGCTCAGTATCATTCAGGAACGAATGCCGCCTGGCACCTCCGAAATAAAGCATTACCACCGGCAATCACGTCAGTTTTTCTTTATTCTGTCGGGGGAAGCAACGATGGAAATTGGCGGAAAAACACTAGTACTACGTATGCACGAAGGCGTAGAGATTCCTCCGTTCGTTGCTCACCAGATGCGAAACGAATCTGAAAACGACCTATGGTTCACTGTTACGTCTACGCCCAAAAGTCACGGCGACCGTGTCAGTTTACCTTAATAATGACGTGAAAAATGATTTAACGAAGCGCTTAACTCATTCGCTTACAACGTATTGCTGACGCTTAGGGCTTCGACAGGCTCAGCCTGACAAGCCAGCTTGAGTCAACAACTTTAAGTGGACTGTCAGGCTGAGCCTGTCGAAACCCTAAGCGTCAGCAATACGTTGATTAAGCCAGTAGTCATGTTAATAATATTTCTTAAAAAAGCACATACTACGTAGCATGACTATTCGCCAGGCCACCAACGACGATATTCCCGCCCTGTTAACCCTCCTTCAGAACGTAGTACCGCTGATGCACGCTTCCGGTAATTTTCAATGGGATGCGCATTATCCAAACGAGACGGTTTTTCGACAAGACATTACCCGCAATCAGTTATGGGTGGCCGACATCGACGGGAAAATTGCCGGTGTAGCGGCACTTACCGAAGATCAGGAACCAGAATATGCTCAGGTTGGCTTCGATTTGAGCCAACGCGCCGTGGTTACGCACCGGCTGGCCGTTGACCCTGCGTTTCAGGGAAAAGGCGTAGCAGTCGCTTTATTGAAACAGGCCGAACTACTCGCTCTTGAACGTAGTATTGCTTTCCTGCGTATCGACACAAATTCTGAAAATCAGGCCACTCAGAAGCTTTTCCCTAAACTGGGGTATCGTTACGCTGGAGAAATTACGCTTGGTTTCCGACCCGGTTTGCGGTTTCTAGCCTACGAAAAACGACTTTGAGCACGTAGTAAAATCCTCATTTCAAAAACCGGCACTTCTTTTGCGGTAAGGTTTATCTAAAGAAATAACCTACGATTATGATACGTGTTGTACTTCTCCTCCTTCTCGGTTGGCTGATGACGACTTCGCTGTTTGCGCAGCAGTTGATTAAGAAATCGCAGCAAACGGTGTTCACCATTTCGGCGGTCGACGATAAGACCTCGATTGAGTTGCCGGCCCAGTTCACCATTGAAGCGAAAAAAGCGAAGAAGACCTTCAAGGGAAAAAGCGAGCCAGGCGGCAAAACCTTTTCGTTTGTTCTCACACAGGCTGATACGTTAAACGTAATAACCAGTTCGCCAGGCTATTACGAAGTTGAAGAACTGATGACCGTTACGTGTGATACGTGTCCTGATTATGGGTACACGGTACGGTTGGAAAAGCTGGACCCAAAAGCCGATACGGTATTCCGAAATTTGCAGGTTAATCAGGCATTCCGGCTCGACAACGTGTATTTCGACCAGAGCAGCTACGTATTACGTCCCGAGTCGTATCCGCAGTTGAATAAACTCGTGAAAACACTGGCAACTACGCCAAAATTAGTTATTGAAATTGGCGGTCATACTGATAATGTCGGCGACCGACGCCTGAATCAGCTCCTGTCGGAAAACAGGGCAAAGGTTATCCGAAATTACCTCACGCGAAGTGGCATTATCGAAGACAGGCTGAAGGCATCGGGCTATGGCGACAGCCATCCGGCAGCACCTAATGATTCAGAAGAGAACAAACGAAAGAACCGACGCGTTGAATTCGTTGTATTAGCACTATAAGTCATTAGTCGATAGTTAGTAGCCTTTTGTACTGACGACAATTGACTAACGACTAGTAGCTATTGACTGACGACTTTCAACAATGTCTTTTTTTGTCAAACCCGGCTCCATTGTCCGGCAGATTTGGGGTGATGCCGATGTTATTTTGCTGGTTTTTGCGGGTTCGGCGGCTGAATTTGCGCTGAACAAGGCGGTCGACTGGCTTTTTTTTACGGGTAAACTTCCCGCCGATCCAATTGGTCGACTATTTTCAACAGTTCGGTACGCTCAGGAAATCGTTTTTCAGCCCGACGACAAAGCCCGACAAGCCATCGCACGGATGGGTAGTATTCATACCGGTGTAGAACAAAAACGTGGCTATTCGATTCCAGATTGGGCCTATCGGGATGTGCTGTACATGCTGATCGATTATTCGGAACGGGCATTCGAAACGCTGCATCGTCCGCTGACAGATGCCGAAAGAGGTGAGCTGTTCCATACGTTTCAGCAAGTTGGGGCCGGCATGCATGTTCCTGATTTGCCAACTACCTATGCCGAATGGCGTATCGACCGAGAAACTCACCTCAACCGAGATTTAGTCCATAGCGAGTTCACCGATAAGTTGTTTCGGCGATACCGGGAGGAATTAGGGAATTGGCGATATGATTTGCTACGTCAGGTGCAGGCCATTCTGGTTCCTAAACAGGTTAGTCAATTACTCGATCTACCCAAAAAACCGTTGCTGACGTATTCGCTCAGTTTATATTCCTTACTCAACGCCCTCGGACTACGTTCCTTTGTACAGCGCGTCTTACTACCCACTGAATATTTACAACAGATTCGTAGTTTAGACCGGTAATAATTGTTTCACTTAGAATATTTCAGGTTTTAAAATTGTGGGTAGTTGTTTTTGTCATCCTGAGGAACGAAGGATCTTAAAGTGTCCTTACCAAAGTGCCAAGAAACCTTGAGATCCTTCGTTCCTCAGGATGACAAAAACAACTACCCAGTTTAAGGATTACAGGTCAGCCTACATGGGACCTGGTACAACATTTCACTTCATCATGACTTCTTCGCCCATCACTACGTCTGTCTCCGACCTTTTTAAGGTGGGGCCGGGACCATCGAGTTCGCATACCATTGGCCCCATGAAAGCCGCTTTCGATTTTCGGCAGCGGCTGGCACAGCTTCAGGCCGACGTTCAACAACAGGCTGATAGCCTTCATGTTCACCTGTATGGTTCGTTAAGCGCTACCGGGAAAGGGCACGGCACCGACCGAGCTGTAGTAGCTGGCCTGCTCGGTTGGCAACCCGAAACCACCGACCCCGATGAGTTGCTAAAACTCCTGCGCGATGCCTCAGTTACGTATCCGGTTCCGGTGGGCGAACGTATCATTCAAGTTGGCGTGCCGGAGATTCATTTTGAGCGAAAACGCTATGATTCGCCTTACGCCAATACGATGGTACTGAAACTGCAATCAGGCGAACAGACGCTGGCCGAAGAAGAATATTACTCGATTGGCGGTGGCTTCATCATCCGAAAAGGCGAACCAGAAACGGCCGCCGACCCACGTAGCGTTCCGTATCCGTACAGCACAATGACCGAGTTGAAAGCTCAACTCACTATGTATAACCTATCGCTGGACGACGTATTGATGGCGAACGAAATGGCCATCACCAGACGCAGCAGAGCCGAAGTAAACCAACGTATCGACCAGATTCTGGAGTTCATGCACAAGGCTGTCCGGCGTGGATTGCGCCATAAAGGCATACTTCCTGGCTCCATTAAATTGAGTCGTAAAGCACCGATTCTGTTTCAGCAGGCTAAAGGCATGAGCCAGTCGTCCGATAGTTTTCTGATATTTCTAAATGCCTATTGTTTAGCCGCTTCGGAAGAAAATGCAGCCGGAGGAATTGTCGTAACGGCCCCTACATCGGGGGCATCAGGGGTGATTCCGGGACTAACATTTCTGGCTAAACATCATTTCCATTACGACCGCGCGACGTTACGTGCCGGCATGCTGGCAGCAGCCGCTATTGGCTTTCTGGTAAAGCATAACGCAAGCATTTCTGGCGCCGAAATGGGCTGTATGGGTGAAGTAGGGACGGCTTCTGCTATGGGGGCAGCTTTCCTGACGCGCTGTTCGCAAGGCATAGTTGACATCAGTCCGATTGAAGCGTCGGCGGAAATTGCTATCGAACACCACCTGGGCATGACCTGCGACCCAATTGGCGGATACGTCCAGATTCCTTGTATCGAACGTAACGCCATGGGAGCCGTGAAAGCCTATAATGCGTATTTGCTGGCTACGTCAGGAGCGGCTTCATTCCAAAAAATTTCGCTTGATGCGGTGATAAAAGTTATGAAAGCTACCGGCCGCGACATGTCGACCAAATACAAGGAAACCTCAGAAGCTGGTCTTGCACTTAGTGCAACAGAATGCTAAAAAATGAGCAAGCGGGAACAAAAAATTTATGCCCCTCTAAGTATACCGTTCTGAACCATCAATTACCTAGTATCATTTTTATCCCACAAAATTCACACCAAACAGCATTTATCAGAACATGATTCTGCTCTTCAGGAAACGTATACCGAGATAGGTATACAAAATCAGAAAGGTTGTTTCCAGTACTGATTCTGAATTATTTTGCGGATAAAAGCCCGTTTTAAGGCTCTGTACCCAATGAATGAGGGCAACCCAGTACCAGATAAATGAAACAAGTCCCCCTACTGTAAAGAGTAAAATAAGAAGAAATTGACGCATAGGCACCGCCCGTTTAAAGTATAGTTGGAATACGGTAAAATAAATTCGATAATCATGCCGAACGTAACGAGCGATCAGGATGAGGGTTTGCACCTGAATCAAACAATTCAGGGGTTTAATCGCGTTTTAACGTATATACCAGCTACAATTTCCAAGTATGACTAATATTTATACACCTCAGCAACAGCGTGTCCTGCTCATTACCAGTCTGCTGGTTATTGCCGGTTTTATTCTTTTCGGCCTTAGCGGATATATTTCGGCGTTTCTGGGGGCAGGAATTCTCTACGTTGTTTTTCGGCCCTGGTTTACGGCATTGGCGATCAAGCGTAAATGGAATCGATCGCTGGTGACCAGCCTATTGATTGTTTTCGCGCTGGTGGTCATTATCATGCCTTTTCTGACGCTCAGTCTGCTGCTTATCGGGCGTATTCAGTACTATAGCCAGCACACCGACGATATTATGAAACTGGTGAAGCACGCTGAAGACCTCATTGGCTATCAGATAACCAGCCCGCAAAATGTCCGCACCATTGCCCAACAGGCGGGTTCGTATGCCAGTAAGCTTCTACCGTCGATTGCGGGTGGAGCACTCGATTTTATTGTCATTATCGGCCTGATGTTCTTCGCCATGTATTTCATGTTTGTGGACCAGGAATCGTTTACAAAAGGCTTACAGAAATACTTACCCTTTAAACGCGATACGCAGAAAGAACTGGCCGAATCCCTCAAAAACAACGTCAATGCCAACGTATTAGGTCAAGCACTGGTGAGTCTGGTTCAGGGCGTATTAACTGGACTCACGCTCTGGATTTTTGGCGTACCCGATGCGGGGTTCTGGGGAACAGTCGCCTTTTTTCTGGCCTTCATCCCGATTCTTGGTACTCCCCTCGTCTGGGGGCCAGCCGGGCTGATTCAACTATCGCAGGGGAATACGTCGCAGGGGGTTGGCATTTTGTTGGTTGGCGTTATCGTGATTATCAATATCGACAATCTGCTACGTATCATGCTTGCCCGACGTATGGGCAACATTCACCCGCTCATTACGTTGGCCGGAATTGTACTGGGCGTACCCATTTTTGGAATCCTTGGCCTTGTCGTCGGACCACTCCTCCTCTCTTACTTCATCGTACTGATTCACGTATTTGAGCAGGAAAACAAAAAGCTCGAAAAAGAAGCCGCCGTGGCGGAGGAGAAGATCGAGACGGAAGCAGAACATTCAAAAAGAGCGAAAAAGTGAATGAGCGAAAGAGCGATTTGCCGGATGGTATTCGCTCTTTCGCTCATTCACTCTTTTACTACTGCCGCGTTACCTTACTGGCACCAGACGTTTCGGAATCGAGCGTGCCAACGTGGCCTAAATCGGCGTGGCTGGCTCCGGTAGCATCGACTGATGCATTGTCAATGCTCATCGACGTAGCTTCAAGTTTGGAAGCGCCGTTCAGTTCAGCATCGAGCTTATTGGCGTGACCACGTAACACGATGTTCGAAGCGCCTGACAAATCAAGTTTTAGTTGATCGGCTTCCCCATCGAAGACTGTCCGGCACGCACCGCTCATACTGATATTCAAGTTAGTATATCGTTCAAAGCCGGTTAGGCTAGCTTTCGAAGCACCTGACAGTTGAAGTTCTTCGATGGTGTTCGGAACCGTGATGGTCAGGCCAACCCGTTTGCGGTTGCGCCAGTCGAACAGGCCGCCCCGACGGTCGATTTTCACTTCCAGCGTACTGCCATTTACCCGAACGTCCATATCGCTCATGTCTTTTTCGCGTCCGTCGGCCACAACTTTATACGTATCACCTTTGCGGAAACGTACCACGAATGCGCCTGCTACGTCCACTTTCGAGAAATTAGTGACATTAAACTGACGAGTGTGATCGCCGATCCGGTCGAAATCATCACCGAGCTCGTGGGCCAGTGCATCCTGTACGTCGTCAGTCAGGTCCGTTACGTCGTTATCTTCATCATTGTCGTCGCGGTTCTTTTCGCGGGGGAAATTGATGCAGACCAACCCATCGGCACGGGTAAACTGCCAGATACTGGCTTCCATACGATCGAATTCTTTGCTACCAAACTCATTCCGAACGAAGTAGGCAAACTCTCGCGTCATGCGGAATGGCTTTTCATAAGGAATCATCAGGTCCATATCCAGTTCCTGTCCCCGGAACGGAGAGCCCGGCTTTAATTCAATCGTGTTGTCGAAACGTACCGTCGAATCCTTAATGGTGTATACGTATTTGATGTTACGGGCATTGTCCTGTGCATTGGCCCGGTTGCGGCCCTGCGCCTTGAATCGCTGCACCAGATTCATTGTGGTACCATCATAACCCACCATCTCAATATCGGGCTGCCAGGAATCATCCTGATTATTAAGCGCAAACGTCGGAATTCGGGCTGCTACGTTCAGCGTTTTCGTTTCTTCTACGATGCCCCGTCGCTGGAAACTAGTCATTAAGGGGGTAGCAGTTCCGCCAAAAATCAACAGACTGATGAGCCATACGCCAGCCAGTGTGAGGGCCGTACGGCTGCTCAGCACATTACGCATCGTAATGAGCATGACACCTAGAATGGCCAGACCAAAAGCGGGTAGAAAACCGGCCAGAAAAGCCGCCAGCACCATAGGGAACGTAATATCTTCCATGAAATAACGTATTGGCAGATCGATATCCATAAAGGCCCCACCAACAATTCCCGTACCGGCACCCAACAGAGCAAGGCAGGCAACCATCAGGCTAAAGGCAACCACCAGCATCAGTACACCCGCAAATACCCGAATCACCGCAACGACACCCGTCATCAATGGGCCAAGCGCTCGTCCTAAACCGCCAATGATGGTGGCAATAGCCCGGAAAGGAAACAGAAGAATGCGGGTCAGGGTGCTTTCGTTATTAGGCGAATCGTTGATGTTCAGGTTCTGCTTAATGCTGTTTTCGATGTTAGACAGCGTAATAGGCTGCCCCTGCATTTCCATTTTTTCGGTGAGTGTATTGGCCTGAGGGGCAATCATCCAGAGAACGATGTACAACAGAAAACCAACACCGAAAAGCACAATACCCAGTACGAACAACAGTCGGATAACCCCTGTATCGACGCCGAAATAAGCGGCAATCCCAGAAGCAACACCACCCAGTACTTTATCTTCAGGGTTGCGGAAGAATTTTTTAACCGTTTTATCATCTTCGATGGTCATGACGCCCGGCAGCGAAATCCACATGGCAATGTACACGATGAACGTGAAGCCAGAGATACTTGCGCCAAAGCCATCACCAACCGGTGGCAATGCCAGGAACAGCACGAGGAAAATCAGCCGTACCCACACTACGTCCATGTTGAAGTAATGAGCCAGCCCGGCACACACGCCACCGAGGGTTTTCCGACGCAGGTCGCGCACCAGTCGACGAGGTTCGAGGGAAGGGCCCTGGCCATAGGGCGTAGGGTTACCTGTTACGTTCTCAGTCCCTCTGCCCCGTGCCCCGTGCCCTTTGCCATTTGCCGAATTCCGTCCACCGCTGGTCACAAGAACTTCTTCTTCTTCAACGGCTTCGAAATCAGCTACGGTACCCATGGCGGCCGTCAGTTCGTTGACATCATCCAGCGAAATCGCCTGTTTATCAGCCGATTTCAATTTAGCCAGCAGTTTTTCGGCAATACGGTTTTCGATGTCGGTTACAATCTCCTGACTGTCTTCGTAGGTCGAGAAATACTGCTGGACCGTAGTCAGGTAGTTTTTCAGTTTGTCGTAGCCATCCTCTTCGATATGGAAGATGACGCCACTAATATTTATGCTTATGGTCTTTTTCATGGCTATTGGGAAGCGTCTAGGTTAAGCGTTGGCCGATGGATTGGTTGGATCAGATAATGGCGTAACGGGCGTTTTTCCGTTGGCCGGTTTTTTATGTTGCCCGGTTTTGCCAACAATGGCATTCACTGACTCGGCCAGTTCCTGCCAGGTTTCGTTGAGCGCATCCAGCGAGTCGCGCCCCAGTTCGGTGAGGATATAATACTTGCGTGGTGGCCCGGAGGTCGATTCAACCCACTTATAATCGAGCAGACCGGCATTTTTCAATCGTGTTAATAGTGGGTACAAAGTACCTTCTACCACCATGATTCGGGCGGAGGTCAGCTCGTCGAGCATATCGGAGGCATATACTTCGCCCCGCGATATGATGTGCAGAATGCAGAATTCCAGAATGCCCTTCCGCATTTGCACTTGAGCGTTTTCAATATTCATCGGTATATACGAGTTCGTTAATTTCTTAAGACAAAGGTAGCATAAGGTACTATGCGATGCAAGGTACCCTGTTTGTTTTATATCAATTTCCGTATAGATGGTAAAAATTTGAGGATGAGCGGTCGTTTATCGACTATCAAAAATTTTTCAGCGCGTTGCCTAACACCACTTGCCAACGTAACAACTGTGGTTCAATCCATTGTACCGAAATAATTGCTACTTTTCCACCTGAGAAAATAGCGAAAACCCGCCAAGCCTTTTGTACGATGAAGAAACCGGTTTTATATGTCCGCATTTTGACGAAACCCGTACGAACAGCATCCATTGTCCTGGTATTTTCGGTGATTTCGTTCGTCATAGCCGCTCTGGTTCCGGCTGTCGACCGTCCAGCAGCGCCTAAAAAAAAGCCAGCTGACTGGAAATTAGAAAATGCGTTTCCCAACCTGACGTTTCAGCGGCCAGTCGAATTTACGTACCCAAACGACGGCAGCAACCCGATTTTTGTGCTGGAGCAGGAAGGCAAGATTCGCGTTTTTGATAACAAATCCGACGTTAAGACAGCTCCGGTTTTTCTGGACGTAACGAAGAAAGTATCCGATGAAGGCGAAATGGGTCTTCTCGGATTAGCTTTTCACCCGGATTTTCGGAAGAACGGTTACTTGTACATTTACTACACGAAGCGGAAACCATTAGAAACGGTTATCGCTCGCTATCAGGCAAGTGGGTCTGGTTTAAACGTAGTAAATCCATCCACCGAAACAGTAATTCTCCGATTTGATCAGCCCTACGATAATCACAACGGCGGCAAAATCGCCTTCGGGCCCGACGGGTATCTCTACATCGCGACTGGTGATGGCGGTGCCTGGGGGGATCAGCACAATAACGCTCAGAATCTTTCTGCCTGGCTAGGGAAAATACTACGTATTGACATAAACAAGACTACGAAAGGAACTTACGGCATTCCAGCCGACAACCCGTTTGCCGGTAATAAGGAAGGTCATCGAGAGGAAATCTATGCGTATGGACTTCGCAATCCGTGGCGCTTCAGTTTTGATCGAAAAACCGGTCAGATGTGGGCTGGCGATGTAGGACAGAACGAGTTCGAAGAGATCGATATTATTACCAAAGGTGGCAATTATGGCTGGCGGTTAAAAGAAGCAACCCGATGTTATAATCCACGTAATGATTGTGAAACAGGTAAGCTGATTGACCCGATTCATCACTATGTACGTAGTGAAGGCACTTCGATTACCGGCGGTGTGGTCTACCGGGGCACTCGTAATACGTTGTTACAGGGAAAATACCTCTACGCAGATTACGCCAGCGGTAAAGTTTGGGTATTGACTTTCGAAAACGACAAAAAAACCGACAATCAATTACTGGTCAGCAACGCAGGTACTATTTCCGCTTTTGGAGAAGATGCCGCCGGAGAAGCCTATCTACTTGATCATCAGGGCACCATCAAGCGACTCAGCCTGGCGAAATGAAAAACCGGGATCTGTTCTGGTAATCTGTCAAACTAAGTAGTCAGGCGCGGAAGCTTTTTGTCAAGACTACAGGATTTATGTACCAGACTACCATTTTCAGCAACTATCGATCTGAATTATACATTCGGAAAACTCAGGGAAGTGATCAAAAAGAATAAACGCTCAATACGTAACGATGATATCGATTAATCTACCCGGTTCTTTTCGGCGTCAGCGGCATTGTCGGAATGATTTCGCTTTCGTGCAAACGTCTCTTTTCCAAATCGATACGTGAAAGTTAAGCCGATACGTTGCGTATCTGTTACATTCGTATGGAAAGCTTCAATTTGCTTCAGACTGACGGTTCGGTCGGTTGTTTTCCAGGAATGAAAAATGTCTTCGAGCGTTAATCGAATACTGCCTTTATCCTGCCAGATTTTCTTCTGCACCGCTGCGGCAATTCGGTAACGTGCGCTGGTTATCGTTTGCCCCGACAAATCGTTGGACGAATAATAGCCACTAAGCTCACCGTTCCAGCCTTTATTTAATCGAAACTGATTGAGCAGGTTTATTCGGGCGTGGTAAATTTCGGGATCAAGTTTTTGTGCATACGCGGTTCCGTTGAGCTTTAAGTGCGCCAGCATTACGTTGGCGTTCACATTCCACCATTTGGCGGGTGCAACCGATACGTTGGTGCTGAGCGCGAGAATATTCCCACTTGCTACGTTATTCGGACGGGTGATGAAAATGTCATCAATAGTCTCGGTCAATTGAAAAATTATATCTGTAAACCGACTGTATTGCAGGGAGATACCAACGTAGTGTTTGTGCTGATATTTAAGCTCTATCTGGTTGTTATACTGAGGCTTCAGATACGGATTGCCCATCGTAAACGAGTATTGATCGCGGTATGCCAGAAAAGGATTGAGCAGTTGATAATTAGGACGACTGATACGTCGGGAGAAGCTGGCCGTCAACGTATTGGCTCCAGCGCTATCGAGTTTATAACTTACAAATGCAGTTGGAAACAATCCTGCGTAGTTTCTGAAAAACGAGGTTTCCGCCACTTCAGTATTACCCAACTGTCGTCCGGCAATCTGCGTATTCTCTAACCGGAAACCACTCTGAACTGCCAGTCGTCTCCAGTCTTTCCGGAAATTCAGGTAAGCTGCGTGAATGCTTTCGCGGTAGATGAAGTGATTGGATTTACCGTAATCCGGCGATAAACTAGTACCGTTCTGGTTGAAATATTGCGCGTTATTATCATTTGTCACAATACTCGATTTTGCTCCCATTTCCAGTTTCGCCTTGTTTGGTAACGGGTGCGAATAATCAGCCTTAGCCGAGTATATCGTAATCGAATAGGGTAGTTTATACAAAAAAATACGGTTGTTGAGTAACGTACCGTCTGGCCTATTCACACTATTTTGTAGGGACTGCTCACCTTCCGAACCATACGTAATGTAGTTCAAATCGGCAGAGAACTCACGACCCGTTTTTCCGAAACTATGCTGTACGTTGCCATTCACTCCGACATTCGTCCAACGATACGTACCATTCGTAAAACCTGTACCAATGGAATCGATAACGTAGCGATTATCAAGACTTCGGCTGACGTAATTCAGCCGATCCCGTCGGGGGCTATGCTGCAAGTTGACGACAAATCCATACGTAGTATTGGGCGATGCGGCATAATCCATCCCTAGTCTGGACATTATACCATGGCTCGTAGTGTTGTACTGATTAGTAAGTTGCACCGACGAGGCTACTAACGAATTGGAAGTATAAAATCGCCGGTCATATACATCGGTTGCATAGTTTCCGTCTTTCGAATAACCAAGGCTGCCGAATAGATTGATCTTTTTATGGTTGTAATTCAGGTTGATAACGTTGTTGCTACGTCCTATCCTACCCTGATTATAACCCAACGCTACGTTCCCGGTAAAACCCTGAATCCGGTTCCGTTTCAGTCGAATATTAATGATTGAGTTGCCAGCCGCATCATATTTGGCGGGAGGATTTGTCATCAGTTCGAGCTTATCCAGCGATCCACCGGGAAGCGATTTCAGATAGGTCGCCAAATCCTGCCCCGACATGTACGTGGGTCGACCATCAACCAGTACCAAAACGTTCGCTTTGCCGTTCAAACTGATTTCTCCATTCGTTCCGATAGTCACACCCGGTGTTTTTTCCAGCATTTCCAATGTATTGCTTCCAGCACTACCAATCATCGCTTCTACGTTCACGATGGTTCGGTCGACCTCTTGCTCAATCAGCGGCTTTTTCGCCACAACTTTTACTTCGTTCAGCGTTGTTTTTGAAGGAGTTATGATAAATACGGGCAACGTAACAGTTGTATGCAGCTCATCAATCAGGATGTTTCCGCTTCGGTAATCGGTATTGCCTACGCTCGTTACGTGAATTCGATACGTATCAGCGGTCAGATCGGTGAAGGTGAACGTACCGTTATTTTTGGTCAGTTCGCCACGTACCAACGTTGAGTCAGTTGCGCGGAGAAGACGTACCGTAGCGCCGGGTAACGGTTCATTTTGGGTATCTTTCAATAGCCCGGAAATGCGTGCTGAAGGAATTTGTGCAAAACCAGAAAAACTCAGACTAAAAAGAAAAATAACTAAGAAAACAGGTCGCATGATGTGTCGTTTAAGCGTTCGATTCACTACGTTCGGGTCAAAGATTGACGTAGTGATTCGGCACTTAAAAGAATCATGGCGGATCAGCCAACCGGCCTGACAGAATGCCGATTTGAGGTGTCAAACGTATTAGTCAGCCATTTTCTTTAGTTCATCAGCCATTTTTACGTGTCTGCCACGTAGGTTTACAGGCGTCGATCTGGTTAATGAATTTTGACAGGATCAATTAGTCAGGAAATCAATGATACCCAGTAATTCCCGTTTCAAATTGTCAGGTCAGCACTTTGTCTGGGGGCTGGCTCTGATTGTGCTCTACTTTATGTTCCGCAACTATATCAAAAACATTACCACTATCTACGACGAAGAAGCGGCTCTTGTTGCTACGTTCGGCTGTTTCGTTGGTGTGTATGGAGGGCGGTCGCTGGCTAAATTATGGATATATCCGTACAAACCGATTTCCGATTGGTGGTTGGGTTTGTTACTAATTTTGTTGATAAGCTGTGCGTTCTATTGTGCGCTTTTCGCCACTAGCCTGATCCGTCAGCAGACGTTTATGTATGGCTTATTTCTGGCGTTACCTTTATTTATTTTTTGCGTTGCGTCTGGTTTGTTGGTTAGGCTGATTCAGGCGCGCATTGATAATCAGATTCAGGAAGCCAAAGTCCAGGCCGAGCACAGTCAGAGCGAACTACACCTCCTACAATCTCAGTTAAGTCCTCATTTTCTGTTCAATACGTTGAATAATCTGTACGGCATTTCTATTTCGCAACCTGACAAAACGCCAACGTTGCTGCTGAAACTTTCAGAATTATTACGGTACTCCGTGTACGATGCCAAAGAACTGTTCGTGCCTTTGACTGATGAATTGGCGTACATCAATAACTATATTGAATTCGAGAAACTACGTATCGGCGGCAAACTTGCGTTGACAACAGCCATCGACAACGTAACGGGGAGCCACATACGAATTGCGCCGATGCTGCTGATTGTCTTTGTTGAAAATGCATTTAAACACGCGAAGAATACGACCGAACAAAAAATCAGGATTGACATTTCTCTGAAATTATGGGGAAATTCGATTCTGTTTTCAACAAAAAACTCGTTTTCCAGACTGGAAGAAACGAACAACGAATTGAACAAAAACAGTGGTTTGGGTTTGGCTAACGTGCAAAAACGGCTTGATTTGTTGTACCCAAACACGTATGATTTAGCGATTCGGGAAGCCGATGGATTTTATACGGTAGAGTTACAACTTCGGATCAAATGAAAAAAGTAGCCTGTCTGATTGTGGACGATGAGCCAATTGCGCGGGAAATTATTGAAACGTATTGCCGACATTTGCCGCAACTGACCGTGGTTGCTTCCTGCGACACTACCCTCGACGCCAAAACGATGCTACAGAAACAGCCCATCGACATTCTGTTTTTAGATATCAACATGCCCGTTCTGAATGGTATTGCGTTTCTAAAAACCCTCAAAAATCAGCCTCAGGTTATTTTTACAACCGCCTATAAAGAATACGCTGTTGACGCTTTTGATTTATCCGCCTGCGATTATCTGCTCAAACCCTTTTCGCTCGAGCGTTTCATTGTCGCCATCGATAAAGCGCTGGAACGATTGCATCCCGCGCAAACACCCATCAACGTAGCAAACGACGCCAAACCGGATGACTTCACCTTTGTAAAAGCTGATGGAAAGATCTACAAAATCCGGCATGAAGAATTACTCTTCGCTGAAGCCAACGGGAATTATACCAGGATTAACACAACAAACGGTACGTTGACACCAGGTATGACCTTTTCGAGTTTTATCAGCTTGTTACCTGTAAATCAGTTCATTCAGGTTCATCGCTCGTTTGTGGTCAACAAAGCTAAAATCAGCCATATTGAAGGAAATCGGGTATTTATTGGTTCAACCGAAATCCCTATCGGCAGCAACTACCGCGACGGTTTTTTTAAAGAATTAGGTGTGTAGTAAAGGAAGCCAGTCCAACAGTTAATGAACCCAGTCTGGAAATAAATTCTGCCACTTTAGTTGCAATAGTGATACTATCGATGGTCCACTACGTCTTAGGTAAATACATGTTTGAGTCGACAGATTCAAGAGTATTATGAGCTGTAACGTCGGCTCTTACCTCCTGCGCTTAGTTTATGACCGTTCCGTTTATTAGAAGCTATCATCCTTGTTATCAGCTATTTTACCTGTTCTCATTACCTGTCTTATTGGTAAAAGGACAATCAGTAAACAACGACCCTGACCCAACGCACTGGATTAATTATGCGCAGACCTATTACAAAATTCCGATTGCCAAAGCTGGACTGTATCGCGTTTCAGTTGCCGAACTCCAGAAAGCAGGTTTTCCAGCCAGCCAGGTAAATCCGACCACGGTTCAGCTATTTCACCGGGGTATCGAGCAGTCAATTTACGTAGCCGGTGAAACCGATAAACGATTTGATCCAGCTGATTTTCTGGAGTTTTACGGACGCGGCAACGATGGTGCCCAAGACTCAGTGCTCTACCGACCTGCATCAGCCCAGCCACATACGTATTACAGCCTTTTCAGTGACACCACCGCCTATTTTCTGACCTGGCGACTCGATGGCAAACCCGGTAAGCGAATGGCTACGTATACCGATACTACGTTCGCCAGTTTATTACCAGAAACTTACCATTGGGAAGAAGAACTACGACTTTTTACCGATACGTATCCAGCAGGTACTATTTATCCGCTTGGTGCAGGTTATGATAATGGTGCCATTTTGACGAGTTACGATGCAGGTGAAGGCTGGACCGGGCCGATAGTGTCTGCCAATACGCGATTCAATCAGTCGTTTACGCTAACAAATTTTGTGGCCGATGTACATGCAAAAAATGGTACGCCTGTTCAACCAAAAGCGATATTTCTGCTAGTCGGACGTAACGCTTCCCCTCATCGCGTAAACTATTTGGCAGGAGGAACGACCAATACGTTACAATCACTCGGTACGGCAGTTTTTGACCAGTATAATTCGATACGCATCGACGCAGAATTGGGAGCCAATGCGATTTCTCCTACGGGGAACGTACTGTTTTCAGTTCAACCGAACGTAGCGGGAGAAGAAATTTCGGTTTCCTATCTGAAATTACAGTATCCACAACGTATCGATATGGGTGGTACGTCGCTGAAAGTATTTCGTTTACGGGCTAATCCAGATGGCCGCTCGCTACTCGAGTTAACTAACGTACCGGCCAACACCCGTCTATTCGACATCAGTGACCCAATTAACCCCGTTCAGATACAGGGGCGACAAACCGATGGGCAATGGCAGGGAGTCGTGCAGAATTGTCAATTGAGTCGAACAATTCTGACGACGCAGATTCCAATGAACGTACCGCCAATACGAGCTGTTACGTTCCGCTTCATCGATCCTCAGAAACCAAATTACATCATCATTACCCACCCTTCCCTGCAGCAACCGACTGGTAGTGAGGCTGATCCGGTTCGGGCTTATGCAACGTACCGGGCGTCGGAAGCGGGTGGTAGCTATGATACGTCGACGGTGTCGATTCAGCGGTTGTACGATCAATTTAGCTATGGTGAACGTCATCCGCTGGCCATCCGGCGATTCGCTGATTACATGCTACATAATGATAATAAACGAGCGAAGTTTCTGTTTCTGATTGGCCAATCGCGCGATCCCCAGGGCATTCGTAAACTAGCCAACGGCCCTCTTCTTGATCTGGTCCCGAATGCGGGCTGGCCGGGTTCAGACATAGCGCTTGTGGAAGGTTTGGCTGGCGAGCGTGCGAACGTACCAGCCATAGCTATCGGCCGACTCAACGCCAGCCGGCCGCAGCAGGTGCTGGATTATCTGAACAAGGTAAAAGCGCATGAAAACACGACTGAACCGGCACTCTGGCACAAAAACGTATTGCATCTGAGCGGTGGCCGGAGTGCCGCAGAACTGGGCCAGTTTCGTCGGTTTATTGATGATTTTACGAAGACAATCGAAACAGGCTACGCTGGTGGCCGAGTTACTACTTTGTCGAAGCAAACGGATAATCCTGTCGAAACGCTCCCCCTGGCCGAACCTGTGAATCAGGGGGTTGGAATGATCAATCTCTTTGGTCATTCGAGTCTGGATGTGTCCGATGTGGATTTGGGATTTGTCAGTAACGATCTGTTAAACTACCGAAATAAAGGCCGCTATCCGTTCGTGCTGGTAAATGGCTGTGCATCAGGCAACGTCTTTTTTGGTCGACCGACATTCGGCAACGATTGGATTCTAACACCCGACCGGGGCGCGGTACTCTTTCTGGCGCATACCTATACAGGGTTTATCGACCCGTTAAAACGATACTCCGATCAGCTTTATGCCCTACTGGCCGACAGCCAATACGTAGCGCAGCCCATCGGCCTGCTTCAACAGGAAACCATCCGGCGTTTCCTGCAAAATGCCCCTTCTGTTTTTGATATTACTACCGCTCAGCAAATGACCCTCCAGGGCGACCCAGCTATCCGTGTGTTTCCTTTTCCCAGCGCCGACGTAGCATTTGCGTCTGAAAGTCTACAGATACGTATCGATTCGCTTTCCGCCCGGCCAGATTCAGTACGTATATTGGGGGTCGTTATCAATTACGGGCGCGTTACGTATAAACCGCTTACGGTGCGTATCCGCCAGTTCAAAATTAATGGCCAGCTTCTTCAGGAGCAGTATTTTACCAGCAAGACACCCCACTACGCTGATACGTTGCAATGGGTACTTCCCCTGGTAGAGGCCGACAGTGGCACTACGTATTTTGAGTTATTCCTGGACGCTGACAATCGGATTACGGAAACCCTGGAAACAAATAATCTGGCTGTAATCAGTTCGTTGAAGACAATTGAAAAACCACCTTTTTCCGCCGACGTAACGCCACCGATTCTTGAAGTAGCGTTCGATGGAAAACAGATTGGTGATGGTGATCTTGTCTCGACCCGGCCCGTTATCGATGTATTGCTTCAGGACGAAAACCTACACTTGCTACGTACCGACACCACCGGGTTAGACCTGTACCTGCAATCGCCCTGTGCTACGTTGCCATGTCCATTTATCCGGCAGTCGCTACGTAGCAATAACGTTCGCTGGACACCGGCCGGCGCTGATAACGCCTTCCGGTTGAGTTTCCAGCCCGATACGCCTTTGGCCGATGGCCTGTATACGTTCGTCGTAACAGGCCGAGACCTGAGCGGAAATCTGGCAGCCTCTTATCAGATTCACTTCTCAGTAAAAAATTCCGATGAACTAATCTCAGTCGGTGTCTATCCAAACCCGTTCAGCCAACAGACTCGGTTCTATGCTACGTTATCGGGGCTCACTCCACCAACGCAAATGACCATCCGTATCACCGATCTTACTGGTCGACTGGTCCGAACGCTACAGGCTCCAACACGCATCGGCACCAACGAGTGGAGTTGGGATGGTACGTCCGAAACAGGCCACTCTTTACCGACCGGGTTTTATTTGTACACACTTTCTGGGGTCGATGTGCCGCTATCGGAACAAGTGCATCTGAGTGGCCGCATATTTCTTTATCGATGAATAGGGGCTGTTTGTTCTGCGCAGCTTTTGTGGCTATTTGCCTCTTACTGACGGGTTTATCATGGATACATTCAACGCATTGCACCAGCGTCGATTCGAGCTACTACCTGCAATCAGCCGCGAATATATTGACTGGCCGTGGGTACGTCGTGAATGCCAACGGTCAGTTAGTTTGGAATAGTACATTCCCAATGGGTTACCCATTTCTGATAGTCATGATAGCGGGGCTGTTTGGTATTCCGGTTTTGGTAGCATCCAAACTGGTAAACCTGATCGCTTTGTGTTTCTTTGCCTGGGTTTGGGCGCGCCGTTTGGGTATAAGTCGTGCGTTCTGGCTACTTTCCATCTGGGTATTGGGCGGGTTTCTGAAGATTGCCGCCTTTACCTGGTCCGAAACCGTTTTTCTGGTTTTACTGGCTGAATGGGTTTGGGCGCTTCATCGGTTATTGAACGTATCGTCACTACGTTGGGCTGCACGACTAATGGCACTGAGTCTCAGTTTATTTCTGGTCCGTTACGTTGGCGGCTTTGTATTTGGATTACTGCTACTTCTAGTCTTGCTACGTCAGATTTTTCCAAACTTGTTTCAAAAACGATACGTTGAAAGTCATCAAGGTTTGTTTACAAGCTGGGGGACGGATATCGCGCTGGCGGGTTTTGTATTGATGGGCGTTTATTTTTGGATTAACCACCACTTTTCCGGTACGTTTTCAGGTGGTGAACGTTTTCTCCCTACCGAATCACCTGGTGAACTGGCACTATTGTTTGGTCGCTCGCTGCTAAATGAATTCCTGCTGATTCGGGATTTTTCACCGTCGGCTCCCAACGTATTAGCGTGGATTGGACTGGGGTTACAAACAATATTGATGGGTGTTTTCTATCGACGGCACCGGTTTTTACTACCACGTAGCGTTATGTTGTTACGTAGTCATCTCCTCAGTAACTTGTTCATACTGACGGGGATTACCTACGTAGTGGTTTTGTTCACGCTACGTACCATCAGTCCATTCAGTGAGCCAAATCTTCGGCTCATGGCTCCGTTTTCGTTCTGTCTATTTTCTGCTTTTTTCCTGAATGTCGGACGTTGGCCAGTTTATTGGCAACGACGATTATTGCCGTACTGGTTAGTATTGCTGCTACTGTCCTGGCTTCAATTGCTGCCACAGAATAATCTAAGCAGTGTCATTTTATACAGAAAATTGCTCAATTCAACCGTTGACTCTTCGGTTTGGCGATGATTATGTTCTTCCGGCCAACTCATTTCGCCAACTTTGCTTCATAATTAGCCTATCCGAAGGCCTTTTCTAGTATGAACTACAAGCTGATTATTTTCGATTTCGACGGGACGCTCGCTGACTCATTTCCGTATTTTCTGCGAACCATTAATACGCTGGCTGAAACCTATAATTTCCCGAAAATCAACCTCGAAGACGTAGATCGACTGCGTGGCTTAGATGCCCGGCAAATGATGAAACGAGCTAAACTACCTGC
Source organism: Spirosoma profusum (assembly GCF_014699005.1). Lineage (GTDB taxonomy): Bacteria > Bacteroidota > Bacteroidia > Cytophagales > Spirosomataceae > Spirosoma > Spirosoma profusum. Next base: position 156,889 of record NZ_JACWZY010000004.1, read on the forward strand.
CTGGAAAATTCCGCTCATTGCCCGGTCGTTTATTCAGCTAATGGCGCGAGATATTGCTCAAATTCAACTGTTTGATGGCATAGCTGAGCTACTGAAAAAGTTAGCCAATCAGGGAGTTAAACTGGCAATTGTCAGCTCTAACAGCGAAGAAAATATTCGTCGGGTACTCGGCCCTGAAAATGCCTCATTGATTACCTATTATGGATGTGGTACGTCGCTTTTTAGTAAGCGACATAAATTCAGGCGAGCGATGACCAGGAATAGGGTTAAACCGCAGGAAACGCTTTGTGTGGGCGATGAAGTGCGTGATATTGAAGCGGCTCAGGAAGCGGCTGTAGACTTTGGCGCAGTTGCCTGGGGCTATACCCGGCCTGATGTATTGGAAGCCTATCCAGGTATTGCTCTTTTCTATACGCCCGACGATATTGTAAAGTCAGTACTCGGGGATTAACCGTAGCTTATCTGCCCTTTCGACCGACCTCTAATCAATCCCAGCATTCCATAATCAGCAAATCGCCGGTCTCAACTTCGATCCGCACGAAACCATCCTGAGCAGCTTCATTGCTGCTGCTGGTTCGATAGCCAATGGTCAGGGTTTCGTTGTTCAGATTGTATCTCAAACCTTCTGTTTTCATTCCCGTTACGGTGCCTACGGGAATGAGTGAAAGAATCGTTCCTGCTTCGTACCATTTCTCGTAACGCCCCACCAACGGAAAGAATTTTGAGTGATCGTCGAACATGACGATACGAATCTGGTCTTTGTACCGGACAATATTGGTCATATTCGTCAGGCTGTGATCGGCACGGCGTCCGGTTGCCCAAACGATGTTAACGGCGGGGTAACCCCGTTCAATCAGGTATTCGATACCTTTTTCGAGGTCGGTTTTGTCCTGGTCGGGTGTATGCAAAATTTCAAGTGGATACTGCTGTGCCCGTACAGCTTCCACGTCAAAGTCCCGGTCAAAATCGCCCAGTAATACATCTACTTTGATACCCAATTCGAACACGCGCCAGATCGCCCGGTCGAGCACGACAACCGTCGGGCTCCATTCGAGCAATTGCCCGATTAGCTCAGGCTGGCAAGCCTCGCCGTTAGCAATGAGCAACGCAGGCTCCTGTTTTTCGCGAATAATATGATGAGACGACATGCTATAATCAGGTGTACTCAAGAATACTCAATACCGCTTTTTATCCTCCATCGAAATCCACTCCCGAAATACGGCATCGGCTTCGTCGCGGAGCAATTGGTACATGGGAATATGGCGCTGATCGCGGGCTTTTTCCAGCTCTTCATAAATAAACTGGTCGTCGAAACCGGCGCCAGCGGCATCCGAGTGAAAGGCCCCGTAAACAATCCGACTCGGTCGAGCCCAGTAAATAGCCCCCAGACACATCGGACAAGGTTCGCAGGAAGCGTACAACACGCAGCCATCTAACTGAAAGGTTTCCAGATTTCGGCAGGCATCACGAATGGCCACTACTTCAGCATGGGCGGTCGGATCGTTGGTCGACGTTACCTGATTGCAGCCTTTCCCCACGATTTCACCATCACGAACAATTACCGCCCCAAAAGGGCCGCCCTGGCCGGTCGTCATGCCTTCACGCGCCAGTCGAATGGCTTCCCGCAAAAAATATTCGTCCTGATTTGTCATTGATTCTGGTAATGTGTTTGCCATCACTTTGTCATGCTGAGGCAGGAAGCATCTTAAACTTTCATTATTTGAAGATTAGGATGCCTAAAGCTGCTTCCTGCCTCAGCATGACAAAAAGTTAAACTAAAGTGCCTGCACATAAGCTGTAACGGCTTGTTGCGCTTCCGTATTTTTCAGCAACGTAGCAGGGGCCAACGTATCGCGCAGGTTTTCATACAGACGTATCACTTCGCCCAAACTACTCAACAGAGCCTCCCGGTCGGGCGTGGCGACGGTTTGACGTAGCTGTGTCAGTTCGGGCTCCCCAAAGGTAGTCTCTGCCCGCCGAACTCCCCGCGGTAATCCGCCATTTTTGAGATGAAACATGGGTCCCAGCACTACGTTACGTACGAAACCGAAAAAATCGAAGGCTTCGAAATACTCACCCCGACCAATTTTTAGAGCCGCATAATGAATCCATATCCAGATGCGATCTTCTGTCCATTGAAAATCGAAAGGGGGATACATTGCTTCTGACTCCTGAATAATGCGTGTCAAAGTCAGATCACGCTCCCAGAGAATGACCGGATTTTCGACCCGTTCTTTAAACTCTTCAGGTGTCACAAACTTAATATCGACGTGTAACAGCGGGTCTTCATAAAGGGCAATCAGCAGACGAAGCTCACCCACATGATCGCCCCTGAACGACGCAATCATGGGTCCTAATGTAGCGGCATACGCCCGCATTTGCTCCACATCAGGCGCGATACGTTGGGTACGAACCAGCACCAGATCCAGGTCGGAGTAAGCGTCCATGCCACCCGTAGCCCACGAACCACCAGCGGCAACACCTACTGCCTCGGAATCCTGCCTGATACGTTCGACAGCCTTGTCGATAAACGATTGAAAAGGTTGTAAATGAGTTTGCATTTGTAAACCAACGTAGCGCCGTTGCGATTAGTAAATTATCGCAGAACGACACTCCATGCTGAATAGTTCGCCAATACGTCCAAAGTCTATTAAGTAAACCGTTGATCGTAATTCTCGTCCGTTGATAGAGACATGGTCCGCGCAATTCGCTACGTTGCTTATCTTGCCAACTGTATTTATTTCTGTTTACCTGTGCTGACTATTACCAATTTGACCAAAGCGTATTCGGGACGTACCGTTTTGAGGGTACCGCAACTGCATCTTGAATCGGGGGTGCACTATTTCCGGGGTAGCAACGGATCGGGAAAGACCACATTTTTCAGGACAGTGGCGGGATTACTACCTTTTTCAGGCGCGATTCTGTTGGATGAACGCTATGAAATCAATCGCGATCCGGTAGCGTATCGGATGCGGGTCAATTACGCCGAAGCCGAACCATTGTATCCATCGTTTCTGACTCCGCGCGATTTGGTTGGATTTGTCGGTAAAGCGAAACAGGCGCCCGTAGAACAAATCGACGTAGTGGCTGAACTACTGGGAGTTAATACGTTCTGGACTCAGCCAACGGGTACGTTCTCAAGCGGTATGCTTAAGAAGCTATCGCTGCTGCTGGCTTTGCTTGGCAGTCCTAAACTCGTCCTCCTCGATGAACCCCTCACTACGTTGGACGTAGCGACGGCGGCTAAACTGTTTACGTACATCCGGCAACTTCGCAGCGATAGAAACGTTACGTTCCTGCTTACCTCACATCAGGACGTTAGCCTCACTGGCCTTGAACTAACAGCAACGTGGCAGGTAGGTGACGGCAGCATTACTCCTGTAGCCCTTCCCCACTGATGCTGACCTTCCTGAACCGAATTTTTGTTGGACCGTTTTACGCCCGAAACGCCGGTACGTTTCTGGTTCTCATTCTTCTGGCATTTGGTTTTCTGAGTGGCCGTGAGCATAAAGCCCTTATTACAGCGGCCATCGGTTCACCGTTTTTACTGAGCCTGGTGTTTGTTTTATGGGGGCTTTATCTCCTGAAAACCATCTCGTTTGTTTGGCAGGAGCTGACTGCTATCGAACACTTATTTCTGCAAACATTCTGGCTGGTACCCGTTCCAGCACGAGGGCTGCTTTGGCTGGCTATCCAGTCGGCCTTACTGGCACCTGTGATTGCCTACGCGGGATGGATGGTGCAAATAGCGACACTTTACCAGAAATGGGATTCGCTCGGGGCGATTTGTGGATACGTAGCAGTTTTGACGTTGGTGGGGGCCTGGTTCAACGATTATCGGTTACGACATCCGAATCCCGATACAATCCGGCTTCCCTCGCTACGTATTAAACTGCCTTACGAATTATTTTTCCCGACGTACTGGCTTCGGCATGAACCGATTTCGCTGGTACTGACGAAAGCCTTTTCGGGATTGCTCCTGGCAGGCGTTTGCCGGCTCTACCCCACCGACGATTACGACCAGCGCCTGTTGCTCATTGGGCTGCTGATGGCGATTCTGGGACACTCGCAAGTGAGCGGGCAGGTCAAAGCGTTTGAACAACGGTATTTATTGATACTTCCCAATTTGCCCTTCAACTGGTGGCAACGATTTGGTCGATACGCGCTTACTTACGGCCTGATCTGGACTCCTGAACTGCTGATTCTGCTACGTAATTGTCCGGTTGAAGTTTCTATTTACTACGTAGTCGCGCTCTGGCTAACGGGCTGGGGTTGGTTGCTCGTCATGCACAGCCTCAACTATTGGCAAAACATACTACCCGACCGATGGCTTTCGGGCGCTTTTGTCAGTTTCATCGTTGGTTTGCTCGCTATTATGTTTGGATTACCCATAGGAGCATGGCTGATTTTTGGTTGGATAACGGCCTGGGGTTATTGGTATCGGTGTTTTACCTTATCTGGTTCTGCGGGGAATAGTTGATTAATTAACTAATACGTTAGCCGGGATATTATTCTCGTTAATTCGATTGCCAGCTTCCAATTACTTCCCGGCTGCCACTACCCTCGATTAGTAGCCCAACCAGGTTTTCGTTCACGATCCGCTTTTCTGATCTGGTCATATCTTCCCCAACTCCCTTAACAAATCCAGTCCGTTCGCCATCAGATAGCGAATAAAAAACCAACGGCTTAAATGACTCAGCCTGACTCGTTTCTTCCAGTGCGTAGGTTCTTATCGGCTTTCCAGGGGTGGCCACTTCAATTCTTGCTTTAATTGACATTAACTGACCCGATTTGAATATAAGCTGTTGATACGTAACACGTATATTTTTCTCCTTAAGCCGATTAGCTACTGTATTAAGCACTTCTTTTGAAATCGATGGCTTAATGACAAAGTAGATCGCTTCACTTGACTTAGCTGATTTCCCAAGCGAGAAAGACGCAGCTGCTAGCAACGCAGCAAGCAACAGAAAATAGGGTTGACGGATGGTTTTGGCAGTGTTCATTTGGTAGTACTTGTTTTATGGTTTATTCACTTTTTAATACGTTAGCCGGGTTTTTCCGGGCGGCTTTTATTGTCTGCCATCCGATTAGCAAACAGGCAGGGAGCATCACAATGAGTACGCACATCAATAGTTCGCTCAGGCCAATTGGCTGGTGATAAGCGAAGTTCGTCAGGACAAATTGATCGAAGAAAAGATACGTAGCGGGCAAGGCTATGATGGCCGCCAATAACAGTAATCCCAGAAATCCTTTGCTTAACAAATAAATCAGACCTTCTTCGCTGGCTCCCAGCACCTTTCGAATGCCGATTTCTTTCAGGCGGGTTTCAGTGGTGAATACCACCATTCCCAGCAAGCCCAGAAACGCAATACATATCGCCAGAAACGCCACGAAGCCCACAATTTTGATCATCACCGAAAACTGGCTATACGCTTCCTCAATCTGGTCGTCGTAGAATTTAGCTTCCAGCGGATGCACTTTGTCTATTTTCTGCCAGGCGTCTTCAATTTTTGCCATGGTAGCCGGCAAATCGGTGGAGGTTATTCCAACATTCACATACCCGAAGTCCGGCTCGGCAGTATAGCGAAACATGACGGGTTCAATCTTATTTTCCATCGTACCGTAATGAAAATCCTTGAGCACGCCGACAATATCGAGTTTTTTCCCATCTACCGTTACGATTTCGCCTAACGCTTTTTCGGGATTCTGTTTGGCAATGTTGAATCGTTTCAGAACCTGCTGATTCACGATAATTTCACTTTCCTCACCCTGTTTTGGCCGTAACCGAAAATTACTCCCGGCCAATAATTTGTGTTTATGCAGTGGCAAATACTGTTCATCAACCATGTTCAGCCATACCATTGTCGAATCATTTGGGTCTTTATATTTTATGTTGGTACCATGCGCGCTGCCCAGACTGGTAATCATCAGCGATTTGGAAATCCCTCTTATCTCCGGAATTTGGGCCAGTTCTTTCGCCAGCAGACTACCCTTATTACCCTGCAACTTGATATTCAGAATGTTTTCTGTATTATAACCCAGATCAAAAGTCAGAAAACCCCGGTATTGCGAGTAGCCGATCAACGTAGTGGCAATAAAGATGAGCGAGAAGGTATACTGAATCACAATCAGCACTTTACGCATGGTAACACGTTTGAAAACTTTCAGCACCGATACGTCCTTGATTACCTGAATCGCGTTGATTCGTGAGAAAAACAAAGCCGGGAAAAACCCAGCCAACAACCCGACAATTACGGCTAACGTAACAAAGTACAACATCAATTCCGGAGCGAGTTCCAGCGAAAATATATCGCTGATATGCGGATCCAGAGCGGTAAACTGGTTCCGAAGAACGAGAAATAGTGCAAACGAAAATACCAGCGCCAGAAGTGCAACCATTACCGATTCGGCCATAAACTGGCCTAATACATGGCCTTTCAGCGCACCAATTACTTTCCGAATGCCCACTTCACGCGAGCGACGTAGCGAACGCGCAATCGATAGGTTCGTGTAATTAAAACAGGCCGATAAAATAATGATAAATGCCAGACCGATTAATACCCAGGCAATTAGTGGTTCTGTAGTTGGCCCAATCTGGTTCGAATGTTTTGGTCCGAGCGCAATTTCCTTGAGGGGCTGCAACGATACGTTCATGGTTACATGCTCCAGTTTTGCATTTTCCTGCCGATTTAGGTTATCCAGATTAGCCTGTAACGTTTGCGGATTGGTATTCTTTGGTAACACCAGATATACGTAGTTCTGCCAGATGTTATTCCAGTTGTAAAAATTGGGGTCGCCCTTTCCAAATTTTATGTCAGCGGTGGCGAATGAAATCAACGCACTAAACTTTATATGCGAGAGTTTCGGCACATCTTTGAGCAGCCCCGTAACTTTATATTGTAACGTATCGAACCGGACCGTTTTACCGACCGGATTAACATCGCCAAAGAGTTTTTTCGCCGTTTTCTCCGTCAGGACCAGTGAATAAGGCTCTTTCAGCGCTGTAGTGGGATCACCATCAAGCATTGGGAAATTAAAGACCTTGAAAAAAGACGCATCGGCCCACATGGCATCGAGTGGAAGTGTCGTTTCGCCTACGGTAGCATCTCCTGAGAATCCGGTACGTAGCACCGTTACGTCCTCCACCCCTGCTACGTTCTTGCGCATCATATTGCCAATTTTAACCGATGTGGAAGCCATCTTCATCGGCGATTGTCCAGCGGGTTGATACGTAGTGACTACCCGATAAAGGCGGTCCTTTTTCTCGTGAAAATCATCGTAGGAACGTAAATCCGTTACGATAGCGATGACCAGTAATCCCACCGACATACTGACGGCCAGTCCAATAATGTTGATGAACGAAAACAGTTTGTTACGTACCAGGCTCCGTCGGGATGTTTTGAAATAGCTGCCAATCATGATCCAGTGAATGAAAAGGTTAATAAAATCGGGTTTACGGATGGTATATAACCGAAAGAATTTCAGCACATCGAGCCAGTAAATCAGCCGCGCCCGCCGAACGCTTTTCGTTTTCAGATTGCGTTCAAAGTATTCGTTCAGGTCGCCCTGTAAATCTTCCGCAATCGCCGGCCGACAGTACCAGTTCAGCAGTTGCTGCGCCAATTTGGGCGGTTGTGGCTCACGGTCTTTGCGCTCTGCTTCTGGCGGGTCGGTTTCGGAAGAAAATTGTTTCATATTGAGCCTTCCAGGTTAAAACCGGGAATCATGTTCCAAAGTGTTTCGCGGGCTTCGCGGGCTTTCGTCAGACCTACTTTACCGGCATGGGTAACTTCGTAATAGCGTTTGCGTTTGCCACCACGAGCGCTGGTGGCATCGCCCAGCCGACTTTTTACCAAGCCTTTCTCTTCCAGCCGGTTCAATACGGCATGTACCACACCCAGTTTAGTGGCTCGGCCGGTATGTTTTTCCAGTTCGTCGCAAACGGCAACGCTATATGCGTCATTCACCAATGCAGCAATTGTCAGTAACACCAGTTCTTCAAATTCACCCAGATTTGCTCCTTTCATAAGTTGATTTACAGGACATTGACAGTGGATAATGACTATTCAACAAATTCTTATAGTCCATACATCCCCTATCATACATTCTTCTTTAGTTTAGGTCATTCAATTTATTCATCAAATGTATGTAAAATATGTTTTATTAATTCAGTATTTGTATGTAAAATTTATTTTTATCGATTTTCGGTCTTGTTTTTCTACCGGAGCAATAGCATTGATCTTGCTCATTCTAGCTGAAAAAGAAAAGCCTGGCTGCATAGCCAGGCTTATAAGTCATTGCTCATCTGTAGTTCTAATTAACTCTTCTTTTTGCTGGCAGTAGTCTGTTTCTCAGCCATTGCCGTGATAGCAACTACCAGTCGATCAAGGTCTTTGGGTGAATGGTATACGTGTGGTGTTACGCGCACACCGTGGATGTTTTCCCACTCGATGCCTACTGTATGAATCTTGTATTTGTTGAGCAATTGTCCGTCAATTTCACTCGGCTTCATGCCATCGATGGAAAATAGTCCGACGGCTCCGGCGTATTGTGGTTTGAGAGAAGTATGAATTTTCACACCCGGTACGTCTTTGACGCGCTCCATCCAGTAGTTTTTGAGGTAGTGAGCACGGGCAAACTTACGGGCCGAACCAATACTATTGTGAAAATCGACCGCCGTACCAATCGCCATTTCCGATGCAAACGAACGAGTGCCCAGGCTCTCAAACTTACGAATGTCTGGGCCGTCGGGCTCATTGTTGGAGAGTAGCGCCCATACGTTTTTGATTTTAGGCTGACGGATATACAACATGCCACTTCCAAACGGAGCGCAAAGCCATTTGTGCAAACTTGTTGCGTAGTAATCAGCGCCGAGGTCTGGAATTTTGAAGTCGAACAGCGCGAATGAGTGAGCGCCATCGGCAATGACTTCAATGCCGCGTTTGTGCGCTTCGTCGGCGATTTTACGTACCGGCAGCACCTGCCCTATCCAATTGATCATGTGCGTTACGTGCACCACCTTGGTTTTGGGCGTGAAAGCCTTCACAAACTGCTCTACAATCGCGTCTTCATTCTCGCTGGGTAGCTCCAGATTCAGGAAAACAAGTTTGATGCCGTCACGTTTTTCGCGTTGTTTCCAGGCATTCAGCATGTTTGGGTAATCCTGTTTCGTCAGCACAATCTCGTCGCCCGGTTTCAGATTCAGACCGAAAATAACGGTGTTCAGTCCTTCCGTAGCGTTGCGGTTAATGGCCAGTTCTTCGGGCGAGCAACCCGCCATATCGGCCAGTTTCTCACGTAGCGATTCGCGGCCCTGATCCAGAATCCGCCACATGTAATACGATGGAGCCTCGTTGCAGTATTGATAAAACCGAATGTGCGCATCCTGCACCACTTTTGGTTGTGGGCAAACTCCTCCGTTATTGAGATTCAACAAGTTAGGTGAGACTGTATATTCCGATTTCACCCACGACCAGAAGTCCTCATCTTGCGCCCATTGTGCAGCCGATTTTAACGTAGCATCAGCATTGGGAATAGAATTGGCGAACGTATCAGGCAAAAATGAGGGAAGCGTGAGGGCTCCGGCGGCCGCTGCGGATTGGCGGAAGAAGTTTCTGCGCGTAGACATAGTTTAGAATGCAGGCGAAGGAATGAAACGAGATATGGTAAAACTACTGGTTTTCTTAGGTAAAGCAAAGAGGTAAGGGAAGAGGGCAAAAGGCATGTGGCAAAGGGCGTAGGGTATTTTCGACACCACTGCCCTTACCCCTTTGCCCATTCCCACACGGCTTTGGCGATTCGGGCAATGACAGCTTCTCGCGTTACATCGTCCGCTTTGGAATCGGAAACAAACACGGCAATGGCCAGATGTTGTCCGCTGGGCAACGTAATGAGTCCAATATCGTTAGTGGCAGCCGCTACGTTGTTGACCGTGCCGGAAGAACCCGTTTTATGGGCGACGGACGTCCCTTTTGGTAGAAGCCCTTTTAATCGCTTCAAACCCGTTGGCGTATCGGTCATGAGACGTAGCAGAAGTGCTCGACTTTCTGTCGACAAACCACGCCCTATTTGTAACGAGGTTAGCAATGATACAGCTTCCGTTGGCGTAGCCCAATTGCGGTATTGAACAGTATTATCGCTGCCGATTTCTTTCTCAGTATTCGCAACGTTGATACCCGTTACGTTCAATGTTTTTAGGTACGTCATAATTACCTGCGCTCCTCCGGCAATACGCATCAGTACGTCGCTGGCGGAGCCGTCACTCTCAGAAACAGCTAATCGGAGTAATTCGGCAACCGTTACGTTGGTCCCGTTCGGGAATTCGTCACGTAGTGGACTACGCTGCCCTTTTGATACGTATTCGGCAGGTTCAACACGAATCGATTGGGTGAGCTTTACTTTACCTTCATCGACCAGATGCAGTACGGCCATGCCAATCGGCATTTTATAGACACTCTGCATAGGATATTGCTCCTTACCGTGCCATTCAACCAATTCGCCCGTTTCGACAATCGCGGCCGCAACTCCTACCCTACCTTGTACATCCTGAGCGATTTTGCCAATCTGATTACGGAGTATGGTTATTGATTTATGACTGGCCTCCTGATTCAGAGGGAGTTGAGCATATAACGCAATTGGCAGCAGATAAAGTGAAGTAAAAAAAGTGAATCGGTTCATAGTACAGCATTGATTTTCCACGAAATTACCGCCGAATCGTACCGAACAAAATCTTTTGCAGCCTTGACCACCACTCAGATCGCCACTACGTTCCGCCCCACCCTACTGTCGATTGCCTACCGAATGACGGGTGAAATAATGGTGAGTGAGGATATCGTTCAGGACGTACTATTAAGTTGGATCAACGATACGCCCGAAGGTGTTCAGAATATCAAAGCCTGGTTAGCCAGAAGCGTGATGAATGCGTCGCTCAACCATCTGGCTCGGGTAAAGCGCCAACGGGAGACCTATAAAGGTACGTGGCTCCCGGAGCCGGTTTTGGCAGGTCAGCATGCCGTCGATGCCCGACTCGATATTTCCTACGGTTTCATGCTGTTGCTGGGCAAGCTCTCTCCCCTGGAGCGGGCTGTTTTTGTACTTAAAGAAAGCTTCGACGTTACGTATGCTGAAATTACCCAGGCATTCGATACTACCGAAGCGAATTGTCGGCAGCTCTATAAACGGGCCAAAGAAAAACTAGCGGGTTCCAAACGTCGATTCTCTCCAGATCCTCAACAGCAGCAGGCGCTTTTGACAGCTTTTACCTCAGCGAGTGAAACGGGAGACATTAACGAATTTATCCGGTTGCTTAAAAACGACGTAGTGCTTTATTCTGACGGAGGTGGCAAGGTTGTTGCTGCTATGAATACACTAGTCGGCCTGGATGTTGTCGGTAATTTCCTGCGCTCCGTGGAGCAAAAATTTGGGCAGAACCTGGTTGTAAAGCCAGCCCTGATCAATGGTCAGGTTGCTCTGCTGTTTACTGAAAAAGACACACAGCAATTGAACACCATTATGGTTATGGAGATGGATGATAGCGGAATACATCAGCTTTTTTCGGTTCGTAACCCCGACAAATTGGCCCACCTGCACTAAAAATTTCAGCCCGCCTGTCACAAAAGTCAAGCGGTGTTTGTCTAGCAGAAAATCGTAAAATGTTTCTTATGCAGACTAAACAACCGCGTTGGGTACAGACCCTCTTGCTGTACTTTCTGTTAACAAACAGTGTACCGGGTATCTGGGCCTTGTTCATGCCCGATGCTTTCTATAATTATTTTCCGGGTTTTGGCCACACCTGGGTTTCTGTGGATGGCCCTTATAATGAACACCTTATTCGGGATGTGGGCGCATTTTTTATGGCCCTGACTACACTTTCTTTAGTGGCTTTATTGCAACCTGGATTGGTTGACGCACGGGTAGTTGCTGTTTGTTTACTGGTATTCAACGTACCGCATTTGTGGTATCATTTGCAACATCTTCACATGCTTCTATTCGTCGATCAGGTGGGCAACGTAGTGGTTTTATCGGCTGCGGTACTCCTGGGCATTCCGCTTCTGTTTTATCGTTCTTCATCAACCGTTCGCTGATCGTCATGAAAAAAGTATTGGTAATTGGCGGCACTGGCGTACTAGGTACTTCGGTCGTTAATACATTGCAGCAACAACAAATTGAGTTTGTTATCGGCAGTCGAAGCCAGGTTAAAAAAGGTTCGTATAGTATTGTAAATCAATCAACAGACTTCCCTTGGAAACGCGTCGATCTGGCCACTGGCGAAGGGCTGGCAGAAGCATTGATAGGTATCGATACAGTCATACATTTAGCGAGTGCTCCAACTAAAATTGGCGGTGAACCGTTTGAAGTCGTAACCACCCGAAATTTGCTGAAAGCACTCAACCAATCAAAAGCTAAACACTTGATTTATAGCTCAATTGTTGGAGTTGACAAAGTCCCTTTCAGTTACTACCGAGCCAAATTAGCCGCCGAAAAACTGATTCAGCAGCAGGGAATACCTTACTCCATTCTGCGGGCTACGCAGTTTCATGATCTGATTAATTTTTTGATCCGAAAATTGCTGTTTCTGCCCATTGGCTTCGTCCCAAAGCAATTAAAATTTCAGCCGATTCATGTGGATGCGGTTTCTAGCGAATTATCCCGATTGGCGCAGGCTGGGCCGCAGCAGACTGTACTGAATCTGGGTGGGCCACAATTATTCACGCTGGAAACGATGACCCGGCTTTGGATGAAAATCCACGGAAAATTGAAACCACTCGTACCCATACCCACTATTGGTGGGCTAATGAAAAGCTTCGAAAAAGGAGAAAATACGTGTCCTGAAAAAGCTGTAGGATCAAAAACCTGGGAAGAGTACTTATTGGAAAATCAAGAAAGACTGAGTTAAACGCCTGATTTTTAACGTATTGCTGACGCGCTGGGTTTCGACACGCCCAGCGCGTCAGCAATACGTAATATTAACCCAAACCTAGCTCACACCACCAAATTCAACGCCAGTACCCCAAACAGACCTACAATCGACACGATAGTTTCCATGAGCGACCAGGTTCGGATGGTTTGCCCGATGGTGAGGTTAAAATATTCCTTGAACAGCCAGAAGCCTCCGTCGTTGATGTGCGAGAACATCAAACTTCCCGATCCGATTGCCAGCACCATTAGTTCGGGTTTGATGGGTTGATTCTGAATCAGCGGATAGATGATTCCCGACGTAGTAAGACCAGCCACTGTGGCCGAACCCACGCATACGCGGATGAAAGCGGCAATTCCCCAGGCCAGTACCAATGGCGGAATAGCGACATCGGCCAGCAGACTTCCAATGTATTTACTGGTGCCACTATCGGTGAAAATCTGTTTCAGCGCACCCGCTCCGGCAATCACCAGCAGAATCGGGGCCACAGCTTTTACGGCTTCCTCCAGATCTTTGGTCACGGCTTTCATCGACTGCCCTCGGCGGATTCCCAGAAAATAAATGGCTACCAGAACCGAAATCATCATCCCGATATACGGTTCAGCCAGCATCACAACAGTGGTTTTCAGCGGTGAACCATCAGGCAAAGCGCCCTTTAGCGGACCAAACGTAGTGAGCAGTATCACCGGCAGCAACGATACCAGAAAACTGATACCCGCTCCCGGCAGATCTTTGTTTGGTACGTCGCGAATGTCGAATAGCTCCTTATCAGGCGAAATTTTCATATTCACCAGCGTCTTACCAAACATTGGCCCCGCAATAATAATGGCCGGAATCGCAATGATAATGCCGTAAAGGAGCGTCTGGCCAATATCGGCATTCAACTGAGCAGCTACGGCCGAAGGAGACGGATGCGGTGGCAGATAACCATGCGCCACCGACAATGCCGACAGCATCGGTACCGCAACCGACAACAAGGGCAGCCGCGACGAAGCCGCGATGGTGAAAATCAGCGGTGCGACAATGATAAAACCGGCATTATAAAACAGCGGAATCCCAACAACGAAACCTGCCAGAGCCAGTCCCCAATGAATGTTTTTAATCCCGAACAGGCCGATCAGTACGTTGGTGATACGTCGGGCGGCACCGCTTTCGGCCACTAACCGGCCAAGCATGGCTCCAAAACCAATAATCAGCACCAAATCGCCGAGTGTGCTGCCGATACCCGTCTGAATGGATTTCCCCACAGCCATTACGTCCATTCCTGAGGCCAGGCCGATACCCAGTGAGACAATGACAAACGAAATAAAGGTATCTAACCGGACGAAGGCAACTAATAAAACGAGCGTCAGAATGCCGATTAATGTCAGAAAAAGTGGCATGTAGGGAGGGGCAAGTACGGTTGGCGATGAACGATGATACGTATACGACTACAACGTGGGTCTTCAGCATGACCGCAATAATAGCCGATTACTGATACGACAAAGCGTACCGGGCCAGTTTTTCTACTTCATGCACCAGCGAATTGGTCAGGTCGAAGGGTACTACGTGCAGGCGAGTGGTAGCATCGTAACCGAACACCGACAACGGTTCACGGAACGTAGCATTAGCTGGATAAATCAGAAACAGGTTATTGGCATCGTATTTTTTACCGTAAGCATAAAGTTGATATAAATCGGCTTGTTCGATACCATACGTACCGACCGTTGACGTACCACTTGCTACGTTGCCACTGATTTCTTTCCACTTCGTATCGAGCACAAACGTCTGGGTTTCATGCCGGACAATGATATCAGGGCGGAGTTTGAAGCGAGGCTCTCCTACATGTTCATCAACCAGATGAGCTGAAGATTCCTGAATCCGTACCTCATGGGTTTCAGGCCAATACGTTCGGATGCCGTATGCTACGTAATCTTCAAACACGCGCTCCATCGGAAACAACAGCGACAAACTCATTTTGCGACCCATTTCCACTCCCATTCCCTGCCCACTCAACAAGGCTTCGGCCCAGATCAATGCCTGTTCATAACGACTGAATAACCGCCCGGCGCGTTGGACAGCTTTCAGGTCAGCAGTTATCGATTCGGAAGGAGGCACTTCGTCGAGCAGGCTTAGTAATAACTGGATACGCCGTTGGTTAGCAAGTGAAATCGTCGTTTTTTTCAGATAAACTAACGTGGTTTTCAGAATTCGGTTGGACGCTACGTTCGCTGTTAACGTATCATAGACGACGGCCAGCCGTTCAGCGTGAAAGGCATTTTCGAGCAATTGGCGGGCTATCTGTAATTTACCCCGCAGGAATCGTTCATTACCTTCTTGTGCCACGTAGGCACGCTGTACACCCTGTTGTAGAACGACTTCAGCATTAGTAAGAAACGCCCCGACAAAGACCTCCCAGAGCGGTAGGGACGTAGCACCAGTATGTGTATCACGGATCATCCGAAATGGACTGTTTCGTAGGCGACGTAGCATCTTCAGCAGTACCGTTCGGGACGTAGCAACGCCCTCAATTTTAGGCAGTATTTCGAGGTAAGCGCGATTTGACAGGGGTAACAACCCCACATAATTCCGTACTCGAATCAACTCCCGATTTTTCTGCACTGAATACGTCAGCAGCGCGTCGGCCTGTTCCACCTCGAAGGCGAACCGACGTAGTGTCTGGAAAACTTCATCGGGCACCTGAATGCCATCAGGCGGTGGTTCGTGCCATTGCTGTATGCTGCCAATCAGTCCGTTTTCGGAGACAGTGTAGGTTATTGGCATTTGCGATTTAGGAGTTTTTGCCGGCGTTTGCTTTGGCGTCCTTCAGCATTTTACCAGCATCCGGGTAGTTGACAACGGAGAGAGTTACCCGACGGTTCTTCTGGCGATTTACCGGATTATCACTGCCATCCGAATTTGTGTTTGGCACTAACGGCTCTTTTTCACCTTTGCCAATTGACATGATTAAACCCTTCACTTTAATCTGCTTCTTTAGCCAGTCGGCCACCGCAACCGCCCGTTTCTGACTTAATACTGCATTATATTGATCGCTACCCTTAGAGTCGGTGTGCCCTAAAACATGCAGTTGATCGGCTCCATGCTCCGCAAAATGTTGCTTCACTTTAGTGAGTAGCGCGATGCCATCGGGGCGCAGATTTGATTTATCGAAATCAAACAGTACGTCGGTTGGCAGGATAATATCGTATTGATTTTCGTTACCGACTATCTGCAAGGAATCGCCGGAGGACGTGAATGCATAATTCTGACCTGAATCAGTTCTGACGGTTTCTGTTTGGGCAGCGGTATCCTGAACAGATGCAGATTCCGATGATGTGGCAGACGTAGTAGCTTCCGTGGTTTTCTCCTGAGACTGATTGCTTTCATTATTACAGGCTACAGAAAGACTATATATCAACGATATAATTATGGCTTTACGTAACATAGACCTATATAGTTTGTCCAGACAAAAGGGTATTAAACCATTTTACATAAAGCTCTGTACGTCAACTTATGTTTAGAATCCACAAGTTTTTATACCTTCTTATTCCTGCTGCGCTTCAACAGCCAGTAGGTAGACTGTCATGGTTTCGCCAACCGTAGCAATCCATTGGTCGTAATCGATGATGGCCTGTAGTCGCTGATCTTCAGTAACGTATCCATCCGATACCAGTTGAGGGCCACGTAGTTCGGCCACTTCGGCCCATAAACGACTGCTTGTCGCGAAAGTCGGTTCATTACGTCGGGAGATTTCGTGCTGTATTTCCGTTTGAACCGTCATGAAACCAACCTGATGCATGAGTTCGTCCAGGTGATCAGCGATGGCGTTGTCGAAACCGGCTTCCTGCCGCCATTTGAGAAATGCATCGTAAAAGAGCCGCATCGACGCGGGTGGTTCAGGCTGCCAGTTAAGTTTTTCGTGGTTATAATCGAGAATGGCTAACCAGCCACCAGGCTTCAGCAGTCGTTTCATGTTAACAAGTGCCCGTTCAGGCTCCCGCAGCCACTGAAGCGTTCGTGCACACGTAATGAGATCGAATCGTTCGGACGTATCAAACGTATAAACATCAGCCTGCTCGAACGCTACCCCCAACGTATCACCGGCATTCTGACGCGCCTGCTCAATCAAACCCGCGTTCGGGTCGATACCCAGTACCCGACCAGTCGGACCGATACGTTCGGCGAGGTCACGAGTGATGGCCCCAGAACCGCAACCAACGTCCATCACCGATAGACCGGGACGCAGGTATTTCAACAAATTCTGATTTCCGTTCGCTACAGTTCTACGTTCCAGAACGGGGTTGTGCGCAGCAGGCATGGTGGCGCGTTGCGTCAGTGTTTGATTTTCCATGTATCCAATAATTCCCTGAAAATTCCTTCGAATGAGGGGCAACAACGTAGCGAAGCAGATCTCTACGTTATTTCTTTACTAAATCCTTAAGCTTTATAACTTCGGAACCAGCCAGCAAATAAGCGCCAGATCCGTAGACTTCCCAACTGTCGGCGGAGAAATTTCGTCGTGGGTCGGCGCCAATTGGCTGCACCCACCCTACCCGTCCTTCCGGCGACACCAACGTATTGAGGCCCGTCCAGGCTTTTTCGACAAATGGCAGATACGTTTTTTTGTCCAGAATTCCCTGATTGATACCCCATGCCAGGGCGTAACAATCGAAACCAGAGCCACTTGCTTCCCCGCCCGGATACGCATCCGGATCGAGCAGGCTCGACCGCCACAAACCATCGGTCTGCTGCAAGACCACCAGTCTCGCACTCATTTCCCGATATAACTCAACGTACCAGTTATAGCTACGGTGATTTTTGGGCATTTCCTGAAGCAGAAGAGCCAATCCGCCCATCACCCAGCCATTCCCCCTCGACCAGAATAGCTTTTTACCGTTACTTTCTTTTTTGCCTTCACCTGCTGCATTCCAGAGGTAGCTGGCATCGCGCGCAAACAAGTGTTCTTCCTTATTGTATAACAGTTTGTAAGTCTGCTGAAACAGCGAATCGTTCAGCGTAAAATACGAGGGATCTTTCAACTCGTTGCCGAGTTTTGCCAGAACCGGAGGAGCCATAAACAGGGCATCGCACCACCACCACGTAATGCCGTGATTTTTGACTTCGCGGCCCGGTACACGACTCATTTTCTGCACCGTATCAATGGTCGCCTGAATCATCCGACGGTCTTTCTTGATCCTGTAAAGGTTAATATACGTCTGGCAGATGGTAATATCGTCGGCGTGGTCGTATCGGTCGCCGGGCTGCCAGTTGGTACGTTGTCCCATCGCCATCAGCGAATCGAGTACAATCGGTGATTTGGTTGTTTCGTAGGCCGCAAAGACACCCGCGTAAAAAGCGCCATTGGTCCAGTCGGTTGTTTTATGTTTGGGATTTTTGAGCTGCCAATCCACCACTTTCAGCATGGTGCTTTTGATGTATTCAGTGGTGAACACGTTGGTATCAGCCGCCGTAAAACTGGCAACGACAATACTCAAACCCAGAATAACCGACGTAGTGATTCGATATGAAGTAGTCATGAAAATTAGCACCGGTACGTTGTATCGTTTTATGAAACAAGGCTTTGTCTTCGGGAATCTACCGAGTGTAAGGTCTCCGTAAGCTTTATTTCCGATTAAATTTAGAAAGAACATTATACTACAGGAGACTTGCATAGGTACAATCCTGCGATATTGTGCTTTTGTTTACGATTACCTAATTAAGCCTCATGAGCCAACCCGCATTCTCAAGTCGATTTACGAGTTCTCCTACCGAAGTTAAGGGCATGGATACCGCCCAGTTACGCCAGCATTTTCTCATCGAAACGCTTTTCATTGCCGGCCAATGTCCGTGGGTTCTTTCATTTTATGACCGTTACATGACAGGTGGCGCCATGCCCGTAAATGGCCCCGTTACGTTAGAAACGCCCGAAAATCTTAAAGCCGCTTATTTTCTGGAACGGCGCGAATTGGGTATCATTAACGTAGGAGGCTCCGGGCAGGTTGTGGCCGACGGACAAACCTATTCGCTGGCTCGTAAAGAAGCGCTTTACTTAGGGAAAGGAACTCAACAGGTCGAATTTCGGTCGGATGACGCTGCCAATCCAGCTAAATTTTATCTCAACTCGGCCCCCGCTCACATGACTTATCCCAGCCGGAAGGTTTCGCGCGAAGACGCCGACGTAGTGGTTTTGGGCAGTCAGGAAACGGCGAATCACCGGACTATCAATAAACTATTGGTTAACAGCGTATTACCTACCTGCCAGCTTCAGATGGGCATGACTGAATTGAAACCGGGTAGCGTCTGGAACACCATGCCAGCCCATACGCACGACCGGCGTATGGAGGTTTATTTTTATTTCGATATTCCCGACGGGCAGAGCGTCTGTCATTTTATGGGTGAGCCACAGGAAACCCGGCATATCTGGATTCAAAATGAGCAGGCTGTTATTTCACCTAACTGGTCGATTCACTCGGGAGCCGGTACGTCGAACTATACGTTTATCTGGGGAATGGCGGGCGAAAACCTCGATTACGGGGATATGGACGTTTGTCCGATTCCAGAGTTACGATAATGGAGTTTGTATAGGAAAGTACAGGATGGCTTAAGCCAATGTTACCTATACATTTGTAAGCAAGGTTTAGCGTTATAATAAAGTCATGATAACGAACGTATCAGTACGTTTTTCGAGCCGTATTGATGCTGAATGATTTACTATGAAAGTCGGTTTATTTATTCCCTGCTACATCGATCAGTTTTATCCGCACGTAGCAATTGCTACGTTGAAATTGCTGGAAAGCGTTGGCTGTGAGGTCGATTACCCGCTGCAACAAACCTGCTGCGGCCAGCCTATGGCCAACTCCGGTTTTGAAAATCTGGCCGGAGGCTGTAACGAGAACTTCGTACGTAACTTTTCGGGCTACGATTACATTGTATCGCCATCGGGGAGTTGTACGCTGCACATCAAAGACCACCTGCACGCTACAAATGAATCCGAAGCAACGACCATCCGTTCCCGGATGTACGAACTGACGGAGTTTCTGACCGACGTAGTGAACGTGTCTTCGCTGAATGCTACGTTTCCCTACCGCGTCGGCCTGCACCAGAGTTGCCACGGTCAGCGTGGACTTGGATTGGCGCAGATGACGGAACGGATGCTCCCGCCTTTTTCGAAGCCGGTGCAGTTACTCAATCTGGTCGACGGCCTCGAACTCGTTCAGCTAGATCGCCGGGACGAGTGTTGCGGCTTTGGTGGTACGTTCTGCGTAACGGAGGAAGCGGTATCGGCAAAAATGGGCAAAGATCGTGTGGCCGACCATCTTCGTCACGGCGTTAATTATATCACCGGCGTCGACGTATCGTGCCTGATGCATATGGAAGGGATACTGAAACGTAGCAATAGTAACGTACAGATTAAGCACATTGCCGAAATCTTAACAGCAACGGTATAAAGCAGTCGTCAGTCGATAGTCGTCAGTCCTTAGTCATAAACTGACGGCCATCGACTAACGCCTATCGACAATAAACAACCATGAACCAGCTCAATTTAGACCACGCTACGGCCTCTGCCGTGTTCAACAAAAACGAACCCCGGGTTGACTGGCACGACGAGACGCTTTGGTTTGTACGGGCCAAACGCGACCGCGCGGCAGCCCTGATACCTGAATGGGAAGATCTACGGGAAGCTGCTTCGCAGATAAAAAACCACGTTCTGTCGAATATGCACGACTTGCTGGTGCAGTTCGAAGAAAACGCCAGGAAGAATGGTATACATGTTCACTGGGCCGCCAATGCCGACGAACATAACGACATCGTTCTGGGCATTATTCAGAAGACTGGGGCGAATCGCATGGTGAAGTCGAAGTCGATGCTCACCGAGGAATGTCACATGAACAATTTCCTCACCAGCCACGGCATTGAAGTGATTGACAGCGACTTAGGCGAACGTATCGTGCAAATGCGAAAAGAACCGCCTTCGCATATCGTGCTACCCGCCATCCACCTCACCCGGGCCGATGTAGGCGAAACATTTCATGAGCATCTTGGTACGGAGAAAGGCGCTACCGATCCGCAATACCTGACCGAAGCGGCCCGGCAACACCTGCGTGATACGTTCCTGACTCGCAAAGTGGCCCTCACGGGCGTCAATTTCGCTATTGCCGAGACCGGCGGATTTGTGGTTTGCACCAATGAAGGCAATGCCGACATGGGCGCCCACCTGGCCGACGTACACATTGCAGCCATGGGTTTCGAAAAAATCATTCCCCGCGCTGAACATTTGGGTGTTTTTCTGCGACTGTTGGCGCGGTCAGCAACCGGGCAGCCTATTACAGCATTCTCCAGCCATTTTCACAAGCCGCGTCCCGGTCAGGAAATGCACCTGATAATTGTCGACAATGGTCGTAGCCGCCAGTTGGGTAGAACTGAATTTCGGAACTCGCTCAAGTGCATTCGCTGTGCCGCCTGCATGAACACGTGTCCTGTGTATCGGCGGTCGGGCGGACACAGTTACCACAGTGCAGTAGCTGGCCCGATTGGCTCCATTCTGGCCCCCAATCTGGACATGAAACTCAACGCCGATCTGCCTTTTGCATCAACACTTTGCGGCTCCTGCTCAAACGTTTGTCCGGTTAAAATCGACATTCACGACCAGCTTTATAAGTGGCGGCAGGTGCTCATGCGCGAAGGGTATGGAACGACTGGCAAAGGAGCCGCCATGAAAGCCATGGCTACTGTGCTCGAATCGCCACGATTGTATCGGATGGCGGGTAAAATTGGGCGCGGGGTACTACGTTTCTCTCCTGCTGTGGCCGAAAATCGTTTTAATCCCTGGTTCAATCAGCGGGAAATGCCTGCTCCCCCGTCCGAAAGTTTCCGTGACTGGTACGTTAAAAACAAAAAATCATGACATCCCGCGAACAAATTCTGGCTAATGTTAAGGCCAATCAGCCCGCACTACATCCATTGCCGGAGCAGTTTAGGTTTACATCGGTTTTCCCTGACATTGTGCAGCAGTTCATGGATATACTGGCTTTTGTGGGCGGGAAAGCTGAACGTGTATCTGACTACGAAGCTATTAAAAAGCATATTCAGGAGTACTATCCCGGCATGACCAACGTAGCAACGACCATCCCGGAACTGGCTTCGCTGGCCGACACTACGTTAGCCGTTACCGACCCGCACGACCTAGCAAGCCTGAATCTGGCTATCATCGAAGGCCAACTGGCTGTAGCTGAAAACGGAGCTATCTGGCTCGATGAACGTCAGTTACCCCAGCGCGTAACGCCCATGATTACGCAATATCTGGCGATTGTTATTCGGGAATCGACTCTCGTGCCGAACATGCACGATGCCTACCAACGTATCACGGTTAATACAACGGGGTTTGGTACGTTCCTTTCTGGCCCTTCCAAAACCGCCGACATTGAACAGAGTTTAGTTATCGGCGCCCACGGCGCACGTTCGCTAATTGTGTACATGTTACCTTGATTGTTATAGGCTCCGACAGCCAGAGCCTGTCGGAGCCATATTGCTTTGGTACTACGTTGTACGATAAAAGCAGACGATGGTGGCACACTCGTATTATTTTTTTGCAATTTCGACTGGTAGATAAGCAGCTGCTAATTCTTTACCTGATAACTACACTTCATTACGTCTTTCAATCGATTCAGGCGCTTTTCAACTGTTTCCGTTAAGTTATGACTGAACCAGTTGAACGTAACGCGACAATTTCCATTCTTTTTCATCTATTGCCCCAACGAGAACCTACTCAACCATGAAGGGAATTTTTACTACGTTAAACTTATTCTTTTGTCTCCTTTTTTCAGTTTCTGTTTTTGCTCAACCCAACGCCAGTACGCGACAGACCTGGATTCGTGGTACGTTTGTCGATGAAGAAAATAAACCCGTTCCGTTTGCTTCGATTGCCCTGTATCAGAACGGAGGCTCAAAACCACTTTCGGGCGTTGTAACTGACGAAACAGGTAAGTTTGAGCTGGCGGCCAAACCAGGACATTATTCCCTTAAAATCAGTGCGGTATCTTATCAGGAGAAAACCATTTCTGACATCCACGTAACGAATCAAGATATTCAGCTTGGCGCATCTGTACTGAAAAGCAGCACCAAACGTCTGGACGAAGTAGTGGTTGTCGGCGAAAAAAGTCAGATGGAACTGTCGCTCGACAAACGCATTTTCAACGTTGGGAAAGATTTGGCTAATGCCGGTGGAACGGCTTCTGATATTCTGAAAAATATCCCTTCGGTAGCCGTCGATGGCGAAGGAAATGTAAGTCTGCGGGGCAGTAACAGCGTTCGGATTTTGATCGATGGCAAACCGTCGGGGCTGGTCAGTATTAAAGGAGCAGCCGGATTGCAGCAATTGCAGGGCAGCATGGTCGAGCGGGTTGAGGTCATTACAAATCCTTCAGCCCGTTACGAAGCGGAGGGCATGGGTGGCGTCATTAACATTGTGCTGAAAAAAGAGCGTAAAGAAGGTTTCAATGGCTCATTCGACGTAATAACAGGTTATCCAACAAACTTTGGTGCTGCGGCTAATGTCAATTATCGTCGCAAAAACCTGAATTTCTTCATCAATTATACGGCCTCGTTCCGCAATACGCCCGGCCGAAATTCGCTGTATCAGGAGACGTACCGAAACGATACTACGTTCGCCTATCGTCAAACGTCGACGAGCCAATTGAAAGGACAGAACAACAATGCCCGCGCCGGTCTCGATTATTTCTTTTCGCCTAAAAGCATTCTGACAGCGTCATATACGTGGCGAATCAGCAAAGGCAAGCGATTCTCCGATATTCAGTATCTGGATTATAGACCCAATAGCAACGTACTGCAATCGTTCACCAACCGAACTCAGGACGAAACCGAAACAGAGCCTAACTCTGAATATGCCGTGAGTTACAAGAAAACCTTCGCCCGCGAAGGCCACGAACTGACCGCCGACGTTCGCTACCTGGACAACTGGGAAAAATCGGACCAGATTTTCGCGCAACAAACGTTTTTGCCAGACGGCGCACCATCGACAACTGTTCCCAGTACGTTGCAACGGGCTATAAATGACGAAACGGAAAAGCAGTTTCTGGTGCAGGTCGATTACGTTCGTCCGTTCAAAAAAGATGGTAAGCTGGAAGGTGGACTACGTAGCAGTACGCGGAACATGACCAACGACTACGTAGTGACGCAGCAAAATCCCGATGGTACGTCGTTTCCGTTACCCGGTTTGACCAACGATTTTCTGTACGAAGAGAGCATCAACGCCCTCTACGGGATTGTCGGGAATAAGATGCGCAAATTCTCGTATCAACTCGGTTTGCGTGCCGAGTGGACCGGCGTAACTACTACGTTAAAGCAAACGAACGATGTAAATCCACGTAGCTATGCCAACCTGTTTCCAAGTGTTCATGCTACGTATGATCTGCCTAAACAACACGCGATTCAGGCCAGTTACAGTCGCCGGGTTCGTCGGCCGCAATACAACGATTTGAGCCCGTTCATGACGTTCAGCGATAACCGGAACTTCTTCAGCGGCAACCCCGACTTGAATCCTGAATTCACCGACGCTTACGAATTGGGTCACATCAAATACGTTGAGCGCGGTTCGTTCAGTTCGTCGGTGTATTACCGATATACTACAGGTAAAATTATCCGGATTCGGCGCGTCGACGCACTGGGCAATTCGACTACCCGACCGGAGAATCTGGCTACCGAAGATTCGTACGGTGCGGAAGTTACGGGGTCGTACACGTTATATAAGTGGTGGAAACTCGATGGCAGTGCCAACTTTTTCCGGGCCATTACCAACGGCGGCAATCTGGATGCCAGTTACCAGAGTGATACGTATAGCTGGTTCACACGATTGACTTCTCGTATTACGTTCTGGAATAAGACTGATTTTCAGATGCGTGGCAATTATGAAGCTCCACAAAAAACACCTCAGGGCACTCGGCAGGCGATTGCTACGCTGGATTTATCGTTCAGCAAAGACGTACTGAATAACAACGGAACCATTGTGCTCAACGTACTCGATGTGTTCAATTCGCGTCGATATCGTAGCATTACGGAGGGAGCAAATTTTTACACCGAAAGCAATTCACAAGGACGCCTTCGTCAGATTAATCTGACATTCAATTACCGGCTGCATCAGGCCAAAAAGAAAACCAAAGAGCCAACTGATGGTGAGTTCTAATAACGTAACGCGTTAAACAAACTTTGCTCCAAATCCGTTATTTCGTCAATACGATAAACGTATTCGGAGCATTGCTCTGTTAGCACTATACTCATCTGTCATGAAAACGAATTGGCTTTTAACCATAGCACTTTGCGCGGCATTGACAACCGGCGCATTTGCTCAGGACAACGCGGCTGTCCGCGCAGAACGTAAAGAAAAAACACGCGAAGATGTAAAGCGCGTGGGCGATAAAGTTGAAACGGGGGTTGCCGATGGCGCACACGCTGTTGGAACTGCCGGCAGAGCGACCGGAAAAGCCGTCGCCAAAGGCGC
Organism: Spirosoma profusum; assembly: GCF_014699005.1. Taxonomy (GTDB): domain Bacteria; phylum Bacteroidota; class Bacteroidia; order Cytophagales; family Spirosomataceae; genus Spirosoma; species Spirosoma profusum. The sequence continues at coordinate 182,298 of NZ_JACWZY010000004.1, forward strand.
GAAAGCAACCGGACGAGCCGTCAAAAAAGGCGCGAAAGCAACCGGGCGAGCCGTTAGTACAGAAGCGAAAAAAGTTGAAAAGAAAATCGAAAGCTGATACGTCGGCCTTTTATACCAGCTTGAGAGCGATAACTTTACAAGGTTATCGCTCTTTTTTTGAGTATAGATTACGGTAAAAAATGAACGTTTATTCTTTTCCAAAAGGAAATGTTATACCAAATTCTTAGCACGCACGTCCATGAAAACAGTTGCGCTTACCCTTATCGCCATTTATAGTATGCTGACAACAACCAGTTTTGCCCAAAAAGATTCAAAGGATCAGTCCGATGTCGAACAGGCCGTTGAACAGTTTCGGATGTTACTGGTCGACCCCGATAAAGCGAAATTAGAAGCGATTACAGCTAAAGAATTAAGTTATGGTCACTCGAACGGCAAACTGGAAACGCAGAATGAGTTAATTGAAGCGTACGTAACAGGTGTGTACGATTTCAAATCGATTACGAACGCCGATCAGACCGTTACGGTTGTTGGCAATACCGCCATCGTTCGTAATAAGTTGATGGGCGAATCGCAGGATAAAGGCAAAGACCCGGCACAGGTAAAACTAAGTGTTTTAACGGTATGGGTGAAACAGCAGGGAGGCTGGAAGTTACTGGCCCGTCAGGCTGTAAAAATCTAACGTATCGCTACGTAACGTAACAAAAATAAGCCCATCAGAAGTCTGGTGGGCTTATCCTGCAAAACCTATGATAAAACGTATTGCCTAAAATACGTTATTGTTTCTGAACCAACTCTCCTGAACTCACCTGCTTGATTCTCAACAGTTAGTTTTTCTTAGAATCGGCTCCGTCTGTCGGGGTCGCGATAGCGGCTAATTCAACTTGAATAATTTTACATTGTATTGCTGACGCGTGGGGCTTCGACAGGCTCAGCCTGACAGTCCATGTAAATTCCTTAAATCAAGCTGGTTTGTCAGGCTGAGCCTGTCGAAGCCCCACGCGTCAGCAATACGTTGGTTAACTCATTAGTATTCAGTAGTATCCACATAAAAGACAGCCGGAGCCTGTCGGGGCCGATCACTTGACGTAACACCTCCCCTACCAATCCATTTTTAGCAAAGCAACCCCTTGTCGGGGCAAGTCAATACGTATGTCGGTAGTGCCTGACGCTACGTTCAGTTTTTGCGATTTTCCGATAGTTTCGAGTTGCCCGGCTTTTTCCAGTTGCGCTATCTGTGCGGATGTAGGCTGCTGCGGTGAACCCATTTTTTTCCAGACTTCATACGAGTTACTACGTTCGTTATCAATGCGATACTGCGTTAGTGTTACGTTGCCGTTGGGTAATCCGGTGACAGTGACCTGTATTGGTTCGGCTGGAGCCTGACGGTCTTCGTCGTGATAATTCCAGACCATAACAGCCGCTGATTTTTTGTCTTTGGTAGCAAATCCACCTACATCAGTTGAGCGGCTTCGGATACTGGAATCGACTGCCATTTTCAGTTCATACATTCGGTTACTCTCTACTTTCACCCGTTGTCCCGTCATCTTACCGAACATCCGAAACACGTTTAGCACCGGTTTATCGACGCCATTGGTAGCCAAATCGCGAAAACCGGCAAACCAGAGCTGGTTCTCAAACTCAAACGACCACGAAACGGCACCGATCAGGTTCAGCCCAAGCTGGTCCATCAACGCATATTTACGAGCAAACGAAGCAGCCGTGTAACTCGAATACATCGTACCGTTTCGATACGCATTTTCAGGATTCGTCATCATACCACAAGCGGCACACCCCTCCGGGTCCGATTCACCGATGACGATTGGAATCTGTTTCAGTTGGGGATATTTGGCAATAATCTGAAGATGGTTGGCGATGTTACGTAGCTGGGTACCCATATTCATCACTACTCTCCCATCGACCACTTTCGGTGAGCCTTTGGCGTGGAAAAGTATGAGGTCGAGCGGGGAGCCGATCTTTTTCGTTACGTAGTTGGTATCCTGTAGACAGTGTTTTAGAAAGGCATCCAGAAATTTCTGAGCGCCACCGGTTGCATCACAGCCACCCATCCGGGCTGTAGGCAATGCCCGCTTTACTGCATCGGCGGTGTAATCGTAAAGCTTTAGATATTCGGGCAACGTGCCTCGCCAGTAGCTGATATCTGGTTCATTCCAGAGTTCCCAGTACCAGCTTTCCACTTCTTTGTTACCATATCGTTCGGTGCAGTGCTTCACCCACTGGTAAACGAGTTCGGCCCATTTTTCGTAGTCTTTCGGCGGATAAGCCCAACCCGTCCAGACTTTACTGTAAGGAGCGCCGGGTTTCCATTCGTGTTTATAAGGCTGCGGGTGTGTCGATAAAGCTTCGGGCATAAACCCGATTTGTGCCAACGGCTTCATGCCCCGCTGCACATACGTATCAAAAATCCGGTCGACAATCGTCCAGTCATAAACCGGCTTTCCTGATGCATCTTCTGTATAAGCGTTGGTCGACCCCCATTTGAGGGCTGGCGTACCGTCGCCCGTTGTCAGCAAATTATGCGCCCTTACAAAAACGGGCACCGGACTCAGCGCGGCCAGTTCGGTAAGCAGCTTTTTGCCATCTTTCATGTACGTATAATTCGGTTCATCATAGCCAAACCACGCATAAATCGGTTTCATGGGGCCAATTTCCGTATTCAGGTCGACGCGCAGGTGAGCGGGTGACGTAGCGGTTTGCGCCTTAGCAATAGACGTAACCAGTAATCCAATCAGGCAGGTAATTAGTAGACGTGTATACTGCATCAGGAATTGAGTTCTTGTTCAAGATGGGAGGATTGTTACGTTGAACTTCTCAAGTACAAAATCTGGCTGGCCTACTCTTTCCATGTTTCCTGAGTTGCCACAAAACCGGCTATCTTCGCGAAACTTCAATCGAATGCGTCATATTCCTTTCCTTCTATTTGCTCTTTTACTAACGCTACCCAGTCTGGCGCAGTTGCCTAAATCAGCCGCTACGTACCAGAATCCAGTTATAGCCGGTGACTTTGCCGACCCTTCGATTATCCGTGTGGGCAACGTTTACTATGCAGCCGGTACGTCGTCTGAATGGGGGCCACCTTACCCAATATATTCCTCAACCGATCTGGTCAACTGGCAGTACGTTGGTCCAGTTTTTAAGGATCTGCCTGAGTGGACAATGGGGAGTTTCTGGGCACCCGAACTGTTTTATCATAAAGGACTGTACTACGTTTATTACACCGCCCGACGAAAATCTGACAAGCATTCCTACATCGGTGTGGCAACAACCCGCGACCTTCGACAAGGTTTTACCGATCATGGTTTGCTAATCGAATGGACTAGTGAAGCCATTGATGCTTACGTACTTGAAGACAAGGGCAAACTGTTTATTACCTGGAAAGCGTACGGCCTTGACAAAGGGAAAGACATTGAACTTTTAGGAGCTGAACTGTCGGCAGATGGATTGAAAGTGACGGGTAAAGCCTTCACCCTGATTAAAGCGGACCGCAATACGTGGGAAGCGGGCGGGGCCGAAGGGCAGGCCATTTTCAAACGAGGGCGCTATTATTACATGGTTTACTCAGGCAATGCCTGTTGCGGCTCCCGGTGTAATTATCAGGTAGGGTTTGCTCGTGCGGAAAAGCTCGAAGGGCCGTGGGAGAAATATGCCCAAAATCCAGTGATGATCGGTAGTGATAGCTGGAAATGTCCGGGTCATGGTACAGTGGTCACGACGCCCGACAATCGCTATTTTTATTTGCACCATGCCTACAGTGGTGTCGATTTTACAAATATTGGTCGTCAGGGTTTATTGAGCGAAATGGTCTGGGATGAGAAAGCGCAATGGCCTTCATTTCGATACGGAACCACTGCACCGGCTCAGGCCGAATCTCCTTTGGGAGTCGTTCAGAAAAAGGATGAGGGTATAAGCGTGGATTTCGCCAAAAAGACACCTGAGGTTCGCTGGGTGTGGGATGTAAATTCTCCTAAACCTACCTATAGCGTTAAAGATGGTCAGTTGCAATTGATCAATAACGCTACACAGTCAATTGGTACTTTTCTGGGGCTGGTTCTCCATAAAGGCACCTTCACGTTCTCCGTCGATTTCACCAATACCCAAAGCGATCTGCTGCAAAGTATTTGCGTGTATGGCGATGCCAACAATGCAACGGGATTGGGGGTACGGAAAAACTCGCTGGAACTCTGGCAGGTCAAGGAGGGGGTGAAAAACGTATTGAAAACGCAATCACTACCGGAAAACGTATCGAACGTTACGTTGCAGTTAAACAGTCGCACTGGCAAACTTCTGGATTTCGGCTGGCTTGACAAAGGCGGCAAATTCAACCCAATAATAGAAACATCCATCGAAGGTTCACAACTGCCCCGCTGGGATCGTGCACCACGGCTTGGCATCACGGTGTCTGGGCCTCAGGGAAAGACCGGCCATATTCGTTCTGTTCAACTGGAATACAAGTAGCGTAGTGTTTTGATTAACGGACAAGTATTATTTGTCATGCTGACGAAGGAAGCATCTTATAAGTATCCTTATTTGAGAAGTAGGAAATCTTAAGATGTTTCCTTCGTCAGCTTGACAAATAATACTGATTAAAACGCGTTCATTTATTTCTTCTGCAAAAGCTGTAGCGAACTGTCGTTGATTTCAAATGCATGTTTTTTGAGCATGTTAATCACCTCAGCGCCAGCCAGCAACGCCGGACCATACCCGTGAGCCGCATACGGATTAATTGGTCGGTGGTAGTAGAAAGCCGGGTCGAAGCCCATGCCTGTACCTACACAAACGCCTTCAACCTGGCCTTTGTCGTTCACTTTGGTAGCGAGGGCATTCCAGCCTAGTACCGTAGCAGGTGCATAGGCCAGCGGGTCGAGCCAGCCTTTATTGATGGCTCTGGCGAACGAATACACATAAATCGCCGTGGCCGAGGTTTCCAGATACGAATCGTGTTTATCAAGTAGTTGGTGCCAGAATCCAGAACCCGACTGCTGAGCTGCCAGCCCTTTGGCATGGGAACGTAACATGTCCAGAATGGCTGGTCGGCCGGGGTGATCTTCGGGCAATACGTCGAGAAGTTCAACGGCTGTCAGGATACCCCAGCCGTTGGCCCTCGCCCAGTGGAATTCCGGGTGTACGGTCATACCTTCGACCCAGCCGTGCATGTATAATCCTTTTTGCTGGTTGAACATGCGTTTGGAAAACTGCGTCATCTGTTTCACGGCTTCGTCGTAGTACTTGCGTTCGCCAGTGAGTTTGCCCATCTGCGCCAGCGCCGGTACGCTCATGAACAGATCATCGAGCCAGAGCGTATTGGGTTGCGGTCGGTTACGGGCCAACGTACCATCGGAAAAACGAAATTCTTTGTTCTGGATGTAATCGATGTAATGATCGATAAGTGGACGTAGTTCAGCTTTTACGCCCCCTGCTCTGCTCGCTTTAATCATGGCGGCACACATAGCCCCGGCATCGTCGAGCGCATGGGGCGCCATCACCGACCGCATAGGCGTATTGGCATTGGGGTCGGCCTGCACCTGTGCCCGAAAATACGGTACGTGTTCGGCAATGAAACGGAGTCGTTTGTTGGTATAATCGGCGTAACGGGCATCACCGGTTGCTTCACTAGCCTGTAACATACCCATGTACGTAACGCCCCATTCGTAACTAATCAGCCGAAAATCTCCGGGTTTGAAAATGGCGTTCGGATTGAACGTAGCACCTGCCGTAATATCTTTTTTCGTCTCTTTGTCAATTAGTTGCGTGGGCGTATTGGCATCCAGATACGTATGGATACGACGTAGTACCGCCGTTACGTCGGCAACACTCGGCTGACCATACGGCACAGGATAATCAGGCTTTAGCAAATGAAGGGGTGTTGTCGAATCATTCGTTTTGGCTGGCTGCGCCTGTGCTAAACTACCCGTTAGTAAACAGACCAGCAGCGCAACGTAACGAATTCGGGAGACAGAGAGACGTAGTAAATTCAACATAATGAAATTCTGAAGTTAGGTGAGTTGCTACGTACCGATGCGTCGGGTGTGCTGATCGAAATATATTACGTAGTAAATCTAAAGTTGATACGCTCGGGATTATCCTCTATCCTGTACCTTCCTGCTCCAATGTTTTTGCCGGTAGCATCATCGTTGTTACCCTTTACCACTTAACAAAAAACCGGCAAAAGTTTTACTCATGCCGGTTTTGTCATTCTGAGGAACGAAGAATCTTAATGTTTCTTAATTAGAGAGTAGGATGCTTTAGGATTATTCATTCCTCCGAATGACAAAAAGCCCGTTTTTAACCTCTTTTTAAAACCTTAAACAAATTTTCAGAAAGAAATAGTATTAATGGTACTGCTAGCCGATGTTGTTGGGCTGGATTTTAAAGTTGCGCCCACATTTGAATAGGTCCCGCCTGTATACAATCCCCATCCAGAAGAATTTCCTACAAAACTGCCACCGGTATAACTTCCGCCAACGTATATTTTATAGGCTGCACCTTTGGCTAAGCCCGGATTAGAGATATGAAAGTATGCAGAAGAACTTTTAGGCTTAAATGTTCCTAAATCCTTCCCGGAAGCATCTTCGATATGAATCATCGAAGATGTGGCCACCTGAGCACTCGATTTGATAAACAAACCGACCTGCGCAGAAGCGGTTCCCATCGCTTTGGTCATATTATTACCGGGTTCTGCTCCAAATAAAACGCCACCATTAACCAGGAAATTACCGTTAACATCAATGTCTTCATTACCGTTTGAAATGACAATTCCGCCTTTTATAGTGAAATTACCATTACTATCTATGGCATCAGAACCGGTAACTATCAATACGCCACCGCTTACAATCAGACTACTATTATCGTTTGATTCCGTACCCCCGGAAACCGTGCCATAAGAGGTATTAATCCCATCATTTGAAGCCGTTAGGTTCGTTATACCACCATTTATAGTAATGAAGACTGACTCCATCCCTTCATACGATTTCGTTACGTTTATGGTGCCATCATTTACGGTTATCGACGCGTTGGACTTCAGGCCATCATCGGTTGCAGCGATGTTGAGTTCGCCATTGTTCATGACAAACGCCCCGTCGCTTTTAAAGCCTTTTGCTTCACTGTTTAGCGTACTGCTATACGTATACGTCGCTCCAGAAGCCGTAATATTGGTTACTCCGCCAGTAACGGTAGCCGTGCCATCAACAGTGATACCTTTTCCACCAATTCCGGTGCTGGTGATGGTTAAATTTCCGCCTTTAATGGCTAGATTTTTATCACAATTGATACCCGCCGGAGCCGCAATGTCCGTATCGGCCGCTACGTAGTACGCAGCGCCTGAAGTCGAAATCTTTATCGTTCCAGCGTTTAAGGTGAAGTCTCCGGATGTTTTAATTCCTTTTGCCCCTTTGCCACTTACAGCCAGGGTTATGGCATCGGCGGTACCAATAGTGGTGTAACTTTCACTCTTGAGAGCGTTCCCTTTATCGCCCGTTGTCGTTACGTTTATTTTTCCGCCTTTGATTAAAAGATAAGGTGTAATTGTGGCGTCCGTGCCTTCGTAGGATGCCGTTATGCCATCATCAACACTATTTACGGTTAGCGTACCACCGCTTATGGTGATATAGCCTTCTTCAGCCTCGATTCCGTTGCTGGATGCGGTAATCGTAACGGTTCCGTTATCCATCATGAAATAATCGTTGGCGTGAATGCCATCTTTTGTTGCCGACTTTACGTTGATCGTTGATTCACTCACGTAGATATAATCGTCGGCCACAATGCCATGCTTGTTATTTCCCGTTACGTTCAGCGTTCCGGCGCCCATAAAACTGAGTTGGCCTTCACTGAAAAAAGTCCCCTTCTGATCTTCGGAACTTGTGGCATAAGCCGCCCCATCGACCAACGTATTGGTGGTGCCACTCACTACGTTAATAGTTCCTTTTTTGCTGGATTGGCTATTGATGGCAGGTCCATTGCTGTTCGTCAGGCTCACTCCTTTCAGAGTAATATTATACTTGTATTCGCTGTAAATCTTGAAACTACCTTTTGTGGCTGTTCCCGATAAGGCGTAGACAATTTCTTTACTGGTATTTGTCGATTTTACCGTTACGTCAGCGCCACTAACGGACACACTTACACCTGCATCCTGAAACGCATTGTTTACGCTAGCCGTTGTTCCTGAGTAAACAATCACAACCGTATCCTTGGCCGCTGTAGCTGTGCCCGTTCCCGAAGGGGCGATTACTATGGTTACTGTGACGCTTTGACCGCCCAAACTTATATTGAACGTAGCAGTACCCGATGAAGTTGGCGTTCCAGAAATCGCATAAACTAACGTACTAGCCCCATTAGCGAGTGTTCCGGCTGATACAGTTGCGGTTAGTCCTTCAACTCCTGTTGAGGTAGCCATTGACATATCGTACGTACCGCCATTTCCGCCTGTGTATGCCAACGTAACAGAACTTGAATAAGCCACGCCGACGGTTCCACTGGCCGGCGTACTCGAAGCCACTAATGTTGACATACTGGCTTTAGACACAGCTACGGGCAGCGCCAACGTACAGGATTGTCCGCCTAAACTTATTAAAAAACTGGCTGTACCTGCTGCTGCAGGAGTACCGGTAATGACAAAACTGGCATCGCCATTTCCGCTGGACAAATTCCCTGCCGATAAAGTGGCGGTCAGGCCCGTTACTCCCGATGATGAAACTGGATTTCCTTCGGCATACGCCATGCCATTTCCGCCCGTATAAGATACTGTGGCTTTAGCGGTGTAAGACGCTCCACTCGTTGCAGATGCCGAAAATGTGGCAGAAGAGCAATTCAGGGATGTAATCGTTGGGGTATTCGTTACAATTTCGTCTGTCTTACACGAAAGAGAAATTAAAACAATTGTCAGCAGTATACTTAGTACTGAGAGGATTTTACTATTCATTCTATAAGTTACAATAGGGTGTCATTTATAGTACGAGAATAGTATATAGAATGTGGCACGAGCCGCCCAAAAAGAGGTGAATCGGGCGATTTTATCGGTTAATAAGAAATTCACATAAGCCAGAAAAGCAAAAAGGCCATCGGGAAATCCCGATGGCCTGTTAAGTTATGGTGGGAATGTAGAATCTTAATCGGGCAGGTTAAACGCTTGTTTTACCGATGCATAGTTGCTAAAATCAACCGCGCCACTACGTCCGCCCGGCGTGCTTCCGTTTACGATGACGATACGGTACTGAGGCAATGTTGTAAATAAAGCCCGGAAATCGGCTGCGGTTTTTCCAACAAACTCAGGAACGACTACACCAAGTGAGTTTGTCGTAAAGGCATGCACCGTAAACCGAAGGTAATTCACACCCAGATAGTCATGCGAGATTTCATAAAGGATGTAATCGTCTTCCAGATTGGTAGTACGTCCGGGGATTTTTACATGACCCAGTGCATTTTCCTGATGAATCAGCTCCTGTAACGTAATGGTTGAGCCGTTATTCAGCTTCCGGTTCACCTTGAAATAAATGTAAACCACTGACTTGTCAAGTATGTCTTTTGTCAACGTAGCATTCGCCGTGGTGTTATCGTTGCCGATATAGAAATCCTTGTTGTCAGGGTTACGGTAATAACTGCTGCTCAGATCAACCGTTTTCCAGGCTGTATACACTACGTTCGCATTACCCGTTGCACCAGTTGCACCAGCAACCCCACTAGCTCCAGCAGGGCCAGTAGCTCCGGCAGGGCCCGTTGCCCCAGTTGCTCCTGTCGGACCGGCAGGACCAGCTGGCCCCTGTGGCCCCTCAGGCCCTTTGCAGGAAAAAACAAGCATCAGCATTCCAGCCACTACACCCAGTGCCGTCTGCGAAAAAAGGGAATTAGGCATTTTCATCATGTTAAAAATGTTAATACGCCTTATTGAGACGTCCAACTTATCAATAGGTCATTTTTAACAAGTGAGTTCGGTTACATCTAAGTCAAAATCCCAAAGTTTTAGCAACAATCAAGTTGTTTAATATGTAAAAAAATATACCGGATATTAAGTGATGAGCGATAAACGATGAGTGATGATTGGGCTGACACGTCAGCAATAATCTTGCGCCAGCCCACTCATCAATCATCTTATTACTCTTTCACTACTGAATCACAACAGAAAAATCAGTATTCAAATCGTCGGTGCCGGGCGTTTGCGTACCGTTTTTAGCGCCCGGCTGATGCCGAAGGCGTACGTTGAGCTTTCCGGTGGCTACGGCATTGGTTTTCAGGTCGAATGTAAGGCCAACCGGGTAAGGGCCAGGCGACGGATTGGTGTCTTTATCAGTAATCGTAACCGTTAGCAACGTAGCAACCGAAGGCGTGTAAACCAGCAGGTGTTCGTTCTGCTCTGATTTAATTTCGGCACTTACATCGATCGTGGGCGTTTTCGTTTTGTTAACCAATTGAATAGTGCCCGAATACGTAGTGTTTGCCTTCAGAGTAAGCGTTGCTTTGCTGAAATCAGCGCTGGTGTTCAGATTTTCGATGGTTGCTGTAACCACTTCGCTGGCGTTGGCTTTGTTAACAAGCTGCAACGTAGCAGTGGTAATCGCTTCGTTGTCATCAGTGGGCGTTACGTTCTGTTCGTCTTTTTTACAGGCTCCCGCTAATACAGACATAGCTAAAACGGCCCAGAGCGATTGTTTGATGGATTTCATAACACTTGGATTATTGATTATGTGAATTAGGATTTGCGATGGGCAACGTAGCATCCTACCCCAGCCCTGATTTCAGGGGAGGAATTTTGCATGGAATACTACGTTGATTCCCGGCATAGGTCAACTACGCTGGCTGATTGAAAAAGGGAGTTTTACTTTCAGGCTGATGTTACGTCCCGGTTCATCGGCGAAGTAGCGGAAACGATTGAGGTAATCGCGGTATGCTACGTTCATCAGATTCGAGCCGGTAAGAATTACGTTCATGGTTTGTTTTCCGACCTGCGTTGTGAAACCGAACTCAGCCCCTACCAGAAAATAAGCAGGCGGTGGCGGGGCAAAATCGCCGGTGAAAATGAGCTGACCATTCTCCTGACGAGCCATTACTTCCGGGACTCGTCGTTGCTGTGCTACGTATAAGCCACTTACTGAAACATATAGGTTCGATAAACGTGTCTGATTGGTCGTATTCCAATCGTAACGCAGGCTGTTGTCGGAACGATTCGGCGGAATAAAAACGAGGTAATCGTTATCAGTCTGGTTACGGGCAAAGAGCAATGAATTTTTGGTCGTTATTGTCAGGCGATTGCTTAGTTTATAGGTCAGGCTGGCATCGATACCCCGGAACGTAGCACGCACCTGCGTATAACTGTAGGCAGGGAAAGCGCCCCGCTGTCGTATCAGCGGAACGGAATCAGGTTTTAGATAGATATAGTTGTGTATGAGGTTATTATACGCCCCAATTTCTCCACTGAGCCGTTTTCCAGCATAAGCCAGCACCAGATTGCCGTTATAAGCCTGCTCAGGTTTTAGGTTCGGATTCCCCCGTTCATAAGCGACCGCACTCTGGTGCAATCCATTCGAATACAAATCGGCTACGTTCGGTGCCCGCCAGGCGGTACTCAGGTTAGCCGTCAACGTTAAGTCATCGCGAATTTGATACGCTGCCCCCAACGAGCCATTAACATTTTGCCAGACATGCGTTGTGTTGTAGGGCTGTTTGGTAGCTTCGTCGAGGAAGTACGCCCGTAGCCATCGGTAATCGTAGCGAATTCCACCTTCGAGCGTCCAGGGGCCGATGGCGTAGCGTTCGATGGCAAACACACCGGCACCGTAGTTCCGAAAGTTGGGAATTAGAAACAGATATTGCCGCACATTTCCCTGCGTGATGCCATTGAAACCAGCACTCCCCGACCAGTTTCCATTTCTGGCTGTTTTTATCGTTCGATGCTCCCATACCAAATCAGCCGTATGCGTAATCAGTTGCAGGTATAACTCGGGATTGAGCGAGCCGCTGAACGACACAAAATCATACTCCCGTCGCGTATTCTGCTGCCGCGCAACTGTCGCGGTCAACGTACCACCGCCCTGGGAGTGCCAATACGTTCGCAACTTCAGTAATTCGTGCTGGACATCCTGATACGGGCGTTGGAGATCGTATGAAAATTCGGGCTGGCTAAGTGGTTCAGGGCGACCAATGGCGGTATACAAATCGGCTAGACTGCCGACCTGCGCCCCTGTAAACAAGCCCACTTTTGTATCGACCCGACTATAAAACAATTCGACACCCAGACTCTTGTGCTCGTAGTGAATATCGCCCGATACGTTGTTTTCGTGGTAGCTGGTATTTTCCAGAAAATAATGGGGCGTCTGAACGTAGCCAGAACGCTTTATGGTTCCCTGAATCCGCCAGCTCAGTCCAGCTAATTTCCGGCCAAAAGCGCCTTCCAGCAGTCCCGACGTAACGCCCATTCGCCCGTTGGTAGCGCCCACTACGTTCACTTCGCCCTGTATGCCCGGTTCAGAAGGCATAGCCCTGGGTTCAATTAAAATAACGCCCCCAATGGCATCGGAGCCAAATCGAATGCTGGCTGCCCCTTTGATAACCGTCAGTCGGGACGCCAGGAACTGATCGACCTGGGGCGCGTGTTCCGTTCCCCACTGCTGATCTTCCTGCCGAACGCCATTGTTAAGTACAATTATGCGGTTGCTGTAAAGCCCATGAATGACGGGTTTTGAAATACTGGGCCCTGTCTGAATGGAATACATTCCCGCCAGGGCTTTCAAACTCTCGCCCAGTGATTGCCCGCGCGTCTGGTCCAGCGCCGAGCCTGACAAACTAACCTGGTTCTGAAGGAGTTGCTGCGCTTCGGAGCGGTGTTCCGTTACGTTGACAGGATTCAGACTAATGCTCTCCGAAGTTAGTGTTACGTTACGTACCGAATCGGCGGGAAGCTGAATGCGCTGCACGAACGTAGTGAAACTAACGTAACGGTATTCAACGGTGTACCGACCGGGGCACAAGTACGTTAATTGGTACTGTCCAAGTGAGTCGGTAACGGTACCATGGCCTGTTTCGCGGATGAAAACGGTGGCTCCCGGCAGCGGTAGCTGTTCGACTCCGCTTGTAAGGATGCCTTTCAACGTAGCACCACAGCCAGGCTGCTGCGCCCTGACCGAGTGGCTTATCAGGATCATGCAGAGTGCTACGTATCGCAATGAATAAATACTCGATAAAAAATAGTGAAAACGCATTTGACGCCAGCAACGCATCTTCTGTAATTGGCGGTTTGATCTAGTCCGGCAAAAGGAGTAGCGAGCTTTCTGGAAGCAAAACTATATTTTTTGCAACATTGTTGCAATTTTATTGACACATAAAAGAAGTCAGCCCGATAATTTCGGACTGACTTCTTTACCGAGCGAATTGAGATTGGCTCACAGGAAGCCTTCAATACCTTTTTATTGTCACTTGTTTTGAACCACTACATGTCTGAATAGTGAATCGGATTGGATCAGTTTAAAAAGATTTTCGCCTACGCGCTGATTCACCAAAGCACTGGCATGACCATCGTTCTTCCCAACAACCCGTTCAGCGGGAGACAAATCGCCGATAAATTTACTAACCTCAAGCACGGGAATATTTTTCTCACGAAAAAAGTTGGCAACTGGCGCGGTGTATTCAGCCGATTTCTCTACGTTGTTCATAAACGGAAACATCACTACGTACAAAGGCGAATTGTACTTGTGAGCGTAATCAATAAACTGATTGAGCTCGGCAAGATGTGCCTTCGTGATGGCATCGGTGCCATAGGCTTTACGTGCGTAGTTATCAAACGGTTTAAAATTTCCGTGTGGAAATTGCCAATAGATAAAATTGAGCAGATACGATTTGCGGAAAAACGGCTGTACCACACGCGGAAGGTCGGTATAAGGTGCGAATGCCGCCGGAATAACACCATAATCGCGTGCTACCTTTTCGATATCATTGGGAAAATATTGAAGCACCAATACGTTGGGTTTCACTTTAAATTCAGCCAATCGTCGGAATTCGTCGCCTGTTTCGGAGCCCAGTCTACCCAGGTTGTACGTTACGTACTGCTTGCCCAGTTTATGCCCCAGAATATCGCCAAACCGCTGATCTACCGTCTCTATTCCGTGGCCGGCCGCAAATGAGTCGCCAACAACCAGCACTTTTTTCTTACCTGCTGTATCTGTACGTATTGAATCTCGGTAGTTATCAGGTGTCACTGGCTTCCAATGCCTTTCGAACCAGATGTGAGAAGCCAGGGTAAGCCCTCCCTCCTGGCTCTGTTCGATAAACATAAAAGCCATCTCCAGAGCGAACGTCAGCAGCACCAACGGCAGAAACAATGTAAGTACGTTGGTGACGATTTTCGGCGATTTAGGGTTCTTGACAATCCCGTAATAGTACAATCGGGTTAACTCAATGGCCAGTAAAATAAGCAGACTACATTTGATGAGTCTGACATAGATGTTATCAAGCAGAGTTTTGGTTGGGTAATCGAGGCTAACGCTAAAATGATCACCGAAATACAGCATGAATGTCAGGAAACCCAGCAGAACAAGCCGGATAGTTCCTGAAGTTAATTTGGCACGCATCAGAATTGTAATAGATTAAAAATGATTCAGAGTTGATTGAATACCGGATTGATTACGTATTAAATCCACTACGTGCCTCGGATGCAGGATGGGCGATATGATGAATGAGAAGTGGGAGAAATACCGGTTCGGTTGAATTTGTAAAGTGGGAAACCAAATGGCTGCGGATACGTACAATACCATATTTAAATTATGCTACGGTCGAAAAGAAGGCACCAAATTACTGGAAATCGTGCAATTTTTCGTCTTCCTAATTTTATATTTTATATCAAATCACCCATCCTTCATGGTAAATGCAGCTTTACTTTAGTAAACGGTCGATATCTAAACAGGTTACGATGGAAAAGCTGAAAACTTAATCGATCCCCCGAAATCTAAATCGTCGATTTGTTCGTATACAACATACCCGTAACAACTCGACGAACAATGACTTTTTATTTCGAACAGCCAGCAAAGCCGTCGGCTGAGTTACTTACTTTTCCGCCCATCCGTCTTGGCCGCGCACTTTTCCCCATTGCCGACCTGATTTATATTGAAGCCCAAGTCAGTTATTCCCAATTCTACTGGCTTGACGACCAGTCGTTTCAGTTGGGTCGCTCCCTAAAATACCATCACGACAAGTTGCCTTCTTTCTGGTTCATACGGATTCACCGCAACTACGTAGTGAATCGCCGGTTTGTTGAGCGGTTAGAAAGCAGAGACGACGGCTATTGGGCGCATCTTTCCACTGATCTTACACTGCCCATAGCCCGCCGTCGCTGGCACGACGTATGTGAGCAGATGATGGGCGAAGGTCCTGTAAGTACCAGGGCTTTACGAGCCATCTTTTACGCGCCCCAGAAGTAGGAAGTAGTCAGGAAATGCCAAAAGCAGACAGAATAGCTTATTCGGAGCGGATGCGACTGCCGTCCTGCAAATCAACCCGTTTCATGAGCCATTTGAATAGGCTTCCCACTGGCTGACGTATGCCACTTACGTAGCACGAATAGAGCTTATCTGCCACGTCAAGCCGAGCTTAATCTTTAGCTTTTTTGACTGGTGTCCATAACTGTTGTTGGCTCATTAAACGGGGTAAGGACATGATTACACCTGGCTGGGCAAGCTGATTGTAACCAGAGTACCCTGATTCAGAGTAGAGACGATCTGGATAACACCCTGATGCAGGTCGATAATTTTTTGCGTTACGGTCAGGCCGATGCCATAGCCAGGCACACCCTCTACGTTTTTTCCCCGGTAAAGCGGATCAAGTATGTGAACAGCATCAGCTTCGGCAATTCCTCGCCCCTGATCTGATACGTTCACGGTGATCTGTTCTCCCTTCGCCAGCAACTGTATCGAAACTGCTTCACTCGAATATTTACAGGCGTTATCCAGTACGTTCAGAAAAGCCGTCGTGAGTAACGTAGCATTCCCTTTCACCGTGAATGACTCTTCTTCACCTGTTTTAAATCGAAGTGGCAGGTTACGGCCCGGATATTTCGTCTGCACCTGGCTAATCGCGTTGAGGAGGCAATCATCTACCTGAATCGTGGTCAGCGAAACGGTTCCGTCCGTCACTTTGGCTAAGCCAAGCAAACCGTTCGTCAGGGCAATTACTTTTTTAAGTTCATCTACAGCAACTTCCATACTATCGCGCCAATCGGTCGGATTCTGATCGTAACGTAACGATGTTTCCAGCGTTCCCAACGTATTGGTAAGCGGAGTCCGTAGTTCGTGCGATGCGTGCGAGACAAAGCTACGTTGGGAAACGAACGCGTCTTCCAGCCGAAACAGCATCTGATTGAACGTCATGGCAAGTTGGGCAATTTCATCCCGGCGATTGCCTTCATTGACCCGCTTATGCAGGTGGGTGGCAGTAATCTGCTCCACTTCATCCACAATCTGGGAAATGGGCTTCAGCACCCGCCCGGAAAAATACCAGCCAGCCAGCACAATCAACGCAAACCCCAGCAGATTGGCCAGCAACAGGATTTGCTGCAACGTACCAAGTTTAGCCAGACCAATTCGATCGTAGCCCGAGGCAAAAATGTAAAACAATTGCCCCCGGTCGCGGTATGGTAACGAGATTGACTCAAGATGGCCACTTCTGAATTCCGACAGCGACGTAGTGTCGAGCAGCGGTATTTTTTCTTTGTAATATTCGGATTCTTTTAAGTTTCGGTTCGTAAATACCAGATTGTGTTGGTCATCATAAATACTGATCTGCTCTTCCACAATGGTGAGCAAATCGGTACGTACCATATTCTTAAAAAAGTCATCGTGCAGATGCCGTCGGGAAATCAGCACCCGCCCTGCCACGCGAGCTTTTGAGAGGAGTCGGCTGTAAAATTCTTCCTGCCGATACAGCGAATAAAAATACCACACCAGCAACGACAACGTAATCTGGATGGCCGTAGCCAACAGCGTGAAAATGAGAGTTATTCGATTTCGAATGAGCATGGTAAGAGATGTAGGATGTATACTATATGAAATATGCGCCACTACGTTCAGTACATCATCTATACATCATATATCCTATTTCATATATTGTACATATTCAGCCTTCCCGTAATACATACCCCATCCCCACCATGGTATGAAGCAATTTGGGAGAGAAGTCTTTGTCTATCTTCTTACGCAGGTAGCTGATATACACGTCGATTACGTTGGTATTACTGTCAAAATTCAGGTTCCAGACTCGTTCACTGATATCTACCCGCGAAATGATTTTTCCTCGGTTCAACATCAGATATTCCATCAGCGCATACTCACGAGTAGTCAGGTCAATACGTTTGCCAGCGCGTGTTACGGTTTGCGTACCCAGATTCAGTTCCAAATCAGCCAGCCGGAGAATCTGTGTATGTTTGGGGCTATTCCGGCGGGTCAACGCCCGGACACGTAGCAGTAGCTCCTGAAACTCAAACGGTTTAGCCAGATAATCGTCGGCTCCGGCGTTGAAACCATCGGACTTGTCGGCCAGACTATCCAGCGCGGTGAGCATCAGTACAGGAACGCCTTCATTTTCCGAGCGAATTATCTGACACAACTCAAACCCGTTCATTTGCGGCAGATTAACGTCCAGTATAATAATGTCATACGTATCCTGACGGAACAGTGACAAGCCAGTACGTCCATCATAAGCCACTTCGACTTCGTAGCCCTCGGCTGACATGCCTTTACGGATAAACGACGCCAACCGTTCTTCGTCTTCAACTAAAAGGAGTTTCATGGAAAAGCTGTTGATTCGTTGATACTTTTTTTGTCATGCTTCCTGCGTCAGCATGACAAAAAGAGCCTGTCTTGAAAGGCTCTTACCCCCTTTACGTAAAAAAAGGGATGCTTGTTCAACTCTACCGTTGTAATTTGCAGCGCGTCTTTCTTTATCCTGTTTATGAATCGCCTTGATCGCCTGACAGCTATTTTGATCCATCTGCAAACCAAACGGGTTGTTCGCGCCCAGGAACTAGCTAATCGCTTCAAAATCAGCCTACGAACGGTTTATCGGGATGTTCGTTCGCTCGAAGAAGCGGGCGTTCCCGTCGGCGCCGAAGCTGGACTAGGTTATTTCTTAACGGACTATCACTTACCACCCGTCATGTTCTCTACGGCCGAAGCCAGCGCCCTGCTGCTAGGCGGCAAGTTGATCGACCAGTGGGCCGATGAATCGGTACGTACCGAGTTCGAGTCGGCGCTTTTCAAGATAAAATCCGTATTGAAAAAAGTCGATCAGGAATATTTAGACAATCTCGACGCCCACATCAACGTAGCAAAACCCCGTTTTCTGCAACCTTATTCTGACGAATTATTGAGTCATATTCAGCACGCCATTGCCCAAAATCACGTACTGGAACTTCAATATCATTCGCTCTACAAAGACGCCGAAACCCAGCGCGAAGTTGAACCCGTTGGCCTGTATCATTACCGGATGAGCTGGCATCTGATTGCGTTTTGCCGAACACGCCAGGATTACCGCGATTTCCGCATCGACCGAATTCGCCAACTCACTGATACCCAACAAAGATTTACACGCCGGGAACGATTATCGCTTCAGGAATACCTCGACCGATTGGGTGTTGAAATGCCCGTTACCGACGTAGCAGTTACCCTTCCTAAGTCGATAAGTCGGCACATGCTGGGCGAAAAATACAGCTATGGTTTTCAGCGGGAAGATGACCTGGGCGATTCCGTTCGGGTGCATTTTCAGACGCCTTACGTCGAAGGAATCGCCCGCTGGCTCCTGATGTTCGGGAGTTCCGTAACCATCGAGCAACCCGATACGTTACGTAGCATCATGCGGCAACTGGCCAACGAAATTCAGGCGCACTATGGAATGAGCGAAAGAGCGGTTGCAAAGAGCGAAAGCGTGAAGGAGTGAAAGAGCGAAAGTACCTGCCGGATGGCTTTCGCTCTTTGGAAGCCTACTGACATACGGTTGTCAGTACGTTGCCCGAATTTTGACGTAGCAAAACTCTTTAATTATGCGTCACGATCTCATTGTATCTCAGTCCATCAACATCAACGCCAGCCCCAACAAAGTCTGGAACGTATTGACCAACCCGGTCCTCATCAGCGAATATCTGTACGGCACCGAAACAGTAACGGATTGGAAACCCGGCAGCGAAGTCATTTTTCAGGGTGAATATGCGCATCAGACGTATCGCGACAAAGGTGTCGTTCTGGAAAATGTTCCGAATCAGATACTTAGCTATAGCTACTGGAGTGGCTTCTCCGGAGCCGAAGACAAACCTGAAAATTACTCGACGATTACGTATACCCTAAAACCCATCGACGACAAGCAAACCGAGTTCACCTGGACGCAGCAAGGGTTCGCCACCGAAGACGGATACAACCATTCGCTGAATGGTATGGAAGCCCTGCTTAATCAGATAAAAGGAATTGCGGAGAGGTAGAATTTTAAAGAGCGAAAGAGCGATTAACTGCCGGATGGCTTCACTCTTTCACGCTTTCGGTCTTTATTTAAACGCCGGTATACCTGTAATCTCAGCCCCTAAAATTAAAAGTTGAATATCATGAGTGCCTTCGTAGGTACTGACTGATTCGAGGTTCATCAGGTGACGCATGATGGGGTATTCTCCCGAAATGCCCATTGCGCCCAGAATCTGGCGGGCTTCTCGTGCAATACGTAGCGCGATCTCGACATTGTTACGTTTGGCCATCGAAATCTGCGCATTTGTAGCTCGATCTTCGTTTTTCAATGTACCGAGTCGCCAGCAGAGCAGTTGAGCCTGCGTTATATCGGTCAGCATTTCGGCCAGTTTTTTCTGCACCAACTGAAAACTGGCGATGGGTTTATTGAACTGAATACGTTCGAGAGCATAGCGACGGGCTATTTCATAACACTCCATGGCGGCTCCAAGCGCCCCCCAGCAGATGCCGTAACGAGCCTGTTCCAGACATTTCAAGGCGCTTTTCAGACCAAACGCATTGGGCAGCAAATTCTTTTTGGGCACCTGCACATCCCTGAAAATCAGTTCACCCGTGCTGCTGGCACGTAGCGACCACTTGTTTTTGATTTCATTCGTAGTGAACCCTTCCATGCCTCGTTCAACAATCAGTGCCCTCACTTTGCCCTGATCGTTACGTGCCCATACAATGGCAATATCGGCGATGTTGGCGTTTGTAATCCAGAGTTTCGAACCGTTCAGTAGGTAGTAATCGCTACGTTCGATGAAGTTGGCTTCCATACCACCGGGGTCGGAGCCGTGATTGGGTTCAGTGAGGCCAAAACATCCCAGCAGTTCACCTTTTGCCAGTTTCGGTAGGTATTTTTTCTTCTGTTCCTCGCTGCCAAACGTAAAAATAGGAAACATCACCAGCGAACTTTGCACCGATACGCACGAGCGCATCCCTGAATCGCCCCGTTCGATTTCCTGCGTCATCAGCCCATACGAAATCTGGTCCAGCCCTCCCCCGCCATATTCAGTCGGAAGCGTCGACCCAAATACACCGATTTTCCCAAATTTTCGGACAATATGTTCCGGAAATTCGCCCCGTTGCGCATACTCTTCGGCAATGGGCGTAATCTCTCGTTTCACAAAATCGCGCACGGCTGACCGAACCAGTTTGTGTTCAGCCGTTAAAAGATCGTCAAGACAGTAGAAATCGGGCGATTCGAACAGGTCGGCCCTATTCCGGGGAGGGGTGAGAGATTGGGTTTGCATAGTAAAGACAACTCAAAATGGGTCAGCTTGTTGGTTCAAACGCCAAAAAATCACCCGTACGTCGCCATTTTTTACGTAGCGAAATACGGGTGAATAGATTGAACGACAAGATACGTTTTTTTGATTGCGATACGTGTCGCAAACGCCCTATTATTTAGGCAATTCGGTCAGAGCCGGTACGTTCAGTTCGTAGCCAGCGTACCCCTTGTTCTGATTGATCCGGCCTTTCGAATTTCCGTCGATGGCACTTTGTGGAATCGGCCACAATACGTGGTATGGGCTCAGTTTGTATTCATCGCCGTGCCGCGTAATTACGCCCTTGTTGTAGAAATTGCTCTTCTCCATGATGCGGTCATAGAAAAAGTTATTATCCGAAAAATTCGTCAGGCTGTAAGTTTTCCCGTTGTAAGCCGGTTTGCCCGTCTGCGCCAGAATGTAGGCGATACGTGTCAACTCGGTTTTGCGGGGTTCCTCAAAATATAGCTCACGGGCACGTTCGTCCAGAATGGTACCGATGTTGATTTTATCCGACGTCAGTGGACTACAACCCGCGCGGGTTCTCACCTGATTCAGATCGTTGGCGGCATTGGCTAAATCGCCTTTCCAGAAATAGGCTTCGGCACGTAGCAGATACGTTTCGGCCAATCGGAAAACGTACCAGTCCGTATGCCCACCCGTTGCCTGAACGCGCTCTGGATCAGGAATATACAGTTTGTAATGAGGCCAGTCGAACCAGCAACGTATCGTATCGATGGTGAGCAGGGCACCGGCGTCGGTACGTAGCTGAAGTTTTTTGCCGTAATACGTATCCTTCCCTTTGATGGCCGGATTGTTATATACTAAATCCTCCATACGCATCCAGTTGCCGGGCGCGTGACGCAAATCTTTCGGATCGTCCCAAACGCTATGCGTCGAATACCGGGTCGGCCGTACCCGACCAATACCCCGGCCAAATTGATTAACCTGGTCAATTTCAATGGCATACGTATCGATGGTCCCCCGGTTTCCGTTTGGCGTATTGATGTTATTGAACCAGAACGGTACGGTGTTACGCATCAACTGAATGCCTCCATCAGCATTGCCGTCAATCAATAGTCGGTCGATCACCATCATAATTCCTTCGCGGTTGGTTGGTATCGACTTGTTTTCCGGGCGGTGCAAATCCCAGATCACGTTCCTGGTTGCATCACCACCGGTAGCCCCAAAACGAGCTTTCATCAGGCTATGCGTTCCGCCGTCGATCACGTTACTAGCCGATTTGATCGCGTCGTCGAACAGGCCGAGCGCCAGGTTTATTTTCGTAAGCAGATGACTCACAGCGCCTTTGTTCACCGTTCCTTTGTCGGCATTGGCCGGAACCCACTTTTCGGCGAACTCCAGGTCTTCCTTCATTTTTTTCAGAATAACCTCCCGCTTGGTCGATTGATAATCCAGTTTTGGCTCGGTAGCTTCGTTCAGAATCAGTGGTACGTCGCCAAACTGGTTCGTGAGCCGATAGTAGCGGGCCGCGCGGTGGAAATAGGCCGATCCCAGAATTTCGTTACGTTCCTGCTCCGACTTGTATTTAGGCTGGTCGATACGTGAAATGGCCGTGTTTGCATACTTGATTCCCTTATAGCCTTCAGTCCAGTAGAAACCAATTTTGTTGTAATCGCCACTGTTGAGCTGCGCGGTTGGCGTAATCTGCAAATCCATATTCTGCGCCGGCCCCGATTTGTCAGTAGTTCCTTCCACAGCGATGTCAGAGAAAATAGCTTCCGTTACCATCGGTGGCGCGTCACCATACCATTCGATACGCATGTTCCGCTCGCAGGCAACCAACGTAGCACGCAATCCGGCGGCATCGTTGAAGCTGTTTTCGGGGGCAAAAAAGGACAGCGGTTTCGGTTCGAGCCAGGATTTATCGCAGCTTGTCAGCGTTGTTACCAGTAACAATGCGCTCAGGCGAAAACCCCGTTTTATATTGTTTTTATCTGTTTTCATGATGTTGATTAATTCCGTTTGGAAAAAGGCTTACAGCGTAATATCGAGGCCAAGTGTCAGGATACGCGGAGCCGGTACGTTGGTTAGCGTTCCATCTTTATCTTCGGGTTCTGCATCCCAGTAATTCCAGTTAGGTGCGTAGTACCCCAGATTCCGGCACGAAGCAAACACTTTCAGGTTCTGAATGTGCGCTTTTTGAACCAGGGTTTTTGGCAGTGTGTAACCCATCGAAATGTTGTCGAAACGGATGAACGAACGGTCCCGATATACCGAAAACCCGGTAGCACCGCCTTCGCTGGAGTACAGCCGGGCGTAGTCGTTGATCGGGTTGGCTTCGGTCCAGTAGGGCAATACGTATGAACTGGTCCGATCGAGGAAACCGTCGATGTTTTTCGCCTGATTATAAGCCGCTTTGTGTCCCCAGTACGAATACAGCACGAACGATACGTCGAAATTCTGGAAGAATTTAAATTCATTACGTAGCGTCCAGCGGTAACGTGGGTTTGTATATCCCTGGAAAACCTTGTCGGCGTTGGTGTATTTTCCGTCGTTGTCTACGTCTCTGATTTTGAAATCGCCCGGGCGCACACCGTATTTGGCAGCCTGCTCTTTTTCGGCCACCTGCCATACGCCATCAACCTGGAAATTCCAGATTTCATCGATGGAATGACCAATGAACCAGCGATTTGTTACGTCGTCGATTTCTTTCCCATTCTTGTCGTAATCGCCATATAGGTGCACAATTTTATTCCGGTTCAACTGGAAGCTGGCACTGGTACGCCAGGCAAAATTCGGTTTGTTAATATTGACCGAGTTCAACTGAAACTCGACCCCGCGATTCTGCACTTCGCCCAGGTTGTCCATCACAAAACTGAAACCCACTACGTCGGGCAGCAGTCGCCGAACCAGCAAATCGGTAGTGGACGAGCTATACACCTCAACCGACCCATCGATCCGGTTGTTGAGCAGGCCAAAATCCAGACCCAGGTTCAGCGACGCGGTACGTTCCCATTTCAGGTTTTTGTTCTGCATCCGGTCAACGTACAACTGGTTCACCTGATACACCGAACCGTCGGGTTTCACGTAGAGATATTTGCCAGTCGTCAGGTTAGACAGGGCAACGTAACGACCGTCTGAACCCAGGTCGCGGTTACCGTTGCTGCCCCACGACAGACGTAGTTTACCGTAGTTGAGCCAGCTGCTTTTTAAGAATTTTTCATCCGTAAACACCCAGCCCAAAGCCGCCGACGAGAACGTAGCACGCGGATTCGCCTGACCAAACGCCGAGTAACCATCGCGCCGGGACGACAGGGTAACCATGTACCGATCTTTGAACGAGTAGAACAAACGCGCCATCAAACCGTCGCCGGTGCTGTATTCGTCATTACTGGTCACCGTTGGAGCCGTTCCTGTGCTGATACCGTGCCAACTCAGTACGTCGCTGGGCAGAAAACCCTTGTTGGTCATGGTGTTATCCCATTTCTGAAACTTCTCGGCATTCGCCAGCAGCGTTACGTCGAAATTATGCGAACCAATGTTTTTGTTCCATTTCAGGATGTTGTCGATCTGCCAGTAGTACGTTTTGGCCTGCTGACGGCTGGCGGTTCCACCCGTGGCAGCATAATCGGCGTGTTTCGACGAGATGGCGTTGTACTTCTCGTAAAACTCGAAACGGGGCGTAAAATTCATCCGATACGTAATGCCCAACGGAAGCGTTACGTTACCGAACAACGTAGTGTTCAAGGTCGTAATTTTGATACGTTGGTCAGTGAGGCTTGGCGCATAGTAGGGGTGGTTACCGCCACTGGCTTCATTGTTTGGGCGCCATTTATACGTACCATCGTCGTTCAACGGCGAACCCCAGGGCGAGAGCGTGCGAGCCAGGTTAAAATCGGCTACTACCGGACTTTCGTCACGGTCGGCAAATTGGGTCGTCATCCCAACCGACAGGTAATTAGTCAGTTTACTTTCCAGATTCACGCGGCCCCGAACGGTTTTGAAGCGGTCGCCCCAGATAATTCCGTTATTGTCCAGATAACCAAGCGACATGTAATACGACGTACCATCTTTTCGTTCCGAAATGCTCACCGTGTGGTCCTGGCGCATCCCGTTCTGGAAAATCATATCATACCAGTTTGTGCTTTTTCCCGCCTTGTAGTTTTCGATTTCAATAGGCTGCATCCCTAAACGTTGCAGCCAGATCGTCGTAGGATCGCCTTTCGAACCGTCATACGCCAGCCATTGGTCGACGGTAACGCCAGCGGGAAGGCTGTTTGGATTGTCAAACTGCCCCGGTTTATACGTAGAGTTGATGTTTTTCATTACATCACTCCGCCAGGCTACAAACTCATTCGGACCCAAAACCGGCTGATTCCGCGATACGCTGGCCGACCCGATGTTGGTATTGATGTTAATAATTGGCTTACCTTCTTTTCCTTTTTTGGTGGTAATCAGGATAACGCCACTGGCCGCTTTAGCCCCAAATACAGCCGCCGAACTCGCATCTTTCAGTACGTCGATGGTTTCAATATCATTGGGGTTGATATCCGACAATTCGCCGTAATAAATCGCCCCATCGACAACGAGCAACGGGCTGGTGGCGGCATTCAATGAGTTACGTCCCCGCACGAGCAGGCTCCCCCCACCCTTTGCCGACGGCGACATACCGACGTTCAGGCCGGCGATGTTTCCCCGAAGCATATCCTGAACCGAGTTCGGATTCTCGTTATCGAGCTTGGCACCGCTAATTTGCGACACGGCTCCCGTCAAATCGCGTTTCTTCTGCGTACCATACCCCACCACTACTACTTCGTTCAGCATTTTCTGGTCGCTGGCGAGCGAAATGTTGAACGTACTTTGATTGCCGACCGTCACTTCCTGCGCTATGTATCCCACCGCCGAGAAGACCAGAATTGTATTGTCGTCGGCCACATTGAGCTTAAATCGCCCTTCGGCATCAGTCGTCGTTCCGTTTGTCGTGTTCTTCACGACAACCGTTACCCCTGGCACAGGTGTGTTGTCTTCCTTCGAGAGAACCTGGCCTGAAACGGGTTTATCAGCAAACCACCCCGTAGTCGGATGCAAACCGAAAGTTGGGGATGTGGTAGCCCAGATGGGAAATGAAGGCAGTAACCAGCCCGCCAGCACACCACATACCAGAACCTGCCTGATAGACAAGGTAGATTGTATGTTCATAACTTATCTGAAAAATTGTGTTTGGATTAATCGGTATTAAATCACTGTTAACTCAGTTGTTGAAGAAAGGCGTTTAGTACCCATAGATCTTAGTATGATACATATAAAAGCGGTATTAATTATATACCTACTTCTATTTTTCGCCAAAATCAACGACGTAATAGTAAAGAAATGTTAACGCTGTTAGGTAATTTTTCTAAGTGAACTCCGCCGATCTTTGCCAGCAGTTTTTTGGAATTAGGTATACGCTATGTTTACTAGTGAACTACCCTGAAATTTATATTCCTTGATAATGAGGTTACAATCCATACGCAAAAATTCTCACATATTAAAAAGAATAATATTAATATTTTGTTATTAAATATACCATAGCTAAGTTGTAATTTTGTAACGTTGAGTAATTTTCCTTTTAATTTAACCAACCTATCATGCAGTTTATCTACCATTTTTCCCCTCCTCTTTTCAGGATGTGGATGCTGGTGGTCAGCCTTTTTTGGGCTTCATCAGTTTTCGCGGGCAACCCTCCATTGCCAGTTGCACCAATCAATTTACTACGTAGCGACAAAGCGCCGGCAGAGGTAACCGTCAGTGGGCGCGTTACCGATGCAGCCACCAACGAAGCTTTGGCGGGCTGTAGTGTCGTGATCAAAGGCACACAGCGGGGGACGACAGCCGATGCCAACGGAAGCTACAAAATCGTGGTGCCCGACGGTAACGCAACACTGGTTTTTGGTTTCATTGGCTTCGTTTCGCAGGAAATAGCCGTTAACGGACGGACTACAATCAACGTAGCACTTAGCGCGTCGGCTAATGAACTTTCGCAGGTAGTGGTTATCGGCTACGGCAGCGCGTCGAAAAAAGACATGACCGGCGCAGTGAAATCCATCAAAAGCGCCGATTTTAACCGGGGTATCATCAATTCGCCTGAGCAGCTATTACAGGGAAAAGTAGCGGGCGTAAACGTTACGTCGGCGAGTGGCGAACCGGGTGGTACTCAAAATATTACGATACGTGGTCCGGGTGGCGTTCGGACGGGTAGTACGCCCCTTTTTGTACTCGACGGTATTGCACTGGACAATTCGAGTACGGGTGGTGCTACGAACCCGCTTAACTTCCTGAATCCGCAGGATATTGAGAGTATAGACGTATTGAAAGATGCCTCAGCTACAGCCATTTACGGATCGCGGGGAGCCAACGGTGTGGTGCTGATTACCACTAAAAAAGGCAAATCCGGTTTCTCGACGGTCAATCTTTCATCCAGTCTTGGGATTTCTAACTTGTCCCGTCCACTGCCAATTTTTTCAGCCGATGAGTATCGCAAGCAGGTTCCGGCGGTGGGTGGTGTTCTGGAAGATTTCAAAGCATCGACTGACTGGCAGAAAGAAATTTCGCGGACGGCCTACACCTGGAATCACAATCTATCATTCAGTGGCGGTGGCGACAAGCTAACGTATTACGGGTCGTTTGGTGTTCAGAATCAGGAAGGTGTCTTAAAAGGCAGCAACCTGAAACGCTATACAGGGCGTATCAACGTATCACAGAAATTTCTGGAAGATAGGCTCAATATTGACGTTAATTTGACCGCATCATCTACGCTGAACAACCGCCCGCCCACTGATAACCCTACAAGCAGTGCCGTCACGATTGTGGGGGGTGCGATTTCGGCTAATCCCACATTGCCTGCCTACGATGCAGATGGGAATCCATTCAAATACCAGAGTGGTACAAACCCGCTCATTACGTTGGCGCTGGCCCAGGATATTACAACAATTAGCCGGGTTGTTGGTAACATTTCGCCTTCTTTTAAAATCACGAAGGATTTGGTGTACAAACTCAATCTCGGCGTCGATAATTCGAGTTCGGTACGTGATTTACAATCATTACCCAGCGCGGTTCCACAGCAAGATGGGCGACTCGAAACTATCTATCGCACCAATCGCAATACGTTGATTGAGAACTATTTCACCTACACATTAGCCAAACAGGATCACAACCTTTCGGCTTTACTAGGACATTCCTACCAGAAAATTTTTGTGCAGGAACGTAGCTACAGCATCAACAAATTCCCGATTTCGCCCATTGAGCCGATTTACAATCCGGGACTGGGTCAGGACCTGACGCTGGCGAACAACAAACCCGGCGGTTTTGCTGTTGAAAACGAGCTACAATCGTTCTTCTCGCGGGTAAATTATAATTACAAAGACAGGTATCTGGCTACTGCTACGGTACGTGCCGACGGCTCTTCTAAATTCGGAGCCAACAACAAATACGGTATTTTCCCGTCGTTCTCGGTGGGCTGGCGTTTGAGCGAAGAAGGGTTCCTGAAATCGGGACCATTCACCGATTTGAAACTTCGGGCTGGCTGGGGACAAACTGGTAATCAGGAGATTCCGTCGAAGATTACCCAGGCGCTGTTTACCTCGCAGGTGTCGGCAGCAACCAGCTATCCGTTAACGGCTACTGGTCCTTATCCCGCTGGTACGTCTTATTCGCGACTGGCAAACCCGGATATTCAGTGGGAAGTATCGTCGCAAACTGACCTCGGTATCGATTTCGCCTTGTTCAAGGGAGCACTTTCGGGATCGGTGGATTACTTCAACAAATTCTCCAACAACATTCTGCTTGAGGTGATTCCTTCAGATCCGGTGCAGCCCGCCGGTACGTTCTGGACCAACGTACCAGATATGACGATTACCAACAAAGGCGTTGAACTGGACTTAAACTACCGCTACGCTAGTCTGAGCGGTTTCCGATTCGATATTGGCGGTAACATTACGTTTATCGACAACGTAGTGAAAAATTCGCCCTACACGGTGATTCCGTCAGGGTCGGCTTCGGGTTCGGGATTGACGTCGGCAACGATAAACGGCTATATCAACGGGCAGCCGATTGGTACGTTCTTCCTCAAAGAATTTACGGGGCTCGACGAAAAAGGTATCAGTAAGTTCCGCGACACTGACGGCGACGGTATCGTGACCGACAAAGACCGGATTGCTGCGGGCAGTGCGCTACCGACAAAACAGTTTAACCTCAATACCAATTTGGCCTATAAGGGTTTCGATCTGGCTATCAATTTCAATGGCGTATCAGGTAACAAACTGTACGACAACACAGCCAACGCCAATTTCTACAAACTGCGGCTTTCGAAAGGGTTGAATACGACCCCAGAAGCCATTCAATACTCAACTGAGTCGATTAATAACTCGGCGCCCGTATCGACCCGGTATCTTAAAAATGGTTCGTTTTTCCGGCTCAACAACATGTCGCTGGGCTATAATCTCAATCCGAAAAGCATTGGTATCAAACGCTTTATCTCGGGCATTCGTCTGACGGCTACAGGTCAAAACCTGTTCGTTATCACGAAATATGACGGTTATGACCCAGAGGTCAACATCGACCGTACGATTAATGGGGTTTCGTCTTACGGCATCGATTACCTCAGCTATCCCAAAGCCCGTACGTTTGTGTTTGGCCTGAACCTCACTTTCTAGCATTAAAACCTATGAATAAGAAACTCATATCAATATTGGCGCTGGCTGGCCTGTTTGTCATAAACGGCTGTACGAATCTGGCCGAACACGTACTGGATGAAGCCTCTGTGCAGGGGCTTTCGGATCGGCAGGCGGCCGATGGTATTATCGCTCCGGTTTATGCCCGGCTGCCAGATATTTTCCAACATACGAACTACTTCGCGATTCAGGAAATCTCAACCGACGAAGCCATTCTGCCCTATCGGGGTGGCACCGACTGGGGCGATAATGGTATTTATCTGGCCATGCACCAGCACACGCATACCAGCACTGACCCCAATATTCGAAACACCTGGCAATTTATCCTTCAAGGGCTCTCGCGGGCTATTATCGCAACCAATACGTTGCCAACCCTGAACGATCCGGTTACGAAGACGTATCTGGCCGAAGCGCGGGGAATGCGGGCTTATTATAATCTGCTGACGCTGGATTTGTTTGGGTTGGTGTTTGTAAAAGATGACCTGGGTGCTACGTCCAGCATCTTGCGCGGTGAGCAAGCTGTTGACTACCTGAAAAATGAATTTCTGGCTGTAGAACCCAATCTGGAGACCACCGTTGGCCCCGGCCGATTGACGAAAGGGGCTGTTTGGGGATTGCTGGCACGCCTGTATCTGAACGCGGCCGTTTACCGCGATCGTTACGCAGCTCAGTTCACGTTCAAGTCGGAAGACATGGACAAAGTGGTGGAATACTGCGATAAAATTATCAGTTCGGGTCAGTATCAGCTTTCGAAAGATTACTTCGCTATTTTCAATTCGGATAATCATGACAACAAAGAGTTGATTTTCGCCGTCGATCAACGCGCCGACCTGAATGGACACAACCGGATGGCGTATTTCTCGCTCTCTGGCGACCAGTTCCCGATTCCGGCTTATCCAAACGCGAACGGCACCGACGGACCGGGTATTACGCCCGATTATTACCGGACCTGGGTCAACGCCTACGCGCCGGCTGACCCATCGGTAGACCCTCGTTTTTACAAGCAAAATCTACGGATTTACTCCAACCCCGCCGATTCGTGCGTAGCTGAAGCCGATTTCAATATCAACCGGGGCATTCTGCGAGGTCAGCAATACGGGCTTATTCGTCGGAACGGGGTTTTCTTAAAATGCCCTGATGGTAAATTCAAAGTGGCGAAACTTTACCACGATACACGTAACAGACCAACACAGGCTGTTGATTTCACCGAGCAAATCGACTTCACGGTTGCGGGCAGCAATTACAACACGGGCTACCGGGTAGAAAAGTATGAATTCAGTAAAAAGTCGGTGAGTGGTCGGAACTTCGGAGAAGCGGACATCATCATTCTACGATTGGCTGATATTTACATGATGCGGGCCGAAGCTAAACTACGTAAAAGCAACGATGCCGCCAGTGCGCTGGCCGACGTAAACGTAGTACGAGCGGCACGTAACGTAACGACGCCCCCACCGGCTTTATCGTCAATGTCACTGGATTTACTGTTCCGGGAACGTGGATTTGAGTTTTACTGGGAAATGCTACGTCGTACGGACATGATACGTTTTGGTAAATACGAAGGCACCTGGACCGAGAAAACGAATACAGACAAGTTCAAGCGCATTTTCCCGATTCCACAAACAGCCGTTGATGGAGCTTCGAACCTACCTGGTTATTTGAAGCAGAACGACAGTTATTAACGACTAACGTAGCACAAAAAATAGGGTGGCTTTTTCGAAAAAGCCACCCTATTTTTTGTGCTACGTTATGAAACATCTATTACGCCATTACCAACCCTTCTTTATTGTATTTATTTCGGTATTCAATGGGCGACAAGCCAGTAATTTTTTTGAATGTCGTTCTAAATGCTTTATTATCAGTGTAACCAACATCGTACATTACTTCATTGATATTTTTCCGATTGGTTTCAAAGCTTTTTTTAGCCACTTCCACTTTCACGCGCTGTATATATTCAACTACCGTATTGGCAGTTGCTTTTTTAAAGCGACGTTCCAGATTTCGGCGACCGAGTGCCAGCATATCGGCCAGCTGATCAACCGATATTCTATCCTGAAAATTCGCTTCAATAAATTCCTGCGCTTTTTTCACGGGTTCATCTTCGTGTTCCTTCTGGCCCTGGAAAATAATGAACGGCGATTGACTATGCCGATCAATATCAATCATAAACGCTTTCGCGATAATAATCGCGACGTCGCGACCGGCAAATTTTTCTATCAGATATAAAATTAAATTCAGATAGGAATAGGCTCCACCACTTGTATAAATTCCATCCTCTTCGGTCATTATTTTATCATCGACCAGATTTACATCAGGAAAAATGCTCCTGAATTCACTGGCCATCCGCCAGTGCGTAGCACATTGTTTTCCCTTTAATAATCCCGTCGAAGCCAACAAAAAAGCACCTATGCAAAAACTGGCCACTTCTGCGCCATTCTTGTAATGTTGAACGATCCAGGGAATAAATTTTCGATTTTGTGCCAATGTATTTGAATGTTCTCCGTGAATAGCCGGAATCACAATAAGATCTGTCTTTTTAATATCCTGAATTAGTGCATCGGGCGTTACAGAAAATAATCCATTTTGCTGCTTAATTTTTTTGGAAATTCCGACCAGCTGAATTGAGAACAAGGGAGGTTTCCCCATACTCATCAGGAGTTTATTTACTTCGGAAAAAATCTGGTGCGTTCCTTCAATATTCGTGAGGCTGGTATGCCCGATGGGAGTAAGAATAGATACATGTTTCATGGGTTAAAAATAACAAAATATGCTGTCGGAATCAACCCTGATTTTGGCGGATTTGCCCTTATTTTAGTCTGTGGACTAAGTTATTTTTGCATCGGTGAATAGCCTGATTTTTTGCTTCATTATCAACGAATGTAGTATTAATTATTGCCCATAAATAAAAAACAACTATACTAAAACACGTACCATGACACAAATCAATCCTTACCTAAACTTCAATGGAAACTGCCGCGAAGCCATGACCTTTTATCAGCAATGTCTGGGTGGTAAATTAAGCCTCCAGACTGTTGGGCACTCGGCAATGGCGGCTCAGGTACTGACTGAACCGAAAGAGTGCATTTTGCACGCCAGCCTGACGAGAGGTGATTTGCTTCTGATGGCATCGGATATGATTGGCCCAAGCCTGGTGAAAGGCAATTCCGTTACGTTAACCATCAATTTCAGCAGCGAAACCGAAATAAAACAGACATTCGCCAATCTGGCCAACGGTGGTCAGGTTATCGAGCCGCTTACAGATATGTCCTGGGGTGCCCTATTTGGTACGTTGACTGATAAATTCGGTATAAGCTGGATGTTCAACTACGATAAAAACCAGATGTAATACCTAACAACGACGTAAACAATAGATTAATTAATGTATTGCTGACGCGTGAGGCTTCGACAGGCTCAGCCTGACAAGCAAGCTTGAGTCAACACATTCAAGTAGACTATCAGGCTGAGCCTGTCGAAGCCTCACGCGTCAGCAATCTACTTTCATTAGTCACATTAACAAAGCGCTGGCTACATCTGGCTCAAGCTGACTCACCGCCTTCTTTTTTACTTGCCCGATTCGCTTGTTTAATGGTTTGCTCAACTGCGTCCCATTGCTCTGACGTAACGCTTTCCAGGTGACTGAATTCGCCTGCCATTAGTACCTCGCCCCCGTCAATTGTGATGGTTTCACCGGTGATAAATCCCGAATAATCAGAAAGAAGAAAAGCCGCCAGATTTGCAAGTTCGCCATGTTCGCCCACACGCTTGAGCGGGATGCGACTAACCGGATCCATGAGCTTTATTAGCGGTTCGGGAAAGAGCCGATCCCAGGCCCCCTTCGTCGGAAACGGGCCGGGTGCAATTGCGTTGAGCCGAATACCGTATTTGCCCCACTCGCCCGCCAGCGATTTCGTCATAATCAACGCCCCGCCTTTAGCAACGGCCGACGGCACTACGTAGCCAGAACCCGTAGTCGCATACGTAGTAGAAATGTTCAGTACTGTACCCGGAATTTTATTTTCAATCCAGTATTTACCGACCGCCAGCGTAAAGTAATACGTTCCTCGCAGCACAATATCTACGATGGTATCAAACGCCTTGTACGACAAGCGCTCGGTTGGGCTGATGAAATTACCCGCTGAGTTATTCAGAAGCCCGTCAATACGTCCGAAACGATCGATGGTCTGCGCAATAACGGCTTCAATCTCTTCCGGCTTTCGCACGTCGCAGGGAACAGCCAGTACCTGTCCACCCGTTTCATCCATCAACTCCTTTGCTGTAGCTTCAATAACAGCCAACCGACGACTACAAATCGTTACGTTTGCCCCAAGTTCCAGCAGGTATCGGCTGATGGATTTCCCAAGGCCCGTTCCGCCCCCGGTTACAATAATGGTTTTTCCTTTCAGCGCATCATCGCGCAACATTCCGGTAGCGTTCATAATTAAAGAGTGAAAGAATGAAAGAGCGAAAGAGTGAATTTTTCGAGAACAACGCTCATTCACTTTTTCGCTCTTTCATTCTTTAATTTAATAACCTCGATCTGACTTCTTGTTGAATTCGGCTTTGCGTTTTTCGAGTGTGGCCTGCATGGCTTCCGAGAAATCGTCGGACTGGAGTTGGCTTGAGTTCCAGACTGCTACGTATTGCAGGCCATCTTCGATGGATTTGTTCAGACTGTAGTTGAGCACTCGTTTGGCGCCCTGTACGGCTGTTGCGGGATTGTCGGCAATCTGACGGGCCAACGTAGCAGCAGCTTCGAAGAGTTGATCGGGCGTATCGTAGACATGGTTAACCAGACCGATACGTTCGGCAAAAGCGGAATCGTAATCAGCTCCCGTAAAAGCCATCTCACGTGTAAATCCCTGACCAATAATGTGTGGAAGGAACTGAAGGCCGCCAATGTCTGGTGTAATGGCCAGTTTCGCTTCGCGCAGACTAAACTTGGCTTCACGCGAACAAAGCCGAATATCGGCCGCAGCAATCATGTTTAGCCCGCCCCCGACGCACCAGCCATGCACGGCGGCAATGATTGGCTTGGGGGATTCGTGCATTTTCTGAAAACCTGACTGCATCTGGCGAATCTGCGCCATTAATTCGACCCGGGTATGCGCCAGCACCGTACCAGTGGTCATGCTACTCAGACGAGGCATCATCTGTGCTACGTGCAGTCCATAGCTGAAGTGGTCGCCACTGCCCCGGAAAATAACACAGCGGACATCGGACATTCGGTTGATTTCGTCCATGGCCAGCGGAATTTCTTCCCAGAACTCCGGCCCCATGGCATTGCCTTTGCCCGGTCCCAGCAACGTAACGGTCAGTACGCCCTGGTCGGTGGTGAATTCTAGCGATTGATACGCTTGCTTCATAACGTAGTATGCTTGCATACGGTTTGGCGTAAAGGTAGCAGAATTACCAAATACGATGCAACAGTACTACGTCCGTGTTACTTAACCCACAATTCTAACTTTATATGGTCCCGTAAATTTCAATTTACCATTCAGCTTGATATTTTTCACCATAATATTCTGCCCGACCGTGATGGTATGACCAGCATTCACTTTTACGTATTCGTTCGCAAAAGGCATCCGGCCAACCGTCCAGGTGGAACGATCCTGCCAGTTGCCTGAAGTGACAGTTTCAACGGTATCGGAGAAGAGAGAAACTGTGGGGAATTCGTGGAAGAGTAGTGAATTGGTGGTTGTGCGGTTGGTGCCGAACCAGTCGTTCAATATATCGGTATACACTCGCCGAAAATCGATTTGCATTGGGATTTCCTTGTTACCGTTCGTACCCGGTAAAGTGGCCAGATCAGGATTCTGTCCGATAGTGCGGTGTTTTACACTACTCCCAAACACAAACATAGGAGCGGCAGTCCCGTGATCGGTGCCTTTCGAGTTGTTGGAGTTGGCTCGGCGACCAAACTCCGAAAAAGTCATGCCTACCACTCGATCTTCCTTGCCCATGAGATTTAAATCCTGCTGAAAAGCGGCAATAGCATCCGAGAGTTTCCCAAGCAGTAAAGCGTGTGCGCCAATTGTTACGTCGGTATCGACCTGAGTTGAGTGCGTATCGAAACCACTGAGTGACACAAAATAAATTTTCGTATTCAACCCACCATCAATAAGGCGGGCCACAATTTTAAGTTGGTCGGCCAGGTAGTTTTTATCAGCGGCAGGCGGGTATGTGGCCCGGTTCACACCGATACCGGCAGCGTCTTTGATTTCCTTAGCATAGCCTACTGACAGCGCCTGTTGCCGCCGGATGTACGCAATCAGTTCACCAGCCTCACAGCACGGCAAATCGGCGGGTGGGGTATTATTATTTGGCCCACCAACAAGTTGATAAAAACTATTCGGGTCGCTAAGGGCTATACCCATCGATTGTTGGCTACCCAGCAGTGTTGTTGATGTCAGATACCCGATTTGAATGGCCAGTGGGTCTTTCATCTGGGTGTTGGGGTATCCTACCGGATAACCTGGAAAGCGGTTCTCCAGGTACCGACCAGCCCAACCCGAATCCGATGTCTGGTTAGCATCGACGGCGGTCATCCAAATGTCGGTGGCCCGGTAATGCGACTGGTCGGGGTTAGGGTACGAAACCGAATGGACAATTGACAACTTCCCATTGTTGTACAGATTCTTAAGCCCAGTCATAGCCGGATGCAGGCCCGTAGCCGCATTCCCGTCTAAAGTCAGCACGGAGTTTTGCGGGATAGCAATATTGCTACGTAACCCGTTATACAATGAATACTGGTCGAGTGGAATTACGGTGTTGAGGCCATCGTTACCGCCGTTCAGATAAATAATGACCAGTGCCCGATCGCTGGCGAGGGCGGTGGTTCCCAACAAAGACTGCACCAGTGCAGACTGCCCCGACATGGCTTTCAGCCCAAATCCATTCAGCATTACTGGCAATACCGATGCCGAAGCAGCCGCTAAAAAGTCTCTACGTTTCATAAGTCAAGGACTCATTCACAATTAAAACAGGTGATACTCTGCCATGCGTAGCATGTATTTCATTAGATTTTGGAAACGGTATAGCACTGCATTTTTGTAGTCTTCATTCGTGGGCGTTTTACGATAGCGATTCCATTCAAATTGCCAGGAAGAGCACTGAAGACCGTTCATCATGATGGTATTGATCAGAAAATCTTTCTGCGATTGAAACAGATCGGTCGCAAACAGATTATTGGCAAACGAATCCAGCACCTGCGTACAGGAAATAGAAGGTGTATTGGTCGTATCAGAAAAATTGGGCTGTAATGCGGTAACCCACGCCACCAAATCTATACCCATTTTATAACCGGGTTTCACCTGAAGCCAACGCCAAATATACGCATCCGTGTAATCGCTACGTAGTGCAATGGTAGTCGTATTCATCCAGATTCGTGTATAACCCGTCTGATAATACGGTTCGTAACCAAACACCGATGGCTGGTCGATGAGTGCCATCTGCAAATCACGCATCCGCCAGAACATGAAATCGAAATACATCTTAAAAGCGGCATAATCAGTAGTCATGTCAGGAACTGGCTGGTTGAAAAACCGCATCGCTCCCACCGCCAGATCCGCCGGTGATTTAACCATCGAACCAATGTTGGACGTATCAAAGAAAATCTGGCTGGTAAGCAGTTTGACGATGACGGGTCGGATGGCAAAATTGTTGGTCGGGCTGGCAAAGAAATTAGCCAGGGGAATGATGACGTTATCTTCGATGGTCTGGTCGACGTTGGGATTAACGTACCATCGATACAGTTTGCGGCAGATGAAGCGGGGGCACTGCGGATGATTCAGCAGCATGGTCACCAGATCGGTCAATTCCTCATCGCCCGCCGTAGATGTTGTGCGGCCAGTTATTTTGTTGTTTGGAGGAGAGCCATAATTTGCCGAAAACTGCTTATCGGTCTTGTCATGCTTGCTGATGTAGAACGTAGTACCAATCGATTGAGAGCCCTGGACCCAATAATTGTTGTATTTCCAGCCAGTTAGCACACGGGCAGCAGCTTTTACATCATCTTCCGTATAATTTTTGTTACCCGCAAAGTCGAAAGCACCCACCGTAAATAACTCCTGAAGCTCCCGCGCGTAGTTTTCATTCGGCTTACCTACCTCATTCTCATTGCCATTGAGGTAACGTAACATGGCTGGGTCCTTACTGATTTGCGTTACCAGCGTGCGGAAATTCCCCAGCGCGTTATTACGTAGCAGCAACAGATATTGGTTCACGAATCGGTAGTCGTCGACAACTTCGCGGGTTGTGACGAAGTGATTCTGCCAGAAAAGAGTCAGTTTATCAAGCAAACTGGGCGGAGCCGTCTGGGAAGTCATCAGCCCTAG
Source organism: Spirosoma profusum (assembly GCF_014699005.1). Classification (GTDB taxonomy): domain Bacteria; phylum Bacteroidota; class Bacteroidia; order Cytophagales; family Spirosomataceae; genus Spirosoma; species Spirosoma profusum. The sequence goes on from NZ_JACWZY010000004.1 coordinate 220,043, forward strand.
CCACCAATAGCGCAGATAATGACCGAAATCGAAATTACGATCACCATTGAACGCCTTATCCAGATACGTCTGACCCGCCGTTGGTTTGGTACTGTCGAGGTCAACCGGTGGAGGGGGTGAGTAGTTGGCGTTGTTGATAAGCTGCTGAACAGCCACATCGGCCGTCAGTCCGGTAAAGTTGGCAATTTCGGTTTGCGTTGGACCAAACGTAGCGCGACGCAGGAGGTGAGCGGCTGTTTTAGCCGTCAAAGGTTGAGTATACTGATCCAGGTATGGCATTAATCAGTACGTTACGTTAGATAAAGCTGATTCGATACTAAGTTACTTCCGGGGAGGTACCGTTTAATCAATAAAACTACATTAAAAAAACTATCTATGCCAACATTAAATCTATTTTAATAAAAAAAAGTTTACGATTATTCAAATTTGTAAACAAATAATCCAGAGCAGAGGAGTAAGGTGACACAATTTTATCTCGTGTCCTTACCCCTCTGCCCTATGCTTCTTAGCAGATATGAAACTCAGCCATACGTAGTATGAACTTCACCAGTTTCTGCATACGATCCAGAACCGCGTAGCGATAACCACCGTTGGTTGGCTCAGACCGATACGCATTCCATTCGAAATTCCAGGAGGTTCTCGGCAACCCACCCATCATAATTGTGTCAATCAGGAAATCAACCTGCGTTGTGAATAATTCGACGGCAAAAAGATTTTTGATGAACGTATTGACAATCACCGTACACGTAACGGCAGGCGTAACAGGTACATCGGAGAAATCGCCGGTGGGTGAAGCAGCTCGCTGTAGCTGCGTAGCCCACGCCACTACGTCGATACCCATCTGGTACGTCGGGCTAACCATAAGGAAAGGTTCTGCGTAGGCGTCGGTATATTGATAGCGATAACCGATTGTTGTTGTATTTATCCAGACTCGGGAGAAACCAGTCTGATAATAAGGCTCATAGCCAAACACCGACGGCTGGTCCATGAGGGGCTGAAGCATATCCTGCATTCGGTAATACAGGAAATCGCCATAGATTTTGAAAGCCGCATAGTCAGTCGGTAAAGTGGGCACCGGCTGGTTGAAAAACCGCATCATGCCTACCGCCAGATCGACCGGTGCCTTAACCATGGAGCCAATCGTTGCATTATCAAAGAAAATCTGGCTGGTGAGCAGCTTGACAATGACGGGTTGGATAGCAAAGTTGTTGGTCGGGCTGGCAAAGAAATTGGCCAGGGGGATGATGACATTATCTTCGATGGTCTGGTCGACGTTGGGGTTAACGTACCACCGATATAATTTGCGGCAGATGAAGCGAGCGCACTGCGGATGATTCAGCAACATGTCAACCAGATCGGCCAGTTCATCATCGCCCGCCGTCGCTGTCGAGCGACCTGTTATGATCGTATTTCCGTAATGACTCGAAAACGTTTTGTTAGTTGTATCGTGTTTGTCGAGCGCAAAGTGGGTAGTGAATTCCGTTGAACCGTCTTCTTCAAAATTGGTATACTGCCAGCCGGTGAGCACGCGGGCAGCGGCCTTTACGTCGTCTTCGGTATAGTTTTTATTACCCGCAAAGTCAATTACGCCTACCGTAAGTAACTCCTGCAACTCACGGCCATAATTCTCATTCGGTGAACCAACAACATTCTCATTACCATTGAGGTAACGTAGCATAGCCGGGTCTTTCGTTATCTCAATAACCAGCGTGCGAAAGTTCGTAAGGGCGCCGTTACGTAGTAAAAGCAGGTATTGATGCAGGAATCGATAATCGCCGACCCCTTCGCGTGTGGTAACGAAGTGGTTCTGCCAAAATAGGGTAAGCTTATCGAGCAAACTGGGCGGAGCCGTCTGGGAAGCCATCAACCCCAGCCACCAGCAACGTAGGTAATGACCAAGCTCAAAATTACGGCCGTGGTCGAAGGGTTTATCCATGTAGGTCTCCCCCGCCCCAGGCTGATTACTGTCGAGATCGATGGGCGGTGGGGGTGAATAATTGGCGTTACTAATCAGCAACTGAACAGCCGCAGCGGCCGTCATCCCGGTGAAGTTGGTGATTTCGGTTTGGGTGGGTCCAAACGTAGCCCGACGCAGGAGATGCGCGGCTGTTCTAGCCGTCAATACAGATGTATACGGTTCTAAGTAAGCCATTAACAGGTAGTTTACCCCAAAAATAGTAAGAAATATGGCCTCTACAGACAATTCTGAGCCCTCACTGCCAAAATAACCGGGAGAAACCCTGAACTTGGGATGCCAAAAAATGCGCCGTTCATGCGGCAGTATACCGTCTATGCATTTTGATACACTTGCCCTCCGGGCTACACACCAGCCCGACACGACCACTGGTGCTGTCGTCCCTCCGATTCACTTATCGACAACTTACGCACGTAACGAAGCGAACGAACTGCCTGCCAACTACATCTACACCCGAACCAATAATCCTACCCGCGAAGCCCTCGAAAAGGCATTAGCCGTCCTAGAAGGCGGTGCAATAGGCATGGCATTTGGGTCAGGACAGGCGGCAACCATGACGCTACTCCAGGCACTACGTCCCGGTGACCACGTACTAGTATCAACCGATGCTTATTTCGGGACACCCGCGCTGCTCGAACAGGTTTTTCATCCCTGGGGTCTTACCTATACACGAGTAGATCTGAGCGATCTGTCGGCTGTTCAGGCATCTATTCACGAAAATACCCGGTTGATCTGGTGTGAAACTCCATCGAATCCCCGACTGACGATTCAGGATTTAGCAGCGATTAGCGAGATGGCTCACGCAGTAGGCGCGTTATGCGTCTGCGACAACACCTGGGCCACACCTGTTATTCAACGCCCTCTTTCTATAGGCTGCGACGTAGTAATGCACTCGACCACCAAGTATCTGAGCGGACATAGTGACGTATTGGGAGGTGCGTTAATTTTTAAGGAAGATAACGATTTCACTCAGCGCGTCCGGCAGATTCAGGGGCTTTCGGGCGCGGTTCCATCCCCGTTCGACTGCTGGCTGGTAAGCCGGGGAATTAAAACGCTATCCGTACGGGTTCGTGCGCAGAGTGCAACCGCGCAACGTATCGCTGAGTTTTTAGACGGCCATCCGGCAGTGGAGATAGTGCATTATCCCGGTCTGAGTCACCACCCCGATCGGGCGCTCATTGATCGGCAAATGTCTGGCACTGGCGCTATGTTATCCGTACGGGTAAAAGGTGGTGCTGCCGAAGCCCTCCAATTCATTGGCAAACTGAAGCTTTTAATCCGCGCCACCAGTCTGGGTGGAGTTGAAAGTTTAATCGAACATCGGGCCAGCGCCGAAGGACCTAATTCTACATCTCCCGTCAATTTGCTACGTATTTCGGTAGGTTTGGAACACCCCGACGATTTAATTGATGATCTCCGGCAGGCGCTGGATTGGATAATCAATCCAGCTAATAAAGCTGCTTGATCTCACTAAAAAAGTCAAAAATGAGCATTTTGTCATGCTGAGGTACGAAGCATCTTAAAGATTCATTACTCTCAAGTTTGGATACTTTAAGATGCTTCGTATCTCAGCATGACAAAAAATTGCCGAAGGAAAGCTTAGAGTACGTAGTACCTACTTCCGAAACCGACGTGGCAATATGTTAGGCATAGGTTTTATAAGCGGTGGCAAATCCTCTTTGCGAAAATGCTGTTGAAAGTGACGATAAGGACGTAGTGCGCTGTAGTACGTCGACGTATCGGGGACTTTTACCGGCATATTATCCAACGTAGCACGCACTACGTTGTTCGGATCGGAATGATAACGGTAGAAAGAGTTATTTGATCGGGCATTCGGCATTACGTCCGGCGGGAAAACCGACGGTACTGAATCACGTCGGATAAATGACGAAGACACCTGCGCATGGGCAAAACCCGACAGGAAAAGAAGTAACAACGTAACGCACTTCATAGGATTATAACCGTTTGATAAACCACTATATCAACAGACCCGCTCTACGGTTAAAACGTTGCAAAATGGGCACAATGCACGCTACGAACTAAAGATAATAGGCCGGGGTTTTGTAACCGTATTGAATAGACCTACGAAAATGAAAATTGCGCTTATTTCTACTTCATCGCGTCCAAACAGTAATTCACTACGTTTCGTGAATTACCTACTGCACGTACTGGCCGAAGAGGGTCAGCATGAAGTTTCGATTGTTTCTTTTGAGAAGTACGATATACCTTACGTTGGGCAGGGAACGCTTCAGGCGGATAAACTGACTCCGTTTCAGCAAGAATTGATTAGCACGTGGGAAGCTGCTGACCTGATCATTTTTGCCATGCCCGAGTACAACTGGACGGCTCCACCGCAAGCCACAAACACTGTTCATCAACTGGGAGGGCCTGTTTTCAAGCACCTCTTCGACAACAAAGTATTTGCGATGGTTGGTATTTCGAACGGAAGGGGTGGTCGTCAGCCCGCACTGGATATGACTACGGTAGTGAATAAACTCATCAGCTTCACCAACAGCTATTCCATTGTTTCGCCCAAACTTTACGAATCACACGAAACAGCCGTCAATCTGGACGCCGAAGGCCATTTTATCGGCCATGAGGTTTACGAACGTACCGCCCGCGCCTTCCTCAACTATACGCTCAACGTAGCACAACGCTGGATGAGCGTTAATTTGGTTGAGAAGTAGAGACAAGGCATGCCTTGTCTCTACTTCTCAACCAATCACTTCAACTTTCCCATCTGCTCTACGTTCCGGCGCGTATCGATGTGGCTGGCCTGCGCCATTTCCATTGATTTCTGAGCGGCTTTCTGTGCATCAGACGTTTTACCCGCGCGACGATAAGCTTCAGCCTGTTCGTAGTACAAATCGGCCTGCTCTTTTGGCGTTGGTTTCAACGCTATACCTTTGTTGATCCATTTTACCACCGTTGGTACGTCGGAAACATCAGGGCTACTCCGATTAAAAAGTCGCGAAATATACAGGTATTCGGGCACCGTTAACTGGTTCGAATTGACCTGGTTATCCATCCGTTCGGTTGCTTTGGCCGTTTGCCTAGCGCGGAAATACGCATTCACTTCTGGAAGAAGCGTCCGGTTTGCGGCAATTTTTGGGTCGATACCAATTTTGGCTAATCCCTGCCGAATTTCAAGAATTTTGGCCGCTGGAAACTGTGCGCCCCGACTGCTATACAATGACGACATAAGAATATTTTCGCCCACGTTCTGGACTTCCTGTGCGCCGTAGTTTTTGCGGAATGCATCCATATGGCCAAGCATATACTCGAACATTGGATTTTCATAATCGAGTACGAGTTTCTGCAAAGCCAGCCAGTTGGTCTGATTGGTATACGTAGCGGAAGATTGTTGTTTGGCGTATTCATTCATTGCCGCCATATTAGCTACGGTGTCGCGGGTGACACGGGCGAACATGGCATAATCGATTAGAAAACTAGCCGATCGTTCGCCCTGCTGAAAGCGCGATTTCATGGTCTGGCTACGTGCCTGCGGGTCCAGCGCATTGGTACCATGACGTATCACCTCATCGGTTGAGTTGTTGCTCATGGCAAAATGCACCATATTTTGCTGCGGATCGAAGTAGAGAAACAACGGCAGCGATGGCACAAACAGATGCCGACTCTCTAAAAATTGACGTGTTGTTGGCTGGCCGATGTCCAGTTTCGTGCTCACGAATTTGCTGTTGTAAAACTTCCCAACCCGACCATCTTCCAGTGTTGGAATAAAGCTCTGACAAACGTGGCAGGTCGGCGAGAAGACTTCGATAAAAACCGGTTTCCCAGCCCGACGCGCTTCCTGAAATACAGCACTAATCGGTATTTGCCGGAAGTTGACACCTCCCTTTTGCCCAAGAGCGATGTTTGCTACGAACAATAGCAGAATAACTTTTTTCATGAATAGAGAAGAATCATTATAAGCAGCCAACAGCAAATTAACGGCCAACCTGTTGACTTCGTGTTTTCTACCTGAGTGAATAATGAGAAATGTAGAATGAACAATGAGTTAGTCGCTTATAAATCAAAGATTTACTATTGCACATTACTTATGTTTCATTACTAACTCTCTTACGGCTGTTTTTCCTGTTGCTTAATTTCTTCTTCAAGCCGTTTGCTTAGCATCCGGCAGGTGTTTTCAATGTCGTTGGCCATACGTTGGTCACCGGTTGCGTTTACCGCCGTATCGGCAATACCGCTCATCATTTCAATCAGGAAGCGCTTCATATCCACCACTTCCATTTCCTTGGTCCAAAGGTCAATTTTGAGCGTACTGTTGTGGTAATGATCCCAAAGCGCAATGGCAATCGCACGCGTATCGCTTAGTCCCTCGTTCGGGTTATCGGTAGCTTCCCAATAGATTTTATCGGGGATATTCTGGTCGTCTAATTCAACCGCAAAATGAATGTCTGATTTTTTCATAGGCGCAAATTTACGGACTATGCCTCGAAACCCCTGCGTCAAATTTATCGGGATGCGCATCAAACACCTGCCTCCACTTTCTGTTATATGGGCTGGCAACCTACCATTTAGCCGTACACTATGGATTTACTGAGCGGTCAACCCTATTGGTTTTATAAAAACGGTGTTCTACACGCCTATCCATTTTTAACAGAAAATATTGACGAAGAGGTAGTTATCATGGGCGGAGGGATCACCGGCGCTCTTCTTGCCTGGTCGCTGACCGAAGCGGGCTTTCCGGTGGTTGTGCTCGAAAAACGGCATATTGGCATGGGTAGTACGTCGGGCAGCACAGCCCTGCTCCAGTACGAAATTGATACTACGTTGACGGAATTGATCGATTTAATCGGTGAAAAACAGGCCGTCCGAAGTTATAAGTTGTGCGTCGATGCAATTTACAAGGCACAGGAAATTACGCAGTCGCTGGCCGTTGATACGCATTTTTCGCTACGTAAGAGTGTGTATTATGCGTCCAAAAAAGACGATCTGGAAATGCTACGTAACGAATTTGACACACGACGGAAGCACGGTATCAACGTTGACTGGTGGGATGCCCCAACACTACGTGAACACTTTCCGCATCTGAAAAAAAGTGGCGCTATCCTCTCGCACGATGGTGCACAGGTCGATGCTTACCGACTTGCCCACGCCCTATTTCAGCACTGTATCAAAAAAGGAGCAAAGATTTATGATACTGTAGAAGTCATTGATATTCAGCACCACCAACGTAACGTAACGCTCATTTTGGAGAATGGCTTTAAGATTCGGACAAAGAAGCTGGTGATTGCCTGTGGGTATGAATCCCAGAATTATCTCTCAAAACGCGTCGTGGATTTAAACTCGACCTATGCGCTGGTCAGTAAACCCATTCCGCAATCTACACTCTGGTATCAGAACGCATTACTCTGGGAAAGTGCCAGGCCCTATCTCTATTTACGTACAACCGACGATAAGCGGGTGCTGATTGGTGGAAAAGATGAGAAATTTCAGAGTGCAATAAAACGTGACAAACTGCTACGTAGCAAAAGCCGCCTGCTTGAGCAGATTGTCCGAAAACTATTTCCTGAGCTGCCGTTTACCGTTGATTATGAGTGGTGTGGTACGTTCGCCGAAACCAAAGACGGCCTGCCGTATATTGGTACCGTTCACGAACATCCTGATACGTATTTCGCACTCGGTTTTGGCGGTAACGGTATTCTATTCAGCGTAATAGCAGCCGATATTATTACCGATTTGCTACGTGGTCGCAGGAATCAGGATGCACCCATTTTCCGGTTCGACCGCTGACAAGGTTTTATAATTTGCGGCAAAAACAGTATCATTTCTATTAATTTCACACCGAAAGAAACTGAAACGATGTATACGCTATACGCCATTCCTAACTGCGATACCGTTAAGAAAGCCCGCACCTGGCTGGCCGATCACGGAGTTGAGTATCAATTTCACGACTATAAAAAACAGGGCATCGACCAGAAAACGATTGAACACTGGCTTACCCAAAAGCCTTGGGAAGAACTCGTAAATCGGTCTGGGCAAACCTGGAAAAAACTACCTGATGCTGAAAAACCCACGGACGAAGCAGGGGCAATCGCTCTTATGCTTGACAAAACTTCCGTCATCCGCCGTCCGCTGATTGAAGAAGATGGAAAAATTGTGGCGCTGGGTTTCAATCCCGACCAATACACGGAAACGTTTTAGGTCTGAATTGAGGTTTTCTGGTAAAACGTACCGTTATGGAAAAGCGAACGCTGGATTCGCCGGAAGCCATTAAATTTCTGGTGGATTCGTTCTATGAAAAAGTGCAGGCAGATCCGTTCATCGGGCCGGTGTTTACCGACGTAGCACAGGTCGATTGGGGTGCGCACCTGCCCAAAATGTACGCGTTCTGGGAGACAATTATTCTGGGAAACAACCGCTACGACGGCCACCCGTTCCGCCCGCATTTATTGGTCAATCAGAGTTATACACTCACCACCAGTCATTTTGAACGCTGGCTACAGTTATTTTATAAAACGCTGGACGAAAAATTCACCGGAGAAACAGCCGAACAGGTTCGCCAGCGCGCTACTCAAATTGCAATCGTCTGGAGCAAAAAGCTGGGCTATATAAATAATGGATAATCAACAATGAATAGTACGTGGGTAATGCATTATTCATTGTTGATTATCCGTTGTTTTTCCTGTTGCGTTACTGTTTCGAAAATACCCGCTTCAAAATATCAGTAACACGGGCAGCCGGGTTTTCCCGGATTTTCTTCTCTTCCTGCGCTACCAGAACAAACAACCCATCGACAGCTTTATTGGTGGCGTATTCGGTCAAATTTGGGTTAGCTTTCTGCACGAACGGTATTTTGTTGTACGTATTGACCAAATCAGCGTAGTACTTCGTAGCGTTGTTTTTCTTCAACGTACTGTCAATAATTGGCGTAAATTCTGTCACCAGTTGCTGTCCCGATGTCCGGCGAAGATAAACCGTAGCGGCATCGTCGGTACCACGTAAAATACCGACCGCATCCTGAATGGTCATCGACGTAATGGCTTTTACAAACACAGGAGCCGCTTTTTTTGCCGCATCCTCAGCCGCCCGGTTGAGCGACAACTCAAACTGATCGACCTGCTTGCTGAACCCAATTTGCCGAAGCTTATTCGCTACGTTCTGCGCTTCGGGCGGAAATGCAATTTTCAAGAGTGGGTTTTTGAAATAGCCGTCCAATTGCGAAGCCTGGGTTGAGCCATTGGTCACCCCGATACGTAGCGCTTCTTTTAGTCCGGAAGCAATATCAGTACTAGTCAGGCTTCCCGACGTACCGGCCGATGGCTGCGTAACCGCGTCCAGAATCTTACCAAAAACGCTTCCACCCGACGATTTCTGACGGGTAGAATCTTGCGCAAAACTGGGTTGGCTTAATACAAAAGCCAATAGGCCGGCAGTAATTATGTGTTTCTTCATTTTCCAATTAATCAGGTTGCCATCTCATAACGGTCAATGGCCCTAAATCGTTTTTTCGTACTTTTGACAAGAATAAATGTATAATGTATAATGGTTAATGAAAATTTATTTTCACCTATCTGATTATCAGATAAATAAATTTTTCACAAACCATTAGAGAGCATCCAGCAGGCCATTATTCATTGTGTCGCACGAGCGGCCCCGATTACTCATTATTCATTAACGAATGACCAACATGATACGTGCCGAGGTCATTACCATCGGCGACGAAATTCTCTTCGGTCAAATCACCGATACCAATACGCAATGGATTGGTACTGAATTGACAAATATCGGCATCCGTCCGGTCCGAAAAACCTCGGTTGGGGACCAGGCCGACGCCATCTTAAACGTCTTACAGGAAGCCCACCAACGAGCTGATGTCATCATCATTACGGGCGGGCTTGGACCAACCAAAGACGATATCACCAAGAAAACGCTCTGCACCTATTTTGGTGTCGGTATGGTACGTAACGAAGTGGCACTGGCACTGGTAACGGGCTTTTTTGAGAAAAGAGGCCGCGCCATGACCGACATCAACCGCGCACAGGCTGACCTACCCGCCAATGCCGTCTATATGCAGAACGACTGGGGTACGGCTCCCGGCATGTGGTTCGAACATGAAGGCCGGGTCTACGTATCGTTGCCGGGCGTTCCGTTTGAGATGAAGCATCTGATGACGAACCGCATCCTGCCTAAACTTGGTTCGCACTTCCAGACACCCATTATCAAGCACAAGATAATTCGGACGGTGGCCCTTGGCGAATCGTTCCTGGCCGAACGTATCGAAGCCTGGGAAGACGCCTTACCCAATCATATCAGACTAGCTTACCTGCCTAGTTTCGGCGGGGTACGATTACGTCTGACGGCTACTGGCGATGACAACGCCCAACTCAACCGTGAACTGGCGGAGCAGGTCGAAAAAGTATTGCCTCTCATCGAAAAAAACGTATTTGGTTACGATGACGATGAACTCGAAACTGTCGTTGGCCGGTTATTAAGTGAGAAAAACCTGACGCTGGGTGTGGCCGAAAGCTGCACAGGCGGATACGTATCGTCGCAGATCACAAAAGTACCCGGTTCCTCGGCATATTTCTGGGGCGGTGTCGTCAGCTACAGCAACGTAGTAAAAGTGAACCAGTTGGGCGTACAGGCTGCTACGTTGGAGCAGTTCGGAGCTGTCAGTGAAGAAACCGTCCGGCAAATGGCGGAGGGCGTTCGGCAGGCGCTCGGTACCAATGTTGGCATCGCTACCAGTGGTATTGCTGGCCCCGACGGCGGCACACCCGACAAACCCGTTGGCACCATCTGGATTGCTTGCGCTACCGCCAACCGAACGATTGCACGCTTGCTCAAACTCGGTCAGTACCGCGACCAGAATATTCAGCTAACCACAACGTACGTGCTGAATTTGCTGCGGGAAGAGTTACTTAGTGATAAGTAATGAACGATAAGTGATGAGTTGCAGTCATTCATCACTCATCGTTCATTACTTATCACTCATCACTAAAAGAATATGGCTCTCATCGACATGGTGATGCCCAAAATGGGCGAAAGTATAATGGAATGTACGGTCATTAGCTGGCTAAAAAAGCCTGGCGACCGAATTGAAGCGGACGAGTCGGTGCTGGAAGTCGCTACAGATAAAGTAGATACAGAAGTACCCGCTTCGGAAAGTGGCATTCTAAAAGAGATTTTAGTGAACGATGGGGACGTAGTGGCTGTTGGCGCACCCATCGCCCGTATCGAAACCGAAGCGAGTATCAGTGGAGAGGATACTCCGGTTGATGCTGATCCTACAAACGAATCTACCGAAACCAGCGAGACACCTAAAGGCATCGGTGATGTTGCGAACGTAACGGCTCAGTCGAAAACAAGCGACGTAGCAGAAAGTGAAGTTGCCACTGCGGTTAACGAACTGGAATCCAATATTGCCGCACTCAGTAGTCCGGCCTCTGCCGGAAAAACCAGCCCGGCATCTGGCGGTGTTACGTTACTGGATAACCCCGTATTTGCGAATCGATTCTATTCGCCTTTGGTCCTGAGTATTGCCAAGGAAGAAAACGTTTCGCGCGACGAACTCGAACGAATTCCAGGTTCAGGTGCTGAAAATCGGGTTACTAAAAAAGATATTCTGGCTTACGTACTTGACAGGGCCGAAGAGCGTGGATTCGGGGCTAAAACGACAGCTTCTAAAACGGCCAATGGCCAGACCACCGTATCAGCTACGTTCCCGGTGGCCAAAAATCCGGTTCCTGCTACGTCGGTAAATGGTCAGACCGACATCATTCAGATGGATCGAATGCGCAAGATGATTGCGCAGCGCATGGTAGAATCGAAGCAGATTTCACCTCACGTCAGTTCGTTTGTAGAAGCCGATATGACATCGGTGGTGGATTGGCGAACCAGCGTAAAAGACCGCTTTAAACAGCAAACCGGCGAAAATCTGACGTTTACGCCCATCCTGGTCGAAGCTGTGGTGAAAGCCATCAAAGATTTCCCGATGATTAACGTATCGGTGGAAAGCGACAAGATTCTGGTCAAAAAAGCAGTTAACATTGGCATGGCGGTGGCCTTACCCAGTGGTAATCTGATTGTGCCCGTCATCCACAATGCTGATCAATACAACTTGGTCGGGCTTGCTACAAAAGTGAACGACCTGACCCGTCGCGCCCGTGAGAACAAACTCACTGCCGACGATCTGGCTGGTGGTACGTATACCATCTCTAACATCGGTACGTTCGGGAATCTCATGGGCACGCCTATTATCGTTCAACCCCAGGTTGCGATCATGGCTTTTGGCGCTATTGTCAAAAAGCCCGCCGTCATCGAAACTCCTCAGGGTGATTTCATTGGTATCCGGCAGTTAATGTTCCTATCCCACTCCTATGACCACCGCATTGTCGATGGGTCATTGGGTGGTCAATTTGTCCGGCGCGTAGCTGATTATCTCGAACAATTCAAACCGGGCTTCTGAACCGGGATTTAGCAGATTGAAGGATTCTCAAGATTTTGTTTTCGGTTCTTCGAAGCGCTTAATCAATTAGCAAAATCGTAAAAATCCTTAAATCTGCTAAATCCCGGTTCAGACAAAATCCAGTAAATCCATCAATCAGCTAAATCCCGGTTCAGAAATATATGAAACAACGAATTGCCATTGACATGGATGATGTCATGGCCGACACACACGCTAAGTTTATTAAGTTGTATCTGGAAGGCGAAATGCCCCGCTACACGCTTGAAGAGTTAAAAGAAAAATCATTCCACGAACTGTTCGACGAGCACGAATATCGGGCAATATCAAAACGGGTTTACGAGCCGGGCTTCTTCGCTGACATTCCAGTTATGGAAGGAGCGCAGGACGTAATAGCTGATCTGATGGAAAAATACGAGATTTTCGTGGCATCGGCGGCACAGGAATTTCCAAACTCATTACGTGAAAAATGGGATTGGCTTCAACAACATTTTCCAGCAATTTCCTGGCGCCATTACATTTTCATGGGAGACAAAAGTGTATTGAACACAGCTTACCTTATCGACGATATGCCCCGTAATCTCCGCACGTTTCAGGGCGAGGGCTTGCTGTTCGATGCGCTCCATAACCGCGATGAAACAGGGTTTAAACGAATGAAATCCTGGCAGGAAGTAGCAAAGCTCTTACTGTAACGCACAAAAAAGGCTCCGAATGTTCGGAGCCTTTTCTTATAAAGCTATTGCGTTTATTACGCTTCAATCTTTTCTCTCTCTTCAACGTGCCGGTCGTGACCGACTTCGTTCTGTGCCTTTTTAGCTTCTGCCGACGGTCGGAGCCGGACGATATGCAACTTGTGCAGAATGCCAATCATCGGATAGGTCGGATCGAACTCGAACCATTTTGCGCCAAAATTAGCCGAATTGGGGCGCTTATGGTGGTTATTCTGGAACAATTCACCCATCATCACTACGTCCAGAATGAGCGAGTTTTTTGATTTATCCTGGTTATCGAAGTTTGAGTAACCGTATTTGTGACCGCTCCAGTTAATGATAGCGCCGTGTACAGGCCCCATCACGAAATGAACCGGTAGCAGGAAGAAAAACGCCCAGTGCATATCCAGATAAAAGAATGCGAAGACGTAGAACAGGCTATACACCACGCCCCATCCGAGCCGCGATGCCCAGGAATCGCCTAATTTTTCAATGAAGTTCCACTCTGGATAGTTCCGGTCAAACTGGCGTTCTACAGTGTATTTACGGTGAAGAACGGCGTTATAAATATTTTTCGTCTGCCACATCATCGTGAAGATGTTTTTGGTATGATGGGGCGAGTGAGGGTCTCTTTCGGTATCGCTAAACGCGTGGTGCATCCGGTGAAGCACTGCATACGCACGTGGACTCAAATAAGATGAACCTTGTGATAAGTAAGTCAATGCATAAAAGAATCGCTCCCAGAATTTGCTCATCGAGAACATCTTGTGGGCTGAATAACGGTGCAGAAAAAACGTTTGGCAGAACAGGGACAGGTACCAATGTCCAACAAACGCGGCCAATACAAAAATCACAGTATTTCTGATTAAAGGGTGAAATGACGAGTCACTAAGAATATTACTACAAAACTAACGAATTCTTAACAGATTTGACGCTCTGTCCCCAAATAATACTTTAAATTAGTTGGTAGTTGTCGCGTATTGAAGCAGGTTGGCGCCCATACGTAACGCCTGCTGACGTAACGGCTCGGGATCATTATAAACACTCTGATCTTCCCAGCCATTGCCCAAATCGCACTCATAACTGTAAAAGCAAATCAGACGGCCCTGGTAAATCAGGCCAAAACCCTGCGGAGCCTTACCATCGTGTTCGTGTACTTTGGGCAACCCGGCAGCAAACTTGAACTTTTGCTGATACACTGGATGATTAAATGGTAGTTCAACAAAGTTGAGTTCAGGGAACACCTTTTTCATTTCACGCCGGATAAACTTGTCCAGCCCATAGTTATCGTCGATGTGCAGAAACCCTCCCGACATCAGGTATCGACGCATGTTATGTACGTCGGCATCGCTGAACGTAATGTTGCCGTGCCCAGTCATGTGCACAAACGGATAGCCAAATATGTCTGGGCTACCGGGCTCCACGATGTCCTCTTCGGGGAAGATATTCATGCGGAGATTGGCATTAGCAAACTTAATCAGATTGGGCAGTGATGTTTTGTTGGCGTACCAGTCGCCCCCGCCGTTGTATTTCAGCTTGGCAATTTTGTAGGCGTACTGCCCGTTGGCTACAAAAACCGACGACTGAAGCAGAAACAATACAATCAGTAACTTTTTCATGTATTTATAAAATTCAAAATCTGGCAGGCTGTCAGGGCAGCCGTTTCGGTACGTAGCCGATTAGGCCCAAGCGTCACCATCTGAAAATCAGCACCTACCGCCTGATCTATTTCCTTTTCCGAAAAATCACCTTCCGGACCAATCAGCACTACGTAGCGCCCTCCTAAAGTAGCCTTTTTTGCTACGTTGACTGGCGGGTCGTGGTCGGGCAGATGAGCTATAAATCGTTGCTCCTCCCCTACCGACGTCAGCAATTTCTCGAATGGCAACGCATTGTCCAATATAGGCAAAAATGATTGTAACGACTGTTTCATGGCCGATACGGCAATTTTTTCCAGTCGCTCCAGCTTCAGTATCCGACGCTCAGAGTGTTGCCCGAAAAAGAAACTGATACGTTCAATACCAATCTCAACTGCCTTCTCCACAAACCACTCAATGCGGTCGATGTTTTTTGTGGGTGCTACGCAAATTCGGATGGAAAAAGGGCGCGGCTGGGTAGTTTGGGTGGCCAGTATCCGAAATTCACAGCGCCGGGCATTGGCTACCGTAATAACGGCTAAATGCCGGTTTCCGTGCCCGTCAGTTACGGCAATTTCATCGCCTATCGACAGACGTAATGTTTTGATGGCATGACGTGAATCGTCTTCTGTCAGGAATTGTGAATCAACACCCGGCTGATAAAATAAATGCATACGTAGCAAATGTACGCGTTACATTATTTCGCCAACACATCAGTCCATAAACAACGTAGTGATTCCGGATAGACGCACTACGTTAAAAATCAGCAATCAGGTTCGTCTTGAACAGCTTAATGGCTATTGCCAGTAGAATAATGCCGAAAATTTTACGTAGCACAGCCAGTCCACCTGATCCAAGCCGCGTTTCGAGCCAACCCGACGATTTCAGCACCATATAAATCAGTATCAGGTTGAGAACAATGCCAATAATGATGTTAACGATCTGATACTCGGCACGTAACGAAATAATGGTGGTTAACGTACCAGCTCCAGCGATAAGCGGAAACGCAATCGGTACAATATGCGTTGCTCCGCCTGTATCGATCTCTGACTTAAAAATGGTACGTCCCAAAATCATTTCCAGACCAATCAGAAAAATAATCAGGGCGCCAGCTACCGCAAACGACGCTACGTCGACACCGAATAACTTCAACAGTCGTTCGCCCACGAACAGAAACGACACCATTAGCGCGCCCGATGCGAACGTAGCACGTTCAGCTTCAATTTTACCGGACTTTCGACGTAAATCGATAATAACCGGCAACGATCCTACTACGTCGATAACCGAAAACAGAATGAGCGTAACTGAGATAATTTCTTTGAAATCAAGCATAATCGTTAACGTAGCGTAGCTAATCCTGTGGTCCGGATGACCACGTTACCAAAAAGTTTTTCAACTGCTCTATTTCTTCATCAGTAATAGCCGGGAAATTGGCGATACGGAACGTAGTGTTTTTCCAGTCGCCGTAGCCATTGCCGAGCGTAATACCTGCTTGGTGGGCGGCTGTTTTTATCGCTTTGATTGCCGGCTCGCTTCCCTCAACTGCAATTACCGTATCTGACCGGGTAGCGCGGTCGTTGATGAGCAGTTTGAAACCGGTACTACGTGTATCGAAAAAAGTGTACCAGTCAGAAGACCGTTTTTTGGTCATACGGTCAATTTCTACTATGGGTTTTATCTGCTGGAGTACGCGCATGAGCAGATAGATGCCCAATCCATTAGGTGTATAAGGCGTCTGAAATTTTTCGAAATTTTCGTGAATAAACAGGAGGCTATTGTAATGTGTGTTCTCGCCAATACTATGTGCCCGTTCGAGAGCGGCTGGCGAATAAATCAAGACAGCTAATCCTGCCGGTAAACCAAAGCATTTTTGCACCGATGCAAACCAGACATCCGCCAGGTCCCAGTTAAAACGAATCCCCGCCATTGACGAAACGGCATCCACAGCAATCAAACCCGAAAAATCGCGTCGAAACTGAGCCATCGTCTGTTCACTCACCTGTGTTCCGTTCGATGTTTCATTCTGGACAAGACATAGTACGTCGGCTTCGCTCAGATTCATCGGCGGCTTAATCCGATAGGCATATTCAGCCCATTTTTTGCCAAATGCCCCACTAAAGGGGTGCAAACTAGCTTCTGCGGTTAAAGACTGCGCTACAATTTCCCAGCACTCCGTTGCCGACGATACAAACGCTACGTGGTAATCAGCCGGAACATCGAGTTTTTCATGGATGAGACGTATCGTTTCTTTCACGATGTCCATGAAACCTGCGCTCCTGTGGTTCATGCTCACAATTCCCTGACGTACCGCATCAGTCGCGTACTCAGCCACCTGCGGATATACTTTCGACGGACCTGGATAGAAGGTTATCATAGTGATCACTTATCGTTCATCACTAAATACTGTATTGCCAGTTCGTAGCCTTTTAATCCAAGGCCGACGATGACCCCTTTACATTTTGCAGATAAATAACTGTGATGCCGGAACGACTCGCGGGCGTGTACGTTAGAAATGTGTACCTCCACGGCCGGAGCAGTAACCGCGCTCAGGGCGTCGGCGATAGCGATGGATGTATGCGTGTAAGCCCCCGCATTAATGACAATCCCATCGATGTCAAAACCCAGTTCGTGAATTTTATCAATCAGTTCGCCTTCGTGATTCGATTGAAAATAGCGAAGTTGCACCTCTGGAAACAGTTCTTCGATGGTTTTGAGGTAGTCGACAAATGAGCGGTTGCCATAAATAGTGGGTTCTCGCTTGCCCAGCAGGTTTAGGTTCGGGCCGTTGATAATCAGAATCTGTTTCATGCCAGTAACCTGGACGTCTACGTCCGGGTATCGATTAATTTAGTTATGCCCAGACGTAGTCGTCCAGGTTACCATTATGTGGCAAAGTTATATAAACGCCTTTAAGAATTACCTGAAGCTGGAGCGGTCACTGGCCGAAAATTCAGTAGAAGCGTACCTACACGACGCCGAAAAACTTCACGAATACATACTCCTCACCGACCCCGCCCGGACGCCCATGCAGGTAACCGAAAAGGAGTTGATGAACTTTCTAAAATACCTGGGTGAATTAGGTTTAACGGCCACGAGTCAGGCCCGGATGCTGTCGGGATTAAAATCGTTTTTTAAGTATTTGCTGCTCGAAAACCTGATTCAGAAAGACCCAACTCAACAGCTTGAAGCCCCTAAATTGGGACGTAAATTACCCGACACGCTTAGTTTCCCGGAAATTGAAGCAATCCTGGATGCCATCGACCTTTCGACTCCCGGCGGCACCCGCGACCGGGCCATGCTGGAAGTTCTTTATAGTTCGGGATTACGTGTAACGGAGCTTCTGAATCTGCGATTGACGAACTGTTTTTTCACAGAGGGATTTATTCGCGTGCTGGGCAAAGGCGATAAAGTTCGACTGGTGCCCATTGGCGAAGACGCCATGCACTATACCCGAATTTACGTTGAACACGTCCGGGGTCATTTGCCCGTTCAGAAAGGCGACGAGGATACTATTTTTTTAAATCTACGTGGGAGTCAGTTGTCGCGTATTTCGGTGTTTACGACCATTAAAAAATTGGCTTCTGAGGTCGGTATTCAGAAAACCATCAGTCCGCATACGTTTCGGCATTCGTTTGCCACGCACCTCATCGAAGGCGGGGCCGACCTACGGGCCGTTCAGCAGATGCTTGGTCATGAGTCCATCACCACTACCGAAATTTACACCCACCTCGACCGGGATTATTTACAGCAGACCTTACGGGAGTATCATCCGAGGAGTAGTAAGAGATGAAGTTTTGGAGTTAAAAAGTTGTAAGGTTATAAGATCATAAAGTTGACTGAAGCGAACGCTGCCTGGGTTACTCGAATACTACGTACTAAAACAACTCACTCACATACACAATCACACCCAACGAAATGCGGAAGGCTGCTACGTCGGCTTTGGCAGTTTGTTCAACCCCATTGAACGTAACGGGTGATTTAGCACCGGCCTGAATACTACCGTTCAACGTAATGGCCACGGGCAACGCCACAAAATAGTTAAGGCCTGCGCCAACATGTAAAGCTCCGCCCTTAAAGATGATATTGTCGCGTCGGCCAGCGTTGTTGAGCACCTGATCTACTTTGCCCGTCTGATACGTATAACCCAGTTCGGCAAAGGGACGTAGCGCGCGGGTGGTGGCCGAAAAATTAAAGCGTAGCCCACCTGTTACGTGCGAAAACTGAAAAGCTTTAGCCTGTATATTGTCGGCATTCAGTATCGACTGATCGTATTGGGCGAAGACCTCGTACCGCTGGGTGAAACCGTAGCCAGCCCGTACACCGAAACCGGGACCACCACCGGAATTTTCGTCCAGAAATTGAAAATAATCAGACGACCAGCCCAAGTAATGACCTGAAAGCCCAAGACTAAAGCCTTCCGTTGTCGATTGCTGTCGGATGGTCTGCGCCCAGGTAGCTGTTGACAACAGAAAACCAGCGGCTAACGTCAGGAAGAAAAATCGAGAATGGATCATGGCAGTGCTTTTTAAATAGGGTGCTGTTAGTTAAATAATAAGTTTTTTGTCATTCTGACGAAGGAAGAACCTTAATGTTGCTTTATTCGCTAGTAAGGATACCGTAAGATTCTTCCTTCGTCAGAATGACAAAAATGATCAGAACGTAATGACATCGTCGCCGGTACGTACTTCGAAGGTTTGTCCGGAACGGAACTGAACCGGCTGCCCCTTGGCTTCTTCACTGATGGTGGCCGAACGTAACGGAATCCGTTTGCCATTCACCGCTTCCACTGAGTTGATTCGAAATTCGAGCAGGCTTCGTTTGCGAAACACATCGCCATCGGCCTGTTTAATACGACTGACCTCGCCGTATGCCGTAGCGCCACTTTGAATCACTACTTCGCCATCACTCATCACCGGTTCAGTAACTCGGAAACGTATCGACTGCCCTTCCCGAGCAGCATCAGATGATAGGCCGTCGACCAGACTTAGATTTACCCGTAACCGACGGATTGCGACAGATTTGTGGGCAACCGTGCGGGGTGTAACCACTTCGGGAGCCGGTTCAGACTTTGTGATTGGAGCAACTGGGTTGTTAGGCGTTTCGGCTGGTGGAGTTGTTGGAGCTGGGTCCGTTTTCTTGACAATCCCTGGAGTACTGCTATACGGTTTTTCGGTCTTGGGCTGTCTGACGACCGGCTCTGATTTCTTCTCAACAGGAACGATAGGCTCCGGACTTGATTCCCGACCTTGCGGAGTTGATACGGGCGTATTTTTTTCTTCAGTTAACGTAGTAGCTGGTTCTGGCTCTTTTACAGCCGGTTCGCTACGTTCCGTTTTTGGCGCATTCTGATTGGCCATGTAAACGGGTTCCTTGTTTTCAACGGGAGTCTCTTTTTTATCATCGATCAGAATCAGACCAATAAATAGCAGAGCAAGGAGCATTAGTCCGCCAGCTAAAAGGGTTTGCCAGTTTTCAGTAGCCCACCGTTTTATGGGATTGATACGTCCCAATTGGGTATCTGCTGAAATTACTTTCGTCTCTAAAAGCACCGTTTGCCGAACGGGCTGAATATTCATAATGTCGGCGGCTGGTGCTGCAGGCGTCAGGCTGGCCGGGTCAAGAACAGCTAGTTGCGAATAATAAGGTTGTAACGCTTTCTGAAATTCTTTGGCATCGGCAAACCGTTTTTCTGGTTTTTTATCAAGCGCCTTATGCACAATGGCTTCCAGTTCTTTCGGGATGTCACTGTTTAGTTTACGGAGCGCAATCGGTTTTTCCTGAATAATGGCCTGCATCAGGGCAAAATCCGTACGGCTGGCGAAAGGCAGTTTACCCGAAAGCAGTTCATACAGCAGAATACCGATGGCATAAATATCTGAAGACGTCGAAGGTGCTTCGCCCTGTACAAGCTCAGGAGCCATGTATTCAAGCGTGCCCACCAACCGATTCGCCTGCGTCATACGCTGATTTCCGATAACGCGGGCAATCCCGAAATCCATCAGTTTAACCTGGCCTTCGGGTGTCAGCATCAGGTTGGCAGGTTTGATGTCACGATGCAGAACTCCTTTACGGTGAGCGTGCGCTAAACCTTCCAGCGCCTGCCGAACCACCTCGGCTGCTACAGGAACTGATAAAGGGCCCGTTTTGCGGACAAGCGATTCCAGACTGTCGCCTGCTACGTATTCCATCGCCATGAAATAGTCGCTGCCATCCTGCAAAAAGTTGTAAACAACCGCAATGTTGGGGTGATTGAGCCGGGCCAGAATCATGGCTTCGTTGCGGAAACGCTCCGTGAAAGACGCCTGATTGACGAGGTGCGTATGGAGCATTTTCATCGCTACGGGGCGTTCCAGGTGCGTATCGGTGGCCTGATAAACAGTGCCCATCCCGCCCTCACCCAGCAGCGATTCAACACGGTAATGATGAATGAGTCGGCCTCGCATTGGTGGTTGCATGGTAGTAGTCATTGAGGAAGTTCAATATCACGGGTGAAGGGCACATCAATTTCGCGGGTTTCCTTTGGCAACGGGTTCTCATCAGCCATGATACGTTCGGCCAGCACAATCGTAATGTTATCGTGGCCACCACGACTTTTAGCCAGGTTAACCAACTCAGTAGCAGCATCGTGCAGGCTTTGCTGCTGTAATATGCGAACAAAATCGGCTTCCAGGCAATATTCGTACAGACCATCCGAACATAACATCAGCCGGTCACCGTTGTCGAACGGTAAAATGCAGCGGCCCAGGTCGATCTGAACGCTGGCTTTCGTACCCATCGCCTGGGTCAATACGTTCCGTTCGGGGTGACTGGCGGCTGCTTCCGGGCTTATGTCTCCCTTACGTAGCAATTCCTGAATGTAGGTGTGATCCTGTGTTATCTGAATTAACTGGCCAGCCTTGAACAAATACGCCCGACTATCGCCGACATGCGCAAAATACAATTGCTGCTCATGCACCACGATGGCCGTACACGTAGTACCCATGCCCCGGAACGTATCGTGCAAACGGGCTTCTTCAAAAATCTGGCGGTTTGCGATCTGAAACGCCCGCGAAAGGCTCTTTTCGATGTTTTCGTTATGCTGGAAATACTCCCGATTCACGAGTTCGGCGGCCATCTGACTGGCTACTTCTCCGGCCAGATGCCCACCCATGCCATCGGCTACCAGCAACAGATACCCTTTTGTCCGACGAACACCTTCATCCGCCAGACGCACAAACAGACCGGTATCTTCATTATTCTGGCGAACATTACCCAAATCGGAAACAACAATGGCATTTACTTCACCCGTAAAAATCGATTCCCCTGAGGGCGTTGGCGTCAAAACCGTTGGCTCGATAACTGATTCGGCAGTTTCGGGAAGTGCTGCGGGGTTGTTTTGCCCGAATAGCCGTTTAATGAAATTTTTCATGTGTTAGTAGTTGCTATCGGTCAAAATAACACTGATATAAATTCTGTACTTCGGGATCAATCGTAAACTGCTGCTCAACGCCCTGATGCCGAATGGTAATCGGCAAAGCTTCTCCGGGTGTCCGTTTAACCATGAAAGGCTCCTTGGTTTGCACCGTACCATCAGGCGAAACCAACTCGATATCATAGTCGGCGTTGAGTACTTCCACCTGAATCTGCTCAAATTGGGCTACAGGTGTTCCGGTTGTTACGTCTTCTTTAGTGTCATTCTTCGAGTCTGCTGTTCCCTGATTCGCTAAAAAAGTAAGTAGGCCAATACCCAGAACAAGGCCAACCAGCCAGTAACGGAATGTGTGAATAGAATCGGAAAGTTCACTCAAAGGGATTGCAAATAACGCAAAAGCATTTTGAACAAGTTGCTGTGAGTCAGCGGGTTTTCCAAGTAGTGCTGTCATGTCGGCAGCAGCGGGCCGTTTAATTGGATTAGCGTTCAGGCAACTGCTGATCAACGTAGCAAGTTCCTGAGAAAGCGCTGGATTCAGCATTTGGGGGCGGGTAAACTGGCCCCGTTCTATTTGGTGGCGTAGAAGAAGCGGATTAGCCGCATCAAAAGGTAAATGGCCCGTCGTCATTTCGTAGAGAAGGACACCGAGCGCCCATACATCTGATTTTGCATCAACCTGTCCGCGAAACTGTTCAGGAGCCATAAATTCGGTTGTTCCAACGGCGTGCCCAACTTTTGTCAGTTGAGGAGTAAAGCGTCCTTTTGCGATACCAAAATCCACCAATTTCACCTGACCGTTGGGCTGAATTCGAATGTTTGATGGTTTCAAATCGCGGTGGATAATGCCCATCTGGTGCAGGTGAGCCATGGCGTTGGCCAGTTGTTTGATGATCCGGGTAGCCTCGTCGTTGCTCAGGCGATCCCGCCGACGTATCACTTCATCAAGCGACTGACCTTCAACCCATTCAATGACTAAGGCTGGCCGTTCGTCAAGTAAATTAAATTCGTAAAGAGCGGCAATATTTGGGTGCGAAACCGAAGCCTGAACGGATGCTTCGTTACGAAACCGGGCGGTAAACTCTGGCCGGTACAACACTTTCACCGCTGCCAGTCTTCCCGTTTCGAGGTGGGTTGCCTTGAACACCTCCCCCATTCCTCCTGCTCCGACGTAGTCGGTCAGGCGATAGCCAGCAACAACACGGTAGAGAAGTGGATGAGAAGGTGACATGAGGTTATTACGTTTACAGATTTAAGTCGTTAGTCTTTAGCTTTTTAGTCAATAGTCTTCAGTTTGTGATTGATTATCAGCCAAGAGAACTATGTGTTAGCTAACTGAAACCTGTTGACTGAAGACTGTTGACTCATTTTATTCTACCACTTGCCGACGGCCCATCAGTTCCAGGCCGTATTTGATGGGGATGGCGAACGTAATGCGGGTGGCGTCATCGCGGCTCGTGCTGGCGGAGAAAATCCCGATAGCGTTGCCTTCGTTGTCGAACACCGGTCCTCCGCTGTTGCCAGCCCCCGTTGCGTTGGCCGTAAGTTGGTAGTAATCACCAAATTCGCTGTAGTAAGCTGCTGCTTTGCCCATCGTCTGACCACGTAGTATTTTACCGATGTTACCAGGTGTTACCGTTACGTCAGGCACTTTTACGATCTGCGGATTCCGATTTGAAAAGTCCGACGAATATTCACCTACATAGACGTCTGGCGAAATACCGGGGTAACCCATAACCGTGATTGGCTGACCTGGGGCAATCGTTTTGTCGGCGTCACGTAGTTTAACCGGAGTCAGTGTTTCGGCGAGGCCAATTTTGATGAGTGCTACGTCGTGTTTGCTCGATACGATGGGTTTGCCTTCGGCTGGGAAGCGTTGTTCGTTTTTATTGAACGTTACGTCCATATAGGTATTCACACCCTCGATGAGCTTACCCGACATTGGTTTTTTGCCAAAAAACTGCGTTTCAGAAGGCACCCAGCGGAATTCCTGAACAGGCTGAGCGCTGATTTCCCAGCCTTTTGCTCCTTCCACCAATAGTATTCCAGGGAACGCATCCTGCGGGAAGCTGTAGTAAGAATTCCAGGCGGCTGCTACGTGGCGGTTGGTCATGATATGCCCTTGTGGCGACACAACGAAGCCGGTTCCGCTGGCACCTGCCATCGCGATAGGCTTGCCAACTGCTACGTTACGTTTCAGACCTAGCAGCGGTTCGATTTTACCCTGGGCGGTTTCGATGTAGATCGCTTTGTTCACGATACGTCCGTCGGGCAGTTTAATCGGCATGTATTCATGGTAGATATCGTCGCCAGTGTTGGTGTGGATGAGTTTGTAGCCAAATTCGATGAACACAATTTTGCTGGTGTTGGTCGAGGCAATTTGTTCAGCCGATAAGCCATTGTTGGCAGCTTTGACTACTTCCGTTTTTTCGTGGTGATGCACATGCACCGTTTCAGGTTTGATTTTATCCTTTAACATAAATGCCAGACCAGACAGGAGCACCAACAGGGCCGATACACTTAGGAATACCGATTTGTTGGTTTTCCGACGTTCCGTATTCATCATCCGTTCTACCGTCTGCTTACCCAAACCAACTTTAGGCGGCATAGCCAGATCGTTCTCCTGCGATCCGCCAACCGGCTCGGTCAGCATCAGTTCGGTGGTAGGTTTAAACGATTCCGGAATATCGACAACGCGGGTGCTCATCATCAGTTCGGCCGGACGTGGGTTCAAATCGAACTGGAATACCGGTCCGCCCTGACCTAATTGAATTTCGTCGCCGGGCTGAATTTGAGTCGAACCAGCGATGCGGCTTTTGTTGACGAAAATTCCGTTGCGGGAATTGTTGTCGACCAACGTAAAGACAAATTGTTTACCCGACTCACGAACGATTTTACCATGTTCGCGGGAAACGGCTGAGTCGCGCTCGGGATCGAAACGTACTACGTTGGTAGCAGCCCGTCCGAAGGTCAGTTCATTGTGTTTTTTGTAATCGAACTCTTCGACTTGATTTGCTTTGGTACCGGTAAGGTGACGAATGACGTAGCGGTTAACGAGGGTTGCCATGATTTCTTATATGTTTTTGAGGTGATAAGTTGTTGTCGTTTTGACTGATACAAAGTTGGCAGATGCTACGTCGGTGGGAAATCGGGGAATGCCCGGATTTGCGGGTCGGAAAACCTATATTTTGCGTCTATAGGTTTTCCTATAGGCGTATTAAAGAGCGAAAAAGTGAGTGAGTGAAAGAGCGGTCGGAGTAGCCATAATAGAGTGATTAATAGCGGATGAGAATTTAGGTTATATCTTGCTTTTGAGGCAGTTAAATACGAATTTTAGAGTCACAAACGAGCGAAAAATAAAGCTAGCTAACCGCTCTTTCACTCATTCACTCTTTCGCTCTTTAAAACCTTCATGCGTTACGTCCTCCTCCTCTGCCTGACCTGTACGTTGGCTTCGGCGCAAAACCCAATTATTGATTCGTTACGTAATCAGCTCACCAAACTGCCCGTCGACTCCAACCGGGTGAAAATGATGCATGAGCTGGCGACTAACTTGTGGTGGAACGGATATGACTCACTGGCGCGGCAAACGCTTTATCAGGCGATGGCAGTGGCGAAGAAAGCAAAGTACCCCGCTGGCGAAATTCGTGCACGACTGGCCCTCGCCCGTATTGAAGCCGATTACTTATCCGATACAAAATCGGCGCATGCGCAACTCGATACGGCTCAGAATGAAGCGATTGCCATTAAGGATTTATCGTTGCAGGGGCAGGTGTTTCTCCGCCGGGCGCAGCTCTACGAAAATATAATGAGTAAGTTGCCCGAAGCCCGGACGCTGCTGGAAAAGGCACTGCAAAAATTTCAGCAGGCCCCCGACCGCAAATGGGAGGCCCAGGCTTACAATGAAATGGCTATTATGAAAATGGGCGAAGGTAACTACGTAGCAGCCATCAATTTATGGCTCAATGCCCGACGCATACAGGAGTCGATTCAGGACGTAAAGGGTCTACGGGCTTCTCTCCCCAATCTGGGTATGGCCTACCTAAAACTGAATCGATATGACGAAGCCATGGCTTGTTTTACTCAAGCCAAAAAGTTGGCCGACCAGATGAATGATGAAATGGTTAAAATGTTTCTGGTAGGTCGACAGGCCGAAATTCTGGAGAAAAAAGGGCAGTATACGCAGGCGTTGGCACTCTATCAGGCCCAGATAAAGGCTTACTCCAATCCGTATCAACCCGGTTCACTGGCACGCGCTTATGGGGCTTTGGGTCGGATATATATTCAGTTAAAACAATACGACAAGGCACTAGTTAACAGTCGTTTATCAGATGAAACGTACCGAAAAACTGTCGAAAAATCGCAGGATGTTATTGAACACAACGCACAGGCGAATTTCGGAAAGATTTATCTGGCACTGAAGCAGTACGACAAAGCCGTTACGTCGGCGCAGGAGGGGCTCAACTGGACTAAAGACGTGAAAGAGATGCGTCCCGAACGTACTGAGTATATACGTCAGTTGGCCGATGCCTACGACCATCTGGGTCAACCGACCAAAGCGCTGTATTATTATAAATGGTACAAAGCCGAAGCCGATACCATGCTTAACGAAGAAGCTTTGCAAAAGGCAACAGTAGCCAGCATGACCTATGATTTCGAGAAAAAACAACAGGTTACCCGGTTGAAACAGGTTGAGCAGGAAGCCCGCATCCAATCATTAGAAAATGACAAACTTGAACAACTCCGTAATTTTCTGATTGCGCTGCTTGTGGTTGGAGCAGGAATTCTGGGCTATGTATTCTGGAGCAATCGACGACTAAAAAGTAAGAACGTAGAGTTATCGCAGAAGAACGCCGAAATTGAAGCAGCCCTTTATCGGGGTCAGACGATTGAACGAAAACGGGTAGCCAGTGAATTGCACGATAGCGTAGCGGCTAAAGTATCGGCCTTAAAATGGCGATTCGAAGCCTTTGATACGGCCCGATTCGACGACGATCAGATGAAAGAACATGGCCGCCTGCTCGAACACATGGGCGAAGTCTACGACGATATACGTACCATCTCGCACAACCTGATGCCCGAAATTCTGGAGAAACAAGGTTTGCAGGCCGCACTTATTAAACTGACTGATACGTTGAACGTACAAAACCGCATAAAATTCATGCTCGAAGTCGATCAGTCAGGTGAAGATGTGCGAGGGAAAACAGCTTACGAACTATACGCCATTACGTTAGAGCTTGTCAACAACATTCTTAAACACGCCAAAGCGCGTCAGGCTGATATTGCTTTGCTACGTCAGAATGGCTTTCTAACCTTAACCGTACAGGACAACGGGCAGGGCATACCCAGCGGAAGACCACAAAACGGCATTGGTTTACAGAATATTCAATCGAGACTGGAACGGCTTGGCGGTACGTGCCAAATTTCGAACCGTGAGCAAGGAGGCACGCAGGTTAATGTACGGATTCCGTTTGCTGCGTAACATTTTCTCGAGATTGTAGCGAATGCCATTATTCTATAAATAATGCCGTTCAACGTTTAGAGCACAAGTCCACAACTGAGTGTTTTTGTCATGCTGACGCAGGAAGCATCTTAAAGCATTGAAACAAGTTAGTTAGGAAACGTTAAGATGCTTCCTGCGTCAGCATGACAAAAATCCTGTCAAAGAAAACTCTATACGGTTCTTCACAATAACCCATGTTTCACGGCATATTTAATAATGCCAATTGAGTTTTTCACACCCAGTTTCCGCAGGATATTATGCCGGTGTGTTTCAACGGTTCCGGGACTGATGAATAACTTATCAGCAATGGCGTTGGTCGATAATTCCTGCGCTACCAGCTTGATAATTTCAATTTCGCGGTCGGTGAGCGGAACCAGCGGTGCCGGGGCTTCATCCGTAGGACGGACCGACTCAACAGGCAACGCCATCAATTGACTCATTACCGATTCAGAAAAATATTTTTCACCCCTGGCCAGGGTCTTCAGTGCCCGTTCCAGTTCGGCTTTTCCGGCTTTCTTCATCACATAGCCCGAAATACCAGCCCGAAAAGCTTCCCGAATTTTATCGGCATCTTCCGACACCGTCAGCATCAACACCTTGAGCTGTGGAAACAGTTGACGTACTTGTAGCGTCAGATTAATGCCATTCAGGTCGGGCATGTCCATATCGGTTAGCAGGATATCGACTTCATTTTCCTCTATGAAACCAGCAACATCGCGGCTGTCGTTGAACGTACCAACAACCTCAACGCCATCGATACGGCTCAGGAGCAAGGATAAACTATCTAAAATAATTTCGTGGTCATCGGTTAAAACGACACGGATTGGAGCAGACATAACACGTATGGGTCAGTGTAGAGGAACAGGATTAGCCAAAGATAAGCTCTGTTTAGACGATTGACAATCCTCATGGTCAGTCTAAACCGGTAGAAACCAGCAAAAGGAGCAAACTTTCGGCGTTACGTTCCCGACTAATTTGAATTCTGTACGTCTGCTTTGTGTTTCAACGTCATGTACGCTCTTGTTCCCCTGCTTGTAATTACCGGTTTTCTGCTGACAATGTCGGCTTGCGCCCCGCACTACAAAGGTCCTGTTACGGACCATTTCGACGGAAAGAAATTCTTTAATCCAGGTATGCCAGAGCGAACGTCAGGGGGTTTGCTGAAATGGCTCTTCAATCGGGATAAAGGCCCCTGGCCCGATCAGCCCGATGCCTATGTCGGTGCGAAACCCGCCACCCGTGTTGAAGGTGATAGTCTGGTGCTTACGTTCGTGAACCATTCTACGTTCCTGATTCAGACGAGCGGCCTGAACATTCTGACTGACCCCGTCTGGTCGAATCGAGTTGGACCAACGTCGTGGCTGGGTATCAAACGGAAACGGCCGCCGGGGCTTCGGTTCGAGGAACTCCCTCCTATCGACGTCGTACTGCTGAGCCACAATCACTACGACCATCTCGATTTACCGACGCTCAAAAAGCTGGTAAAAATGCATAACCCTTTGTTTGTTACGCCGTTGGGTGTATCGTACTTACCCAAATCCGTAGACGGACGTACCACGCGCGAACTGGACTGGAACGATACCCTTACGATAAACCCAAAACTCTCGCTGAGCTGTACGCAAGCCCAGCACTTCAGCAACCGGGGGATGGGCGACCGCGACGAAACCCTTTGGTGTGGGTATCTGCTCCATACGAGTTTCGGCACTACGTATTTCTGCGGAGACAGTGGCTACGGGCCTCATTTTAAACACATTGCCACGCAGGCCGAACGTAGCAAAACCGGCCCGATAAAACTAGCCCTGTTGCCCATCGGCTCCTATCGACCGGAATGGTTTATGGCTCCCGTACACGTATCACCTGCGGGCGCTGTGCAGGCTTTTATCGATATTAACGCTAAACAGGCTGTAGGCATCCACTTTGGTACGTTCCAACAGGGAGACGATGGCCTGTTCGAACCCGCCGACGACTTAAAAAAAGCGCTTCAGGAAAAGAACGTACCACACCAGCAGTTTCTGGTTCCCAAAGAAGGTCACCCGATGGTGTTTAAATGAGATCAGTCTTCTTGAGAAACCAGGCCATATTTGCTCAATAGTTCCTCCAGATTAAGCGCATCAGCAGGCGTGGTATCGGCTTGTAGAACCCGTCTCATATATGCCAGCGCATCCTCTGAATGAGTAGTTTTTATAGCCGTTACACAGTCGGAAGGTATGCTGAGTTTCAGATCGCGCAGGAAGGCGTCGTTGGCAGTAAACAAAACACACGAATCGGTACTCATGCCTGTCAGAATCAAGTGCTTCGCTTTCAGGTAGGTCAGAAGTGTATCTAACGTAGTGGCGTAAAAAGCGGAATTCTTTGGTTTGAGCACGAAATAATCATCCGTTTCAGGTTTCAGCACTTCCGCCAGATATTGGCCCAAAACGCCATCACTCAGAACGTGGTCGATTACCTCCCGAAAATCGGACCGCCAGCGACCAAAGTTATCGTTGACGTAGACGACAGGTATACGTAGTGTTTTTGCCTTCTGTTTCAACGTAGCAATCTGGTCGGCGATACGTCGGGCGGTTTCCAGCAACTCATCCCCACCCGGAAATTCCAAGTCATTAATCATATCAATAATCAACAGCACGATCGGCGAGGAATCCGGTACGTTACCGTGCAGGTCGCCTTCTTTATTTTTCATATACGTTAGGTTTACTACGGTTCACAGCTACGAAAGTGCCCCGAACATATAACCAAAAAATATAGCATTCGGCTAAACACGGCTAGCAAATGTTAGGGAAGGTTTCTCATCTCAATGAAGATAGTGTTGACCCTGACCCAGCTGCTACAGCAGGAATCTACGTAGTAAATAGCTTAACTCATTCAGCAACAGCCGTTGCCCTACCATCCAGTGCAAATTTTGCAATGACTGTAAACCGAATTAGTACTAACGTAGTGGATATGGTATTAAAAACTGCAGCAACCGGTTCCGGCACTATACCAAACGTAACACTGACAGGAACACCTGCTGCAATTACTTTTCAAAAATCATATTCCATCACTGCTACTGGAAATGCAAATGGAGACATTACGAATGGGACACTAACCCTCAATACTGTCGAAGGTGGAGTGACTTATAAAATTGTTGCCAAAACGTGACAATTGCCTGGTTCAAACAAGTTGGACGGGTGGTTTTCAACACGACGAACGTCCTAACGTAGCAATGAGCTATCATAATCTATCAAGCCTTATAATCTTCAAACACGCTGGATCTTAATCGCTTTAAAACAACGAAAGCTGGCCCGTTCGGGTGAAAGCGCCTTCGTGTTCAAGCAACCATTTTTTTCGCCACAGACCACCCGCATAGCCCGTCAACGACCCGTCTGAACCGATAATCCGGTGACAGGGCACAACAATCCAGAGTGGGTTCCGCCCGTTGGCCGCAGCCACCGCCCGAATTGCTTTCTCATCGCCGATACGTCGGGTGAGGGTCAGGTATGACAACGTAGTGCCGAATGGTACGTTCAATAACGCCTGCCACACTGTTTGCTGGAACGCTGTTCCACTTGGGTTGAGTAAGAAATCGAACGTCTGGCGCGTAGTGGCAAAATACTCATGAAGTTGCTGAACAGCTTGTTGAACGGGTTCCGGCAACGTATCGGTTGGCCCATCTGCGGGCATTGATTCAGGAACATCGATGCAGGAAATGGATGAAACACCCTGCTCATCACCAGTGATACGTACCAGACCAAGAGGAGACTCAAATACTACAGTTGCCATACGACTCGTTACTACGTGCCGAAGATACAGAAAGCCCACTGCGTCTGCAATGGGCTTTCTGTTTGTAGCCTGGCCAAGCTACCTATCTACTGGTTCGTCGACAGTTTCAGAATCTTGCCGGAACTAAGGTCGCACAGGTATAATTCTTTCTTCTGGTCTTCACCAAAAGCAGAAATAGAACCTGCACTCCTGATTATTTCCTGATTGCCAGCCGCTTGATTGCCGTTCATCGTCAACGCCCAGACACGGCCGCTGGCGTAGTCGGCATATATGTATTTGCCCGTTAAACCTGGATTATTGGGCCCTCGGTAGACCAAACCACCAGTAATCGATACGTCGCCCTGGCTACGTCCGTATTCAAAAACGGGCGGAATAAGCTCTGCTACATTTGTGGTGCTGCCGCTGGCGTTAAAGTCTTTGCTGCCCTCCCTGATTCGCCAACCATAATTCCCTCCTTTGGTAACAATATCAATTTCTTCAAGAGACCCCTGACCAACATCGCCCACCCAAAGTCGCCCCTGATCATCGAAGCTCATACGCCAGGGATTTCGTAAGCCGTAAGCAAAAATCTCTTCGAGATAACGGCTTGTATTTCCTTTGAAAGGATTATCGGCTGGAATGCCATACTGACCTTTTTCCGTACTATTTACGTCTACACGTAGCACTTTACCAAGCCAACTCGCCCGATTCTGGCTGTTGTTTTGCGGGTCGCCCCCACTGCCGCCATCGCCAGTTGCTACGTATAAATAGCCATCTGTTCCAAATAGAATTTTTCCGCCATTGTGGTTCGTATACGGCTGTTCAAAACGAAACAGAATAACTTCCGAACCTGGGTCAACCTGCGCAGCGCTGGCCGACGACGCTTTGAAACGGCTCACAATGGTTTCGCGGGGGTTGTCTTTGGTATAATTGACGTAGAAGAAACCGTTTTGCTGAAAATTGGGATGGAAGGCCAGGCCAAGCAATCCCATTTCGCCACCCGATGCTACTTTCGAACTAATATCGAGATACGTTCCAGCCGAAGCTGCATTTATGTCGTTGTCGAAAACGCGGATACGTCCGACCTGTTCAACCACAAAAACCCGGTTGGTACCGTCGTTAGCAAACGTATATTCTACCGGCGAATTGAAGGTCAGTTTTGGGTAGGCATTAACGGTCGTAATTTTTGCCGTGCCTGTGTTTGTTGAATCGGTTATAGTAACGTCGTCCTTGCTGGTCGGTTTACAGGCCGACGCCACAAACCACGAAACTACCGACGTAGCCACCAGCGAAATGACAAAGGTGACTATAGTTTTGGTTATCATGACAATTTGGCTCATTTGACTACCTATTTTGTCTGCAAATCAGAATCCAATTGTACTTGGCGAACTTTGCGGCCTACTTTTTGTTCCAAAATCAAGGAGTTAGGCAACAGAGAAGCTGTATTTATTCGTTAAACGAATGAACGGCAGGGTGTAGTGTTTCCCCAGAACGGGGCGTGGTTTCCACGAAAAAACGTTCATCCGTTGTCTAAATTCCGTTTTTCCTGATGCCATACATTCGCTAAACGTATGACCACCGATACCAGCAGTTTTCTAGAACACCTGCAAACCCAGCGGGCCCGCTACCGTTACCGACTCCCATCGCGGCCTGATGCCGGCCGTTTTATCGACCAGCTTATGCGGCTGTTGTTCCCGGTTACGCAGGACTGTAAATCGGTTTCGCAGCATGTCGAAGAAACGTATCAGGCCCTTCACGATCAATTGACCAACCTGATTTGTCCGCTCGAAAAAAACCTGACCGAAAGTCCGGCGATAATTACTGAGCGTTTTTTCGAACGGCTTCCAGCCATTTATGACAGTCTGCTGCTCGACGCGCACTCGATTGCGGATAATGACCCCGCTTCGATTGGTGTTGAGGAAGTTGTTGCTGTGTATCCGGGTTTTTACGCCATTGCAGTTTACCGCTTCGCTCACGAGTTATTGCAACAGGGAGTTCCGCTCCTACCCCGTATGCTAACCGAATATGCCCACGGCCAAACGGGTATCGATATACACCCCGGCGCTACGATTGGCCGATCCTTCTTCATCGATCACGGGACGGGTGTGGTCATCGGCGAAACCACGATTATTGGCAACAATGTCAAGATTTACCAGGGCGTTACGTTGGGAGCTACCTACGTAGCGAAATCGATGGCGCAGAAAAAACGTCATCCAACCATCGAAAACAACGTAGTGATCTACGCCAACGCGACCATTCTGGGAGGTCATACCGTTGTCGGTCATGATTCAGTAATTGGTGGTAACGTCTGGCTCACCAGCAGCGTAGAGCCGCATTCACTCGTATTTCATCAGCACCAAACCGACGTTCGGTTGAAGTCGCTAGAGTCTCTCGAACCGATCAATTTTGTGATTTAAAACTGGAAGGCGCCGGCAGCCGGCGCTTTCCAGTTTTGACAAACGACTCATTTTATGAAAGCCTCCTCCATTCTCGCTACTATTGGCCAAACTCCTCACGTACGTATCAATCGGCTGTTTCCGGGCTATGAAGTCTGGACGAAACTGGAACGGGCTAATCCCGGTGCCAGCATTAAAGACCGGATTGCGCTGTCGATGATCGAGGACGCTGAAGACAAGGGGTTGCTCAGAACAGGAAGCGTAATTATTGAGCCGACTTCTGGCAATACCGGTATTGGTCTGGCGATGGTAGCGGCTGTGAAAGGCTACAAAATCGTGCTGGTGATGCCCGAATCCATGAGCATTGAACGGCGGAAAATCATGGCGGCTTACGGGGCCGAATTTGATCTGACACCACGCGAAAAGGGTATGAAAGGAGCCATTGAACGAGCGCATGATTTGGTAGCTTTAACCCCTGGTGCCTGGATGCCCCAACAGTTTGAAAATCAGGCCAACATCGATGTACACATACGTACTACGGCTCAGGAAATTCTGGCCGACTTCCCCGAAGGTTTCGACGTATTGATTACAGGCGTTGGTACGGGTGGTCATATTACGGGGGTGGGTAAGGTTTTGAAGGAAAAATTTCCGGCGCTGAAAGTCTTCGCCGTTGAACCCGAACTATCAGCTGTACTGAGCGGTGGCGCACCGGGACCGCACCCCATTCAGGGCATTGGCGCGGGATTTATTCCTCAGATTATGCATACTGAAATACTGGACGGCGTAATTCAGGTGAGTAAAGACGAAGCCTACGACATGG
Source organism: Spirosoma profusum (assembly GCF_014699005.1). Classification (GTDB taxonomy): domain Bacteria; phylum Bacteroidota; class Bacteroidia; order Cytophagales; family Spirosomataceae; genus Spirosoma; species Spirosoma profusum. The sequence continues at coordinate 254,662 of NZ_JACWZY010000004.1, forward strand.
CACGCCGGTCGGCTCGTGAAGAAGGTGTTTTCGTCGGCGTATCGTCAGGAGCGTCGCTGGCGGCTGTCGCAAAGAAATTACCCGATATTACGCCCGGTGGTCGGATCTTAACATTCTGTTATGACACCGGTGAGCGGTATTTATCGATAGAAGGTTTATATTAGGCAATCTGTCTCGTAAGCAATTCAGCTTATACCTATTCCTTTATTCATCAAAGCATAAGGCCGACACCCTTCGTATCGACTTTTAATCAACGTTATTTATGTATAGACAAACAAATACCTATCGAATCATAAAAGATACAATTTTTATTGTAGCCGGTGTGTTCAGTGCAGGGCTGGGCATTAAGGGCTTTCTGACATCCAGCAATTTCATCGACGGGGGTGTCACGGGCATTTCCATGTTGCTGGCTAATCTCTTCAAAATTCCGCTGCCTTTCTGGTTATTGATGATAAACCTGCCGTTTATTGGCCTGGGGTACCGGCAATTTGGTCGTCAGTTTGCCCTGAAAAGTACGCTGGCCATCGCTGGACTTTCGATCAGTCTGGCCGTTGTTCCCTACCCAGACGTAACACCCGATTTTCTGTTGACGGCGGTTTTCGGTGGTTTTTTCATTGGCGCCGGTATTGGTCTGACCATCCGCGGTGGTGCTGTTTTAGACGGTACAGAAATTGCCGCCCTGCTCATCAGCCGGAGCAACCACACGCTCAAAGTCAGCGACGTGATTCTGGGCCTGAACGTAGCAATTTTTGGTGCTGCGGCATTTTTCCTGGGCGTCGGCCCAGCACTTTATTCGATGATTACGTACTTCGCAGCCTCCAAAACGGTCGATTTTGTGATTCATGGTATTGAAGAATATACGGCCATTCTGATTATTTCGAAAAACCCTGAACCCATTCAGAAACAAATTATTGAGCAAGGCTGGGGTATCACCATTCTTAGTGGCCAGGGTGGGTACGGCAAACACGGTAGCCACCAGGAAATAGAAAGTGTGCTGTACACTGTCATCACGCGACTGGAAATCAGCCGAATGCGTTCAATGGTCACTGAGTTAGACCCAAACGCGTTTATCATCCAGCACAGCGTAGACGACGTAGCGGGTGGCAAAGTGAAGAGCTTGCCGATGCACTAGGTGAGTCGAAGGTCAATTGTAAAATCGCTTTTCAGAACCGATTTGTTGCTTCCAAACGTAGCGAGGGCGGGTTGAACGTAGTGGCCAGTCTGACTACGATCCCTACAATGTCTCTAATTGAACAAAGACGGGTATTAACATTTTCCCTTTCTCAGACAATGTATATTCGATGTGTAAAGGCTTTTGTTTAACTACCACCCTATCCAGGTAACCCTCATCCACTAATTCTTTAAGGGCCGAAGCGAGCGACTGCTTGTTCGCTCCCTCGATTTGACGTAATAATGAGTTGAATCGGAGAGGACCGTTCAAAGCCATCCGAAAAATTTGCGGTTTCCATTTCCCCGAAAGCAACCTTAATAACTCCTCGGCAGGGCAGCCATTATCGTTTATTTGTATCTTTTCCATAGTCAACTTTTTTTGACTAATTGACTGTATGCCATAACCTGTACCAACTTTGCTGGAAAGTTATAGGCGAAAGCGAAGAACAGGCTTTTGACAAAGTTAATTCAGAATTCCTGACGAAGGCTTTTTCGAAAAATACAAAATGGATTTATCATGGATTTAACAAAATCCATTTTAAAGTAACTCAGATTAACATGGAAAATCAGAACATCAATCCGCTTCTATGCGATCTGGAAACGGGTCAGTGCCAAATCCCAGATTTCTCAACGTTCGACGAAAACAATAAACCGAACAAATTAGTAAAAGTCATTTACTATACCGATCCAATCTGTTCGACCTGTTGGGGCATCGAGCCACAATTGAGAAAACTAAAACTCGAATATGGCAACGACCTGGAAATAGAATATCGGATGGGTGGTTTACTGCCAGACTGGAGTTACAACAGCGGAGGAATCAGTAAGCCTTCCGACGTAGCACACCATTGGGACGAGGTCAGTCAATACTACGATATGCCTATCGACGGTGATATCTGGCTGGAAGATCCGCTGCCTTCTTCGTATCCGCCTTCGATTGCCTTCAAGGCCGCTCAGTTACAGGATCATGCGAAAGCGGTCAAATTCCTGCGCAGAATACGGGAGATGGTTTTTCTGCAAAAGAAAAACATTACGAAGTGGGCGCATCTGGCAGAAGCGGCTCAGGCTGTCGGGCTAGATAGTACGCAATTGAGAGTCGACTACGATGGCAAAGCCAGAACGTTATTTAAGGAAGATTTAGAACTCGGCCGACAACTAGGAGTGCGCGGGTTCCCAACGCTGTTCTTTAAGGATAATTTGGGAAGACAGGAAATTGTCTATGGATTTAAGCCTTACGATTTATACGAGAAAGCGGTTCAGAATCTGCACCCATTAGCAACGAAGGAAGTAATTGATACAAAGTGGCAAAGCCTATTCTCAACGTATCCTTCACTCACTGCTCGTGAATTTGCAGAACTGTCGGGCATCTCCCGGCAAGACAGTGAGGCTTATTTACAGAAATTGACCATCCAGGGACATCTGAATCAGCTCGACACGAAGAACGGTAGTTTGTGGAGCAATAAGAATTGAAGTAAGATGTATGAGGTATGATGTATAGAGAGAGACATCATACTTCATACCGCATTTATCGTTTTCCCCGTTGATACGCGTTTTAGGCCGCTTGTGGAGAAGTGCCGCGTTACGTTGGGTACGGTTCGTCTTTTGAACGAAATTCGTGTTTTCATCAACCTAAACGTTACTCCACATGGCGTTTTTTCTACGCGCTGGCCTACTATTTTGTGTCCTTCTCCTCCGTTTTACGACCACATTTGCCATAAAAGACCCGATTGTTTCGGGCTCTGTGCGTGACGAACATGGTGCCAAAGTCGAATTTGCAACCGTAGCACTGCACCGGGCGGCTGATTCAGTTGTCGTGAAAACCGAGTTCAGCGACGAAAGTGGTACGTTCCGATTCGATAAACTTCCGGCAGGGGAATATTTTGTGTCGGCTTCGCAGGTTGGTTTTGAACGTAGTCAGACAGCCCGTTTTGCGATTTCTTCCATCGACCAGACACTGGCCCCCATCCAACTAAGGCCCAGTCAAAAGATGCAGTTGAAGGAAGTGACCGTACAGGCTAGAAAGCCCCTTTTCGAGCGCGAAATCGACCGGATTGTAGTCAATGTAGAGGGCAGTCCGCTCAGTGCCGGTGCTACGTCGCTGGAAGTACTGAGTCGCGCACCGGGCGTTACGGTCGATCAGAACGATAACCTGGCACTACGTGGCAAACAGGGTGTATTGGTACTCATTGATGGTAAACGCGTTCCGATGACAGGCACCGAACTCGGCGATATGCTGCGGGCGTTACCAGCCAATTCGGTCGAGAAAATTGAACTCATCACCAATCCGCCCGCCCAATACGATGCGGCCGGTGGCGCAGGCATCATTTCGATTAAACTCAAAAAAGATGGTCGGCAAGGTACCAACGGCAGTGCTAACGTGAGTTATGGCTATGGCCGCTACGGTAAATTCTCGACGGGTCTTTCTTTGAATCATCGCCATAAAAAACTCAATCTGTTCGGGAGCTATAACCACAGTGACCGCAACGTATACACGCAACTGGATCTGCATCGGAATTTCTACCAGAATAATCAGTTTGCCGGCAGCAGCGATCAGGCGAATTCGGGCAAAACCAATTACGTTACGCATACGTACCGCGCAGGGCTGGATTATAGCCTCTCGAGACGAACCTTACTCGGATTCGTGGTCAATGGTCTAGCGATGGATGCCGAAGCGAAGCTTACCAACGCTACCCGGACATTCGATGAGCAGAACGCGTTACAGTCTGACTATCAATCAGCTAACCGCCGAACGCTCTCAATACCCAACCGGGCACTTAACGTCAATTTCAAACACAGTTTCGACTCGACCGGACGTAGTGAATTGACCGTCGATGGCGACATCGCCCACTACGAAACCCACCGGCTCCAGACGCTGGCCACTACGTTCGTGCTTCCGGTTCGAACACCTACTACGTTAGATGGCAACCTGAACGGTGCGCTGGACATTCGTTCGGGAAAAGCTGATTTCACGCACACGTTTTCCAACAAATTGCGGCTCGACGCGGGCGTGAAAATGAGTTGGGTTCATTCAGACAATAACGTACTGTTCAAGAACATTAGCGAAGGCATAAGCGTCATTGATACGGGAAAAAGCAACCAGTTTCGGTACGACGAAAACATTAATGCGCTCTACGTTAATCTGAACAAAACGTTCAAAAAATTAACCATTCAGGCAGGTCTGCGGGGTGAACAAACCAACGTAACGGGTTATCAGATAAGTGGGAACACAGGTTTCGAGCGGAATTATTTCCAGTTATTTCCGAGCATTTTTTTCAAACAATCGGTATCAAAACTACACGATCTGAGCCTGTCGCTAAGCCGACGTATTGACCGACCGACATACAACCAGTTGAACCCATTCCGTGCTTATATCGACGCCACTACGTACTTCACTGGCAACCCATCGCTTTTCCCGCAGTCGAGCTATAACATCGAACTGACGCATACATTCAGGCAGAAATTCGTTACGTCGTTTATTTACACCCGCACTGACCAGCCCATTGTCGACGTAATACAACCCGCTCCCGAAGGAAACCGCCAGGCCGTATCGACCTTTCAGAACTTAACTCGTTCAGATTATTTCGGGATAACACTGGCCGTTCCCGTACAACCGACTTCGTGGTGGACAATTGATAACAACGTAGTGGCCTACTACAACCGGTTTATTGGTAATCTGGCTGGTACGTCGATCAACCGGGGCATCCCTACTTACACACTCAACAGCACCAGTACGTTTACGCTGGGTCGTGGCTGGACGGCCGATTTGTCGGGGCGGTATCAATCGCGAGAGTTGTATGGGTTTCTTGATATTCGACCATTGGGGCAATTGAATGTAGCCGTTCAAAAATCCATGTGGGGTAAGAAAGGCACGCTACGTATGAACGTGACCGATATTTTCTACACGAATCCGGTACACGCTACGGCAGCTTATGCGAATTACGTCGAGCGGTTCAATCAACGGCAGGATACTCGCATTGCCACGGCTTCGTTCACGTATCGGTTCGGCAGTGATACCATAGCCCCGTCGCGCCGTCGGACGGGTGGTGCAGAAGACGAAAAACGCCGGGCTGGAGGTGCGTCGTAAACTTATAGTCTATTCGTCGTTCGTGGTCAGTTTATACTTCTTGCTAACCAATCGACTAACGACTATTGACTCAGTTTCGCAAACCGCTCAATATTGATTTCAGGTTTTCCTAAGTCAGTCCAGGTTTGAGCGGCCTCGAAGGTTTCTGGATATTTATTAATGGCCTCGGTAATGTGCCAGCCATAATTCGCCATGGCGGTGAACCATCCCGCAAATTTCATCAGCAAGGCAGGAGCCGTCAGCACACGTAGTTTTCCGTTCGGATAAGCTGCTACAAAACGTTCAGCAGCCTCGTGTTGGGTTACTGGTTCTGGCCCCTGAATTACATATTCCTGAGGCTCGCCTTCCTTCGCTATGGACAGCGCTTTAGCAACCTGCTGCCCATAATCCTGTGCTGCTACATACCACTGTTTTATGGCTGATCGACCAATCAGCAATATCGATTTGCCGGCACGTTGGGGGCCGCTGATCGTTTCCATAAAACAGGATGGATAGAAAATACTGTACGGAATACCCGATTCTTTCAAAAGACGAACGGCGCTCTGTTTGACGTCAAATGCCCACCAGTGGAATCCCTTCGTTCCCTGATAACGCATAACGATGGATGAAAGGTAAGCAATCCGGCGAATCCTCGCCTGATGAGCAGCCTGAATCAGGTTTGTAAGCCCTTCACGCTCAGTATGAAAATCGCTCTGTTTCTCCGTTTGTTTGACAGATAGGTTCAGGTAGACGGCATCCATTCCCTGCAAAGCATCGGTCAGGCTGGTTGCGTTTTCAATATCGCCTGGTACGACTTCAGTTTGCGGAAAGAGGGCTTTCGCCTTCGCTACGTCTCTGGCTATGATACGAATAGTATGCCCTGCCCGGATGAGTTCAAGCGTAACAGGATGGCCGAGCATACCCGTTGCGCCAATAATGGCGACACGCATAAAGACCCAGAATTTTTGCGCCCTAGCTTAATTGACGTACAAATCGACGCATCGTTTCGCAATAGATCTGCTCTGACTGCTCAACAGGCTGCTCATCTTTAAGCAGCATGGCCAGCGTAATCATCCCGTGAGACAACGCCCACCATTGGAAATAAAGCCGCTTTATACTCTCCTTCGACTTAGGAATGAACGAGAAAAGTGTTTGGCAGACAATATCGCTAACCGCCTGCATCATCTCAGATCGACAAACCGGCATTGTGCAATAGGCACCGGCCAGATTATACATTACCTGATAAATTTCGGGTTGTTGGCGAGCGAACTCCCACTGTACCACGGAGATTTCGTAAAGGCGTTTTTCGGGGTCGCGGTAGAGCTTGAGGATGCGGTCGTATTCCTGGTAGAGGTGGCGGAAACCTTCGTTGCGGATCTCGTCCAACAGCACATCTTTGCTGTCGAAATATTCATAAACTATGGGCGCACTGTACTCGATGGCATCGGCGATTTTACGAATCGAGACGGCCTGCCAGCCTTCTCGTCGGGCAATCGACTTCGCCGTTTTTACGATGCCTGAGCGGGTCTGCTCGCGGCTTCGCGGCTTACGTTCGATTATTTCCATAAGTAATAGGTACTCAGTCTTCAGTTAACGGTGTTAAATTGAGTGTAAACTACATATTATGTCAATATTGTCCAAAGTATCTGGAAGAATTTCAAAAAAAAACTACTTAACTACCAAATACGGGCCAAAAATTTCCATACGTATCTATTTTGTAGACAACCAGCCTAACCGATGGTCACTCCATCAGTAACTTTCTTTTTCGGCAAGTATCCAAACTGCTTCATCACCCAACTGATACGTATCACCATCAACCGTTCCGTAACAACCGATCACTGTTAGGCCAGCCTCTGAAAACAGGTGAACCAACTCAGCCAGCGTGTACACGTAGTACTGAGCACTACGTTGCTGGATCTCGCCCTCACGCACATAGGTAAGCTGGGCATCTATCCGGCTGGCAAGCGGATCGTACTGATGCTCAGCTAGAAATAATATATCATCACCTACAGGCTGCCAGTTACGTGCCTGATAATCGGGTAGAATGGACTCGGCAATCATTTCGGAATGGGCCAGAAAACGGCCTCCCGGCTTCAATAAATCGGCAATTCGACTCAGGAAAGATAGCATTTGGGGCCGGGGAAAGAAGCTAAAACTATTGCCTAAACAATACGCAGCATCGGACGAACCCGTTTTGCCAAGGTCAGTAAGCGGCACTGTCAGAAAATCACCAGCAATGGAATTAACCGCCAGTTTATCTGCCTTGGCCACCGACTCCAGTTCGGTGATGTATTCCGGCGAGATATCGATAGCTGTTAGTCGGGCCCCCATTCGGGCGAGCGGTATCGCATGACGGCCATACCCGCAGAACACATCCAGCAATCGGTCGCCGGGACCAAATTCCAGCGTTTCGACCAACAGTTCGAGGTCAAGCTGCGTCTGTTCGTCTGTTTGGGCGGCCTTCCAGGCTTCCTGCGGCAAACCGTAAAAAAAATCGTGATACCACATAAGTGAGTAATTTACAGTTTACAGTCGTCAGTTTACAGTTGTCTGTATTAAGCAATTTATCATTGACGATAAACAACTGATAACAGTAAACAGCAAACTGTAAACTCTATTTTTATCGCCACGAAATGAGTCCGATGGCAAGGATAGCGAGTACCAGACCAATTTTGTTGATGAGTGATAGTTTCTCCCGAAATAACAGGATCCCTAACAAGGCAGCCAGTAAAATGACGCCGATGTTATAAAGTGGATACACAAGAGCGCCGTTGCTCCCAAATTCCGATAAAGCCAGCAGGAGTGTATAAAAACTCAGAAAATTCGGCACACCCAACGTAACAGCCGCCAGCAGATTTTTCGCCTGAATGGTTTCTTTCCCCTGAATACTACGTACCACGAGCATCAACAGACCCGCCCCAACAGCGCCTAACACCATCGTCAACATAACCTGAATCGTCTTGTCGGTCGACGGAATGTATCGGAGATTCATGTAGTTAATCAACGTATTGGTGATGCCGTACAGCAGAAATACGGCTACCGGAAGTAATACGTTCAGATTCACTTTCCTTTGGCCGGAACGTACCGCCGTCGATTCATTTCCACTATCCGGTTCCTTTTTATACGTACTTAAGCCCACCGCCACAACGGCCAGCAACAGACCCAGGTAATTCAACGTATCGAACGTAGCAGTTCCCGTTTTAAATACGAACAGACTGAAACAGACCGGAATGACCAGCGACAGGTTATTGGCCAGCGACGTAGCAGTGATGCCGACCCGCTGTGTCGATGCGCCCGACAGCAGAAACGTAATGATAAATCCTACGCCCAGCCCCAACGCCAGCCAGGTCCAGTCTAGCGCGAAATCGATGGAAAACGTTTGACCCGCAGGCAACAGGAACCAGCCAACCAGAAAACAGACCGGATAATTGAAAACTATGGCCTGAAACGTATTGACTTCGTAACGCGGAAACAGCCGGAAATTGAGGAGTAACAGAACCGATAGAACAATGCTAAGCACTAGAAAGAGCATGGCAAATAGCAATTTTCGGGCGAAGTTAACAGCACGAACGGCTTGTCCGCGTATTTTTAGCTGGTTCCGTAACGCTTTCGACGTAGTAATACGTTCGTATCGATCGAATAGACCTTACTTTTGCGACAAGCTTATTCTCACGTTATGCGGATTTGGATACTGGTCTGGTTACTTCTCCTGTCGTTTCGGGCAATGTCAGTTTTCGGTCAGCACAAGCTAACCCTGTCGGTAGCTGGTGCGCCCACATTTGTACGTACCGACTTTAGTTACCGATACCTTTTCCCTGACAGCGATGGCCAGGTTGTTGAACCTATATTTATGAATGGAGAACGTTGGTTGCCGGGTTATCTGACCGGTCTGACTGCTACGTATACCTGGGCACCGGGCTGGTCGGTTTCGTCGGGAATCTGGTATCAACAACTCACGACGCGTCAGCCACGACTAGCCATTGCAGGTGACGGACGTAGCACTATTCGATACCGAACCATTCGCGTACCGGCGTTACTCCATTTCCGGATGAATCAGAAGCGGCTATCCCCTTATTTTTCGTTCGGCACGTTCCTCGATTTCCCGATACCCTCGCGGGTTATTGCTGAGCGGGAAGGGCTTCCTACGCAGTATCTCCGGCTCAGTGCCGATACAGGGCCAATCTTTCACATCATACTGGGAGCTGGTGGCCAGTATCGACTCAATGACCGAATCTCCCTCACTCTACAGCCGCTGGCGTCCTACAAACTTGGGCGGTTTGGTGGTGCTGGTATGCACGACCCGTCGTATGAAATCAGTATGCTGGCACAGGTAGGTTATACGTTCTGAGTTCGCTACGTTCGCTAGAGTATACGAACCATTTTCAACTTGATACGTAGTGATTTTAGTAAACAGAAGAGACAGGTATTTGCTCGGCCTTTGAGAATGCAGCCCGATAACCGGCTTCAATCGACACTAATTCTGTCGTTTTCTTTTGCCCGGCTAACGCCTGATGAAGTCCCACCATCGACCAGCCATTTCCCGGATTATGCGCTAAATCCTGGCGATAAACGGCTTCGGCTTCGGACCAGTTGCGCATCTCCAGCAAATAAGCTCCTAAAAATTGCCGGGCGGGTAATGGCCAGTCAGCCGGTTCGGTGTAAATCAATACGTCTTCAATAGCAATCGCTTTTTGTAGGGTTGCCAAAGCCTGTTCCTGCTTTTTCGCATGAAACAGAATAGAGGCATCCAGAATGTGCTCCGCAAGCTGAGCCGACGGTAAAAAGGCATTGAAGGGAATGCGTCGCTTTTTCAGTACCGGGTCTTTCAGCCGTTCCCGAAGCAGTTGCAACTGTTGCTCCGCTTCAGCCGGTTTGTTGGTACGTACTAAAGCCATTCCCCGCGCAAAATGGTCCAGCAGAGCCGCATACGTCCAGGACTGATCCGGTTTATCAGTAGCTAATACGTCGTTCCATTTCCCCAACCTGACCAGCGTGAGCGAAGGCAGCATGTACAAATACTGATCATACGGATTATCAGCAACGGGCGACACAGATCGGCGGCAACGTAGCGCATCGTTGATCCCTGTTTTGTACATGCCTCCCGTCAGTGCGCAATACGTCTGCACCGCGAAATAATGGGGCGAGTGTTTTACTAATCCCAGGTTAGCCGCCAACGAATCATATTTTAAGAGATTGTCATCGGCCAGGTCGTTGACTACCACCCCCTGCGCAAAATAGCCGTTACGTTGGTATTCATGACTCGACATGTGAACCATATGCGCCACACCCGGAAACAGCGTTTTAAGCCGATCTGCATTTGGATACGCTACTTCCGGATGCTTGGAAGCCTCGGTAAGATGGATGTAATAATGCAGGGCACCGGGATGATCAGGACTGTTTTCCAGTACGTTTTTACTAATATCAACAACCTCCTGCGTCCATGCTTTTGGCGAACCATCACCGTTCCAGAAGTCCCAGGCATGCATCAACATGACGGCGTCGACGTAGAGCATTTTGCTATCCGGATCATTAAATTCGGTAATTAGTTGCCGGGACGCATCCGCATACGCCTGATTCAATTGTTTACGCTGCGCATCCGACGGGTCAGTATTGTACCGGGCGTTCATCACCTCTATCAGCCTTTTTTCCTTTGGGCTGGCCGAAGCCGCCAACTCGTTCATACGCGCCAGAATCGTCGGCATGTCGGCGGGGACTTTATACAAATGAGCCGCATTATAGAAAGGCCCACCCGCCAACGCTTGTCCCCACCAGGCCATCGCTGATGTGGAATCGAGTCGAGCGGACTCCTTAAACGAGGCCATAGCTTCCTTCATGTGGTAGCTGTAATACATGGTCAGTCCCTGGTCAAAATAAAACTGGGCGCTATCCACGCGGGTCGAAATGGGGTAGGAATACGAACCCCAACCAGGCAGCGGTACGATGAACTTTCCGTTTCCCATTGGATAAATAAAGCCATCCGAACCCGCTCCACACACGACGATAGTATTGCTCTTTTTGCTTGTTTCGTCAGAAAAACTACGAACGTCGGTAAACGTAAAGAAGCCCCCAACAAGGAAGGGAATTATCAACACCAGTAGCACGTATTTCATATCCGTATTCTTTATGCGTTATCAGGTAGACCTTATCTCCCCGCTGAATTTACTTCGTTTCTGGCCAATGCCTCAATAAAAGTAAAAAAACATTCTGTGCAAATACGCACGTATTGAGTTTACGGCAACAAGCAGCAAATGCAGGAGACGTATTAAAAACAAATACTTATTTTTATCCCCATGCCACAGTCTACGTTTCGGTACCAATTACCTAAAAAAGCGATCAAAGGCGATTGCCCGAATTGCAGCCCGAAACACCGAAAAACGCTTAGCCGCTACGTCGACACACTAACCGGGGAACCCTTGCCCGACATCTACGGGCGCTGCGACCGGGAGAGTAACTGCGGTTACCATCTTAATCCATACCAAAAAGGCCCATCCGGATTATCCTACTATGAAGAAATAAAAGCACACTTTAGCCGTCAGCCAATACCGAAAGGATGGTTTAAAATAGCCGCAAAACAAAAACATAAAGGCGTCACAAAACAAGGCATTATCACTTTTCTGATTCAGACTGAGGGCGCTACGCTCGAACAAGCCGAACGAGTGGTGGACTATCTGTTTGAGGAGTCAACCACCAAACAGACGGCTATTGTTACGCAGTCCGAGCCTGGTCAGGTTTTCGCCATTCCGCAGGAGGTACTTGAGCAGTCGCTAGGGCATTATGAACGTAACCAGTTCGCCTATTTACTACGTCGTCATTTTGGAGTTGAAGTCGCTGATACGTTGCTGAAACAGTTTAGCATTGGTACGTCTGGATTGTGGCCGGGGGCCTGCGTGTTCTGGTACGTCGATGAGCAACAGCGCGTTCGCGGAGGGCAGATCAAATTATTCGATGATACGTTCCATACGGTTAAATACGTAGTAAAAGATGGCGAGAAACGTAGTCGAACTTCCTGGGTGCATTCAGCGTACGCGCTACGTTGCGATAGGCTGAATCTGCCCTATCCGGCCTGGCTAATGGATTATCTGGATGAGCGAAACGACGTGCAGAAATCGCCCTGTCTGTTTGGATTACCCCAATTACGTAGCGCCCCGGTTGATCAGCCGGTGGCTATTGTTGAAGCACCCAAAACGGCGGTTATCAGTACGTATTATTTTCCTGATTTTATCTGGCTGGCCGTAGGTGCCTTGTCCTATCTGAATGCCGAACGCTTAGCCCCGCTACGTGGGCGCAGAATTGAATTATTCCCCGACTTATCGAAAGATGGCAGTGCTTTTGATCGCTGGAACCGCGTGGCGAATGAACTACTTGGCCAGGGATTTCAGATTACAGTATCTACCTATCTGGAGGATAACGCCACTGAGGATGAAAAAGCGGCCGGGCTCGATTTGGCCGATTTTCTATTGGAGCAGTGGATTGAGTACCCACCTGACTGGGATAGTTAATACGGAGTTTACTCGAAACAATCTGCCATCTCATTTGATCCGTAGTAGAATGCGTCGATATTGCCGCAGTGCTGGCTGTCCACTGTCGGTCACGGTAAGCAATAAAGGGATAGTTTGACGAGCGGCTTTGGAGTGAATCTGAACAGTCAGCTGGGACGTATCGGTGCCCTGCAACTGGACAGAATTCCTTGTTGACGACGGATAGATTTGCCACTGGAAATGAAGCGCTTGCCTATCAGGATCAGTGGATTGGCGGGCATCGAAACGAACCGTTTTCCCTGGATGAACGACCTGTTCAATGAGTTGCCCGGAATTGTCGCCATTGACCACTACGTTCGGGTAATGATTTGCCTGATTGTATGGCTTTATACACCAGTCCAGCCGTGCCAGAAAATCGTCCTGCCAGGCGTCTCGCCATCGATACACCGAAGCCATGTATGGCGTTTGGTCGGTAACATAGGCTGCTGTCGAATCTATTTTATCCAGATAAAGACTCGCTCTTGTTTTAGTGAAAAGGCCACCCCAGCCACCCAATTCCGGCTGCTCTGCTACGTTCAGCCCATTCGGAATTAAGCTCAAATAAGAGGGCGTATCGCCTTCTTTGACCTCTTTCACGGGGCCAAGTTGCCGGGTCCAAATATCGCCACCCTGATAGTTTGGATATAGCATGCCCAGCGGGTTGGCCGGATTGTGAACCTGGGTAGCAACCCACAGTGAGTCATTTAATTTTGTGTTACCGCCCCGGTACGTTCCCCGATAAACGTATCGGGAATGAATAAAAAATAGCTCCGGGAATTGTTGCCGAATCCAGCCACCTGTTGAGTCCTGATCCGAAATGGCCCGAACTCTAAGCTTTCGCACAAACGTCCGCACAGCTTCTTTTGAGCGGGTTTGCTGAATTTTCCATAACGCCTGGGCCAGATCGGCGCTTCCACCCCATATACATACCCAAACCGGGCGCGAATCAGGTTGATCTACTACGTGGATAATCCAGTTTGAGGCTTCCGTATCGAGCTCCTCGCCAACACTGGTTGTTACCGGCAATTTAGGACTTGCCTTCGGTTGGCCGTCTTTGACCAACGCATGAAGTCTGGCCGCTGTTGGATACGTCGGATCATGCTGAATCAAATTTGGCTGAACCCTGGCGTATGCATCGATGACTTCATGAACAAGTTCAGGTTGGACCCGTTGACCATGCCCCAGATTGGAAGAGGCAATCAATCCTTCGACATCTAAAGAATTGGTATACAGCATCAACCGCACCATCGACTGCCCATCGTCAGGCTCCAGATGGCGAGCTTTCAAACTTGAAATATCAGTCAGAATCAGAACGCGAGGCTTTTGTTGGCGGGGAGCTAATGTATCAAACGATGCTACGTCAAAACCGAAAACAAGAAACAACCCCGCACAAATCAGGCTGATTGAGAACAAGTTAAGTACGCCATAAAACATGATTCAGTAACGTATAACATCCGAACGCCAATGGCTATAAACGTACTACTGTCCTGTTAACTAGCAGCTTTCATAATTTAGCTTTCGCGATTTCGGCCAGCACAGGTTCGATTAATTTCCTTGATCCTACAGCATCCAGGTGCAAACCATCGGGCGTCATGGTATCGATATCGAAGCCCGGTGTTTTAAAGCCATTCACAAACAGACAGCCGTTACGTTCCGCTACTTTTTTGAAGGTTTCGCTCATGGCTTTGACCCGCTTATCTCCGCCTGCGTATTTGGCGGTAGCCACTGCTTTGGTGCCGTAAGGCGGTGGCGAAATGATGACGATTTTTGCTTTATTGATCGCTGGAAAATCGCAGTTCTTAATTTTCTGAACCAGTTTCTCCAAATTGACCGATACTTCGCTCTGTCGGTCGGCAAAAACCGCTTTGGCGTCGTTGGTTCCCAGTTCAAGCACAATAAAATCAAAAGGACGGTCTTTGGTGAACTCAGTCGCTTTCCTGAGATTCTCGTCGATGACCAGTAGCGAATTCAGGGTACTGTCGCCGTTATTTACAAAACCGATTGTTCTGCCCGACTTACTGATGTTGAACACGTCTGCATTCGGTAAAGCAGTCTTGAGTTGCTGCGGCCAACTAAATGGGAACGTACCATTACTATCGCCTAACGTAAAAATGTTTAGTGGTTTATCCGACGACGTAGCAGCTTGAGAATAAGCCAAAAACGGCAAAAGCAATGCACCAATTACTACGTAACGAAGAATTATTTTACTCATTGACGATACGTTTATCAAGCGAAACAAAATTCCCTGTATTACCACAGTGCAAGCCGCGGTAGTATGCATCAAAGCAAGTAATTCCAACTCCATTTACCTACTTAGTTGAGTTGGTTCATCCCATCAGGTCCTACGTTTTTTTCTTTACGGTTTTGGGCGAATATCCAAATTTTTTCTTGAACGCATGGCTAAAATGCTGTAGGGATGAATAACCAAGATCGGAAGCAATTTCAATGGCCTTTTTATTCGTTTCCACTAAATCATTTCTGGCTATTTCCAACCTTGCCTCGGCCAGATAGCCAAAAACGGTATTATTATAGAATTCCTTGAACCCCCTTTTTAATTTATACTCGTTGATGCCGACAATCCGGGAAAGTTGAGTAAGACTGGGCGGAGCATCTAAATTTTTCATTATATACTCCTGCGCATACATGATTCTCTCCCGGTCCTGGCTGGTTTTGAGGTATTTATAGGCTGGAAGTAGGACGGCGTTACTGGCTTCAGCCTGGATAACCAGAAACTCAATGGCCTTGGCTAACAGAAACATTTTTTTCAGGCCTTCCGAATACCCACAATGAAGAATGTTGTGAATAACATTTCTCAACGAAGCTTCCAATGGGAGGTTTACAGGGGAAAGAGCCGCTGGCTTTCCGTTCAGCACATTCTCACCAAATCGGTTCAGGGCTTCATTGGCGCCCTGGGTTAAAGCCAGAAATTTTTCTTTTGTAAACTGAACGATAAACACCGTAATCCGGCTGTTCGTAGGTTTCAGCACTCCGCTCTGTTCCAGACCCGTGTTGGAATAGAACAAATTATGGTGGTGTTCCTGAAGCAGAAACGGGCAATGGGTCTTCTTATCTTCTATCAGTAAACAGCCGTTCAGATTGAGTTGTAAGGTGACCAGTTCTACGCTGATATCATAGTGCCAGTATACGTTGGTAGGTTTAGCGAACGTCCAGTCCGAATAACACATTCGGATTCCTTCAAAATACCATTCTTTAAAAAATACTTGTCCGTCAGGAAGTTGAACGTGCTGAGCGTGTTCAAGTAGGGCTGGATTACGGGTTTCGGTTAAGAAAAAATGATTCACATGCTGAAAATTGAAATCAGTCATGCCCTGAACAACGAAAGCCATAATTCCCTCTTTTGTAAGTGAAACTACTTTTTCTGTAATAACGTGGCTGCAAATCTCCCGAGTATTGTCATCACTTTAACATTCCAAGAATCCGATGACTAACACCTCTGTCTGGAAACAAATCTGTTTCCTGGTTCCTATTTGTCTGAGTTATTTTGCTGTTTTTGCCGCCAGCCAGAGCTTCGATACGTACAGAATCAGCTATGTCTGTACCCCACCATTTAACAACCAGTTAAAGGCTGCTGGCAATACCCCAAAAAAGGATGGCCTATACAGTCCTGGCCGCCATGTTCATGATTTGACCGACAGTAAAGAAATGCAGCTTCCGGATTCTTTACTGACTGAATTTTGCGGAGACTTCGATTTTGTTGATTTCCCAAGTATGCAAATCTACCTGTCGAACGGCAATCTATACGCAGAAACCAGTCAGGGGAAATCAATTTTAAAGAAACTGCCTCAAAAAGATTCATTTGAAATTGTGGATTATCAGGCCAGGTTAAAATTTAATCGCAACGACAAGGGAGCTATCCTAAACGTAGAATTAGACGCCCACGGATTCACGTCCACCGGTCAGAAACGAAAACGTTCCGAATGATGGAAGTGCCAAAATCCCTGATACGCTTTCGGAACAGCAATTAATTTTGCACCTTTCAATGGGCAGATCAATCTGGTTTCGTTGTCGAGAAGTTGGTCGGCAACGTAGCGAAACGTAAGCGTTTTTCCATCGTTACTGAATAAACAGCAATCTCCGTGAAAACCGCCTTCTACTTTGGTCTTTTACTCTGCCTTATCGGTACAGCCAACCTAATTCTGTGGATTGGTTTATCGACAAAAGACCTGTCCTTCGAGCAGACGAAAGCTTTATACCTGAGTTATTTCCCCGTTTTCTTTAGAAATGTCACCCTGATCACTCTACTCGGAATTGCTTTTGGTTGCTTTTCCGCTTACCTATTGATTCGTTCGCAAGGGTTGACAGACATTGGCTACCGGCGAGTTGGCCAACTGTTCATTGGCCTAAACACCCTGTTAATTATGTGGCAGGCGTTTAGTTTGATGTAAACCTCTCTGCCCCAAACTAAAACAACGTGAAGTATGGGTAGCTACTTTCTGTCATCCTGACGCAGCCGGGCGGCTGGTGCCGAAGGATGACAAAACCCCTCTATAAGACACTTGTAGTAAGGTAATTAGTATGAACCTGTTTAAACTTTTATTTTCTACATGTCCTTACCCCTAAAAACTAGCGTACTTATTCACTCAACGAGAAAGTGTAAACTAATTCTATATAAAATTCCCATAACTCACCTTAAAGCAACAAAGCCGAGTCTTTTAGACTCGGCTTTGAAAACTAAGCTGTTACTGATCTTAATTACCGCTCAATCTCAACCGACTGCTGGCACCAAACAGCAACCGACCACCAGCTCCGTAGCTCACGCGCAAGGCCTGCCCCTGATAACTGGCTGGTAAACTTACCGCATGATTCAGTGTCACCACATCGGTAATGAGCGGCACCCGGCCGCAGGACCATACACTGGCATCATTCCAGTCCCCGGTTTTTAACGTAAACATACTTCCGCAACCGCCTGGATTCACGACACTCAGGGGCAGAATCGTTGATACGGACCCACCTGTCGGATCGGTAGCGATTACCGTCACACTATAAAAGGCGCTGGCTGAAGCCGAAGCCATACCTCTAATGGTAGCCGGAGCGACAAAACTGAGTCCAGCAGGCAACCCAATCACCGACAGGGAGAGACTACCCGGCGTCTCAGCATCGGTGAAGGTGTTGGCCGGAATCGTATAACTAAACGCCTGACCTATCGTAGCTGACTGGGGCGGAATGGCGTTTTCTACCCTCGGATTTCCATTGGCGCAGTTAGCCAGCCAGTTATAACTAAACGTAGCTTCTCCCGGTGTCCCCAGCTGAGTGGCTTTGAAGACAATCACCGGATTGTCGGTAAATAGATTCAACTGATACGGCTCATTGATGGTGATCGTCGTGGCCTCATTGAGCACCGAAAGGCTGATAGGTTGCCCATTGGTGCCACTGTAGCTGACTATAAAGTTGATCCGCCGTTCAAAATAACTGATATGATTACAGTCCAGCATGGTTACTCCAGTGATGCCAAAGCCAAAAGGCCGCACGTTCAGCGAAAAGCTGGTGCTAGCGGATAAACCACCCGGATCAGTGACCACCACCGTTACGTTAAAGGGAGAGCCTATCGTCGTCGAGGGGGTACCAGTGATGGTGTTGGGAGCGACAAAACTCAATCCAGCGGGTAGACCAACCACTGACAGCGTGAGGCTGTTGGGCGTTTCGGCATCAGTGAACGTAGCTGAGGGAATCGTGTAGCTGAAAGACGTTCCCACCGTGGCGAATTGAGGGGGAATGGCATTGACCAAATAGGGTGCACAGTTCTGATACGTAACGCTGACACTGGCCGAAGCCGTACAGCCGTTACTAGCCGTCAGCGTCACCGAGTAGGGTCCCGCCGACGTAGCATTGATAGCTTGGGTAGTAGCTCCGTTGTTCCAGCGATACGTCCCACTACCCACCGCGCTCAGACTCACCGAAGTGGTGGTACAACTCAATATAGCCGAGCTGGGTGTAATGCTCACCGTGGGTGCCGAGGTATCCTGGAGAACCTGCACCGACGTAGTGGCGGTACACCCGTTTATCCCTGTCAGCGTCACCGAATAGGGTCCTACTGACGTAGCACTGACGACCGACGTAGTAGCCCCCGTACTCCATCGATACGTTCCTGTACCTACCGCACTCAGACTTACTGAGGAGGTAGTACAACTTAACGTAGCACTGGCAGGATTAACGCTCACCATCGGCAGAGAGTTATCCTGAAAAATCTGCACGGAGGCCGTAGCTGTGCAGCCGTTGATTGAGGTTAGGATCACCGAGTAAGTACCCGACGACGTAGCGCTGATGATAGGCGACGTAGCACCCGTGTTCCAGCGATACGTACCACTGCCCACCGCGCTCAGACTCACCGCCGGACTGCTACAAGTAAACGTAGCACCGGTCGGCGTTCCGATTGAGGGATTGATACTCACGGTGGGTACTGCGTTATCTTGACTTACCTGAATCGACGTAGTGGCGGTACACCCGTTAGCACCTGTTACCGTAACGGAATAAGGTCCCGCCGACGTAGCACTAATGGCCGACGTAGTGGCTCCTGTACTCCACCGATACGTTCCTGCACCCACTACCGACAAACTCACGGTTGGGCTAGCACAAGTTAACGTAACACCGGCAGGTGTTCCGGTGCCTGGGATAATGCTCACCGTAGGAACGCTGCTGTCCTGATAAATCGATAGACTCGTGGCACTCATACAGCCTGACGCGTTCACACTCACCGAATACACACCACTCGCATTCACCAACGCCGTACCCGAACTCGCATCCTGACTTACTACGCTCGGCCCGCCAAAGCTATAACTTGTACCTCCCATTGCCGTCAGTGTCAGCGAGGTTTGGGCGCAGGTCAGCGTTCCTCCAAAATTGGCCGACAATATAGCTGTGGGTGGAGTGCTCACCGTTACGTTGGTGACAGCCGTAACCGGCTGCCCCTGGCTGCTCACCGTTAACGTAAAGCTCTGATTGCCGGAGCCAGCCGCCGTCAGGTTCTGGCTAAAACCTGAATTAGACGTAGTACCGGTGGTGCTGACGGTCGGCGTTCCGGTACTGCCGTTGGTGAGGGTGTAGGAGTAATTACCCGTTACGTTGCCTACAGTGGCCGTGAAGCTGATTACACTCCCTACACAAACCGTACTGGTGCTGGCCGCGAAGTTCGTGATGATGGGCCGGTTGTCGACAATCGTTAGCACATACGAAACACCTGTTCCCGAACAGCCATTGGCATCAGTCGCTTGTACCGTAATAGAGAAACTACCGCTCTGGGTAGGCGTACCCGACAATACACCTGTGGGTGATAAATCCAACCCTGTAAGTAACGTACCACTGACAATACTGAAACTATAAGGACCCGCGCCCCCTGTTGCCGTAAAGGTCTGGCTGAAAGGTGTATTCAGTATTCCGTTGGTGACCACCGGACTGCTTACCGTTATCAGAGCGGTGGCACTGGTGATGGTAGTCGTGGCGCTGGCCGAGCAACCGTTGCTGGTGGAGACGGTCAACGAATAGGTACCAGCGGCATTCACAAGAGCGGTCTCACTGCTGGGGCTAGATGTCAGAATGCCGGGACCACTAAACCTATACGATGTACCGGGAGCGCCGGTCGTTCCACTAACGGAGAGGACAGCGGTGGGGCTAGCGCAGGTGAGTAGGGTGTTACTGGCCATCATCGTTACCGTCGACGAGCTATTTACCGTCAGGCTAAATGCAGTGCTTGTCAAACTGAAACAATTATCACTACTAACCACCGAATAACTGCCTGTGTCTGTGGTCTGCACATTGGTTAGCGTCAGGCTGGCGGTCGTTGCCGAGGCAATGCCCGTTAAGGCAGTACCGTTCCTGTACCATTGATACGTAGAGGCAACCCCCGTCACACTCACACTGACCACCACTGTACTTCCCGCGCACACGACCGAGCCTGCCACCGGCTGTTGGACAATAGCCAGCGTTTCCGACTGATACTCAACGGCTCCCATATCCACCCGACCACCTACGATACGTGCATTACCCGCCAGATCGGTTGGAGGGAGAGCCGTTTGGGAGTAAGGCCCCATAGCGGAAGTGAGGCTGGCTGGGTTTCCCGCGTTAATGGCCGGTGAGCATGGATTCAGGGCTACACTTGCGGTTGACGCAAAGGGTGATGTGGCGGTTGTCAGGTTGGTAGGGTCACTAGTATACCCCGTCACGCTGTTGTCGAAAAGGCTGTAGGTGGCTTTAGTCGTAGCGCCATTTTCGTTGAAAAGGGTGTTGCTGCCGCCGTTGTCGAACAGCACGCAGTTGGTCAGGGTGATGCTGGATTGGTTGGTGGCAATGGCTCCACCCTGTGGCGCCGTATTATTCTGGAAGCTACAGTTTAGTAATAGCGGATTGCTATTGCTGTCTCCATAAAAAATCCCTATAGCCCCACCGCTAACCGAGGCTGTGTTTCTTTGGAAAACGCAATTAATCAGCATCGAGTTACTGCTGGCGTTCACCAGAGCTCCGCCTTGAGAAGCCGTATTGTCCTGAAAAACACAGTTGATCACCACCGGGCTACTGGCAATATTGATCATGGCCCCGCCGAAGCTACCCGTGTTGCCCTGAAATAGACAATTAATCAGGGTAGGGCTACTATAATCATTGAGGATGCCACCACCAAAATTTTCTCCTTGATCGGCATTGCCGCCCGTAATAACAAAACCATCCAGCACAGCTGAGTTCTCGAGATACAAACCGAATGGGTTATAGATAACGTGATAGCTGTTGTCGGTGTTATCGCCCAACTTACCGATGTCGCCACTAAGAGTGGTACTGCTGGGTTGCGATGCCCCGCCGGGACCGTTAACGAGGCTGATTGGTGGCCGTTGGCTCAGGCTGGTTTCATTGCCTACAAAGCCTCCATAGATCGTCACCCCGTTCCGCATTTTAAAACCGGCGTTGCGGTCGGTTGTGGAGGTGGGTTTATAAAGACCCTGTGCCACCCAGATTTCGGTTAGGCTCTGGGCACAGACACCGCCATAGGTAAGGGCCGTTTGCAGATCGGAGAAGGCATCATCCCATGACAGGCCCGTGCCTGCTCCCGTCGCGTTGGCTCGCACGTACAGGCGGTTGGGAGGGGGCACCAACGTAACACTTGTTGTGGCCGTCGCCGTGCAACCATTGGGAGTGCTGACTGTCACGGTGAACGTTTGCACACCTGTCGGAAAACTACCTCCAGGTAAAACAAACACCCCATTTGTATTGCTGGTACCGAGGAGGGTGTAGCTGGAACCGCCTGTCGCGGTCATTACTAAGTCCGACTGGTTGCAGGTTAGGGCCGTATTGGCACGTAACGTCGCTGTGGGCGGGGTAGTGTTGCTCGTTACCAGCACCGTAAGCGAACTCTCACAACCCACCAAATTCGTGACAGTAACTGAGTACACGCCTGCTACGTTGACCACTGCCATGCCGTTTGTTACGTCCTGACTAACAATTCCTGCTGACCCACCACCCGGCCCAGCAAAGGCATACTGGATACCGCCCGTTGCGACGAGTGTCAGACTGGTCTGCGCGCAGGTGAGTATGCTACCATTGGGGCTGATACTTAAAGTTGGTGTACTTTGATAAGCAGTTACACTTACGGAAGTCGTAGCTGTACAGCCGTTGGCGGAGGTAAGGGTTACCGAGTAGGTACCGGATGCACTCACACTTCGAATAGGGCTGATCGAGTTATCGTCCCAGCGCACACTACCAGTGCCGATGGCTGTCAGGCTCACCGTAGGATTGGCGCAACTTACTGTCGCACTGGACGGGCTAATGCTTACGATTGGAGCCCCCTGGTCAGCTGTGATTGAGACTGACGTAGTAGCTGTGCAGCCATTGGCTCCTGTCAGGGTCACTGAGTACGTACCGGCCGAGTTTACTGTGCGGATAGCGTTGGTCGAGTTGTCGTCCCAGCGCACACTTCCCTCACCGCTAACTGTCAGACTTACTGAAGGGCTAGCGCAAGTGAGTGTCGCAGATGAAGGACTGATGCTCCCAGCTGATGCACCCTGATCAGCCGTGACGGAGACTGACGTAGTAGCTGTGCAACCATTTGTCCCTGTCAGGGTTACCGAGTACGTACCGGCTTCACTCACACTTCGACTAGCGTTGGTCGAGTTGTCGTCCCAGCGAATCGCCCCTGCCCCAACGACCGTTAGACTCACCGATGGGTTGGCACAGGTAATCGTGGGGGCACTGGCACTGATACTTACCGAAGGTGGATTGACGTCCTGAGTAATGGTGACACTAGTCGTACTGAAACAGCCCGTTTCGGTATTGGTTACCGTTACTGAGTATACCCCGGCTGCATTCACTACGGCTGTATTGCCTGTCTGGCCCACCACGCCCGTTCCACTAAACGTATACGTACTGCCACCTCCAGCAGTCAGCGTCAGACTCGTCTGGCTACAGGTCAGTGTACCTCCATTGCTGGCCGAGATCGTCGCTGTAGGCACAATGATATTCCGATCAATGATCAGATTTGTTGTACTGGAACAACCCGAACTAATGGTCGTCACAGTCACCGAATACGTACCGGCGACATTCACTACCGCGCTGTTGCCACTTTGGCTCGCTACTCCAGGGCCACCGAATCTATACTGATCTCCTCCACCCGCTGTCAGTATTAAACTGGTCTGTCCACAGGTTAACGTACCACCATTACTGGCGGATAACGTTGGGATTGGGAGTGGATTAACCGTTAACTCTGCTGTGGTGGTGACTGACTGGCCAGTACGGCTCACCGTTAGCGTGAAGGTTTGCGCGCCCAAGTCGCCAGCGATGATCGTCTGACTAAAGCTGGCATTACTGCTACTACCTGTGGTGGTCGAACTACCATTGGTGAGCGTATAGGTATAGCTACCCGTTACGTTGCCAAGCGTGGCGGTGAAAGTTACGGGGGCGCCTACACATATCGCACTGGAACTGGCTGAAAAATTAGACAGGGTGAGCGCTCGGACCAGTAGAATATAAGGTGAACTGGCCACTCCGATACACCCTTCGGCATCCTGAGCCTGTACGGTAATGGTGAAACTACCACTCTGAGTAGGGATGCCCGACAATACGCCCTCAGGGGATAAACTCAACCCCGTGGGCAACGTACCACTGACTAAGCTAAAACTATAGGGAGTAACTCCACCCGACGCAGTGAAACTCTGGCTAAAACTCTCGCCGAAGCTGGCTGTGGTCGTAGTTGGATTACTCACCGTTATCAGAACGGTCGTGATGGTTGTAGTTGCACTGACTAAGCAGCCGTTGCTAGTGGTCGCAGTGACCGAATAAGTACCAGCCGCATTCACCAGCGCCGTTCCACTGTCGGGGCTTGAGGATAGAATACCGGGGCCAGCGAAGGTGTAGGAAGTTCCTCCAGTAGCTGTCAGGGTTGCCGTGAGTCTATTGCAGTTCAAGGCTGTTGTAGAAGCTGTAAGGCTGGCCTGGACGGTCTTATCCACCAAAATGCTTAGGCTCTGCGTACCCGTACATCCGTTTGCATCTGTCGCTGTTACGGAATACGTAGTCGTAACTGTTGGCGTTACGTTAATCGCCGATGTAGTAACTCCGGTGCTCCATCGATACGTAGCGCCACCACTGGCCGTGAGTGTGGCTGAGGGTGTAGCACAGGAGGAATTGACATTACTGAGCGTGATAGTAACTATCGGTACGTTGCCCGTCAGCGAGAAACTTTGGGTGAGCTGTCCACCTACTGATAATTGCAGTTGACCAGTGGCAAAACCAGCACTGGTTGGGTTGTAGCGCACATAAAGTGCCTGTCTGGGCAGGTTGCCGTTAGGGGTAGCGAGCGTCAGGCTGTGGCCAAAGCCGGTGGTGGCATTCAACGATACTTCAAACTGATCGGATACACTCACTGATACGGGCTCCGATAGGCAAGGACCTCCCCACACCAAAATGGACTGAGCAGTCGAAGGAACTCCTACTGCTCCGCAGAATGTGGCCAATTTTCCGGGTGTCTGCTCATAGTGGTCAAACGTACCATTGCTTTTCCCAATGATGAGGTCTTTCCAGCCATCATTGTCTAGATCGGTTACGGTCGGAGCCGAATACGTACTTGTAACAGATATCGAAGGCAATTGGTTGAAATTGCGGGACCCTGGACCTAGTTGTTCATACCGCGCCAGCGATGCATTGCTACCGCCGATCAGCATTTCCAGTAACCCATTATTATCTAAGTCAGTAATGGTCGGGGTCGATGAAAACCCTACATCAACGCCAGCAAAGGATGGCAGACCGTCACTGACAAATCGGGCGACAGTAGGGCCTGCCTGCTCGTAGCGCAGCAATCTGCCGTCGGTTTTACCCAGGATCAGTTCGATCAAGCCATCCCCGTCAAAGTCGGCAAATGCCGGAGCAGGCTCGTCAGTAGTAATAAGTTCATTCAGAAAACCACCCCCCGTATTCCCTGGAGCCGTGAACGACAATGACCGAGGGGCCGTCTGGATGTAGTGCCCTAACCGTGGAATACCCCGCGGAAGTGGATCGTAGCTACCTACCACTAAGTCGAATCGCCCATCGTGGTCAATATCAGTCAGCGTGGGTCGCACGCTAAGGGACGTTCGTACCGAGTCAAAGTGGGTCGTAACCAACGAAAAGGAGAGGGCATTTGTCGCAGTTTGTCGGTAGTGATGCATGTACCCCCCAAACGGAATATTACCCACCGCCAGCATGTCTAATAATCCATCATTATCCAGATCGCCGAAGGTCGCCCCAGCGTTTACGCCTTCCTGTATGCCACTGAAGTTGGTACTGATTAATGAGAAATTGCCTGGATTAGAGGTAGCTATGAGTTGCGGATTCTGCACAGTTACGGTAGCGCCCGTAGCCGTTACACTGGTTCCACAGTCGGTTACTTCAAACACATAATAGCCCGTTTGCGCAGGTAGTACGTTGGTCAGCGTCAAGGTTGCACTGGATGGTGAGGCTGGCAGTGCAACTCCGTTCTGATACCAGCGATACTGCATATTGTCTGTGCCCGTAACACTAACTGAAAGCGAAACCGTATTTCCCAAACAGGTCAGCAGTTTGCCGGTGGTTTGTGCGGTAATGTCGGGGGGCAGGTTCGCCCGTACTCTGGCCGAAGCAACACCGTTGAAGGCACCTATTACACAGCTTGCCGACACAACGGTATTGGTGTTGGGCGATGGTGTGTAATTGATCGTGCGAACGTTGGTGGCTCCGGTGCTCCAGTTGACTGTGCCATTCGCACACCCCAGTGCCGACAGAGAAACCGCTCCTCCGCATATGGAGCTTAGTTCGGGCGTGATCGTGAGCGAAGGTGCGTTGCCTACTACGGGCACCGTTCGCACCAGGCCACCCGACGAAAAGGTCAGATTACCAGAAGCATTCCCGCCTGTAGCCGATACGAAACGAACAAACACCTGATCGTTCAATACTCGCCCGTTGGTTGCTGGTAGAACCACGCTGCCACCAAAGCCAGTGGTAGCACTGAGCGATACCTGAAATTGAGCTGGGGCCGCTACGGTCAAATCACCCGGCAGGCAACCATCTCCTGCCCATACTTGTACTGACTGAACGGCTGACGGCGCGTTGGCTCCACCTACAAAGCTCAACGTACCGGGCCCCTGTTGCTCCATATGTAAAATCGTTCCTGTTCCACGCCCCCACAAAAAATCGAGCAAGCCGTCATCGTCGATATCGGTGAAAACGGGCACAGTGTTGCCTGGCGCTACACTCGTATTTAGAAAATTTGTCGTGATCTGCGAAAACGTAAGCGCGTTTGGAGTTGTTTGCCTGTATTGCGCTATCGTTCCATTGCCGCGTCCGATCATCAAATCGAGCAAGCCGTCGCTATCAAAATCCGTGATCGTGGGCACCACTTGTCCTCCCGTTAAGGCAATACTGTTAAAGCTTGCGGTCACGAGTGTAAATAGTCGCGAATTGGCCGTATTCTGTTCGTAATGAGCAATGGTACCGGTTTGTGTACCGACCAGTAGATCGAGCAAGTTGTCGCCATCAAGGTCCGTTACAAACGGGGCCGATCCGTTGCCTACATCGATATTGTTGAACGTATCAGTCACAAGCGTAAAGCTGGTCGACTGTGGGGCCGACTGCTGGTAGTGGCTGATGCTACCTGCTGCTTTACCAACCAGTAAATCGAGCAGACCGTTTCCGTCCAGGTCGGTCATCGTCGGTATGGCATTACTGCCGACATTGATCCCGTTAAAATTAGTCGCTACGAGTGTTACGGTGGAGGCATTGACAGTTGCTTGTCGATAGTGGGTAATAGTCCCGTTCTGCGTACCTATCAACATGTCTTTTCGTTCGTCGCCTTCCAAGTCAGTAAACAATGGAGCGGAGTTAGCCCCGGGATTGATGCCGCTAAAAGTAAGGTTAAGCGTAGAAAAGGAAAGTGGATCTGGCAAGATGGTAAGGCCTGGGGATTGCCCTTGCAGGGGTAGAGCCAAAGTTGCCCCGGTGCCCGCCGAAAGGCTCATTACTCCCGTAACCGTACCGCTACGTGTTGGATTAAACCGTACGTAAACAAGCCCACCGCTAACCGAACCATTCGACTGCCCCAGCACCAGACTACTACTGAACGTACCATTGGTACTCGTCGACAATTCGAATGACGCTGGCACCTGGATGGTTACGTCATTTGTCAGGCAACCTCCCCGCACCCATATCTGTTGCGTTGCACTCGGAGTTCCTGGCACTCCGCAAAATGGACTAAAGTCAGCCGGATTCTGTTCATATCGGGCAATAGTACCCCCATTTGTTCCAACTAACAGATCGAGAAGCCCATCATTGTCTAAGTCGGCTGTGGCAGGACCAGCTTCATCGCCAACATCATAGGCCGGAAACGTCCATATAGGGTAGTAATTACTCGTAGGAGCATCTTGGGAAGAAAGTGTCAACGTACCGTCTGCTTTGCCTATCAGCAAGTCCCGCAGGCCATCCCCGTTCAGATCGGTCACGTATGGTACCAGATGAGTACCATAATCAAAGGGTAGAATATTAAATCGCTCCAATGAAAACGAACCCGTGTTTGATCGGCCAAAACGGCTGATGTAGAAACTATCACTCCCAGTTAACATAAACACTAATGGGAGTCCGCCGAAATACGGAAGCACCTGCTCAATAGTTATTGACGAATTAGTTGTGGCCTGGTATACAGTAGTCGATATAAACGTATCGGTCTGTAAAACGAACGTATTGCTGCTATATTCGTAGTGGTAAAAATTACCGCTGGCTTTGCCAATAAGCAGGTCTGCATTACCGTCGAGGTCAATATCTGCAAGCGTTGGAGCCGCATTGTCGCCCACATCAATTCCCTGAAAATTGGCAGCGATCACCTGATACGTCCCTCCGCCTACCTGGGCTTGTTCCAGGTACGTGATTGTTCCGTCGGACTTCCCAATCAGTACGTCCAGTTTTCCATTTTTATTAAAATCACCCGTAGTGAGTCTGGTACGGGTACCACTACTGATGCTGCCAAACTGGTTCGTGACTAAATGAAAATCGTTGGTATTGGAAATGGCTCCCAAACTTGGCTGGCATGTTTGTGCAGTTACGAACGTAGCGTGTCCGGCTAGCCGAACAAATAAAAGCAACAGAGCAAGTCGGATAAGGGTAGACGGTTGTATCATACGGAGAAGCATCGGCTAAATCGATGAAAAGCGTATCATTAATTGTCAACGGTTACTTTGTGTGCGGAATGCTTAGGTTGATACGTTGCCGATAGGATGAAATTTCTGCCTGCTGGATCTTAGGCCGGAAGTGAAGCGCCAGATGCCCTGAAACAATTAGTTCTCCCTCCCGATCCCCCTAGAGGAGCATCGTCATCTACTTTCTGGATGGGATAGAATGCTTAGGGCAAAGGTCGGTCTTTGAAACCCTAATGAACTATAACGGATGTTCCAAATACTATAACGGATGTTCCAGAACAGAAAAAAGTAGGTAGATTATGCCTGAGATGAATAGTGCAAAAGCGTGTTCAACGTAGTGTCCGACTTCCGGGATGAAACGCATGAGAACGCCTACTTTCTGGCCGAAACAACGTATTACCAGTATACATATCGGAACGTCCCGGTACGTATTGAACTGCATTATCCCATGCAGCTACTACCCGATTGATAGCCCAATATCACCGATCGACTATGCGTAAAGGCAGGCCGGATTGTATGCGGATTTTTTGCCCAGCCTGAACCCGAATGCCTACGTAGGTCTGAACACCTTTCGGACAGCGGTATTATTCAATCCCGCTTCCAGTGCGGCTGGCAGAAGTGGTTGCGGTGATACAGGCATTCTCAGGCGAGCCATTTTTTAAGTTTGTTTTATCATTTTAGCAACCATCTCTTTTTCTGGGAAAGATTTCCTAACTATGTGCCCATACTAACAGGCTATGAGCCATGTCATTGACGCAACTACCCGAAGCTATTGTTTCTGAAGAAGCGCAGCTGTGGAAATCGTTTACGGCTGACGATGAGACTGCCCTGCGTAAACTCATGGAAGGTTTCTACGCTACGTTAATGAATTATGGCAGTAAGTACACTAAAGACAAAGAGATTGCAAAAGACTGTATTCAGGAGTTATTTATTGACCTCTGGTATCAGCGTCATCAAGTTATTCAGCCCAATTCAGTTAAAGCGTATTTACTCACTTCACTACGTCGACGGCTATTCCGACAGCTTCGCAAAACTGTGTTTCTGGCGGAGCCAATTTTCTCGGGAGATGACGAGTCCTTCCGGTTTGAAAGCTCGCCCGACCTCATTTTAATCGAGCACGAAAGTATTGTCCGGCAGGCGCAGCAAATCGCTCACTACCTCAATGAACTGCCCCGAAGGCAACGTGAAATCATTTACCTGAAATACTATCAGGGCCTGAATCGGAATGAAATTGCGGAGGTGATGAGTATCACTCAGCAATCGGTTTCGAATCTTTTGCAGAAAGCACTTGTGACGCTACGTCAGGTTATCCCCTTCAATCTGAGCTCCTTTCTGCTTGTTTTTCTGATGCCGCATAGTAATTAACAAGTACCTTTTAAGGTTTTTTTCAAGAAATAGGGTATCTGATTGACCGCCGTTGCATCTCTGAATAAAGGCATAGCGGCACCATGTTCAATTACGAATTATATACCCTTGACGAATTTCTGGAAGATAGCTGGTTCCGCGAGTGGGTTTTACACCCGACGCCACCCACCGAAGCGTTCTGGAATGACTGGATGCAGCTTCATCCCGACAAAAAACCACTGATCGATCAGGCGAGGGCGGTGCTTCGGGCGCTGGAAATGCCCCACCAATCCGTTTCCAGAACAGAAATCACCGACGCCGTTGATGCTACGTTCCGTCGACTTCATCAGGAGCCACGCTACGTTGTTCGTACGTTGCCGCAACAACAGTGGGGCTGGGCCGCGGCCGCTGTGCTGTTGTTAATTGGGCTGGGTAGCTACGTCTTTTTCTACGTCAATACGTCAACAAAAAACGCTACGTCCGTTGCTGCTACGTCTGTCCCTTCAACTGATTTACTGACGCAACGTAACGATACGAAGCAGCCAAAACGATTAACCTTACCCGATGGCAGCGAAGTGGTGTTGTCGCCCAGGTCTAGTTTGTCGTATCCGGGTAAGTTCAACGGAAACGAGCGCAGGACGTATCTGAAAGGGGACGCTTTTTTTGAGATAACCCGAAATCCGGCCAAGCCTTTTCTGGTCGTGACCGATAAACTGGTAACCAGAGTGTTGGGTACTAGTTTCTGGGTACGTACAAATTCTGGCAATGCAGAAAGCCGCGTTGTGGTCAGAACTGGAAAAGTGTCCGTTTTTAAAACGGACGATCTGGCGCAGACAACTAAAAAACCAGAAGGCGTTGTGTTGCTGCCAAATCAGCAGGTTGTTTTTTTCGACGAAACAAACCGACTGACCAAGTCGATTGTGGAACAGCCCGTGCCAATTCAGAAACCCGTTCATAATCAGGAATTCAGTTATTCGGAAGCGCCCGCCAGTCAGATTTTTGGGGATTTAGCGAAAGCGTACGGGATTCTGATCGTCTACGACGAAGACGTATTGAAACACTGTCAGATTACGGCAACCCTGGGCGAGGAACCGCTTTTCGATACGTTGACATTACTCTGCAACTCCATTCACGCGTCGTATGAAGTAATTGATACACAGATAGTTATTTACAGCAAAGGATGTAAGTAAAAAGTAGAGTCGGCGATGGTACCAGCATCACCGACTCGGAAAGTGCCCGCCTTGACGACTACTTCTCCGGGTGGAGATGGCGGGATTGTTTTGCCAGTTGCGAACTAACTAAACAGTCAAAAGTATGAAAAAAAGAATACCCCGACACTCTCTTATCTATCAAATTATGCGTGTTGGTTTCCTCCAAATCATGCTCATTACGGTCCTTGCCAGTATGGCTTATGCTGGCCCCGTTACCGCACAGGAACTGCTGAATCGCAAGGTATCGGTTCAGGCCAATGAGCAGGAAATAAAACTGGTGCTACGTCAGCTTGAAAAACAGGCCGATATCCGGTTTATGTATAGTCCACAAGTGATACCATCCAGCCGGAAGGTATCACTGAACGTAACGAATCAGCCGCTGGCGGAGGTTTTGGCGATCTTACTTAAACCGATTCACGTAGTATATGAAGTGACAGGCAAACAGATTTTGCTCGATAAAGCACCGTCAACGGGGCAGATTGAGCCGCTGGCCGCTCCCAAAATAACCGAAGATCTGACGGTACGTACCATTGCGGGGCAGGTTACCGATGCTGAAAACAAACAGCCTATTCCGGGGGTAACAGTGATTGTAAAAG
This sequence comes from Spirosoma profusum, assembly GCF_014699005.1. Lineage (GTDB taxonomy): Bacteria > Bacteroidota > Bacteroidia > Cytophagales > Spirosomataceae > Spirosoma > Spirosoma profusum. The sequence continues at coordinate 286,192 of NZ_JACWZY010000004.1, forward strand.
GTACGTCGAAAGGTACGGCTACGGACGTAAGCGGGCATTATTCGCTACGTATCGACGATGCCGACCAAACGCTGGTTTTCAGCTTTGTCGGTTACGAATCGCAGGACGTAACGATCGGGAATCAGTCTCAGGTGGCCGTTTCGCTCAAACCCGACGTAAAGGCGCTGAGTGAAGTCGTTGTTGTGGGATACGGTACCAAGAAAAAAACGTCGGTAACGGCTGCGGTTGCTACGTTGGAAGGAAACCAGTTGGTAAAATCACCCATTGCCAACGTCAGCAACGGACTCTCGGGACGTATCGCCGGTGTTACGTCGAAGCAGTCGAGCGGAGAACCGGGTAAGGATGGCGACGACATTAAAATACGGGGTATCGGTACCATCGGCAACTCGAATCCACTGGTGGTAGTGGATGGTATTCAGCGGAGTCTGAGCCAGTTGAACAGTCAGGAAATCGAAACCATTACCGTGCTGAAAGATGCGGCAGCGGTTGCTCCCTACGGTCTGGCTGGTGCAAACGGCGTTATTCTGGTGACGACCAAACGGGGCAAAGAAGGAGCTATGTCCCTGACATACAACGGCTGGGTTGGTATGCAGCGACCGACGCAGTATCCGAATTATCTCGATTCCTATGGCTATGCGAAACTGCTTAATGAAGCCAATAAAAATGTGGGCGTAGCACCGACGTACACCGACGAGCAGCTTCAGAAATTTAAAGATGGTAGCGACCCCAACCATTACCCCAACACCGACTGGGTTCGGGAAGTACTGAGTTTCAACGCGCCCATCACGAATCATAACCTTTCGCTGTCGGGTGGCTCACAAAAAGTGCGTTTTTTTACCTCGCTGGGGTATATGTACCAGGAAGGTGTTGTCCGCAACATCAACATGAACCGGTACAATCTGGCCGTCAATGTCGACGCCGATGCGACGGCAACCACTACCGTATCGCTGGATATCAAAGGAACGCTTCAGAAAAATACGGAACCAGCTGGCTTTAATGGTACGTCTATTTTTACCGACGTAACAAAAAACGCACCCATTCTGCCGCTACGTTACGACAACGGATTACCGGGCACTAATACGTTGCCGATGATTTATGAAAGCGGCTATAACCGCACGAACAGCGATATATTGTACTCGCAGATCACGGTTCGCCAGCAGCTTCCATTCATTCCCGGACTGGCGCTGAAAGGAGTAGCTGCTTATGACCGGTTCAACGATTTTAACAAACGCTGGACCCTGCCCATCACTTATTATTTGCTAAACGCCAAGGATGAATTCACTCCACTGAAGGGCGGCCCCGCTACACCGACGTTATCGGAGAGTTATGAACAACGGCAAATCCTAACCCTGCAAGGTTATATTACGTACGCTCATAGTTTCGGAAAACATACTATTGATGCGCTTGGTGTACTCGAAAAACGTACTGGCAATTCGCTGTCGTTTGCGGCCTCACGCCTGAGCTACGCCGTGCCGATGGACGAACTCTCGTTGGGTAGTACTGACAAAACGACCTTCGATAACAGTGGCGGTTCGTCCAGCAACGCACAAACGGGTCTGGTGTATCGGGTGGGTTATACCTACGCTGACAAGTATCTGCTGGAACTGGGTGGGCGCTATGACGGTCATTATTATTTCGCGCCGGGAAAGCGATTCGAGTTTTTCCCGGCGGTGTCGGTCGGTTGGCGGTTGTCTGAAGAGCCGTTTTTGCGTAATAATGCGAACTGGATCGATAACCTGAAAGTGCGGGCGTCTTACGGTAAATCGGGAAATCTGGCCGGTAATCCCTTTCAGTTCCTGAGTTCGTATGGTCTGAACAACAGCTACGTATTCGGTGGAACGAGTCCGTATCAGGTGCAGGGTGTATTTGAACGTAGCGAACCCAATCGAAATATTACCTGGGAAACGGCCTTCAAAACCGATATCGGCCTGGAAGGTTCGTTATGGCACGGAAAACTCGGCTTCGAACTGGATTATTTCTGGGAAAATCGGTCGAATATGCTCCTGCCTCCGTCAGCGTCTGTACCACTTGAGTACGGCATTGGTATTTCGCAGGAAAACGCGGGTATCATGAAAAATCACGGTGTGGACATCAACCTGACCACTGCACACCGTTTGGGGAAAGACCTGCGCCTAAATGTGGGCCTTAACTTCTCCTACGCTCAGAACAAACTGATTCAGACGTTCGAGAGTCCAGCCACTTACGACAACCCCAACCGACGCCGAACCGGCCGACCCTGGAATACGCAGTTTGGCTACCGGGCCATTGGCTATTTCCAGTCGGCGGAAGAGGTTAAAAGTTCACCGACTCAATTCGGTACGTTGCTCCCAGGCGACATTAAATACGAGGACGTGAACGGCGACGGCAAGATTGATTTGAACGATGAGGTTGTGATCGGGAATCCCTCATTCCCAGCTATTATTTTCGGATTGACACCCTCGATTAGCTGGAAAGGATTCGACGTGAACATGCTCTGGCAAGGAGCAACCAAGGTGAGCTTTTACCTCGGCGACGATGCTGCCTTCCCATTCTTCAACGGCGCGAAAGTACAGGACATTCACCTGAATTACTGGACCCCTGAAAATCGGGATGCGCCCAACCCACGTCTGACGCCTTCGCCAACGACCAACAATTCCCAGATTTCATCATTCTGGCTGCGCGATGCCAGTTACGTGCGGCTGAAAACCCTCGAAGTAGGCTACACGCTGCCTAAGACCTTACTCAACAAAGCGAAAATCGGCTCAGTACGCATTTTCGCATCCGGTCAGAACCTGCTGACATTAGCGAAGATCAAGAATTTTGACCCCGAAGTCAGTAACCTGAAAGGCCGCTATTATTTCCAGCAGCGCGTCCTTACTGCCGGACTTAACATAGGATTTTAATACCTCATTATCAGGAGTTACTCATGAAAAAGATACTTATTCTCATACTGCTTACTACCTTCTTTACGGCCTGCTCTGAAGCTGTACTGGACGTAGCACCCACCGACCAGTTGACGGAAGAAACCACCTGGGCCAGCCCGCAAACCGCCGGTTTGTTTCTGAACGATATTTACAACAGCCTCAATGCCGGTCCCTGGTCGGCGGTGTATCAGAACCTGCCCACCGAACTAAGTGTTGATCCGCTGGATAATTTCTCGGATAACGCAACCTATGGACCGCTCGGTGGGGCGCTTTCCGCTTCCTTATTCGATACGGGTTCATATGGCCCATCCAATGATATTTTCAAGCCGAACTGGGCCAAAATGTACGCCAATATTCGCAAATGTAATCTGTTCATAAGCCGGATTACGGCCTCTACGTTCGACGACGCGACGAAAAAATCGCTGGTGGCGCAGGCGCGTTTTTTACGGGCTTATTTCTACAAATCGCTGATTGATTTATACGGGGGAGTGCCGCTGATCACCAAAGTGCTGGACCGAAATAGCGGTGAAGACATTCAGTATCCCCGCAATAGCTATGCTGAATGCGTCGCGTTCATTCAGAAAGAATGTACCGAAGCTACCATTGATTTGCCTGCGAAAATTGCCGATAAAAAAGACTTGGGCCGAGCCACAAAAGGAGCAGCTTTGGCGCTGAAAGGAGAGCTTGAATTATACGCCGGAAAATGGGCCGACGCCGTGGCGACTCATACTGAAATCATGCAATCGAAACAGTACGATCTATTCCCTGATTACGCTGGACTGTTTTATTCGCAGAATGAAAACAATCAGGAAGTGCTGTTCGATATTCAGTTCGCGCCGATTGTTAAACAACGGAATATCAATCAGTACTGGGGTGTTGTCGAAGCCGCTTCCGGTGCGGGCTGGGGTGCTGTAGACCCAACGCAAAACCTGATCGATGACTATGAGTTTGCCGACGGCAAAACTTCCGCCGAAGGTTCTCCGCTGTACGACCCGCAGAATCCGTACAAAAACCGGACGAAACGTTTCTACGCATCTATTATTTACGACGGCTCGATCTGGCGGGGCAAACCCGTTTATACCCGGTTGGGCATCGCTAATAATGCCAACCAGATCAACGTAGTGGGGAAAGCCGGTAATACCGGTCGGACGGGTTATTTTACCAAAAAATTACAGGACTCTACGTTCCAGTCGACGCCTACCAATCTGGATGGCACGAATGTCATCATTTTCCGCTACGCCGAAGTGCTGCTGAACTATGCCGAGGCTAAGAATGAACTGAGTGGCCCCGACCAAACCGTATACGACGCTATCAACAAAGTTCGAAATCGAGCCGGTTTGCCCAATTTACCCACAGGATTGACTCAGGAGCAAATGCGCCAACGTATCAGACGGGAGCGCCGGGTCGAACTAGCATTTGAAGGAAAACGATTATTTGATCTGCTACGTTGGCGCATTGCCGAACAAGTGTTTAGCCAGCCCATCTACGGAATGAAAATTGAGGAAAAAGCGGGCAAGCTGGTCTATGAACGAGTGGAAGTTCGGAAGGTTAAATTCGTAGCCTCGAAGAATTACCTGATGCCGATTCCGCAGGACGTTATCGCTCAGAACCCCAAAATCACCCAAAATCCTGGTTACTAATTTCTGATCCTAAATCCATTTCTTATGAACGTATCGAATAGACAGGCTATGGGCATTTACCTGATTTTTAGTGTAGTAAGTCTCATTTCGCTGGCCGGATTTAACGTAGCACCGAAGCTCAATACCATTCAGATTAACAAGGGCAAAACGGTAAAAGATTTCTTCGCCTATTCACCCGACCGGCTGCCGTTTGTGAGCGCACACCGGGGCGGAGCCCGGAAAGGATTCCCGGAAAATTGCCTTGCTACGTTTGAGAATACGCTCGGGCAGGTGCATGCCATCCTGGAAATCGACCCGCATTATACCAAGGACAGCGCGATTGTGTTGATGCATGACCCGACGCTCAACCGAACGAGTGAAGGGCAGGGGAAAATCTCGGATTATACGCTCAAAGAATTACAAAATCTGAAGTTGAAAGATACCGAAGGCAACGTAACGCCCTACCACATGCCAACGCTCGACGAAGCGCTGGAGTGGGCAAAAGGCAAAACCATTCTGGTGCTCGATATGAAAGACGTACCGATGGAAGCCCGTGTCCGGAAAATTGAAGAACACCACGCCGAAGCCAGTGCGATTGTAATGGCATACAGCCATGCCGATGCGCAAAAGTGCTACCAGTTGAACAAAAATATTCTGATGGAAGTCATGCTCGGTACGATGGATAAAGTGCGTGAATTCGACAAAACGGGTGTGCCCTGGCAGAACGTAGTGGTTTTTGTGAGTCATACATTGGGCAAAGAGCGGGAAATTTTCGATGAGATTCACAAACGGGGCGCCATGTGCATGATTGGCAGTTCGCGGAATTACGACATCCGGTATGCCAAAGGGGAAATAAAGTCCGATGAGTTGCTGAAAGGCTACACCGGGATCATTAACGATGGCGCTGATATCATTGAAGCCGACCTCGCCATCGAAGCCGGAACGGCGTTGAAACCGCTTCAGCAGGTACGTTCGTCATCAAAAGCCTTGTATTTTCACTGATATGAAGCGATTGAAAAATGTTCTGGTAACGGTTACTGCTGCCACTATTCTGCTCCTTTTCGGATTGGCGTTACGTCCGATGGAGACGACCAAAGCCAAGAAGCCGAATATCATCTTCATTCTGGCCGATGACTTAGGCTATGGTGATGTCGGGTTCAACGGACAAACGAAAATCAAAACGCCGAATATCGATCAGTTGGCCCGCGAAGGCATGGTTTTTCGACAGCACTACTGCGGAACGGCCGTTTGTGGTCCATCGCGGGCTGCATTAATGACCGGCATTCATACGGCGCATGCTACCGTCCGCGAATTATCGGAATGGGGTCTGAACGGTAAACCCGCCGACCTAACGCCAAGCGACGTAACGGTTGCTAAAGAGTTGAAACGAGCCGGATATACAACCGGAATTATCGGCAAATGGGGACTTGACGAGGGCGGCACAACCGGCAATACGTTGACGCAGGGGTTCGATTATTTCTACGGATTCAAAACCCATCGCGAAGCTCATCATTACTACCCGGAATATATCTGGAAAAACAAGGACAAAATTCCCCTACCCAATAACAATTGTGCCGAGAAGCGGGGTACGTACTCCAACGATACGTTCGCGGAGGAAGCCCAGACATTTATTCAGCAACACCGTAGTGAGCCTTTTTTTCTCTATTTGCCGTTTACACTGCCGCATAATGAGCTGACCGTACCCGCCGACTCCAGACAGCCTTACGAAAACCTGGGTTGGCCCAAGCAACCCATGCAGGTCGCGCACTACCACCATGACCCCGACGGAAATCTGGCCTACGCGGGTATGGTTTCTCGACTGGATCGCTACGTTGGGCAACTCATGGCTGAGTTGATAAAGCAACATCTTGACGAGAACACGCTGGTAATTTTCAGCAGCGATAACGGCCCCGGTTACGACAAAGGTTTTTTTGATAGCAATGGTCCGTTTCGGGGTGGAAAGCTGCAACTGTACGAAGGTGGCATTCGTGCTCCTTTTGTCGCGCGTTGGTCAGGTACGATCAAACCCGGAACCGTTTCCGACCACGCCAGCGCTTTCTGGGATTTTCTGCCCACTGCCTGCGAACTTGCTGGCGTTCAACCCTCGGCTAAAATTGATGGCATCTCCTATGTATCGGCACTGCTTGGGAAACCGAAATCGCAGAAAGAACACGATTATTTTTATTGGGAAATCAATGAGCGCGAAGGCCCGATTCAAGCCGTTCGGATGGGTCCGTGGAAAGGCATAAAACTGTACGAAAAGCCATTTGAGCTCTATAATCTTCAGGATGACATAGCCGAGAAAAACAACGTAGCAGATAAGCATCCTGATGTAGTGGCCAAAATCCGGACGATGATGACGCAAATCCGTACGGATAATCCCGAATTTCCATTGACCAAACGTAAAGCTTTATATTAATACGACGTAGTGGTGTCGGGTTTGAGAATCACACGGGCGCCCCCACCGACACCACTACGTTCAGCTAATTCAAATTGGTATTAAGGGACTAATCGAATTTTACTTCCTGCCCCATAGATCACTTTCCCTCCAGCGCTGTATCGGATGATCAGTGCCGAACCCGTGTAACTCGCCGGAACAGTTACAAGGTGTTGAATCACCGCTATATCACCTGCCACCGGGATGCGACCACAAGACCAGGTTGTGGGGTCATTCCAGTTTCCATTTTTAACGGTGTTCAGTATGGGCCTGGAGGATGTCGCTACAGTAGCACTAGCGGTGGTGGTACAGCCACTGGCGTTTGTTAGAGTCACCGAGTACGTACCGGCTATACTTACACTGATAGTGGATGTAGTGGCTCCTGTGGACCAGCGAACAGTACCTGCCCCAACCGCTGTAAGGCTTGCCGCCGGAGTAGCACAAGTCAGCGTTGCACTGGATGGGTTAATGCTCACGGATGACACATTCCCACTCACCATTGTACTCGCCGTAGCTGAACACCCACTAGCATTCGTTAAGGTCACGGAATAAGTTCCTGCTGTACTCACGCTAATACTGGCTGTGGTGGCTCCCGTCGACCAACGAACGCTCCCCGTCCCGATGGCTGACAGACTCGCTGTTGGAGAGGCACAGGATAAAGTAGCGCTCGAAGGGCTGATACTCACCGTAGGAGGAGCCTGAGTCGAACCCACTACCGTACTAGTTGTGGCTGTACAGCCATTGGCATTCGTTAACGTTACCGAGTAAGTTCCCGCTACACTTACACTGATAGTGGACGTAGTAGCTCCTGTGGACCAGCGAACAGTACCTACCCCAACCGTTGTAAGGCTTACCGCTGGGGTGGCACAAGTTAGGGTTGAACTCGAAGGACTAATGCTCACCGTAGGAGGAGCCTGAGCAGCGCTCACTACTATACTAGCGGTAGCGGTGCAGCCATTGGCATTGGTCAGGGTTACTGAGTAGGTGCCCGCCACGCTCACACTGATACTGGACGTAGTGGCTCCTGTACTCCACCGCACACTTCCCGTCCCAACGGCTGACAGACTTGCCGTCGGAGAGAAACAGGTGAGCGTCGTGCTCGAGGGATTAATACTGACCGCAGGGGCCGTTTGGGCAGCGCTCACTGCTATACTAGCCGTGGCTGTACAGCCGTTGACAGTTGTTAAAGTCACCGAATAAGCGCCTGCTGTGCTCACACTAATACTGGTTGTGGTGGCTCCCGTCGACCATTGAAAACTACCTGACCCTACCGCCGATAAACTTGCCGTCGGAGAAGTACAGGTGAGTGTTGCGCTCGTCGGTGTAATACTTACTGTAGGCGTGACACAACCGATGGTAATTTGCGCATCGGCATTTATGGGTGGTATCTCCTTGTTGCCAACGTTATCGGAGGCCAGGGTATAGAATCGGTAATTACTTCCTGTATTCCCAACATAGGAAGTTGACAAACCTGTTAAATCAGCCTGATACAACGTAAATGGGCCATTGTTCTCCGAAACATACAGATCGTATGTCCGAAGTCCTGAACCACCTGAGTCCTCTTGTCCCTCCCATGACAAGGCAATAGCCGTTGATGTTGAGGTGGGTGGAAGAGCTGTAATTTGGCTGGAAGGAGCCCGAGCATCAACCGTATTAACCCATTTGTTCGTCTTGATGGTCTCCTCCGAATCGAAGATAATACTGGCCTGAGCCGTTACCGTATCTCTGGTTTGCGCCAGGGCTGAAGCTTGCAGCGTGAACGTTACGTATCCTTCGCCGTTATGACGTGTGGTGTCATTAACGGGCAGAAAACCGCTGTTAGCCGGCAAAGTTGCCGACAAGCCAGTAGCCGGGTCTATACTCTGAAATATCCAGAAAGCCCGTCGATTCGCAATATCCACCCCCGCCGTTACGTCGACAAAAACACCCAGACTATCGCGAACATCCAGCCGATTCGTGTAAACACTTGTGTTGGGTGGTACGCTGAAATTAAATGACCCAAACCCAAAATCGCCGATACGTAGTGACGCCGGATTCAGTTTAGGATGAATCGGCACATAGACCGTTACGTTCTGGGCAGGAGCCGTAGCAAAATCCGGGTCGTTTTCGAATAAAACTTTGTACGGTAAATTCTGCTTCAACGCCACCCACCGATACGTACTGTCATACCCAGCAGGCCCTACAATTTCGTTTGGATCAGAGGGGTTGATTTGCGGGATTCGGGTCGGATCACCGTTTGGAGAATTGGGAAGAGGGTCTTTTGATCCTTCAGGGTCTTTGGGTTTGCAGGGATCAGAAGAAGGTGCAATGGGATCAACGAATGGAATAAGCCCATAAAACAAATTCCCGGCGTAACCCAACACAGCATGTGCATCGCGAACATGTCCATAGTCCTTATTCTTATCAATGTAATCGCGAAGTGCCTGATCTGGATTATTACGCCAAAGCTCATCCGGCACATCTCTGTCTTTCTGATTATTGAATGCACAGTTGATTGCTTTTCCGAGGTCATACGCGTCTTTTGCATCGCTAGCGTAACCGGCCCATTTTCCTGCTTTTTTTGCATTGTCCCAAGTGCCCCATTTTTTTGCTTTGTCCAGGAGTGGTGAATCTTTCAGTCTGTCCCAGCGCGATGGTGGAGAGAATTTATCCGATGGTGCATCAACAATTCGTCGATTGGGTGCATCGCTAAGGTCTATGTTGTTGGTCGGATTATCATCAACATATTTATACAAGTTTGTCCAGCTACCCGGGGCCACCACTCCCACATCTTCATGGTCGCGGCTTTGAAACCGACCTGTTTCAGGGTTATATACACGCGGTCCATGATCAATTTGTTTAGTTTGGCTATCCTGGAGCCGACCACCATATAATCGCTGATTAGGTACCGATTCGCTACTATTCTTTACATTACCATATGCATCATAGGCATACTGATTCAGCACCGTTCCATTAGCACTGGTAATTTCGGTTACACTGTTCACTCCGTCCTGATTGTAGAAGAACGTGGATCCGCCAGTATTGACATGCAGCCAACTGTTTAGGCCTATTCCGGGCGTATATCGATTTTGAGTAACGTTGGTATTCGAAAGCTCACTAAGCAATCGACCTTCGTCGTAGATTAGTTTCGTAACAACTGACAGCGTATCCTCGCGCTCAATTCGATCACCGAATGGATCATATCTGTAGGCGATTTTCCGTTGTGGACTAAACTGAGTCTCAATCAATCTATTTTCGCCATCATATCGATAAACTTTATCGCGGCTATTCTGCTCCCGAGTGGTATTTCCGTTTGCATCGTAAGAGAAACTGCTGGGACCCGCCGTTTGCATCTGGTCTGCAGCGTTGTAGCTGTAGGTAATTATCGAACTGTTTTTGGTTTGCTGAAGTCGGTTGCCAACAGCATCGAGTACATAACTTTCGGTGTCTCCATTGCCATATACTACACTGGTTAACTGATTCATGGCATCATAAGTATAGGTAGTAAGCCCACGCTTATCCTGCATTGTCTTACGATTACCGACTTTATCAAATGTGTAATAGAAATACGACAGTTTCACCGTATTGTTTGCCCAGTTGATTAAACTGTCCAAACGCCCGGCGGCATCATAATGGTAGGTAGTGAAGGTAGCATTTCCATTGGTTTGTTTGGTAATACGCCCTGCATTGTCGTAGGTAAAATTGGCGGTCAGGTTAGCAGGATCGGTGAGTTGGCTAAGCCGGTTGTTCGCATCGTAAGCGTACGTTGTTACTCCACCATCCTGATTGGTCATAGTGGCCCGATTGCCCGCGGCATCATACGTATAAGCTAGTGATTTACCCCAGGTAAGAATATTCTTTCTAACTAACCGATTTTGGTTATCATATTGAAAAGTATAGGCAATGTTATTGTTGTATGCACTAATGACATTACCAGCGTCATCGTAGCTGTATTTATCTGTATTGCCGGGGTATACTTTCTCAATCAGTCGGCCAATCTTATCGTACGCATACGTCACGGTATTTCCATTAGGGTCAATCCGTTTTATAAGGTTACCACCCGAATCATACTCATACCTCACATTGTTGCTTAGCGGGTCGGTTTCCTGTATTAATCGGTTTTTCTTGTCGTATTTATACAGCATGGTGTTTCCTCTGGCATCTTTAGTGGCACTCAGCTTACCCTGCGAATTGTAATCGAATGTCCAAGCTGCGCTACCTTTCGTTATGCCGGTCAATCGACTCAGCCCGTCATACTGATAGTTGCGTTCATTTCCATTGGCATCCGTCTCCCTGGTCACATTGCCAACAGGGTCGTAATCATATTTTTTTATATTATTCAGCGGATCTTTTATCTCTTTCAACCGGTTCATCAGGTCGTAATTCATTTCCAGCGTTCGACCAGTAGCATCGATTACTTTGCTGACGCCACAACAGCTTCCACTGTAGTCGTATTGCATGGTGCCGATGGGAAACAACGTTTTCACCAAGTCTCCACTGGTGTTATATGAAAACGAAATGGGATTGTTTGTGGCCGTTTTGGCCATTAACTGTCTACCGGCAACATCATATGTATAGTTTTCAACCGCGCCACCTGGCTTTGTAAGTGAACTCACATTGCCCCGGGTGTCATAACTAATTGCTGAAAAGTTACCTCGCTTATCTTTTATAACAGCTGGCTTTTTATGAACGGCCTCATAAGTAAACTCGGTTGTACTACCGATTGGGTCAGTCTTCTTTACTACATCGCCCTGACTGTTGTACGAAATGAGGGTCGTAAAACCGTCGAAATCTTTCTGCGACACTAAGTTATTATTCGCATCATAACCTAACTCAGCCTTATTACCATCAGGGTCAGTAATACCGGATAGCCGCCCGGCCGCATCAAATGAATAGCCCGTAATCACGTTCCCCGATTCGGCTTTCTGCGTTACGTAGGTTTTTCTTGGATTGTTGAGATAGGAGAAGCGCTGCTCGGTATTGCAGGAAGTTATCTGCTTCACTTTACCCCCGTTGCCATAATAATTAATGACTACCGGGCTGTTGTTCTCGTCGTTCAGGCGGATCAGGTAATGCTTCGAGTAAACAAACGTCTTTCGTCCCTGTAGCGGGTCCAACACGGTTACTAAGTCTTTCGCTGCACTGTACTGATACGTGAATTTTTTGGTCGGTTCGCTGCTGTCTTTAGCCTCTGTCAGCAAGCCATTCGTCCAGGTCAATAGTAAACTGCGTCCGGATGAATTCGTGATCTGTGTCGGATTACCGCTCGTATAACTGATCGTTACAAAATTGCCATTGGCGTCCTGCATTCGGGTGATTTTCTTGTGAGAGGCATCGGCAAAAATGTATTGTTGACCATCTTTCATGGTCAATGTAAACTGGCTTCCCGTTTTGGTCAGTACGTCAAATACGCCTGCTGGCGAATGATACGTGTTTCCGCTAAGCAGAAAGGTATCTTTCTTAGCATCTGCGCGGTAAATAATGACCTGACTGGCTGCTTCCTGATAAAAAATATTATAGTAAAACGACCAGCCATGACCGTAGCCGTAGTTGAGCGTATCCTGAGCGGCATTGTAATAAAACGATTGATAGATACGGTATCCCGTTCCCCGAAGACTTTGTTCGTTACGTTGAACGAAAAGATTTCCGGTGTAACTATTAACAGCCAAACCTTGCGGAGCGGCAATGTTAGGGCGCGGAATGGTCTGAGCCTCAGCCAAAAGTAGCCAGCCCAATGACATGAATACGGTAAGAAAAAATAGGCGCATGGAGTAGGCGTGGATAATTACTGAGAAATAAGTAAGGCAATTGGCGCTATGGCATGGGTATAGAAATCGATATACCCGGATGTACCCGCCCGGAGAATACCCGGCGGACCATCTGTTTCTTTAAATTCCAGCATCAGTTCCTGGAGTTTCGCCGTGAAATCGGGAGTGAAACTGATCGGTGCGCCTTCTAAGCTGAGCAGCATGCGCGTTTGCGCCGGAATATCGACGTTACCCACATTAGCATAAGCCACAGTCAGCTTCACTTTCTGATTCCGACGTACCGAAGCCGGGTGAATCAGATCAAGCTGGACGTTTTCATCGAAACCAATGTTCTGGATCGTACATACGAATAATTGGGCCGCTCCTTCAGCTCCGCCGGGCGTACCCGTCACCACGGAAAACCCATTCGGTAACTGTGTCGTTGCGCCACCTGCTTTCTGTAGCTTAACTGTATACGTATCAGTAGGTGCTCCCGCCAGATTGAACGTAGCGAAAAGTTTTGACGGATCGACGTAGTAAACGGAGGTGGCTACGTGCGTTGCCGAACCGACCAGCGAAACGGTCATGCCTGGCTCAAATTTGGCACCTAGTATTTTCACCGTAACCAGTCCGGTGTTTCCTCCTTTGTTGGCATCTACGTTGCTGATACCAAACGGCACGGTCCGGGCCAGCAACGTAACGGGCTGCGCTACTTTAGCCGTGTCGGTACCCAGAGCGAGCAGGTAATACGTTCCCGCCAGTAGCGACGGCACCACAACTTCCTGATTGGCCTTGAATGCAATGGTAGCGGCAAAATCATACCGGTTAGCTGTAGGAATACTGTCTTTACGCAGGAACAATCGGTTGATTGCGTTGTTGGTCGAATCGCCCTTTAAGGTTACGGATAAGGTTTCCGCGGTCAGACTGGACGGGATTGTAATCTTGTAGTATAGAGGCTTATCTCGTATTAATTCCGTTGCGGTTGGTATATTCAAAACCAGTTCGCGCACACTAACTGTTAACTTCGGACCCGATACAGCCAGATTATTGTCGTCGTTCTGCTCCAGTATGTTATTCAGAATATCCGTTCGGACGATTACGTAATAATCTCCCATCGTTACGTTCGCCAGCAAGCCCGTCAAACTTCTGGTTAGAGTAGCCTGTGCTGGCAGGAACAAACTGTTTTCGAGCGTACCAAATAATACGTCCGACGCGTCGAACTGAGCGTCTTTTGATAAGTAAACGGCCTCCCGCAGAAATCCATTTGCAGCGTTGGCGCCCTGGTTCGAAAGCGTCCAGCCAATCGTGACCGGGCTGCCGGCGTATTGTTCTCCGGCAGGTACTGTCACCTGCGATACAGTTAAATCGCTGGGTTGCTGTGGATTGATAAAGATGTTGGCGAAGGCAGTGTTATTATCTTCTCCGTTCCGTTCAAATACTTCGTTATTGCCATCGGACTTCAGCACCAGCACATAATTACCCGATACGTTGGGCGGCATAAATAATCGATCCTGTACTGTATACGTACTGCCGGGGGCCACTGCGCCCGAATGAGCGATGCTTCCCACGAAAATGCCATTCGTCAATTGGGTATCGGTGGCCAGATAAAAATGGTCGGTCCAGTTGGCGGCTGGCGTTATACCCGTACCGTTATTTTTAACCGTATACGTAATGTTAATCGGCTGCGATACGGTGGCCTGCGTCGGTCCGAGCAGTGACTGCGGAACCAGGTCGGCGGGCGGTGGAACCGTAATAACGATGGCCTGGCTGTTGCCTGACGAATTGGTTAACGGCAACGTATTATTGCCCCGCTGGTCATCATTGTTCTGATTGTCTCTGTCGGCCGTAACCAGAATATACAAAGTTCCCTGTGCCGAAGCCGGAATAGGAATGGTAAGTGTCCGGTTATACGTAGCACCGGCAGCTAAGGGTCCGCTGACAGGCTGGGTGGCCAGCAATACGTCGCTGGCGTCCAGAACCGGATTATTACTGAGGTAAACTGCATCCAGCCACGACGGCACCAACGTAGCATAAGCACTATTGTTACGTACCGTCCATTGGATGTTGATCGACTGACCCGCAGTCACTGTTTGACTCAGTACAGCCCCGGCGGTAGTACTCAGGTCAATTACTGGTAAACTTGTAATATTCGTTGCCGAAGCAGCAATCCTGTTGTTGTTACCCTCTGCATTGTTTTCGAAAATCGAATTCGTTACGTCGGAATTGACCACAACGTAGTAATTACCCGGCGTTAAACTGGTTGGCAGCAGGAAGGCAGCTGTCTGCGTGTAAGACTGACCGCTGCTCAACGACCGGTTTTGACTGGTTGTACCCAGCAGCAATAAGGTAGCCGGATTGATGGTCGGCGTCGGAGATAGATAGATATAATCCTGCCAGCTTTTATTGACGATGGCCCCTGCTCCACTGTTAGCAGCAACGTAACGTACTGAAAGCGAAGTACCAACGGTGTCGACGGCGGGCGCCACGATACTCGTTACCTGCAAGTCTGCCCAGGGAGCCAGCGTAATTGCCAGCGGTGCTGCCTGAAGATTGTTGGTTTCATTTTTCTCGAAAACACCATTGGTGTTATCAGTAACAAGCAGTACGTAATAGTTACCCGAAATACCAACTGGTAGAGTAGCCGTTGCCTGTCGGCTATATTCTCCTCCGGCGGCAAGTAGCTGGTTCGATGATACGTTGGTCAGCTGGATATCCGTTCCTGGTTCAAACGTATTGTTGGTCGACAGATAGAGTTGATCACTCCAGCTTGCATTGTAGATACTCGCCAGACCATCATTTTTCACCGTCCATTGAAGCGTAATCGTCTGCTCAGAAGTGGCCGTGGCTGGAACCGATAAAGCCAGTGGGCGTAAATCGGGATTCTGCACCTGAATCATCGGCGAAGCGGGCGATACGTTATCCGCTTCATCTGGATTCTCGTAGATGCTATTCCCTGAATCCGTTCGAACGAATAAGTAGTAATTACCCTCTGCGGTTGTTGCTGGCAGGGTGACCGCATGTTGAATCGTACTACTGGCCAGTGAGGCTAAAGGGTCCGTGCGCTGGAAACTGTTGATAGGATAAGTAGTACCCGCTCCGAACGTAGCACTCGTCGACAGATAAACCGTTTCGCCCCACATCGGTTGGGCGGTTATGGCCCCATCATTGTTTGTCGTCCATTGCAAAGTCACCGACTGATTATTCGCCAGTAACGTACTGCTAACTGCCAATGAACTGACCGTCAGATTCGGCGTAGGTCGCTGAATGATGCTCATGGCCAAACCGGTACGAGTGTTATTGTCATCCCGCGTATACTCGTACACCTGACTGAAACGGTCGGTTATGACATGGATGAAATAGGTACCGCTGATACGTTCGGGAAGTTTTACTTTTCGCGTAACCGTATACGTACCATTCAC
This sequence comes from Spirosoma profusum, assembly GCF_014699005.1. Classification (GTDB taxonomy): domain Bacteria; phylum Bacteroidota; class Bacteroidia; order Cytophagales; family Spirosomataceae; genus Spirosoma; species Spirosoma profusum. The sequence goes on from NZ_JACWZY010000004.1 coordinate 302,296, forward strand.
TAATAGAACCTGAGTTCGGTTGAACGTATATAAAACCTGACCATTAGCCGGGTTGGCCTGATCCTGTCCCAGTATAATCTGATCATTCCAGTTGGCCGACGTAGTTGGGCCCGTACCCGCATTGCGGACGGTATACGTAACGGTGATGGAATCCTCCGAGAAAGCATTTAACGGGTTAACAACCAGATCAGTCACCTGCAAATCGGGCGGTGGTGCCAACGCAATGCTAATGGGAGTACTGGACGTAGTATTGTTTGTACCCGTCACTTCGGGCAGACTCCCAGATGAATTCGTTTGTACAATAACGTAGTACTGCCCCTGTACACCCTGTGGTATACGGAACGTAACATTGTTGGTTTGGTACGACTGACCCGCGTTCAGCGCACTGAAATTGGGTTGACTGATGACGTAAAAATTATCAGTTCCCGAAAAAAGCGTTGGCTGATCGCTGAGATAGACCAGGTCATTCCAACCCTGACTCTGGGTGTTACCAGTTCCCTGATTTTTTATCCGCCAGTTAATCACCATGTCCGTTTCGGACGTGGCCGTAGTCGGTACGTTTATGGCGTCGACAATCAGGTCGGGAAGCTGACGAACGGTGAAATTGAGGACAGCTGATGAAGCCCGGCAACTGGTACGTTTGGCAGCGACTTTCCATTTATAGGACGTACCATACTGAAGTTGTCCACTTGATAGCGTATAAGCGATCTGCGTCAAATTCGCAACGAGCGGCTGGGTCGGCACCGGATCAGTCGACTTCCAGACGTAAAGCTCATAACCGACAGCGCCGGCAACAGCTCCCCAACTCAGCGTCAAGGCCACATCAACGTTATTGCTGTTATCGATGGGGAGTAAATTACCGGGAGCCGCAATGCCCGGCAGATGCTGGAACGTACTCCGCAACGTATCGTTCGTGTGAAGCGAATCGAGCGGGAGATTGGTAAGTACAGTGAGAGTATACGTTCCCGTTGCCGACAGGTCGATTCGGTTCGTAAACGTATAATCCAGGCTACGTCCGGGTAATAAAGCCGCTGACGTAACAGTCTCGCTTACGACAGGGCTATTGTTCAGGCGATAGGAAACTGTGAAATTACTTTGGCTCACATTGCCGTAGTTGCTGATACGTACGCGCACGCTGTCTGTGGCGGTATGGTTGCAGTCGGTTAGGGGAGCCAGTATGGCACTAATGCCAATATCAGAGATTTGTCCGTTTTGAGGTTGCTGCTTAAAGGGGAGGAATTTGACCTTATTCGACACATTGTCGCCCGTACCCGTCGGGTTCAGGGTTGAATGATAGGGACCAGATGGTGTGCCCCAGTAACTGTTACGCGCATCTACCGTATCCGCAACGGCCGAGCCGACATTATTTATGCCATAGTCAGCGTTCGCGTAAATGTTACAGCGATTAAAAGTGGGATTTCCGCCGTTTACGTAGATCCCCGTTTTATTGCTATAGAAGTTGGAACTGGCAATAACAGCTCCTCCCACATTAGTTAACTGTAAACCAATGTTTTGAGAATTAGCAATCGATATATTGGCTACCGAGAACGTAGGGGTCGCGATATGCAGAGCAGGGAGTGCGTAGGCCGTACTGCCCATCTGGTCGAACGTAACGTAATTTAATTCAGAACCATTACTGGTTGAATGCAGGTATACCCGACCACCCGGCGTTGATGTAGTTGGCGTTTGCAGGCGAAGAAACTGAATGGGAGCCGTTTCCGTACCAATGGCCCGTAACGCACCGGCCACATACAGGTCACTATTTCCAAAGTCGACTAACGAACCAGCCTCAATCGTGAGTGTATAGGTTGGTTGTACGTAAAGCTGCCCTTCAAGGACGTAGTACGAATTTTGCCCTGGAAAAGGTAAGGTGGTATTGATCGACAGGTTTTCGTCGCGTAGCGCTATACGGGCATTGGTATTGTTCAGTACGCCCCCACAACTGCTCGGATACGTCCGAATAGCCGTTGTTCCTCCAAAAAATCGCGTGGCTGTAACGGTTGGCGTAATACCTGAACCGGTGATGTGTACACCGATAGACTCGCTGTTTCGTATGGTCGAGCGGGTAACGGTCAACGAAGACGTAAAAGTCTCTATAGCAGCACCGTATGTCTGCGTATCGCCCATCTGGTCAACACTAACGTAGTCCAGTACCGAGTTCGCACTACCGCTGGCAAAGTAGATCTGTCCTCCATGCGATGAACCGCTAACCGCCGTAGTGGAGAAGCCCCGGAAACGTATCGTGTCAGCTACGGTACCTCGCGCAATGAGCGTACCATACACCAACAGGCGGTCAGCATAGAAGGCCGAACGCAGCTCAACTCCGGACTGAATAATAGCTGTGGTGTTGGCGGCAATTGAAATGTTGGTTCCTGGCTGAAACTGATAATACGATCCAGGGCCCGGTTTTGGCACTACCATCGAATTGTTAACCGTTTCTGCACGCAACCCGATCGATACGTTGGTCAGGCTACTGATGCCGCCAACACTGGAGAGATAAGTGAGAATATCCTGACTGTTGCCCGAAAAACGGATACCGCTGATCATCGGGTTAAGCCCTGCTGATAACAAATCAAGACCTGTTCCACCAGTGGTGTGAATCCGGGAATTGATCAGGCTCACCGACGAAGCATACGTACTGACACCCGTAACTTCACTGTTGCGGATGGATGAATTCGTAATCATGGCCGTAACTGAGTTGCCTATACCGATGGCGGCACCGTAAGTATCCCGGTCGCCCCACTGGTCCATTGCTACGTAGCTCAGTTGTGAATTAGCGCTGCCGCTGGCAAAATAAAGCTGTCCCCCATGCGACGAACCATTGACGGCCGGATTGGCAAAGCCCCGGAAACGTATTGAATCGGCCGATGTTCCCTGAGCCAGTAACGTACCATTCACCATAATACGATCACCATAATTAGCTGATCGGAACTCAACGCCCGGCTGAATAGTGGTGCTGGTGCCGGCAGTGATGATTAACGTACCAGGTTGCATCTGGTAGAATGAACCCGGGCCGGGCTTAGGAATCACGCAGGATACGTTCGTATTTTCAGCCCGCAGACCAATGGCTACGTTGGTCAGGCTACTGATGCCACCCACTCCCGATGGTGGAGCGCTGATATCGATTGGGTTATTTGCAAAACGAGTTTGCGTAATGGTGGGGTTGACGCCAGCCGTGGCGATATTTATACCATTATTCTCACTATTGCGAATGGTAGTATGCGTAATCGTCAGTGATGAGGTGCGAACCTGAATAGCATTGCTGTAAGCCTGAGTGTCCCCCATCTGATCGATGCTTACGTAGTCCAATATGGAGTTCGTACTTGAGCCATCAACATAGATTTCACCTCCATGTGTAGACCCACTGACGGTCGTGTTTGAAAATCCCCGAAAACGAATCGAATCAGCCGCAGTGCCTTGAGCCAGTAATGTACCTGAAACAGTAAGATGGTCAGTGTATGACGTTGAACGTAGTTCCACCCCAGGCTGAATAATGGCCGTGGTGTTGGCAGTAATGGTAATAGTCGCTCCGGGCTGAAACTGATAGTATGAGCCGGGTCCGGGCTTTGGTACTACCGATGTGTTGATAACATTTTCCGACCGCAATCCGATTGCTACGTTGGTCAGGCTGCTGACACCACCGATACTGGACAGATAAGTGAGAATATCCTGACTGTTTCCCGAAAACCGTACTTCACTGATAGTAGGGTTTGTGCCAGCAGTCATAATGGAAATACCAGTTCCACCGTTTGTATGAATCAATGAATTGATTACACTCATTGAGGACCCATACGCAGTGATAGCCGTAGACTCGCAGTGACGGATAGACGAGTTGGTGATCATCGCCGTAACGGAGTTACCTATTCCGATTGCTGTGCCATAACTATCCCGGTCGCCCCACTGGTCCATCGCTACGTAGTCTAACACCGAATTAGCGCTACCACCGGAAAAATAAATCTGACCACTATGCGAGGAACCGCTCACAGCAGTATTGGAGATGCCCTGAAAACGAATGGAATCTGACACTGTTCCCTGCGCCATCAACGTACCATACACCATAATCTGGTCAGTATAATTAGCCGACCGGAATTCGACTCCCGGCTGGATGGTGGTCGTGGTGCTGGCAGAAATGGTTATCGTACCCGGCTGCATCTGGTAGAATGAACCGGGCCCCGGTTTGGGAATTACACAACTTACACCGGTACCTTCCTGCCGTAAGTTGATAGCCACATTGGTCAGGCTGCTGATCCCTCCTACCCCCGACGGTGGAGCGCTGATCGATATGAAATTATTCGTAAACCGACTCGCCGTGATAACTGGACTGATACCGACGGGAACAATGTAAACACCCATATTTTCACTATTGCGAATCATTGAGTGCGCGATGGTCAACGACGATGTGTACGCCCGAATCGCATGTGGGTAAGAATCTTTGTCGCCCATCTGATCGACGACTACGTAGTCCAGCACCGAGTTTATACTTGAACCGGTAAAATAAATTTCACCACCGTGTGAAGAACCGCTGGCCATGGTACTGGAGTACCCCCGGAAATAAACGGAGTCAGCCGCCGTACCCTGAGCCAGCAGGGTACCACTTATGTCGAGACGATCCAGATAGGTCGGAAAGCGCAATTCGGCACCCGCCTGAATCGTAGTGGTCGTGCTGGCCGAAACCGTAACGACACCGCCTTCAAGTTGATAATAAGACGAAGGACCCGGTTTGGGAATAATACATGAAACGCTGGTGGGCTCTGAGCGTAAATTAATAGCGGTAGCAGTCAGGCTGCTAATACCACCAACGCTTGACGGAGACGCACTGATGGCTTTTGCATTGTTAATGAAACGAGTGGTTGTGATAACAGGGCTAATACCTGTTAAGGTTATGTATATACCTACATTTTCACTATTCTGAATGGTAGAGTGGACAATAGTTAACGAAGAAGTACGGGTCTGAAGCGCATTTCCATAATACTGAGCATCGCCCAACTGATCGAAACGAACATAGTCCAGCACCGAGTTCACGCTGCTGGCGTCGAAGTAGACTTCGCCACCGTGCGAGGAACCGCTCACGGCGGTATTGGAGAAGCCCTGAAAACGAATGGAATCGGCGCCGGTTCCCTGAGCCAGTAACGTACCACTTACAGTAATACGATCTGAAAAGGATAGAAAACGTACTTCTACCCCAGGTTGAATTGTCGTGGTAGTACTGGCTGAAATGGTGACCGTTCCACCTTCAAGCTCATAAAAGGAAGCTGGTCCTGGTTTGGGAATAATGCAGGAGGATGAAGTCGCTTCAGAACGTAACCGGATAGCTGCGTTCGTTAAGTTACTAATACCACCAACGCTTGACGGGGACGAGCTGATCGCTTTGGGATTGTTAATAAACCGAGTCGCAGTGATAACAGGATTGATGCCCGTCGAAGCAATGTATATACCTACGTTTTCACTGTTCTGAATGGTAGAGCGGGAAATAGTTAACGAGGACGAACGGGTTTGAACGGCATTTCCATAGTACTGCGCATCGCCCAACTGATCGAAACGAACATAGTCCAGCACCGAGTTCACGCTGCTGGCGTCGAAGTAAACTTCACCACCGTGCGAGGAACCGCTCACGGCAGTGCTGGAGAAGCCCTGAAAACGAATGGAATCTGACACCGTTCCCTGAGCCAGTAACGTACCATAGACAGCCAGACGGTCTGAGTATGTTGTTGACTGCACCTCTACCCCCGCTTGTATTGTGAGTGTTTGCCCATTCGGAACACTAACAGATCCGTTAAGAATATATGGGCTGTTGGCTTTGGTCCATATGCCGGATACACTTCCGCTTACATTAACCTGTGCATAACAGCTTGTATATACTAATAAACATACCCAAATAGTCAAGGATAACGCACGTATCGCAGGCATTTCTATACAAATTAGATGTGGATATATAAGTACTGATATTTAACTGCTGAAATTTACTCGGAATCACATTTACATATTTACCAATCTAGAAAAATATTATCTTAAATTTATTAAACGTTACTTTACTAAGTTTCTGTAAACAATTATCTGTCAAGAAACAACGGAAAGCAATCACCTAGTTACTTATATTTCATCTTGTTTAATTATATTTAGTGACGTTTCCTACAAAACTGGGCAACTTAAGTGCAAACGATTCAGGATTTCGGTTATAGCTCAATTCCATCCTGATACAGCTTTAAGTCACGTTGAAGCAAAGAAGAATTATCTTATTAGGTACGCTATCGTAACCCTTTTCATTCAGTATTCTTACCGTGCAAGGTTCTACCGCTAATGTATATACGTTCTCCGAATAAACTCATTACTATCTGGAATCATTACATTAGTACGGTTTCTTCCCTTTTATACGTGTTCATCTGACTCCCTAATTCCAGTGCGACTGTATTCTGTTCCGATCAATTGGCTGCGTGAGGGTTTGAGGAAAATTGTTTGACTAAGGAACAGATAGTCAACCATGTCCGCTAATGAACGCAGGTTGTACGATTCCGGACATACTCTCTCCCCTATCACCCTTAAGACGCTCTGTTTAAGCCTATTTAAGGTATTGGCATTTTATTTGTTTAGCAAATAACAATCAAATCGAATCAACGTAGCAACTATTCATGGGCAGGGCTTATTTAGGAGAATTCGAGGAGTTGGTCTTATTGACAGTGGCCGTCCTGTCAGGTGCTGCTTACGGGGTAACTATAGCGGCTGAACTCAAGCAACGTACCAGCCGAACCATCAGTCTAAGTGGGGTACATATTGCCCTGTACCGGCTGGAAGAAAAAGGGTTTGTTCGCTCCGAATTAGGAGGAGCAACAACAGCTCGAGGGGGTCGGCGGAAACGACTATTCACCATTACTGCAGCCGGTAAGTCTACTCTAGCTGAGATGCGCCAGCTTCGCAACGAGCTATGGAATGCAATTCCAAATCTTTCTCTGTCGTAAGTCATGGCAAATCGGCAACTCAGGGCAACTCCGCCTACTTGGGCTGGTCGGCTGTTGAAGTGGTTCTGTCCACCTCACATGCTCGAAGAACTATTGGGCGATCTGCATGAGCAGTTTGACCAGCACGTAGCGGAATTCGGTGAAGCTAAAGCCCGGCAATTGTACTTCTGGGAAGTTATTCGATTCTGTCGGCCATATTTTATCCAACGCCGAATAACTACTGATTATCAGACACGTAACGAATACCCCCAACCTACAATGATCAGTCTTGTCATGATTCAGAACTATCTCAAAATCGCCTGGCGCAACCTCACTCGCCATAAAACCTTTGCCTCGATCAACATCCTGGGGCTTGTATTAGGAATGGCTAGTAGCTTACTGATTCTGTTGTGGGTGCAGCACGAACGTAGCATCGATCATTTTCATGCCAATGGGTCACGGCTGTATCAGATACTGGAGAATCAGCAGACAACCGGAAACGACCTGAGTACTACGCCCACAACGCCCCATTTATTGGCTCCGGCCCTGGTGGCCGAATTGCCCGAAGTGGAACGTAGCGTACATATGACACCGGGAAATATGCTCCTGCTAGCCGTAGGCACGAATTCGTACCGTGAGCGGGGTTGTTATGCCAGTCCGGATCTGTTTCAGATTTTTTCGTTTCCGATGGTACAGGGTAATCCTAAAACAGCACTGGTTGGCCCATCCTCACTTGTCATTTCTGAAGCGGTAGCCCGTAAACTCTTCGGTCGAACCGATGTGGTTGGGCGCTCGGTTCGGATCGGAAACAAAGACGACCGGCAGGTAACGGGTGTCTTTCAAGACATCCCTACGAACTCGTCGCTGAAGTTCGACTTCGTTTTGCCCTCAAAACCCTACATCAAACAAAATCCCCAGGCACCCCGGTGGTCCAGGAACGGCTGGCGGACATTTGCGCTACTACGTCCAAACGTCGATATAGCGGCCCTCAACGCAAAAATGCTCGATTTTATCCATCGTCACGATTCGACTCTGACGATGGTTACTACGTTTATGTTTCGGTTCGAGGATACGTATCTGCATTCAAAATTCACGAAAGGTCAGCCAGATGGTGGACGTATCGAATACGTTCGGCTGTTTACGATTGTAGCTGTTTTCCTGCTGCTGATTGCCTGCATTAACTTTATGAACCTGGCTACGGCTCGTTCAGCGAAGCGTGCCAAAGAAGTAGGTATTCGTAAAGTCGTCGGTGCCGAGCGGGCTTATCTAATTGGGCAGTTTACGGGCGAGGCAGTGCTGCTGACCATCGTATCCGCCATGATTGCGCTAGTGCTGGTTCAGTGCCTGATTCCCTTGTTTAACCAGTTAACCGAAAAACAAATGGCTATTCCCTACGACAATCCCATTTTCTGGGCAGGACTGTTGGGATTGGCGCTCATAACCGGTCTGCTGGCGGGCATCTATCCCGCATTTTTTCTATCGTCGCTTCAACCGGTAAAAGTGCTCAAAGGCAATAGTCCGACCGCTTTATTACGCTTTAAAGCCGGAGCTGTACTGCTGCGACAAGGCTTAGTCGTGTTTCAGTTTGCGCTGTCGTTACTGTTAATTATTGGTACGTTAATCGTTAGTCGGCAGATGCATTTCATCCGCACCAAAAACCTTGGTATTGACCGCGAGAATGTCATTTACATGCGGGTAGATGGCGAACTGACCAGGCATTTTGAACCGTTTCGTCAGGCTTTACTACAGGCTCCCGGCATTCGGTCGGTGTCATCGTCGGCTGAAGACCCCTTATATACAAACAATTCCACAACGGGTGTTTCCTGGAAAGGCAAGCCTCAGACCGACAATACGATGTTTTTTGAATTGCCCGTCAGCTATGATTTTGTGAAGACCATGAACATCCAGTTAGTTGCCGGACGGGAGTTTTCAAAGGCGTTTCCAGCCGACAGCACGAACTATATCATCAACGAAGAAGCTGCCCGGCGTATGGGCATGAATAACCGGAACCGCACCGGCGGACCGGCCGGATCGCCCGTTGGGCAGACAATGTCCTTTGAGGACGTACCGGGGACGATTGTTGGCGTGGTGAAAAATTTCCATCTGAACTCCCTGCGTGTGGCCATTGAACCACTGGTTATTCATTTCGGCACGACAAATAATACGTTGCTAGTACGCACTCAGCCTGGCCAGACCGAGCAGGCACTTGCCAGTCTGGAAAAGCTGGCGAAACAGTTTAATCCAGCCTATCCCTTCACCTATACGTTCGCCGACGAAAACTTTGAAAAACTGTACAAAAGTGAGACGCTAGTCGGCAAGTTAACCAGCTATTTCGCACTAATTGCAATTGGTATTGCCTGTTTAGGTCTTTTTGGGCTGGCTATGTTCATGGCGGAGCAGCGAACGAAAGAAATCGGCGTTCGGAAAGTGATGGGGGCCAGTGTTGGAAGTATTATAGCATTGCTTTCGGGCGACTTTTTGAAATTAGTCGCTGTGGCTATTGTGATTGCCTCTCCGCTGGCCTGGTGGGCCATGCATGAGTGGCTACAGACGTTCGCTTACCGTATCGACATAGCCTGGTGGATGTTTACACTGGCGGGAGGACTGGTGACTGGCGTAGCGCTACTGACCGTTAGCTATCAGAGCATCAAAGCAGCGCTGGTGAATCCCGTGAAATCACTACGTAGTGAATGAAATTGTGGATTTACAAAGACTGGTTAACTCTTCAAATTAAAGTAGATAAAAGATACTATATGTCATTCCCAGGTTAAAACCAGAATGACACAGAACTGCCCCTAGTATCGAACCAGAATACGTTTTGAAACGGAAAAACAACATACTTACCAAAAACATACTCACGACCCAAAGCAGGGCGGGTATTGGTAGAAAAAGCCATTGATGGTTCACAAACACTAAACCGAAATGGGCGATATGTGTTAGGGCAAAGGCTAAACTATCAACGAGTGATCCTGCTTTTGTACCGAACGATTGAGCAAAACTTGAATGGACAATTCCCCTAAAAAAGAATTCTTCGCCAATAGGGCTAAATACCATACTCGTTAGGGCTATAATGCTAAATATGACCGCTTTATCAGACTCGTTTATGGAGGCTGGTATTTTATAGGACTTACCAATATAGACGTACCAATTGCTCTCTGTATGATTGTACAAGCTAATCCCTAAATAATAAAGCAGTAAACTGAATATGATACCTGCCAATAACGCCAATACAAGTACGCTATAGCGCGTGGGTTTTGTTAACCCTATCTTTCGACGTCCATACCGAGTAAGGAAGATGAATGGACAGCTGGCGGAAATAAGCATGATAAGGCCAATGGAACCATAATTGGCAGACGAGTTGGCTTGCAGGACCAATAGGAATCGAGGTATGCATAGTACGAACAGTAATAAAATGCCAAATTTCCAGTTGAAAGCGAACAGTCTGTTCCAAACTGGCTTCAACTCACTTTGTAAACTCTGTTGATTTGGCATAAAAGCATAACTAGCATACGCTGCATTTTATATATCTAAAAATCTGCAATACGTTATCTGTCAGCCCAGCATTTTAACCAGTGCAATTACAGTGAGGCCAATTGCCAGAAAGATTATCCGCCAATAATTGTAAAACAGTGAGTTAGGTACACGAGGTATCCGAAATTTATCTTTCATCGTCGTAGTTTTAGATTACCACTAAAGTAAACGAGCTTTTACCGGAATGCAATAGGCAAAGCCAAAAGCCCTGCTTCTACCATTAACTAAACGCAACCTGACATTTAAGGAAGCTATTCATACCTTTCGAGAATAGGTCAAAAATGGGCGTTTTTGTCATTCTGACGAAGGAAGAATCTTTAAGATTCCTAGCACTCCAGTAAGGAATCTTAAAGATTCTTCCTTCGTCAGAATGACACAAGTCTCCTCTAAACAAAAGTTTAAACAGGTTCCTTAATTCCTTAATCGTATTCTACTACCTGTCCCATAAATCACTTTCCCTCCAGTCCTGTACCGGATGTTCAGTGCCGAACCCGTGTAACTCGCCGGAACTGTTACTACGTGCTGAATCACCGCTATATCACCTGCCACCGGAACACGACCACAGGACCAGGTCGTTGGGTCGTCCCAGCTACCATTTTTAACGGTGATTAGGAGAGGATTAGGCGAGGTTACCACCGTAGCGCTAGCAGTAGCGGTACATCCAGAAGTATTGGTCAGGGTTACTGAGTAGGTTCCTGCTATATTTACACTGATAGTTGACGTAGTGGCTCCTGTAGACCAGCGAACAGTACCTGCTCCAACCGCCGTAAGGCTTGCCGATGGCGGAGAACAAGTCAACGTAGCACTGGATGGGCTGATGCTCACGGAAGGCAGATTCGGAGCCGCATTCACGACAACACTGGTTGTAGCCGTACAGCCGCTGGCATTGGTTAACGTCACTGAGTAGGTTCCGGTGGAACTTACACTGATAGCGGACGTAATGGCTCCTGTCGACCAACGAACACTCCCCGTACCAACGGCCGACAGACTTGCGGTGGGAGAAGCACAAGTTAAGGTCGCACTGGACGGACTGATGCTTACTGAAGGAGCCGCCTGCGCCGAGCTCACTACTGCACTAGCTGTGGACGTACAGCCGTTGGCATTGGTTAACGTCACCGAATACGTACCCGCTACGTTTACACTGATGGCGGACGTAGTGGCCCCTGTCGACCAACGAACGCTACCAACTCCCGTCACAGATAAACTAGATGTTGGGGAAGCGCAGGTCAGCGTCGCACTGGAAGGACTGATGCTTACTGAAGGAGCCACCTGAGCCGCACTCACTACTGCACTGGCCGTGGCGATGCATCCATTGGCATTCGTCAGCGTTACAGAATAAATGCCTGCTGTATTCACACTAATACTGGACGTAGTGACTCCCGTAGACCAACGAACACCCCCTACCCCAACCGCTGACAAACTGGCCGTCGGAGAAACACAGGTGAGTGTCGTACTCGAAGGGCTAATGCTAACCGAAGGAACAGTTTGTGCCGCATTAACCACCACACTAGCTGTGGCCGTGCAGCCATTGGCATTGGTCAGGGTTACGGAGTAAGTGCCCGCGACACTTACACTGATAGTGGACGTAGTAGCTCCCGTCGACCACCGGGCACTTCCCGTCCCAACCACCGACAGACTCACTGTTGGAGAAGCACAGGTCAGCGTTGCACTTGAAGGACTGATGCTCATCGCAGGCTCAACACAGCCGACCGTGACTTGCGCATCGGCGTTTGCGGGAGGTTCCTCTTTGTTGCCAACGTTATCGGTTGCCAGCGTATAAAAGCGATAGTTATTTCCTAATGTTCCCGTAAACGGAATGGACCTATCAGTCAGCCCGGTTTTAAAAACAGAAAAGGGCGCATTGTTCTCCGATACGTACAAATCAAAATCGCGGATACCAGAGCCACCAGCATCGTCCTGGCCCTCCCACTCAACGTTGAATGTGGGCGAACTTGCCTGAGCAGGAAGGGGCTTAACGTGGCTGGAAGGAGCACCAGCATCGATAGTATTCTTCCATAAATTAGTAGCAATTGTTTCTTCAATATCAAAAATAATACTGGCTCGGGCCGACGTAGTGTCTTTGGTCACGCTCCGACTTGAAGGGATAATGGTGAACGTAACATACCCTTCGCCATTATGTTTCAGGCTATCGTTAACTGGCAGAAAACCGCTATTTGGGGGTAACGTAGCAGCTAAACCCGTGGCCGGATCGATGCTTTGAAAAATCCAGAACGCCCGTCGTTTGGCAATATCCAGCCCCGCCGTGACATCGACATAAATCCCTAAACTATCCCGGACATCCAGTCGGTTTGTATAAACGCTGGTGTTCGGTGGAACGGAAAAATTAAAACTACCAAAGCCGAAATCGCTGATACGTAATGATGATGGATTAAATTTTTCGTGAATCGGTACATAAATCGTTACGTTCTGAGCAGGAGCCGTCGCAAAATCCGGATCGTTTTCAAACAGAACTTTATACTCCAGATTCTGCTTGACCGATACCCAGCGTATCAGACTGTCATACCCCGTCCGACCAATAATTTCGTTCGGGTCCGAAGCTCTGACAACCGGGATGGAAATTGTAGGTTTAGGATTATTTGAGCAGCCTCCATTTGGACAGCCAGGTTCACCATCCTGATCGCCTGGATTGCAATTACTCGACGTTTGAGCAAAGCTCAACGACGTAGAAAAGAGTATGAATAGTATCCAATGGATATGTTTCATTTGTATTTATTATTAAACATTCGCATGATATTCATTACCCTATTAATCAAAAAATTACTAGTCTAACCTTGCATTTCTTGATAAACTAGCTGAACAGAATTAAACTTATTAGTACAGCGGCCATTCACTTAAATGTATCAAGCAAAGACGTAGAGTTTTCGCTAATTTCAGTAATTTTCTTTCTAGAGTATTTTCTGCCAAACAATTCGAAAAAAATTCATTATTCGCATTAAACTCACTGTTATTAATCTTTGGAATAATAAAAGCACTAATCCTATTCAAATTTATTGTTTTTGTGCTATCGTCGTAATTTGGCAATTCGCCATTTTGAAGTAAAAAAATATTTACCAATAAATAATCTTCTATATTCTCATAGGAAATTGATATAACCTTTGCCATATTTCGATATTGAACATCATAAAATGTATTACCTCTTATTTCTTTATTTACTAAATCAAAATCGAATTCAAGTATTAAAAATTCAAAATAATTACTTACCCTTTCTATGTAGAGTGCACCTTCAATCATGGTCTAACAATATTTAATGAGCCAGGGTGTAATTTTTGATAGTTTTTTAACATATTTTGTTCCATCTGGTAAAAAATACTTGGATTAACTCTATTCACATCTTTTCCAATGTCTAATATTGTACGACCGCTCCGCATTTCATTTAGTATCCATTTACGATTATATTGCATCATTTGGCTTGTTATTTGGTCCTTTGAACCAATAAAATCAGGCATATCATTTAGAGTTTTCGCCCCTGGGATTTTTGATGCAGCAACCTTGACCCGTTCCATAGTTTCTCCAATTATTGTTACTCCTTTTTTAGGTATAAAATTTATTTCATTTTTAGAGATTGAATTCACTCCGTTTTTAGCAAATCCACTAGGACCTACAAAACCTTTCAGAAAATCAAAAGCTTCAGCTGCTAATTGGTAATTGCCATTACATGGATCAACCGCTTTAGCGATGTCCTTTGCCAAGGAGCCTGTACTACTGACATCCAGATCATTTAAGGACTTCAAAAGGTTATCAAGATTCGCAAAAAGTTCATAGCTTGAAATACCCGCTAAAGGAATCCCAATTGTAGCGCCTAGTCCGGTACTGCTTAAAGCTATCCCTCCAGCAATGCCAAATCCACTTTGAACTAGTCCGCCAATTGCACTCCCAACTCCGCCCCAATTCACTAACCCCAACGGATCAGTTGCATTCGTTACGTTGTTATTGACATAAGCATAATTATTAAGTCCATCTATATATTCTAACGGGTCTCTTTGGGCAAAACGACCCAGAATTGGGCTCAGCTCCCGGTTGCGGTAGTGATACGATTCGAACGTAAACTCGTACGGTCTGCCGGTGTATAAAAGATTGTTAAGTGTAGAAGCGGCTAGCTCAACATCTGCCGGACTAAAAATGTGAGGTGTACCAAAGGGATCGTATGTGTAATATTCCAGTACGTTGCCAGAAGCATTGGTAATATTCTGTACCGAATTCAGATCATCGGTCTGGTAGTAATAGTCATTGGCGCCAGCGTTGGCATAGAGAATTTGATCAAAGTCCGAGCCGTAAACGAAGCTCTTAATTGTGCTGTTGGTAGTTTCTTCAATGACATTGTCCAGATCGTAGTAATAGCGGGTGGTCGTTCCGTCCTGTGTTCGGCTGACCCGGCGGCCTAAGGCATCGTAGGCATACGTAACTCTGGCTGTACCATTCTGAATGGCGAGTAAACGGTTATCAGGGTCATATTCGTACGTATTGCTGCAATCAGTAAGTAAGTTACCATTGCGATCATAGGTAGGGAGCGCATTGCTACCGTTGATTGTAATGGCGGTGTACTGATTGACGTAATTGGAAGCATAGGTTTTCTCCGTAGCGCCTTCTTTTGCAATGGTCCGGTTACCCAGTGCATCATAGGTATATTGATGCGATACAGAAGGAGTTAGCTGGTTATTACTGTATTGGCCCGAAGCAAAATCCTTGAGCTGAAACGTAGCATCATACGTATACGTCTCCGAGCGTGTCGGCTTGTGCAGCCGTTCGGTCAGTGTGCGCTGGTCTGAAGGATCGTATTGATAGCGGATATTTAGCTGCGATGCGGGAGTGGCAGTCAGACTGAGCAGGTTGCTCATGGCGTCGTAGCCGTAATTTGCCGTCGTACCGTTTGAGAACGTCTTTTTCGTGAGCCGGTCCGCGCCATCATATTGCAGCCCGGCCAACGTAGTATTGTTGCGCTTGACTTCAATCAATCGGCTACGGTTGTCCATCTGCCACACGATCTTTGTACCGCCCGGATAATCAATGGATTTGGTTCTGGCCGACGTATTATATGAATAGCTCGTTGGCTTGCCATTATTGTCTTCCCTGATCAATCGGCCCAACGCATCGTAGGAAAGTGTAATCGTAGCGTTGGCGTTTATCGCTTTCACCAGATAGCCAGCCGCATCATATTCAAGCGTTTCCTTTACGTTGGCCGGATATTGTCGCTCAGTTAGCCGATTAAGCGCATCGTATTTATACTGGATTTTCGTTCCTGTTCCAGTCGTTTTTTCGGCTAAACTTCCCTGCGCATCATAGGCAAACCGCTTGGTCGACCCGTCGGCATAGGTTTGCAACGTGAGTTTATTCCGGTTGTCGTAGGTGTAAGAAGTGGTATTGTTCTTGGCGTCAATGATATTGATGAGATTCCCTTTGGCGTCGTAAGTAAACCGGTTATTCTGTCCAAGCTGATCGGTAATGGTATTTGTCCGATTCAGCTTATCATACGCAAGGAGCATTACGTTACCTTTCTGATCGGTTTCCTTGATTTTATTCCCATTGGCATCATAGGCAATCTGAATCGTAGTCTGATTAGGGAAGGTCGTTTTGATAAGCTGGTTACGAGCATCATACTGGAAGGACGTAGTATTGCCAGCTCCATCCTTTTCCGTGCTTACATTTCCATTACCATCATAGGTATACGTAACGACGGTTCCGATCTGATCCGTCGTTGTCAGCAACTGACTATTATCGTCGTACGTATGGGTTTCTAACTTGCCATTGGGGTGGGTAACTGTTTTTTCATTACCAATCGCATCGTAGGTATACGTAGTGACCTCATTAAGCGCATTAGTCGCTGTAACCAGCCGGCTATTGTTATCATAAGCATACGTAGTGATTCGATTTAAGGGGTCTTTTTCGGACGTAAGTCGGCCATTGGCATTATACGTGAAGCTGGTTACACCACCCAACGCATTGCTAACCGTTTTCCGGCGATTCAGCTTATCGAAAGTTGTGGTCGTTACGTTAGTATTCTTGTCTTTAACGGTCAGTCGATTACCGGCTGCGTCGTAGGTGTATTGTTCCGAATAATTGAGTGGATCGGTGGTTTTGGTCAATCGCTGCAACGCATCGTAGGTATAGGTGGTCGTGTTGCCGTTGGGATCGATTTCGGCAGTACGGTTACCCATCGCGTCATAGCTATAGGTGGTTATGCCTCCCAGCGCATCCGTAACTTTAACCAGGCGATACAGATCGTCGTAGGCAAACCGGGTCGTATTTCCGTTTTTGTCTGTCTCACTTAACTTGTTCCCGGCATCATCATACTCGTAAAAGACCGTTTTTCCCAGCGCGTCCGTAACAGACAGTGGTTGCTTCCGACTGTTGTACGTATAGGTTGTTACGTTACCATTTCCATCCGTCTCCTTAACAATATTTCCCTGTCCATCGTATTCCATAGACATGGTATTACCAAGCGGAAGTGTCGTTTTGATACGTCGTCCCAAGCCGTCATACGCATAGCTCGTCACCTTGCCTAGTGCATTGGTTTCCGAAGCCAGTAGTTTGAGTTTATTGTAGGTGTAATTCGTTATTTGCCCCAACGCATCCGTCATTTTGGTACGTTGGTTCAAGGCATTGTATTGATACGTTGTCGTATGGCTTTCAGGATCGGTTTCTGTGAGCTGGTTCCCAAAACAATCATAGGTAAACGTGCGTATACCAGCCTCCGGATCGGTTATTCTGGTGAGATTCCCATTGCTATTGTACTCATAACTCGTCGTAAAATTGTTAGCGTTGGTATAGGTAATGCGATTCCCTTTCGTGTCATACGTCGATTTCTCGATTACGCCCAGCGGCTTATCGATTTCCGTGAGATTACCCTTGGCATCGTATTTAAACGTAGTGGTATTTCCTCTTTTATCGATTAAACTCGTGACTTTATTAAAAGTCGATTCATACGTATAGGTTGTTACGTTGCCAGCCGGATCGGTTTCTTTTAGTACGTTACCATTGCTGTCGTACGTATAAACCGTCGATTTCCTGTTACCATCGGTCAGACGGGTAATGTTGTTGTTTGCATCGTAGTTATATTCCAGATTGTAGCCGCAGCAATTCCCGCGTTTTGAAATAACTCGCCCTTTATCATCGAATGTATAGGTCGTCACCACCGTCTGACCGTTCACCTGTTCGGCCACAAATGTTTTCAACTGCCGTGATACGTAGCTGAATACATGGCTGGTAGCGCAGGAAACGACTTTAGAAACGGCCCCATTCCGATTATAAAAAATACTCATGTTGTTGCCGCCTTCGTCCGTATAGCCGACGATACGTGCCGTTGTGTCAGCGTAGTACTTCACAAAATCACCGATGGGGTTCGTGACCTGGGAGGGGTTACCTTGGGCGTCGTATTGATACGTGATTTTGCGCTCCGGCAAACAACTGTTATCCTTGATTTCGGTCAGACGTCCGCTCGTCCAGCTAAAGTTCACCGTATGGCCAGAACTGTGCGTCAAGGTAGTCAGCAACGTATCGGTATATGCCAAACTGATCTGATTTCCGTTGGCGTCCTGCATACGGGTCAGGCGCTTGTGGCTGGCATTTTCAAAGTAATACCGCAGACCGTCTTTCGTCTGAACATAGAATTTGCCGGATTCATACTCTTTCAGGGCATCAAAGACGCCCGTTGCGGGTATGTAATTCGCGCCTGATTTTTGATAAAGCTCCCGACGCCCATCGGCCCGTTCGACCCAGACGCCCGAGTTGTCGGCATAATAGGCCATATTATAGGTAAAGGTCCAGCCCTTACCCATGCCCCAGTTTCGACTCCTACGGGTTGCATTGTAGGAGAATGTAATGTCAATAGGTAACCCCTGGCTCGGAATCATTAAATCCGTTCGCCGATGATAGAGGTTACCCGTATAACTGTTGATTTCAAAACCATTAGGTACAGGTACGGTAGGCCGGGTCCTGTTCTGGGCGAAGAGGAACTGACCTGACGATCCCAGAAAAATGAGTATCGAAAAAAACAGTAGGCGAAACATAGTCGTGGTGTGGTAAAAGATAATCAATCAGTAATCACAATGTCGATCGTTGGAACTGCCCGGTTTGTAGATACCGTATAGATTTTAAAGTACCCACTGGCTCCGGGACGTAAAATTCCGGGCGGGCCACCCTCTTCCTTACATTCGAGCACGAGGTCACTTTTGTTGTCTTTCAGTTCGGGGATTGAAAACGCAACCGGGACGTTTTCGCTGAGCGAGAGCAGGTATTTTGTCGGTACGGGAATATCGACCGTTCCATTATTCTGGTAACTGACAATGAAGGACGTAATAGCCGAGAGCCTTACGTTGGCTGGGGCTACTACGTCGGTTGTGAATTGATCTTCAAAACCGACATTCGTAATCTGGCAGACAAACCCTGAACTGCCAGGTTCACCCGTATTTCCGGAGACAAACACGCTACCGGTTCCCTGACGAATCGTAAAACTCTGTGGAAGCACGGCGGTGGCCCCGCCCGGATTTGTGGCTTCTACGTCGTAAGCCCCTAATGGTTTGTTCAGCAGATCGAACGTAACAAAGACGACCGTCTGGTTAACGTATTGAATGCGATACGGTTGTATAGTTTCAGTGCCTGTTTTTTTCAGCCGGAAAACCGTACTGGCTTCAAATCGGGCTCCCGTTATTTTTAACGTAGCGAGGCCAGTATTACCGCCCTGCGACGCGTTCACACTTTTGACGCCAAACGGAATAACTTTTGCCAGCAAGGTAATCGGCAGGGACGGTGTTGTTAAATTTCCACCCGTTACCATCAGGTAATACGTTCCGGTCTGTAAGGAAGGAAGTACGATCTCCTGATTCGCCTGAAATGGCAGATTTCCTACATAATCATATTGGTTAACGGTCGGCACCAATCCTTTACGGATAAAAATACGATTGACGGCGTTGTTGGTAGAATCTCCTTTTAAGGTAACAGCCAGCGTTTCACCCGTTAAACCAGCAGGAACTTCAATGCGATAATACAGAGGGTTATCTTTTTTTAACGTAGCGGAAGTCAGTACGTTAATAGGAAGTTCCCGAAACGTCACAACAAGCTTACTAACTGATATAGCCTGGTTATTCCCTTCGTTGTGTTCGACAATGTTGTTCAGGATATCCGTTTTGATGATAACGTAGTACTCGCCAATTGACAGGTTGGCCAGTGGTTTTTCCAGCGTCTGGATGGCCGTTGCCTGAATCGGCAAATTAACGGTACCTTCCAGCGTACCGAGTAATACGTCGGTTGCATCTAAGGTCGTGTCAGCCGATAGGTATACGGCATCGCGTCGAAACGCATTGGTTGCATTCGTGCCTATATTGGCGAGTACCCAACTGATAAGTGCGGTTTCGCCAGCGTACTGGGGAGTGGCAGGAACTGTAATCTCTTTTATAACCAGATCGCTGGGTTGCTGGGGCGAAATGAAAAGACTTGCGACGGCGATGTTGTTCCCCTCGTTTCCGCGCTCGAAAACAGTATTCGTAGCGTCGGTCTGCTGAAGCAGGTAATAATTACCCGATACGTTTGGCGGCAGCATGAGTTGAAGGGTATCGGTATATTCTGCGCCAGCAGCAAGTGCACCGTTGTGCGCATGGCTACCTAGCGACACATCATTACCTAGCTGTAAATCGGTCGATAAATAGAATTGATCAATCCATGAACTGGCCGGGGTAGGCCCAGTACCATTGTTTTTGACTTTCGCGCGAACCGTAATGGGTTGCGAGGCAACAGCCTGGGTCGGCAACGAAACCAGCGAAGGAACCAGATCGGCGGGCGGAAGTGTAACAACCTGTACGCTTGTCCCCCCTCCGCTGAGTGTCATCGCCAGCGTATTATTGGCTCGATTCGGGTCATTATGCTGACTGAAGCGATCCACGTTCACAATAAAAAATACGGTTCCTTCGGCTTCCTGAGGAACGGTAACGGTCAGACTTCGGGTGTACGTATTGCCCGGCCCTAGTGGCGAATTAATGGCTGTACTGCCAATTAACTGATCGCTGAAATCGAGAACAGGATTCGTACTCAGGAATACTGCATCTGTCCAGGATGGGATTACCGTTGACTGCGTACTGTTATTTTTAACCGTCCATTGCAGGCTAACCGGCTGACCAGCGGTTACGGTACCGCTTAAAATCTGACCGGTCACTACCGACAAATCTGTCTGTGGTAAAGCAACCAGATTTACCGTACTGGTAGCGGTTTTCAGGTTGTTTGCCTCGGCGTTGTTTTCGAAAATAAGGTTTCCAGCGTCCGTTTTTACAATAATATAGTAGGCGCCGGGTGCCAGATTTCCGGGGATTGGGAAAGCCGTTTGCTGGGTATACGATTGGCCGGCAGCCAGTGACCGATTCAGGAAGGTGGTGCCAATATTAACCTGAGTCGCTTCGTTCAGTGTCGGCGTGGGCGACAGATAGACACCGTCTGTCCAGCTCTTATTCGTAATTGGCCCCGCTCCACTATTTTTTACCGTATACTGAATGGCAATCGCAGTACCAACGGTATCGGTGGTTGGTGTAACAAGCGAAGAAACCTCAAGATCAGGTGAGGGGGCAAGGGTAATGCCAATTGGAGCCACCAGTACGTTGTTAGTCTCTAGCCGTTCGAAAATAGTGTTATCGGCATCACTAATCAGAATCAGGTAATAATTGCCTGAAATCTGGGCGGGCAGTGAAACAGACGCATTTTTAGTGTATTCGCCCGTTGCGCTCAGAAACTGATCCGTTACAGTTTCCGTCAACAGAACATCGGTTGGATCAAAGCTCTGATTCGTTGATAAATAGATACGATCCGTCCAGTTGGCATTGTAAATGGCGGCCGGGCTGTCATTTTTCACTTTCCATTGAACCGATAGGGTTTCTTCCGACAAGGCAGTTGCGGGAGCCGTCAGGGTAAGTGGTTTGAGGTCCGGATTGATGACGGTGATTTTGTCGACCGCCATCGACGTATTATCGGTTTCGTCGGGATTCTCGTAAATCTGATTGTTGGAATCCGAAAAGACGAATACGTAGTAGTCGCCCGCCTGAAGTGAACGGGGTATCTGAACACTTTGCTGCATCCGGCTGCTGCTCAAGGAAAGCAAATGTTCCTGACGGGTAAAACTGCCAATAAAACGGTCGGTCGACGCATTGAAGATTTGATCAGTCGACAAGTAAATGCCTTCGACCCAGGGTTTAATGGCTACCTCTGAGCCTTCATTGGCGGTTGTCCATTGAACCGTTACGTTTTGGCCGTTCGATACGGTCGTCGATGACACGCCCACATTACTAACCACCAGATTGGGAGTTGGCCGTTGAATAATGGTCATAGCAAGGCTGTTCAGGCTATTGTTGTCTTCCCGGGTATACTCAAAAACCTGGCTATACCGATCAGTGATTACATGTATGTAGTACTGGCCTGAAATTTGGGCCGGGAGTATGACTTTTTGCGTGATCTGATACGTACCGTTGGGAGCTATTACCCCTTGCTGGCCGACGGTTTTCAGCACTCGGTCTGTAGCCAGATTGACCGACTCCGACGTTCCAATTGAAATCTGATCAGCCCAGTTTGTTGCCGTAGTCGGGCCCGTGCCTTTATTCGTAACGGTATACGTAACGGTCACTTCACTTTCGGAAAACGTATTCAACGGTGAGACCGTCAGCGCCGTTACCTGTAAATCAGGGGGTGGAGCCAGCGAAATATTCAGGATAGTACTGCCGCGCTCGTTGTTGGTTAACGAAGTCTCGCGCAGCGATTGTGATGCGTTTGTAGTAACAACAACGTAGTAATTACCCTGTATACCTTGTGGAATTCTGAACGTAAAGTTTGCCGAACGATAGGATTGACCAATGGGCAGCGAACTAAAATTACTGACAGCACCGATATAATATTTTTCAGCACTTGCACTCAAAACCGGATTGTCGCATAAATAAACCTGATCGGTCCAGGGGCCATTTGTATCGCCTTCACCCTGATTTTTCACGACCCAGCTTACAGAAACATCTGTTTCTGAAATACCGGTAGCAGGGGTCGAAATGCTTTCAACAATTAAGTCGGGTAAATGGCGCGTTCGGAATGTTCGAACAGGGCTGGCCAGCTCGTAGCAGGCGCGTTTGGCAACAATCTGCCACTTATAGCTCTGATCGTACTGAATAATAGTGGTATTCGAGATCGTATAATTAATGGCGGTGATGTTGGCAGCCGTTGGGGTATTGGGTCTGGCTGACGTAGCGGGCCAGACGTAAAGATCATAGGTAACAGCCTTGGGGATTGGCGACCAGGTGAAGACAACCTGTATGGGCTGATCGGTTTCGTTATCCTGCGGCAGAAGGTTCTGAAACGTACCGGTTAGCGGTTGATTCGTTACGTTAACGGGTACGGTTTTTACAGAATCCTGACCGGCACAAACGCCCGTGTATTTTACCTTGATTGTGTAGTTTCCGACTGTAGCCCAGTTAATCGTTGCCGTTACGTTATTCGCCTGGAGGCTTCCTCCGCCGGAGAGCGACCATATGTAGTTATTGCTGCCCGATACGGTATTCTCCAGGTTATACGTCTTTGTTCCAACACAGGAAACGGTATCGCCCGCAATGGAAAATACGGGTGGTACCCGATGAATACTCAAGGGTGTACTGTTCGCCGTACTGACCCGGGACGGATTACTCGCCGAAATACGGATACGGTAGTTTGTTCCCTCTGCCACAGAAGGAATAGTGACCGTGATGGAGCCAGAACCTGTTCCGGTTAAGGTTCCTATTGGGCGGGGCGATGTGAAACTGCCATCAGCATCAGACAGTTGAGCCGTAAAAATATTGCCTGCCGTGAAGGGGCTGTTAACCGTAAATGGAATACTGACTGTATTGCCAATGCATAAAGTCTGTTCGATCTGACCTATTGTGACAAACGTGCCTGAAGGTGGTTCAAGCCTGAACGAATTTTTGTTGGTGATGCTCCAGTGCCCATTTCTATTTTTGGCTCTAACGTAAAGGATATGATCGCCCAGCAGAAGATTCTGTGAATCAACTTCAAAAGCGATGTTATCAATTGTCGTTCCCGACGTAACTGTTATCTGCTTCCCCTGGCCAAATCCAGGATCGGTGTCCACAAAATACTCAACCTGAGTAATGTCGGCTAATGGCTCAGCCTGAGTAATCGACTGTTTATAAAACGTACGGGTGTTTGTCAGACTCCATTGCTGTTTTTCATCTTTGAAACGAGTATACAGTTTATGAAAACCGTCAGAGAGAGACGTAATGTTAAAATCAAAAGTAATGTTCGAAAGATCAGAGCCCGCCGTAATGGCTATGGATGTGGCTTTGTCAAAACCAGGATCATTATCAATGAAATATTCGCCTTTAACAATGTTTGGAAGCGTATTGCCGGTTGGCTGAATGGCCTCTTTATAAAATGTTCTTGTAGGGGTATGCGACCAGTTACCGTTACTATCCCGGAAGCGGATGTACAGATTATGAAAGCCTGTTGCCAGAGCCGTTACGTCAGCCGTAAACGAAATATTGTTCAGATTGGAAGCTGGTGAAACAGCAATTGCCGTACCACTTCCAAAACCGGGGTCAGTGTCGAAGAAGTATTCAGCTTTGACAATATTCGCCAGAACTGTGGGGGAAACCGTCAAATTTTGTTTGTAAAACAACCGTTTTTGCGTAAGCCCCCAGCTTCCATTGGCATCCCTGAAGCGGACAAAAAGTTGATGAAATCCGGGCGTAAGGGACGTAATATCGAATGTCAACGTAACGTTGCTCAAGTCCGATCCGGACGTAACGGGAATAGTAGTGCCGCTTCCAAAACCGGGGTCAGTATCAATAAAATATTCACCTTTCACTACGTTCGGCAAGGTGGTACTCGCTGCAATAAAATCCTCTTTATAGAAGATTCGCACGTTTGTAAGCGACCATCCGCCTTTTGTGACAGGGGTGCCATTTTCCTGTACCTGATACGGCGTTACGAAAGACCGTATGAATACCTGATGAAAGCCAGCGGGAAGACTGTTTATATTGATCGCAAAAGAGGCTGTCACATCCAGACCTGCCGTAATCGGCACGTTTACCCCCTGACCAAAGCCAGGATCGGTATCGACGTAGTATTCGATCTTCGATACGTTCTGAGCCTGAATTCCGGAGCAGATAAGGCAAAGCCATAACAGGACCGCGAAAGCCGGGAAATTGCGGAGTGTAAACTGTTTCATAACAGACGTATTTAGCCGTTATCGACTCAGTCGGTGATAAAAGAAATACGCTGTTAATTGTTGGACCTTACTTTGACCGTAACATCAATCGGGTCGGCAGAACTACCGACTGGCTGATTTTCAAAGAAGTAAACGGAAGGGATGGGTGGAATACCCGATAAGACGTAAGGCGTTTGACCGCCAAACATACCGGCATCTACCGGATTCTGGGCGGTGCTGCCATAACCCGCACCGATGGCCGGCGAACCTGATTTTAATTTGAAATATCCGTCGGGAGAGCCAGTAAGCACGAATACAGTGCTCATATCGATGTTCGATTTATTATTGTTGGCTGTACCGAATTGAGTTCCCGAACCAATATTATTAGACAGTAAGTTATCTGTACCTTCAAATGTGCCAACGTACATAATATTATTGGTTAAGGTACTAGTATACGTTCTCACTTTACCCCGTCTAAAAACATTATTTTGAATCAATGTGACGGCGTTTACACTGCTATTTATGCATAGACTTTCTGTTTGTTCTCCTTGGCTAGAACCTACAAACATGTAATTATTGGTAACTAGTATTCCAGTTGAAGGCTGTTGTATAAACAGGACAAACCCAAAATTTTGGGTTATAATAATATTGTTAACGGGAATAGAAGAATCATTTTGTTTATAGTACAAACCAATTGTTCCTGACTGCCACTCCGGATCTGAATTACCAAAAGAAGAAAACTTATTTCGTTTAATGATAATATCATTACAGAATACATTAATACTATTCCCAGAAAAATCCATACCCAAAACAACTGACCCTTCAGAACCTACATAATAGGTGATACCACTTATTCTGGCTGTTTGTGTAAAGGCCTGTAGATTGGTATTGGCATCCAGAAAGAAGCCGGGCCCAATTATCGTTAATTTTTTTGTCGAGGTTAAAGTACCATATGAATTCGGTGAGCCCTCTACATGAATAGTGTCACCCGAAGCGGCCGCATCATGGGCAGCCTGTAGGGTTGTGAGACCGACGTTTATTCCGCTGTTATTATTAACACGCCATATTTTGGCATAAGAGGAACAACAGAAAAGCAGGCAGTAAACGGCCAGAAGTAAAGTTTTCATTATAAATTATAAGTATGGAGTGGATAATTACTGAGTAATAGTACCTGTATTGTTTCCTTTATCAAAATTTTTTTAATATAAAACTGGCTGGTATATATCTATTTTTATTTAACGGTTTGTTTTTAAAGGATAAGTTTATTTCAATGACATTTTAGCAACTTAAGGGAGTTATCGGTAGTAACATAACCCGATTCATCGATAGTATGAAAGGGATTCTTAACAGGCATAAGCGGAACGTATTATAGGCTTGTTGTCGAAATGCAATATTGATACGTTAATTCAACACACTGGCTCGTAATACGTTCTCGTGAATCTGTTTTTTGTCTTCGACCTTACTAACGACGACACGTTTAAGTGATATGTTCTCGACTGGAAGTTCTTTCTGCCCTAATATCCGGGAGATAAACCTGACATCGGTGGCCGTTACGTTGTCCAGAAATACGTCTTTGATTGGGGTAAGTCGACGTTCATACGTAGGCACCAGGGTACGCCATTGATACAGTACGTCGGTTTCGATGCCCAATACGCCCAGGTCAATTTTCCCGGCCGCTACGTTGGTCATGTGAATATTATGTACGTATCCACCCATCCGTTCGTTGGTTTTTATGAACAGCAGATGGTTCAGTTTAGCGCCATCCACTACCCGACAGCTATCGACAAACACATTTTCAATGCCGCCCGAAAGTTCACTGCCAATCGCAACCAGCTGATGGCCGTTTTTCACCGTGCAGTTGCGAATAACAATATTTTTCGAAGGCGTTTTTAAGCGCCATCCTTCGGGGTTTCGACCGGATTTGATGGCAATCGCATCGTCGCCCTGATCGAACAGACAATTCTCGATCAGTACGTTCTGGCTCATTTCCGGATCGACGCCATCATTATTATGACCATGTGCATAGACTTTTATCTTACGGATCACTACGTTCTTACACAGATACGGATGGATTGTCCAGAACGGGCTGTTGGTAATGGAAATCCCTTCGATCAGAATGTTTTCGCTGCGGTTAAACTGAATAAACTGCGGACGCAGGTGAGCCGTATCATTGACCATCTGTCGCTGCTCAACCGGAGTCCGATTCCAGGCTAAATTGTAGAGTCGTTTGATGCTTTCCATGTGCGATTTTGGCCGCGCGTACCATTTCTGCCACACATCCAGTTTAGCCTTTAGCTCCCCTTCGCCGGTAATGGCAATATTTTTACACCCATATGCATAGATCAGGGGCGAATAATTGTAGCATTCCAGTCCTTCCCAGGTAGTATGAACCGCAGGTAAATAGTCGTCTGGATTTTCGGAAAATAGCAGCACGGCACCTTTGTCGAGATGCAGTGCTACGTTACTTTTCAGATGAATTTTTCCCGTTAGCCACTCACCTTCCGGAATAACGACCACTCCCCCGCCCTGTTTACTGGCTTGATCGATCGCTTTGGCAATTGCCTGCGATGTTTTCGCCTTATCGCCCTGAACAGCGCCAAAATCGTTGATGGATAATCGTTTACACTTGCTAAAGTCAGGTACTTTAATTTTTGGAATGACAAACGGGGCTTTAACGCTTATCTCCTGAATCGTCAAACCCGGCTCTTTCCTGACAAAGCCGTAAACAACGATCGAATAAACGGCCAATAAACAAACGATAGTTGCTTTCATAATTTAGCTTTCGCGATTTCGGCCAACACCGGCTCGATTAATTTCCCTGATACCACTGCATCCAGACGCAAATCATCGGACGTCATTTTATTGATTGCTAACCCCGGCGTTTTAAAGCCATTTATAAACAGCTAGTATACGTTCTGCGTATTTCGCCGTAGCCTCCGCTCTGGTGCCATTTAGCTTAATCATTGATGATAAACTTATCGAGCGAAACAAAATTGCCGGTACTGCCATACACGCTTTTTCGCTTATCCGACCAGTTGCCACGTTCACCCATGACCGAAACGGTCAACGTATAACTGGCTTTTGGCAGACTGGCACTCAGGAAACTAAGCGATGCTACCGGATAACTGCAATACATATCCACCAGGGCTGTGCGCACAATTTTCCCCTTGCTATCCTGAAGAACGATACGTGCATAGCCGCCATCAGGACCCGCTTCACCAATCAAGCCGATTTGCGTACCCGTAAATTTCAACGAAAACGAAGCGCCCTTTTCGGCCGAGCGGCTCACCGATGACGTATCGGATGAAGATTGACTCCAGTTTCCAGTGAATGTTATCCGAGATTTATCCGTGTTTTCAATAAATTTCTGACCAGCTTTTGCCGGAGAAGCGGCACCTGTCGACGTATTGATTTGCCAGGCTTGCTGGTACGTTGCCAGTGAAAGCGAATGGCCAGAAACCGAAAGTGGCTGCCAGACATGCGTAGCGGCTGAAGCCTGTTTTGGAAAAGCCCATCGATCGCCCATGAACAGATACGTAGTGCCTTTCGATCCGGCAATGGGCAGAACAAACGTGGTTTGGGAATTCCAGGTTAAGGTGCCTTTCGGCGCGAAGGTGCCTCTGAATGTCCACGGGCCGTTTAACGACGTAGCGGTATAATATTCATTATCGTTACGTTCCCAACTGGTCAGATGAGAACCCAGAAAATAGTAGATACTGTCTTTTCGGAAAATAGCAGGTGATTCAAAACCTGGGGTCATGCTTTTGTTAACCTGCTCACGCACAGCCTGATAATCATCGCTGAGTTTGTAGATTTCCCCGCCGTGAATCAATACGTATCCCGAACCATCCTGATCCTGAAAAGTGCCCATGTCCCATTTCCGAATCGGCTTATCGTTGAAAAGAATTGGGCCTTTAAACGTATATGGTCCAGTAATGCTATTCGACGTAGCATAACCGACAAACTGGTCTGTGTAACCCAACGTATCGACGTGCATAAACATAACGTATTCGCCGGTTTTTGGGCATTTCATTACTTTCGGGCGTTCCCCCACCCGGTTTGGGCCTAACTTTCCCGATGGCTGAACCGGTAATGCCACCCGCTCGAATTGCCAATTGTACAAATCTGTCGAGGAGTAACAGTTGACGCCCGCAAACGCGTTACTGGTATCCGTATGAGCTTCGCCAAACAAATAATAACGCCCCTTATCCAAAACAATATTCGCACCGTGCGCACTGACAATCTGACCTTTATCATCAAACCAGGGAACACCCGAATAAATCGCGTTGTAAGCTTTTTGCCGCTGGGCATCAGCATAATGATACGTTAGCGAAAGGAGAGCCACGAACACAATTTTGGCCAGGCGCATAGGAACCGTCAAGGTTATTTTGAGTAGTTGGTAGACAAGCGAAACGCTTTATTTGGAGAAGCTGTGAGCCGTTTCTGGCACGGCGCCGTACTGAGATTGTTGATTACCCAGATTGATAAAGATGCGATCCAGAATGACGCCCGGGTCAATCTTATAAATGGTCAGCGTATGTTTTCCAGCGGGTAACGAAGCCTGTTTGATGGTTCTGACTGCTACGTTGCTGAGTACGTTTTGCTTCCATTCGTCGGTACGTCCCACCGTTTTGAAGTTAAGAACTGTAAGCGCACCGCCATCAATGCAAACCGCGTAGCGCATTTCCTGCTCGTTATTGAGCGGAAAGGTTGGCAAGGTGTAGACACTGAAATCAGCCGGTGACGGGTGAAACGTATAAAAATCATACGTAACGGAAGGATTCGACCGGATCAACGTAGTATCACTCAACTGTGTCGTTGCCTGAACCGACAAGGGCAACGCTTCCAGCGCCTTGCCCGCAGAACCTAATCCGTCGACAACTTCCCATTGAGTCCCTTTCCCGCCTGTGCGGGTTGATGTGCTCGCGGCATCAATGGCAATAAACCCGGCTGCTTCAACAAAATCTTTATACTGATTTAATTCTGGTACGTTAGCATTATTAGCTTTTACGCTAACGCTGATAGTCTGGCTTCCACCGACGACGCTGACCGAACCCGATAAGGCTTGTTTCGGAGCCTTGACCCAGTCGATTTCAACCCACAATTGAGCCTCACTTTGGCCTTCTTTCGGAGTGAGCGTACCCTGCATCTGGCTCACTTTGATCCAGTTAGCCGACGTAGTGATTGTAAACGGAAGGCTGATTTCCCGGCTGAGAAAAACATCAATAAAATAGCGTTGCTTATTCCATTGATCAAATTCGGGAAGCGCTAACGTAGCATCCGAATCCACTTTTGAATACCCTTCGGGAGTAACTTGCCAATCCCTACCTGTAGATTTAGTCGTAAAATTGGTAGTAGGCAGTTCATAAACAGGCAGCTCACGCGGATTCATCGACATCATTCCCTTCCATTTCCCTTGCGCCAATTGGTTGTTGAAATAATCCGTTTCTCTGACAATAGCCTCGTACGCCTGCTTCGACAACGTAGCATAGTGATGGGCGGTGATACGTCCCTGTTCGGCGTAAAGGTTCGCTTTATCCCGGTATAGAAACTTTTTGTTCATCAGCGACGCGCCCACAATCGGGTATTCGACCAGTTCGTAATACGCATTTTTGAGGTGAGCAGGCATGCGTGAACTTATCGTCCGAACTTCTTTTTCCAGTTCATCATACCGATCCAGCCGACGTTGGGCCTGATCATTAAAAAAATGATGGTTATAGGCCGTCAGCGGCTTAACAGGTGTAGTCGGCTCGGTTTGGCTCCAGCCCATGTATTCAGGCTTTCGCTCGAAGGCTAACTGAAAATAATCCCACAAATTTTTTGCAACAGACGTAGCAAACTGACTCCCAAGTAATTGACTTACCCAGTTTTGCAGGTGCTGCCTGGAGTAACGGCTATCCATAAACGGTTCGACCTGGTAGGCCATGTCCATAAATAGCTGTAAATCGTATTCACCGGGTTTTATGTCGCCAACGTTGAGTACCCAGATTTGCCGGGCGTTCATCGTATACGCTTTGGTCATTTCCTCACGCATCAGAGCGGGGTGAGTTGTGGAAAGCCACAGATAATCATGCGGTCGTCCCCAATAAGACGCATGGTAATAAACACCTGATCCACCCGAGCGTTTCGTTTCGTCGGCATTGCTTAGTTGGTGGATATAGCCATAATTATCGTCGGGCCAGATCAACGTAACATCGTCCGGAACCTTAAGGCCATTGGCATACACATCCAAAACCTCTTTGTACAGCGTGAACACCTGGGGTACTTTCGTTACGTCGGGGTTGATGTGTTTTTGGAGTAAATCGCGTTGGTCGGCAAAAATCTGCTCCAGTAACGGAACGGCTTCTTTCGTGCCTTTAACGCCTTCCATACCGCTATCGTGCACCCCGCGCATACCGATGGTGTACATTACGTTGGCCACACCCGCCTGTTTCACCCGACTTTCCCAGTAGCTATAAACCGCCGGTTTGTTGGTGATGTAGTTAAAAGCACCCATGCTTTTTTTGTCCCATTCGCGAACGTTGTTACGTAGCATGGGTTCGGCGTGAGAAGTGCCGACAATAATTTCATAGGCATCCGCTACGTCTTTATTGCCCGGAATTGTGTAAAACGGTTTCGTGCTGGGATGCATGCCCGGCCAGATCAGGTTGGCCCTGAGTCGGAGCAACAATTCAAACACCCTGGCGTACGTTTTTGGACCTATATCTTTTGTTTCTGGCTCAAACGTTTTGGCTGCCCAGGGCTGCAATCCCCAATCTTCATCATTGATAAATATGCCCCGGAATTTCACGGAAGGTGGGTTTGACGTAGTCGACTCGATTGCAATTGACAACTGAGTTTTCGTTGTCGGTGTTACGTCAGCCCACCAATACCAGGGCGAAACGCCAATCTTTTCCGACAGGTTAAACACGCCATACGCTGTCCCCCGGCTATCACTGCCGGTAATCACCAATACCTGATCTGCGTTTTTGAATGGCTTATCTAAAACCTTCTGAACGTAGCACTCCCACTTTCCATTCAAAGAAGCAAACGAGTTGTCTCTCAGCGATTTAACCAAGCTAGAATTGACCGTTCCAATGAGAATCAGATTGCCACTGGCGTTATTTACATCCGTATAAACGTGCGGCAGATAACCCGTAACCCGCTGAATATCCTGCGCCAGCAGATGGGCTGCGATTGAATCCAGTTTTCGATCATCGGCAGCATACACAATCGATACCTTTGTCTTTGGCGTGACCAGGTCAAAAGGAATTGCAGTTGCATTCAGAGCGCCGTTTAACAAAAGGGTTAACGTAATTAGCAGCAATCGTTGAACGTTAATCATGTTTTCTGCTGGAAATAGCCCGCAGATTCTTAAGCTCAATTTGAGGTAGCCTGATTATCAGGCTACGCCAATCAAAAGTAGCTTAAGAACCCGTGGACTATTTGTTTCTAAGAAATTGGGGTTGAATACAGGCATAGAAGCGCCCTCACCGACAAGCCTAAACTCCGTTTAATAGCCTGTATTTTGAGGATAACCTTCCGAATCCCGATCAATGACCGACTGCGGAATCGGGCGTAGGTAGTATTTGTCTACGTTAGTTACCGCGCCGTTGGCCAGGAACGTTAAGTTGTTGTATTTGAAAGCCCGATCCAGTTTACGCGTACGCTTCAGATCGAGCCAACGCTTGTACTCCCCGGCCTGCTCACGCGCTTTTTCGTCCAGAATGAAATCAAGTGTTACTTCCGATGCCGTAATGGCTAAACTCTGACCTGCTTTGGTCGCCCGAGTACGTACTGCGTTCAGCTTGGTAGCCGCGTCGGCTGACTTACCCAGTTTGAAATACGCTTCAGCAGCTACTAGATACGTTTCTGCCATACGGAACAGGAAAATATCCCGCGTACTGGCATATAAGAGCTCATTATTACCCGGAAGGGGCGCATTGGGATCATAAAACTTGTTGATCATGGGAAACTTCTCTACCCCGCCCACATTGTTGAAAGCTTGTTTCCACTTCTCAAATCGGATGATTTCTACGTTCGGATTGGCTTTCTTTAGTGCCGCCGAATCAGCCGCTGTAAAGAGTTGATCTGGATAAGGAAAATAGAATCGCAGGTCGCCTT
Source organism: Spirosoma profusum (assembly GCF_014699005.1). Classification (GTDB taxonomy): domain Bacteria; phylum Bacteroidota; class Bacteroidia; order Cytophagales; family Spirosomataceae; genus Spirosoma; species Spirosoma profusum. The sequence continues at coordinate 335,035 of NZ_JACWZY010000004.1, forward strand.
TTTTAATGATGCCATCATCTTTGGTAGCGTAGAGCTGGCTCAAAAACGTTACGTCATAGCGGGCATCCTTGGCCGTGTTATAGAGCGTGTAGAGAAACTGGGTCGGCATGAAATCAGACCGCCGACGGTTGTAATCTTTCGTAGCCGTGACCTCATCAAAGCCTTTTTCCCGCCAATACCGCCAGCCGAACAGAATATTCTGCCCGTGTCCCGGAATAGATGCACTACCGGCCTCATACTGCATCGATAAGATAATCTCTTTACTACGTTCATTACCTGGTTTGAAAACATCGGCAAACGAGGGCAGAAGACTGTAGGTGCCGCCTTTGATGATTTCTTCAGCATACTGGGCAGCCTTCTCAAAGTCGCTGCTGGCCCCGAACGATTTGTATCCCCTGGTCAGATACACCAGCGAAAGCAGATGCTTGACGGCGTCCTGCGTAACCCGGCCAAAATCAGCCGTTGTTACGTCAACCGCAGGCAGGGCGGCCGTCAACTCCGTGATCATGAAATCGTAGACCTGCTGTTCAGTGTTGGGTACAAAGTGGGTGACTGCCGAGTTGATCTCATCCTGTACGATGGAAACACCCCCGAAATTTTCCACCAGCAGGTAATAGTAATAAGCCCGAATGAAACGTACCTCAGCGATACGTTTGTTTTTGAGGCTTTCGGCTAATCCCGGAATCGAGCCACCCCGATTGATGGCCGTGTTGCAGCGCTGAATACCAGCATAAGCAGCCGAAAAGAACGTACTGCCGGGACTGTTATCGGAAGTCAGGGTTTTATATTCATTGAGCTGAATGGCGGGTACCTCGTTGGCCTGTCCACTGACTAATTCAATCTCGCCCCGCGTCGTGAGGTCGGTGCCCCACTCGAACAGGCTGGGATTGAGATTATAGATGCTACGTAGTGAAGAATAGCACGAATTGATCAATGACTCGTAACTGGCGGCATCCTTGAAGTAATTTTCGCTGGTGATGCCGCTGAGGTTTTGTTCCGTGAGGAAATCATTGCAGGAGACCAAAGCTGTTGTGAGCAGCAGGGTCAATAGTTTATAAATTGTCTTTTTCATGAGTTGACAGGTTTCGGTTAAAAAGAAAGGTTTACGCCGAACAGGTAGGTAGCCGTGCTGATGGCGGTTCCATACGTATTCTGGCTTGTCCACTCGGGATCGAACCCATCGTACTTGGTAAATAGAAACGGATTGGTGGCCGTTGCGTAGAGCCGTAAGCTATTGATATTGACCTTTTGAAGCAATTCGCGGGGAAAAGTGTAGCCTAAGGTGATGTTATTCACCCGAACGAAATCCGACTTCCTGTAATAGATGGCGTTCACGAAGGAACCAGGGTTACCAGGTTGGAAGTGGGTCGTCGACGGATTGGTTGGCGTCCAGTAATCGACGTTCATTTGCTTGTAGATCTGGTTGTAGTTCATAAAACTGGCGTCGAATGAACTGCTATATTGCTCACCCTGTCGCGAGTAAACCAATACGTATAAATCCAGATTGCCGTAACGAAACGTATTGCCAATTGAGCCGGTCCAGGATGGTACTCGCTTACCAATGATTTGCCGGTCACTGGCATTGATCACGCCATCGTTATTGATATCCTTCACCCGCACCTGACCTGGCTTCTGGTTGTATTTGGCGGCCAAATCGGCTTCGCTGGTTTGCCAGATGCCATCAAATACGTAGTCATAGTTAACCTGCACCGGCTGGCCGATGAAAAACAGACTACCTACGTCGTCCTTAGCGCCATTGGCCGTTTCCCGGATCTGGTTTTTGTTGGCATCAAAGACGTAATCGGTTTTCCAGGAAAACTTTCCCTTCTCAATATTGATGGTAGAAAGCCCTACTTCAATTCCCCGGTTACGCAAACGGCCCAGGTTGGCTTTGATTGAGTTGAAACCCGCCGGAGCTGGCAAGTTTTTGTCTACCAGGATATTACGAATATCGCGATTATAGACATCGATCGAGCCATAGAGACGGTTGTTAAACAGGCTGAAGTCCAGTCCAAGATTGATTTCCTGGGTAGTTTCCCAGGTCAGGTCTTTATTGGCAAGCCGGTTGGGGGAGTAACCCTGAGCCAGCGCGCTACCAAAGTAGGTAACCGAAGAGCCAAGTGTAGCTTGCGTTGTATAGGGATCAATCCGGTCGTTGCCCGAGGCTCCGTAACTGAGTCGGAAGCTGAGGTCATTGACAGGTGTGAAGGTTTTCATGAAATTCTCCTGACCCAACCGCCACTTGATAGCTGCCGATGGAAAGAAGCCATACTGATTACCTGCGGCCAAATGAGAAGAGCCATCATAGGTACCCGAAACAGTGAGCAGGTATTTGTCTTTATAGCTGTAGTTCACGCGGCCAATAAGCTCGGTTAGGGTATACAGACTAAAGTTGGAACGTACCGTTGGGCCAGAATAGACGCCAGCGGTGGTCGTGTTAGTGGCCGATCCCAGGTTGTACCACAGCGAGTTATAGGGCAAATTAAAGACATCCGCTCCGCTCGACTCAAGTCGTTCCAGCTGCATACTCTGGACCAGCGTAGCGGTGATTTTGTGAACTCCTCCGAAGTCAGCTTCGTAGATCGCCTGGTTATCCCATCGCCAGTTCAATTGCTCACTGTTATCGTATGTCGCTTTGTTATACCCCCCCGCCCCAGCGCCTTCTTTCGATAGCCCGCCTATAAACCAGGCTGTTCGGGTGGTGTAGTAGTTAGGAGAAAAGGTAGATTTCAGGGTCAGGCCCTGGGTGGGCTGCAATTGAACGTAGATATTACCGAATGCCCGAAAATACCGGTTCATCCGAATGTCATTATCCCGGTCGAATAAGGGATTGATCACACCATCACCGCCCAGTACCCGAAACACAGGAGTGCCGTTGTTGTCGTATGGCGAAACCGTGGGAGGTAAACGGTATGCGGAACGTAGTGCCTCATAACTGCCCTGATTTTGCAAGTCCTGAGAGATGTAAAAGTTAATGCCCGCTTTCCATTTCTCAGAGATTTGTCGATCTACGTTGCCCCGGAATGAATAACGCTTAAAGCTTTCCGGACTTACGTTGCCATCTTCCTGCAGAAAACCGGCCCCCAACGAAAACCGGGTCTTGTCATCGCCCCCACTCGCTGACAGGTTGTGATTCATCTGCAAGCCATTTTTCAAAAACAACGAAGGCCAGTCGGTGAACTTCCCCGCGTCAATATTGGCCCATTGTTCAGGGGTAAAAAAAGCGGTATTGGTGCGTGAAATGTCCCGGCCCTGCGCCTGAAACAACTGCGTGCGAAAAGCGACGTAATCTGGACCATCCATCATGTCGGGCAAATGGATGGGAACCCGGGAGCCTACATATCCATCATATGAAATGGTCGTTTTACCCGATTTACCGCGTTTGGTGGTCACAATCACTACCCCTTTGGCGCCCCTGGAGCCGTAGATAGCTGTTGCCGAAGCATCTTTTAATACGTCGATTTTGTCAATATCCGCCGGGTTGATATCGTTCAACCCCGAGGTAGTAGGAATGCCGTCGATAACAAACAGTGGGGAGTTGGAGCCACCGAATGAGCTGGTTCCCCGCACGTTGATGCTATATCCGGAGCCGGGTTTTCCCACGTTTTTGACCACAACCACACCCGGTACGTTACCTTGCAGGGCGCCGGTGGCGTCAGTAGTCGAAGAGCGTCCGATAATCGCTGAGTTGACAGAGGCAATGGAACCGGTCAGGTCCGATTTCTTCTGTGTACCGTATCCCACCACCACGACTTCGTTAAGGGTTTTGTTGTCAGGCTGCAACTGAATGTCCAACGTAGTGCGCGTACCGACAATAATTTCTTGCGTGGTATAACCCACCAGCGAGAAAACGAGGGTGCTGGCAGCGCCTTCCGGTACGTTCAGGCGGTAGCTTCCATCAGCGTTCGAAGTCGTTCCACGCGTCGTTCCTTTAATCACTACGTTGACCCCCGGTAATCCCTGCCCTTTTTCATCTGTTACGTTTCCCGAAACAGATCTGTCAACAGGTTTATCCATATCAACAGCGGCCATATCAGTCGACGAAGACGTAGCGTGACCCGACTGATTCGTGTCGGTTGGACTAGGCTCGCGATTCAGAATAATATAGCCACCCGATACGGCATATTGAATACGTAGCGGCCGGAGGAGTTTAACCAGTACGTCCTCCAGCGGCTGATTGTGCATGGTCAGACTCACTTTTCGATCACGAATGAGCGAGGGCGTATAGGAAAAACGAACTTTAGCAGATTTTTCTAACTGATTCAGAATGGTCTTCAAGTCGCGCTGTTCGGCCTCAACCGTCACGGAGCGTTTGAGTAAATCCTGCGCCAAACCGTCCCGGCCGTAGGTCAAACTGGCCACTAGCACGATAAGCATCAGGGATACACTGGTTCTCATAAGGAGCGCAATCAATTTGCGTTTGGTAATCCTTTTTTTCATAATTTACCAACTGTTTTTGAGTTTAAGAAAACAAAACCCTCCCCGGCTCCCCTAAAGGAGCTGCTGTTTGCCAAGACATGGAGGGAAGTAACGACAGTCGCGGGGCAGAAATGAACATGGGTCCAAGCAGGTTCATTTTGGAAGCCCGGCGACTTTTTTTGGGGTTTTAATTCATCAGAATATATTGGGTTAAGAGATTAGGGACTTGTTACGTTGCTTATTCATCACAACCAGCACTGCTGATAACCACCTGAGTGCCATCTACTTTATAACTGGCGCCAATGGTTCGGCAGATAATATCTAACTTGGTAAAAAACGGTTCTTCGCCCATAGGAACCGTCAACCTACAGTTTTTCATAACCGACTTGTCGTAAACAATAGACACCCCATACGCCATTTCCAATCGGGTGAATACGTGGGCAATCGGTGTATTATCGAATTGGAAACTAACCATTTCCTGTTCCGAAGCAGATAAGACTTTAGGTTCGTTGGCTAGAGTACGGGTAATTTGCTGATTGTCAATCAGGAACGTAGCTTGCTGATTAGGAGTCAGTAGCGACGTTTCATCGATTTTTTCAGATTTATCGGTTTCCTTCATCGGGTAAACCGCCACACGTCCGGTTCGTACCACTACAGATACTTGCTTGTCTCCGGTCTGTACGTTGAAACTCGTTCCGACCACGCGGGTGACTAACCCACCGGCATACACGAGAAAGGGGTGTTGGGGATTTTTCGTTACGTTAAAAAAAGCTTCACCCGTCAGAAACACTTCCCGGTTGGCTCGTTTGTCAAGATCACGGGCGTAACTAACCCGGCTGTGGCTGGCCAGCGTTATCTGACTCCCATCTGGTAGCAGGACTAGCTGAGATTTATTCTGCGTATTGGCTACTTCCGTCAGTGGCAGAGTTGACGTTTTCACCAACTGATCGTAAGCGTAAGCCGATAAAGTTGATTGAGTCTGCCAGATTCCCCAGCCAATACCCAAAAGCACAACAACCGCAGCCGCAGCCTGCCACCACTGAAAACGGTTACCTAATTGACGTATTGGTACGTCAGGTGCGGTGCTGGCCAGAATCCGGTTGATTTCCTGGGTTAACTCAGCATCGGACAACGTACCACCTGCCAGTGTTTGCAGAATAAACGTACGGGCTTCTTCCAGGTCCGCTTTTTTATCTGGATAAGTCGTCAGTAGGTCCCGCCAAACCGCTACGTTGGGCGCAGCCCCTGCCCGAACCCACTGGACAAAATCGTCATCGATCAGAAAATCATTTACCTCATAATCCTTATACTGCTTCATGGCTGAACACCATATCAGGGTGTATATAAGGAGGATAGAAAACGTATCAGATTATAATGAAAAAATATCAATTTTTTTTTCATTAATCGCTAACAGACTCTTTTCTAGCGACTTACAACTAACAAATAATAATTAAAGAAGGATGTAGAACGCTACGAAGAGTAGCCCCCATTGCTCGCGAAATGATTTCAGCGCCTGCGATAGCAGGTTGGTGGCTGCGGGTTTGGAGATATCCAGAACCTGAGCGATTTGATCGTTCGTCAGATTCTCATAAAATTTCAAATGAATGACCTCCTGCTGACGCTTCGATAGTTGACTGATCGATTTCTGGAGTTGCGCACGCTTATGAACATCCATTTCCTCGGCAATGATCCGGTTTTCGGCATGGTGATTATCTTCCAGTTGATTTTCACCAAAGTCGTCAGGCAGTTCACCCCACAAGGCATCTTTTTGGTGCTTCTGAAAAATGAGGTTACGAAGCGCTATGAACAGGTAGATTTTGAGATTAGTAACAGGACCTAAAAACATCCGGCGTTCCCACAGATTGACAAACAGGTCATGCACATGATCCTTTAATTGATCACGATCTTTGAGGAATTTGGTGCCATATTCGAACAGAGGCCGATAGTAGATACGTAACAATTCCTCGAAGGCTTTGCGGTCTCCTTCCCGAAATGACTGCCAAAGTCCTGTATCCTGTTCGACTACCAAAAATGTAAGAGTGATGTACTAACTAATTTATCGTCAACCCAATTAAAGTACAAAAAAAGCGACAATAATTCTATTCTGGAGAAATTTCTTATTGAAGGCTATCTGCTACGCTGGTACTTTGAACCAGTTTAAACATTTAAAAATTGCCCCTAAATGAGTGGTTTTGTTATTCCGACGAAGGAAGAATCTCAAGTATCCTTGCTGATGAGTAAGGATACTTTAAGGGAAGTGTGGTGATCTCCAACTGTTCGACTAGCTATCATTTAAATACAATTCTGGGTTGCATTTAGAAGGCATGCGCTGCTCTCTATCCCCTTTACTTTTATAACTTCGGGAAGCCAGTTTAATGTCGGTTATGGAAGCTAATTGGGGGCTGTTTGGGTCAAGCTCGCCCTAGGCTTTCCCGCACAGTTTTTCGTAGGCACCCACCGTTGCGAACACTTTTCCCTCAAACGTAGGCGATTGTCGGCTGGTAATCTTAATACGTTTAACACGTGCCTGTGCCGCTAGAATGAATAGAAAAAAAAGGGCAATGGATAAACATAGGCTAGCTTTTATCCGGTTCATAGGGCCTAAAGGTTTAGATTGATTTGACAAGCCATGTAGATTCCTGGTCCAAGAACCAACAGACCAGGAATTGCCCATCAGTTTAAAATAGCGATGGCTATACGCTTCGCACAACGCTACTGCTGATTGCTGCGGATGTATTGGATGATAAACTCATCAAAATCGGTATCGACCTTGAACCCTAGCTGGAGCGCCCTCGTATTATCGGCTGCACTAGGCCAACTCGTCACGATCCGATTGATCGCCGGGTCAGGCTGAAAGTGTACCCTTGCACGAGTCTCTTTTCCAGCAATACGTTCCAGTGAATCGAGCATTTGCTGTACAGTAACCCGAATCCCCGGTAAGTTTACCGTACGCCATGGACCAAAAGCTGCTCCGTCCAGTGTGGCTCCTGTCAAGATATTTTGAATAACGGCATCCGGACTAGATACCCAGACGGCTAGTTCTGGCGCTACGGGACAAATTGCCTGTTCTCCGTTAAGAGGTTCGCGAATGATACTGCTGACAAAGGAAGAAGCCGCCAGGTTAGGCCGACCCGCTCGCACGCAAATGGAAGGGAAGCGTAATACGCGCCCATCGATAAAGTTTTTTCGGGTGTAGTCATTGACCAGCAAATCGCCGATCGCCTTTTGGGCCCCGTAAGAGGATTGCGGAGTAACGATGGTCGAATCGGTAACCACCGCAGGCAAATCTCCTCCATATACGGCCATAGAACCCGCAAATACAAATCGGATACCCGGTCGCTGATGACGGCAGGCTTCCAATAACGCACGGGTTACATCCAGGTTCACCTTCCAACCCAGGTCAAAATCTGCTTCCGCATGGCTGCTGACGACAGCGGCCAGATGAAAAACCAGCCCGGTTTGGTCCGTAATGATGGCTTTAGCTGCACCTTCCTGGGAAAGGTCCATCTGCTGGCAGCTTATCCTGGTATCCTTCGCTGGCTTGGCAGGCATGACAATATCGACCAATACTATTTGATCAAAGACGAGCGAACTCGTCAGGAGTGCTTTTGCCAGTTGCTGCCCCAGGAATCCAGCTCCGCCTGTGATAAGTATTTGCATCGATGTAAATTTGGCTATCGTATGCTAAAGGAAAAAGCGTGATTAAACTCCTGATGATTCAGAAAAGTGGGCTAGCTATAACCTGACACTTTATTGGCTGATTTGTATTGGTTAACAGTCTATTTAAGGGGTTAAGCAAAATTAATGGTGTATTCTTGGCCGACCTGACTCAGAATCCGCTCGACCGCTTTACGCAGGCTTTGGCTGCTGGCATAATCCGCCAACCTCAACCACTCATGCTTCAAGCGATGCCAAAGAATCTCGATCAAATTCAACTCCGAGCCATAGGCAGGCAGATATTGCAAATACACCTGCTGAGTGGCCCAATGTTTTTGGCGAGCCATCACTTCGGCACTCCGATGGAAACTGACATTATCCAGCACCAACACCGGTTTGCCCTGGGGTGGACACTGACGAATCCAATCATCGACAAAGTGGATAAAGGCCTGAGCCGTCGTGGGGCCACTATAGCTGTAAGCTTGTAGGCGATTCTCTAGCGTCAGAAAGCCCGCCACCGTGAAGCCCTGGCCTCGCTGGGCAGGTAAACTGACGGGCA
>NZ_JACWZY010000050.1 GCF_014699005.1 Spirosoma profusum
CCTGCGCAAAGCGGTCGAGCGCATTCTAAGTCAGGTCGGTCAAGAATACACCATTACTTTTGCTTAACCCCTTAAAACCCCACTATTGCTTAGTAGTACTCTCATAAACCTTGCGGTAAAGGCTCAGACCTTGCTGTTGCCCAACCAGTTCAACTCGGCTTCCCTGGGAACCTACTTACATGTTTACCGGGATTCTACCCGAACCCTCCCCATCAATGACATGATCAAGCGGAAGTACGCCCTCCAGAAAACCAATCAGGTAGTACTGATTGGCTTTCTCTAACCGACTACTTCCAGCATGGATAGCAGGGTGATGGGAACGTAAAGGAATTCGATTCATTTGTACAAACAAGCCTCGAAGAGGGCCGCTTGTACACAAAACAAATTCACCGACCGCATTTTTGAGTTTAGTTGTTCTGACCAGTTTACTCAACGAACGTATGAAGAAAATGCTAATAATGGGCGCTATCCTGCTGGCCGCTTTAACGAGTGCTCAAGCCCAGAACAAAAACACAGTTCCTGTTACTGATGGAACCACTAAAAACAGTGGTGTTGGAAATGGGACTAACGGCTCCGCTTCTCCCCAGGGTACTTCAGATGCCAAAGGGGCTGTTGGCGCAGACAACGGTACCTCTTATGGAAACCAGACAACTCAGCCCGTGAGTCAAACCATGAGCAAAGAGTCTCGAAAAGAGCGCAAAATTAAGAGGAAAAATAAAACCAATAGCTAAAACCAAAAGCCCCGCCTTCTACTGAGCGGGGCTTTTGGTTACCACGTATCGAATTATCGTTCCACTGCTACATAACATATACGTCATAGCAACGTAGCAAAAACGGTGAACTACTCGCTCTGTCTCGTTTCCGGCCTTAGGATGACGTGAATCTCATTCTCAAACGCGGGTATCGGCTTATCTCTACGCACTTTACTGCTGGCAATGATATCATTGAGCACTCGATCTACTACGTATCGTTCCTTGCTCAACTTGCCTGTTTTGAATTGAAGAACATCGCCTGGCTGATAACGGGGCATGTAATTCAATGCCTGCCGGAAAATTTCAGTATGTGACTCGCAGGTCAGCTCAATCGTATAAATGATTAGTAACTGTTTTACCAGGGAGCTATTATTACCGTAAATTGTAACTTCCATACGCCACGTGCCTAAAACATGTATGGAAGTTACGAAGGAATTTACATTTATTCAAACCCAGACAGGTTTTACTTGCCAAATAGAAAGCAACGTACGGCTATATTTCTGTATCAGGATGAAACGAATGCCAGGAATGCCAGAATTCCTGATAAGCATTCGGTACTGCAGTTAACTGCGTTCCGGCTAACGGACCAGAAACACTACGTCCTCGCCAGGTCCATTGTGAACGTGTTTCCAGGTCGATGAGCTGTCCGGCAACGTAGTGAAACGTGAGTAATCTACTATGGATACGTCGACTCCAAACTCCAAACGATACGTTGTCAGACGAAAGCGCTACCAATACGGGTTCTGATCCAACCGCATCGCTCATGATACGTTTTTCCTGAAGCTGATTCCAGTCGAAGGCTTTAGTGTGATTGCCAGTTTCTACACCAATCACCCATGATTTTGGTTGCCAGGAAACCGAATCCCGTCGGGTCAATTTCCCTTTCGATAAACCGCGTTCGTAGTTTTTCATTTGAGAAAACTCGGTAGCGAACGTAGTGTCAGCCTGCAACACGCGCGTGTTGGGATGTTCGGCGGCCCATTCACGTAGCGTCATCTGCCGGGCCGATAATTCAGGTAAGGTCTGACCACGTAGCGGTCCAGCAATGGCTTCGCCCGTAGCCTGCCGCCACCAGCTTCCCGTATTTTTATCCTCAAACATGGCATTGAAATGGTCCATTCCAACCAGCCGAAATTCATCAGTTTTTCCAGCCGCAACCGGACTAAACACACGTCCAGTTCGGCAAACGGTGCAATACGTAACCATGACGGATTGCCCGCCAACCGTGTCGCGCACCTGATGGTGGTATCCAATTAACTGAATCGGGTAGGCCGTTGCCTGCCCATCTGCTGCAAAACCTAGTACGAGCTTATCCAGGGAAATTTTATTCTGACTCAGGGGCACTACCTGTTTGTGCCTAGGCTGAAGAAACATATGGTCGGCCATCATTTCCTGATTGACCATGTACAGCACTCCGCCATAAACAATCAGTAGTAATCCTGCCACGTAGCGTTGCCACGTCTGGCGCGGTTTAGAAATGACCAGAAACGCTGGATAAGCCAGGAGCAGCAGTCCAAGCACTCGTAGCCAAACACCGTTTGTATGGAGCCAATAGGCCAATTCTACCTGTCCCAGCGATGCCTGCGCAGACGTACCGTCGAGCCCGAGCTGGCTTCCCGGAAAAGGCATGATGAAATAGACACGGGCAATTTCGAAGAGTATTAATAGTAAAGTCAGAATAAAAAATAAGAGAAACGGACGCTTCATCGAAATCGAATAAGTTTAAGGTGGGGTTTACAGGGCAAATGTAGTTAGTTCACAAATTGCTTATCGCACTATTTTCGTTAACTTCCTTAATAAAAGCGAGTTTTGTGATGATTTTGTACAGTTTTGGGATCAACTTTAATGACTGAATTCCCTTCCTGAAGCGAATCCCGAACCTATGCAAAGAAGATTTATCTGGCTAATCATTACGTTCGTTACACTCCTGTGCGGAACCGTATGGAGCCAGAATCTTGTACCCAATAGTAGCTTCGAAACGTATCGTAACTGCCCGCGACTGGACAATCTTCTTCAGGAAGCTATTCCCTGGTATAACCCCAATCGCGCAACGCCTGATTTTTACCATCAATGTTTTCAGACGGGGCAGATGATTCTGCCACCACATTCCGGGGCGGGATTGGCCCGCTTATTCTTTGATCGCGGCTGGGGTGAGTATCTGGGCATTCGCCTGTTGAAGCCGCTGGAAGCCGGAAAGTGCTACTACCTTGAGATGTATGTAGCTACTGATACACCGAATAAGTACCTGACCGAAACGCTCGGACTTCACCTGTCGACACAGCCCTTAACGGCTACGGCCACAACCGAGATGTTCACCGTACGGCCACAGGTTCTGGATCATCTAGCCAATATACCTTCGCTAAAGTGGCAACGTGTTTCAGGTGTTGTTGAAGCTAATGGCAATGAGCAATACCTAACCATTGGGAGTTTTTTCAAGACGCCACCCATGCTGGGATTTTACTACGTGTTCATTGACGACGTAACCGTGGTGCCCATCAACCTTGATCTAGGCAAGGACACAACACTTTGCAGCCGCAGAGCAACCTTGCCATTGAATGCCACTACGCCCGGAGCAACGGATTACCTTTGGAACGATGGGAGCACGAACGCTACGTTGCGAGTAGCCAAAGCGGGAACGTATTCGGTAAAAGTGACAACGCCCTGCAAGATTCTCACCGATACGATACGTATCACGTACGCACTCGATTTTGATCTGGGAGCCGATACTACGCTCTGCAATGGACAAACCGTTACGTTAACCGTTCCGCCTGAGCCGAAAACAACGTATCGCTGGCAGGATGGTAGTGTACAAAATCAACTTTCCGTTAAGCAGGAGGGGCAATATAGTGTTCAGGTATTCCAGGCCAATTGCGTGGCTACCGATACCATTCAGGTTCGTTACATTCCTCCTCCAGCGTTAGAATTAGGGGCCGATCAGGCGCTTTGTGGCGCACAAACGTTTGTCATCAGGCCGACGGTTACCGAAGGGAAATTTACCTGGCACGACCAGTTCGCCGAAACGGAACGTACCGTAAATAGCTCAGGCGTATTCTGGGCTAGTGTACGTAACGCCTGTGCTACTGTAACCGACTCGGTGGTGATTTCGTACGGTGCCTGCGACTGTGTTTTGTATGCTCCATCTACTTTTACTCCGAATGGCGATGGGCAGAATGATACTTTTTTAACCTACGCCTGCGGAGATATAACCATTACGTCATTAACGATTTTCAATCGCTGGGGCGAAGCGATTTTTCAGACAACTGCTGCACCGTTTCAGTGGGACGGGACGTATCATGGAGAGAGCTGTTCATCAGAGGTGTATGCCTGGAGTATTCACTATCAGCAAAAACTGGGGAAACAGATTATTCCCAAACAGGATCAGGGCCAACTGCTGTTACTACGTTAATAACGTCAAGTCAATGAGTGAAAATCGCTTGCTCGTTTCCCCATTGCGTCCTAAAAGTTAAGCAATAAGTAAACAGTATGATTTAATAGGTAACTGGCAAGCTTTTTGTTACATGATAAAGCATACTGTAACAAATTATAGTCGTAATGAGGCTTGTTGTTTTAACTGGTATACTTGGAGTTTGCCTGAGTCAATCCATCTCTGTACAGGGTCAGCAAAAAAAAACGAATATAAAATCTAATGAAGTGGCAACTGCCTGGGCTGATATGACGCTGCATGTAGTGAAAAAAGCCAAGAAAAATAGCCCTACTTACGGCTCGAGGGCCATTGGCTATCTAGGCTTAACCATGTATGAGACTGTAGTTTACGCAGCTCCTGGTCATCGCTCCGTCGCCCGAAAGTTATCACCTGGCCTTTCCTTACCTAAGCCCAAACGCCGGAAATCGATATGCTGGGAATTGGCGCTGAATGCCGGACAAGCCTACATGCTCAAAGCGCTGTATGGCTATACGGGAAGAATCAAGCCCATCGACTCACTGAAACAGTATATTCACGATCGGTATGCAACTGGCCTCAAACCCAAAGATGTAGAACGTTCCGAAAAATTCGGTGAAGCTGTGGCCATTGCCATTTTCGAGTGGTCGAAAAGCGACGGAGGCCATGAGGCATATCAACGTAATTTCCCTTATGAGTATAAACGGCCAAGGGGCGAGGGGTACTGGATTCCACCGTATCATGGACAGTCGTCAAGCAAGTTTCCGCTGCACCCAAACTGGGGTCAGAACCGGACATTTTCCGCACAAAATGGTCGACTTCCCGTCCCAAAACCATTCCCTTATTCTAAAGACACGGCCAGCCAGTATTACAAGCATTATAAAGAAGTTTTCGAACGCAAAAAAATACTGACCGATGAGGACCGGACTATAGTCATGTGGTGGAGCGACGACCCTTCCGAAACGTATGCTCCTCCGGGTCACTCCTATAATCTGGCAACAATTGCCATACGTAAGACCCAGGCCGATTTAGTGAAAGCAGCCGAAACTTATGCAAAGGTGGGCATGGCAGTTGCCGATGCGTTTGTTAATTGTTGGAAAACCAAATTTTCGTTCAATGTAGAACGGCCCACTACGTACATCCGGGCTTCGGTCGATCCGCAAACCCAGTGGAATCCCTGGGAGCCATTTTTTCTTGAGCCACCTTTTCCCGCATTTTATTCGGGTCACGCGGTTCAGTCAGCCGCTACGGCTACCGTCTTGACCGCTATGTTTGGCGATAATTTCGCCTTTGTCGACGATACGCATACGTCGCGCCCCATGCTAGCGTATCAGGTGAAGAACAAATTGCCGGACGGTGCCCCTACGTCGGAAAATTATACGGAATACATGCCGACCTTTACGGACCATACACTTATCTATAAAGCCAGACCTTATAAGTCGTTTTGGGAATCTGCCAAAGAATGCGCTGAATCGCGGTTGCTGGGAGGTATTCATACGCGTCAGGATAATGAAGTCGGCCTGGGCGAAGGCACTAAAATCGCCAACAATATCAATGCGTTACGTTGGCATTAAAGCGTGTAATCTGCATGATTCGGACGTAGTAAACCGACGTATCAATACGAACAAAAATCCAGCTTTGTCGAGTAAAATGACGTAGTATTATCAAATCACGGGCCAAAAACGGCGAGCGAATGGCCAAATGCACAAAATTTAGCTGTAAGCATGAGCGAATCTGCATTAATCTCCGTTATTTCGCAGAGAGTCAAGTTAATTCATTTGAATGGTAGGTATTATTATGGGTAGCCTTTCGGACCGAAAGGTGATGCAGGAGGCTGCTGACGTGCTGACAATATTGGGGGTAAAATGGGAAATGGATATTGTTTCGGCGCACCGTACTCCCGAAAAAATGGTCGACTATGCAAAAACCGCCCGTAGCCGAGGTTTACGGGCAATTGTTGCCGGAGCCGGTGGGGCTGCCCATCTGCCGGGTATGGTTGCCTCACTCACGACCCTTCCTGTGATTGGCGTTCCTGTAAAATCCACTAATTCAATTGATGGCTGGGATTCGGTGTTGTCGATTCTCCAGATGCCAGCCGGTGTACCGGTCGCTACAATGGCGCTCGACGGTGCGCGAAATGCTGGTATTCTCGCTGCTCAGATTGTAGGTACATTTGATGAAACCGTTGCCAGCCGACTCGATCAATTTAAAGAAGAACTCAAAGAAAAAGTGGCCGATATGAGCCGTCAACTCACGAATAATGGACAATAAATATCCTATTTACTACGTCTTTACCATTATTCGACCCACTCGCTACGCCCTGTTTTTTAACTAACCCATGGAAGAAGAAACCCGCACAGCCAATCCTCGCTACCCTGGTAATTCCAGTCTGCCCGCTATTACGCTGACCGTATTGGTGGGGATGATTGCCGCTTTACTCTATATCGGGTACGATTACCTGAAAGACGATACGAACGGATCGGATGAATTGACGAACGTAGCACTCGATACATTGTCGCAGCAGCCATTGGCGCAAAATGACCAGGATGTGCTGATGGCACCCGAAGAAGTCGATACGTCATCATCGCCTGCTCCTGTCGACTTATCGCAGGCAGTTCCACCCGCCGACGCTGAAGAAGCCAACGTAAAAGCCGAAGATGTGGCCGCAGACAACCGGGAAACCACTGGTGGCAAACCAGCTCCTGACGAGAAGCCCGTAGTGGAGAAACCTAAGGAGGGAAAGCCTAAGGAGGAAAAACCCGTTGAAAAGCCGAAAGAAGAAAAACCGGTTGAAAAACCGAAGCCGGAACCCATTGTCGAAAAAGTCGCCGTTAATCCGGGTGGTTCAACCAATACACATACTGTTGGCGCTGGCGAAACCTTTTATGGTGTTGCTACTCGCTATAATATGAAAATCAGTACGTTAAAAGAATTGAATCCGGGGGTTTCGGAGTCGGACGTGAAAGCGGGCGTTACCAAATTAAACGTAAAGGTAATGGCCGTTCACACTGTTGGGCCGGGTGACGTACTGCGGGTTGTGGCGCAGAAATACGGCGTCAGTAAAGAAGCAATCATGCGTGCCAACAAACGCCAGAAAGATATTGCCACAAGAGGGGAGAAGCTCATTATTCCTTTCCCTGACAAACAATAAGTTGTTTCAGACTGATTGCCAACGCAGTTCCATGTTCTTGCCTGAGCGAATCGCCCGGCGGATGACATGGAACTGCGGTTCTTTTTTATATAGCTTTAAAACAGCTGACTAAGCAACAGCAGTCAATTAAAATTATCAAATCATTGTTCTTCGTTCTCTAATTTAGTAACGAGCTCGGCCATTGTATCGATAACCTGCTCCATGCGTTCGTGCCCAACAATAGCGTCGAATTTTGCACGAGCCTCATTCATGCAATTTTCAAGGGCTACAAATAATGCTTTCCCACGTTCGTTCAGAAAAATGATGCTGGAGCGGGAATCGGCCGGGTTTTTCTGTGTGTAGATGTAGCCTTCATCTTCCAGCAAGCCCACTATCTTACTCATCATCTGCTTGGTTACGCAGGCTCGTTTGGCTAATTCATTATTGGTAATGCCGTTTTCCTCAATATTCGACAGGAACATTAAGTAACTCATTTTGAAATCAGTAAAACCAAGCGCGTGCAGACGTGGTTCTATGTAACCACCTGTAAATCGCTTGAGCCGCCAGAATAAACGCCCTACCGAACGCTCCCGAATGAGCCGAAATTGAGCAAAATCAAAGGTTTTTTTGTCTGTTTCCACGAATATTCAACCAAAATAAAGGATGCCGAAACAATCTTACTAAAAAGATTGTACAAATATAGTCAACCTACTTGACTTTATAGTCAACCTAGTTTACTTTTGCATCACTAGTCAAACAAGTTGACTATATAATAGGTTCTGTACCACCTGACCGGTATAGATAAAACGTCCGAACACATGGCAACCTTGACACAAGAAATGGCAACTACAGAAGAGAAAAGTAGTATTCGCACTTATCTACCCCGAATTATTATTGTATTGGTATTATTGGTTGGTGGATATTTTGGCTATCAGGCCTATCAACACGGCAAACATTATGAGTCAACTGATAACGCTCAGATTGAAGGGAATTCCGCGCCCGTACTGGCCCGTGTTGCTGGGTACGTTACGGCGGTGAACGTAGATGATTATGCGACCGTAAAACGGGGGCAACAACTCATAACGATTGATCCACAGGAATATGACGTAGCACTGGCGCAGGCCGAAGCTGATTATCAGCAATCGTTAGCCGACCTTCAGAACGCTCGGGCCGATTTGCAAACCGCGCAGGCCAACGCACGTAACGTAGCACAGAACGCTCGTGTAGCGCAGTCGAATGCGCAGGTGCAGGCCGCCCGACGTGATAAATCGCGGCAGGATTTGCAACGCGACCAGAATTTGTATAAAGAACAGTCGCTGACGAAGAAGCAACTGGAAGATTCGCAGAACAACGCCGAAGTGCAGAATCGTCAGTACAATGCGAACGTAGAGCAGATTACGCTGGCCAAAACGTCGCAGGGCGTAGCGCAGGCTGGTATCGCCAAAGCCGAAGCCAACATCCAGAAAATTCAGGCAGTACTTAAGTTAAAACAGGCTACGATTGATAACGCTAAACTGAAAGTTGGTTACGCACATATTGCCGCACCGATTGCCGGAAAAATTGGTCGTAAGAACGTAGTACCCGGTCAGTACGTACAACCCGGTCAGAATCTGTTCACCATCGTAGCCGATTCTACGTTCTGGATTGTGGCGAACTTCAAAGAAACCCAGCTTGAAAAAATGCAGGTCGGCCAGGAAGTTGATGTTAAACTCGATGCGTATCCAGACCTCGACATCAAAGGTCGTGTATCCTCACTCTCCGAAGCCACTGGAGCCCGCTTCGCTCTTCTTCCTGCTGATAACGCTTCAGGTAACTTCGTGAAAATCACTCAGCGCGTACCCGTTCGTATCGAAATCCTCAATTCGGAAAAATACAAGAATCAGCTTCGTGCTGGTCTAAGCGTAGATGCCGAAGTACGGGTAGTTAATTAGTAGTTATAAAACGGTCCGCCGTTGTGATTGTAGAGTTAAATGGTTGTGAGGTAAGGTTTTTTGTCGGTACTGACGCACTGAACATTACAACCCTATAACTCTATAACCCTACAACATTACAACTCCTTAAAATGAAACAAAGTGGATTTGGCCGTTGGATTGTGGTGATTACCGCAGTCTCGGCCGCCATCATGGAACTGATTGATACGTCCATTGTGAATGTTGGCTTGAATGACATTGCCGGCAATCTGGGCGCAACAATCGAAGACGTATCGTGGGTTGTTACGTCCTATGCCATCGCCAACGTCATTGTGATCCCGATGACGAGCTTTTTGCAGCGGTATTTCGGACGCAAGAATTACTACATCGCATCAATTATATTATTTACACTGGCTTCCTACGGATGCGGATTTGCCTCCGATTTATGGACGCTTGTTTTCTTCCGTTTTTTGCAGGGCGTTGGGGGAGGGGCCTTACTGTCAACTTCTCAGGGATTGATGTATGATGCGTTTCCGCCTTCGCAGCGGGCCGTTGCATCGGCCCTGTTTGGTATGGGAATCGTGCTCGGTCCCACGCTTGGCCCAACGTTAGGCGGCTACATTATCGATAATTACCACTGGAGCTGGATGTTCTATATCAATATTCCAATTGGTATTATCGCCGTCATTCTGAGCCTGGTTTATATCGACAAAAAAGAAGACGAAATAAACATCGATCGTAAGGCAATTCCCATCGACCAGATTGGTATCCTGTTGTTAGCCGTTGGGATCGGTGCGTTACAATACGTATTAGAGCGGGGCGAAGCTGACGACTGGTTTGACAGTAGTGCAATTTTATACCTGACTATTGCAGCCGCTTTTGCCATCCCGGCTTTCATCTGGTGGGAATTGCGCGGAACCAAAGCGCCCGTCGTCGACTTGCGGGTGATGAAAAACCGGAACCTGTTTATTGGTTCCATTCTGGTTGTGGTGGTGGGTTATGGCCTGTTTACGTCAGTCTTGTTATATCCTTTATTCGCCCAACGTATCGTGGGACTAACAGCTACACAGACTGGTAAACTCCTCATTCCTGGTGGTTTAATTACGCTACCAATGTTTGCCATTACGGGCCGGATGCTGGCGAAGGGTGTATCGCCGAGACTCATCGCAGGTGGTGGATACGTAGCATTTGCTACGTTCTGTTTCCTGATGTCAATGCTGAATATGAATGCGACAACCGGTGATTTCATTACCCCACTAATTATCCGGGGCATCGGTCTGGCACTGCTTAACGTACCGCTTATTAATCAGTCGGTATCGACGCTCGAACCGCGCCAGCTACCTACCGGTATTGCCATTGTAAACATGATGCGGCAGATTGGTGGAGCCTTTGGAGTTGCCATTACGAACACCTACGTAACACAACGTACCGCCGTTCATCGGGGCGATCTGGTATCGCACCTGCAACCAGGCGAAATGCTTAGCATGGAACGTATTAATGCCATGACGCAAGCTTTGGTCGCTAAAGGCGTCAACGCAATTGATGCCGTATCAGGTGCCTACAAAAACCTCGACCTGATTGTTTCGCGGCAGGCCTTAATGATCTCATACCTCGATACGTTCCGACTGGCGGGGCTGTTTTTCGTGGTGTCGTTCCCACTGTTGTTTTTACTGAAAAGCAAAAAAATGGATGCAGCCGCTGCCAAAGCAGTAGCCGACTCCGCGCACTAACAATGAAAAATAAACTTTTTATCTCACTGTTCTGGCTGGCTATTGGACTCGTTCATGCTCAGCCACAACCAATACAACTTCCCGATGATTTGCGGGTACTGATTCAGCAGGCTAACACGAATTATCCTGTGCTGAAACAGCAGCAGGAACAGATTCGGGCTGGTGAACTACGTACTGATATTGCTCGTACGGCTATGAAACCCAACGTATCGGGTACGGCTTTGTACCAGTATCTTAATCCAGTAGCGCAAGCTACGTTGCCAGTCGATGGTGTCAACCGGACGCTTCAGTTTCAGCCTAATCACAATGTGAACGCCAATATTGGCGTCGGGCAAACGATTTATGACTGGGGCCGCACGCACGCGTCGGTGCAGCAGGCAGCTGATAACGTACAGGTGCTACGTCGGAGTCTTGAAATTTCGCAGCAGAATCTGGCTTATCAGGTAGCGGCTGCTTACTACGGCATTGGTTTTCTGCAACGTAGTCTGAGCGTGCAGGATTCGGTGATTCACACGGCAGGGGCTAATGTTCAATTGCTGGCTACACGTCTGCAAAATGGCGATGCGCTGCAATATGACGTACTGACTCAACAAGTGCGGGTGAAAGTAGCCCAAAACCGGAAGATTGAGATTCAGAATCAACTGGAGCGGCAATTGGCCTTGTTGACGTATTTGACTGGTAATCCCAGTCCTGACGTTTCTGGAGCCGTAAAGCAGTTTAATCTGGAAACCGCCGGAAACAACGTAACAATGCAGCCTTTTGTGTTGGCTAACGATGCCCAAACAGCATTAGCCGGTAATAAAGACGTTCAACTGGCGCAGGATCGCGTTCGGCAGGCTGAAACCGATATTGTAGTGAATAATCTGGCAGGTCGGCCAAATTTGAGTTTTTCGGGATCGGCGGGATTTCGAAATGGATATCTTCCCGAAATCAATACGCCCAAATTCAACATTGCGGCTGGCGTGTCGTTGGCAGTGCCGATTTATTCCGGGAAACGATATCAGTTGCAGAGTCAGGCGGCTCAGCTAAACCTGAACGCCAGCCGATATGCGGTCGAGAATGCGAATGCGCAGGTTCGGCAGAGTATCGCCCAATTAAATGCTGACATACGTAGCAACCTGACCCGGCTTGCCAACCTCGAAACACAGGTGTTGCAATCGAAAAAAGCGCTTGAAATTGCCAACGCCCGACTACGTAACGGGGTCATTACCAATGTAGAGCTGCAAAGTGCCGAAACGGGCGTAGAAGAAGCTGAACTGGGACGTCTCAATTTTCAATATCAACTGCTGCTAAATCAGTTGGAGTTGAAACGGCTGTTGGGTGATACGTTGGTCGGACAATAAAAAGTTGTTAAAATTTCAGCAACGTATATACTAAACTGACCACAAAACGAATTGTATAAGCGTATAGGAGGTTGAAACTAAACGGAAACAGCACGGTATGAAAGAGCAAGTGATTGAGATCCTGAAACAATTTGGTGTAGCCGAGTCGGCTATTACGGAACAGACCCATTTCACCCGTGACCTGGGTTTAGATAGCCTCGACAGTGTTGATTTAATAATGCAACTGGAGCAAACATTCGGTATCCGCATTCCCGACGAGGACTACCTTAAATTAACCACTATGCACGGTGTATTAACGTATCTGGAAGCGGAACAAGCTATCGCCTGAGTTACCGTTTTTGTAAGTACATCTTTTCGATAACCCAACCGCCGAAGGAAAGCTAGTCAGGCTTTCCTTCGGCGGTTTTATGAATTCGACTACCTTGCCTAATTAATGTGAGTTATGAGTAAGCATTAGGTTAAACAACTGATTTGGAGCGTATTGCTGACGCGTGGGGCTTCGACAGGCTCAACCTGACAGGCCCTTGAAGTCCATGAGTCGAGCTGACTTGTTAGGCTGAGCCTGTCGAAGCCCCACGCGTCAGCAATACGTTCACTTACCCATTAATTATTGACTCGGGATAAGTTATACTCTTCAGGTCCTTTCGCCGAACTGATAGTTGCCGTCAGAATAAACTCCCGTTCCGACTTCTCTGTGATGACCACATGAGACCCCTGGCTTATCTGGGCCACAAAATAGTATTGTTTACCAGACTCGAAATGAAGAAAATAAGGTTTGTTGTTGATTACGAAGCCTAAACTGTCTCCATTAGTCTGAATAATTGTCCACGTACGCGACCTGATACGTAGTGGAGTTGATTCGTTAAGTATCGTCTTGATTTCAATAGGGATGCCGGCAATGCCATTATAAATGTGAATTTTGGCAGGAGAGAGCGACTGGGCGCTGGCAGACAAACTCAGCCAATATGCAATGGCTAAAACTCCGAATAATTTTTTCATAGCGTTAACCTTTGTATAGATGAATATACAAAAATCAACATTATTTCCAGGATTATTTTCTTATTAAACTTCCATGCTTACCAGCGCATTACCACGTAACACCGGTACTACGTCGTAAAGGTCGTGCTGGAGGCAGTAGGTGATGTCTTTCTGAATGCCTAATCGCTGAAGGCGTCGGATGTGCGACGCATTGGCCATATAGCCCACCAGATTATCTTTGCCCTGCGTATACAATCGCCATGCCATAATGGCGCTATCTTCGGCCATGGCGTAACTGTCTTTCAGCCGGTCGACCAGCGCGCCGGCAAAAAGTGTATCTTCCAGATTAACACGGCCTTTCCAGCCAGCGCAAAGTACCATTACGTCGTATCCTTCGGTTTTCAGGTAGCGAACAATAGCGTCCAGATTCAGAAACGACCCAACCAGCACTTTCACCGCAGATCGCGAGCGGGTAATGGCTAACGTACCATTAGTAGTAGTCATCGCTACGTTAGCTCCACGGATGCGCTCGTCCATATACGTAAATGGCGAATTATCGAGTTCAAAGCCTTCTACCTTACGGGCGTTACGTTCGGCAGCGGCCAGATAGCCCCGCTCCTGCAACTGCTGGCATTCTTCTATCGTCGCGACAGGAATAATACTATTAACCCCATAAGCAAAGGCCGTTACCATGCACGACGTAGCACGGAACACATCGGCAACTACGACGATTGTATTTTCAACGGTGTGGAGGTAAAGTAAATCAGGAGTTAAGCAAACGTCAATTTGTTTCATATATCTGAACCGGGATTTAACGGATTTAGGGATTTACACGATTTTGTTTACGATCAAGGCGCTTTAAAGAAGCGAAAAACAAAATCGTGTAAATCCTTAAATCAGCTAAATCCCGCCGGGACGCCGGTGCGGTTATTTTTTAACGAATGGGAGTTTAACAACCTGCGCCTTTAAGAGCCGGTCGCGAACTTTAACGAAGATTTCGGTGCCGGGTTTGCTGAAGGCCGTTTGAACGTATCCCAGGCCGACCCCTTTGCCCAGTGTGGGCGATTGTGTACCCGATGTTACTTCGCCGATTAAGTTTCCATCAGCGTCGGTGAGTTCGTAGTGGCCACGCGGAACACCCCGGTCAATCATTTCAAAACCAACTACTTTGCGCGGGACACCTTGTTCTTTCTGCGCTTTCAATACGTCGGCATCGATGAAATCGTGGGTGAATTTCGTTACCCAACCCAGACCCGCTTCGATAGGAGAGGTTTCGTCGGTGATGTCGTTGCCGTATAGGTTAAAGCCCATTTCGAGACGTAACGTATCACGGGCACCCAAGCCAATTGGTTTGATACCATACGGTTCTCCGGCTTTCATAATGGCGTTCCAGACGGTCTCGGCCTGGTTATTTGCCACGTATATCTCAAAACCGCCAGCTCCGGTATACCCTGTTGCCGAGATGATTACATTGGCGCATCCGGCAAAATCAGTTTTTTCGAACGTGTAATAACTCATCGATTCCAGGTTGGCATCGGTGAGCGATTGTAACGCTTTAGCCGCCATTGGTCCCTGTACGGCAAACAGACACGTATCGTCGGAGATATTAGTCAACGTAACCGGTCCGCCGTTGCGGTCATAGTCAGACGCGTACTGGCTGATCCAGTTCCAGTCTTTTTCTATATTCGACGCGTTGACTACGAGCATATATTCAAGGTCGCTGATTCGATAGATGACCAGATCGTCAACAATACCGCCCCGACCATTGGGCAGGTAGCTGTACTGGACTTTGCCATCAAACAACACACTAGCATCGTTTGCCGACACACGCTGAATCAGTCCCAATGCGCCTTCGCCCTTGAGAACGAATTCGCCCATGTGCGAGACGTCGAAAATGCCAACGGCATTGCGGACGGTGTTATGTTCGTCGAGATCGGAGGTGTAACGGACGGGCATTTCGAAGCCCGCAAACGGCACAATTTTCGCGCCTAACTGCTGATGAATGTGATGAAGAGGAACCTGCTTTAGCGACATGTAAGCGGAAGTTAGTCGGCAAAGTTACAAACAGATGCCTAGGTTTCAATCCGTCTAACTTTTGAACTACGTTAATGCAGGCTAAAGTTAATCGGCAGATTGTACTTAACCCGCACTGCTTTACCGCGCTGAAAGCCTGGTTTCCACTTACCATTCATGCTTTTAACGACACGTAGCGCTTCCTGATCTACATCGGGTTGAACACCCTTCAGGATTTCGTAGTCACACAACGTACCATCTGTACAGACCACGAAACTGACAAACACTCTACCCTGAACACCAGCACGTTGCGCGTCAACTGGATAGCTGAGATTGGTGGAGAGAAATTTACCTAACTCAGCCATTCCGCCCTGAAATTCAGGTACTTGTTCTAGTTGCGTATACCGCAACGTATCACCCTGATTCGATTTTGATTTGCCCCCCTGAAAGATTCCCTTTTCATACATTTCTTCATAAAAGAAAGACCCATCAGTATAATAACCCTTCCAGATTCCTTGTTTGACACCGGCTGCGTAGGTGCCTTTTTCGACAAAAATCGTATGCTTCGTGGTGTCGTTATTCGAAACTACCTGCTCCTGATACGTAGCATATCCATTGCCATCTATAACCGTTTGCTTACCTGTGCTGTCCCAGACGGCAACAATCTGTTCGAGCGTACCTGTAGTAAATGATTTTGGTTTATCAAGCGTTTTGATCTGCTCAATCTGACCATTAGCATACCATTTTAGGAAATTTACTCGATCGCCCGTATCCGCTTTCTTTTGGGCGATCAGGCTATTAGGGTAGTACATTACATCAGTATTCGTAGGGCTACCTTCATCATAATAAGTTTGTCTGATACGTTTTCCCGTACCATCCAGTACAAATACATCACCCTGCCACTGCTTTCGAATGTTTTGATTTCCAATCGTTTGGCAGGAATTGCAGAAAGGATTAGTGTATTTCTCTGTAGTGAAGACCAATCGGTAATATTCCTTCCATTTTTTATTTTTCGCTTCATAAACCACTACGTCTCCTGTTGGAAGTCCCGTTGAGTCGACCTGCGAAACTTGCTTGAACTGGGCTAACGTACTGTCGGCATTGGTCGCTTTACCATCTTTCGTGAAAAACACTATTCGCTTCCCATTTAGGTACGTAAAAGCCACATTTGGCTTAAATACAATCGGTATGGTTATCTGCTGGCGTACTGCTTTTCCTGCTTTCTGAGCCGGTTTCCACGCATTAAACAGGCTGAAAACACGTAACGCTTCCCGATCACAATCAGGACGAAAACCTCTACTGACTGCTACGTTCGACAGGGTACCGTTGGGCTCCACAACCCCATTGACGATTACAGTTCCACCGATTCCTTTAGCTTCCAGCGATACAGGCTTGCGGAGATTAGTTTGAATAAACGTATTGAAAAAAGCTGTACCGCATCTTGGTTCAGCCGCGCTATCTACTTCAAACTGTTGAAAAGCAGGAGTTTGGGCAAGGGCAGATAGTGTGAAAAGAAACAGAAACGAGAGTAATTGGAAGTTCATTTATGAAATGTGTTTGTATTGTCTAACAAAGTATATAAACTGTGTTTTTACTGCCCAGGGTCAGAAATAAAATCCGGTTACTAACGTCCACTTTATTCCTTGATCATGAGAGTACAGGAAGCTACCTCTCAGATCACATCGTAGACTTGCAACGTGGCAGATTAAATTTAGAATCCAATCAGTTGGGTTGGATTTTGCCAAATGAATCCCGACGTTTGCCGCCGTTTCGTCTATTACTTGCTTGATTACCATGAACAAACCACAGCTAGCCAATCTTTTTCCGGTTGATGACAGTCAAATTCCTGAAGCCTACCGTATTGAACCGCTTCACCAGCGTGAGTATCTGATTAATGGTGAATTACGTACCTGGGATGGCCCCACCGTTGATGTTTTATCACCCGTTTGTTTTCAGACGAAAACAGGTCTCGAACGTAACGTAGTGGGCAGTTATCCGGTTACGACCGAAAAGGAAGCGCAACAAGCTTTAGAGGCTGCCGTGCAGGCCTACGATAACGGCCGGGGGGAGTGGCCAACCATGTCGATTGCTGACCGCATTACGTGTATGCAGCATTTTGTTGGTAAAATGCTTGAACGTAAAGCGCAGATTGTCAACCTACTCATGTGGGAAATCGGCAAAACACTGGGCGATTCAACCAAAGAATTCGACCGGACTGTTGAGTACATTTATGATACCATTGATGCGCTGAAAGATATTGATCGGGCTGGGTCGCGGTTCAAAATAGAGCAGGGCATTATTGGCCAGATTCGGCGTTCGCCACTGGGTGTCGTGTTGTGCATGGGACCGTTCAACTACCCACTGAATGAAACCTATACGACGCTCATTCCGGCTATTCTGATGGGTAATACCATTTTGTTCAAAACGCCAAAACATGGTACGTTGCTGCACTACCCGATGCTCGATGCCTTCCGTGAGTGTTTTCCAAAAGGGGTTGTCAACACCATTTATGGCCGGGGCGCCAACGTAGTACCGGCTCTCATGCAATCGGGCAAAATCAACGTATTAACGCTGATCGGTTCGAGCCGGGTGGCCGATAGTCTCAAAAAAATGCACCCCAAAAGTAATCGGCTACGTGCTGTGCTTGGGTTGGATGCTAAAAATGCGGGCATTATTCTCGAAAACGCAGATATAGATTTGGCCGTCAAAGAGTGTCTGTTGGGATCGATGTCGTTCAATGGACAGCGATGTACGGCTATTAAAATTATTTGGGTGCATCGGTCCATCGCCGGCTCGTTTCTGGCAAAGTTCAGTGAAGAGTTGAACAAGCTAAAACCCGGTATGCCTTGGGAAAGCGGTACGCAGGTGACGCCCTTGCCTGAACAGCAGAAACCAGCCTACCTCACTGAGTGTGTCAACGATGCGGTGGGGCAGGGGGCGGCTGTAATCAACGAGGGCGGTGGTACGGTTGTGGGTTCGTATTTTTCGCCCGCGTTGGTTTACCCGGTTGCCGACGGTATGAAGTTATACCGTGAGGAACAGTTTGGTCCGGTTGTGCCGGTTGTTCCTTTCGATTCTATCGAAGAGCCGATTGACTACATCATTACGTCCGATCACGGCCAGCAGGTGAGCGTTTTCGGGACTGATACTGAACAAATTGCTGAATTAATTGACCCATTGGTGAATCAGGTGAGCCGGGTAAATATCAATGCGCAGTGCCAGCGCGGGCCTGATACGTTCCCGTTCACAGGCCGAAAGGATTCGGCAGAAGGCACGCTTTCGGTTGAGGATGCGTTACGTTCGTTTTCGATACGTACTGTTGTCGCCACTAAAGATACTGATACCAACAAGGCCATTCTAAACGATATTGTGGGCCAGCACAAGTCAGAATTTTTGAGCACAAACTTTATTTTTTAACGTAGCAGTCTCGTCTTTTTTGCCATGCTGACGAAGGAAGCATCTTAAGATTTCCTTATTTGTAAGTTAGGATGCTTTAAGATGCTTCCTTCGTCAGCATGACAAAAAAAGAATAAACAGTAAACCACCCTACCAACTTTGCTAACAGCAACCAGACTCACCAAATTATACGCAGATGTGCGGGCCGTGCGGAACGTATCGCTCAACCTGGAGCCGGGACGTATCATGGCGCTGGTGGGCGCGAGTGGTTCAGGGAAAAGTACGCTGCTCAATCTGTTGGCGGGATTAGCTGATGCCGATTCTGGTGAGGTGCGACTTAATGGCGAACGAGTGAAAGGACCGTCGGAAGTATTGGTGCCAGGTCACGAATCGATTCGGCTGGTGCATCAGGAATACCAATTGATGCCGAACGTATCGGTTCGCGAAAACATCGCCTACGCACTACGTTTCTTCGAGAAAAGTTACCGCGATTTCCGGGTAAATCAACTGTTGAAACTTTGCCGGTTAACTGATGTACAGGACCGCATACCGCGTCAGGTGTCGGGTGGGGAGAAGCAACGTACCGCCATTGCCCGTGCCATTGCCGATAAACCAGCCGTGTTGCTGCTTGATGAACCATTTAGTCATCTCGACCTGCCAAACCGGCTCATTGTCCGCGATTTATTGTTCGATCTGATACGTCATGAAACAATTGACGGATCAGCTACAGCCTGCCTGATCGTGACGCACGACGCTACTGATGCGTTATCTATTGCCGATACGTTAGGTATTCTGTGTGATGGAAAACTGATTCAGACAGGTGCTCCGGTAGACGTTTACCATCGACCCATAAACGCCTATGCTGCACGGATGACTGGCCCGGTTAACACTGTTAAGTACAAGCATTTTCAACTTTTCGGCTTGCCCGAATCAGACAATTTGGATGCATTAATATGCCTGCGCCCGGAGCAAATTAAACTCACAGATTCAGGAATCCCCGCCACGATCCGGGCCGTATATTTTAAGGGAAGCCATTACGAAATCGACGTAGAAGTATCGCGTTACATATCGCTGCGACTATTAACTGAACGTAGTGATCTACAGGCGGGCCAGCAGGTAGCTATTTCTATTGCCACAAGTGGAATCTGGCCAGTAAAAAACTAGTTTTCAGTAACTATTCCAGCCGGACGTAGTTGTTTTGGATAACTAACAAAACAACGTTATGAACCGCAACGAACAAACCGAAAAGGACGAGCCGAATGGAAAAGCTGACGTATTAGTTAGCATAAAGACTGAGGACGTAAAGCCAACCGGTGTTGACGATAACTCAACCGGCATGGGCGAAGACGATTATCTGGCGAAATCGAATAAAGAAAACGACGAGGACTAACGTGTTGTAAAGTCGAAAGGTTATAAGGTTGGCTGACCCTCCTTTTACAATCCTATAACCTCTCGACTTTACAACTGTTGACTATCGACTCTTTACAACATTCTCTTAATCAGTTGCTCAACGGAAATGCCTTCGGCTTCGGCTTTGAAGTTACGGACGACACGGTGGCGAAGAATGGGCATCGCTACCGCTTTTACATCTTCAATATCTGGCGAATATTTGCCTGTTAGCAAAGCATTACATTTAGCTGCGAGAATCAACGCCTGCGATGCGCGTGGGCCCGCGCCCCATTCCAGATACTGATTAGCATCCGATGACGCTTTATCCGTATTTGGGCGGGTTTTATGTACCAGACTTACCGCATATTCCACCACGTTATCGACTACAGGCACCCGACGTACCAGGTGTTGAAATTCCCGAATTTCTTCGCCCGTGATCACTCGTTGTACGTCGTATATCTTGTCAGAGGTCGTATTCTTTACGATGTCCAGCTCCGATTGATACGAAGGGTAATCCAGGTAAATATTGAACATGAAACGGTCGAGCTGGGCTTCCGGCAGCGGATACGTACCTTCCTGTTCGATGGGGTTCTGAGTAGCCAGCACGAAGAAAGGACGGCCCAGGTCATATTTCTGACCGGCAATCGTTACCGCATATTCCTGCATGGCTTCGAGCAGCGCCGACTGCGTTTTAGGCGGAGTCCGGTTAATTTCGTCGGCCAGAATGATGTTCGCAAAAACAGGCCCCTTGATGAATTTGAAATTGCGTTCCTGATCGAGGGTTTCTGAACCCAGAATATCAGAAGGCATCAGATCGGGCGTAAACTGGATGCGGTTAAAGTCGAGATGCAGAGCGCTGGCGATAGTTTGAATCAGCAGCGTTTTAGCCAATCCCGGCACACCGACCAGCAGACAGTGCCCCTGGCAGAAAATGGCCGTTAATAAAAGTCGAACGGTATCATCCTGACCGATAACGACTTTTGAAATTTCACTTTTTAGTTTCTGGTAAGAGCTAGTCAGGGCTTCAGCAGCAGCTACATCTGATGTATAAGGCACAATAATTCAGTTATAAGGTTGTAAATCGGTCCGCCGTAGCGATATAGAAATATAAAGTTGTAAGGTTGTATGGTTAAAGAGTTGCAAGGTGGATGACATGTTGCTTACAAACTGTATAACCTTATAACTCTATCGCTTCATAATCCTAAAACTTCTCATTCATTCCCGCCTGTGTTGGCTGCACTATTCTGTGTAGTACCAAATATTCGACAGTTCTGAAATTCGGGGTCAAGCGTTATATAAACATCGCTAACCGATTTCTTGAACCAGTCATCGATGGCGCGGTTCTTCTTGTTCTGAAGAACAACGGTTTGCAATTTCTCGAAATCTTTCGAGTATTCAGCCGTATGCGGAGCCGTTTTGTTCTTAAAATACAACAATCGTACCGCACTTTTGCCATCTTCTGTACGGTAAGGCAAAGGCTTAGAAATACTACCTACCTGCATGGTGTCGAGCATCTGGAACAACGCATATTCCATGGTCTGGTCCATAGGCAGTCGGCTGCTGTTTGTCTGTGGATCACGTATCAGACCACCAGCATCGGCAGTAGCTTTGTCTTCCGAAAAATCGTGAGCGGCCTTATCGAATTTGAGCGAATCAATCTGGATGAGGTTCCGCAGGCTGTCCAGGGTTTTTGTAGGTCCGGTCAGATCCAGACGGTTATAGTCGGGACGTAGCAGAATATGGCGGGCGTGATATTCGGCACCCCGCGTTTCAATGAGCTGAATGAGGTGTAAACCAAACTCAGATTCAACCACATCTGACATTTCGTTGGGTTTCAACTTTAAAGCAGCCCCTTCAAAAGGAGCCACCATCATGCCCCGTTTGGCGAATCCTAAGTCGCCGTTACGTTCGGCTGAACCTACGTCTTCCGAATTTTCTTTGGCTAGTTTACCAAAATCCTCCCCATTTTCGACACGTTTTCGTATGTCGAGCAATCGTTGACGGAGCGCATCTTTCTGTTCTTTGGTAGGTTTGGCAAAGCGGACAATCTGTCCAACTTCCACTTCGGCGGGCATGTAAGGCAAACTATCTCTTGGAATAGCATCAAAAAATTTACGAACCTCACGAGGAGTAACTTTTACGTCGGTCGTAATTTTCTGCTGCATTTTCTGGACAATCTTCTGGTCTTTTACCTGCGTCCGCAGTTCGCTTTTCAGCATTTCGAGACTTTTTCCATAAGCCTCCACAATGTTCTTCTCCGAACCGAATTGCTGCACCATGTACTGCATGCGCTGGTCGAGTTCAAGATCAACAATTTTGTCGTCTACAACCACTGAGTCAATTTCGGCTTTAGCCAACATCATTTTGTTGATAACCAGGCTTTCCAATATCTGGCATTTTTGCGGAGGAGTCTGATTCTGACCTACATACGACTGATAAGCTTCTTCCAGATCGGAACGTAGCACGTAGTAATTATCGACCTTAGCGATAATCTTATTGAGGCTGATGCCCTGTCCCTGCCCGAAGGTAGGCGAGGTTAGAACCCAACCAACCAAAATTACGAGCGCACTACTGATAACTTTTTTCATGTTCTAAAGATACGCACAGAAAGGCAGGCAGTCTGTGTTTTAACAAATTTTAAACCGATCCAGCGGCCCCGCTGAAACTTCTTCTTACTTTGCCAGCTTCCGAATCTCGTCATCATTGACCTTCACCGGGTACTTCTGTCGGAGCTGGGCCAGCCATTGTTTTTCGAGAATGGCCTGATATTCATTGATAACCGTACCACGAGCTTCGGCAAACGTTTTTGGACGGGCCGGTTCAATTCGGTCGATGATAACAGCAACAGGTTTATTGCCCGGACGAAT
The DNA here is from genome assembly GCF_014699005.1 of Spirosoma profusum. Taxonomy (GTDB): domain Bacteria; phylum Bacteroidota; class Bacteroidia; order Cytophagales; family Spirosomataceae; genus Spirosoma; species Spirosoma profusum. The sequence goes on from NZ_JACWZY010000050.1 coordinate 22,909, forward strand.
GAACGTAGCACCGACCTTCCATTGTTCGATGGCATTCAGATAGGGAGATTCGCCTTCGGCGTAAATGCCTGTGGTTGCGGTGATTGGCGACGGAACGGACGTAGTAGCGTTCTTACTATTTATGGTTTTGACCACATCTTCTCTGGCCGTGGAGAAATACTGAAACGTGACGTTACGTTGGGCATCCCGAACAGCGCCAGGCCGCGCACCCTGGTAGTCTTTTTCCATGATACGACGTAACGATACCCCGTTTTTCTGCAAATAACCAACCACCGAACGGATGCGCCCCGCCGATACCGAATCGCGTTCGGTTGGGTCGTGCGAACCCGTTACTTCAACAACGTAGTTCGGATTGTTGCCCATTATAACGACAATGTCGAATAAACTTTCACGCTGACGGGGTGTCAGAATGGTCTGACTTTTGTCGAAAGGCAAAGCTGCTGCCGACCGTCGAAGCTGGTAGGGTGGCTTGCCTGACAGAGCGGTTGTTGCCTGCCGGAGTAAACTATCGGTTGACGCAACCAGGATGGTAGCTACAGCACGTTCAGAATATGTGTACTTCGCTTTATTCTGTTCAAAATACTGCCGCTGGCCTGTTGAATCGACCATGGAACGTTCCCATACATTCTGCTCCATTACCTGCGAAAGCAGCACACCATCTCTGATTTCATTCAGAAGTGCCCGAAATTCAGGTGATTTTTTGTCCAGATTCTGTTCTTCAACGGTCATCAACTGGTCGCCCACAAATCGGTTGAACAACCGACGCATAGCGACCATCGGCGAACCAATAGCTGTGATTTCACCTGCCGAAGCGTTTGCTGACATAGCCGGATTGCGCTGGGGCTGCTGCCGCTGGCGGACATACGCAAAAAATTGGTTGACCGTGTAAGGCTGATTCGCAATTGTGAGAATGACTTTATTCTGAATGGTCGGGTCGAGAGGTTCGGTATAACGCCATTGACCACGTAGCAAACTGCTGTCGGCTTTGGCGAGGGCCAGGTCAAGAACTGGGGTCATTTCCTGCACCGGATATTGAGTCCGAAGCCGCTGAATTGTAGCCTGCCGCACTATGTCGGCCCTGCTATCGGTGGTGACGCGCTGACGTAACGAAGGAGCCATCGTTGTGTACGATTCCAATCCCTTTCGTTCGATGAGCCTAATAATGTGCCAGCCGTAATTGGTCTTGACGGGTTTCGAATAATCGCCAGATTTGGCCAGCGCAAAAGCGGCATCTTCGAAGGCTGGTACCCATCGCCCTGGCTCGAAAATAGGCAACGTACCACCATTGGTTTTCGACGTAGCGTCGTCGGATACCTCTTTACAAACCAACTCAAAGGAATCGCCGGCCTTTAGTCGGGCGTAAGCCGCATCGATACGCTCCTGAGCCGATTTCTGTCCTGACTCGTCGGCACTGGGGCTGATACGTACCAGAATATGCGCCACGCGTACCCGCCCCCGGCTAGGCCGGCGACCATTTACTTTGACAAGATGGTAGCCAAATCGGGAACGTACCGGTTGTGAAATTCCACCGATGGACGTAGTGTAAGCCGCTGTTTCGAGCGGGTAAACAATACCGAACGCAGAAATGTATCCCAAACTTCCCCCATTTTGTGCTGTCGTCGCATCTTTTGAATGTTCACGGGCCAGCTGGGCAAAATCGGTTCCGCTCAGCGCCTGCTTACGTAACGCCAGCACTGTTTCGTAGGCTTTGGTGGTATCGGCGGGCAGGGCGTCTTCCGAAACGGGAATCAAAATATGTGATACGTTGACTTCTTCCTGCATACGCTGGTACGCTTCGGCCGCCATCGATTCAACCAGCACTTTATCAGTCAGGTACGACTGCGCCAGTTGCTTGCGATACGTAGTCATTTCTTCGCGAAAGGCTTCGGTGGTATCGCGTCCTTCAGCTTCGGCGGCCAGTACTTTCAGTTTCAGATTAGTGTATAAATCGAAATACTCTTTTACGTCGGTGCGTTGCGTCGAATCGGAAGAGAGCTGATTTTTGGTAAACGACTGGAAAAAATCGTCGGTTGTAAACGATTTGTTACCAAGCGTGAGAATAACAGGCTTCGGGGGTGCTTGCTGAACAATCGGCGCGGGTGTTTTACAGGCCGTTACGATTAGTGCCAGCAGAATACCTCCTGTGAAATGGCGCATAGCGTCGGGTAAAAAATAGGTTTATAGTTTGTGGGTTTGGCAGTTGGTAACCGATGCGCGAATACCTACCATTCCTTGAAAACCAAGTTTCAGGAAAAAACATTCGCTATGATTATCAACGATTCAGACGGTAGCTTATTGGCGAACCGCCTGGATTTTCGCGGTTTTCAGTAGTATGTCATACTCCAGTCGATAGGAGAAAGCGTCGCGCATGTGACGGCCGGTGAACTCTGCCGGTACGTGTACAAACCGCTGTTTTTTCTGGCGGATGTCGGCTTCACGAAGCTCCATACTGCTCTGCCCCAGCAAATCGTCGTCGTCGAGTTTATCGACCAGCTTCAGGCCAACACCGGTTGCCATCAGCCCCGCCGATACGTACTTTAGGGGCGTCAGCACTTCAGTAGCCGCTACCAGCAAACCCACCGGAATTGCCACTACGTTGTGAATTTGCTGAATCTTCGCCATGGTTTCTTTTGCCCGGTTGTAATCATCAACTTCAATCAGAACAATCGAAGCCACGATACGTCCATTTTTGGGAAGCTCCAGCCCAATAGGTTTCGCCTGTCCAGCGCCAGCAGCTTGCAAATCAAGTTGCTGATTCTTCCGAAGAGAGCCCACACCCCAGCCACCGTTCACCACGCCAACAGGCTTATTTTGCGCATCATAGCTGGTAAGCGAGTAAGCCATCATCAGTTCATCGTGCCGACTGATCGTTTCTTCCAGATTCGTCGCTTTCAGTGAACGGGGTACCAATTCAGCAGTAAGTACAGGCTGACGGGCGCAACTGCTCAGGATGAACAGGAGGATAAAGTAATGAAAGATATAACGCATAAATAAAATGTAGTTTTCTGAACCGGGATTTAGCAGATTGATGGATTTACACGATTTTGTTTTTCGCTTCTCTGAAGCGCTCTATCCATTACCAAAATCCTGAAAATCCATCAATCTGCTAAATCCCGGTTCAGATTTTCGGCTCCTGCTGACTTAGGCAGTGAAAACTTCCCAGCCCCCATACAATATCGGTTGAGTCAATACCGAGAATTTTGCGATCAGGGAAGCACTGGCCAATGATGTCAAGTGCTTGCTGGTCTTTCGCGCAACGGAAAGTTGGAACGATAACAGAGCCGTTTGTAATCAGAAAATTAGCGTACGAAGCCGGTAGCCGTAGACCATCGCTCACGACGGGGTCAGGCATGGGTAGTTCGACAATGTTGAGTTGTTTGCCGTTCAACAACCGCATCTGCTTCAGTTCGTGGTGGATTTCCTGCAAAAACGGATAGTTGTCGTCGTTTGGATTCGGCTCGTAGGCGGCAAGAACGGTGTCTTCATTCACGAAACGTACCGTATCATCAATATGGCCGTCGGTGTCGTCGCCTACGATGCCTTCTTCGACCCAAAGTACCTGCTGAACGCCGTAGTAATCGCACAGATATTGCTCGATTTTTTCCTGCGTCAGATGGCTATTCCGGTTCTGATTGAGTAGGCAAGCCCGGCTGGTCAGGACTGTTCCGGCACCATTAAATTCTACCGAACCGCCTTCCATAATAATGCCTGGCGTTACGTATTCCAGTTGGCGATAATGAGCAATTTCAATGGGAATCAGGTCGTCGCGGTCGTAGGGTGGATATTTTCCTCCCCAGGCATTGTACCCCCAATTGACAATCATACGCTCGTTTTTCCCGGGATTGATGAGAAACGCCGGGCCGTGGTCGCGACACCAGGAATCGTTGGTTGGGTGGGGGAGGAGTGTGATTTTACTCATATCGGCCCCAGCAGCCAGCAGACGTAGTTTAGCAGCCTGAATGACAATATCGTTGTGCGCGTTGATGCACACCTGCTCACTTTCAGAAATGGCTTTGATGAAGTCGATGTAAGCCGGAAACATCAACTCCTGTCGCTCTTTTGTCCAGGATGCTTCGGTATGCGGCCAGCTAAGCCAGGTTGCTACGTGTGGGTGCCACTCTGGTGGAAAGAAAAAGCCCTCACGGGCAGGAATGAAAGCCATTTACAGGAATGATGTTTGATGGATGATAAATGCGAACGTCCATCGTTCAGCGTTCATCATGCAAAAATACACCTTATGGGCGAAACCAGCTACGGAAGCAGTTCTTGAATCGTTGCTACGTTCAATTGAGTGAAATCATCGACAATCAACGTAGCACCAGTAGTGGCTAGCTCGTCGCGCGTGTGTGTAGTCGTGAGAGCAATCACAACCATGCCTGCTCGTAGACCGGCTTCGATACCCGCAAAAGCATCTTCAAACACCACACATTGGTCTGGTGATACGTCTACCCGTTCGGCGGCAGTCAGATAAATTTCGGGGTCGGGTTTGCCGTGGTGAATCATACTGGCATCGACGATTGCATCGAAATAGGGACGTAACGACAGACCATCGAGCGTGAATCGAACGTTACTTTCCGGTGCTGACGTACCCACTGCCAACCGCACGTTTTTGGCCTGCAACGTATCTAGAAAATCCAGCAGACCGGGTGCCGTTTGAAGATGCGGACGGTACAATTCACGATAGATAGCTTCCTTTTCTTCGGTCAGAACAATCAGTTCACCGGGGGAGATGGGGCGCTGAAAAACATAGGCCATCGAATCGGCGGAAACGCGCCCATTGATATTTTCAACGTACTGCTCTAAGGTAAGCGGACGGTCATATTTGTGAGCAAACTGAAGCCAGGCATTGATGTGGAAATTCGTATTGGCAATCAAAACGCCGTCCATATCGAACAGGGCGGCAAATGGGGGAGCGGCCATGAGAATATTTCTGAACCGGGATTTAGCAGATTGATGGATTTACACGATTTTGTTTTTCGCTTCTCTGAAGCGCTCTATCCATTACCAAAATCCTGAAAATCCATCAATCTGCTAAATCCCGGTTCAGATTAGAGGGGTTTAATCTTGATATTTCTAAAATAAATCGGAGCTCCGGCGTGTTTTCCCTGCAAGCCAATGAAGCCACGTAGCGGCAGCTCGGCGGGCGGTTTGCTGAGCCATTCCGGTACGTTCGAGCCATCAGGATTGGTCTTGGCTGATGTGAATTTTGCCAGGTCAATCGTGTTAACGAGCTGGTTATTAAGCACTACGTAGATCATCTTGTCCTGACACGTAATGGTGTACCGATTCCATTCTCCAGGTTTTTTTACGACCCCCTGCCTGGTGGCAGCCTGATGTCCGAAGAAAGCCCCGCATTGCCAGTTCGTTGGCGACTCAGCCCACTGCTTGGCATAATCGTCGGCAATCTGAATCTCTACTGAGTTCGGAATCCAGTTCGTCGTATCGCTGGCGTGAATAACCACACCACTATTGGTTCCATCGGCGGTTTTGAAAAGCAAATCCAATATGAAATTGTCGTAAGGTATACTGGACCAGATGGCTTTATCAGCGGTGGCTGTCAGGGCGCCTTCATCGTCGAAACTCCAGACGCCTTTCGGAAAGGAAGCTTCCGATAAATCGGTTCCGAAAAGCGATTTCCAGCCGGGGCCGGTTGGGTTCGGATGACCTTTCGGGGGCAAACCAGTGGGTGAAGTTTGAGCAATAAGGCTATGGGTGAAGGCTACCAGTATAGCTACCAGCAAATATTTTTTCATTGTGTAAAATGTTTGCTCTATAAAGTGAATGATTATGTCAATTTAACGTAACGTAGCAGCCGGTACGTATCTGGCTGCTACGTTACGTTGTCCCGTTTAAACGAATTGTGCTTCACTACGTTGCGTTTCCGCATCCTGCTGGCGAAAACTTTTCATAATCCAGCCGCCCCCCACTACGTCGTCGCCTTCGTAAAAAACAGCCGCCTGGCCGGGTGCAATGGCCGAAACCCCTTCATGAAAACGCACCTCAATCTGGTCATCGTCAACCTGCGAAATGATGGCAGACGTACCGGGGTCTTTGTAACGCACTTTCGTAACGGTTTCGAGTGGTCCGGTAATGTGGTCGTACTTTTGTAGATTCAGTTTACGGACAATCATGCCGTCACGTAGCAAATCTTTGTCGACGCCCAACACTACCTCATTGGTTTCTTTACGGATTTCGGTAACGAACATGGGTTGCCCAAAAGCCATTCCCAGCCCTTTCCGTTGGCCGATCGTATAAAACGGATAGCCCTGATGTTTGCCCAGAATTTTGCCAGTGCCTTCCATCACGAAATTTCCGCCGGCCACTTCGGCTTCCAGCCCTGGCATACGACGTTTCAGGAAACCCCGATAGTCGTTGTCGGGAACGAAACAGATTTCGTACGATTCCGATTTGGTAACCAGTTCAATAAAGCCCCGTTCTTTCGCCATCTCCCGAATCTCGGATTTTCGCAAATGACCCAATGGCAGTTTTGTCCGGCTCAGGCTTTCCTGCGATACGCCCCAGAGTACATACGATTGGTCTTTCAACGTATCAACCCCTTTCGAGAGAACGTAACGCCGGGATGGCGTACCAGTATTCTCTTCACGAATTTTGGCGTAGTGTCCTGTCGCAATGGATTCGCAGTCGAGTCGGTCGGCACGGCGGAGCAGGGCATCCCATTTGATGTGCGTATTGCAGAGCACACAAGGGTTTGGCGTACGTCCTTCGAGGTATTCACCGGTAAAATGGTCGATCACATAGTCACCAAATTCTTCCCGGATATCCAGAATGTAATGGGGAAATCCCAGACTGACGGCAATGTTGCGAGCATCGTTGATGCTGTCGAGACTACAACAGCCGGTTTCTTTTTTGGAACCTCCCGATGAGGCATAATCCCAGGTTTTCATGGTCATACCAATGACCTCGTAACCTTCTTCGTGCAACAGCACCGCTGCCAGTGAAGAATCGATGCCGCCACTCATGGCGACCAGAATTCGTCCGTGTTTACTCATGGTATCCGCGAGGGTTCAAAGCCCTCCGATGATTATTGTTTAAGAAACTGGCTAACAATTTTCGATACAAATCCATTCAGCGTAGCGAGTATTTTTATGGTTTTAACTGATAAAGTCCTACACCAAACGTAGGCTGACGTACCGTAAAAAGAGCGACTTTTGCAACTTCATACCCTTTCATCTGGCGGGCTACTGATTATTTTGAGCGAGTTATATGCTTAAGCTATGAAATTGGATGGAGAAAATGCCTTTTATGAGAACGTTCCTACTTTTATGGATAGTTATTTGGACTTCACGGACATCCTTTGCACAGGTTGTAGTATCAGGCCTCTATTCCTATAATCAGCCATCGGTTAATACCCATTCGGGTTATGAAGTTCGAACCTTACTGGAAGGCACTACCCGTGACTTTTCGCACCTGATTCTCCAGGCCATAACGCTGCAAGCCAATCAACCTGATCAATCTACCCTGCAACTCGAAGAAGAAGCCACATTGATTATCAAAGCAGGTGAATCGACGATTTATCTGGGAGGGAAACGTAAAACGATGGGACCTGGTAGCGTCGTGATGCTCATGCCAGGTGACGAATTTCGGATAGAAAATAAGACTGCCCAGCCTCTAACATATTTCATGATACGTTTCACGTCCAACGAAATGCCAGATCTGGATCTGTACAGTATGGTTGGTGGCTCTTTTTGGATAGATCGGCAGGAGATTGCCAGTAGAAAAGTACTTACGTATTCTACGGTGATGAGTCACCGTATTGCCTTACAAAAAAATACATTGGTCTCTGGATCAAAAAATTATGAGGCTCGTCGAGCCGCTGAGTTGCTATTCGTTCTGGACAATCCAATTCAGGTGTCTATTGGGGACGTAACGAAAGTGGCGAAAGCGGGCGATGTCATATTTTTGGATTCAGACGTATCGCACAGGATTAATGCTGGTAGTCAGGAAGATAGTACGTATTTATCCTTCCAGTTTTAGTGACTGTCTGCACTCAGTCAATCGAAAAGCCACTTTACAAAGCAAAAAGTAATACCGAAGCAACTAGAAAGCAGAAAAAAAGACAAATAACAATCACCTTACTGGAACGGGAATAATGAACGTATCGACTATTGCCAGCCAGCATATTCATTATCTCATTAATCCAGTGCGAAACCATACGTAACAACGGTCGATGTAGAAATTAGACTTGCTACATATATAACTGTCACTAGCTTGGAGGTTATGAAATTGTTACGTTGTTATGATTGATTGGCACGGATGTATTTTTGATATTCGTGTTGGCCGTTTTGTGAAACCCTTTGTTCTTATGGTTTGTCTGGATATGCTTTAACTAAAGCGTTCGCTTCCTCCGAAGTTAGTATCGAAACACAGCCATGCCGGGCTTCCGACGGAAAACTGACGTCTTCTTCAACAGTCCAGTGGATCAAATCCGGCGAGTAAGAGGCACCAAAACGGTTCGTCATACAGTAATCGTAGAACAGCAGCCAGCCGGGTTTGACGGGGTCCTTTATCGCAGTTGGCCCTTCGGTAATAACCGGAACAATCTGCCCTTTATTCAATGGGCCTTCCACCAGATTGTATGGCCCTTCAAGATTCTTCGACGTAGCGACTCGAATAGCTCGCCTTTCGCCAGTTTTGGCGCCAAATTCCTCCTCCTTATGAAAGAGGTAATACGTTCCTTTTTCTTCCAGCACGGTTCCATCGATCACCGAATAAGGAGGGGCAAAAAATACCGTAGCCGGCGTAAATGTTTTCCAGTCGCGTGTCCGGCAGGACCAAAGCCGACTTTCTTTCCAGCCTGCATCTTTAAATGACGACGACCAGATTAATACGTACTCACTCGTTTTGTCGTCGTAAAACCATTCTGGTGCCCAGATATTTCTCGCTAACGTTCCTGAATCACTACGTACATCTTTCATCAGGGATAATGGTCCTTCAACCTGCCAGTGAATCAGATCTTTGGACGTAATGTAAAGGCAACTTGGTCCTACTTTTGCGCGATCAGTACCGGATCCACCTCCCGTTGACAAAATGCGCCAAAGTCCATCGGGTCCACGACGCACATAAGGATCACGAACATGATGCTCCCGGACCGGTTTGTTGTCGTTTAAAGCCGTCCAATGGCGTCCATCGGTGGATAAAGCGATGTGCAGCTTATTGATCAGCATGGGGTCGGGTAGGGGTACCTCAACTGTTTTTCCCTGTGCATCAATCTCGATACGTGTCGGATAACGCTGACGGAAGTAAGTTAGCATCCATACGTTCTTGCCAGCCGCAATTTTGAGCGGCACTTTGGCTGTTGCGTCTTGGGCTGTTGCTTCGTTTTTGGGTTGTGCCAAAGCTTCTCCCAGAGAGAAAGTCAAAATAATAAATAAAGTTGTAAGCTTCATCTGTACTGAATAAATGGAATGTGTTTAAACTTTTATTCGAAAGCGGTTTTTGTCATTCTGACGTAGGAAGAATCTTAAAGTTTCCTTGTTCATAAGTCAGGAAACCTTAAGATTCTTCCTACGTCAGAATGACAAAAACACTCATTTGCGACTTTTTCCCGAAAGTTTAAACAGGTTTATGGTTAATCTTTTGAAAACCACGTCAAAAATGGGTGTTTTATCATGCTGAAGTACGACAAAGTGCTTTTAGAAAAAAGCTTAAAATGGTTTTGGGTTGACACTTCGCTACATACTGCCCGTTGCGTTCACAAAGTTAGAAAAGAGCTATTTATATGCTTTTGGGGTATATCTTTTCTGCGAAACACCTCGTATGGTAAAACATCCTTATTCTTTCCTTTGGCTGATATTCGTTACGTTAACAGGGAGCATCGCATTCATTGGTAAACCGAATGTAACCTTATCGGCACAAAACCCAAAGGCTTCCAGACCCCACATCATCCTGTTTATCTCAGACGATCATGGTTACGAGGACGCCGGTTTTGCTGGAGCAAAGGTCGTACGAACCCCCAATCTGGATGCCTTGAGCAAAGAAAGTTTGCGATTTACCCATGCATTCTGCAATACGCCAAACTGTGTTCCGTCGAGAGCAGTAATCAGTACGGGGTTGATGCCGGCACGTAACGGCGCGCATCCCAACCACAGTAAGATTAATGCCGGAATCAAAACGATACCTGTGTATATGCAGGAGTTGGGCTATCAGACAATACTGGCGGGAAAAGATCACGTATGGCCACAATCGGCCTATCCATACGTTTATCTGAAAAAGAAAGATCACGATTACCAAAAAATCGACTCAGTACTGGCTGCCCACGCCAAACCGAAACAAAAACCGCTTTTTCTGGTCGTCGCAACGGATAACCCGCATGTGCCCTGGCCAACCCTGGAGGGCTATGATCCAAAGACAGTCGACGTACCGCCATTTCTGGTTGATACCGACGTAACGCGGCAAGTTCGAGCGAAGTATTACACCGACGTAACGGATATGGATAAAACGATGGGAGAGTGCCTCAAATCGATGAAGAAATACGGTTATTCTGATAATACGTTGTTCCTGTATACGACGGATAATGGACCGCAGTGGCCTTTTGGCAAATGGAATCTTTACGATCAGGGTATACGGGTACCGATGCTGGTACGTTGGCCGGGAAAAATAAAGCCGGGCACGACCGACGCGATGACCTCTCTTGTAGACCTACTTCCTATGTTGCTGGATGCGATTGGCGGTAACGTACCAACTGGATTGGATGGCCGAAGCTTTCTACCCGTACTTACGGGCCAACGAACATCGCACCGCGACACGATTTACACGACGTACACGGCCGATACGCGCTACGGAGCTTTCAACTACTACCCAATACGTAGCATTCGTACCCGCCAGCTCAAATACATTATGAATCTGGAACCCGGTCTCACCTATACGACACACATCACCAATGCCAAACCCGAAGACGGTACAGATTACTGGGAGTCGTGGGTCGAGAAGGCCAAAACAGATACCAAAGCTGCACAACGTGTTTTGGCGTATCAGCAACGCCCCTCCGAAGAATTATATGATCTGGAAAAAGACCCGTACGAACTGACAAATCTGGCAGCAAAGCCCGAAAACCGCGCTACGTTGACGGCGTTCAGAAGAGCAATGGAAAATTGGATGGAGACCCAGAACGATCAGGATGGATTAACGCGCTACTTCTTCAACATCAAGTACGGCAAGAAGAAGTTAATTAAGAAGTGAAGCTGTTTAAGGTTTCTCGTTGAGCGACTAAATAGGCTACTCGTTATGTGTCCTTACCCCTAAATCCCCTGAAGGAGACTTTGCTCGGGTTTAGATAAAGGCCCCTTCTGTGGATTTAGGGGTAAGGACAGGCAGTAAATCAAAGCTTAAACAGCTTCTAACTAAAAAAGCTATTTCAAAAACCGATACGTCATTTTTACCAGAAAAATATTCCGCCCCTGCTGGGAAAATAGATTATCGAACAGGCTGCGGTTGAGCGGTGAACTTAGGTCACTGGCGACGGCGGGTGTGTTCCCCTGCGACCACACCAGATACAGCTCCGACCCCGGTTTATATTCCCATCGGGCTACCAGATTCGAGCGGAACTGCACGAAATTAAAATCGGGCTTGCCGAACGTGTAATCAACGGAACCATCGCGGTTTTCATCGACAACGTAACGTCCGTCCTCGAAACGCAGCTCACTACCCGAAAACCGCCGAAACCGCTGGTCGAAATCGTTGTTGAGCGGGTCTGCTACGTAGGCAAAATGTTGATACGTTGGCCGCGTAATAAACGGCTGACCGTAGTACTGAATGGTTAGATCGGGTGTGATGTTGTAGTTCAGACGTAGCGTGTAGCGCATGGTGTGCTGATTCACTTCGCTAACGATAGTACGTAGCGAACCGTTGTACGTAGCGCTACCGACATATTGATCCTGCCGACGCCAGTTGTGCGTGTAGCCCGTACTTAAGCTAATGTTAAGAGCATCTAGGGGTTGCACACGTAGCGTGAATGTTACGTCGTTACTGCGTGCGGTATGCTCGAAACCCCACGAATTAGCGAATTCAACCGAGCCCAGCACTTTTTTACGGAAATCGCTTTGAATGTACCCCCAATGATTAATCCCCGACGGTAAACGTAACGACGACCCACCCCGCAACGCATTATTCGACACCTCGTACGGATTCCAGGTAGCGCCAGTACCCACCTGCCAGTTGTTGCGGAACGTAGCATGGACGTTACTGTTAAACGCCTGATACAGAAACTGTCCGCCAAAATCCCAGCGTGACCAGTGGTTGTAATTGATACGGGCATTTCGGAAAATTGAAAACGACTTCTGATAATGCAGACCGGCCCAGGTGAAATGGTTGATTTCGTTGCTGGTCAGCATGAAGCCGATGTCGTTGAGTTCCAGTTCGGGGGAACGATACGTAATGCCGGTTTCGAACTTGAAAACCTGTCCCAGCTTGCCCGATTTTCCGCCGATTTTCCCGAACCGGAACGTACCGCCCGTTCCGGTCAGCGATGTTCGCCCTTCATCGACACCAATTTCCGATGCGTTGCTACGTTGAAATAAATGCTCGAACGCGCGTTGAGTATTGGCAATTACTTCTTTCGAGCCCTGCACCTGACTGAAAATCACGTTTCCACGGAAATACCACGTTCGATTTTTCCAGAAATGCAGGAAATCCAACCCGCCCGAATACGCGTTGGTGTGAAGCAAGTGATTCAGGTTATTCTCCCGATTAACACTCGTGAAAATGCCGCCGATGACCGTATTTCCCGCATCGATATCTTTTTGCAATCGCCCGACGAAGTAACTGGTGAGTGGTTCAACAGTTTCCTGCCGACGGTCGCCCGCCCGGTCGATTTCGGCCATGGTACGTCCGGTAATGCTTTCGAGAACGCCAATGCTCCAGCCTTTTTTCGTTTTTCCGCTAAACTTAGCTGCTCCCAGAATCGGCGTATTTTGTGGTACCTGGGCGTACTCGCGCTGGGCCAGCGAAGGGTAGCCGTGGGGTGAGCCACCAATTCGACGCGAGTAAAACAGCAAATCAGAATCGTAGTTGCCACCGGCTTCGGAACCGGTTAGCTGATAATCGAAAATGTTGCGGCTTTCGATGAAAAACGGGCGACGTTCTTCAAAAAAATTCTGAAAACCATCGATACGTACCCGCGATGGATCAGCTTCGACCTGCCCGAAATCGGGATTTACGGTAAAATCGAGGATGAGGTCGCTGGTGACGGCCACTTTCCCATCGAGCCCAACCGACACTTTTGAGTCAGAGCCAGTGGCAAAGGGGTTTCCTTCCTCGCGTTGGTATTTTTCGGTTTTAGCTACTACGTAGGGAGCAATCTCAATCTGCTTCTGCGACGGTACGTTCTTCAAACCATGCAGTTCGCCGAATCCACTCACCCAAACTCCCGAATTCTGTGGAATGTATTGCCAGACGGAGCGTTCTTCTTTCCGGAAAATCCGACGCTGAACCTGAATCCCCCACACTTTGTCGGCCTCATTGCCATAGCGCAACTGACTCAGTGGAATTTTCACTTCAGCGGTCCAGCCTGTAGTGTCGACATGCGTTTTTCCGTACCAGATGGGATTCCAGCTCGTGTCCCAATTGTTGCCGTTTTGCGAGATGAACTCATCGCCCCGAACCCCCGAAACCGATAGAGAAAACGAAAACGCGGTACGTTTGTCATAGTAACTGTCGATGTTGATTTCCACCCAATCACCCGGAAATTCATCCCGGCGACTCATTCGTTTAATGATCGAATCGGGTGCGGCATCGAGGCATCGATAGCCGACGTACAGGAATTTGTCGTCATAGAGAATCTTGAACAGCGTAGGTTGCCCGGGCGCTTTGCCTTCGTTGGGCTGATACTGTGTAAAGTTCCCCGACCATTCAACCGCATTCCAGGCAGACTCATCTGGAATACCGTCTAACCGTATTGGCTGTGTAATACGTTGCGTGTAATATTTCCTTTTTTCAATAGGCGCATTTTTCGACGGCGCGTTCTGAGCCCGTACGAAAGCAAAACCAAGAAGTAAAATAGCCGTAAAAATCGCTCGACTCATGGAAGAAAGAAACCTGATAATCTGCGTCAAAGACGTAGGAATGCCCGGAAAAGTTGCTTAAGCCAGCAAGTTAAAGCGAAATTAAAAGGGGCCTCTGTTAATGTTTCTTAATAGTTTAACTGCCCATGCAGCGTTTTTAGGGGCATTTTCCTAAACTAGGGTCAAATGTAGTGTCAATACAGGCTCTATCCCAGTGCGTTCTTCACCCGGCCAATCGCTTCGTAGGCAATCCGAACGTCATCAGTAATATTTGGCGTGTCGGTACTGATCTTAGACGAACCAATACCTGTCAGAATATAATTAGCATTGATTTCTGGGTACGCTTTAATAATCGCTCCTAACGTATCGGTTCGCATAGCCTTCACCCGACCAATCTTAATTTGGTTCAGTGTATCATACGCTACGCCTGACGCTCTGGCTACGTCTCCGAGCGATAAATTCATGTTCTCAAATATCTGAAGCATTCGCTCGATCATTTTTCCCGTAATAAATAGCCGACTAGTGACCATAAAAGTAGTGGTTTAATGTATTGATTTAGTTTGATACTGTAAATATACAGCTTCATCTTAAACAAAATAATATTTAATGCTTGTATTTGATGTATATATACAATATATTTGCTGTACGAAAACAATAAAACACATCTACTAATGGAATTAAACATCTTAATCGCTCCAATCACTACGCAGGAAATCGAATGGCGTGTGCAGTCGCAGACCAAAGACGGACAGAAAATTATTGTTCTACCGTATAT
>NZ_JACWZY010000051.1 GCF_014699005.1 Spirosoma profusum
ACGGCTTACGTGGCGATGTATGAGAAATAGAATAATTTTTAGTTGACAAGGCTTGTTTTGTTCATAGGAATCGCTCCCTCCTGAGACGATGAGAGATTTGAGTATCTATAATTCGGGCATTTCAAGAGACGGTATTTAACCTTAAGTTGCGTACTTTGGCTAACAGACAACTGATTTTACAACAGGTTTTGAGGAATGAAATGGTATACTAGATTGCTACCTACTGACAACCACAGCGGCTATATCTCCATCTTTATTTTATTAGCAGTAGTCGCGTTAATACTTCTCAATTGGACGTTTTCGTATGTAACGTTAAAGATTGTAGGGGGACTAGTTATGTTATCTGGCGTGTTAAGTCTATATGCTGCCTTCTATACCAAAAATGAATACACTTTCACTTTCTTCATACCTTATGTTAATCAGCGATTGTGGAGTCGATCAACTAAAAAGGCGGTTAATATATTGGGTGGCTTATTATGGATCTTTGTAGGAATTATCCTACTTCGAACGGTTTAGCTTATCATATTTGCTCATATACAACAGAAAATGAAAATTGATTTACACTTACTCAAGCAGCATAGTTTTATGGCTATAAGCGCTTTTGTAGTGGCGGTATCAATATTATTGTATAAGAATAGATTTACCCTAGAACTTAATAATAATGTTAGATATCTTTTAAATGGTATTCTTACATGCGTGTTCTTTCCCTGTATTGTAATTGGATTTGGATTTCTCGCTCTGGACCGTATTGCAATACGACGGATAATAGCTAGCATTTTGCTATTAGAGGGTATGTACATTCTGTATATGATAATAGAAGCAAATACTTGAATCTGTCAGATCAGGTTTCTACGTGAACAACATAAAGCTACTTATACGACAATTTTGATGGGTCTTTTTCTAATCAATAATCCCCTTTTTTACGTATTTGGCGCAACGTTTTTTGTTCTGCAAATGACCAAAGCATATTTGCATTTCAAATACCTTATCGCCAAAGATTCGAAGTACCAACAGACTACACGACTACGTAAATACAATATATTTTTGGATAGCTTATCAATAGTTAGACCCTTCTCAAACCCTAATAACTTACCTGAAATTAGAAGGTTAAACATCCTAACAGCACTCTGTTATTTATCGGTAACTTTAATGATGTTGGCCGGATTGGACAAAATATAATCAAGGCAAGTTTTACCGCTATAGCCATGCATAAGGCACTCTAACCTAAATACTCAGGTATGCCCCGTCGCAGCAAACCCTCCCATGCGAGACGAAGGCAGTTTCCTGTTTCTTGACCGGGCGATTAATGAACCAGAACAGTCACAAGTTCAAAAGACTATATGAAATTCGTTTACATTATTGATGTTGATTTGAACATTATTGAAATTGCAGGAAAAGGAAGTGACCGGCTTCAAGTTTGGAACGAGATTTTAAGCAGAAGCCAAGCTGACTTGGATAACCTGATACCATTAACTATTGTCAAAATACTGCCACATCCACTTTTGGAGAAGCTACAACTTACCCTACAACAAAAAATAGAAGAGAATGCATCACTTCCATCCGACCATTCTCAATGGGAAGGTCGTTTCAAGGAAGAAGACGTATTTGTGAAAAAGTTAATCTTCGGACAGCCTTACAAATTGTACACCTCTGGTAGGGAGAATACAATAACCTTTCTGGCAAATATTTATAATTTCATTATGCAAACACCCAATTCTGGTCTGTTTGAAGTAACAGGTTCTACTCATAGCGAAATCAAAAGGATTCTTAGCTCTGCTTCGGCAGGTTCCGTGTGACAGGAAGCGTGTAATGGAGGTCAGTTCTCAGCCCAACTACCACCGTGTTCGCGGGCGAACGAACCAAGAAGAACCGTTAAGAATCCATTTTAACTACGTCTCATATATGGCTCCCAAGTGAGACGAACGAGCGTTCATCTATCTGCTTCAAAAATGGGGCTATGGAAGCGGTCTGGGTTGTGCAACAGCCACAGGCGATTTGTGAGATACTAATACGCTTTATGAGTATATTTTCTAGTATGCTTTCTTTAGAACTTTACAAAATATGCATTTCGTATTTTGTAATGAAAGTGCGTCAATCAGCGGGTTAGCCAACATGAATAAAGAGTATGCAAATTGACTTGACAGCAATTGGAGTGATAATTGCCGCAGTGGCATTAATTATTGCCTACTTGCAGCTTGTTCGCACCCCAAAGTTGTCTCAAGATAAACAAGTTAGTAGCACAAAAAAGGAGAGTCTGCTAAGTAATATCAAAGCAAATAATCATATTACTATAGGCTATTTCAATTGTCGCCCCTTTATTGAAATGGTTGCAGAAAGTAATTCCGAACCTAGCGGCTATTATGCTGCTATTATGAAAAAAATTTTCAACTCTTACAATATTAATATTTTGTGGAAACAACTCTCCATTTGTAATTCTATCGAGTCTGTTTTGAACAAAGATGTTGACGTTATAGTATCAGTTTTTCAAACTGCAAAAAGAGCAAAATTTGTTGACTTTTGTTGCTTACATCATTCTGTTAAAATTGGTGGAGTTTGTAGAAAAAATTTGACAGGAATAAAATCATTATCAGACTTAACAACTAATCAGGACTTAAAAATAGTAGTAGGGAAAAATGAAATTGGACATGAACTAATTGAAGTTCTTAACCTTCCAAGGAGACGTTTAACAATCATTGAAAATGAAGATACTGAAAAAATAATCTCATTTATTGAGATTGGTCAAGCCGATGTGGCCATATTGGACTCTCGATCTGTTAAAAATTTTTTTGACAATTTCTATACCAAGAAAGGGGTTACCTTAAAACCAATATTTCAGATAAACCCTTTGCTTATATGCTTAAATGGAATTATGATTCCGCAAGATCAGCATGAACTGTCTTATTGGCTAGAAAACGAAATGAAAAAAGTAAGAAACGAGGAAAGTATTAAACAAATGGAAATAGATTTTTTGGAAGAATTTCAAGGAATTATAAATCGTATATGAACCGCTATACGTCTAATAACATGGGGTTTTATGCAAGTGTGGCTGGACGTTGACAGTTTCGGCAGCAGATTCTCTATTCGGCAGCAGTTCGCCACTCGTCTTCGGTTCGGGGGCGATGAAATTCTACTCTGCATTTGTTCTTATCTTCAACTTTCGTAAAATTGGCATCATGTTCCGTGTTGGATGTTCCCTGAATACCCACCTTCGACAATACCTGTTCGTTGACGATCGGTCTCACAAAAATGCTCTATTGCTGCGACGAGGTAGGTTCCATGAATCTGGTTCTTGAATGAGGCGTTTTTTAATAATTGTCAACTACTAGGCCTAGCATACGACTCTGAGAGAAGTACAAATTAAATGTAAACAAATTCATTGTAAGTAGTCTGTAAGAAATAGTTTGCATTATTTCTAACTTGCCCCCATGGGACGAGTAAATACACCACTGCTAACTCAGACCCAACGGGCTGATCTAGAACGCGAACTGAAAACTAACGACAACTATAGCTTTCGCATGCGCTGCCAAGCCATTATGCTCAAAGCAACTGGCCGTAAATCGAAAGATGTTGCCCAGATTGTGGGCATGTGCCATGTGAGTGTGAATAGTTGGCTGAAGCGCTTTAAAACCGATGGACTACAAGGGCTACAAACCAAACCGGGGCGGGGACGTAAGCCCTTACTGGATAAAGTAACCGATAAAGATGCGGTACTGGCCGCTATTAAAGCCAACCGCCAGCGCATCCAACTAGCCAAAGCCGATTGGCAAGCCACTCGCCAGGAAGGCAGCAGGCCTGTCAGCGAATCTACGTTCCGAACGTTTTTAAAAACCTTGGTGGACGATATAAACGAATTCGCCGACGGGTAAAAGGAAAGGCCGACCCACTGATGTATACTCACAAAAAGGAACAGCTTATGGAGTTGGAAGAACTTGCTCAGCAAGGATTGATTGAGTTGTTGTATGGCGATGAATCGCACGTGTGTAGTGAGGGGTATGTGCCTTACGGCTGGCAGTTTCCTGGGGAGAATGTTCATATAGCGGCTCAAAAGGGCTTCAAGGTCAACTGTTGGGGCCTGATCAGTCGGCAAAATGTTTTGCATTGGGCGACGACTCAGCACCGGATTACCGCTCAGTTTGTGGGCGAGCAACTCGATAGGCTTTCGTTGCAGCTTCATCAGTCGACAGTGATTGTGTTGGACAATGCCCGGATTCACACAGCAGGCTACATCCAAAGGATGCGTCCGATTTGGGAAGCCAGAGGGCTTTATCTATTTTTCTTACCTGTTTACTGTCCCCATCTCAACCTGGCCGAAACGCTATGGCGGCATCTAAAAGGGGGATGGCTAAGGCCCGAAGATTATTTGACTAGTGATGATTTAGCCTATGCCCTGAATCGCTGTTTGGCAAATGTGGGTGGAAAGCTAACCATCAACTTTAGGACTTTTAATGCAAACCAATAAACGAGGGCTACTTATCTATTATTAGATTTCAACTTATACCAGCGAAATAGCCACATTGGTCGTCCACCTCATGTACTAATGCTCAAACTTTAGATTTCTTATGCATGTAGGTTTTTTATTATTACAGGAACTCGAAGTCAATGATGTATTCGTGGGGGCACTCCTTGTTACGGATGAATCGGGAGTGCCGATTGAATTTAAATGTACTCATGCTATTAAGCCGACATTGATTCAGCGAGCATTATACGGCGATAACTTGCGTCCTTTTATTGGCGTCACTTTATGCGGAGTTCCTTTGTATCAATCACTCAAAAATGAGCCAGATGTAATTTTTATCAAACAGGCTTTTTGTCTAAACCTACATCTAGAGGTTAATGCAGATACCGTTCTGGTATCCAGGGCTGGTGAATCGCTAGGTACAGGTGAGCTTTCTCATCGGGACCGCATGAATAGCGAGGGCGGTTTTCCACCCATAATCGTTACCTATCATCCTGATTCCAAGAAAAGTGAAAATGACGAGGTTCGGGAGTTGATCAGTCAGGTATTTCTGAATGTCGATGTATTGGAGCCCTTTGATCGAATTAGCAAATCCATTGAAGTTTTGGGGCGAAATGATCCACTATACAGGTAAAAATTGGATAGAAAAACTACCATTCATCCAACGTACAAAGCTAGCACTGGCCAGTTCCACGGCGTCATTTGAGAAGCCGTACGTGGCTTCTTTGTTTGTTGAAGATCTGGTAATACCTCAATCGTCAGTAACTTCCCTCAATACTTTTGAACTAAACACTCCTCGCCTTTCGATTGATCTTTGCTTTGATAAATCATCATTCTCGCCAGGTAAAAGAGGAAATCTTTTTTCGCCAGTTAGCTTCCCCGCGCTGAGTGAAAACCTCTGTTTCTCGACTCCAACACAGACTGATGATATTGAGCTATTGAAACTGGACAGTGAGAAGATCGAAAGTGTACCCATTAATTTCAAGCCAACAGCTGTCTTTTTTATTAAAAACGGCTTTACTATTAACGTTCCTATCATTGACGACCAAACCAATTTGATGGCTATGACAGGTTTACAGCCTGTTATTGTAGATATACCATTTCAGCTTACAAGGGTCGAGACTAATGGAAAATCATATGGTAAAAGAAGGGCTAAATCCATTTCTCCCCCTACATGGAGCTTATTTCCAGCTGAATCAGAAACTAAACCAGATGAAAACAAACGAGCTCTTAAAAAGCAGCTTCAACCTCAGTTTTTGCCAGCGGATATCCTTGACCTATTTGATCTTATTTTCCCCGTTTTACAGCCACCACTGGGGAGGGATTTTAAACGTGAAATTGATCTTCCCAATGAACCTTATCCTTATCAATGGGAAGGCATTGGCTTTTTAACAGATAATCCGAGAGTTTTGCTTGGCGATGAAATGGGATTAGGAAAATCCATTCAGGTGATTGTGGCAATCAAGCTGCTCATCCGAAAGGGAAAAGTTCTTTCTACGCTGATCCTATGCCCAAAAGCGGTAATGGGAGACTGGGAGGTCAAATTGAGGACTTGGGCCCCAGAATTAAAAGTTACCAGGATGGATGAAGCAAGGGATAAACGGGCGGCCCGGTGGTCCCAGCAATCCCATGTCTATCTCTGCACATACGAAACATTCCGGTTGGATTTTAGCTACACAAGCTCACTGCGAAATTTGGAAGTAACGTCGAAGGGTCATACTATAACCTGCCCAAATCCAGCCTGCAAGGTGTTCTTAAATGTTCCATATGCGTTCCACAACAACCCAACAATTAAGATAAACTGTCCGACTTGTAAGCAGACGTTTTTTTATCCGCTTGGGGGAGATCGTGCCCGCACCAAGTTCGACCTGGTAGTTTACGATGAAATACAAAAGATAAAAAATCCGCTTACTGATGCCAGTAAGTCAGCCCGTCTCCCTTTTAGTACTTATCGTTGGGCATTGTCAGGTACACCTCTTGAAAACAAAATTGAGGATTTGCTTACGGTAATGACAACGATTAAGTCCGATATTTTTAAAGGAGTTAATACAGATAATTTAGATGCGGTAAAACGGGCTTACAAACCCTTTTTTAAACGACGCCGAAAGCAGGATGTACTAAAAGATTTACCCCCAATCATGCACGATGAAATCTGGCTCGATTTGTTGCCCTCCCAACGAACGTCCTATCAGCTAGCTGAATCGCAGGGCATCATTGAACTCAAAGAAAAAGGCGAAACCATAACCATTCAGCATATCTTCGCCTTAATCACCCGACTTAAACAAATATGCAATTTTGATCCTGGCTCAAGCCAAAGTGCCAAGCTGGAATACCTTGAAAATGAGGTTGAGAATTTGGTTGAGCAGGGGGACAAGGCGTTGGTTTTTTCGCAATATGTTACGACGCTACGCCTGATATTACCTTCCTTTAAGCCGTATAATCCCCTGCTATATGAGGGTAGCCTGAGCACGCCCCAGCGCCAGCGGATGGAAGAAAAATTTCAAGCAAAGGACAGTACACATAAACTTATGCTATTATCGTTGATGGCAGGTAATGCCGGGATTACTTTAACCGCAGCTAATTATGTGTATCATTTCGATTCTTGGTGGAATCCGGCCACCGGAGCACAGGCCTTAGGACGTGTCCATCGGATCGGTCAGCGGAAAAATATAGTATTTAACCGGGTGCTGATGACCAACAATACTATTGAAATGCGTATTCACGCAATCTTGTCGAAGAAACGGCAACTTTTTGATTATGTAGTTGACGAGTTAAGCGATCCTGAAGGACTTGCAATGCTTAGTCGGGAAGAACTCTTCGGCTTATTTGGACTTACATATAATCCAACGAAATCCAAGCAAGCATGATTACAATGAATCGATCCGGATGGTTAGTTACGAACAGGAGGTAAACTGACGGATTCCAACCTCAGTTTCTGGCGCTAAACCCATACATATCAATAATTTTTGCTTTCGGGTAGTTGATATCGGTTTTCAAACCGGATTTAAAATCCGTTGTAAAGGTTGAATTAGCCAGTTCATCAATGGTCGACTGGTATTGCGCATAAAACATCTTAATTAGAGTCAGGGACTTCTCATTTATCCGCCTGAAGCCGGCGTTCTCCTTTCTAAAAATGGTCCGGAACGTATTACAAAAATGCTGATCGAAAGCTGGCATAAATCCAAAAACGCCCAGTAACACTTTGGTAATCAAGGTTAAGTCGCTTTGCCTATTTTGTATAAGGGTACCTTTAATACCTGAATAAATGGTTATGATTTTTTGGATGTTTTCATCGGTATAGGTGTCCACGTCGATCGTCCAAACAGACCTATCCAAGCTGGCAATGTATTCAATGGTTGGTTGGAAATATTTAGCACTCTTACCAAGCAGAAAACTCGATCCCCTAAGCATACCCCAACTGGCCAAGTAAAAACCAAGGGTTAAGCAGCTCATTTCGGAGTCACTGGTTAGGTCATAGGGTCTGGTTAACCGAAAATAATTGTAGCAGTAGTCAAACGAGCTAAAACGGTCTTCAGGACTGGATTTATGGATGAACTTTTCGACAGTAGTTACAATGTCATCGTGGGTGATCGTCATACGTTGGCATGGATAGTGGAATTGACTAGAACTCTAAATTTTATCCCCAAAGTGGTTACCATTTATAAGCTTTACACTTAATGATTACAAAAAACTATTTGGCTTATAAATCATACATTACCTTCGTTTTTCGCAATACCATAAACAACTCTATAACCCATGGCTTTCTCGCTCAATCAGTGCTAGAAGCTGCTTTTTATCAGGTAATTCAGACAAATATTGTGAGACAAACACTTCATTTGCCATGCCATTGGTGGCATACTCGACTAGAGAATTATCCTTACTGGCACATAAGATGATACCTACGGGCGGATTATCACCCGCGCTCATTTCGTTGGCTTTGTAATAATTCAAATACACCGTCATCTGACCAGCATCTGCGTGGTCGAATTCGCCGATTTTGAGATCGATCAGCACATGGCACTTTAGAATACGATGATAGAAAACTAGGTCAATTCGATAATGGCGATTACCGAAACTGATGCGCTTTTGACGAGCCTCAAAGCAGAACCCTCGTCCTAACTCCAGCAAGAAATCCTGTAAATTGTCGATGATAGCCTTTTCCAGATCGTTTTCCGTGTATTCCGGTTTTTCCTGTAAGCCCAGAAACTCCAGCAAGTATGGATTCCGAATCAGGTCTTCTAAGCCAGCCGGTTGATTCTCCTGAATGCGGGCAATCACGGCGGCTTTATCAGTTGACAGGCTGGTGCGTTCAGCCAGGAGCGTCGTAATAGCCCGGTTTAGTTCATGAACCTTCCAATTATTTTTGAGTGCTTCAACCTCATAAAAACGACGAAGTAATGGATTATCGACTTTCAGTAGTTCGACAAAATGGGAGTACGTCAATCGATCCAGTAAGAGAGATGGATTGAGCGCCGGTAAGTCCTGATTAGTATTGGCATTACTGGCTACATCTATCTTTTGAATGAGTTCAAAATCAGGCAGTTTGAATTTGGCAGACAGCGTCTGCCAAATTTGAGGATAGGTTAGATAGAACTGGCGATACTGCCGAAGCGAGCGGTCAGATACGCCCTTGATGGAGTACTTTTGTAGTTCAATGGATAAGCGTTTATGTAGTTGTTGGCCGTAAGCCGCGCGGTCTATGCCATGCTGCTCGAACTCAACAATATAAAATCCAAACAGATAGTTGCGAAGGGTCAATAATTGATCGGCCTGACGAGCCGCCTGCTGACTAAGCTGTCGATGAAGCCCGTCTAACGTACTAATTAACTCCGTGAATTGCATGAAGGGTGAGTAAAACGTATTCAATATAGTCAGGAATCAACAAAGGACATCGCAAAAACTGCGCACAGTTTTCATATAGTGCGTGTAATTGGTTCGTTCACTAAATGATCACGGTAAGGTAAAATCGACAGTAGTAGCTAAAAGCTGTCAGTTATCTACTGGGGCGGCCCCTCTTGGGATACTCACAGTCATAACTAAAGTTTGAGCATACGTAAAGTGTAAAAGAATGCTACTAGTCTGAATATAGGTTGTCAAGTTCGGTTTGAAAGCGGCAACCTATATTCAGACTGAGACGCTATATTTACCAATTCACTTGTATAGTAAAGCCAAGCTTTAAGGTTTATTTCATGTCCACCCAACTCTTTACAAACCGGGATGGTAATACGCTGATCAAAAAGTTTGAAGGCGTCTTTACGTATATGCCCGGCATTGCCTGTTTTGATGTGCTAGTTGGTTACTTTCGGGCATCAGGCTATTTTCGGGTACGTCCACTTCTAGACAGGATTCCTAAAGTGCGTATCCTAGTGGGCATCGACGTTGATCGACTGACCAAAGACTTTCACGATCGAGGACAAATGTTTCTCAAGGATGGCAATTTGACCCGCGCAGAATTTCTCGCTCAGATTGCCCAGAATATTCATGATGCTGACTATGATAAGCAGACCGAGGACGGTATTATTCAGTTTATTGATGATCTGATAGATCAGAAAATTGAATTGCGGGCACACCCGGAAAAAACGATTCACGCCAAGGTATACATATTCAAGGGTGACCCGTTCAACGAACACACGCCATGTGAGTTTATTACGGGTTCCTCAAACCTGACGGCGGCCGGGTTAGGCATTAACGACAAATCGAATTACGAGTTTAATATCAGTGTCAGAGATTATCCGTTGGTGAAAGCAGCTGCCGACGAGTTTGAACTGCTCTGGAATGAATCAGTGCCTATTCTGAAAGCAGAAGCCGAAAAACTGAGGCAGCGAACGTATCTGCGAGATGATTTTACGCCGTTTGAACTCTATATCAAAATGCTGATCGAGTATTTCGGGAAGCGGGTCGATTATGATCCATACAATATCGAAATGCTATTGCCGCTGACCTATTACAAGCTCAAATACCAGACCGATGCGGCTAATCAGGGCTATGCCATTATGATGAAGCACAATGGGTTTATTCTAGCGGATGTAGTCGGGCTAGGCAAAACCATAGTGGCCTGTATGGTCATCAAAAAATTCATCTATGAGAACGGAACGCACACCAAACTGCTGGTCGTGTGTCCGCCCCCGCTAATTAATAACTGGAAACGGACAGCCCGCGATTTTCAAATTGAAAACCATTTACAGTTCATTACCATGGGCAGCTTGGCTAAAGTACTCGACGAGGAGAACTTCGATTACCACAACGCCGATCAGTATGACCTGATTGTGGTCGATGAGTCGCACAAGTTTAGGAACGATTACACGGGTATGTACCTACAATTGCAGGAGATTTGTAAGCGTCCACGGGTGCGACGGGCCGAGAATGGCGATGACCGCAAAAAGGTAATGCTCATCTCCGCTACGCCCCTCAATAACAGCCCAGCTGATATTGAGAACCAGCTTTACCTATTTCAGGATCGGCGTAACTCTACGCTGGAACGGGTGAGAAATCTTCAGGATTACTTCAAGCCCGTTAAAGACAAATACAAGAAGCTGGCGAGTGAGCCTAAACTCAATATTCCAAAGCTGAAAACCCTGTTCGCTCAACTTCGGAACGATATTGTGGAGCCACTGGTCATTCGGCGAACACGGCGTGATATTGAAAGCAACCCCGATTATCTGGCCGATCTAAAAGGGCAGAACATCAAGTTCCCTAAAGTTAGCGACCCCATAGAGCTCTACTACCGGCTTGATGACGACCTGGCCGACCTGTTTTTCGATACCGTTGAGTTGATAACAGGACTCGATGCCGACGGGCAGCCCGTCGACGGATTGAAATATTACAGGTATCGGGCTATTGAGCACCTGACTCGAGACGAAGACCGGAAACAGTACGGCAACGTAGAAAGTATTTCCGAACGTCTAGCTGGCATTATGCGGATTCTGCTGGTCAAGCGGCTCGAAAGTTCGTTCCACGCTTTCCGCGGTTCGCTCACCCGACTCAACAAAGCCATTGACAACATGCTGACCATGTTTGTCAATGACCGGGTGTTTGTCGCTCCCGATCTTGATGTAAATAAGCTGTTAGAAGATGGCTACAGCTACGACGAAATTGAAGAGCGAATCACGCTAAGTAATCTAAACCCGTCAAAAGGGAGCAACAATCGCGAGTTTAAAGCTGCTGATTTTGACGCAGCCTTTCTTGATTTACTAAAAACCGAGAAAGAGAAGGTTGCCAACTTATTGAATCGGTGGAAACAGGTTCATCAAGATCCCAAACTGGAAGAGTTTATCGACCAACTGAAGACCAACTTTCTCAGTAAAAAAACGAACCCCAGCGGCCAATTAGTCATTTTTACCGAATCGACTGAAACAGCGGCCGATGTACAGCGGTGTATGGAGGAAAAAGGGTATGGCAAAATCCTGAGTGTGAGTTCGACCAACCGGAAAGAATCGGAGATGGCTATTCGGATGAATTTTGATGCGAACGTACCTGAGGAGAAATGGCAGTATGATTACGACATCGTGATTACGACCGAGGTACTAGCCGAAGGTGTTAACCTACACCGTGCCAATGTAATTATCAACTACGATGTCCCCTGGAACTCGACCCGTCTCATGCAACGTATTGGCCGGGTAAACCGGATTGGCACCCGCGCTGACGCAGTGTATGTCTACAACTTTTATCCATCTGCGCATGGCGACGATGAAATTAAGCTGGTAGACACGGCCCTGCGGAAACTCCAGGCGTTTCACACGGCCTTTGGTGAAGATAATAAGGTGTTCTCTCGACTTGAAGAGGTAGGCGAAGGCGCGCTGTACGGCGTTAAGATTCAGCAGGAGGAAAGCGAAATTGAGAAGTACCTCACCTTTCTGCGACAGTACCGGCAGAAACACCCAAAGCGGTTTAGGGACATTGCCAAGATTCCAAATAAAGCGCGCTGTGGCCGTAGCGAAGCCAACGTACCTGAGTCAAACCGTCTCGCTTTCGATGAAGACGCGTTAAACCCGAGGAGCCGGGCCACGTACCCGTTGGCGCAAACCTCGCTAACGTACCTGAAAAGCGACAATCACCCCGGTACGTTTTGCTTTGTACCCCTTCAAGGGCAGCCCGTTGAATTGTCTTTTTTACAGGCCGCTAAACTCTTCGAAGCTTCGGACATTGAAAAGGCCATAGCCCTCCACCAGGAACACCATCAGCAAACGTTGGCTGGCCTAGAGTTCTTTAAAACTGATAAAGTTCAACAGGACATTCAGAGTCAGACCGTTAACCGGCAACAACTGAGTCCCGTAGAAAACAAAGCTATTACCAACTTGATTTTCATGGCCAAACATGCACCGACCGAACAGAAGCGCAACGCGCTGAACCGGTTTGTGAAGTCGATTAAGGATGGCAAATTTGCCTCGAAAGGAATGCCCAAAGAAGTGGTTGATTTCTACGAAGCCAACAAGAAGATGGCCGCCAATCCACCCGTCTATCTCGACGCGCTGTTTGCTCAGGTACTTGACCGCTACGCTATCTCGGCCGATGAGCAACCCGACGAAGGTGGAATAGTAGTGCATCAACGGGCGATTATCAACCCTAAAATAGTGCTGACTGTCAGCTTTACGTAATTCCTATTCCCTACATACTGGCTCATCCCGGTACAAACGGATGAGCAGTTTACCGTCACACCATGCCCGGAAAACTACAACTTCAAACTGTCCTGAATCTACCTTACGACCGCGTTACATTTGTACGCGAAGTGCTGAGTTCTATTTTCGACGGGCGGCTCACGGCCTACTCGCCCGCCGTGGCTCAAAGCAACTTCACCGCCACCGAGCAGAAATTACTACAGTCGGTAGAGCATTATGCTGATCTGACGCTTGACGACGGCTCCAACCTGCGGTGTTTTGAGATTCGGCTACAGCCGCAGGTACGTATCGAGCAGAGCCGCGTGGGTATTCAGCAATATGTACGTAAGTTGCTCACGGCCGGGCAGGCGGTGCTAGTGAATTTTATAGCGACGCTGGCCAACGGACAACCCGACCCAGCTCAACCCTGGCGGCTAACGCTTGTAGCCAAAGACACGGCCCTTATCGACGGTGAAATTAAAGACCGCCCTACCCATGCCAAACGGTATACGTACCTGCTGGGGCCGGGGCAGGCCTGCCGTACAGCCGCCGAACGGCTGGTGAAGCTCTACGAACAATCCACGCTCGATTTTGCAGCTCTGGTGCAGACCTTCGAGGTAGAGGCTTTGAGCAAGACGTTTTTTAAAGAATATAAACGCCACTACGAAGCCGTTAACACGTACCTGAATGGTTCGGCATTTCGGGCTTCGGTGTTTAATGGTGACGAAAAAGCCATTCGCGACTGGTCAAAAAAACTGCTGGGACGGGTAGTGTTTCTGTATTTCGTGCAGAAAAAAGGGTGGCTTGGGGCCAGTAGCACCGCCTATCAGGATGGCAACACGCGCTATGCTGTGAATTTTCTGACCGATCTGTTTCACCAGGCAGGTGCCAACGATGCCTTTTACCCGACCTGGCTCAGCACACTTTTTTTTGAGACCCTGAACTACCCCCGGCCTAATGACGACTTTACGATGCCCGACGGCAGTCAAGTGAAGGTGCCGTTTTTGAACGGGGGACTGTTTGACCGTGACGCGCCTGACCACAAAGATCCGATTCCGCTGCCCGCCCGTCTGTTTCATAATGAACAAAACCCAGACGACCCAGCTCTGCGTGGCTTTCTTGACTTTTTGAACAGCTACAACTTCACGGTGCACGAAGACAGCCCCGACGACCATTACGTGGCCGTTGACCCCGAAATGCTGGGCAACATCTTTGAAAACCTACTCGAAGACAACAAAGACAAGGGTGCATTCTATACGCCCAAGGCTATTGTGCATTACATGTGTCAGGAGAGCCTGATCGAATACCTGAATACAGCCCTGAATCTATCTAAGCACCGTGCTGACCTCGCCGATTTTGTAGGTACTAAACTGCCCAACACCTTTGTGCTGGCCAACGCCACCGCTATCAACAACCTACTCGACTCGGTGAAAATCTGTGACCCAGCCATTGGCTCGGGGGCATTTCCAATGGGGCTTCTGCAGGAGATTTACCAGTGCAAACTGGCCCTGCCCGGCAACACCAACCACGCCGAAATTAAGCTCAATACCATTCAGAATTCGATATACGGTGTTGATATTGAGCGTGGTGCGGTAGATATTGCCCGGTTGCGGTTCTGGCTCTCGCTGGTCGTAGACGAAGAACGCCCCCGCTCGCTTCCTAACCTTGATTATAAAATTGTAGTAGGCAACTCGCTGGTAAGCAAGCTCGATAACGAGGTTCTAACCCTCGACTGGACGTTGCGTGGCAACATTGGGGCCGAGCAGGAGATTGTAACGCTCACCAAACGGCTGGGCCAGAAACAGCGTGCCTTTTTCACGGCTTCGGGCGACAAAGCCACGGCCCAACGCGACATTCGCGATCTGAAAATTGACCTGTTGCTAGCGCAAATCAACCTTGACCGCGCCAAGCTGCTGGCTAAAATGCCGGCAGCAAGTCTTTTTGGTGTATCTGCCAAAGAGCAGAAACTACACATGGCGTTGCAGGAACAGTTGCAGGCCGTTGATGCCACTATTCGTAAGCTAAAAACCCTGCGGCAGGACCCCACTCAAACCTTGCCCTACTTCGACTGGCGGCTCGACTTCCCTGAAGTGCTCAACCCGCATGTCACCGAGAATGTAGGCTTTGATATAGTAGTTGGTAATCCGCCGTATGTACAGATTCAGAAGTTGGATGAGTCTACTAAAGCCGCTCTTGAAAACCAGAAGTACGAGACATACATCCGGATGGGTGATCTGTACCAGTTGTTCTACGAGTTAGGACTAAATGTCTTAGTGCCAGGCGGCCATTTGTGTTTTATCACTAGCAATAAATGGATGAAAGCTGGTTATGGCCAAACGCTACGAAAATATTTGGCTGATAAGCACAACCCGCTTCAATTACTCGACTTTGGTGGCGTTCAGGTGTTCGATGCCACTGTAGATACAAATATTCTGTTGGTTGAAAAAGCCTCATATAGTGGTAAGACCCAAAGTGTGGTGTTTTCAAGAGAGTTGAAAAAGATGGGGAATATCAGCGATTTTGTGCGGCAGTACAGTCAGGCAATTCCGTTGATCAATCCCGAAGCGGGTTGGGTCATTCTCTCGCCCGCCGAGACGCGTATACGCCAAAAAATTGAAGAAGCAGGCGTTCCACTCAAAGAATGGGATGTCAATATATACCGGGGAGTTTTGACTGGCTACAACGATGCATTTATCATTGACGGTGTAACAAAGGATGAATTGATCCGTCAGGACCCTAAATCAGCCGAAATTATACGTCCAATTCTAAAGGGAGCAGACATAAAAAAGTTCAAATACCATCACAACGATAATTGGTTCATTAATTCCCATAATGGTGTTAAAGGAATAGCATTACAAAGAATAAATGTAATCCATGATTATCCGGCTGTATATAATCATTTGGCAAAATATAAAAACTCTCTAGAAATTAGGCTTGATAAAGGAGATCACTGGACAAACCTTAGGAACTGTGCTTACATTGAGGAATTTGAGAAACCTAAGGTGATATGGCAGGAATTGTCACGCTCAGGAAGTGCTTTTTGTTATGTTGAAAAGCCGTTATATTTTGTAAACACAGCATTTATGCTATCCGGGCTTGGGGAAATAGAATTAAAGTATTTAACAGGTGTCTTAAATCATAAAATTAGTCTGTTCTATCTTGAACAGGTTTATGCAAAACTTGACGACACTGGTTGGCGATGGTTTAAGATGGCTGTTGAAAAAATTCCGGTTCCTAAAATATCAATCTTTGACATGTTGGCAATTTCTAAGTTGGTTGACCAAATCCAAAATTTAACACTAATTAGCACAGACTGTTCAAAAGAAATAAAAGAACTTGACAGGCTAATATTTGAATTATATCACTTTACAGATGAAGAAGTTGAGGTTCTTGAAAGCAAGATAGAGTCTTACTTCTCCTCAGCTCGTGGTTTGAAGTGACTCATAATGAGTTCAAATTAAACCAGCTGATTTTACAAACTCTATCTCTTCTTCATTCAGATTATAGAGTTTGTAAATTATATGATCTATTTCTGCCTCTAACTTAGCCGTGCTAGCTGCCATGCCCTTACGCACTGAGATTTCATCTACGATTGCTCCTAAAGTTTCTTCAATTATAAAAGCCGGAATTATAATTTTTACTTGCTCAAAAAAAACTTTTCTCAGCTCTCGTCTATCTTCTCCTAGATCAGGAAAGTACCCTTTGAATATGGCTTTAAACAGTGTTGAGTTAAAAAGTGATGCTAAGTATTTTAAATGGCTTCCTACCATGAAAAATGTCTTATTATTAAGAAAATATTTCTTCTCATCATATACAAAGGGTAAGAATTTTGTAATCTCTGGATAGATAATCTTGGGCTTTTCAAAATCTTGAAAGTAAGCACAATTACGTAAATTAGTCCAATGCGAACCTTTGTCTTCTCTATTCTGTAACAAAGGCTTAAACTTTTCTTGATCTAAGTATTCAAAAACAATCGGGTAATCCAATGGTACATTAACTCTTTCGAGCTTAGTAGCTCGTAGCCCATTATGTGCGTTAATTAGCCATTTATCTGCGTACTCCGCTATATAGGGCTTTATATCCTTACCTCTTAGAATTGGACGTATAATTTCGGCTGATTTAGGGTCCTGACGGATCAATTCATCCTTTGTTACACCGTCAATGATAAATGCATCGTTGTAGCCAGTCAAAACTCCCCGGTATATATTGACATCCCATTCTTTGAGTGGAACGCCTGCTTCTTCAATTTTTTGGCGTATACGCGTCTCGGCGGGCGAGAGAATGACCCAACCCGCTTCGGGATTGATCAACGGAATTGCCTGACTGTACTGCCGCACAAAATCGCTAACTCTGGAAATTAGTCCAATAATTGTCGAAATAAGGGAGTACACCTTTATTATAGACATATATTGCTAAACTTACATCAGTTAGCTACACACCAATGATTTTTGCTTACATTAGGGTTAGTACAGAGAAACAGAATACCGAAAATCAACGTTTTGAGCTTCAGCGGCTTGCTGATGAACGCCAATGGAACATCGATGAATGGACTGAAGAAACGGTCAGTTCAATGGAAAAATTGGAAAGTAGGAAACTGTTTCCTTTGCTTAATTACCTGCGAGCAGGTGATATGCTAATTGTTACGGAGTTATCTCGATTGGGCCGTAACCTAATGCAGATCATGCAGATACTGCATTTCTGTATGCAACGCGATGTGATGATCTATACAGCTAAAGAGCGGTATGAGTTGGGAAATAACATAAACTCCAAAGTACTGGCTTTTGCCTTTGGCTTGTCAGCAGAGATTGAGCGGAACCTAATCTCTCAACGAACAAAGGAGGCCTTGGCGCGTCGTCGGGCTGAGGGTAAAATTCTAGGCCGTCCTAAGGGTCGTAAGTCAAAGTATCTAAAACTTCACGGGAAGGAAGATGAAATTCGCAGCTTGCTTGACAAACGAATTTCGGTTTGTGGCATCAGCCGTATTTTGGGTGTTCATCGAATGACTCTCAGCAGTTATATTAAGCATAAAAATTTGGTAAGTTAACTGGGGGCGACTTACTACTTTTATGCTCTCTCTAGAAAAACTAATCACTAACATTCGACCAAAAAAGGCCCATAACATGTCAAAATCGTGAACTATTAAATTGAACGGTTTTATTGAACGCAAAAAAGCCCATTTTGTATTCCCCCCTCCTACTCTATTTCCGTTCAGAAAAAGGTCCGGATGATTTTTAGGATAAGTCAAGAGCAACCTACCCGGTAACAACAGACGGGTGAAGCCCTGATGGCCATATTCACTAAAACCAAATGGGCTTTGGCTTCCAACATACCGACGGACTTCACCACAGGGAAGGCTGATTGGAGGGTGAGCAAGCCTACAGCGCAACGACCGGGTGAATTTAGCCCGAGCTCCCCCACTCGAAGCGATACCGTTAACGACAGCCAGAGCGGCCGGAAATAACTCATTGACAGCCCCTTGACTGACAGACTTTTCCATAAACTCACTATCTTGTTAAACCTTACGACTTAAACGCTTCAGCTCTATCATGATCTACGGCTACCGCTACGCTGACCGCTGCTCCTCGCACCGCTACTGGCTGCTGACGGGCCTAGTGATCAGCCTCACTACCTTCCCCCTGCTGGCTCAGACCATCCGCTACGTTAAACCCACTGCATCAGGCTCGGGTAACGGCTCCTCCTGGGCCAATGCCTCGGCAAACTTGCAAGCTATGATCAACGCCAGTATATCGGGCAATCAGGTCTGGGTGACGGGGGGCGCCTACAAACCCACCTCCACCACCGCCCGCACCATCAGCTTTGCCATGAAAAACGGCGTCGCCATTTATGGCGGTTTTGTTGGCACTGAAACCACTCTGGCCCAACGACCAGCTATCAACTCGACCACCCCCTCCAGCACTACCCTAAGCGGAGAAATTGGTAGCCCCAGTAGTACCACTGACAACTCCTTCCACGTCATCAACAACCCAGCTGGGTTGACCACCACCGCTACCCTCGACGGTTTTATTATCACGGGCGGCAACGCTAACAGTTTCAGTGGGCTAGATAATGTAGGGGGTGGCCTGTTGAACAATGGGGCTGGCAGTGGCAATGTGTGCTCTCCAACCATTCGACAGTGTGTGTTTGTGGCCAACCAGGGCGTCTATGGGGCTGCCATCAACAATGATGGTAGTTCCTCGGGCCTTAGCAGCCCGGTAGTGACCAACTGTGTCTTCCTCAGCAACACGGCCACCAATGCTGGCGGGTCTGGCGGGGCGCTGTTAAATAGTGGCACCAGCAGTCCACTGCTGACCAATTGTGTCTTCCAGGGCAATACGGCCTCCGGCGCTGGCGGGGCAATCTACAACGTGGCCAGTGTGGGTGGGGGCAGTAGCAGCCCCCGGCTGATCAACTGCTCGTTTCAGGACAACATGGCTGGTAGTGGCGGGGTGATGTATAATATAGGCAGCCCATCGAGCACCTGCAGCCCCGTGTTGATCAACTGTGTACTGTGGAACAATGGAGGAGCCAACACCTTCGTCAATATTAGTGCTACGTTATCGGCCAGCTATACGCTGTTCGAGGCCACGGTCACCGGCTACACCAACCTAACGGGCAACATGACCAGCGTCACCACGCCTTTTGGCTCCCCCACCAGCACTCAGCTGGCATCAGGCTCCCCCGCCATCAACGCGGGTGATCCCACCACCACGCCCACCACCGGCGCCCCGGCAGCGGTGGGCTTCACCGATCTGGCTGGTAACACTCGCTTTGTTGGGGGGCGTATCGACATGGGAGCCTATGAGTCCTGCACCCTCATCGCCCCCCGGCTCTACGTACGGGCGTCGGCATCGGGGGCCAACACCGGCCTGAGCTGGGCGGATGCCTTCACTGACCTGCAAAGTGCTCTAAGCTACTACTGCTCGGGAAACCTGAATGAAATATGGGTGGCGGGGGGCACCTACAAACCCACCTCCACCACCGCCCGCACCATCAGCTTTGCCATGAAAAACGACGTCGCCATCTACGGCGGCTTTGCGGGCACTGAAACCACTCTGGCCCAGCGACCCGCCATCAACGCCACCACCCCCTCCAGCGCTACTCTCAGCGGAGAGATTGGTAGCCCCTCCAGCACCACTGACAACTCCTACCACGTCATTAGTAACCCACCGGGATTGACCACCACGGCCATTCTGGATGGCTTTGTCATCACCGCCGGATTCGCTAACGGCCTTTATCCGAATGATGCTGGAGGTGGCATAGTAAATAACGGTTCTCTCAGTGGCAATGAGTGCAGTCCGCTGATTCGCTCCTGCACCTTTATGGCCAACCAGGCCAGATTTGGAGGAGCCATCGATAATGAAGGCCAAATGGGCGGCACCAGCAGTCCGGTGCTGATCAACTGCGTCTTCCTGGGTAACAACGCGGCCAATAAGGGCGGGGCTATGTTTAACTATGGTCAATCATTGGGTAACAGTTCTCCCCGGCTGACCAACTGTGTCTTCCAAAACAATACTGCCCCTCAAGGCGGGGCGATGTACAACGATGCCGTTTCCGGCACCAGCAGCCCAGTGATGACCAACTGCGCCTTCCAAAACAATATCGCCCCTCAGGGTGGGGCGATGTACAACGATGCCGTTTCCGGCACCAGTAGCCCGGTGATGACCAACTGTGTGCTGTGGAACAACGGGGGAACTAATACGTTCTATACTCTAGGTGCTATGGTAACAGCCAACTACAATCTGTTCGAGACCACGGTAATAGGCTACACCAGCGGACCAGGTAATCTGACGACCACCACCACGCCTTTTGCCTCCACCACCAGCACCAAACTGGCTCCCACTTCTCCCGCCATCAACACCGGTGATCCTACCTCGACCATAGCTACAGTGGGCACAACCGATCTGGGGGGCAACCCCCGCTTTGCTCAGGGACGGATCGACATGGGTGCCTTCGAGTGGGGTACTACGTGTCAGGGGCTGGTCACTTCGCTGAAAGCTGGAAGCTGGAATGATCCCACCGTCTGGGCCTGTAACGTAGTACCTATGACCAGTGATATTGTTCAGCTCAATCACGTCGTGACTTTACCCTCCAGCTACACCGCACAGATCCAAACGCTACGGAACAGCAACACCGGGAAGGTGACCTATCAGAATGGGGCGAAGCTGAGGCTGGGTTTCTGATAAGTGATAAACAGGATCTAACTTGAAATTTTGTGGAATGAATGGTTGTAGCCATTAGTTACATTCTCAGATAACCCTCCTCAAAAAGAGACGAAGCATTAAGCATTCTTCAGTTGATATAAATTGGTTAAATAGCTGCCAGTAGTACCCAGGGCTAGTCGTTTAATGCGTAGGAAGTAGCCTCTCCTTCAGGATCGAATTAAATCGTTGCGACTCTTCCCAGCACGGCAGATGAGCGGATTCTTCGAACCAAATCAGTTCCTTTTTGGGAGCTTGCAAACGTTTATAGTAGTCGGCTACCAGCAGGGACGGACAATTGTAATCATGGCGCCCTAAACAAAAATAGATCGGTACCTGGATGGCAGGAATATGGGTTTGTACGTCTAAAATTGGCCAGATGCTTTGTATAAGTCAAGACTTGTTCTGACATTCGTGAATTATCTAAGCAGTTTACAGTGGGCAGACTCGGCTTGAGCAAGCAAATTTTGCTCTATTTGAAATCTGGCCCGCTTTGGTAATTGCAACCACTTCTGAATTGGTTTCTTTGTCGAGTTCTATTCGTAACTCCCCTGAATGTTCTTCTAATTCAAATCGAGTACCATCATCTAGCGTAGTTGAAATATCTACATAATTGCCGGTTACATTCGTAGCAGGAGCCATTTTTTTGTTAATAAAATCCTGAACACGTTTCGTTTTCTCTTTATCGTATTTGGCGAAAAACTCATACGTATCCTCTGAATCAGTAATCTTGATTTTAGTGTCTTTGCCGTTCCAGCAAGCGAACAACGTTCCAGCAAGAAGAATTGCAGTCAGTAGTTGTCTCATACTATCGTTGTTTTACTGAGCATTTGACTTAACCTGTCATTTAGTAGTTAAATTACGTTCTATCCATGTCGAGACTATATCAGCAACTTGCTTCTCTTCCCCCATATACATATGGTCGGCCCCTTTTATCGTCGCGGTTGTCACACTAACTGGACCACCGGGTTGTTTTTTTATACTGGTTTTCAGTAGTTCCAAGTCAGCTTCAGTACCGATGTCTCCAGAAGTGCCATAGAAACACAAAATAGGGCATTTTATTTTCGTAATACCGGCGTGGCCAGTCTGTAGCCCATAAAAATCCTTATATTCGGGCGGGTCGTTAGCCATATCGACCACCGTAGCGGCACTAATATAAGATGGCAATCTACGCTGAGGGATTTGAATCAATTCCTCTCCTTTTCGCTCGGATACCAGTCTCAGTGCCTGTTTGTATTGCAGGGTGTCCGTGGGACCAGCCCCCATACTCCCAGAGGCTAACACCAGCCCGACTACCCGAATATCCTGATGGCTCGCTTGGTATTCGCGCACCGCTGCGGCACCGGCGCTGTGGCCAATTAAAATAATTTTTTTAAATCCTTTGGCTTGAGCAAAGTCGATCCAAGCGGCTATATCTTTGGCTTGGTCGCTGGTTATGCCCCAGTAGCCTCCACCCCTCATACGTCCGCTCTTTTTATAGCCGGCTACATTCCCCAGATCATGCATTCGTGTATTGACCGAGAGGCAAGCATAGCCCTTTTCGGCCAGATTTCTACCCAGTGAAATATAGCTGGGCATGTAGAAATTAGCTCCCCACCCATGCACTAAAATAATGGCAATGGAATTGACGGATTCGTTTTTTGCGTGGAAAAATAAGCCCGCATCGAAGATGGTATCCTTGGCCATTGTATAAACTACTTCTTCGGGAAGTGTGGCAGGGTGCAACTCATACTTAGGTTGGCTAAATGCACTGAGAACACCTATTAAATGAAGACAGCTGATAAGAAGTGGAGTTTTCATAAGGTAGTTAATAGTTTGATCCACAGTACAATGGCAATATTATAAATATATGTGTATTGCATAGTACTATGTTTAACAAATACATAGGCGGTTTTAGTGATTGATTAGTGGAATACCATAGATCAAACTGATTTTATAGTATCCACTTGATAATTTTCTACAGACTATACTTGCTACATCTCGCCAGACTGGTCAAGTGACGGATTTTACGGTTTGTCTCGGAGTGGCATCGGCCATCCGACGCGCTCGACTTGCGGTGGTCCGCCACTGCGGTACGATTCGGCAAAGAGACCCAAGGGTATAAAAAAAGGCCCTACTAAACGTTTTATTGGTTAAGGTCCGGTTATCCCGGAGGCCGGTGACGACGAACGCACAGCTCCAGGCTAAGGCGAACAGTGTCGCCAAACGGGAGATCTTGGCAGTCCGTGCCAAGCGAGGAGTGCCACCCAAAATGCTGCGAATCCCAAAAGGCCGACCGCGAGGAATGCGGCTGCAAGCAGTTTGATTATATAGGGTTTCGTGACCATTTTTTCCGCTGCCTACCCATGTAGTTGACGATAAACGTGCAATAGGTTAGGTGTTAAATTATTGGGTAATTCATTGAAAATCCAGGTTGGCGTTCTTGATTTACTCGCTGCGTAAGCTTTTCACCGGGTTCACCAAGGCGGCTTTGATGCTCTGAAAACTGACCGTCAGCAGAGCCATCAGTAAAACCAGCAACCCGGCCCCGGCAAACATCCACCAGGAGAGGCTTATCCGGTAGGCAAAGTTCTGTAGCCACTCATGCATGAGGTACCAGGCCACCGGCGTAGCAATCAGCCCCGCGACCACCACCGGCTTCAGAAAATCGTTCAGTAACAACACAACAATGCCGCCCACGGTCGCCCCCACTATTTTGCGGATGCCGATTTCCTTGGTCTTCTGGAACGTAGCGAAGGAAATCAGGCCGTACAAGCCCAGGCAGGCAATCAACAGCGATAAGGCCGAGAAGGCCGACAGAATGGTCGAGAACCGCTCTTCAGCCTGGTATCGTTCGGCCAGGGCCAGGTCGTAAAACTGATAATCGAACAGCGCATTCGGAAAGTGCTTCGCCCACACCCGCTTGATGATCCCTACCGCCTGACTGGTTTGCCGCTGGTCAATTCGTACCGTGATTCGGGAAAAATAAGCCGTTCGCTGGTAAATAGCCAGTGGATCAATGGCGTGCTGTAACGAATTGAAGTGAAAGTCACGCACCACACCGATGATGGTGCCCGGTTGCCCATAAACCGTAAAGGGCTTGCCGATGGCGTCTTCGGCGTTTTTCCAGCCGAATTGTTTCAAGGCCCGTTCATTCACGATCACCGATTGACTCGTCTCGCCCGCGGCCAGGGCCTTAAAATTTTTCCCGGCCAGTAGGTTTATGCCGTACACCGCCAGGTAGTTGGCATCGACCAAAAACCGCGACGTCATGGCCCGCACCGGTTTCCCCTTTCGGTCGATGGTATTGGCATCAACGGCGTCCAGTCCGTACAGAATGGATGAGGTTGCGGCAGTCACTCCGCCGATCAGCGGGTTGGCGGCCAGATCCGCCCGGAAAGCCTCGTAGCGTTGGACGACGTCGGCGTTTCCATTTACTTTTAAAAACAACAGGACCTCGTTGTCATAGCCCAGGTCCTTGTGTTTGATATATGCCATCTGCGTGTAAATAACCACAATGCCGGTGATTAGCAGCAGGGTAATCACAAACTGCATGACGACCAGAGACTGACGCAGTACGACACCCCTGGCGCTGGATTTAAATGCACCCTTCAATACACTCACCGGTTTGAAGGCCGACAGAACGAACGCCGGATAAAGGCCCGACAGAATGCCCAGTAAAACGGTGATGCCAGTCAGGAAAAGCAGCAGCAACGGCGGGTCAACCAGCGAAAGGTCTTTCCCCGTAAACTGGTTGAAGAATGGCAGCATGAGCTGAGAAACCAAACCGGAAACCAGCAGGGCGAGCAAAGCGATGATGATTGACTCGACTAAATAAGAAAGGATGAGTTGCGACTTGATGGCACCCACTACCTTTTTAATCCCGACTTCCTTGGCCCTTCCCACCGAGCGGGCCGTGGCCAGATTGGTATAATTGATGCCCGCCAGCAGCAGAATAAATAGCCCGATGGTCGAGAAGATATAGATCTGGTCGATTGTACCGGTATCCGCAATCTCCTCCTTTAACTGCGACCGGAGATGAATATCAGCCAGGGGCTGTAGGTTAGACAGATAGTCAGTCTGCCGGTCGCCGGTATGCGTAGCGTACAGGTGGGCGATCTTAGCCGCGAACGCCTGATAATCCACCCCTTTTTTGAGTAACAGGTACGTATAGTAGCCTTGTTCACTCCAGGCTTCCGTCGTCAGTATCTCTGGTTTGAATACCTCAAGGGTTCGGAAAGAGCCCAGCATTGAAAACGTAAAATGGGCATTCTTTGGTGGGTCAGGGATGATACCGGTGATGGTATAATTGGCTCCCCGCCCGGTGCTGTCGTACAGAAAGACGGTCAGTAGCTGCCCCATCGGATCTTTATCCCCGAAATAGTTCCGGGCCGTCGATTCGGTCAGGATCATGGAATACGGTTCATTCAAGGCCGTAGCCGGATTGCCCCGGATTAAGCGGTAACTAAACACGTCGAAGAACGAAGGGTCCGTAAAAATAATGTTCGACTCCAGCGTTTGCTTTCCACCCTGCTGGACAACTTCTTCCCGTCGTCTTAGCCGAACCGTCTGCTCCACCTCCGGGTAGTTGTCTTTTAGGGTATTCGCCACCACAGCACCGGTCCTGGCAAATGTCGAGCGGCCATTTTCGGATTTTTTGGTCGTCGTCACCCGAAAAATCCGGTCGTAATGTTGGTTAAAGGTATCGTAGCTCAGTTCATTGTATACCCAAAGGGCAATCAGGGTAAAGCAGGTAAGACCAGCGGACAACCCAACCAAATTGATGAGGGAATACACCCTGTTTTTTAGCAGGTTGCGAAAAGCGGTTTTGAAATAATTGCGTATCATGTCAGGGTGTAGCGTTGAAAGTGGTTGATACTCATCATGAATTTGGCCAGTTGTGGTCCAGCTAAACGGGCGAATCAATCGCAGGACCGCCAGCGCATATCGCCAGCGGGCTCCCCGAACCCCTCCTGTTTTTAGCCAATAGGCATACATCTCCAGCAAATCGCCCTGCAGTTCATCTTCCAGGCCGGGTGGGCTAAAGCGGCTCAGTAACCAGGCAGCCCAACTTGGCGGCCGCCGGGCCGCCGTTCGGCGATTCAGCGGCTGGGACTCGTTTTCCTCTCCGTTGGTTAAACGCCCCATAGCTGGATCACTTGGGTTGGAATCTGCTCCCACAGTTGGCTACGCATATGCCGACACTCGATCAGCGCCCGCTGGCCTGCCGCCGTTACTGTAAACAATCGTTTCTGACGACCACCCCGCTCGGCGGTGGCTCCACCCATCTGAGAGGAGACAAAACCCTTCTCCTGGAGCCGTTGCAACGTAGTGTGAACGGTGGGAAAGCTAATGCTACGGGCCATCTGCTGATCGATGGTTTGCGTAATCGAGGCACAGTAAGCTGACTCCTGCAGGGCAGCCACCGTCAACAGGACGACTTCTTCTAACTCACCTAAAAATGCTCGTTTCATAGCAAAAAGCGGTCGGAACGGTCCGGCTCCGAAGCGACTGATTCATCTGGGTTTTGCAACGGCAGACCACACAAAGCCGTTGTTAGTATAGATTTAGTCGTACAAATAACTAACCAAACTAGTTAAGATAGGCCAGCGGGTGTCAATAGGGCTTTTTTATGGACGCGTCTAGCGATGAATTGTCCATTTTTGGACAGATAAAGTCCAGTAACGGACATATTTATTTTCGTCCAAAAAAGGGCAGCAATTTTAATTCAGAGAACCTATTACCTCCTATGAATTAGTCGCATGCGCTCCTTTTGATTGTCTTTCTAAATTGTTCACAAAACTACTGATAGCTTTTTAAATAAGACAAATAGCCAGTAAACCGGACCACCTCAACTTACTTATCCTGAACGTACGCAATCATGAAATCCCCCTTGAATACCAAGGACAACTTGAAATAGGAAGCTTATGCCATTTTCGACCAATAAAAGGATTGTTAATTTGGCCTATCAGACATTTAACCTTCTGTTAATAAACAATTTATACTCATGTCAGAAGTCATTAAAATCGTTCACAAAACCCTCCCTCGGTTCTCGGATAAGATATACAACAGTTTCAGTGTACTGTGCCGTCGAGGGCTATTTTTTTGGTAAAACCAAACTTTCTTTCATAGGATAACGTCAATTTTGATTTACTTTCGACCAAACTATTTGTCTGGCGAACTTACCCGTTAGCCGCTAAACCAACTCAGTATGAACACCACGGAGTCAAGCTCACAATTCGACGATGACGGTCGGCCTTTTGTGGTTGAAGCTTGCGGAGATTCAATGTGGGACGAGGTACTCGCTCAACCTGCTTACAATCCAGGCTTGCGACCACCCCTGCCGCCATTTACGCTTGAGATGGCTTTGCAAAAAGTTCAGATGGCCGAAGATGCCTGGAATAGCAAAGATCCTGAAAAAGTCAGTTTAGCCTACACGGTCGACACGGAGTGGCGCAATCGAAGTGAATTCATCAACGGACGAGCGGAGGTGAAAGCGTTTTTGACCCGTAAATGGGAAACAGAACTCGATTACAAACTAAAGAAAGAACTATGGACTTTCGGCCAGAATCGGATCACAGTCCGCTTCGAATATGAGTGGCATGATGGAAGCGGGCAATGGTATCGAAGCTATGGCAATGAACTGTGGGAGTTCGACCAAAATGGCTTGATGAGCAAACGATTTGCCAGTATTAATGACCTCTCTATCCAACCTCACGAACGCCGTATCAGTATTAGCCAAACTGATAATGCTTAGCCCATCGTGCTATTCATGCTCATTCTTTCGGTCAATGTAGGCTTACCTCAATCAGTCCAATGGGCTGGGCGAACAATTACTACGGGTATTTTCAAGCAACCCCTTCAGGGGGCGGTGGCCCTGAATCGGCTCAACTTTGCTGGAGATGGGCAGGCTGACTTGATGGTGCACGGCGGTCCGGATAAGGCGGTGTATGCCTATGATAATCGGCATTATGCCTACTGGCAGCACCAAATTGAACGCGATGACTGGGCACCTGGCTTGTTTGGGGAGAACCTGACGACGGAAGGTCTGCTGGAATCGGAGGTGCGCATCGGCGATCTGTTTCGCGTTGGGTCAGCTCTTCTACGGGCGGTACAACCTCGGTTGCCGTGTTATAAACTGAACGTTCGGTTTGGTGATCCCGGCATGACTCGCCACTTCGCTCGTGCGGGTCGATCCGGCATTTATTTTCGGGTGGTTGAACCCGGCCTCGTGCAGGCTGGTGATAATATTACCTTGATCGAAGCGGCCAACACGGGGATTACTATTCAAACGGTGTCCCAGGTCCTCTTGAACCGTCAGGCCGCTGCTGAGGTGCTAGCTCAACTAGTTGCCTTGCCACACCTACCGGATTCGTTAAAGAAGATGTTTAGGCATTAACCCAGAGCTGATGACTTCGTAAAAAACGGTGTTACCGGCTGCTTTATGCCAGGGATTGTGGTTGACAATTATCTAATTAAACTCCCCTACCCTACTAATCAATCGTCTCCGAAAACCTCGGTTAAACCAGTGGGTTAGCCAGCTAGATTTAAGCAAATAATCGTAATAGTAAACCCCTTGGTGTCCTTACTCAATCAGCACAGCCGTTCTCCGTATGGGTGAAAATTGCCTTGGGGGCGTTGAATACCCTCCACCAGCAACCATAAGCTACATCCGTCGCGCCGAGCACATAGGTTTTGATCATCCAAACGCCGGTTTGCCGATACCATAACACACTAATGCCTTCATCAAAAATCCCTTCCTCAATCGCTTCAGCATAGGGGGTATGGGTGTACTGAATGCGTTTCC
The DNA here is from genome assembly GCF_014699005.1 of Spirosoma profusum. GTDB lineage: Bacteria > Bacteroidota > Bacteroidia > Cytophagales > Spirosomataceae > Spirosoma > Spirosoma profusum. The sequence continues at coordinate 29,035 of NZ_JACWZY010000051.1, forward strand.
CATCTTTTCGTTTCGGCATCAACACCCCAAAGCTCCAGTTGCCACTGGTCTTTAAGCTCGTCACCTCAAACAGGATTGCTTGCTTAAGCTCTTTTTCCACCGGCTGACGGATGGCATTTAGCAGTTCTTTTCGCAGCGGTGTTCCCGGGGCGGGTACCGTTACGGCCTGAGCGAGTGTTACCGAGGATTGCCCAAGTACGAACAGAGCGGCTAAAATCCAGGCCCGTTTACTGCTTTGTGGGTGGTGTCTCCTCTTGCTGTGGGTCATCCGTTTTCACTTGCTTCAGTACAATGCCTTAGGGGAATACATAACACTACCGTTTTATCTGTAGTACCGTCCTCCAGCCAAGCGAACTGTACCAAGAACATTGCTGGTGAAGGATTGTGAGCCACTGCTTTCTAATCCCGTGCTGGGACAGAGGGTTTGGGCCGTAGGGTTGGTTGCTGCCATGAATGATGGATTAGATGATGGTTGATCAGCAAATGTCGTAGGGCGTGAGTCTGATGGCTAAGGGGAGTCAATAGCGGGTGACGTTCAGTAAATAACAGCCGTAAAAAGGGGTATAATTAACCCTAGCTCTGGTAGCGACATTTGACGCCAGAGCTGGGTGACACCTTAAAACAGGGTAGTATTGCCCAAGTAGTCATCCGGTCGCCGACGTACACATGTAGTGTGTCATTCTTGTAAAGACTCCAGCAATAGCAGCAGGGCAGACGTTTCGTAACTGATTAAGCGGAGCTTATGCTGCTCGTCCTTGTTATCGGAATCGTGTATGGTTTTCACCAAATAGTTGACAAACAGATCCAAGCGGTTAATCAAATCGGGTAGTTGGTCTTTAGTGAAATCGGTCATGCGTGGTGCGGTTTACTCGGTGCCAAGAGTGATTTTTTTTAAGTTTGCGAGTCTATTTATTCACACACTCGGGTAAATCATATACGTGCAGGGGGCTTTCGGTTTAAGTTGCTGAAACCATCATTTGTAAATGAATAGCACGTAAACCAAGACAAGCAGTAGGGTGAGCAGTGGCAGGCAGCCTACGCCCCCAACTACCCGGTCCAGGGTAGACAGCACGGCCCACTGCCGGTAGAGTACTATTGTCAGTGCGCCGGAACAGATAGCCCCAATCAGGAACAGCAAACTACCGCCGATACCCGCTCCGCCCTCAAACTTAGATGCGAACTGGGCTACCCATAGCCCCCCTATACAAAACAGAAGCGATAGGGTCGACAGACCATACAGGGCAAAAAGCATCTGGACTAATAAGTAGACTAAAGCGTATAAACCAGTAAAACGAGCCGAAAACTACGTCCTGGGCCAGGTAACCACCAGCCCCAATGTATAGCAGGCAGGAATGAGCTCCTACAAGGTGATTTTATCGGGATGATACCCAGACCTGTGCGGGTCAATTTGGCTGGGCTTATTCAGTATAGCTCCCCCGTGAGACTCTGAGAGATTGGAGTATCAATGATTCGGGCGTTTCATGAAACGGTAGTTAGGCTGAAGTTCGTACTTTGGCTCACATATTATTCACTTCTATCAACGGTATGAACATGAAAAACACTCTCTTGGCAAGCCTAACAATAGTCGTTGTCTTTGTCCAATGTGCATCGGATAAATCGGTGAAGCCCACAGTTGACAATGAACAAGCGAGCAGTCAGCTAATGAAAGAACTAGTACCTCAACTCACAGGTAGCTGGACGATGAAACAGCTTCGCATCAAATCCATCAATAACTCCGGCCAGAATGAGCTTAAGATCCGTAAGGATACCACGCTGACCAATTTTGCTATCTTAACGCTGGCACGGGCTTCTCTACAAAATAATCCTATTCGTGACCGATATGAGGGTAGTATTCAGTACGCTAGTAAAACCTATCCGATACGGTTCGATTTGCTGGCTGGCGCAATAGCTGGAAAGGGGCCCAAAGCTTACTTTCTGCTGGAGTATAACTTTCCCGTTGGCTATTCAGGTCCTACGGAGAAAGAAGCCTATTTTCTTGAACGGATTGGCATACTCTTAGAAACTTTTGCCTTGGAAACGGTAAGTGGAAGCATGACTTGGCATGGTTTAAACCGGGGCATTGACCAGATCGATCTGGTCAAAAACTAATATAATTTCGATAGTCGTATAATAGCGATAGAATTCAACAGGTAATAAAGGATCAAAACTACTTTCTCACAAATTGCTCCTTCGTGAGACGCAGAGAGATTTGAGTATCAATAATTCGGGCGTTTTTTGAAACACCAAAAATTTAAAGGAATTAGTTGACTATGGAACTTCATTGTTGAATAGGTTTAAACCATTCTCCACTTTCTATGACTCTTAATAAATGGTCTATTGTAATTTCTAACTTCTTAATTTTTGAGGGATAAAAAACTCTGTTGTATACATCTTTTATCATATAGATGGGATGAACCATCTCAAAAAAATAATCATAATAGTTATAATTTTTTCCATCAATATGGAAGGTTTCACCAAACTCATCGAAAAAATCGTCTATTTCATCTGGGCCAAATCCAAATGATTGTATGGTCGAAGTAAGCTTAATTTTGCTCCTGTTGACTCCGTGTTTTTCAAGCAGCACCGTTAATCTTTCTAAATTATCCATTCTTTTAAGAAACGCTTAATCTTAGCTTCTTTTGAATATTGAATTATACGAAACGCTCCTCAAATTAAAACGAAAGGGTTTTTATGTACCTGCGCAGTTAAAGTTCAAGAAACTAGATTTGAAAGCCCTACAGCTAATTTAAGGTTCATTAATAGGTTATCTAAGGAAGAATAATTTTATCTTTGAGAAGTTCTTTGTAACACTCGTCAATCGGAGGATTGGTTTCCGTTGCAGCGTTCCGCTAAGCTGCAACAGGAATTAATAAGGAATTGTGTGAAAATCACGATCAGGCGTGCTACTGTAAATATCGGTTTCTGGATAAGAAACAAGTTGGTAACTTTTGTGCCCATTGTCTTTTGAGATGAGAAGGGCGGTACCAATGATATAAGCCAGGAGACTTGCCAATCTTCTCAATGACTACGCTCTCACGACTTGGGGCTTGGTTCACGTATTGATCTATAAATTTTATGGTTTTATCTGCTGTCTACTTGTGAATGGCGTTGCTATGTCCTAACCGTTAGTCATTGATAAGCAGTCATTGGGTAGTTTGATATAGCTACTTACTATTTAGATAATCAGTCAACTAATGACTTGTGTTCGCCTCATCGCCTCGATAGGACAGTTTATTGTCCTGTATTTTCTCTGCTTATTTGCCCAAGCCCAAAGTACCAATGCTCCTTTCAGTACTGATTATTACCACTTGCTGGACCGGTTGGAGATTAGCCAACAAATAGCGATACCGGGTTTTCAAAGTACCTTTAAGCCATACTCGCGGACTACGATTAATGCCTTACTTGATTCTGGTATTACTAGTACCTCTCAGCTTTCATCAACTGACCACCTCAATATAGCTTACCTACGAGCCGATTCTAGAGAAGGGGATACCTCTGTAACAAACTCGTTGATACCAACCGATTATCAAACGCAATCTAAATCCCCAAGGCCCTTTTACCGACAACCTGTTGATCTGTTCGCTAAACGGTGGTCAGGTTTCGATTGGCATATTAATCCTGTGATTGGTCTGGGGGTTGGTCAGCAAGCCGACACGACTCACACCCTGAAAAACTACACATTTGGACTAGAAACGCGGGGAAGCTTTAACGGATGGGTAGGCTTTTATGGCTTTTTTACGATCAATCAGGCGATCTACCCTCGCCATGTTCAAGCGTATAGACAACGCTATGAATTAGTTGGCCGAGGGCTGGCTCCGGGTGAAGGAGTGGCTCGTATGAAGACCGACGATCAAGCCCTATTTTATGGGTGGCGGGGCTATTTAACCACCAGGCTGTTGAAAATAACGGATGTCCAACTCGGTCGAGATCGTCTATTTATTGGTAGTGGTTATCGCTCATTAGTACTTTCCGATACCAGTGATCCTTACTGGTTTCTTAAATTAACGACGCATATAGGAAGGTTTGACTATGTAAACTTATATACTGTATTACGAAATACGGAATCGCCTTCGGAGGGTTCAACTACCAATCCTCCCAAATATATGTTTATGCATCACCTGGGCCTGAATATAGGACAACATATCAACGTGGGTGTTTTTGAGGCAGTTGTATTTAGTCGACCACATATCGACTTTACTTATATTAACCCTGTTATTTTGTATCGATACGTTGAATCGTCGTTGGGAAGCTCCGACAATGCGTTTATCGGTGTTGATTTTAAAGGGAAGTGGGGAGGTCAGTGGTTGGTCTACAGCCAGGTTATGCTGGACGAATTTGTGTTAAAGGACTTAAGAGCTATGAACGGCTCATGGGCCAACAAATTCGCGCTTCAGCTCGGAGCCAAATATATCAATGCCTTAGGTATTGCGAACTTCGATTTACAGGGGGAGATGAACCTAGCCCGCCCTTTTATGTATACACATCAAAGTAGTCAGACCAATTATGTTCATGATAATCAGCCTTTAGCTCACCCGCTAGGCAGTAATTTTATCGAAGGTATTGGCATTGCGCGTTATCAACATAAACGGTTCCAAGGGGTTGGAACCTTGGGCTTAATGATGTTTGGTACTGACCCACCGGGTTTAAACTTAGGGGGTAATCTATTGACAGATTATCTGACCCGTCTACGATTTTATGACAATTATATTGGACAAGGTCGGAAAACGTTTGTCACGTATGTTAACCTACGATTATCCTACCAAGTATGGCATAATGGGTTTGTGGACTTACAATATTTATATCGCTTACAGAGTAGTGAGTATAAGCCAGATTCTTATGAATATCAGTTAGCTAGCCTTAGCCTAAGGTTAAATCTCCCTTATAGAAACATGACTTTCTAGTTTTCGTAACTGGTGTGGATTTGCTACCTTTTACTGGACAAAAAAGCTAAGTAACATTTGTTAGAATAGGTAACCTCAAAAATCCCTCCTACGTGAGACGAATGAGTTATCATGTTTCTGCCTTATAGTTCGTGCGTTCTTTATACACTTGTTACGAAACTATATAAATTAATGAAGAAAAAAGACGAATTCTGTATTTGTATTATGAATCGATTTCGAGATAATTTATATCCTTGAAAAGATTTCCATTATATTTTTTATTTAGCAAGTAGTAGATTAGTATTGATGTAAGGAATGTTAGCCCCCACGCTATATTTTCGGCATTTAGCATATTAAAATTGACATAATTCCAGCCATTTGATAGCTTATAAAGTAGGGGAGTTGTGAGCGTAAGAAAAAAACCTGTTAAGAGGATTGAGAAAGTGTTTACTCGCTTAATAATTTTACCAATTATATAAACAATTGGATAATATATAAAAAGACTCAACAATAAGGGAGCTATATTAAAATAGAAAGTAGCCCATAAAATTTCAAAGAAATTTATGTCAGGAGCCGCTGGAAAATTCGCTATTGTGCTAGGGAGATAAGTTTCATTCGTAAGATTATACTTCATAATGATAAAGTAAAATATCAAAAAGGATAAATCCTTAAAAAGTATATGTAAGGGAAATAGACACATATTATTATATATTTCAACATAGCCAATAGATTCAGAACTACTTTTGCAACAGTCGTTGTCCTTATTTGATTACACACTTTATAAGGTTGTGTTCATTAGAAATTAAAGATAATTTACTAACATCAGCGTGTTAGCGTTAGCTTTAGATTATAATCGGGAATAGATGAGTTAGGCCAGCCACTATAGATCATCTTATTACACTCATATAGCTCCATTTTGCCTTCCATCAATAACGTGTCAATTTTAGTGACTTGGTATATTTTTAACATATCATCAGTTACATTATAGTATTTTTTGATAACGGGCATTAAGCCATAACTAAATCCTAATAAACTGTCTGGATCACTTATTGAGCTATCTCGATTAAAAGAGATAGTCCCTGAAAACTGATGCCGCTTGTTAGAGGTAAAGCGACTAGTGTATTGCCACGTACCAAGAATATTTTTGGAAGGCTCTAATCCCGTACATCCAGTTTGTAAGGAGTTGATATCGTTCTTGCAACTAGCCAGAAGAACGACGGTTACTAGTAAAATATCGGTTAATAAGTTATTCACAGTGGATATTTCAGTTTCAAGGCAAATAGAAAAGTAAGCGTATGATTCATGTACCGTATTTTAAATTGTACTCATGAAAGAGATGAATCTGAAACACACATAGTTTTAAACATAATTTATTAAGTAGACCCATATTCGTGGCCTTCCTGGCTTGTAAGGCTTATTATTTTACTGTAATGACATAGGTTAGGTTAGCACCTAACGCTATCTGCTGATTGTTGAAGCGAACCTCCGTTAAGTGCATCCAGCCATCACACTCACTGTTATCCCTTCGGCTAGTTAAGGTAAGGCTTCCAATTGCCTTGTTGTCAATTTCAACCGTGTATTGGTTTTGCTCTGCCTGAGCGAATACATTATATTGTACTTGATAAAGAATTTTATATTGATCATTTGTCACCAAAGGTTTAAACTCCGCTTTCGAAACAATACTTCGTGTTCCAGTGCTAGAAGCATAACTCAACCGTAGAGCACCAGCCTGTAAAGTATCATTAAATACAGATTGGCCTTGAGGGTTTATAAAGGCAAAGTTATAGCTGGGTGGAGGCGACTGGCAGAGTCTTTGTCGGCATGAAAGAGCAAAGCCCACATTTAGTAATAAAATGATAATCGTAGTGAATTTCATAAAATAGGCTTAACAAGGATTGATACAGAAGGTATTTCGGCTTTTACTTATGGACAGCGAACCTGTCAATTTGCGTAAACGTATTCAAACACATCTGTTCCCGAACGCCTGAAGATTGGATAACCATCAGGTCGATATTCGTAAGTATATTCTGTAACACTAACAACTTCACCAGATAAATTCCGCTTAATTTCTTTGATAATATTGTTTGGAGAAGTAAAGTCTGGCGCATTAAGCTCATATAATGGGTTCGGCTTATTATCATACTCGTAGTCAATCGTGTAAAACTTTCCAGCTAGAGTTCTTACTGTACGAACGTTATTATTTACATCTCTAATTGCCCGGCTGTACTCACCTACCTGGGTTGACGTATTCGGATCTCCTATTACTGTTGCCGACCAGATTAATTGCCCCCTTTGGTCGAAACGAAGCTGCCGGGTCGTGCCACCTGCGGGGCTACTACTTTCAAAATAACTATTGATCCGCCCTACATGGTTGGTCATAAATTTGAGAGTGCGAATGAGATTAATAGGAGTGCCAGGCATTGAACCCCAATAAAAAGAGATTTGCTGCAAACCCTGTTGACCATATTGATAGACCTGACGATAGGCAGCTTCCTCTGAGAGCTTATAATTTAGGTAGGCTTCCTGTAAACGGCCAACTGAATCGTAGCGGTAATTAAGAATAACCGCGCCATTTTGTTTTGTTTGAATTAGTTGAGGCCTTTGGGTTAGTCCTACGAGAGAATAAGGAAACATTCGGTTACCATTCGAATCATCGAAGGTAGGCTGATCATCCCGTCGGTTGTCATCGAGCTTTTTAGCTAATATCGCTTGATTTTTCACTTCTAGAATTTGTGCATCCGTTAGCCGCAAGATGTTCTGATCTTCAGAATGGCAGCTTACAAACAAGATTGCAATCAAAATAGAGAGTTGGAATTGATTCATAATTGTAATAATTATTATTCCCTATAACTATTATGTGTCTATTCTCTAAAATTAGACTAACAATTAGACTTTTGAAAAACCTCTAGCTTTTATTTTCTTAACGATAAATTAAATAAACATTTAGGACTTTCATCAAGGAAAATGGTTTGGGGTGGTCCCGTTTGGCCGGACACTTTACTTATGAGAGTTTGATAAAACAGTTTGATAATATTGGTTTTCAAAGTCCACCGGGGAACGGTAGCCTAACGCTGAATGCAACCGACGGACGTTATAATACCCTTCAATGTAGTTAAACAACTCGTCACGAGCATCTTGCAGGTTCATAAAACAGCCGTCCTCTAACAACTCCGCTTTTAATCGACTCCAGAACGACTCTGCATGGGCATTTTGGTAGGGATTGTCAGCTTCCGCCATACTTTGTAGACACCGCCATTTATTGAGCCGTTGCCGAAAAGAATGACCAAAATACTGACCACCTCGATCCGAGTGGACAATCAAACCCGACTTAGGGTGACGCTGCTGGAGGGCCTGATCAAAAGCCTGCACAATCAGGCTCTCTTTCATGTGCTTGTCAACCCACCAGCCCACGATCCGACGGGAAAACAAATCCATCCAACTCGCTAAATAGGCCCAGCGCCCGTCAGCTAGAGGCAAATACGGTAGAGTAGGGCAAGCGCGCCTGGGTAGTTTCACAACTACCGGTTTCGCTTGCCCTCTCCCCGAAC
>NZ_JACWZY010000052.1 GCF_014699005.1 Spirosoma profusum
AAAATAAACGCAGTTAACCACACCAATACCCTTGATGATACCGTGTTGATTACCAGAGTATTGTCGCCTAATTCCTTGGATTTTAGTAGCATGAATCTTTTCCAGCACTATGTCATCAAAGATCACATAGCCTTCGAGTCGACTGCTAAAAAGTGGACTGACTTTCTCCCACAACAGTCGGGGAGTGAGTTTTTCTTCTTTGAGGTATCGATGAACATCATCGTGAGAAAGATCGGCAAAGTGATCGGCCAGATTGGTGCAGGTATAGTTAATCTGACTAGAGAGTAAGTACTGGCAGTATAACTCGCGAGTTGTTGTCATCTCAAAAATTAACCATTTTTATCTGTCTGCGAAAGTCTTACATAAAATTCTCAATTATATCCTATATGACTATAGTTGAGAATTTTATTTTAAATCAGTTGTTGACAACTCCGTTAAGTTTAGCTCTTCCAAATACAGCTCTATCCGCTGAGAGCTGCTAAATGAACATGCACAAGTTGGCTTTCCTGTTACTTTATTAAAGCATAGTTCGGCGAAGAAATTACTGAAACTATACAGCTCCCGTACCCGACTTAGATCCACTCGCTTGGTGAGAAATACCCCCCATGCTTGTAAAGCTCCTTGTTTAATGAAAAAAGGTTTTTGATCGAAGACATCACGTGAAATGTTCATTTTAGTCGAGTGGTCCAGGATGAACATTTAATAACATCCAACCAGGTAGGATTGATTAAATGTGTTCTAATTAATGGGAGAATGGTCCACTACCAGTTCTGTAATCCATTTGAGGCAGGCATAATTACTACCTGATCAATCCATTTAAAAAGCGGATCTGAGTTAATTCGTGACAGAGATAAACCTGCCCAGCCACCACCGCCGGGGAGCGTTGTCTGTCCTATTACGAATATTGTCATAAATCCCCGCGTCCACATCAACGGTTTTTTTCTGCCACTCAGTTGAGGAACCTATACGACAACGACCGCCCCGCGTTCGACAACGTAGCCACTCAGTTTTTGACCGTGAAACAGGCCGGAGCAACGCTTGACAAACAGTGCTATTACATGGCGCATAACATCCGCAATGCCTACACCAATCAATTCAACAACCCACTACGTGTCATTAAAAAGTATCAAAGTCTTGAAGAGAGACAAATGCTGTTGTTTTCCCTTAGCCAGGTAATTAAACCAACCGCGCGAATACAGGCCGGAATTGACTACCGCAAAGGGACGCGCTACGAAATTGACTTATAGGGAGGGGTAGGTAAAATCTTTATAAGTAAGACAGTTCACGACCGCTAGTCCAGTTAAAAAGAAACGCGGTCAAAATTCAGAGGGGGGTAATGGCAGTTATCATATGATTAAATCCTAATCCCAAAAATGGAGCCTTTCATGAGAATTAGGAATTAACTATACTTTACAAGCGCGGTAATATTTCAAAATCAATTAATTGAATGATTGAATGTATTTTATCCTTCGCTTCTTCCCAATCATCGGTTGGGTCGTAAAGCCTTTGTAAAATCGCTCTGAAATTTATCACGGCCTCTGAGGTACTGCCAAGTAATCCTTGTTTTACTTCACTTAGTGGATAATCCTGGCGAGATGCATATAGAATGTACCCATAATAATAAACCTCACCGATCCATTGATCCGCCTGTGTTATAAAATGATTTGATAGATCTACAAATAAGTTGGTTATATCACTTATTGCCAATAAGTGTTTTTCTGCTAGGTAGCCGCTTATATCAGTTGGAATCTGATTCATGTAAACAGGGCCGATATTCTCATTAGTTAGAAACATCAACATCCTCTTGGACACAGCCTTGACCTCTTCCCCTCCCAATTCTGGCAAAGCGTTTAAAATCAGATTATAGCTGTTTTCATAATTTTCTAGTTTTATGGCAGAGTTATTTACTCTTAGCTGGTTTAAATGTTGAAGAGCGTTTTCAATTTTAGTATCCATTCCGAATAAATAAGTGCTTATCTGATTTATTGCTCACCTTTTGTTAAGCATAGACAGAGTGGAATCATACTCTAATTGCTTGTCGCAATAAATGCCCCATTCACGAGTCAATAAACCAGGTATGTATTACGGAGATGATGCTGGTTCAGCGTCAATTTGGGGGACCAGTCCTAGTTCGGGCCAATACCCGGATGCGTAGCAGATCGAAACTGGCTTTGCCGTACATCTGCCGTTTTAGCGTTTTGAGCCGATTTACCTGCCCCTCCGTCTGGCCATTACTCCAAACGGAGCCAATAGCTTGCTCCACCGCTGCATAATCTTGACGAAGACCCTTCACAAAATTGCTCAACCCGGCCGAGGCACTTGCTTCCTGACACCACTGCGCCAAATCATCGGGCTTTTTGTCCTTGATCATCACCTTGAAACGCAAACTTAAGTCGCGCACCTGACGGATAGCCTCGTTTTGGCCTACCAGTTGACCCAAAAAGGCCCGCTCCCTCTCCGGCCAATCGCATTCGGGCTGCCCCAAGAACCGACTTACTTGGCGGCTAGAGTAACGAACTCCTTTTTGAGCAGGCGGTAGGGCGGGTACTTGGGCTAAGCGCGGATAATCCGCTAAGAAGGTGGTCAGGATCGTGTATTCTCCATTGTAGCCCTGGGCTTTAATCTCCTCTAGGAGTACTTTGACATTGGTTTCTCCCTCTAACCAACGCTTTCGCAGGTAAGCTTCATAGGTCAGCAGGTTCGATCGCTTTGGCTTGGGGCGAGGTACGAATTGGTCTTGTCGAAAATACTGCTTAATGGTATTACGAGCCGTTCCCAAATGGCGGGCGACGGCCCGGATACCATGCCCCTCTCGCTGCAATTCTTTCGTCCGTTGGTAAACGGCATACCGTTTCTCAGTAGGTATTGGCTGGTCTTGGGTTGATGAAAGGACTGGTCGCTCGGTGGTGGGTTGTGGTAAATCCGTTTCTGTTAAGGCCTCAACAGTTGTAACGTCTTGATTGTCTGATGGCTGAGCACTTGCCAGAGCCGCTTCCTGGATGGCAGGCCGCTGAGTATCCAAAAACCGCTCAACCGCTTCGGATAGGTTTTTGAGCAAATGCCACCGGTCAGCCACTTGAACAGCATCAGGACAAGCGGTGGCGATAGCACTGGCATACACACTCGACCGATCACGAGTTACCAACTCAATGCCAGGATGTTCCCAAAGCCAATTCTCCAGCGTCTTCCCGTCTCGATCCGGTAACAGGTCGATGGGTTTATGCCCGTCTAGATCAATTAGAATCGTGCCATAGTTCCGCCCTTTCTTGAATGCGAAATCATCAACGCCTAATCGCTTGGGGGTTTCCATTACCGGCCGTGGGGTTTTGCGGATGACACGCAGGAGGGTCGAGGCACTAACCGACTGGCCAATAGTATGGCATAAGCGAGCCCCCGGCTTGGCACCAGCCTGTAAGCCAATGGTCTGGATCTGTTGATCCGCTCTGGTAAGTCGTCGAGCATAGGGCTTGCAGACCGAATGGCATAATTGAGCAAATACTTTGCGAGGACAGTCGGCTAGTGGGCAGAAAAACTTGCGCAGCCGCACTTGGAGCTTGATGCGTTTACCACTCATAGGTAGGTCGGCCAAGGTGCGCTGGTAGAAACTATGCACTCGGTTGGTGGGCGTCTGACAGAGCGGGCAAGTACCAACCGCATCGGTGGCGATCATCCCAATAACCAGGGAGTCGTCAGCGAATTGCTGGTTGCAGAACAAGAATCCTGGAGGTAAGAGTGGGGACAGGTCCATACCCCCTTCAACCAAGAAAACTACCAGGATTCACCTAAAGTGACGCTGAACCAGTTTACTTCGAAATACTCATGCCTTTGTGGTCAGCAAAACAACCCCATCTAATACTATAAACTGGTTCAGTGTCGAAATGGGAACGGTGGCCTCCAGGGTAATTCCGTCAGTACAATCAAGGATTATCTTGACGCCGTCGGTTTCCGACCGCCTAGCCTGACGCCCACGAATCAGGATAACTTCTTTACCTGCCTGCTTCAGCAACACAGCTAAGGTCATACCAATGGCACCGACGCCAATAATGTAGATAGGCTTTTGCATGAAATGAGATTAGGATTCAAGTGGTTTTACGGCGACAAAACGAAGGCGTTTATAGTCAGCGAACCAGTGTCCGTCGCGAAAATTGGTGGGGCGAAGCTGGTTGTTTACGGTCGCTAATACGGTTTGTCGGTCTTGATCAGAGAGAGCGGTCAAAAGGTCCCCTCGAAACATGGTAATCCAGTCACTTAGCCCGGTTTCCGGATCAGTCAGCGGGGTGTCCCGGTCAAAAAACTGCGCTAGCGTGATGGAAAAACCAGCCGTCTCCAGCGTCGTTGTGTACTCGCCAACGCTCGGAAAGAAATTCAGATTTACCGGTTGTTTCTTGCCCAACTCAGTCAAGGCATTCGCTAATGCGTTCAGAATGCGTGCTACGTTACCCCGACCTCCCAGTTCAGCGACGAAACGACCGCCCGGTTTGAGCGCGTTGAAAACAGCCGCCAGGACGGATGGTTGCTCTGTTTCGTTGATCCAGTGGAGTGTAGCATTGCTAAACAGAGCATCGAACGGCTGATCCGTACCAAAATCTCGGGCATCACCCTGCTGAAAGCTGAGATGGGGAAAAGACTCCCGGGCTTTGGCAATCATGGAAAGCGAGGCATCCAGACCGATGACTTCGGCCCCACGTTCGGCGATTCGGGCGGTAAGTTCTCCAGTACCGCAGCCAAGGTCAAGGATGCGTTCACCCGGCTGTGGGTCAAGTAACTTCAATACGTCTACCCCAAAATGAAAGACAAAGGCGTGTTTTTGCTGATAAAGATCTGCATTCCAGGAGCGATTCGATGGATTCATGGACGATGAATGACTAGTAATTATGGATAGACAGTCGTTGGACATAACGTATCATTCTGGTCAATAAACGCATTTGTTAGGGTAACCAAGAAACTTCCACGAATGAGTCACTGTACAGCCGATGACGTGCCGGTTTAAAATCCGTGTTTCGCGCTTTATAGATATTTTCCACGAACGTTTGCGGATTTAGATCGATCAGCGGAAACCAACTGCTTTGCACCTGAATCATGACCCGATGCCCTTTTTTAAAGGTGTGCAGTACATCCTGAAGCGGGAAGGTTACCTCCGTAATCTGATTCGTTGTAAAGGGCTCCGGCTTCTCAAAGCTATGGCGAAACCGTCCACGCATAACATCAGCCCTGACCAGCTGCTGATAGTTCGCTAACTGCCTGTTGGGGTTGGGCAAATAGGGGTGATTGGGTTCGTCGGGTGGATACACATCAATCAGCTTCACGACCCAGTCGGCATCGGTACCCGTGGTACTAACTTTCAGCCGGACTGTTATCGCTCCGCCTACGGTCAGATTCTCCGGCAGAATGTCCGTTTTAAACGTCAGTACGTCGGGTCGTTCGCTGGCAAACCGCTGATCGGCCGACATATAGCTGGCCAATGCACTGAAATCGGGTTCAGCCGTCAGGCTCGCTTCGCTATAAGGAACAGGATGAGCTGGATTACTGGTATATTCCTGAAAGCGAATGGGCTTAGTTGTCTGCGCGCTTAGCTGACCATTGGACGTTAAATACCACCTTAACGAACGGCTGGTCGATGCGGGCCAGCTAGAAAAGGTTCGCCAGCCCTTTAACCCTGTATCGAACAGATAGACGTTAGGTAGCCCCGTTTTGCCGTCACCAGCCCCTTTCAGATAATGGTGAAAAAAGGGGGCTTCAATGGTGCGTTGGTAATAGGTCGCCAGACTGTCGCCAAAATATAGATCATTGTGCAGGGTATGGCCTGTTTCTTCCGACCAGCCCCGATGGCCAAACGGCCCCATCACCAGCATTGGCCGCGATTCCGGACTTTTTTGAGCCAGCGTTTTGTAAATACTCAGTGGCCCGTACAGGTCTTCGGCATCGAACCAGCCCCCAACGACTAACATCGCGGGCCGAATGTGCTGCAGATGAGGCAGAATGTTACGTTCCTGCCAGAATTGATCGTAAGTAGGATGCGCCACCGTTTGCTGCCAAAACACATTTCGGGCTAGATACTGCCGGGCGTTGGCCAACGGACCCAGCTGCTGGTGCCACGTAAATTCGGTCTGGTCTCCCGTTTGTATCCAGTCCTTGAGGAACCAGGGTGTTGTGGTTGGACTAGCTGGACCGTTACCAAATAATGGATAAGCTAATAACGCCACCTGCGTGAAGGCTCCATTGTGGTGAATATCTTCCCGAAAAAAATCGGCAATCGGTGCTTGGGGGGATGATGCTTTCAGGGCCGGATGCGCGTTAATCGAACCCGCCATGGCGTAAAACCCCGCATAGCTCATGCCCCACAATCCGACCCGACCGTGTATGATAAGGTACGTGGCTGAGTAGCCAGTCAATAGTGTCATATGTATCCGTACTTTCGTCGATCGCGCTAGCGGTTGATGGATTCGGGCGGTCACTGACAACCGGCGTCATGTTGGTCCAATGCCCTTCGGAAGCCCATCGGCCGCGTACATCCTGATAGACAAAAATGTACCCATCGGCCTGTAGCGTGGGCGATGGTCCCAGGGCGTCTTTATACTGCTGGGGACCATACGGCGTCGACCCAAAACAAGTCCGTTGCATCAGAAATGGGTAGGTATTCCTGGTCGACGCACAGCGGGGCACATAAACGGCGGTGTATAGTTTAACGCCATCGCGCATGGGGATCTGGTATTCAACTTTTTGATACTGTTCGCGCACTGTATTTGCCAGACAGGCAGCTGTAGACAGCCATATCGATAAAAAAGTGGTAAACGCTGCGATCATCCAAACCGCTCGCCAGTGTAGAGGTTTCAAGTCCTTACCTGTTGGTGAATAAGCTGTCCAATCGTTTGCAGCCCCCAGGCCACGCGTTCGTCAAAGGGCAGGCCGTAGCTAAGCCGCATACAGTTGGCGTACTGCGGCTGAAGACTAAATAAACGGCCCGGCATGATGCTGATTTTATACGGAGCCAGTTGATCGGCAAGCACCAGCGTATCAACCCGGGCATCGGTTTCTACCCATAAAGTGAAGCCACCTTGTGGTTCGCTGATGCGCGTGCCAGCAGGGAAATGGGCCCGAATCGTCTGCTGGTAGCGTTGGCAGTTGCTTTTCAGCTGCTGCCGGAGCCGACGCAAATGCAATTCATACCGGTCGTTGGCCAGAAAATTAGCGACGGCCTGCTGGGTGATACCCGGTGAGAACCCGGCCTGGTACCGCTTAACCTGAAGCAACGCGTCAAAATAGCGTCCTGGCGCTACCCACCCCACCCGGTAACCAGGAGCCAGGGTTTTACTGACGGACCCACACCATAAGACCAGCCCCTGCCGGTCGAAAGCTTTACAGGGGAGTGGGCGATCCGGGCCAAAATGAAGGTCGCCGTAGAGATCATCTTCAATGAGGGGTACCTGATAGGTTTCCATCAACTGCACCAGCCGTTGTTTATGGGCATTTGGCATACAGCAGCCAAGCGGGTTGCTGAAGTTGGGTACCAGCAAACAAGCCTGTACCTGTCCGGCTTGCAAATGACGTTCCAGTACGTTCAGATCAACGCCCGTCAGGGCGTCAGTCGGTAGTTCGAGTACCTTCAGGCCCAGTGAGAGAATCGTTTGAAGGATGCCAAAATAGATTGGGCTTTCTACGGCAACGGTATCGCCCGGCTGGGTAATGGCCTTCAGGCATAAGGTCAGGGCGGCTGTGCACCCCTCCGTTGTAATGATCTCTTCGTCGGTTAGCTGACTACCCCAGAACAGCGCATACCGGGCAATCTGCCGACGTAAAGCCGCATTGCCCGTGATCAACTCGTACTCGATTCCACCGTGGGGCAGTTCGCGCTGAGCCTGCTGGAGCGCCTTCATTAACTTAGTAACCGGCAATAGCGAGGGGGCAGGTACACTCAGTGAAAAAGGAAGCCAGCCGGGTTGCCGCTGCTGGTGCATCAATCTCAACAGAATCAACTCCTGATCCGATTGAAGCGGCTGGTTAGCTATAGCCTGAGGTGTCGATCGGCGTGGCACAGTACCCAACCGCTCGATCAGCGTTCGGACGTAGTAGCCCGACTGAGGACGGGCCTCGACCAATCCTTCGGCTTCCAGACAATAATAGGCTTGCTGAACGGTATTGATGCTAACGCCCAGTTCCTGGCTAAGCATACGCACGGATGGGAGCTTGTCGCCCTCCGCAAGCGTACCCCCTCGTAACTTAGTGCCTAATTGACGAGCGATCTGCTGATACCTGGGAGTCGATACACGCATAGACGAGATGGAATGCTACTCATTTTGATTTACCCGACAAAAGTAGTCGTCCCGTCTGTACGGATTACCATACAGATTTCGCCAAATTAGCCCGTACAGTTTCTGGGGTTTTCCCAATACTTCTCCAGGCAATCTGTATGGTTCCGTAACTAGGAAAGTGTATCTGTTTCCGTACATCCTTGTGGCTTTTTTTTGCACTATGCAATCCCAACTTACTGCCGCTCAACTACGAGCCGATACGCCAGGCTGCCAGAATAGCCTGTTTCTCAATAGTGCCGGCGCTTCCCTAATGCCGCAGCCCGTCGTAAAGGCGATGCAGGATTATCTGCAGTTGGAAACCCAATTAGGTGGTTATGAGGTCGAACGGGTACGCCAGGCACAGATTGGCCGATTTTACGAGGAAACCGCCCACCTATTGAACACCCGGCCCGAACATATTGCGTTTGCCTACAGCGCTACCTATGCCACATTTCAGGCCCTATCGGCCATTCCGTTTCGGGAAGGTGATACCATTTTGACTACGACGAATGATTACGTGTCTAACCAGCTAGCCTTTCTCTCCATGCAGCAGCGGTTAGGCATTCAATTACTTCGAATTCATAACCTGCCCAATGGCGACCTGGATTTGACGCATGCCGAGGAGTTGATCCGCACACACCAGCCAGTCCTAGTGGCGATAACGCACATCCCAACCAACTCTGGGCTGGTACTTCCGGCGGAGGAAGTAGGCAAACTGTGCCAGCAATACGGTGTCTGGTATTTACTGGATGCGGCTCAGTCGGTGGGGCAGTTACCGCTCGACGTTGCCCGTATTCAGCCTGACTTTCTGGTCGCCACGGGCCGTAAGTTTCTGCGTGGACCACGGAACACAGGTTTTTTGTATGTTTCGGATCGGGTGCTGACGGCTGGCCTTTCTCCCCTATTTGTTGATCGACGAGCCGCTACCTGGACTGAGCCAGACACCTATGCCTTACAGTTGGGTGCCCGCCGGTTTGAACCCCAGGAGATTTCGCTGCTGAGTGTCGGGTTAGCCGAAGCGGTCGGGTATGCCAATCTGGTCGGTATAGAGGCTATTGCCCAGCAGAACCAACGGCTGATGCACCGGCTCCGAACAGGCCTAGAACAGCTTGACGGGATTACCTTACTGGATTGGGGTTCCTGCCAAAGCAACCTGCTAACCTTTCACACGGCTCATCACCCGTTATCAGCGCTTGAGGCCGCTTTGCGACACGGTCGAGTGGTGTTCACTACGCAGTACCCAGGTTCTGCCCTAATCGATTTTGGACGGAAAGGTATAGACTCGCTGGTTCGACTTTCGCCCCACTATTTTAACACGCTGGATGAAATGGATGAGGTGGTCGATTTGATGGCTCATTTTTTACGTTAAGCTTTTCCGAAAATCGAGATTAATTTAACCAATTCCCCGATGCAGAGCGATTATCTACAAAGCGCGATCCGCCAGTTTGAGTATTATAGATTACTGGGCGAAAAAACACTAGCTCAACTCCCTGATGATGCCCTCTTCTGGCAATACAACGCGGAGAGCAACAGCATTGCCATCCTGGTAAAGCACCTTTGGGGTAACATGGTAAGTCGTTGGACAGATTTTCTAACCACCGATGGAGAAAAAAGCTGGCGTGACCGGGAGGGCGAGTTTACTAATGATATTCAGTCCCGAGCCGAATTGCTTCAGAAATGGGATGAAGGTTGGCGCATACTTCTTGATACGCTCCAATCGCTACGGGAAGAAGACCTAAGAAAAACCATATATATCCGAAATCAGGGTCATACGGTGCTGGAAGCCATCAACCGGCAGTTAGCCCATTATCCCTATCACATTGGTCAACTGGTATTTCTGGGGAAAATGCTGACCCAAAACTGGACGTCACTATCGATTCCAAGAGGTGAATCTGGTCAGTATAACGCTCAAAAATTTGCTCAGCCGAAACGTAAAGAACACTTTACGACTGAATATGTAAAGTCGGATAAACTGATTGATACGAACGGATCAACCACAGAATCAACACTATGACCCAGGAACAAGCCCTTCATTTTGCCGATGAGTGGATCGGTGCCTTTAATGCTCATGACCTGGACGCCATTATGGCGCACTATGCCGATGAGCTGGAATTTTATTCGCCTTTCATTCCGCTGCTAACGTTTAATGAAACAGGCTGTATCACCAGCAAAGGTGATCTGGAACGCTATTTTCAAGTAGGCCTGAGCACCTACCCCGACCTGCATTTTACCCTGCACCATGTTTTTGTAGGTATGCACACGATGGTTCTCTATTACACGTCAGTAAATGGCCGACTAGCTAGCGAAGTCTTTCAATTGAATGAGCGCGGCCAGGCACAGAAGGTGTTCTGCCACTATACCTTGGACAACTCCCGAGTAGCCCTATAAGTCGCACCTCCAGCTAAATTCCACTTTTTATGAGCGCTAATGCCTTGTTAGCCCATGCCGTCAAAGTGTTAGCCTATCGGTTCATCAAAGCGACCACTGGCTCAACCGACAGCTTTGCCGGGTATAAACTAAGCCCACATACCCGAAGTCCGAATGAAATCCTGAATCATATGTATGATCTGACCGTCAAAACTATAATGATGATTCAACAAGGTCATTTTAACTGTCCGATACCTGAGGTTTTACCGTTTGAGCCTGAACGGGACCGATTAATAGATGGACTCGGAGAGCTGCGGACAACAATAGAATCCAACCTGATTGAGGATGACGTTTGTGAACGACTACAGGGACCACTTTTAGATCTGGCCTCACACATTGGACAGTTAGCGATGCTTAACGGCCTCAACGGCACTATTATTCAACGGGAAAACTATTATGGGGCAGAAATAAACTAGGTGCTTAGCTCTTACTGATGGCGATTCCTGACTATTTTTCGGGAACGCTTCTATGTTCATGTGTTATCAACTGAGCCATCAGATTTGAACTCTCGCAAATTCATCCTTCAATTGATCAGGTGCGTTATTTATGCTACATTTTGCATTTTTCTGTTATACGGTTCTTAGAATTGAAAACTGCTTGGCTCTTCATAACTTGTACTATTCATAGTGATTGACCAGGGAATGTAACCTTTTCGTGAACGATTTCAGCCAAGAACGACTAAAGGATAATCCCTTCAGTTATACGGAGCAGTCACATGCTTTTTAAGTTTAGCATTACCAACCTGATAATTCTGTAACTTCAACGCTCACAACCTGCTTGCTGGATTGAAAATAGATTTCTCACTTCTCATATCTTTTACATGAGATAGTCCCTATTTTGTCATGAAGTTAGGTTACGCCCGAGTCTCTACGCAAGATCAAAACCTGGCACTTCAGCTTGATGCCCTTAAAGCAACTGGCTGCTCAAAAATTTTTCAGGAGAAAGCCAGTGGAAGTAAAATCGAACGGCCTGAATTGAACAGGTTACTCGAACTCATCCGAGAAGGGGATACGTTGGTGATTTGGAAGTTGGATCGACTGGGCCGTCCCCTGAATCACTTGATCGAGGTTATGACTCAGTTAGAGGAGCAACATGTTGGCTTAGTTAGTCTAAACGATCCAATTGACACCACTACGGCTCAAGGCCGACTGGTCTTTCGCATTTTTGCCAGTTTAGCCGAGTTCGAGCGAGAGGTGATTCGTGAACGTACCTTAGCGGGGCTCGCTTCCGCTCGTCGACGGGGTCAACTTTTAGGTCGACGCAAAGAGCTTTCCAAAGCGGCTGAGCAGAAAGCCCGCATTGGTGAAAGCCTTTACAAAGAGGCCAAGTACTCCGTCGAACAAATCGCCCGCGAATTACACTTCTCTAAAACCACTTTATATAAGTACCTCCGCCAACGAGGGGTTGAAATAGGCGCTTCAGATCAAAGTTCAGTTTCTATATCTTAGAAAAGAAGCAGAAATCTGTCATTTAACATTTATTAAACGTGCGTAGCTGTTGCACAACTATTTTAAAACATGGTTTGTCCGCAAATCTGGTTGCTGGTTGGTTCTGAAATCAGCCATTTAGTCAACGAAATACCTTGAATTGCCTTAATTCCATTATTCCCTAACTATTGAAGTGAGTTATGCAACAGCCACGCATGTTGTGGAGTTGTAGAAATGCAGCCCACTTCTTTTAGAGACTAATTTACCAGCTGTATTATGGGTACGGAATGCTTTCAACGATCATAGTGCAGAACCGTTGTCGTGATGTCGTGTTTAATTTGATTCATCATTGCCAGCTCATCGGCAATTCGATTAAACTTACCCTTCACCTAATCAGTCGGTTACCTAGACCACAAGCGCGGATCAATCACTAATGGTTTCTCGTCAACGATCCGAATCAATTCATAGCTGGCATGAGCCGGATGCAGTAAGTAGTTGAGACCATCCGGCATCACTGAAGAAGGTACTCCCAGCGCTAAGACATCAGGCTTCGCTAACCACTGGACTAGAATCTGTTGGCTTCTGCTATAGGTATTCTCCTGACAATAAGAAGGGAGATCAGCTGCTTGTAGGATTCGTTGACTAGCATCACTAATCTCCAGACTGAATAATCGATACGCAGGCAGTTCATCATAAGCCACTTGCGGCATATGCACTAAGATTTCAACTAAGGCTAAAGCGGGGTGTTCAGCTGTATAGAGGATTCCCACACCCGGAGGATTCCAGCGTCCCCCGTTTAGCCACGTTCCCGTAATATCCAAGGGACGATCAGCATATTTCTGCCGTACGACTCGATAGACTATGGCCATCTCTTACCCAAAGATACCATAATCGATCCGACCTAGCACACGGTCCACCAGTGTGTAGCCTGTAACGGTATCCAGCGTCTGTAAAGGCGTCTGATAGTCTAGCTCTCGCAAGGGAGTCCTTAACCAACCCAAAACAGTAGATGTTCGCCCTTCAAAGGTATCTAAGGCGTGGCGTAGTAGATTCTCCAGCAGCAGAAGACGCTCAGAGGCATCTTGACTGATGCGTTGTTCCGTCTTGAGACGATGAAGATAGGAGGCTGACAGGCCTAAAGCAGCGGCCATTTCTTTATCGGTTAACCCCACAAGCTTAGCCACCCGATCAGCTTCGGTTCGCAGCACCCTTTGTCGACTGCGGATGATAATCTCCTGTTCGCTAAAGAGTTTACTCATGAGTGAGTGATTAAGTAAAGTGATGGGTAAGGCTAGAGCCATAGTAATGAACTTTTAGACTAAGCTAACTACAAAAGTTCACTTTATAAAGTTCATGTCGGCCTTCAGAGTCAACCAGTTTGCCTTGCTTTGAAAAGGTTGCCCCAATGACTATAGCTTACTGGAAGGCATTTCCCTACGTCAGAAGCCTTTCAAGAAAGAGTAGCTCAAGTCGAATCAGGTTGATAATTAAACTGTATCTTTTCGTGAATGATTACGGGTTAATCAGTTATATGGAGAGTGTTCAGTAAAGTGTGTCAAGTTATGATTTGCTAACTTGACAATCAAATGGATATAAAAGGAGATAAAAACGGCTTTGATTATGAAGCCTTTCGCCAGGAAACCATCGCTAAGATGCTAGCGGGCGAGAAGGAACTGACAGGCAAAGATGGTCTGTTGGCTCCATTATTGAAAGATTTACTTGATGCTGCCCTATCGGGTGAGATGCAGGCTCACCTTGAGCAAAACCGGCCTAACCGACGTAACGGCAGCAAGGCCAAGCAGGTCAAGACCGGGCATGGTCCAGTCGAGATAGCGATGCCGCGTGATCGGGATGGCTCGTTTGAACCAAAGATCATCGGCAAGCGGCAAACGACCCTAGGCGAAGGCTTGGACAACCGCATTCTTTCCCTCTACAGCAAGGGCATGTCCTATGAAGACATCCAGGAACACCTGGAGGATTTATATGGCTTGGAGATCAGCACCGGCCAGTTATCAACCATCACCGACAAAATACTTCCTATCGTTGAGCAATGGCGTTCTCGCCCCTTGGAACCGGTTTATGCCTTTGTGTGGCTGGACGCTGTACATTTCAACGTAAGGCAAGACGGTAAAGTCATCAGTAAAGCCGCCTACAACATCTTAGCGGTTGATTTACAAGGACGTAAGGACTTACTAGGCATCCACATCGGTGATGCCGAAAGTGCCCGTTTGTGGCTCTCCACCCTGACTGATTTACAGGCCAGAGGGGTCAAAGACCTATTAATCTGCTCGATTGATAACCTCTCTGGGTTTGGTGATGCCATCGAAACAGTCTACCCCAAAGCTGATGTGCAGCTTTGTTTGGTACATCAGGTGCGCACATCAATGCGGTATGTGGTCTGTAAGGATCAGAAAGCGGTGGCAGCTGATTTAAAACCCATTTATCAGTCGGCTACTGTAACTGGGGCGGAACAAAAGCTGGCTGATTTTACAGACCGATGGGGGCAGAAGTATCCGTTGGTTGTTGAAAGTTGGCAACGGAATTGGTTGCGCTTAACTCGATTTTTTGAGTATCCAGCCGCTATTCGTAGGGTGGTCTACACGACCGCTCCGGCGGCCCGGCAACACAGTTGACGGCTTCCATCGGCAAATACGGTGTGTAACTAAATCGAAAGGAGCTTTTTCGTCTGAGACGGCCTTATTGAAGTTGCTTTATTTGACGACCCAACGCATCATCAGTGGCTGGCAGTTACCCTTGCAAAATTGGGCCGTAACACTCCAACAATTGACAATATTGTTTGAAGATCGTGTCCGAAAGCACATTACAATCTGAGGAAATGACACACTTCATTGAACATTCCCAGAAAACCTATAATTATGGTACTTTATATTTGTTAAATAGAACTATCTCTTCGTATGATTTTCTTCTCTCTTACTGTTTCACGATCTTCTTAGCTATTCGTTGTCCCTGCACGATACTCCGCACGAAATAGACACCGCCAGATAGATTAGAAACGACGAACCGGGTGTTGTTAAAACCAACTTTCGCATTCAGTGAATTACTTTGTTTAACATTTCCCTGATTATCAATCAGATCAAACGTAATATTCATCTGCTCAATGGCGCTGAAATATTTCAGTTCGATTATGTCGGTTGTTGGGTTCGGGTAGGCCTGCACCGAGAGCGTAGCAATGTCTTCTCCTTCGCCGGTCGGCGATATTCCCAACTGAGCCTGTTTTTGTTTCAATACCTCGTCTAGCTTAATGATACCACTCATTTGCTCGATCGGGAGAGCCGACAACGTAGCGCGCTGGCCAGAACGGGTATAAAAACTATTCCGAATGTGCAACGCCATTTTTGATTCCGCAAACTGCAGGAATGGGTCATCGTTTGCTAATACGTTTACCTGTTCCGAGCTGCCTCCCTTTCCTTTAAAGGTGAACAAAGCCACCGGTTCTCCTTTCGTGAACGTACCATAATTGGTTTCTGACGGGGATTTGCCAATTATATAGTAAGCCCATCCAGAATCCCCGGTAAAACCTTCAGGCGCCACTAGTTTGTAGGGACTCTTTTCCCAGCTACCTTTCAGATCGCGGATATCCGTTAAAACAAAACTGGCAGGTACTTTCAGGGAAAATTGTGCCGTAGCGCCCCGGTCTTCTGATTCCGGATTGTTGGCGTTCGGAGTATCATAGCCCGGAACGATCCAGGCTGTGAACAGCCCCGTCGCCGGATCATGTGTCACCATAAACCGGACATCACTGTTCGATACCATAACATTTGATTGCGCCCAGGTCAGTGTTGCACTAAGCCAGATAAAAAGAAGACTAATGTATTTCATGGTTATTAGTTAGTTTTAGTACGTACCGTTTCCGACTGATTCTGTACTTATTTAGTTCTACTCACAATAAAGGGAACACACTTGGGTGGCGGGCAGCAATCGCCAGCTTCGACGATGATTGGGCAACAACCCCCGATTGGACACGCGCCACTGGACGAGGTTACTGTATAAACTCCCGCCTGCGATAAGGAGAAAGAATTCCCCGTTCCTACCAGATTTCCATCTCTGAACCAGCGAACGTCCTGATAACTGCTGGGTACGTTCGCGACGACTGTATTGTCGGCACAAAGACGTATCGGAACACTGGTACAGGCCGATGCGGTATTGTTAGCAATATTGAGTTCCTGACTGCCCGTTGCACTTACCTCAGCGGTGTTAACCAGAACACCTTCAGTTTGTACCCGAACCGTCAATACCAACGTAGCAGTTGCACCGGGAGCCAGATCACCGACCGTCCAAAGGCCAGTTGCGGGGTCGAAACTACCCTGAGAAGAAGTCGGGGTTCCGAGCAGTACTACTGAGTTGTTACGTGTGAGCGTATCAGTCACAAAAACGCCAATAGCATTACCAGGCCCCAGATTCTGAACCGTCAGGCTGAAACTGACACTGCTGCCAATAGCTGTTACTGACTGACTGGAATGCTTAGTAATAAGCAGATCGGTGGATGGAGTTGAACCTCCCAGCACCGTCAAACTTATCTGCGCCGACGAGCAAACGGCGGTCTGAGTCTGGTCGCAAATGGTGTAGGAGAAAACAACTGGTCCGCTGAATCCAGCAACAGGTACATAGTTTAACGTACCGTCAGGGTTAGTCGTAGCTGTGCCGGAATTGGGTGTGCCTACCGTCAGAATGACACTCGTTGCACTCACTGGCTGTGCGTTACGTGTGTCGTTTGCCAGTACAGGAATGGTGACCGACGTACCAGCCGTTAATGTTTGGCTATCAGGGTTCGCCAGCAGTGTTGAACACTGCGCAGACGGACCTACCAGCAGTTGAAACTGCTCGAGTGGATTCTGATTGCCATTCTGCGTCTGCGGTTGCCCCGAAGTCGAATAAAAGCTGTTTGCTACGTTGAACGAATACTGCTGATTGGCCACCGCAATAAATAGGTTTCCAGGTTCCAATGGGCTGACAGGCCCAAAACAACCGTTTCCTTTAAACGTAAACAGGGCAACCGGTGTACCGCTGACAAATCGACCGTAGTTGGTTGGGGATGGCACCTTACCAATCACATAATAATTGATCGTCGGGTCGAGTCCTAATCCTGACCAGACCTGACCAGCATTACCCGGACCGAGTTTCAGGGGTGCTTTCTCCCAAATTCCATTCACATCAGTGATGTCTGAAATGACAAAAGAAGCCGGGACTTTAAGCGTAAACTGGGCTGTTACACCTTGTTCCAGTGTATCAGCATTGTTCTCGTTTGGAAGATTATACTGAGGCACAACCCAGGCCGTGTAGCGGCTGGTTACCTGGTCATAGGTGACCTGAAAGCCCACAGCATATGGAGACAGTTGGGCATAACTTATCCCAATGTCTAGTAGTAAAAAGAGCCAAATCAGTGTGATTACTAATCGTTTCATCGGCATGGCGGTTTTCAACGGTTATAAAATAGGTCAGCCTGGCCATCCAGGCTGACCCCTGATCGATTACGGCAATTGTTCTCGAATCGCAAAGAAGGACTGCCGGAAGCTATTGCCCGGATGGTTCTTAACCACGTTCGAATAAATAAATTCTACATCATTACCTGTACCCTGGAAAACCACGAATCCATCCATGTTCACGTCGCCCAGGTAATAGCCTTTTAGCCGGTAGAAAGGTCTGCCTAGCCTATTGTCGGGTGCGTTAATGACCTGCTGATAAGTTTGGTTGACATCGTTATTCGGCCCCTGATAAAGCACCACATTGTGAGGAAAACTGGCCGCATTATCGTTTAAGGCATTACCCGCCCACATCGCAACGCCCTGCTGTACCAAAACCTGCGCCTGATCAAGCACTACCTGTGTGTAGCTGGTCGTACCGGAATTGGTATAAGTCGGCGTACTGGTGTTGCGGAAGTCGATCGTAACGGGCGTAGGTGATAAGGCCAGAGCCGCCTGAGTCATCACACCCAGGTGGTTGCGGTGACGTATTGCTACGTAGTAATTACCCGTTAAGGCCTGATTGAAGGTCAGCGAAGAAACGCCGTCCACGTCCACTACGTCGCCATCTCGCTGAAGCAGAGCCGCCCGGCTGTCAATGATGGTAGACATACTGGTAGGCGAGCGAAGTTCGACGAATACCCAGTCTACAATGGCATTGTTACCCGTAACGGACGTCACGCCGGAAGTCAATCCACCAACGGGCGTAATGGGGTTCAGGGTTGTATATGGATGATTCGTCGGTAGTAAACCCAAATTCCGCAGATCGTCGCGCATGAGTGTACTCGACGTAACACCGAAAAGTGCACCCTGTAAATAAACCTGCGGCAGCAACTGAACAATCGGAGCACGTATCACTGCTGCCGTTGTTACCGTTGCTACGTTGTTGGCAGGAGTCGCGTCGCCAGCAGGTACGACCGTATTCACCGTAAACGTTTGCGGCTGGCCGACAGTAGCTAAACCCGCTACAACCGGAATCGTAAGGGTTTCGCTGGTAAGCGTCGTCAGCGAAACCGACTTGACGCAGGTAACCAGCTGCCCACTGACCGAGCAGGTGAATCCGTTGGACGTAGTAAATCCAGGAGCGACTGATACGTTGGCGGGCAGCGTGAGTGTCACAGATACCGGTCCGGCGTAGTTACCCGTTCCAACGTTACTTACGGTAATGGGCAAACCACTGGCCAACGTAGCAGTAAGGCTAGGCGCTGGCCCAAACGAAATGGACAGATCAACAGCACCGTTGGCCGGGAAGACAGTTATATAGGCGGTTGCAACTGTGCAGGCGGGGCCGGGGCCATTGTCGCAAACCTGATACACAAACGAGTCAGTTCCCGTAAAACCTGCATTTGGCGTATAAGTAAAGCTTCCCGTAGAGGTTAACAGCAGTGAACCAGAAGTAGTTGCTCTAACAGGTACCGTAAATACGGCCTGGATATTTCCTTCCAAATCCTGATCATTGCTCGACACAACACCGGTTACCGACGTACCGGCAAACGTACTATAGGCATCGTCATACGCATATGTCTGGTTTACAGCCGGATTTGACCGAACCGATACGGTGACCGTTGCCTGATCGCAAAGGACAGGTGATCCGTTATCACAAATCTGGTACGTAAATGTCTCGACGCCTGTAAAGCTGCTTACCGGTGAATAGGTGATGGTACCGTTGGCGTTGACCGTTACGTTACCGTTCACCGGAGATGTTACGATAATTGGCGTTCCAAGTGACTGACCGTCTGGATCACTATCGTTGGCCTTAACGTTAATGATTACCGGCGTATTAGGCGTTGTTGTGACCTGATCGTTCTGAGCAATCGGGCTGTCGTTGCCGTTGGGCGCGTTGTCGCGAACCTTGATCGATACCAATGCCGTAGCACATACCGCTCCTGTATTACAGACCTGATACGTAAAGGCATCATTTCCGGTAAAGCTCGTCGCTGGCGTATACGTGTAATTTCCGGCCGCTGTCAGTATCAACGTACCATTGGCCGGCGGCACAGTAGGCGTTATGGTTACCGTAAGCGGAAGTCCTGCTGATTCCCGATCGTTGGTCAGTACGTTCCCCGTAACGGATATATTTCTAACCGTCTGGTTGAAATCACCCTGCGGCAGCGGGCGGCTGGGCAATACCGTTACTGTAACCAGATTAGTCGAACACTGACCGGGCTGGGAAATATCACAGACCGTGTAACTGAACGAGTTGACACCAAAGAAAGCCGGCGTTGGTGTATACGTAATGGTTCCGTTTGGATTAACTACAGCCGTTCCATTGGCGGGCTGATTGGCCAGACTGACCGTTACGTTGGAAGCACTGGCAGGCAAGCCGTTACGTGTATCATTCGCCAGTACTGATACGCTGATGGGCGTTCCTGACGCCGTGGTTACCTGGTCAGGGTTGGTGATGATAACCGTGTTGACCGTGAGGCTGACCGCTGCCGACGAACACTGACCTGGCTGCGCAATATCGCAGATGGTATAGGTATACGAAACCGGTCCCGAGAAACCCGGCGCTGGGGTGTACGTAATCGTGCCATCGCCATTGACCACCGCCGTACCAATAGCTGGAGGAGTGCCAAGGCTAACCGTTACGTTGGTCGTACTGGCCGGTAATCCGTTACGTGTGTCGTTGGCAAGTACGGTTGTCGTGACGGACGTTCCAGCGTTGGTTGTCGACTGATCGGGCGTAGCCACAATGACCGCATTTACGGTCAGGCTGACTGCTGCCGACGAGCATATGGTTGTCTGACCAGGGGCGCAAATGGTGTACGTAAACGAAGCAGGTCCTGAATACCCGGCTGGTGGCGTATAGGTAATCGTACCATTTGCGTTTGGTGTGGCCGTACCGATGGTCGGTTGAACACTAACCGTTACGGTAACTGTACCACTGATGGGCTGACCATTCTGAGTATCGTTGGCCAGCACCGACAGGCTGGCAGGAATTCCCGCCGTTAGTGAATAACTGTCCGGATTCGCCTGAAGAACCGCGCATTGGGCAGCCGGTCCGGTAATGGCACGAAACTGTTCGAGCGGTGCCTGATTTCCCCCCGACGGCTGACCCGAACGGGAATAAAAGCTGTTTGCTACGTTAAAGGACAAATCGGTGTCAGCAGCCAAAATAAATGGGTCGCCGGGTGGCAACGGAGTAATTTCACCAAAGCAACCGTTGCCCGTAAATTCGAACAGTCCAATCAGCGCACCCGGTGTAAATTTTCCGTAGTTTACTTCGTTAGGTGCCTTACCAATGACGAAGTAATTATAATTCGGATCGAGCGCCGTTGTGTACGTTTGATTGGGATTACCCGGTCCTAACCGAATCGGCTGTTTATCCCAGCTACCGTTCAAATCATAAACGGCAGTAATGGAAAACGACGCGGGCACTTTAATGGTAAACTGCGCCGTACCGCCAAGCTCATCTTCGCCCGTATTATAGGAATTGGAGTTCGGCGTAGAGTAGTTCGGCACCACATAGGCGATATACCGCCCACGGGTTGCATCATAAGTGATTCGATAGTCGACGGTGTTAGGCGACTGCTGGGCCCTGGCAAGGTAGCCGCCAAGTAGAAAATACACCAAGATTAAACACGTAGATAGCTGTTTCATTGGTTTGTAACGTTTGTGATTGACACCATTTTAGTTTGAGAGCTAGCGTTAAATTTTTCTTGATTGGCTTTTATGGAACTTGTTCACGGATGACGAAGAAGGGCACCCGTATTACGTTGCCGGGATGGTTCTTCACAATGTTTTGATAGATGTATTCGATATCATTGTTCGTCCCCTGGAAGATTACCTGACCATCCATATTGACGTCTCCCAGGTAATAGCCCTTTAGTCGGTAGAAGGGTCGCCTTAACGTATTTTCGGGCGCACCGATAACCTGCTGATAGACCTGGTTGACATCGTTATTAGGCCCCTGATAAATGACCAGGTTATGAGGTTGATTGGCCGCATTATCGCTTAAGGCATTACCCGCCCACATCGCAACGCCCTGCTGTACCAAAACCTGCGCCTGCTCGCGAGTCGTCTGGGTATAGCTGGTCGTACCTGAGCTGGTAAAGGTTGGCGTATTGATATTGCGGAAGTCAACCGTAACGGCCGTTGACGAAAGGGGCAGGGCCGATTGGCTCATCACACCCAGGTGGTTGCGATGACGTACCACTACGTAGTAATTACCCAGCATTGTCTGGACGAAGCTCAGCGACGAGACACCATCGACCTCCACAATGTCGCCATCCCGTTGAAGTAGAGCCGCCCGGCTATCCAACGTAACACGAGGATCATCTTCCGACCGAAGTTCAACGAATACCCAATCCACAATGGCATTGTTACCCGTAACGGAGGTCACGCCGGAAGTCAATCCACCAACGGGCGTAATGGGGTTCAGGGTTGTATACGGATGATTCGTCGGTAGTAAACCCAAATTCCGCAGATCGTCGCGCATGAGTGTTCCCGACGTAACACCGAAGAGCGCGCCTTGTAAAAAAACCTGCGGCAACAGCCGAACCGTAGGCGGCAATGGCTGAACCAGTACCGAAACCGTCGCTATGTCGCACAAGCCAGCCGTGTTGCACACCTGATACGTAAAGCTGTTAGGGCCGGTAAAGCCAGCGGCTGGCGTGTAGGTATAGCTTCCCGCCGGACTCATCACCACTGTTCCACTGCCGGGTTGACCTGTTGTATAAGTTAATGCCAGACCCTGAGGGTCAAAATCATTTCCCGAAACCGTTCGGATTGTCGGTGCATTGACCTGCGTCAGGACAAAATCATCTACGCTCACCGGGGCTAACGTAGTGCCTGTAGGTGGAGTAGCCAGTACGTTCACCGTTACCGTGGCAGTGGCACATAAGGCCGGTGTTGCGCGGTCGCAAATGCGGTATGCAAAGCTGGTTACGCCGGTAAACGTAACGGGCGGGGTGTACGTGATCGACCCGTCGCCATTGACTACTGCATTACCCTGAGCAGGCTGAGCAATCAGCGTTGGATTGGTTAATTGCCCATTAAGCGACGTAGCACTATTGGGGTCTGTATCGTTTGCCAGTACAAATACCGTTACGGCCCGGTTCTGAAATGCTCGTATATTGTCGTTAGTAGCAATCGGTTTCGCATTGCCCCCATCCGGATCGGCTTCTACATTGATACTTACGCAGGCACTACTGCTTAATCCCGCCGAATTGCTGGCACTGTAGCAGAAACTAGCCACACCAATAAAGTCGGCAGATGGTATAAACGTATAACTTCCATCGGGATTAAGTGTAACGGTGCCACTCATCGGCGATCCCAGCAACGTAGCAGTAAGCGGTAAGCCCTGTGGATCGCGATCGTTCGTCAATACGTTCCCCGCCACAGCTACGTTTGGCTGTGTAGTGGCTACGTCCGACAGCGTAATAGGACTCAACGCCGTAACCGTTATTGTTGCCGTCGCCGTGGCACAGGTGGGCGTACCAAGTTGGTCGCAGATTTGGTAGGTAACTGTATACGACCCCTGAGCCGTTCCTACTGCTACGTCTATTGAACCAGTCGTGGGGTTGAGGGTAATGCCCGTCGGGTACGTGCCTACCTGCGTTAACGTAGCATTACCGCCCGCACCTAACGTAGCGGGTAAGCCATTGACTACGTCGTTGGCCGCTACGTTGATTATAGCTGCTCCTCCGCTGCCACTACCTACTGTCCCTGAATCAGGATTAGCTGTAACGCTGGACGTAACAGTAATCGTGACCGTTGTGGTCGCACAAGTTGGCGTAGTTAATAAGTCGCAAATCTGGTAAGCAACAGTATAGTTTCCGGGAGCTGTACCAACCGCTACACTTACAGAACCTGTAGTGATGTCCAGCGTGATACCCGCTGGATACGTGCCAACTGTAGCTAACGTAGCATTTCCGCCCACACCCAACGTAGCAGGTAAGCCATTCACTACGTCGTTGACCGCTACGTTCGCCACGGCGGTGCCTCCACTACCCGTACTTACCGTTCCAGTATCAGGATTAGCCGTTACACTTTGCGTAACGGTAATCGTGACAGTTGTGGTCGAACAGGTTGGGCCACCGAGCTTGTCACAAATCTGGTACACGACCGTGTAGGTTTCCGGTACGGTCCCCTGCGCTACGCTGACGGAACCCGTTTCGGTATCTAAGGTGATCCCCGTTGGATAGATGCCTACCGTTGACAACACAGCATTTCCACTCGCGCCCAACGTAGCGGGAATCCCATTCACTACGTCGTTGTCTGCTACGTTCGCGACGGCGGTACCACCACTACCCGCGCTCGCTGTACCCGCATCCGGGCTGGCAATGACACTAGCTGTGACCGTGATTGTTACGGATGTAGTCGCACAAGTGGGCGTAGTCAGTTGATCGCAAAGCTGATAGGCTATCGTGTAGGAGCCAGGGGTCGTTCCCTGTGCTATACTCACACTACCTGTTGTCGTATTTAATGTGATGCCTGCGGGATACGTACCGACTGTGGCTAACGTAGCATTTCCACCTATTGTAGCCGGTACTCCATTCACGACGTCGTTGGCCGCTACGTTGGCAACAGCCGTTCCTCCTGTACCCGCACTTATCGTACCCGCATCCGGGTTGGCCACTATACTAGCCGTAACTGTTACGTTGACCACACCCGTTGTGCAGGTCGTGGTACCTAAAGTGCTGCACAGCGAGTAAACCAGCGAGTAGGTGCCCGGTGTAGTTCCCTGTGCCACACTTACACTGCCAGTTGTGGTGTTCAGAGCGATACCGGCTGAGCCACTGCTTACTACACTCAGGCTGGAGTTGGTGGTACTGGCGGGCTGGCCGTTGACCACATCATTGGCGCGCACATCAGCCACCGCAACTCCACCCGTACCGGCACTAGCCGTACCTGCATCTGTGTTGGCAACAGCAGTAGGTGTGACGGTGATAGCAACAGTGGTAGTAGCACAAGTTACGGGGGTAAGCAGGTCGCAAATCTGGTAGCCAAGGGTGTAACTACCGGGCGTAGCGCCGACAGCTACGCTGATGCTACCAGTGGTGGTATTTAGGGTGATCCCGTTCGGATACGTGCCAACAGCCGCAATAGTCGCATTGCCGCCGGTGCCCAGTACCGCTGGGTTGAGATTGACCAGATCATTGGCCGCCACATTCAGGACAGCCACCCCGCCCGTGCCGGCGGATACAGTACCGCTGTCCGGCACCGGACTGACGCAGGAAGAAACCGTTACCGTCACCGTTGTTGGCAGCGACACACAGCCCTGAGCCGATGTAGCGGTGACGGAATATTGGGCTGTACCCAGTCCGGCTGTGAAACTGGCTACGTTGCCGGTTATGCCGCTTACATTGGTCGAAAAGGCATAATTAGTGCCGCCACCTGCTGTCAGGCTGATGGGTTGGCCGTAGCAGATCGTGGGCGAATTGACAGCCAGTGTAGCTATCGGCAGCGGATACACCGTCACATTGGTACTGGCCGTCGCCGTGCAGCCATTGGTATCGGTCACCAGTACCCGGTACGTTCCTGACTGGGCTGGTGTCGGGTTCGGCACTACCACCGGATTTGCTGTACCGAGGTTGCCGTCCGGCCCACTCCAGGCATAGCTGACATTGCTGACCGGATTGGCCGTCAGGTTGATCGGCTGGCCGGTACAGTAGGTGGTACTACCGGTTATCGAGACAATCGGCGGAGACGGCACTGGGTTGATGGTGACGCTGGTAACCGGCGATTCGCAGCCGGTCGCGCTATTCTTTACCCTTAGTTGATAGACATCCGGTTGAAGGCCCGCCTGCGATGCCGAAGCCTGATACGAAATCCCGTTGTTGAAGCTATACTGTACGCCCGATGCCGGGGTCAATACCTGGATAGTGCCGGTCAGGGTAATGCAGGTTGGCTGGGTGACACTGACCGTTGGTGCACTCGGCAGCGGATTGGTGGGCAAGGTTACGTTAGATGTCGCCGTACAGCCATTGGCATCGGTTACCACCACCGAATAACTGCCGCCACTTAGCCCGGTCAGATTGGGCGTGGTCTGGACCAGAGGCCCCGCAGCGGCACTCCACGAGTAGGCGTAGGAAGGTGTCCCGCCCGTTGTTGAACTGGTGATGGTTCCGGTGGCCTGACCCGCGCAAACCGACCCGCTCCCGGTCAGCGAAACAGCCAATAACGGCGGTTGTGTGATGGTGGCAGTCTGCGTCAGCGAACAGCCATTGGCATCGGTTACTACCACCGAGTAACTTCCAGCTACTGCAGTGAGTGTGCTGGCACCGGTCGTTTGCGTCGATGAGATGAGGCCGCTGGTATTATAATAACTGATGGTATAGGGTGTTGTGCCGCCGTTCGTCGTAACCGTGATGGTACCCTGTCCGCCAAAGCAGCGGGCATTGGCTGTCTGTGTATTGACGGCCAGCGGATTGGGGGTCATGACCATCACGGTAGCCGTGTTGCTCAGACAGCCGCTGGCATCCGTCACGACCAGACTATAGGTATCAGCAGTACTGAATGTCGGGTTGGGCGAAGTCGAAATAACGCCGGCGGCACCCGAGCGATACCAGGCATAACCGACCGGTGGTGAGCCGCCCGTCACCTGCGTGGCAATCGCTACGGAAGGCATATTATTTGAACAAACGATGCTGGTGTTGAGAATTTGCGCCAATGGCGTTGGTTTGACCGTCACATTCTGGCTAGTTACGGCGGTACAGCCATTGGCATCCGTCACCCGCACCTGATACGTACCAGAGTTGGCGGTAGTGCTGTTGGGAATAATCAGCGGATTACTACTTCCTAGATTGCCGCCTGGCCCGCTCCAGGCATAGGAAAGACCTGTGGTAGGGCTGGCTGTTAATGAAATAGGTTGTCCGGCGCACAGGGAAGTACTGCCCGAAATGGTTGGCTGGGGCAGGGCGTTTACCGTAACCGTGCCGGTGGCTACTGCCGAACAGCCCAATCCAGACGTGACCGTTACCGAATACGGATTTACGCCCACGACGGTTGGAGCAACGATTAAAATCCCACTCGTATTCGAATTACCGGGGCCAAACCGATAACTGGCTCCTCCCGTCGCTGTCAGTGTTACGCTGGTGCCATTACAAATCGATGCCGATGAGAGCGTGGCCGTCACCGAGGCATTCACGGTAACCGTTGCTGTACTCGTCGTACAGGCGGGGGTGCCAATGGTTGAACAAAGCTGATAAACCAGGGTATGGGAGCCTGCTGCCGTGCCGGTGGCTACATTGATGGCCCCCGTGGTTGTATTCAGCGTAATGCCGGTTGGATAGGTGCCTACGCTGGTTAGTACCGCGTTGGTACCCAGCACGGCCGACTGCCCATTGACCAGGTCATTGGCCGCCACATTATTGACTACTATGCCCGTACAAATTGTTCCGCTGTCGGGCGTGGGGACAACGCTAGGCACGATCGTCACGCTTACCGTCGTGGTGGAGCAGGTGGAGGTCAGTTTATCACAAATCTGGTAGGCTATAGTATAGGTTCCCGGTGTTGTACTCAACGCGACGCTGACCGCACCCGTCGTCGTGTTCAGCGTAATGCCGGTGGCGTAGGTGCCTGACAGGGAAAGAGTCGCATTACCTCCACTACCCAGCGTGGCTGGCAGCCCGTTAACAAAATCATTGGCGGCTACGTTAGCTACGGCCGTGCCACCCGTTCCCGAAGAAACTGTGCCTGCATCGGGGTTGGCGACTACGCTGGGAGTGACCGTTACGTTGGCGATACCCGTCGTGCAGATAACGGTGCCTAACGTGCTACATAGTGAATAAACTAAGGAATAACTTCCCGGAGTGGTGCCTTGCGCTACACTCACGCTACCCGTTGTGGTGTTGAAGACCAGACTCGCTGAACTGGTACTAACCAGGCTCAGGCTAGAGTTTGCACTGGTCGCAGGCAAGCCGTTGACCAGATCATTCGCACGTACATTAGTAATAGCGGTTCCACCTGTACCCGAAGAAACTGTGCCCGCGTCGTTGGTGGCGGTGATGCTGGGTGTAATGGTGATGGCTACAGTGGCCGTAGCACAGGTGACGGGTGTCAACTGGTCACAAATCTGGTAGACGACAGTGTAATTGCCCGGTGTGGTACCCACTGCTACGTTGATGCTGCCGGTACTCGCATTCAGCGTGATGCCAGATGGATAGGAGCCCACCGTCGTCAACGTAGCGTTACCACCGGAACCCACCGTAGCCGGTACGCCATTCACTACGTCGTTGGCCGCTACGTTGGCGACCACTGCACCGCCCGTACCCGCGGAGATTGTGCCCGCATCTGGGTTGGCCACTACGCTGGCCGTCACCGTTACGTTTGCCACACCCGTTGTGCAGGTTGTCGTGCCCAAGGTGCTGCACAGCGAGTAAACCAAAGAGTAACTTCCTGGTGGAGTGCCTTGTGCTACACTCACACTCCCGGTTGTGATGTTGAAGACCAGACTGGCGGAACTGGTACTAACCAGACTTAAACTCGAATTGGTGGTACTGGAGGGCTGGCCGTTGACCACATCGTTGGCGCGCACATTGACCACAGCCGTACCGCCCGTACCAGATGAAACCGTGCCAGAATCTGTGTTGGCAGTTACGCTCGGTGTAATGGTGATGGCTACATTGGCAGTAGCACAGGTGGGCGTTGTTAGTCGATCGCAAATCTGATAAACGACTGTGTAATTGCCCGGGTTGGTGCCCACTGCTACGTTAATACTACCGGTGCTCGTGTTAAGGGTAATACCTGCTGGATACACACCTACCGTTGCCAACGTAGCATTACCGGGGCCGCTCAACGTAGCGGGCACTCCATTCACTACGTCGTTAGTCGCTACGTTGGCGACCGCGATACCGCCAGTTCCGGCAGAAACAGTACCCGCGTCAGGATTAGCGACCACGCTGGGTGTGACTGTAATCGTAACGGTTGTAGTCGCACAAGTAGGCGTACTGAGTCGGTCGCAAATCTGGTAGACGACCGTATAGGTGCCCGGTGCTGTTCCTTGGGCTACGCTTATACTACCCGTCGTGGTATTGAGGGTAATGCCGGTCGGATAGGTACCCACAACAGCTAACGTAGCGTTTCCAGCTCCTAACGTAGCGGCTACACCATTCACAAAATCATTGGTTGCTACGTTGGCTACAGCGACGCCACCTGCGCCCGCGCTCACGGTGCCTGCATCTGCTACAGGTGCTACGTTGGCCGTCACCGTTACGTTGGCGATACCCGTTGTGCAGGTAACAGTTCCCAGCGTGCTGCACAAAGAATAGACCAGCGAGTATGTCCCCGGTGCGGTGCCTTGTGCCACACTCACACTGCCGGTGCTGGTGTTCAGAAAAAGGCTTGCGGAACTGGTGCTGGCCAGGCTCAGACTGGAGTTCGCACTGGTGGCGGGTAATCCGTTGACCAGATCGTTGGCGCGTACGTTGGTGATGGCAGTTCCACCCGTACCGGCACTCACGGTTCCCGCATCGACAGTAGCGGTGATACTGGGAGTGATGGTAATGGCCACAGTTGTGGTGGCACAGACAGGCGTAGTGAGTTGGTCACAGAGCTGGTAAACCAGCGTGTAGTTACCCGGCGTGGTGCCCACTGCTACACTAATGCTACCAGTACCTGAAATGAGGGTAACACCAGGTGGGTACGTACCGACCTGAGACACCGTAGCGTTGCCACTGGCTCCTAACGTAGCGGGTAACGTATTGACAATATCATTGGCTGCTACGTTGGCGACGGCAGTACCTCCCGTACCGGCACTCACGGTTCCCGCATCAGGTCTGGCCGTTACGCTGGAACTGACTAATGGAGAGATCGTAGCCGCATTATTCGTTACGCTTACTTCGGCCGTGGTCGTGGTTACGAGCGCACTGAAGCTCAATGTCGTTCCAGCCGTAGCAACCCCTGGTGTTATAGGTACTGTTATTGTTGTACTGGCACCGTTTGAGAGTATAGCTGAGCTGGAGCACGCTACGTTCGGCCCCGACGTGGTGCAGGCAAAACCACCACTTGTGAATGATGCGGGCGTAGCGACATTCGCCGGAACAATCAGTGTTGCCGTGATGGGACCGCTGGTGGCAGCCGAACCGATGTTACTGATGGTAATTGGCAAATTGCTGGTTTGGGCTACCAGTAACGAGGGAGTTGGTTGAGATAAAGAGAGTGACAGATCGGCCAGGCCAATCACGGCAACTGTTGACGAGCACGTACCGGATGCCTGTACCGAGGTAATCGTCAGTGAGCGTGTTCCGGTCGATCCTGAGCCGTTGTATATTATAGGAATCGACAGCGCCGTCTGGCTGGCGACGATCGTTGTGGTGACGGATGTTGGCGATGCGCTAAAACCAGGGCCGGTTACTGAAACGACGACCTGACCATCACGGTTGGTCGTGATCGGAATCGTTAAAATACCCGTTGAGGAATTATTGATTACGAACGTACCGGTTGCGGTTCCGTTACCGCAGGCCCCATAGGTGAAAGCGCCTTCTTTTACTCGCCATAAGACCTGCGTACCGTTGGCGTTTGTCGGGTAAGCGGTCAGTGGATTGGTTATACCAGCGCTAACCGGTCCAAATGCGTTCGGATTCGTGTCGATACTGCTAATCAGACCATCATCATCGTTATCGTTACCTGAGAGGGTTAGATTCGCTTCGTTTGTATCGGTTTTCGTGTCGTTATCACTATCCGTATCCAGGTAATCGGGGGTATCCGTTCCATCCGTGTTAACAGGAATGAGCCCCCCGGTAGACGAGTAAGCCGTAGGCAACCCCAACGCTGTTACTGTTGTGTTTGATGGACTATAGCCAATTGTTGACTGGGCTTCGATGTTATCTGGAATTCCATCGCCATCTGAATCCAGATCGAGTGCGTTGGCAATCCCGTCGTTATCGGCATCGGCCAGTAAACCTTCAGTATCGTCAACGATACCATCGTTATCGTCATCAATATCATTCGCATCAGCAACGCCGTCCTTATCGGTGTCAAGCACGGGCACACAGGTTGTGTTTGCGCCAAATACAACTGTACCATTCCCATCAAATGTGAAGTAAGAAAGCGCGTCGGTGCCAATATTATTATAGGTGATATCGAAATAGGGAAGTCCAACAAAGTTTAACGAAACGGCATATGTAGGGTTGTTATCGTTGTTTCCATTATCGGCCGTACCCTGAAAACGAAAACTAGTCGTCTGATCAATGACGGCTATTGACGTTGTGGCTGGTGAATTCAGTTTATAAGAATAAAGGGTCGCCTTATCCAGATCAATACTTTCGGTTCGGGTGACGGTTCCAATTATGTTGGTTGCCCGATCAAGGTCGGCTACGGTAAATGATCCCTGAAAAGGAACGGGCGTTGTTGTACCGGTTCTTACAACCGTCCAGCGAACACCGGCACTGACATTAGCTGCTATAATCTGGACCTGAGCCGCGCCACCAGTCGAGGCAAAATTGATGACATTGGACGTTGAATTGGTTGAACTGTTAATGCTGGTAACATCGGCAATAATATCAACGACCTGTCCACCTATCGTAGCTACATTACTGTATCGAGCCACCTTACTCGTTCCAGTGCCTGATTGTGATGGCGTACCAAATGTGAAGGACGTAAATCCGCTTTGACCCGGAACCGGACAGGGTGCTACCCGGATGCCTACTGTAGCCGACGTAACGGTTGTACAGAGGTTCGCATCAGTTACGGTTACGGAATACGTACCCGTTGTTACGTTACTTATGTTTTGTGTAGTGGCATTGGTACTCCACCGATACGTATACGGCGACCGCCCACCCGATACGATAAGATTTACCGCACCATCAGCCGCTGCTGAACTGCTGGTGTTGGTAACCATGGTCATTGCCGTTAATGCGCTGTACTGCACAAAGGGGTAATAAACGGAGGTGCTTGTGGCCGTTCCGGAGCCAGTAATGGCAATCTGAACTTCGTCGAAACTCAGTGTTGTCGTAATACCCAGTGCGCGCTGTCCTGGTCCCGCAAGTTGGGTCAGGTCTACTAATGGAGACGTATCAGATGATTCTCGAAGGGTTCCGTTTAAATACGTACGTATCGTTACCGCAGCCAACAGGTTGAGGGTCGTATTATTGGCAATTACAAAACCAGCAATGGCTCCACCTGGAAATGTGTTTGTTCCACTGGTAGCATTGGCACTTACCGAAATTTGCCCGCCACTCCCCGAAATATTTGACGAAGTAATGGTGGCAAAGTTGGACGTAATGCCATCTGCTACGTTCGCGGCATCGGCTACACTACCAACCCCAATAATGTTTGAAACACCACCATACCCGTTTGTACGAGCGGGTACTACTCCAGCAGTAGAATAGTTGGTCGTAATTAGATTTCGGTAATTACAGGGAATCGTCTGCGCCTTAACCGCTAACGGGCAGATAACAACTATCAACAGGGTGAACAAAATACTCACCCATGTCAACCGCATCATATAGTTGGGGTAAACTGTCCACTTCATAAAATAACGTGAGTATTATAATATGACTTAAACAGCTACAAATAGATGAGACTATTTAAGCCTATTTAAAAGCTTACTAGTATAATATCAGAGCGATCAGTTAAATATTCAATTTATTAGGGAGGAGCAAAAATAAATAAAATGTTTATTGATCATATTTTATGTTAACAAAAGTTATACTAATTGAATCGTTTAGGTGAGCAACGTCAAAAAAAGGTGACGAAAGGAAAGTCGGTAGAGAAGTGGATACGTTCTTTTGAGCGCTGGCCAAGGATGGTACCTCTTGTCAATTTTAGTGCCAAATGGCAACCTGGAAGGCCCACCAACCAGCTTAGAAAATTATCGGCTGAATAATGAAACAATTACGATAAACAAAATTTTAAGGGTTAGATAGTTGGGCTCTAAACGGTTAGGGTAGAAAACAGTATAAGTTCACTCACTAACGTTGGTTTACCATATGCACGCCTTAATACTTGTTGAGACTGATGAGTGGGGAACCGAACTGGAGTCGATTCTAGAATCGCTGGGCTATGAGCATACAAAGAGCACAAACGCTCTTGATATTGTTGCTATTCTTAAAGCCCAACCGATCGATCTGATCATTTGCGAAACGATAGTGAATGAAAAAGATACGATCACTTTGTTCCAGAATATACCAGAACTACAATGCTCAATCATATTTATTACTGATTCGCCCAGTGAAGAAACGTACGATCGAACGACGTACTTTGAGCGAGTCCGCTTTCTGGTCAAACCATTTCACCAGTTGACGCTACGTTCTATGGTGGACTCGCTGACCAGCACCACTACAGCGCCTATAGCCATAAGAGGGATTAAAGTACGTAGTTCAACAGGTCAGCGACTTTTGGTACCACTGGACAAAATTCTTTGGATTAGTACCGACAAAAACTACTCGATACTTCATGCCCGTCGGAACCGATACGTGTTAAAACAATCGCTAACGAAGCTCAGCAAACAACTGGACAGTCGCTTCGTGCAGGTACACAAAGGCTTCTGGGTAAACATCTACAGAATCACACAAGTACATTTAAGTCGTCGTCAAATATCTATAAATGAGTCAATTATACCTATTGGAAAAACCTATAGAAGTCAATTTGAAGAGCGTTTAATAGACCTCAAAAAGTCAGTTATATTTTAGAGACGAGGCATGTATTTTTATTGAACCATTACAGGTTCAATACGGCGTTTGGTTTTCCAACGTTCATATTTTCCCCGTAATAAATGTACTGCATTCATACCTCCACGCTTCTGACCAAAAAACTTCAGGAACAAAGTAGATTTATTAGGCTTCTCAGTAGGGTGATATGGTCCTAAAAATCCGGACACGATACTTTTTTAACTTCGTGTACCATGAATCAATCCCAACAACCAAAACGAAAGTATACCGCCGAGTTTAAAGCTGATGTGCTGCGGCTGGTTGCCAATGGTGAACCCATCATGGCGGTGGCTCGTAAGATGGGTATTAGCGACAGCCTGATTCACGCCTGGTGGAAGGCAGATGATAAAGCCGGGCCGCCGGAGCGGGGAAAAGTAGACGGATCAAAGCCTTCAACAAGAAGTCGACAGTTTACGTCGGCAACTACGGCAAACCGAAATGGAGCGCGAGATATTAAAAAAAGCCTTAGCCATTTTCAGCCGACAAACCTGATTCAGACTTACCGTTTTATTCAGTCGGAAGAAACCAATTTTACCGTTCGGGCACTCTGTAAACTGCTGGATGTCAGCAAAAGTGCTTACTACTCATATCGTAATGGCTCAACATGTTCCCAGTCTAATAGCAATCTAATCATGACAACCGCAATCGATAAGATCTTCTGCCGGGCCGACGGAGCGGGAAAACTCCCGACGCTATGGCAGCCGTCGCGTGCTGGAAGCCCTGAAAGAACAGCGTGTAAAGGTTGGTCGGCATCGAGTGCGTCGCTTGATGCAAGAGCAGAACTGGCGAGCTATTCAACCGCGTAGTCGCTTCGGCGATCCGATTCGTGCCTAAAACGACTGACTCCCGGCATGGCTTAACGGCTTGTGCGAATCGGT
>NZ_JACWZY010000053.1 GCF_014699005.1 Spirosoma profusum
GAGTCAGTATGAATTCGTTTGGCAAAACAAAGTTCATACTTCATTGGGGGTATTTTGTTAAACCTTAAACAGGTTCTGTTTTATAATCTGTTAAATGAAAACCAAAGTACGAAACATTAGGCTAAATAGTGTCTTACGAAACGCCCGAATTATAGATATTCAAATCTCGCTTCGTCTCACGTAGGAGCCATTTTTGAGAATTTACCTATGAAGCCAGTAATTTTGGTAGGTTGGTTAACATTTTTTGGAAACCCTACAATCTTGCGAAGGTTTTTTGTTGGTCATCCCATTCAAAAATTGAACCCGTCGGCTCTTCCAATAACCCAACTATTGAGTCATCTACATTTAACACTTTGCCTAAAGAAACAAACTGAGAATTTCCTTCACTATCCAAATATTCCTGAGATTCTGTACCCGCAGTAATTCGCCAACCACTATCATAAAAACCGTTCTTCTCCCCTAAGCTCTCTTCCCTATATAAATAACCTATCTTATTGCCTTCTAGGAGGACTTTATTCGTTACGAAGCATCGATCTATATACTTTTCTACAATGTTCTCGGGATCCTCGTATTCAGTATCTATTATATGATTTACATCGAACTTAATGGTCCTACCTATTTCTAGATCAACTATAATCTGAGGCTGATTTGTAAGGGCTCCTTCAAACTCATCCCCCAACCTTTGTTCAATTTCGACCCACATCCTTTCCGCGTCTGCATCCACATCAGGCACATTTAACACGAATCTTAACTTTACAATATCGCCACTAGTTAGCTTATCAAGGATAAATCGGGAGGGCTTGTAAAAAGTGTATTTACTTTCCTTTGAGGCACTTACAGCATTATCTAAATACCAAGATTGCTTCATTAGTAGGACATTATTTCTAGTTGTATAAGTAGCTGTACATTAGCCAAAGTACGAAACTTTAGGTAAAATACTGTTTTATTTAACGCCCCATTTTTGGAGCAAACACATGAATGCTCGCTCGTCTCTCGCTGGGAGCGTTTTCTGAGAAAAGGCATTTGTTCGTTACAAATTTATAGTGAGCACCTAAAGCCAGCCAAAATGAGCTAACAGGCGATCCTTCTGCTGACGCCCGACTGGGATAGTGACCTCATTCGACATGATTACGTAACTTCCCTCGCCTTTCCGATACATTTGGATGTGGTCCAAATTCACCAAATACTGACGATGGATTCGTATGAAATTCCGTTCCTCCAGAAAATCCTGAACCTCCCGAAGTGTCCTGCTCAGCAAATACTGCTTGCCATTGAGAAGCACCAATTTAGTGTAATTACTGTCTGATTCACAGTAAACAAGGTCTTTTAGTGCTACAAAAATGATCCCCCCCTGATGAGGAACAGCTAGTTTTTGAGGATACTGCCCCGATTTATACTGCTGCTTCACCAAATCCAGTTGACGAAGATCGAGCTGCTGCTGACGTTCTACTTTTTTCACGGCCGACACTAGATCAAGTGTATCCACGGGCTTAAGCAGATAATCCAACGCGCTGAACTTGAAGGCTTTGAGGGCAAACTCATCATAGGCCGTCACAAAGACCACCTTAAAGCAGGGATTATCCAGTTGCTGGAGCAACTGGAAACCATTCAGTTCGGGCATTTCAATATCTAAAAAGACCACATCAGGCTTGTGTTGTCGGATCGTGCAGAGTGCTTCCTGACTATCGGTACACTGCGCCAGTACCTGTATCTGGGGGCAATGTTGCTGAAGTTGCAGGGCCAGCAGTTGCACACAATACGGTTCGTCATCGACTAGGATTGCTTTTAGCATCGCTTGTAGAATTTATCGACGAGTTAAATGGGAATGGTAATCACCACTTCAGTACCCGCAGCTTTTCCCTGTTGATCCGCCAGGTCATGGACTTGAACCCGTGTGTGGGATTGATAAAGCTGATTAATGAGTTGAATTCGTTCTGAGGTAACTTTCATCCCGAAGGACTTATGGCGCGTCGCCGATTTGCTTTTCAGTTCGGCCGCTCGAT
Source organism: Spirosoma profusum (assembly GCF_014699005.1). Taxonomy (GTDB): domain Bacteria; phylum Bacteroidota; class Bacteroidia; order Cytophagales; family Spirosomataceae; genus Spirosoma; species Spirosoma profusum. Next base: position 2,004 of record NZ_JACWZY010000053.1, read on the forward strand.
ACCTGCCAATGCCATCATCCGTAATCGTTAAACCCAGACCGAGGCTCAATGCAAACTGAATGACTGTCGCAACCTCTACCTGTGCAGCTACTACCTGCATGGCCTTCGGGCGCGCGACCTGATTCTGGCGCGGGTATCGCAGTTAGTCGCTGAATGGCACATTGTCGATGATAAACCCGTTCGGCGGTATCGCTTCCTAACGACAGCCCTCAAGACCGAAAAAACCAAAGCCATCGTTGTTGAGGTTGAAGTCCTGTCGATCCTGCTCAACTACGCCCAGGGCAAACAGCCCGACGATTTTCTGTTTCCGTTCATGGGCGATCAGTACCGTACTAAACCCGAAGCCGTGCAGCTACGACGGGCAAAAGCCCAGAATTCGTACGTGGATCACCTGCTCAAGAAAATAGCCCTCAGTCTGGGCATTAACAAACCGCTTGCCATGCACTCCGCCCGTCATACCTTCGCCGAGATGTTGATGGAAGAAACCGGCGACGTTCGGCTCGTTCAGGCTTCGCTCGCTCATGCTAAACTAACCACCACCGAGCGGTATTTTGCGACCGGCAGTAAACAGTCCTTTACTGACAAAGCAAACGAACTCTATCGCCGTCAGGGAATGGCCCGGATCACGGTCGAAATCGAATCTGTACGTAGTGAAACAATAGTGAAACATTTAGCGAAACAGGGCGAAAAAACCGTTTCGCCAAACGAGCCATAATGTGCCTTGACAGTATTGTAAACGGGATTTCGGAAATGGACGAATCTAATCTTTTCGCGAGTGCTAAGTTTGGCTGATTTTTACCACTAAATACCCTGCTGAATGTAGAAAATTTGCATAACACATTAAGAGAAACCGTTATGCAACGCAGACATTTTTTAGCCGCAACAATGGGAGCCGCATCGTTGTCCAGACATAGCCAGCCTACCGAAAATTCGCAAACTAATAAGCCTTTTACCGTAAAAGCTGGAGAAGCCCGTTTTGGTATTCATACGCCATTTCGGGGCAAAAATGTTAATGATATAAAAATATCGGGCAAAGATACTAACGGGCAATTGGCTGTTTTTGAGTACATTGGCAAGGAAAAGATTGGCCCAACCCTGCATATACATCACGATCAGGACGAACTGTTTTCGATTATCGAAGGAGAATATCTTTTTCAGGTCGGTGACGAGAAATTCACGGTAAAAGCGGGTGATACAGTCTTTGCTCCGCGTGGCATACCGCACACCTGGATTCAGTTGTCGGAACAGGGAAAGCAACTATACATGGTGCAGCCTGCGGGAAATCTGGAAGATTTTTTCTTGAAAATGAGCGAATTAAAAGGGCCTCCGAGTGAAGAACTAAGTCTTAGATTGCATAAAGAACATGGCATGACCGTTGTCGGTCCGCCCCTGGCGTTAAAATAGCATAGGGCGTGGGGCATTGGGCTTCTCAATCCCATGCTTATACCTTACCCCCAATGCGCCTAGCCTAATGCTCACAACCATGGACGCTATTTTCGACTATCGCCTGCCTAGTCCAGCCCTGCGTGACTACGTTAGGACGTTGCAGATTGTGGGCTGTTCATTCCCGGCGTCAATGGCTGTTTTACCCGTCAAGTCCTACTGGCCGCGGGCCGAAAATTCGCTGGCATTTTATCCGAAAGACCCCGAAAAACTTGCCTATGGGTTCGACGGAACGTTACTTAGCAAACCCTGCTCAACGCTGAATGGCCAATATTCCATCGTGACGAACCGGCACGTTGGCCGCGATTTTATGGTCTTTCAAGTGCAGTTTCAGCCGGGCGCTCTGTTCCGGCTGACGGGTATTCCGGCGTCTGAGTTGACCAATACGTTTGTCGATGCGGAATCTATTTTCTCCACCGAAATCAGTCGGGTAAACGAACGGTTAAGCTACACAAATCTCTACACCGAAATGATTCCGATTGTGGAAGATTTTCTGTTGTATTTAATCAATCGGGCAAAGCGAAGAGAGACCCGGCCTATCGATAAAATAAGCCAGTATATATTAAAGCAGCCCACAGGTGTTTCATTTGACGGACGTAAACTGGATTGGCTGGCCGACCAGGCTTGTTTGAGTCAACGGCAATTTTACCGACAGTTTGTAGAGCGCGAAGGCGTTAGTCCCAAACTTTATAGCCGGATTGCCCGCTTCGAAAATGCGATGAAATTGAAAAACACGCATCCTTCCCTCGACTGGCTGCGTGTGGCTGTTGAACTGGGCTATTATGATTACCAGCATCTTGTGCGCGATTTTAAAGAGTTTACGCAGCTAACGCCCAACGCCTTTTTAGAAGCCGATACCAAATCGCCAGAGCGCACGTTCGGCGTTACGGAAACGTAGCGAATAAGTAGGGATTTGGCTTTCAGGCGTATGTAGAGCCTTTCTTTGTTAAGTACTGGCCGATGTTAATGACAATACCGTTCATGACTTCCACATCTTTATGCCAGTCTTTTACCTGCCAGTCGTCGTGCGGGGTCGCTATGGTCACTTTTTTCGTTTTTGTTGTAATCCAGATTACTTTCTCGACGCCAAAATTCAATAATTTCTGAGTTTTCTGGAAGATGTAGCTATCGTCGTCTATATCAGCGGGATCAGCATTAATATCCACTTCGATGGCAATTTTTGGCGGAACTTCGGCGTAGAATTCGTTTATAGCGTCAATCGGCAGAGTAGTATTGTCAAAAATGAGAATATCGCCCGCGAGATTGTTGCGTTTGTTGAGGTGAATACCTGCCTCACTCGAAAGTATTGTGAACTGGTTTTCATTTATTTGTTTGCCTAACAAGATAATAAGATGTGTAACAATCAATGATTGCAACGTACTCGAACCCATAATATCTGAAAACGTTTTTGTGCCTGCCAGTACATCCCGATAGCCTTTGTAGTGAATAGGCTTACCATCCATGATTTCATAGATCAGGTACTCGGGCACTTTCGTTCTGGACTTTTTCACCTGCGCTCCCGATTTTGTGGCAATCATCTTACTATTTTTTGGGCTATCAAATATACCTCCCTTAGACGAGGCCATCAAGAGAAGGTAACGATAACTAAAACAGCCTTGTGATACTTACTGTAAATCAGTATATTTTCCAGAGAAAATAAGCAAACGTTATTGTGGATGCTACGTTAAGCAAAGGCCAATTTACTCATCCGGGATTGCAGGAATTCGTGCTTCGGTATGAAGTCGTTCGCTTTATATTTGGGAAAGACGTAGCACCACCCGCCAGATATTTTGCCCCTCGTCCCGAACAGTCGCTTACGTTTTATCCACGAGATCCTCAGCGGTTCCGCTACGTTGATTCGACGAATATCATTAGCTATCCTTACGCTATTGTTCATGGAATGCACACCGTTCCTATTTATCGATATGGCGGTCATGATTTTCTGGCGATACGTGTTGTGTTCCAACCGGGGGGCTTTGTACCGGCTCACGGGCATTCCGTCGCGCGAATTGACCAATACGTTTGTCGATGCGGAAGTGATTTGGAATAAAGATATTCGGCTTGTTTCAGAACGACTCAACAGTTGCGATGATCTGACGGAGATGCTACGTATCATTGAGTCATTTCTGGTTAACGTAGTACGCTCATTTCGCAAACATCATCATGCCGTCGACGTAACAAGTCAGTTGATTTTAAACCAGCAGGAACGTATTACGCTCGACCAACTGGCCGATCAGTCGTGCCTGAGCGTGCGGTAGTTTATCCGAAAGTTTGAGGAACGTATCGGTCTCAGTCCGAAACAGTTCGACCGGATTGCCCGCTTCGATAAAGCGTTTCGGATGCGGAATAAGTACCCCTCGCTCGACTTGCTAAGCATCGCCATTTCCTGCGGTTACTATGACCATCAGCCGCATCGGCGGTCCGAACTTTGCCAAAGATTGCAAAGAGCTTACGTATCTGTCGCCTACGTCGTTTTTTGAGGAAGACCTGAAAGCCGCTGAACACGTATTTGGGCTGCGGGAAGAGTGAAAAATGTCACTTTTTTACCAGTATCCAACCACTCTACACGCCTAGTTTTGTCAGAGAATCATTCACACTTACCGCAAAACGATTCGGGTATGAATACGAACACACCTACACAGACACCAGGCGAAAAAACGCTACGTCCTTTTATTGTTGAACCCTCGAAACCCACCGACATTGGTGTTGGGAATGGCGTAAACATCGTCCGAACCATGATTCGGCAAAGCCAGACCAATAACCGTTTCAGTTGCATTGAAGGCTACGTAGCACCGAAGCGAATGGGGCCGCCAATCCACCTGCATAAAGAAGCTGACGAACTGATGTACGTAATAGAAGGTACCGCCGGTATGATGGTCGATGGCGAGATTTTTATTGTTGAAGCTGGTGGATTTGGGTTTCGCCCGCATGGCCTGGTGCACACCTTTTTCAACCCGTCGGATAAGCCGCTACGTTTCATCGACATGTTTCCGAATCAGGGGTTCGAGGTGTATCTGGAGGGCATGTTTATGGAGATTCCCGCCAAACTGATCGCGCAGGGAATCCAGCCCGGAACGCCGGAGTTTGGTGCAGGTATGCAGGCGGGCATACAGGAGCTGGATCAGCAATTCGATGTCGTCTGGCTAATGGGCGACCCTCGTTATCAGCAGATTGTCGATACGTATGGATTGACGGTATAAGCCTATAACTACGTATCATGGAACGTTCCTACAAACACGTTAGCTATTTATTCGTAGCTATTCTGGCGATTATTGTCGCTGGATTTTACAAAAGCTATTTCAGCAAGTTTCCGGTATTTACTGGCTTTACGTATGTGCATCATACACACTCGTTGCTGCTGTTGCTTTGGTTCGTAATGCTCATCATCCAGCCGATTCTAATTTATCAGAAACGGCTGGATCTGCACCGGCTGATCGGAAAGGCGTCTTACGTACTGGTGCCGCTGATTGTCTGGTCGATGTTGGCTGTCATGCGGAAGCAATACCTCAGAAATTTGCCCAACATGCCGGAAGTGCGGAATCTGGCGTCTTTGTATCTTCCTGTGTCAGCTCTGATTCCGTTTGTTACGTTGTATGTACTGGCGATTATTTATTGCAAAAAGCCGGCCCTGCATATGCGCTATATGATTGCTTCGGCAATTGCGTTGCTTGGCCCCGGTATCGGACGTATCAATTTCGGATTTGCCGATTTCAAGACGGCCGTCATGTTTGCTTTTGCCCTGGGCGATGTATTTCTGGTGGGCCTGCTGATTTATGAATTTACGAAAGGAAAAAACTACCGCCCTTACCTGATTTCGCTGCTCATCTGTGCGGTTTTTCATTACGCATTTCCGTGGGCACCCAACTCGGCAGGCTGGGAATGGGTAGCACAGGGATTGGTACGCCTGTTTAGTATTGCTACGTTATAGCCGATAACTAAAGCAGTTTGATGTAAGGCCTGTAAATCAGTATATTTCCGTAGAGAACAAGCCAGCATTTTTTATGGGTGCTATGTTTTGGAGAGGTCAGTTCGACAAGCCGACTTTACACGAATTTATTCTTCGATACGAAGTTTTTCGCTTCGAATTTGAGAAGGATGTGTGTTTGCCTGTTAAATACTATACACCCCGCCCCGAACATTGCCTGACCTTTTATGTCCGTGATCCGCAACGGGCCAGTTTTATCGATTCGCCGACCATTATCACGTACCCACAAAGCATTATTTATGGCATTCAAAACATCCCTATTTATCGCTACGGCGGGCACGATTTCTGGGCCATAAAAGTGGTTTTCCAACCGGGAATGCTCTATCGGCTCACGGGTATTCCGTTGCAGGAATTAACCAATACGTTTATTGATGCCGAAGCCATCTGGGGCCAGGCGATCCGGGATGTTTGCGCTCGGCTGAACAGCAGCGATGACCTTGCTGAGATGCTCCAATTCATCGGGGAATTTCTGAAACGGTTGGTCAAAACGGCTCGTAAAAATGAATCGCCCGTTGACAAAGCTGGTCAATACATTTTGCACCAGAACCAGCAAATTTCCTTAGACCAACTCGCCGACCAGTCGTGCCTGAGTGTACGGCAGTTTATCCGAAAATTCGATGAACGGATGGGCGTGAGCCCCAAAACGTACGACCGAATTATCCGATTTGACAAAGCCTTTCGGATGAAAAACAAGTACCCCGCTTTAGATTGGCTCAGCATTGCACTGGCCTGCGGATATTACGACTATCAACATCTGGCGAAAGATTATAAAGAGTTTACACACCTCACGCCAGCTTCTTTTCTGGAGATGGAAAAAGCTACAACCAACAGTTTTTTCGGCTTCTGCGAAGTGTATGATCGTTACGTTGGCACCACCGACAGCTCATTCTTCATACCGGCTTTGTTTGACCAGATCAGCTAGTTTTTTGGGTGCTACTTCACAGTAAGCCATTGCCAGGGCGTCTACAAGTGTTTCCTCAAGTACTTTATCAAGCATAATAAGTGTCCAGCCTTGTTTACCCCACATGTTCGGAACGGGGTAAATAATGGAGGAATCAAAGGACGAAAATGCGCCTTGATCGACAAGCGATAATTTGACACAAATTCGATTGTGTGGCCCATTATAGGTGGCGAATATTTTCTTGCCCACTTTGAAAGAAGGCTTTTCAAAATGAGGTTGTTCGGTCGTTTCAGGAAACGATAAGGCTATTTCTCTAATCTGGTTCAGGTCAATCATTGTCGGCTATTGCAATTGTTTACCAGTCCTGAATATACAAACTTTTCAGGGCTTTAGAAACGTCTTTTTATGCCAGAATGTAAGGCAAATTACGCCCGATCCCCTATGCTACGTTGCCGGGAACAAGCTCATGCTACGTTAAATCAATTAGGCTTGCTAGAAAGCGCATAAAGTACTAGCTTTCAGGATGATCTATCAGCGTATTCCACCCTGTCCGGCTCTTCAGGATTTTGTGAAAGAGTATATGCTGTGCCATTTTATAGCTGACCCTGCCTGTCCACCCGTTATTCAACCCTTGCCCCCTTTGCCCGAACATGGCTTAGAGTTTATACCAAAAGGATTAGCCACGTCGATTAATCAACAGACGGGAGAACGTAGCAAAGAAACACGCTACGTTATTTTCGGCCAACCCGTATCCCGAATCAACTTTATAATGCCGGATGAAGAGTACCTGGTTATTCGGGTTATTTTTCAGCCAGGGGGCTTATTTCGCTTATTGGGTGGCGTACCACTCAATGAGTTTACTGATAAAATAGCTGATGCTGAACAAATTTTAGAGCCAGACATACGGTTTGTGAATGACCAATTACTCCATGCGAAAAGCTACTCTCAATTGATCAAGATAATCGAAGAGTTTTTATGGAATAAAATTCGTCGGGTAAAATTGGAAACTCACGCCGTCGATAAAATCGGGCAGTTGTTACAGGGTACTCCAACGCGCTTTTCGTTAGACTGGTTGGCCGATCAGGCGTGTTTAAGCCCCCGGCAACTGGAGCGTAAGTTTATTGAACGATTGGGTATTGGACCCAAACTGTTCAGCCGGATTTCACGCTTTCATCAGGCATTTATGCACAAAGAAATGCATCCCCAACTGGACTGGTTTACGGTTGCGGTCAACTATGGTTACACGGATTTTCAACACTTATCCAAAGACGTTAACCAATTTGCTGGCGTCGCCCCTAATACGCTTCTATCTGAGTACGCACGTTCTCCTGCAAAAATTTTGCAGTTGGCGTAAAATGTCGGTTTTCTACTCGTAAACAGGAATTCATTGCCATGATATTAGCGCTGAACAAAAGACTATTCTGACCATGGAAAAAGCCTATAAAAATATTAGCTACCTATTTTTTGCCTTACTGATTATCAGTGTCATTGGGTTTTTCCAAACCTACATTGTAAAGTTTCCAACGTTTACCGACACGGTTAGTGCTCACCATATTCATGCTACGTTCTTATTGCTCTGGATTGCTACGTTAATAGCACAGCCACTTCTGATTCGGGCCAGAAAAATTGAATTACACCGATTGATAGGTAAAGCGTCGTATGTGTTAGTGCCACTCATTGTGCTGTCAATTCTAATGGTGACCCGCGTTCAATATCAGCGCGGAATTGCCCAGCATACTCCCTCCGTACTTGTAGACTACGGCATGTATATGACCTTTGTTGATCTGGTGCCTTTCATTACGTTATATCTGCTAGCCATGTGGTATCGGTGTGTACCGTCTGTACATATGCGGTACATCATCGCCTGCTCGGTTATCTTTTTTAATCCCGCTTTTGGCCGTATAAACATCATTTTCTTCGGGATGGAACCGGAATTGGGAGTTGTAATTTCATACGTGTACTGTGATACCATTCTGCTTGGGTTTCTAGTATATGACCTCATAAAACATAAACCTTATCAGCCTTATTTGTATTCGCTGGCGTTTTTGATTGTCTGCCATAGTTCATTACTCTACGCGCCTTTTTCTCCAGTTTGGCACACATTGTCAACTGCATTTGCTCAAACGTTTTTTTGATAGGTTCAGGAGTATCTCTCACCGTCACTCATTTGGCTGAATGTGAGCAACTTCCTATCTTTCAGGATGATCTATCAGCGTATTCCACCTCAGCCAGCCTTACAGGCATTCGTGAAGGAATATCTGCTGTTGCATTTTGTGTATGATCCGGCGAAACCGACGCTAGTCAAAGCCTTTCCTCCGCTTCCCGAGCATGGTCTGGAGTTCTTTCCAAAAGGGCTGGTTACGTCCGACAATCCATTGACTGGAGAAGTGAAAAAAGCACCCCGAAACGCTGTTTTCGGCCAACAGGTGTCTCGCATAAACTTCGTGATGCCCGCCGAAGATTATGTCATGATTCGGGTCATTTTTCACGCGGGCGGCCTTTTTCGATTGTTGCGAATACCGCTAACCGAATTCACGGATAAAAAAATCGATGCCGAAGCGGTCATCAATCAGGAAGTTCGGCAGGTGAACGACCGCTTAGCCAACACGATCAATTATCGGGAGATGATTGCCATTGTCGAGCACTATTTGTTAGGCAAAATCCGGCGGGTGAAATCTGATATTCATGCAGCCGATAAAATTGGGGCCATTTTGCTGCACAATCCCACCCGTTTTTCATTGGACTGGCTGGCCGATCAGGCGTGTTTGAGTCCCCGACAACTGGAACGGAAGTTTGTAGAACGAATGGGCATTGGCCCCAAGTTATTCGGCCGGATTGCACGCTTTCACAAAGCGTTTTTATGGAAAGAAGCGAATCCAGAAGCGGATTGGCTATCGGTGGCGGTCAAATTTGGCTATACCGACTTTCACCATCTGTTTAAGGATTTTAAAGAATTTGCCGGTGTTACGCCCAATACGCTGCTATCGGAATCCGCACGCTCGCCCGAAAAAGTTTTGCGCTTAACGTAAAAACGTCGGTTTTCTACCCATACCGGCAATGATTGTGCCCGTACATTACGTCCTGAAAATCAATTCTGTTACGTAATGGAAAAAGCCTACCGAAATATTAGCTATCTGTTTGTTGCTGTCCTTATTCTTGTCTTTCTCGCGTTTTTCAAAACGTACTTCGGCCTGTTCCCGACGTTTACCGGAACCACTACGTTAGTTCATGTTCACGCGGTTACCATTCTGCTGTGGTTTGCCATGCTTATCGGCCAGCCGATATTGATACGTCGGAAGCAGGTAGCATTGCATCGGGCCATTGGCAAGGTTTCCTATGGGCTGGTACCGGTAATGGTGATTTGCTTTCTGCTGATGGCTCGGCAGCATCAGTTACGCGGAAAAGATCTTGTACTTTTCGTTTACAATACGTTCGATATCAGCCTGTTTGTTTTGTTCTATATCCCAGCCATCGTTTATAAACGCCAGCCTGCCTACCACGCTCGCTTTATGGTGATGACCGTGTTGCCATTTTTGGGAGCCACGATAGGCCGACTACCCAGCTTTCCCATTCCGGGGGCCGTTCTTGGGCTGTTGATTATTATTGGCTTATTGGTGTATGAACGTTTCACCCGGAGAGTGTACAAGCCTTACCTGATCTCGCTAATCACTTTTGTAGGTCTCCTAATCGGTTGTGTTAGTATTCTCAGTGTTGGCGCGAGAGTCCTACATACGCTTTGGAATGCATGTTTCGGCGGATAAAAAATGATAAATACGCCGATTTTTTACCACCTCAATTTAAGAAAAATGGGTTAATTTCACGCAACACCACGTTGATTTTCAATTCATTGCTGTATGATTCACACCTACATCCAGCCATCGGCACACTTGCGCGATTATATCAAGGTGTATATGCTGCTTCATTTTCAGTTTTCGCCCAATGACCCCGTTCCAATAAAACCGTTTCCAGCATCGCCAAATCAGGGAATCACGTTTTATCCGCGTGGATTTTTAACCGCACATCATCCCGATGAAGGCAAATTGATACGTCGACCGCAAACGGTAATTTTTGGTCAACAGGTTAAACGACTCAATCTGCAACTGGCTCAACAGGAATATATTATGTTCGATGTGAGTTTTCAGCCCGGCATTCTGGCGAAATTTTTACGGCATGATCTGGGCGAATTTGTCAACCAGAATACCGATGCAGAAGCGGTAATTGGCCGTGAAATCCGGTCGGTGAATGACCAGTTGGCAAACGCCGATACGTATCAGGAAATGGTTAATATCATCGAGCATTATTTGTGGAAACGTATCCAGCAAGTACAGATGACACTGCTACCGCTCGACAAAGCCAGTCGATGGATCATTCCGAACGTATCAAATTGGTCGCTGGAACGCTGGGCAGATAATTCCTGTCTGAGTATCAGTCAATTTGAGCGGAAGTTTCGGGAGCAGGTCGGTGTATCGCCCAAGTTATTTACACGTATCATTCGGTTCGACAATGCGTTTCGGCTCAAAGAAGCGAATCCTCACCTCGATTGGTTGAGTGTTGCCTTGCAGACAGGCTATCACGATTATCAGCATTTAGTCAAAGATTTCAAGCAGTTTTCTGGGGATACTCCTAATACGTTACTCAAAGAAAATGACCATTCACCCGAACGATGGTTGGGATTAATCTGACAACATTCGCGGATTTTTTACCACCAACGCTACGTCGGCAGCCCTCAACTTTGACTCGTTAATCGCATCCAGTTCACCGATAACCAGTCAAAAATGAAACGTCGTCATTTTCTTCAAAACTCAATTCTCGCCCCTGTTATGCTGTCTACTCCAACGAACGATTCTGCTGAGCGGCCAGCCAAAGGAATTACAATAAAAGACGGTAAAGCCCGTAATAATGAGCAAATTGTTGTGGCTGGTACGCCCGTTGATTTTAAGCTAATAAGCACCGATACTGATGGCGATTTAGCGATAATGATCAGCTCTAACAACCGGAAAGGAAGTGGGCCTCCAGTGCATGTTCACCAGAAATTCGATGAATTCTTCTGTGTACTCGAAGGTGAATTTTTATTTCAGGTTGGTGATGAGCAAACCCGACTTAAACCGGGTGATACCATGTTTGTTCCGCGTAAGGTAAATCATGGATTTGATTGTGTCAGCAGCCAACCGGGCAAATTGCTGGTCACCATTCAACCGGCCAGTAATATGGAAGAGTTTTTCCGGCAAATAGGTCAGGTATTCGCAAAACCCGGTCCACCCGATCTGGAAGCTATTCAGAAAATCTACCAATCGCATGACTCGGCCATTGTAGGCCCACCTGTAACGACAAAGTGATGCTACGTCCGTTGAATTCTAATTAACGTGAATTATGGTATGGCTAAGTAAACGTATTGCTGTCGCTCAGGGCTTCGACAGGCCAGCCTGACAGACCAGTTTGAGTCAACAAAGTTAAGTAGGCTGTCAGGCTGAACCTGTCGAAGCCCTGAGCGACAGCAACGCTCTACAAGTCAGGATATTAGTTTGTGAGTTATCCATAATTAACGCTAACTGGTTATTTCAGCTAGCAACGGACGTAGCATTTGCTTAAACTATTGCCATTTTGTACCAATGACCTATCTGTACTACTGTTCAACTTTGCGTAATGCCCTAAACAAGAAATAGTTATGTGAATCCTAAAATTTGGTTAACTTACCTATTTCAGCGGCTGAGGTAGTAAAGTAATCAACGTAACGCGATACAAAAGAATGATTGTCTTTGATTTCAGACCGCCCAGCCCGGCTCTTGGAGAATACGTTAGACAACATCAGATCGTTGGTGTTACGTTTGCTGATACCACGACTCCTCCCATTAAACCTTATTGGCCCCGCCCGCAAAATTGCCTGGCCTTCTTTCCCCGCGAGGCTCAGCATGTACACACGCCAGATGGTACCGGACCCGGGAAAACGTTTCGTTCTGACCTGATTGGGCAGCCCACTATCGTTACAAATCGCCACGTAGGTCACGACTTTGTTGTCTTTCAGGTTATTTTTCAACCGGGTGCTCTGTTTCGATTAACGGGTATTCCAGCTAATGAGTTGGCGAATCAGTTTCTGGACGCTGAAACAGTATTTAGTTCGGAAATTCACTCTGTAAATGAACGCCTGAGTAGTACCGATGATCCATTCGAAATGGTTGATATTGTCGAAGCGTTTCTGCACTATTTAGTACGTAGACAACGCAAAGTTAACTCCCGGTTCGACTGCTTACCGATTGATAAAGTAAGTCAGTTTTTGCTGCAAAATCCGACTTCATTTTCCTTGGACTGGCTAGCTGATCAGGCGAATCTGAGCCCGCGCCAATTTTATAATAGCTTCGTACAACGCATGGGTATTAGCCCCAAACTCTACGCTCGTATCGCCCGCTTCGACCAGACGATGAAGTTAAAAAGTACGCAGCCCCATAAAGACTGGCTGCACATTGCGATTGAGATGGGCTATTATGATTATCAACACATGGCCCGCGATTTCAAAGAGTTCACTACGTTAACGCCTATCGAATTTTTTCAGGCAGAAACGGATGCTCCAGAGCGGGCATTTGGTAATGCCGAAACGATTCAACTGCTTACGGCGTCGCATTCGCATCTCACCAGATGAAAATTTCCTGGTTACAGCACTCAATGAAACATTGCCATTTCGTCCCAATACTTCCCGTATAGTCCGCGCACTTTTGAGGTAATCAAACCTTGAAAGTTATGACAATCGAACAACTTCCTCCGGCAGCCATTCTTATGCAAATGCTCTTTGGTTATGCCGTTTCGCGCTCTATCGGTGTCGCGGCCGAACTACACATCGCTGATTTAGTAAAAGACAATCCCAAAACCGCCGACGAACTGGCAGCTCAAACCGGCTCGCATCCCCATTCGCTTTATCGCTTACTACGTGCCTGCGCCAGTGTGGGTGTTTTTGCCGAAGATGCTGATCATCGCTTCGGTCTTACGCCACTCGCCGATTGCCTACGTAGCGATAACCCGGAAAGCCTTCGCGCTTTTGCCGAAATGCTCACCAACGACACGCAGTTCCAGATGTGGGCCGACTTATCCTACAGTGTTAAAACGGGCGAACGGGCTTTCGATAAAGTGTTTGGTATGCCCGTGTTCGACTATTATTCGTCGCACGAAAAAGCAGGCAGGCTTTTCAATGAGGCCATGACAAGCCTAAGTCTGGGCGCTAGTATGGCGGTGTTAGCTGGGTATGATTTTTCTGGCATTAACAAACTGGTGGATGTGGGAGGAGGGCAGGGATTTTTGCTAGCTTCGATTCTCAAAAAATACCCCCACATGCGCGGTATGTTATTCGATCCGGGGGCGATTGTTGCTGAAGCATCGGATTTGCTGGAGGCTCAAGGCGTTACTGATCGATGTGAAATGATTGAAGGGGATTTCTTTCAGGCTGTTCCTGAAGGGGGGGATGCGTACCTGATGAAGCACATTATTCATGACTGGAACGACGAGCAATGCCTAACCATCCTACGCAATTGCCGCCGGAGCATTGTAGAAAATGGTAAACTACTGGTCGTTGAGATGGTGATTCCCGACGGCAATGAACCCTCAATGAGCAAATTACTCGATTTGCAGATGCTGGCGATTTTGCCCGGCAAGGAACGTACCGCCAACGAATACCGTGCACTATTCCAGCAATCCGGCTTTAAACTGACCCAAATTGTACCCACAATGTCGCCGTATAGCATTATTGAAGGCGTGGCTGTGTGACGGAACAAACAGGCTAATAATTGCCATTTTTTACCACCAATTGTCCTGGAAATCAATAGACTTTTGCATAACACAATAAACATCCACAAGTTATGCAACGCAGAAAATTCCTAGCCATTTCCTCAGGCGCCGTATCGACGGCGGCAACAACTGTAACGTCCACCGCTACGTTAGGTGCATCAGCCACACCTACTAAATCGGCCCTATCCGCAAAAAAACCATTCGCCGTGAAAGCCGGACAAGATCGCTTTAACCAACCAATCCTGTATCAAGGTGTCAATCCGAACCTCGTTAAAATTTCGGCAAAAGATACGGGTGATCAACTAGCTGTTTTTGAATACGAAGGCTTTGCCAAAATAGGCCCTCCGCTGCACATGCATCTTCATCAGGACGAAATTTTCTACGTAGTAGAAGGAAAGTTTCTATTTCAGGTTGGCAAGGAAAAACAGACGTTAATAGCTGGGGATACAATTTTTCTTCCCCGGAATATTCCACACACGTGGCTACAGCTTTCAGAGAAAGGAAAATTGATTTATCTTTTGCAACCAGCTGGTAATCTAGAGGATTTCTTCAAGCAGATGAACGCGTTCAAACGACCGCCAACGTTTGCTGAAGAACAGCAGGTGTCGCGGGAACACGGCGTCGAAACACTTGGCCCACCTCTGAAAATGGAATAACGTAGCAACCCATACCGGATGATTATCTTCGACTACAGACCGCCTAGTCCTGCGCTTCGGGAGTATGTTCGACAATATCAGATTGTTGGGCTTGCGTTTCAACCTGAAATAGCCGTTCCAGTAAAACCTTACTGGCCCCGTCCTGAAAACTGCCTGTCGTTTTATCCGCGTGGCGGTGATTCTATCGAGCCATTGAATGGTTTACCACTGCAGAATCCTCGATCAACTCTAAATGGACAGCATTCGGGGTTGATTTTTCGGCAGCCTCCTCACGAATTTGTTCTATTTCAGGTTGTGTTTCAACCCGGTGCTCTTTTCAGATTAACCGGACTGCCTTCCTGCGAATTAACAAATACATTTGTGGATGCCGAGGCACTGCTACCGGCTGAGATTCGGTTAGTCAACGAGCGGCTGAACGGTACGGATAACCATCTGGAAATGATTCAAATTGTCGAAGCTTTCCTGTCATATCTGATACGTCGACAAGACATTCACTACGTCCGAAACCACGTATTGCCTATTGATAAGGTGAGTCAATTTTTGCTGAACAGTACAGCCCGTATCAACCCTTCGCGATTTTCGCGGGATTGGCCCGGCCTGGACTGGCTGGCTAATCAGGCTTGTTTAAGTACAAAACAGTTCTACAATCTTTTTCTCCAGCGTACAGGTGTTAGCCCCAAACTTTACGCCCGAATTATCCGCTTCGATCAAACGATCAAACTCAAAAATGCCTGTCCACAAAAAGACTGGCTCACAATTGCGCTCGAAATGGGCTACTATGATTATCAGCACATGGTACGTGATTTTAAGGAGTTTACCTCACTTACCCCGACCGATTTTATTCTGAAAGAAGATCGCGCTCCGGAACGCTCATTCGGTAATGCTGAGACGTAGTACCATCCGGTTCAGTCTAGAGCTTTCTATACATCATATACGCATTGGTCAATCCAAGTTGCTGGTGATTAAACGCTTCGGGAATTTCGCCCAGAATGGTGAAGCCGAGTTTTTGCCAAAGCCGAACAGCTAGCTCATTGCTTTTGATCACAATGTTGAATTGCATGGCCCTGTAGCCCAGTAGTTTGGCTTCTTTCAGCGAAAACTCACCCATCATTTTTCCGATGCCTTGCCCACCTGCGTTAGGCGACGTCATATAAGCCCCGTTGGCAATGTGCGATCCTAAATCGGGCTGGTTATCTTTCAGCAGGAACGTACCAACGACTACGTCATTTAGTAGTGCTACGTAGGTATGCTTATCCGCTCCCAGCCAGAAATTCAGCATTTTTTCGCGTGACGAATCCGGCGCAAACACATACGTATCACCCGTGGCAATCACCTCTTTAATGATGGCCCAGATGGCGTCGGCATCGGCGGGCGTGGCTTTTCGAATAGTAATCATTTCTCAAAGGTAGTTGACGGGCTAAAATCGTAGTGTTCCCGGTGAAAGATGTCGATTTTCTACTTGTAGAATCCTGCGGCCAGGCAATAGGTTTGTCAGGAAATTAAACAAGAACGATTATGAAAATCAGCGCTTTACTAGTTGCATTTATTCTACTGCTCCAGACAGTTTCAGTTGCTCAGTCGAAAACATTTATCCTGATCCATGGAGCGTGGCACGGGGCCTGGTGCTGGAAAAAAGTGGTACCCTTGCTGGAGTCGAATGGCAACCGTGTACTCGCCATTGATTTACCGGGACACGGCGAGGACAAAACACCAGTTGCCACAGTTACGCTTGATAACTACGTACAGAAAGTCGTTGACGTAGCGAAAACACAAACGGGTCCGGTTATTCTGGTGGGCCACTCTATGGCGGGTGTTGTGATTGCGCAGGCCGCCGAAGTGTTGGGCCATGAAAAAGTGGCGAAGCTGGTGTTTCTGGATGCCTTCATGCCTAAAGATGGGGAGTCTGTTTTTGCCTTAGCCGGAAAAGCAGAGGCATTGAATAAGGCGGCCGGTAACGTAGCATCAGGGCCATCGCTGACCGAAAGTTTAATCCTTTCAGCCGATCAGAAAACATCAATGATAAAGCCGGACAATGCTACTCAACTCTTTTATCACGATTGTACTACAGCCGACGTAGCGTTTGCTAAAGCCCATCTAGGTTGGCAGTCGATGGCTTGCCTGGGAACGCCCGTACACGTAACGGACGCCCGGTATGGAGTCATTCCTAAAGTTTATATTCTCTGCACGCAAGCTAAGGATCTGGATAAAAGCAGGTTAACGGATAACGTTCCTGTCCAGAAAAAGTATACATTAGCCAGTAGTCACTCGCCGTTTTTCTCCATGCCCGAAAAACTGGTAGCCATTCTTCAGGAACTATGATTTTCAATGAAATCCTGCCAAGCCCGGCCCTAAAGCCGTTCGTCCAAAATTACCTGTTGGTCCATCTTGACTATGTGCCACCAGACTTTCAAACAAAACCTTATCCAACACGAATCGAGCAGGCTCTTGTCTTTTTTGCGCGAGGATACATCGAATCGCATGATCCGCAGTCAGGTATTGTTTCAAAAATAACCAGTAATGCGTTTTTTGGTCAACAGGTTTCGCGACTAAACTTTCGCACTTTTTCAGACCCCGATTTCCTGATGCTGATGGTCATTTTTCGGCCAGGGGCTATGTATCGATTACTGGGTTTTTCGAGTAATGAGCTGACTAATGAATTTTGTAATGCCGAATTGATGCTAAACGCTGAAATACAATCGGTAAATGACCAAATCGCGAATGCCCGTACCTATAAAGAGGTAATCGAACGGGCCGAAGCTTATCTGCTACGTAGGCTTAGAACGGTAAAAATAGACGCGCATCCCATTGACCGAATCGGCGAATTATTGTTCCAGAATCCAACCCCATTTTCGTTAGATTGGCTGGCAGATCAATCCAATTTGAGTTCGCGCCAGTTTGAACGAAAATTTGTTGAGCGGATGGGCGTCGGCCCCAAATTATATAGTCGCATCAGTCGGTTTCATCAGGTATTTATGCGTAAGGAAATGCATCCTGATCTCGATTGGCTTACGATTGCCGTTCAATATGGTTATTCCGATTACAATCATCTGGCGAAAGATTTCAGGCAATTTGCCAACGTAACACCGAACGTAATGATATCTGAATATGCCCATCGTCCGGAAATTGTGATTACGCTATGAGACCTAGGCTCATTGGCTTTCGGAGGCTATATTTATCGGTTGAACTTCCTCCGGAAACCAGTTATGACTGCCTGCCTGTTTGTCTCGCTTTGGCGTATTACGTACTACGTTCTGTTGCTGCTTTTGCCACTTACAAGTTTGGCGCAAGGTACGTTGGCCGATTATCAACGCGCGGAATTTCTGAACGGGGCGTTTCAGAATAAGGTCTACAACGCGCCGGAATGGGTTCAATGGGTGAATCAAACACATTCGTTCTGGTACCTGAAAACTACGGCGAACGGCAAAGAATTTGTTAAAGTCGACGCGGAGCGAGCCACTAAAGAACCCGCTTTCGACCAGAAGCGACTTGCTACGTCGCTGAGTCAGTTGACGGGACGTAGCATTACGCCTTATCAACTCCCGTTTACGGACGTAACACTTGGAGCAAACGACGTATCATTCAAAATCAAAGATTCAATCTTCACGTGTCCGCTCGATACGTATCAATGTCGGCTCAAGGGGGTAATTATGCCTGAACCATCACGCTACTGGGGTGGGCAGAACGACGAACGCGAAGGCAAGCCAGTTCCTTCACCCGATGGCGTATACGTAGCGTTCATCAAAAACCACAACGTCTACATTCGCTCAAGCCGCCAACCAACTGAGGACGTAGCATTAAGTTTCGATGGTTCGGAAGGAGAGTATTACTCGGCCCGACTGGTTTGGTCGCCCGATTCGAAAAGGCTGGCTGTCAACAAAGTAAGAGCCAACGCCCCCCACCTGATTTACCTAATCGAATCCTCCCCAACCGACCAGTTGCAGCCCAAACTACAGTCGCGACCCTACCTGAAACCCGGCGATGCGCTGCCCCAACGAACGCCAACGTTGTTTCTGATTGAGAGTAAAAAGCAAATTCAGGTGCCCGCTTCGCTCATTGCCGAACAATATAACGTATCAACGCCCCAATGGCGGAAAGACAGTCGGGCGTTCACGTTTGAGTATAATCAGCGGGGTCATCAGCGGTACACGATTTTCGAGATGAGCGCCGACGGGAACGTAAAGCCGCTGATTGACGAGACGAGCAAAACGTTCATCTGCTACAGTGGCAAAAACTATCGTTATGACGTAGCAGATGGCAGGGAAATTATCTGGGCGTCGGAGCGCGACGGCTGGAATCACCTCTACTTGTACGACGGAACCGGAAAGCTGAAAAATCAGATCACGAAAGGCAACTGGGTGATGCGCCGGGTAGTCTACGTCGATGAAGTGAAACGTACCGTTTTATTTGAAGGTAGCGGAAAAGAGGCTGGGCAGGACCCTTATTTCAGTCAGTTCTATCGCGTCAATTTTGATGGAACCGGATTTACTACGTTAACACAAGAAAACGGTAACCACCGAGCGTATTTCTCGGATGATTATCAATACGTTGTCGATAGCTATTCCCGCGTCGATGAACCGCCAGTTACGGTGCTACGTCAGGCGGCAACTGGCAAGGTAATTATGGATTTGGAGAAAGCCGACATCAAACCGTTGATGGCGACAGGCTGGAAATTACCGGAAGTTTTCACCGCCAAAGGGCGTGACGGCCAAACAGATATCTGGGGCATCATTGTCCGACCATCGAATTTCGACCCGACAAAAAAATACCCGGTTATCGAATACATTTACGCCGGTCCGCACGATTCGTTTGTGCCAAAAAGTTTCGTTACGGATTCGCGCGGATCACTGCACGAAATGGCCGAACTAGGTTTTATTGTCGTGCAATGCGATGGCATGGGTACGTCGAATCGCTCGAAAGCTTTTCACGACGTAAGCTGGCAAAATCTGAAAGACGCTGGATTCCCGGACCGCATTGCCTGGATGAAAGCGGCTGCTCAGAAATATCCGTACATGGACCTGAGCAAGGTGGGTATCTGGGGCAATTCGGCGGGAGGACAAAGCTCGGCTGGGGCGTTGCTATTGCATCCCGATTTTTATAAAGTAGCCGTTTCGTCGTCGGGTTGTCACGACAATCGGATGGATAAAATCTGGTGGAACGAACAGTGGATGGGTTATCCGATTGGTCAGCACTACGTTGAATCTTCGAACGTAACACACACCAAAAATCTGAAAGGTAAACTCCTCCTGATTCTGGGCGAGTTAGACGATAACGTTGACCCTTCCTCTACGTTTCAGTTCATCAACGCGCTGGTTAAAGCCAATAAGAATTTCGATTTTCTGATGATTCCGGGTATGGGTCACTCGCTTGGTGGTGACTATGGCGAACACAAACGACGCGATTTTTTCGTAAAAACACTTGCTTGGTGTAGATCCACCCGAGTGGTTGTGGGTGCCGAATATTACGATTCCCAAGCCTTGAAATGGTTCGTGATGTTGGTTACTAATAACCGACAAATTAGGTTTTGAGAAACCTCACAAAGTCAGATTTGAGAATCTGTCTTCACGGAAAAATTGGAAGAAATGTCATTGGACCACCGTCGTTTCAATCGTTTTCAGAATTGTCGGCAACTTCTCGTGGGCGTTGTTGCAGAGGAGAATAATCGTTTTATCGGCATCCACGTAGCGAATAATCTGCGTTTTGTAGCCGGGGTTATCGCCACTGTGACGTACCACTTTTCCAAGTTTGGATTGCTGCAACTCCCACCCAAACCCGTACGGCGACGTAGTGCCATCGTTTAGTCTGGCGGGTTTAAAAGCCTCCGCAAGTGTTTGGTGATTAACCAATTGGCTAGAATATAGCGCCCGGTCCCATTTCAGTAAATCGTCGGCAGTGGAACTGATACGTCCGGGACCTTTGCGGTTGCCGAGCCAGATGGCATAATTGAACTGCGGAAACGAATCAGCCCGAACGTAGCGTTTTTTCTCCGGTACGTATAGATGCCCCCAGGCCATAGTGGGCAATTTCACTTTCTGATCGAGGGTAGGAATATCGGTGTGCGTCATGCCAACCGGATTGAAAATGCGCGACCGGCAAAACTGAATGAAATCCTGCCCGGAAGCACGTTCGGCAATGCTGGCCAGTAGCATATAACCCGTGTTGCTGTACTCGTACTTCGCACCGGGCTCAAACAATTTTGGCGGATGGTATTTGATGAGGTAAGCAATGTTGTCGGCATTGTCAGCCACCTTAGTCTTATCCCAATACTTATCCATTACGTCCTGATAATCAGGTAAACCCGATGTGTGGTTAAGCAAATGACGAATGGTAATTCCTGGATACGGCAAATTCGAAATGTACTTGTCAATTCGGTCGTCATACTCTAGTTTACCTTCCTGTTTCAGCATCAGAATGGTCATAGCCGTAAACTGTTTCGAAACCGACGCCAGTTCGAAAATCGAGCCCGTGGTCATAGGCGTTTTCGTTTCGAAATTCTGGTAACCGAACGCTTTTTCGTAAACCGGTTTGCCTCCGTTAGCAATCAGCACAACGCCACTAAAGTCAGGAATATCAGCGAAAAGGGCATCCAACTCTTTTTCGAGAGACGTTGACGATTTTGGGTTGGGATATGTATAGGCTACGAAAAATAAGGCACTAATTACTACAATGGCCAGAGGAAGACGATATCGAAGTAAGGTCATTGGGTAGTTGATGAAGGGTGTATGTTAACCGCAAATGTCAAAGCGCTAAAAAATAGGTTGAACCTTTCAAGACAGGCCCCTAATAAGCATTTTTGTCATTCTGACGAAGGAAAATTTAAGATTTTTCCTTCGTCAGAATGACAAAAATAGACTACAGTCTTGTTCTTAACTCGGATCAGTAGCAGGCGTACTCGTATTATTTTCCCGCTCTACACGTGGGTAGGGGAAAAAATTACGGTTCCGCTCCGAACCAGCTGCACCCGGACCCGGCCGGTTAAACCGACGGCTATCCTCAAGCCGGAAGCCCGTGAACGCCAGTTCAATATGGCGATTACGTAGTATTTCCAGCAGAATAGCATCGGCTGTTTGAGCGCCACTGTAAGCAGGTAAACCAGCACCCACCCCGAAGGCATCAGTAGCCGCCGTTTTGGTCAGCACTTTATTTAGAGCCGTTACGGCACCCGTCAGATCACCCTTGCGGGCCGAAGCTTCGGCCTGAATCAGCAGGATTTCGCCGGGGAGATACACCGGAATGGGTGTATTGTTTGCCGTATAAAAACCGGTTCCCAGATTTGCTTTCGTATTTGCTGTTTGTGTGTAGAAAGCAATTCGTTTGTCAGCAGCATTTGGGGCCAGAACTGCCGGTAAACCCAGCGCCGTGTTGGTTGGCGCATACACGTTCACATTCCCGAATGCCGTGAAGAAAATCGGGTTGCGTGACGTATCATCGAAGTTAAACACTGACTTCTTGGTCAGATCGACTTTGGCAGCTGCCGCTAAGGCTTTATCGTAGTCGCCAGCCATCAACGCATACCGGGCAATCAGTGCCTGCAACGTATTAGGAATGTCGATACCGGCAGGTACTTTGCCCGTGAAGTTAGCTGATACCGGGTTAGCCGTTACCATCGTTGCCGCCGTCTCTAGCGAAGCAATGGCATTTTTCAGCATATCGATTCGGTCGACGAAGGGCGCGTTTTCGCCCGTAACAATCGGTGCCGACTGGAAGAACTGTGCCAACGTACCAATGGCCAACGCCCGGAAAATAGACGCGTAAGCAACGATACCGCTTTTGGTGCCTGGATCGGTTACAACACCCGTATTCGCTAACACCAGATCGGCGTTGGAACGTAGCAGTTGGGATTGGGTCCAGATGATACGTACTACTCCGTTTGAGCTTGTTACGTTAGCCTGACCCTGTTGCAGGGCAAATTCTTCGCCGTTGCCCTGGTTCAGTACAATCAACTCATTAGTAGTCAGCCCGCCAGCCGAAACGGCGCTGCCCAAAACAGACCCGCCACCACCTACGGAGTAGCGGTACTGCAAACTGTTACAAACCGTAATCAGCCCGTCAGTCGAACCAACCACCTGCGGCTGGCTGGCCGTGCTAGGGTTCAGATATTCCTGCGTACAGGCGTTCTGGAGTACCAGTAAACCCGCTAGAACGGAAGTTATGATGATTTTTTTCATGTTAGTCGTAAGTCGCTAATTGTCAGCCTCTGATGACTGACCACTGTCGACTTGTTTTAGAATGAAGCCGATAATTTTACCTGATACGTGCGGGGAATGGGTACGTTACCGAAATCAAGGCCACGTAGCAAATCGTTGGTGCCACCTGCGTTGGTTTCCGGATCGAAACCCGTGTATTTATCCCATGAATACAAATTGCGGCCAATCAGTGATACGTTAATGTTGCTGACGTTTTTAATCAACTTAGGCAACGTATAACTCAGCGAAACTTCCCGCAGTTTGGTGTAAGCACCGCTTTCTACGCGCCATTCTTCGGTGTTGTAAATCGCGAAAATGTATCCCCGTTGTCTTTCTCCTTTTAACTCCTGTTCTACGTAATCACCAATACCAACGCCCTGCCGCGTCCGACGGTCAGCGTTAAATACGTCGACGCCCTGCACGGCATCCAATAAAATGTGCAGTGAGAATGCTTTGTAATTCAGATTTGTCGTGAACGAACCCGTCCATTTTGGGTTCGGGTTGGCGATCACAATGTTCGCTGTTGGAGACGCCGTGTTTGGCTGTCCTTCTGAATTGCGAGCTTTTACAAAGTCAGTTGAGCCAACTGCCTGCGACGAAGCCCGTTCTGATTGTGGGAAATCTTGCGCAGTTAACAGTAATTCACCATTATCCTTACGTGCGTATCCAGTTCCATAATACACGCTGGCGGGCTGACCTTGTAACAGATAAGGGGCGCCAGCAGGCGATGCAATGGCAATAGCGGGGCTTCCCAACGACAATACCTTGTTTCGGTTGCTGTTGAAAATAGCCGTTACGTCCCAGGTGAAATCCCTGGTTTTAACGGGTACAAGGTCCAGAACAACTTCAACACCCTTGTTTTCCATCGTACCTACGTTGTTAATAATCCCTGTTCCGCCCGACGACGGTGCCAGCGCCCGGTTCACAACCAGATCTTTAATCTGCTGGTTATAATACGTTACGCCCAGGCCAACCCGGTTATTCACGAACGAAAGGTCGACACCGCCCTCAATTTCGGCCATTCGCTCAGGCCGAACCAGTGGGTTAGCTAATTGAGCGTTAGGCTGTAACGTATTCTTACCCAGATACGCAAGTGGCGTGAACTGATAGAAACGGCTGTACGAACCAACACCCGACAGGTTACCTGCCTCCCCATAGCTGAGCCGTAATTTCAGGCTATTGAACGCCTTATTGAATGAGGCATCTTTCCAGAAACTCAGGTCAGAAACGACAAACGAACCACTGACTTTCGGATAAAACTGATTGGTCACTTCAGGCGAAAATTTCGACGACTGGTCGCGACGAACAGCCGCCGTCACGAACGCCAAATTGTTGTAGCCAATTGTGGCCTGTGCGAAATAACCACTCAGGTTAAAACGGTCGAGGCTGTAGTTGGCCTGAACCGTCGTGCTGGCGGCACCGGCCACGGTTTCGATAAAGGGCGACAGGTTCTGGCCCTGCGCAATTGAGTAATCGGACCGGAAAAACTGATAGCTGTAACCGGCCATCGCATTCAGCTTGAACTGCTCCGATAATTGCCGCTCGTAGCTGATATTCAGGTCGGTATTTATCTGGAAAACCGTGTTATTTGCCGTGGCCGAATACCCCAGCGGATATAGGTTTGCACCTAGTTGGGCCTGACCTGCATATGGGTAGGGGCGAATGTAATTTTGCCCAACCTGCCCATACGTATCAACGCCCAGAATGTAGTCGATGCTCAGTCCTTTCAGCGGAGTCAGGTTCAATTGAACATCGCTCACAGTACGGTTCACCGACTGCGTAAAACGCATATCTTCGATGGTCGACAGCGGGTTCACACGAGGGCCTTCAACCGCCTGCAAGTTGCCCGACGCATCGCGCTTGGTGATGTCGTAGATGTTGTTCAGGATGGTCACCGAGTTCATCGGGCTGTAGAATACGTTCCCGTTGGCTTTCTCGTTGGCGAAGCTGTTGGCGTAGGTTAAGCCAGCCGAAAGTTTCGCCCAGTTGGTCAGGCGCTGGTCGAGACGAGCGCGGAAATTATAGCGGGTAAAATCGGTGCCTTTGATGATCCCTTCGTTTTTCAGATACCCAAACGATACGTAGTACTGCGTGTTGTCGCGTCCGCCCGATACCGAAATCGAATTGTCGGTACCATATCCCGTCCGGAAAATCTGGTCGAAATAATTGTAACGCGGTACGTTATCTACTACGTTCGATAGGAGGTAGTTAGGCGTACCATCGCGGTTAATCAACGTAAACGTAGTAGCCGGATTCAGTGCAATAGCTGCCTGTTGGGCCGCCCCTAGTGCGAAGGTCTGGATTGGGTAGAGCCGTTGCTGGGCATTCCCAAACGTTTTGTTGTACAGGTTAATCGGTACGCTTTTCCGAAGTTCATTGACATTGAACGAGGTCGAAACGGTGATTTTTGGAGCGCCCGTCGTACCTCGTTTGGTCGTAATAATGACTACCCCGTTGGCCGCCCGCGAACCGTATTGCGCAGCCGCAGCTGCTCCGTTCAATACGCTCAACGTAGCAATATCGTTGGGGCTGATATCGGCGAGTCGGTTCGTACCCGCCTGTGCCGAGCCAATCTGATCGGCCACGGCGAGTTGCGATACGTTGCTGCTCTGATTGCTCACAATAACCCCATCAATAACGTAGAGCGGGTCCGACGAACCCGTCAGCGATTTGATCCCCCGCAAGCGAATGGACATCGACCCAGAAGGGTCGCCTGAGTTCTGAACAATTTGAGCACCAGGAACTTTGCCTTGCAGCGAGTTCAACAACCCAGCCGAACCGGATTGCTGTATATCCGATGCTTTAATCGTACTGATCGCGTTACCGAGCGAACGCCGTGAAGCCTGCTGACCCGGTGACGTAACAACTACTTCATCAAGGTTGGCAATGTCTTCTTTCAGCGTTACGTTCACGGTCGATTGTGCACCTGCATTTACCGTCTGCGTTGCCGCCTGATAACCGACAGCCGTGATCCGTAATGTTACCTGGCCATCGCTGATTGGCGTGAATTGATAGTTGCCGTCGACATCGGTAACGGTACCGGTGTTCGTTCCCGGTACCTGAACGGTGACGCCCGGAATCCCGTTTCCGTTGGCATCGGTGATACGTCCGCGAATAGGCGGGCGCGTTCCCTGCCCGAAGCTGATTGTGTACAGCAAAAGCATTGCCCAAATGAGTCCAACCTGCCGGGCATGTTGAACTATGAGCGAATAAACGTGGGTCATAGTACCTGATGTTAGGTGAGAATGTACTGAGAAAAGTTAATTGTAATCTACAAATCTAATGAAATCGGGGTTACTTTAAATGGGGTAATAGCCGTATTCGCCAGATAATTGGCGTATGGTGAGGTGAAATCTCTGGTTGCCTTAGTTCCTGATAAAACTATTAAAATACAAGATTGTCCGGAAAAGTAAGATAAGCGAATACGGGTGAGCAGCTCCTACCGCTGAGACAGGGAAAGTATTATTGTGAAATGAGTTATGACCGAGGTTATTGAATGAAACTCGATAAGCCAACGCCTTGGGGGTGATGTGCTGAAGGCCAGACCATTTTGCTAGTTTTACGCCATGAGTAAGCATAAAAACAATTTCATGTCGTCTGGACGCATAAGTGCCGGTTTCGTGTATTCACCGGCTTGATGAAGGACTTGGTTGATTATGATATTCGGCTGTTGAGCGATTGGAAAGGCTGTGACGTTATTGAGTTACAAGGGCGTCGGAAATGTATTTCAAGTTGTTTTGCAGTCAAACAAAAAAAGCACTTTGTAAGTGTTTACAAAGTGCTTAATTATGAGGGTGGGCCAGGCAGGGCTCGAACCTGCGACTTACTGATTATGAGTCAGCGGCTCTCTTCATTTTGTTATTTTTGATTAGTTTCTAATGGGCTGATAATCTGCGAATACAAGGCTTTTTAGTGTTGATTGGTTTTTGTTATTCCCGGCTATTTATATAAGTTTGTGTAAACCACTGTGTAAACCGGGCTTTTTTATGGCCAAAGCTACTGATTACAAAGACAGCGATGCGCTGGTTAAAGTCATTCTCTACAAATCTAAGACATTGGCCGATGGGTCGCACCCGCTTATGGTGCGAATTACCAAAGATCGCCAGCGAAAATACGTTTCCACCGGACTTAGCTTGCAACTGAAGCACTGGGATGATAAAAAGGCAGAACCGCGCCGGAATTGCCCGGACCGATTACTGGTAGAGGCCTCTATTAACAAGTGGAAAGCCAAGTTTACCGAAGCCGCCAGCGACCTCAAGCAGGAGGAAAAACCCTTCAGCGCTTTACGGGTTGCCGCCAAGGCCGCTAAGTCCGTTCGCAAGGTAAGCGTGCTGGGCTTTATCGATGAATACAACGACAGGCTCAATAAAGAAAAACGTATGGGTACGGCCTCAACAGTGCGGGATATACGCCGGGCGTTGGTGCGCTATGAGACCGACGAAGGCCGTTCACCTGAAAAGCTGCTATTTACTGAGGTTACTCCTGGCTACCTGGATGACTTCCGCTCAACGCTGGCTGAACGGGGACTGGCCGAAACATCGATGGCGGTTTATTTCCGAACGCTACGACTGGTCTACAACCAGGCCATAAAGCGCGGCTTGGTACATGATAAGCATTACCCTTTCCGGGAGTTTAAAGTCAGCCAGTTCGACCTGAGAACGCGCAAACGGGCTATCTCCAAAGAAGAGATCGGGCGAATCGTTGACCTAAAACCTGAAACGGCCCGGTTGCAGCTTGCCCGGGACTTGTTTGTATTCAGTTACTACGGGGCAGGTATCAACTTTGTCGATATGGCTTATCTGACCTGGAATGACGTGCAGAATGGACGCCTGCGTTACGAGCGCAAAAAAACGGGACACCTGTTCAATTTTAAGCTCTCTGTTATCGCCCAGCAAATTCTGGATTATTACCGGCCGCTTACCTATAAAGGTATTGATGCCTATGTATTTCCAATTCTGGACCGCCACCGCCACCAGACACCCAAACAGGTTGATAACCGGATACATAAGATACTGGGCCAGGTAAATCCTGATTTGAAAGTGATAGCCCAGATGGCTGGGGTAGAGGTTGTCCTGACTACGTATGTGGCCCGCCATAGCTTCGCTACAGCGCTTAAGTATTCAGGTGTGGCAACGGCTGTGATTTCGGAAGCGATGGGCCACCAGACCGAAAGCATTACACAGACGTATCTGGCTTCGTTTGAGAATGAATTGATTGATGAAGCTTTTGACAATTTGTAGTGGAGATGGATCGTCTGATTTTAAGTCAAGAACAAGTAGAAAGGCTCTATGATGAAATTAAGCACTACCCTGCCTTGATTTCAACTTTGAGTGATTATGAAAGATCAAAGATAAAGGTGTTTGCCAATCTGAAGCTAGGCCTAGCTTCAGCAGTAAGAGAGAGACTTCAAAAAGAAGTTTATGATGATACTGGTGGTTGTATTGGCACTCAACAGCAATTAAATGAATGGTTAACAAATGTAAGCCTGGAAGATGATGCAACAAAAGTATTAAGGGAGCTAACTGATTATGAGGAGTCAATAAACCCAAAGCAACAACAAATGAATGAACACGTTACTATTGATCAAATAATAGCTAAACGCCGTGAAAAACTCAGCTATTTATTAAGTGATGAAAATACAAATCTGTTGTATGCTCCCTTTCCTAAGGTTTGGAAAGGGTCGGTTGAAGAAATGAAAGTTATTGAGAAAACACTTAGACAATCATTAATCAATAGTCTAAATAGCGCATGGGCTGTTTCAGAAGAGTGGGTTAAAGATTTTAGGCAAGAGGCTATTCAACAACCCCATGATATCGATAACATATTCAATGCTCATTTTAGCCACTACAAAAATTTAACCAACCAATACAAGCCCTTTAATCGCTGGGCCCTAGAATATTGGCCTGAGCCAGTAAAGCCCGATTCCAAATATGTAGTCAATGGTTTATGGAGAGAATTATTCGACTTATGCTATACCAACAACGTAGAAATGGGTGTTGCTTTTGATCTAGTTGAAATAGTATTTTCTGCGAATTTAACTGTGGCTAAGCTTAGTAGGGATCGGGTCAACCAGTCGGCTCTTGAAAACGCGGTAGATGAACTTGGGTTAAGTATTACTAAGAATGCACAAAATATCAATGATGATAAATTAACAGATAGAGAAAAAGCACTGATTCATTGTTATAAAGGGTTACCACCAATAAGTAGAGGGGAGCCTTTATACAATAAATATATAGCTCTTGCCACACCTAAAAAGCGCATAAGCTACCCAAATGATTCAATAGTAAGAGCAAAGAGGCTAATAGCATCAATCGAAAAAATACTACCAATGCTAGATGAATTTGAAAGGAAACAGGCTGAAAATGAAATAAATACAATCTGGGCAAATTTTAGTAACTAGTTGCAACCGGTTGCTCTCTTTTAACCCGGCTAATCTTTGCTACCGTCAATCACGTAAAACGACGGCAAGCAATGAATAATCCATTTGAACCAATTAACGCCCGGTTAACAAACCTAGAAGCGTTAACACTAGAAGTCCTGCAATATTTGCGTAGTGGGCAAGCAGGTGACAAAAATGACACCACTCCTTATGAAAATTTCGACTGGCTCTGCCAAGTCTGTAAAGGAATTCCACCAAGCACACTACGCATTAAATCGGCTGCTGGTGAAATTCCGGGAGTAGTTAAATTTGGTAAACGGGTTCTCTATGAAAAAGCGGTAGTACTGAACTGGCTACGTAGTCAGTCGAGCCAGCCATTAGATCCTGCATTAATCGAGCAGCGGGCAGAGCAGCAGATAAAATGCCAGCTCAATCGGAAAAAAGGAGGTGTGGCAGCATGAGCCACCTACCCGCCTTCCGCCAACTCCAGAACTTCATCGGCGAACAGACTGCCCGTAAACCACGTAAGAAGGGCGTAAAGCCAGAATCGGCTAATGCCCTCACTCGTCGGATAGTTGAGCATATCCGTAACCGGGGCCACTTCGCCACTCGCCTGCAATCAACTGGTACCTACCGAGATGATCTAAAAAAATTCGTGCCCAGTCAGCAACGTCTAGGCTTGCCCGATGTGATGGCCGTAGTTGGTGGTCGCTCTGCTTTTATCGAAATCAAAGTAGGTAGGGATACTCTTAGTAAAGATCAAAAGAAAGCCATTGCAGAACTGCAACAGGCAGGCGCTGCGGTCTTCATTGCTCATGATTTCGACTCCTTCCAAGCTTGGTTTCAAGCCGAGTTTCTCACCCCGCCCTTCGCATAATCCCACTCACAAAAAAGCCGCCCTGGGCCCAAACCAGAACGGCTGAAAATCATCACGACTATGCCTGAAAGTACGTACGAAGATACGCAAATTGACGTAGAAATAGAAGAAGGTTTTGATCCTGATCAACTGAAGCAACCAAACCAACAAACTTATTCGACAGAGGACGAATGGCTACCTCCCCAGCCGATTACTACCGATCTATTGCCGGTTTTACCTCTTCTGCCGGAGATGATTCCCGAGCCTTTACGCCCCTGGCTGACTGACAATGCCTACCGTATGAAGTGCCCCCTAGACTTTGTGGCTTCACCGGCGCTGGTTATGCTCTCTGCCCTGATTGGTACCCGGCTTACCATATTACCCAAGACTAGAGATGACTGGACCATTGTCCCCAATCTGTGGGGGGCGATTATTGGCGATCCATCCAGTATGAAAACCCCCTCATCCAGTGCCGTTTTTAAGCCCCTGACCCGTTTGGTACTCGCTGCTCAGGAAAAGTTTGAAGGAGAGATTCGGACGTATGAAATGGAAATGGTGGAATATGAAGCCCAGAAAAAGGCCCATGCAGCGCAAGCGCAGGACCGACATAAAGGCAAGACCATCGACAACCCGGTTAGCTATCCCGAAGCGCCCACAAAACCCAAAGAACGGCGCTATATAGCCAATGACCCCACCACCGAAAAGCTGGCTGACCTGCTGAATGAAAATCCAACGGGTATCCTGGTGAGCCGGGATGAGTTGATCGCCTTGCTTGCTACCTGGGAAAAGAGTGGGCGGGAGCAGGACCGGGCTTTCTACCTGGAAGGCTGGAACGGTAGCGGGTCCATTACTATCGACCGAATTGCCCGCGGCACTTCTCATGTGAAGTTTATCTGTATCTCACTCTTTGGGGGCATTCAGCCCGCTAAACTGCTGGGCTACCTTCGAGC
Organism: Spirosoma profusum; assembly: GCF_014699005.1. Taxonomy (GTDB): domain Bacteria; phylum Bacteroidota; class Bacteroidia; order Cytophagales; family Spirosomataceae; genus Spirosoma; species Spirosoma profusum. The sequence goes on from NZ_JACWZY010000053.1 coordinate 33,127, forward strand.
GGCCACTGAATACGATAACGATGGTTTTGTACAGCGGTTGCAACTGGCGGTTTACCCCGATAAGGTCCCCTGGGCATATACTGATGAATATCCAGATAAACACGCCCGCGATAAGGCATTTGCCCTGATTCAACAACTCGCGGATTCTGACTTCTCTACTATTGCTTACCAGGCTGACGAATACAACCGCTTTCCCTATACCCGATTTGAGCCAGCCGCTCAGGAAGTCTTTAAGACTTGGCTGACCGAGTGGGAAACCGAGGTGCTACCCAATGAGAGCGGGCTATTACTGGAG
>NZ_JACWZY010000054.1 GCF_014699005.1 Spirosoma profusum
TTAACCGCCATTGGCCGGAACTGACATTATTTCGAAATAATGTCAGTTCCGGCCAATGGCGGTTAAGACGCTTGTAACTACGTAGCAGACCTTTTATTCGCTACGTAGTTAATGTTGTAATCACTCGTTATCCAGATTAAATTTCCAGAAACCTAATGAACCTTTGGCGGGGATCGGTACGTCGAATAGGCGAGAATTCTGGAATTCCCAGGCAAAGCGACCATCCGAATAATCGCCGTATAAATACTGTTCATACCAGTTGACGAAATTATCAATATCTTCTCCTTTTTCAGTCAACCAATCTTCCGTACGTTGCGTATCAACCAGATTAACCGTACCCAGAATTTTGCCTAAAGGCAAATTATCTGCCCGAAAACCATGTGCGCTGAGCCTGTTGCGGAATGGCTCCTGTAGACAGAGATTCCGACACCAGGCGGGCATGGTGGACGTAGCATGAATACCTAGTATACCTCGGTAATGGGTATCCCAACTTCGGGTTTCAAATTGTTTTAATCCCAATACAACCAGGGTAGCATAAGGCTGGTAGAGACTAATGACGGTCATTTATGGGGTAGTTCTAGTTAAATAGCGTATTGGTTGGTAAACAGAATCATACATTAAGTGGGTAGCAAGATGCAAAATAACTTAATCATAAAGCCAATTTATGCCCTCTAATTTTTAATATTCTTATTTTGAATAACCTTGTTGTAATGGTTTCTTATACATAATAGACTAATAGTAATGTGATAATAGCTTACGATGTTTCCTGGTTCTATACTAGTTGTTTAAAGAAATGCTATATGAGTATAATTAACTAGTTATGATCATGGTAATATATACGGGACTATTAGTAAGCTGGATTGGAACTCATCTGTTTAGCAATCATTTGCAGTGTTTTTGCCTGTTTGTCAGGTGTCCGAACGTCGAAAGCAAGTTTTTCAATAGAAGCCAGTGGAAATACCCATCCTCGCATTTCCGTACTCCATTCGTTATAGCAGTGAACCGCTTCTTCAAACTCGGCCTCTGTCCATCGGTCGAGGGCATTTAATTGCTGCAAACGCTTTTTCTGACGGCGCTGTATTTCAGCGATTTCCTTAGGTATGGCATCATTCGTATCCATAGGCTGTAATCAATTTGAACCGATTTCGGGTTATTAGGAGCAAAATCGAAGCCAAACTGATTAACCTGTTTTGGACGATACGGATGAGGGTCAGGAGCAGGAGAATAAACGAGCTATGGAAACACAGGTAACCTTAACCATCTGGACTGGTGTTGCCTATGGGGCGGTTAAACGGGTGGTAGTACCCTATATGTATGGGGCCGACATGAAAACAGCGATGGAGGGATACGCCTGCGAGCATGGTTTTACACTTGCGCTTTCGGGCGAAGAAGGTAACGCCGGGCTATACTGGAACGACGAAGGACAACTGGTGAGACTGGCTGTTGAACGTACGGAGTGACCGTTTTTTTTGAAAGTATTGCCTGAAGAACAGATGAGTTCAGATGAATCAGTCACTAACCCATTCTACTTAGGAGAAACCTTTCCGGATATAACGAGTTGATAAGCCACAGAACGTAAACAAAATGCCTTATAACGTATGGAAAACACACCCACACAATTTCAGCCCGGCGATCAGGTAACGCTGCTGGAAGGCAGTTCTCCCATGACCGTTACGGCCGTTAAAGAAGGCGGTCGAATTATTACCTGCGTAAGCAGTAACGAAGATAAACCCACTGAGCAAGATTTCGATGCCACTAAATTGACAAAACTGCACAGTGGGGAACAAACAGGCGCGAATGCTTAAGGTTGTGGCCGGGGCGCCGGTACGGTTATAAAGTTTATAGTTTGTGAGCGCGTCGAACAACTCTATAACTTTATAACCGTAGAACTTTATCACCCCACCATTAATAACTGTTGTCTGAATTCATTCGCACGCCGACGAGCAACGGTTAGCGAACGTTCGCCCGAAAGGCATACTTCCATCATGCCCCCTTTTTGCGGACGGTGTTCAACGATATGCGAAGGATTGACCAGTGTGCCTTTATGAATACGGATAAATTCTGGCAACTGCTCAGCGAAACGTAGCAGCGTTTTTGCGATCAGAATAGGCCGCTCTCCTTTCAAATGGACATACGTATAGTTGCCTTCACTTTCAAAATATTCAATGGATTTAACAGATACCCGACGTTTTCTTTTGATGTCAGCTAATTCAATGGTTTCCATTGCGGTATATAGAGTTTGGTTTTAAGAAGACTTTTGTCGATTGGCTATGCGCTAACCGTAACAAAAGTAGGTACTACAAAACGAGCCCATATCGAGAGTTGATAATAGGCTGATTTGACCTCATAACCGGAACCACTTTGGAGATAACTGGTAAGTCGAAAATAGAGTGAATATATGCCATTATACGTCCCACTCCCTCGGCAGGCCCAATTGACGGGCGTAATGCGCGGGTGCGTTCTGGTGAATCCACCCCAACAACTTGTTCACCTCATCGATAAATTCGATGTAATAATCGGGGTCCAGTTTGACGATTTTTTTCAGAACCTGATCGGTACGTTTGGCGATGTATTCAGCGGCTTTGTCGGTACGGCTGTTATATTTTTGCAGCAGATGCGCGTTGTAGTCGTAGAACGTATTGAGCATATACAGCATCAGCTCTACTTCGCCGTATTTGTCTTTCGTTACTTTCAGATGGCGGCTTATGTACCCGCTGATGGTACGCATATCCATCATAATCCAACCTGCCGAATCCTGCTTCAGGTCAGCCGTCCGGCGGATAAACTGGCGAATCAGCTCACGACGCTCATCAATCGTGCGTTTATGCTCAACCAGCTCGAATTGAAGCCGTTCGGCGAGCACCGCATCTTTGGCAATCAAACGTAGCAACAGCTTATCTTTCTCTACGTCCGGCATTCGGACAATGGCTTTCTTAAGGTCTGAGTCGAGCGCAGGCATTTTTTGAGTGATAAGTGATGAACGATGACCGGGCCGCCGGTGCGGTGATAAATGAAAAGCAAAACTAGTATCATTTATCACTCATCACTCCCTACACCCCCACCGTATCACCTTCGTCGGTTTTAATTTTCTCTTCGATGTAGCCAATAATTTTTTCCGCTACGTCCAGACCCGTTGCCGTTTCAAAACCTTCCAGACCTGGCGATGAGTTGACTTCAAGCACCAGCGGCCCTCGGTCAGAAGGGATCATATCGACGCCAGCTACTTTTAAACCCAGCGCGCGGGCGGCTGCAATAGCCGTTTCTTCCTCAGCCTGACTCAGTTTAATTTCTACCGCATTACCACCCCGATGAATATTTGATCGAAACTCCCCCTCCAACCCCTGTCGTTTTATAGCGCCCACCACTTTACCACCGATGACGAACGCCCGCAAGTCTGACCCTTTAGCTTCAGCGACGAATTCCTGGACCAATACGTTCTTTTTCAGGCCGTAAAACGCTTCGATGGTCGATTTTGCCGCTTTAGCTGTTTCGGCTAGTACCACCCCGATTCCCTGCGTACCTTCCAGTAGTTTGATGACCACCGGCGGACCGCCAACCAGTTTGATAAGCTGCGAAATATCACCGTTTTTAGGGTGGTTCGCAAAGACCGTTTTAGGCAAACCAACGCCCGCTTTCGAAAGCACCTGAAGACTACGTAATTTGTTTCGAGAGCGCGTAATGGCCTGCGATTTGGCCGTTGTGAATACATTCATCATCTCAAACTGACGTACCACGGTACAACCGTAATCGGTTACGGAAACACCAATTCGGGGTATAACGGCATCAATAGAAGCCAGTTCCTGCCCTTCGTAACGTATTGACGGAGAGCCTCCCTCAATCATCACCTGGCAGTGCAGATGATTTATGACAAGACCTTCGTGGCCGCGCCTGGTAATCGCATCCAGAAGCTTTTGTGTCGAATATAAATTCGGATTAGTCGATAGTATCGCGATACGCATAAAACGTCGATAGTCGGCGGTCGATAAGATTTAGTTTGTAGAAGTCGTTGGCCGCTAGGTGACAGATGACCGGCGGCTACTGGCTAGCTTTGCCTGATAAGATAGATTTTTCTGTGATACGTCGACAATGAAGCGATTCTTGAGCAGCTTCCGGCCTAATAGTACTGGGTTTCTGAGGTGTTCGCGATCGGCCAGCGTAAATTCAGCCCGAATGCTACGTCCAAAGAGCACTACCCGTGTTTTGATAACGTAGCGTTTTTCCGATACACCGAACGAATTGCGTATTGTCCGTTGACTGAACTGGTTACTGTAAAACTGATGAACCTGCTCATTGTTCCGCGCAATCACCTGAAAGCTCAACATTGTTTCTCCGCCCGACTTTATTAACTGAACATCCTGACAATGTAACGCCGACGTATAAGCCCCGGTATCGATCTTGGCCTGTACGTCAGACAGGTTCAGATCGGGAAAATCGACAAAATCAGTCATGCCGATAATCTTTTTGGGCTTCATTGGGGAATTGTAAAGTTATAGGGTTATAGGGTTGTAAAGTTGTTTTTTGTCATACTTCCTTCGTCAGGATGACAAAAATGACATCTAATGAACATTGAATCTGTTTCAACTCTACAAGTTCATCTTAATAACCCGGCTAAACGTAAGAGACATATCGAGCATGAGCATTTTGGCGCGCGCGTTACGTTCGAGGTGATACACAGCTTCGTTCAGATTGTTGACAATATATTCGATATGGTTGACAGTGAGTATTTTGGCGAAATTTTTTACGAAGGCCATTTCCTCATCGGGCAGACGTAGCAACGTGCTGGCGCCCTGATTCCAGAGAAATAAATTGCGGTACATCCGAATGCTGTAATCAAGGAGCCCTTTTTGTTTTTCCTTGCTAAAACCATCAAACTGGTCGGCCTGTTTCACCAACGTAATAATATCCTGGCGATAACAGGTTCGCATCCATTCCGCAAACCAGGTATGGTGCTCACCCAAACTGTTATCCTGATTGCTCAATGCGATAGCTTCTGCCAGATTTCCGTCGGCCAGGTACGCATTACGTCGGGCGGTGGTTTCGTCGAGGTTTAGGTACTGGCGCAGATACGTAGCAACTTCTTCGTCAGAAAAAGCCCGCACGGCCACTCGCTGCGTTCGCGACAAAATGGTAATGAGCAGCTTATCCGGCTGATTTGTCACCAGCAGAAACAGCGTTTGGGCAGGCGGCTCTTCCAGCACTTTCAGCAGTGCGTTGGCCGACGAGGTATTCATCAGTTCCGGCAACCAGATAAGCATGATTTTGTAAGCGCCCTCATACGCCTTCAGTGACAACTTTTGCAGGATATTCCGGGCTTCTTCCGCCGAAATATTTCCCTGTTTGTTGTCGGCTCCCATCGTTTCGAGCCATTCGGGTAACGTATGGTACGGATGCTCCAGCAGAAACATACGCCAGTCAGTCAGGTACGCTTCTGAGGTTTTTCCTTTCGCCAGATTTGCAACCGGAAAAACCATGTGCAAATCGGGGTGAACGAGTTTGCGGGTTTTTATGCAGGCCGCACAACGGCCGCAGGAGTCATCTCCCAGACCGCCGGAACGCTGTTTATCTTCACAATTAACGTACTGCGCCAGCGCCAGTGCGAGGGCCAGATTCGCGCTACCTACCGACCCGTCGAACAGCAGCGCGTGCGCCAGATGGTTGGTTTGTACGGCACGTAGCAGTAACTGCTTAGTGTCGTCGTGACCGAGGATTTCGGAGAATTGCATAACGTACTGAGACTCAACGTAGCACGCTGGTCACTAAAAGAGAGAGAAAGCTATAAGTCAAACGACGTAGTACTATCGATGTGGCGAGTACGTTCAAGCGAAAAAATTTCGCGGAGAATGTTTTCTTCAACGCTGTCGAACGGTTTGTCCCGGCGTCTGAATGCTTCGGCGGCCACCTGAAGCGCTTTCTCCAATCGATACGTAGCGAAGCCATCGATGGCACCACCCCACGAAAACGACGAGATGTGTTTAGGCTGAAAACCACTGCCAAAAACATTGGCACTAACGCCCACTACACTTCCCGTATTGAACATGGTGCTGATGCCTGCTTTGGTGAAATCGCCAATCATCAGTCCACAGAAAATTCGTCCTGTATCTTCAAGTCGGCCCGTCGCGTAGGAGTGAAGCTTTACGTTGGTATAATCGTTTTTCAGGTTCGAGTTATTCACATTAGCCCCCAGATTACACCATTCGCCGATAACCGAATTGCCCAGAAAACCATCGTGGCCCTTGTTGCTGTAACCAAAGAAAACGGAATTCCCGACCTCGCCACCCACTTTACAGTATGGGCCAATTGACGTATTGTTCCGCATTTTGCCACCCCAATTCACTGTTGAACCTTCGCCCAGCGAGAACGGCCCAATCATAATCGTGCCTTCGCTGATGGTCGCGTTCTTGCCAATGTAAATGGGGCCTCCTTCAGCGTTCAGTATGGCAGCTCGGATAGTAGCGCCTTCTTCAACAAAAATGTTTTCGGGAGCGTAGCAACGGGTAAAAGGGTCTGTAATTGGCTGCGATTTACGGCCCGCCGTGATACGTGCAAAATCACTACGTATCTGATCGCCGTTATTGACGAAAATGTCCCACGGATGCAGAATAAGTGTCAGTGATTCGGTAAATGTCTGAAAATCATAAGTATCGTCAATAGTGGGTGCCTTTTGTAACGGGTTTTCGCTACGTATAGCCAGCACAAGTCCATCGGATGTAAGTAAACCAGCATTCGTCGACAACGTAGTAATAGCGTCGATGAGGCCAGGAGTGGGGCAAACGGCACCATTTACGTATACATTATCGTTTCCGGCCTGTTGCGGAAATTTGGCCTGTAAATACGATTCGGTCAGGTAAGACGGTTGCTGATTCAGCATAGCGGCCCATTTTTCGGCCAGCGTCTGAATGCCGACGCGAACACCTGCCACCGGTCGGGTGAAGGTAAAGGGCAACAGCGCCGTTCGGATAATCGGGTCGTCGAATAGAATCAGATTTGACATGACAGGAGCGATTATATCTGCTGGCAAATATCTGACCTTAATCGCGAAAAAAAGAACGTAGCGAACAGTTACTTTTACGAAAATATGGCCCCTTTGTCAATTGATGCTGTTATTCAACGTATCGCCCAGCTTCAGGACGAATCGGGACTGTTCGCGTCGTTTCGGAGCAATCGCTCGCTACGTTATCGCCGGGCGGATACCAACGTATTTTTTACGGCCATCACCGTTTTTACGCTGCAAAATCTGCGCTACGTCGTCTCTCCGCAAAGTCAGCAATTGATCGACCAAATTCGGGAACGTGCTACGTTGGCTTATCCGATGTTTCGGAATAAAGATGGCTTGCAGACGTATAATTTCTGGCCTACACGCCCATCCCGCCATTTTCCCAACGGCCGTATTTTCGGGCGATTCGAGCACTTTCGCATTCCCGATGATATTGACGATACGTCAATGGTGTATCTGACAACCATTCCGTTACGTTCAGAACAGCTTTGGTTGAAAGACAAACTCGCCCAGCACGCCAATGGCAGTCAGTCCCAGCGTATCGTCAATACCTATCCTGAGTATCGGAATTTGAAGGCCTACTCGACCTGGTTTGGCAAAAACATGGGAGTTGATTTCGATGCCTGCGCACTGAGTAACATCCTCTATTCTATTTATTCGTATGATTTGCCTCGTAATCAGCATGATACCGATTCGCTGACGTACCTGCGTTCGGTGGTGGAGTCGGGGCGATACGTAGCAGAACCGTTCAACTGTGCCCCGCATTACGCCCGAACGTCGCTCATTATCTACCACTTGTCGCGGTTGATGGCGGCCTTTTCTCCTTCTGAACTCAAACCGATACTTGACCAACTGCGTAGTGATGCACAAAAGCTTTTACAGAACGCCCAGAACCGAGTTGAGCAATTATTACTGGCAACCTCTTTGTTACGTCTCGGGAAAACCGCCCCAACTATAGATTTAGAACGTATCGAGGCCGATTTTACTACGTTCCATTTTTTCATTGCGGGCCTGTTGACGGCCTACGAATACCCGCTGCTACGTCGCTTTGCCGACCGGCCTGTTACGCAGATGCGCTGGCACTGCGAAGCCCATTGCTGGGCGTTGGTAGCGGAGTATCTGTCGCTACGTAGTGATTGTAAATAAGCGTATTGATGACGTATCGACTCTCTGAATTAGCTGAATTCGGATCTTGGTCATAGTGCTTTTTGGAGGGTGTTAATCACTGAAAATCAATGTTTTTTTTTGAAATGTAGATACTTGATTGTTACCTTATCAGAATATAATATTACTAAAAAAGAATTAAGACGCCGTTTAATATATTTACGATATGTTAACTACTTGAATTTATTCTAAATAGATAATATAAATATTTAAAAACTTAGTTTTGTAAACTTATCTTTTATATAAAATCCTTAACTGATCCATGAAGCGTGTTTTAACCGACGAAGAGGTTATACAGCAGTATTATCATACAAAGCCTGATCATTGCTTTGAATCACTTTACAATCGTTACGTCAGCAAAGTTTACCGGCGCTGCCTATCTATGACGAACGATTCATCTCAGGCTGAGGATTTTACACAAGATATTTTTCTAAAAGTTTTCCATAAACTGGAAGGCTTCCAGCAACGGTCCAGTTTTTCGACCTGGCTCTACTCGATTGCCTACAATTACTGCTCAGATCAGCTTCGGCAAGCCAAAAAAGTCCGTTTTGATTCAATTGAAGATGATTATGAATACGACGAATCGGAAACGGAAGCCTCTCTCCTGCACGATGATACCATACAACTCGTGAGACTGGCCATGAGTAAATTATCGGATGACGAGCGGAATATGCTACAACTTAAATACGAAGATGGCCTGAGCGTCGATGAAATTTCGGACATATACAATTTAAAACCCAGCGCGATAAAAATGCGTCTGAAGCGAAGCCGCGATAAAATACAGCAAATGTGTAGTCAGGTCAGCGTATAGATAGTAGCTTTAAAACCGAATTATTCTTACCCCTTCGACAAAATATCCAACAAGATAATAACTCGAAAGCCTACAGGCTCCATCGCTATTCTTTATCTTCGTCGACTACCTCGCCAGATGAAGTTAACCCGGAAGCCGTCTTCACTAACCGCACAAATTCGCTCCGATATCCTTCTGAATCGTCCGTAAGAGCGCCTTTCGCCAGTTTCACAACCTGTCCATAGCCTGCAGATCCTTTGTACGAGGACTCACTTAGTAGTAACCCAAATTCAGCTACCGCGGCCGCAAACCGGAAATCAGCCGTTACCCGATTGAACGGTACCGTCTGCGTTTTAACGATGTGTTGAAGCTGTTGACTAACCGAATCAGCTGGTTGTTTATAGCGGACTTTGAGCGTTACCAATTCACCCGACTGGGTAGACACTTTGGTGTCAATAAACGTCTGGTATTTTAACGAGTCCGTTTTTGGGAGATAACGGCTTTTCGTGCCGGCTGGAATCAGTTCGTAAATGGCTGTTACACTGTGACCTGCACCGAGATCGCCCGCGTCTTTTTGATCGTTTTTAAAATCTTCGTTTGCTAATCGTCGGTTTTCGTAACCTAATAAACGGTAAGCCTGTACATAAGCCGGATTAAACTCCAGTTGTAGTTTTACATCTTTGGCTACCGTAAAAAGTGTACCTCCGAATTCATTAATGAACACTTTGCGTGCCTCGGGCAGATTGTCAATGTAAGCATAATTACCATTTCCCTTATCGGCCAGTGTTTCCAACCGGTCATCTTTCAGGTTTCCCATGCCAAAGCCCAAGACACTGAGAAAAATCCCTTTTTTTCGTTCCTGTTCGATCAGGCGTTGTAGTTCACCTTCACCTGAAAGACCTACGTTGAAATCCCCATCTGTAGCCAGAATCACCCTATTATTTCCGTTAGTTATCCAGTTATCCTTGGCCACTTTGTAGGCTAGTTCAATACCCGCTCCTCCAGCTGTAGAACCGCCAGCATGCAATTGATTGATCGCGTCTTTAATACGTTGTGGCTGATTTCCAGACGTTGGCGGCAGTACTAACCCAGCCGCACCAGCATACACAACAATGGCCACCCGATCTACGGGACGTAGCTGATCGACGAGTAGGTTGAGAGAGGCTTGTACCAGTGGTAGTTTATTCGCTGCATTCATCGAACCCGATACGTCCAGCAGGAAAACCAGATTCGATGGCGGAAGCTTGTCGTTTTTGACCCGACGCGCCTGAAGTCCGACACGTAGCAGTTGCAGACCCGAATTCCACGGTGATTCAGTCAGCTCGGTTGTTATTGACAACGGTGTTTCGCCGGCGGGTTGTGGATACTGGTAGCTGAAGTAATTGATCATCTCCTCCAGCCGAACGGCATCTTTCGGCGGACGTTGTCCGTTGTTGAGCAGTCGGCGAATATTACTGTAGGAGGCACGGTCTACATCGGCGGAGAACGTAGTAACAGGTTGCTGGCGAACGTTTTGAAAGCCAGTCTCTTCTGTGGCTTTATAACTTTCTGTAGACGGGTTGGGCTGGGGGTAGGATCTCGGTTGAGGTGCCATTGTAGCGACGCTACCCGTAATACTTCGTTTGTTTTTTGTAGCGTATCCTGTCACAACAACTTCGCTTAAAACCTTAGTGTCGGGAGCCAGTGCTACGTTGATCGTTTGCTGATTATTAATGGCAATTTCCTGCGTTACGTATCCAACTGAGCTAAATACCAATTGCGTGGCACCTGTAGGAACATCAATTGAGTACTTGCCATTTACGTCACTGGTGGTTCCTCTGTTTATGCCTTTAATCGACACAAGGGCACCCGGAATAGGATTGTTAGTGGATTTTTCGGTTACTATCCCCGTAATGATTCGAACCTGATCGGATTGGGCGTTGGCGCTGATGAACAAACAGAGCAGCATCCACTTTATAACGAAAGTTTTCATGTGTAATGGAATTTAGGATAGCCTACGTCTCTGAATTTGTGGATACAACCTGTTTACACAAGGGATGAAATGTCTCATGTAATTCCATAAGGGCTTTATGCAAATTTGGTATTCTTGAGCATTTTTTTGTCGTTTAGATTCAATTAATACTAAAAATAGTACATTTTGAATTACTGCCGAATTTCGATGAGACGTAAAATTTGACGTAAGTAACTCAATAGGGTAGGGGTAAAAGCAAGAGGAGCATTACAGATCAATTGATACGCTGGTTAACTACCCCAATGGATGAAAGGAACGTAACAAATGGACAGAATCACCGTCGAAATCGTTTAAATATCTTTTGAAGTTATACTCAATATTTAAGTTGTAACATGCCTTTATATATACTCATTTTTGTACTTTTCTTCTAAACTCATCACTATTTACGTATATACTTTTCTTTTTTTATTTTTAAATTAAATCTTTGATAATCAGAGTAATGAAAATGAAATTTCTTTAATATTTAAATTTTTTTAAGCCATTTTTTCATAATAAGAGTTTCATTTTCTGATTTCGGTACGTTCGCCGGAATACGTCCATTATTCACTTAATAATCTCTCGTTATGAAAACAATTGCATTTATTACGTTGCTCATTGCCAGTGTTACGTCTTACGCCCAGGTACGTACTGGAATCACAGCCGCTGGCTCAGTTGCCAATTTTGCTTACAGAGACAGAACGGGTGGCGATCCGAGTGAATCCATTATCGGCTTTCAGGCTGGCTTGATGTTCGATGCCCCACTGGGCGGTAGTATATCGCTACGTCCGCAGATTCTTTATGCGCTGAAAGGTGCTAAACAACGTATCGGTAGTGCAGAAGCGCTAATTAATCTGAATTACATCGAAGTGCCGGTTCAGTTTGTTTATGGCCTTGATGCAGGAGCCGGAAAACTAAACCTCGGACTGGGCCCTTACCTTGGATATGCCTTCGGCGGCAATGTTACAACTAAAATAGGGAGTAGTTCAAACAAGGAAAAAATGACCTTTGGTTCTGCTCAGGATCAGCTTCGGCAACTGGATTTAGGTTTGCGTGCTTCGGTAGGCTATGAATTGCCATCAGGTTTAGAAATTTCGGGCTTTTTCTCCCCCGGCCTGCTGAATATCAGTAATTATACAAACGGGGCCATTCTAAATACGGGTGGTGGACTTTCACTAGGTTACTGGCTGGGTCGTCGATAAGGCGTTCAATCAGCCGTTCAACTCGTTACGTTGCAACGCCCATCGGCTACTGTCGATGGGCGTTGTGTTTTCTAACATTTTAGGAATCAAGTGACTCAGCGTCGAAAATTTGCCGTACCTTTGTGGCCAATTTCACAAAAATCAGTTAAAATAAGTATGAAAATCGCAGTCGTTGGAGCCACGGGCCTGGTCGGTGGCGAAATCCTGAAAGTTCTCGAAGAACGGAACTTCCCTGTTTCTGAACTCATTCCAGTCGCTTCGGAGCGGTCGGTTGGTAAACAGGTGGAGTTTAAGGGTAAGTCATACACGGTCGTTAGTTTCGAGGATGCCATTGCGGCTAAACCCGCCATTGCGATTTTTTCGGCTGGTGGTAGTACATCGCTGGCACTTGCCCCAAAATTTGCTGAAGCGGGGATTGTTGTAGTCGATAATTCGTCGGCCTGGCGGATGGACCCAACCAAAAAACTGGTGGTTCCTGAAGTGAATGCGGACGTATTGACCGCCGACGATAAAATCATTGCCAATCCCAACTGCTCAACCATTCAGATGGTGGTGGCGCTGAAACCACTGCACGACCGATATAAAATCAAACGTGTCGTTGTATCAACGTATCAATCGGTAACGGGTACAGGCAAAGCCGCTGTTGATCAGTTGTTTGCCGAACGTAACGGCGATAAAGACGCGCCGAAAGTATACCCGCACCCGATCGACCTGAACGTACTGCCCCACATTGACGTATTCCTCGACAATGGTTACACCAAAGAGGAGATGAAAATGGTCAATGAGACTAAGAAAATTATGGGTGATGATTCGATTCAGGTAACGGCCACTACGGTACGTATCCCCACCATCGGCGGGCACTCTGAAGCGGTGAACATCGAGTTCGAAGAGGAATACGAATTGAGCGACGTAGTGAACATCCTCAGTAACACCGAAGGCGTTATCGTTCAGGACGACCCACAAAACAAAATTTACCCAATGCCATTAACGGCCCACGGTAAAGACGAAGTTTTTGTCGGTCGTATCCGTCGCGACGAGAGCCAGCCTAAAACGGTGAACATGTGGATTGTGGCTGATAACCTCCGCAAAGGAGCTGCTACCAACGCCGTTCAGATCGCCGAATATCTCTTAAAGCACGAATTGGTAGAAACAGGCACCCTTGTGTAATACAGATTGGGGCATAGAACGTAACTACAGATTCAGGATTTTCTTAACGTAGCCATTACTATGTTTTCGAGTAAAGACTATTCGATAATGACACTTGACGAATTAGTGTCAGAAGAGAAAAAATTGAAATCGCAAAAAGTTACAATTGCTGTGTTCATCGGCTTTTTAGTTGGCGTTGCTGTTTATGCGGCTACACATAAAGGTTTTGTCCTTCCTGTTATTTTATTGATTTCTTCTTTTCTGATTGGGTCCAGATATTCACAAAGCCTGAAGGGCATACAGGCGGAAATAAGCCGCAGGAATACTGCTCTTTAATTAGCCTTGCTGTACCACATATGAAGTAGGTTGTATGCTCGTGATGATCTGATAAGTACACATCATATAGCCTGCTTCATATATTTTTAAATAAAAAAGCGTACCTTTGCGCTCCAATTCAGGCCCGACCGGAGTATATGGTTCTTTCGGCGGGCTATAATCACCTAACGAACCACAACAGAATGAGCCAGAAAATCCGTATTAAACTGAAGTCGTTCGACCACACGCTGGTTGATAAGTCGGCTGAGAAAATTGTGAAAGCCGTCAAATCGACGGGCGCCATCGTAAGCGGCCCAATCCCTCTGCCAACCAACAAAGAAATTTACACCGTACTGCGGTCGCCCCACGTCAACAAGAAGGCACGGGAACAGTTCCAACTGTGCACCTACAAGCGCCTTGTTGATATCTACAGCAGCAGTGCCAAAACGGTAGACGCTCTGATGAAGCTTGAACTTCCCAGTGGTGTTGACGTAGAGATCAAAGTCTAACGCTATAGTAGTCTATTGAGGCATGAGATGCCGCAAGCACGGAACGTATCGGTTCGGGCTTGCGGCATTTGTATTTCCGAACGTAACGCGCCCAAACCTTTCATCCTTTTCTCCAAAGTCGGGGCACAAATTCAGGATTAAAGTTGTATATTTATAGTAAAGGCTACGTTGAATACTTGTAGCTAATACTCAGGTTCGTTATGCTAAACGTCATTCAACTCCTACCCGATTCGATTGCTAATCAGATTGCTGCTGGCGAAGTCGTTCAACGACCCGCGTCGGTGGTGAAGGAGTTACTCGAAAATTCGGTTGACGCCAAAGCCAAATCAATTCAGGTAATTGTTCGGGAAGCGGGCCGAAATCTGATTCAGATTATCGACGATGGTCTGGGTATGAGCGAAACGGATGCCCGCATGAGTTTCGAACGACACGCTACGTCTAAAATCCGTTCGTCCGACGATTTATTCCGCATCAAAACGATGGGATTCCGGGGCGAAGCGCTGGCGTCTATTGCGGCTGTAGCGCAAGTCGAAATGCGTACCCGACGGGCGGGAGACGAACTTGGTACGTTAGTCCGGATTGAAGGGTCAGACATTAAAGCACAGGAGGCCATTTCCTGTTTGCCCGGCACTAATCTGCTGATTAAAAACCTGTTTTTCAACGTACCGGCCCGGCGTAATTTCCTGAAATCGAACTCAGTTGAGATGCGTCATATTCTGGACGAATTTCAACGGGTAGCCCTGGCGAATCCAGAGGTAGCGTTTTCACTTTTTCACAACGATCAGGAAATCTATAACCTACCCGCCGGAAAACTCAGCCGACGTATCGTCGATATGTTTGGTAAGAGTTACCGTGAGCAGTTGAATTTCTGCGAAGAAACAACGCCTTACGTAACCGTTCATGGCTACATCGGTAAGCCCGAATCAGCCCGAAAGGCACGTAACGAACAGTTCTTCTTTGTGAATAACCGCTTCATTAAGCACAATTACCTGCATCACGCCGTCATTGGTGCTTATGAAGGTACGTTACCCGAAGGTAGTCATCCGTTCTACGTGCTGTTTATCGAGATCGACCCCTCGCACATCGACATCAACATTCACCCCACAAAAACGGAAATAAAATTCGATGACGAGCGTTCGGTCTATGCTATCATGATGGCCGCCGTTCGTAAGGCCGTTGGACTGTATAATCTAGCCCCTTCTCTTGATTTCGATTCGGACGTTAATTTCCTGACGGGTGTTAAACCGGGGATGGTTAAGCCAGCTAATGATACGTCTACTCAGACAAACATTGTTGTTAAGTCGGGTGCTTCGGAACGTAGCGCGGTCCGGCCCGTCTCTGCTTCCTGGGCATCAGGTAGTACGCAG
Organism: Spirosoma profusum; assembly: GCF_014699005.1. Taxonomy (GTDB): domain Bacteria; phylum Bacteroidota; class Bacteroidia; order Cytophagales; family Spirosomataceae; genus Spirosoma; species Spirosoma profusum. The sequence continues at coordinate 15,475 of NZ_JACWZY010000054.1, forward strand.
CCGAGCAGTGCTCCAACTCCGCTACGTAACAGTGCTTTAGATAAAGCGGCCGGAAGCAGTTTCGATTTGACGCCCAAAACGGAGAAAGCCGAACCCAAACCATCAGCCAATAATTGGCAGATTATCAAAGAAAGTAATCGTGACGCTGATACGTCTAAAGGTTCGACCGAGAAAGGGGATGAAGACGGCGATTGGTTGGGGCCTGTAAAAATACCTACAGAACATACGGAGCCAGCAGCTGATAATGAACCCATTACGTTAGGAAGTAGAGCTAATAAACTTCTTTCGGAACAGGCATCGAACGATCAGGGACCGTTGGTGGTACTGGAAGAAGGTAATATTGTGCAGCTGCATAACCGGTATCTTATGGCTCCGATACGTTCGGGTATGCTGCTGGTCGATCAGCGACGAGCCTACGAACGGGTTTTGTACGATCAGTTCCACGCATCTTTAACGAAACGTAACGGGGCATCGCAGCAGCTTTTATTTCCTAAAACCATTACGTTGATGCCCGTCGATTTTCAACTGGCCATCGACCTGCGCGACGACCTGATTAACCTAGGTTTCGAATTTGACGAGCTGGGGGCCAATACGTTTGTGATTCGGGGTGTACCGACGCTGACAACGGGTGAAAATGAAGAAGAGTTATTTGCCAATTTGCTGGCCCAGCTACGTGCGGATACGGGTCGGCTGAAATTAGATAAAATTGAATCGATGGCGCGGTCGTTATCCCGTCGGTCATCGATGCGCCATACCACTCGATTGAGTGCAACGGAATGTAAAGCGCTTATTGAGCAAGTCCTGGCATCAACCAACCCCAGCTACACGCCAACTGGCGAACCTGTTATGGTTGTTTTGACGTTGGATAAAATTGCTGCGCTTTTTCGCTAATCATTCCGTTATTTCGCTTAAATTAGTTTGTAAACGATGTTCAATTTAACTCCGGTAGTTCGCATACTATTAATAATAAACGTATTGGTGTATATGGTTACGAATGAGGCAATTATCCAGCAATTTGGATTGCACTCGTTTGTAGCGGCCCAGTTCAATCCAATTCAGATTCTGACCCACATGTTTCTGCATGGCGGGCTAAATCACATTTTCAGCAATATGATTGGGCTAATCGTGTTCGGCCCCATGTTGGAAAGCTATTGGGGCCCAAAACGATTTACGTTTTTTTACTTATTTACCGGAATCGGAGCTGCTTTTTTGTATGGTGGAATAAACTATTATGAAATGCAGCGCGTATATGAGTTATATAGAGACGAGTTTGGAGGCACTTTTGCCCAATTTGCGACCCAATATGACCAGCCCATGGTTGGCGCATCGGGCGCGATTTTTGGGGTAATTATGGGGTATGGATTATTGTTTCCAAACACTCAACTATTTTTATTGTTTCCACCTATACCGGTGAAAGCGAAATACCTCGTTATTTTTTACGCGGCTTTTGAGCTTTACTCGGGCGTATATCGGGCACAGGCCGACAATGTCGCTCACTTTGCTCATATCGGCGGCATGTTGTTTGCATTTATACTGGTGAAATACTGGGGGTCACAGGGAAAAACATTATATTAGAATGAGCGGGTTGTTTGATGATTTCCGAAGCGAATTCAGTAAGCCCAACAATACGTTGGTGCAGCTAATATTGGTCAATGTGGTCATATTTCTGGTGCTTTTGATCGGCAGAGTGAGCCTGAGCATTGCGCAGAACGACGAAATCTATGGCTTTGTGCGAGCGCAGCTTATGCTGCCTGGTAATCTGACAGGTTTTTTGCACAAGCCCTGGACGCTGTTCACCTACTTCTTCACGCATGACGAGATTTTTCATATTCTCTATAACATGCTGTTTTTATACTGGTTCGGCCGCCTGATCGATGAGTATCTGGGTAGCCGTCGGTTAATCGGTTTGTACATTACGGGTGGCATGGCTGGTGGATTGCTGTATCTGGCGATGTATAATCTGGTGCCATTCTTCCAAAATCACGCTGATACTGCCCGGATGCTGGGCGCTTCTGCAGCCGCTTTTTCGGTAGCGGTCGGGGCTGCTACGTTACTTCCGAACTATACATTCCACCTGTTGTTTTTTGGCCCGGTACGTATCAAATACATCGTTTTCTTCTTTATTATCTTATCAATAGCACAATCAGCAGGCGCCAATGCGGGTGGGAATCTGGCACATTTGGGAGGAGCGATTATGGGTTTCTGCTACGTTAAATTGCTTCAGAATGGCACCGATCTTGGCCGCCCTCTCTATTGGCTGGCCGATGGCTGGAGTAACTTGTTAAAACCAAAGCCTGCTATTAAAGTATCATATCGACAACGTAGTAGTGCTAATGCGCCGACGAACACTTATGCGTCAACGGCAGGCTCATCCACCATGTCGACGCCGGATCAGGACGAAATTGATACCATTCTGGATAAGATTTCGCGGTCTGGTTATGAAAGCCTTACCCGTGAAGAAAAGCAAAAACTTTTTCGTGCTAGCCAGCGCAATTAACGTATCGAACACTTTTTGTGTGAAAAATGGCTTTGGTCATTCGTTTTTTGCAAAATAAATTCCCCTAAAAATCTAATTCTGTATTACGTTCGTATGTATTGCGCGGCATGAAGACTTGGATTTTTTATAATAGCGAAAAAAAATGGTAGCTTCGTGTCCAAAATAAGATGGGAGAATCACCAAAAAAATCATTGTATTTTGTACGCGTCTAGTTGTAAGACAGGTGCTTACCAGTTACCATTATGCTGATTACCCCCGGCAGTCTACTTGCCACCATTAACACCCCTGACGACCTTCGTAAACTCGATAAATCCCTATTACCTCAGCTAGCCGATGAACTGCGTCAATTTATCATTGACGACGTATCGGTGTATGGCGGTCATTTTGGGGCCAGTCTGGGCGTTGTTGAGTTAACTGTTGCGCTTCACTACGTTTTCAATACACCTGATGATCAACTTGTTTGGGACGTAGGCCACCAAGCGTACGGACACAAAATTCTAACTGGTCGCCGGGAAAAATTTCACACAAACCGATTCTACAAAGGTTTATCCGGTTTCCCCAAGCGGAAAGAAAGCGAATACGATGCGTTTGGCGTGGGCCATTCCTCTACGTCGATTTCTGCCGCGCTGGGTATGGCGGTGGCCTCCCAACTTCAGGGAAACACCCAGCGTAGCCATATTGCCGTTATTGGCGATGGTGCGATGACGGCGGGCGAAGCCTTCGAAGGTATGAACCATGCGGGTGCCACCGATAGCAATTTGCTGATTGTCCTGAACGACAACTGCATGAGTATCGATCCCAACGTAGGGGCGTTACGTGAATATCTGACTGATATTACTACTTCGCAGACGTATAATAAAGTCAAAGATGAGGTTTGGAATCTGCTCGGAAAAATGAGCAAATTCGGGAAGAGCGCACAGGAGATTGTCTCGAAAATTGAATCCGGCATTAAATCGTCGGTGCTTGATCAGAGCAACCTGTTTGAGTCGCTTCACCTACGTTATTTTGGGCCGATTGATGGTCACGATATTGACCATCTGGTAAGTGTTTTGGCTGACTTGAAGCAAATTCCCGGCCCCAAATTATTACACGTACTGACCGTAAAAGGGAAAGGATACGGTCCGGCGGAAAAAGATCAGACCAAATGGCACGCGCCTGGTCTGTTCGACAAAGTTACTGGAGTCATTACCAAGAAAACCTACGATTCGCCACAGCCGCCTAAGTATCAGGACGTATTTGGTAATACGTTAGTTGAGCTGGCTGAGCAGAATCCACGTATCGTGGGTGTTACGCCAGCTATGCCGTCGGGTTCGTCGATGAACATCATGATGAAAGCCATGCCTAAACGGGCTTTCGATGTGGGTATTGCCGAACAACACGCCGTTACGTTCTCGGCGGGTATGGCGACGCAGGGCGGAGTAGTTTTCTGCAATATTTATTCAACCTTTATGCAGCGGGCGTATGACCAGGTCATTCACGACGTTTGCATTCAGGAATTGCCAGTGATTTTCTGCCTCGACCGGGCAGGTTTTGCCGGTGCCGACGGCCCTACGCACCACGGAGCCTACGATTTAGCCTTTATGCGCTGTATTCCGAACATGATTGTAGCAGCTCCGATGAACGAGCAGGAACTACGTAACATGATGTTCACGGCGCAATCGGACGAGGTACAGCAGGGCAAACGGGCTTTCACGATACGTTACCCGCGTGGTGAAGGCGTGATGCCGAACTGGCGTACTCCGCTCGAAAAGCAGGTTATTGGTAAAGGCCGTATGGTCAGCGATGGCGAGAACGTAGCGATTCTGACGATTGGGCATATTGGTAATTACGCCGTTGAAGCTATTGAGCAGTTGGCTGGAGAAGGGATTCGTCCGGCGCATTTTGATATGCGCTACGTTAAACCGCTCGACGAAGAATTGCTTCATCAGATTTTCACTCGTTTCGACCGTGTTCTGACAGTAGAGGATGGGTGCCTGATGGGTGGTTTTGGTAGCGCCGTACTCGAATTCATGGCGGACCATAACTATACAGCCTGTGTGAAACGACTGGGTATTCCCGACGCGGTTATTGAGCATGGCGAACAGATTCAGCTTCACCGGGAATGTAGTTTTGATCCAGATGGTATTGCGAAGGCCGTTCGTGAACTTTTATTCACAGGCAGGGCAATAGCGATTTAGTTGTAAAAGAGTAGATTCAAAGAGCAAAAGTGCGAATGAGTGAAAGAGCGAATCATCCGACGGGCGCTTTTTCACTCATTCGCACTTTCGCTCTTTATCTTTGCGGATTATGAACGTTTTTAAATTCGGGGGAGCCTCCGTAAAAGATGCTGCGGGGATTCGGAACGTAGCGGAAATTATACGAACGCAGGCAAAAAATACGCTGCTGGTTGTTTCGGCTATGGGAAAAACAACCAACCTGCTGGAAGACCTTGTTCGGGCCTATGTTTATCAACTCGGCGATGTTCAGAAGCGATTAGAGCGCTACGTCCGGTATTCTCACGACGTAGTAATGAACGAGCTAGGCGGTGATTTTAGCCTCGTTCAGCAAACGTTCGACCAATTAGGATATGATCTTGACCAGCGGCCCACTGGTACGTTCGATGAAATTTACGATCGAATTGTGGCCCTGGGCGAAGTCGTATCTACCCAAATACTTGCCGCTTATTTAACGCACATTGGCGTGCCAGTACGTTGGCTCGATGCCCGACAGGTTATCTGTGCCGACACTACGTTTCGGGAAGGACGTATCGACTGGGAAAAGACGAAGCAACGTATCAGTGAAGATGTGGCGTGTGAGGGTGTTACGTTAACGCAGGGATTTATTGGTCAAACCTCCGATGGGCGGACTATTACGTTAGGTCGCGACGGTTCTGATTACTCAGCTTCCATTTTTGCGCATTGTCTCAACGCTGAACACGTAACGATCTGGAAGGACGTACCGGGCGTGCTCAACGCCGATCCTAAATGGTTCGATGAAACGGTGTTGCTCGATAAATTAACGTATCAGGACGCTATTGAACTGTCGTATTACGGTGCTACGGTAATTCACCCGAAAACTATCAAGCCACTACAGAACAAAGAGATCCCACTCTACGTCCGCTCGTTCATCAAACCCGACGCGCCCGGTACGGTCATCGGTAACTTCAAGCTGAATCTGCCAATTCCTTCGTTTATTTTCAAGATAAATCAATTACTGATTTCCCTGCATCCAAACGATTTTTCGTTCATTGCCGAAGATAATCTGAGCCGAATTTTTGCCCGATTTGCACAGGTTGGCGTTCGCATCAATCTCATGCAGAATACCGCTATTAGTTTCTCGGTGGTGGTCGATACTAACCCCGACCGTATTCCGGCACTATTGGAATTGCTAAAGCAGGATTTTCGGGTAACGTACAACGAAGGGGTCGAATTGATTACCATTCGCCATTACGACCAGCAAACCATAGATCGAGTGCTTATTAACAAAAACCTGTTGCTGGAACAGAAAAGCCGCTATACGGTACAGCTTGTGGTACGTGAAGTGGCATAAATTTTAAAGAGCGAATGAGTGAAAGAGCGCTTATCCAGAACCCTCGCTCTTTCACTCATTCGCTCTTTAAAACTTCGGACAAGGCAACTTCTTGTCTTTCTTCTTAACGCCCGGCCGTCGGCCTTCGGGTTTGTCGAAAATGTAAGATATCGACAGTTCGTGCGAACCACCACTGTTACCAAGCGTCGATATTGTTACGTCGTAGCTGTATCCAATCGAGAATTTATCCATCCGCCAGCCTGCGAGTAAAGCTACTGCATCGTGGTTGTTGAGCGTCTGGTTGTATTTTTTGAAGGGAATGCCCCGGTAATACGCCCCGATCGTAAGTGGAGAGTAGGTCAGATAAGCGCCTAAATCGAGTTGGTCGTATTTGCCCTGGTGTTTGTACATAACCACAGGCGAGAAGCTAATTTCCCGGTCCATCTCATCAGCCAATCCGGTAAAGCCACCAAGTGGAATCCGCAGACCGGCGTGGATGCTGGCTTTTACGGGCAGACGCTCGCGGCCGCCAACAAAGAAACCCTGATCGGGGCGGTTGATGTGGTGTGCCGCAGCGCCAATCCAGAACCAATCTGAGTAAAAAAGGCCGCCAGTTGAGAAATCGATATACTTTTTAGTGGGTTGATTTGCCACTAGAGTTGGGTCGCCTGATACGCTTCCTGTAATAAAGCCCCGATCAGTAAACTGGTCTCCCGTCGTAAGTCCGAAATAGTTAACGCTGCGGTTTACATAAGAACCCTGCAAACCGAGCCGTACGAACGACGCTTCGCCCACCTGAAATTGGTACGCATATTGCAACCCTATATCCGTCGATTGGATCCTTCCCTGACCCTGATTATCATTCTGAATCAGTAAGCCAACCCCACTATTATATTTGTCGAAATAGTGGTCAAAGGACACCATTGTTGTTACATAGTTGGTGATGGCAGGCCACTGGTTTCGGTAATTCGCCGTGATACGTGGTGCCAGCGCCGACCCGGCAAAAGCGGGGTTCAGATACAGCGGGGCTGCGTAGAACTGAGTAAACTGAGGGTCCTGCGCGAAGACCAGGCGACTCAGGCTCAGCGTCAAAATCGTCAGTACGTATTTATTAAGCATAGTAGGATAATCAGGGCAAAGACTAGGCCAATTTTAACAGTGCAACGTTGTGATATAAAATGAAGTATATAGCAACACAACAACCTTTAAAATTAAGTGATTTTTAGGGGTGTTATGGTCTGTTCTACGATAAAATTTTAACGAAACACTTTCGTTTATACTAACGTAATGCCCCCGCTGTTGTTATGCTGTGGGACTGAAATTGAGAGGGAGGCCTTATTCAACGTTTCTTCATGTGGATTTCTAGTAAGCATATTCGGGTAATTGGTCTCTGCGCCGTGCTATTGCTGCTGGCCGGGCTACGTGTGGCCTGGGCTCAGGCAGCCCCAAGTTTTAAAGTTAGCGGTAAAGCTTGTGTACCCGATCAGGAGTGTAAAGCGGATTCGCTCACGTTTAGGGATAGTGTTCTAACTGGTGTAACGCAACGAGTTTGGGACTTTGGCGATGGAACTACTGTTACAAAGCAAAGAGATTCAGTAGCCAGACACGTTTATCAGCAGGCACGTGCCTATACGGTTAGATTAACTCGCACAGTTAATGGTGTTACTCAAACAACTCAACAAGTAGTTAATGTGGGTAATCGCCCTCAACCATTCGTAAACTGGCGGACAGATACAACGATATGTAAAAACGAAGTTCCTCTCACCCTAGACCCTTATGCAGGAGGACCTCCCCAGTCTGGGCTTCGATTTATCTGGTATCCCAAAGGTGATACTACACAAACGATACAAGTCGATAGTTCAGGATGTTACTCGGTTGAAGTGATTAACTCGGTCGGCTGCTCTTATCAAGATCGTGTTAATGTTGATATATGTGGTCAGCAGAAAGACGCACAGGGGGTAAAATGGTATTTCGGTCAAAATGCGGGTCTGGATTTCAGTGGGGGAGGATCGCCTAAACCGATCACCGATGGAAAGTTAAATACCATTGAAGGGTCGTCGTCGATCGCGGATACCAAAGGAAAACTACTGTTCTATTCCGATGGCATTACGATTTATGATAAGGACGGCAAACCCATGAAATCGCTGGTGCCGGGCGATACCACAACCACACAGATACCGTTGGGCGGTAACAAAAACTCAACCCAGTCCGCCCTGATTGTTCCAAAACCGACCTGCCGGGGTTGCGAATATCTGTACTACGTATATACCACATCAGAAATTCGTGGACAAAAAACGCTGACATATAGTGTGGTCGATATGCGGCAGGACGGTGGTAAAGGTGCTATAGTTGAGAAAAATATTCCGGTTTCTAGTTCAAGCACCGAGCAGTCGGCTTCCGTTAAGAATGAACGCGATTCAACATTCTGGGTCATTACCCGTAAATATGGGTCGAATGAGTTTGAAGCTCGGCATTTGACACGTGAAGAAGAGGTTGTTGTTGTAAAGTCTACTGGTAATCAGGTTGTTGATTCGCTGGCAAATGCTGAAGGGTATATAAAAATTGGTCCAGCCGATACTACTAGTGAATCTAATCGCCCGATGGCAGTTGTGATTCCAGGGCCCCCAAAGAATCTAATTGAACTTTATACATTTAATGACTCTACTGGTAAAATAACTTATAATCGAACTATTGATATAGGGCCAGCACCACCCAAAGCATATGGTGTTGAGTTTTCGCCTGATGGGGAAAATCTGTATGTAACCATGCTGGCCGATACAAACTCGGATGGCAGTCAGAAAGGCTCATCCTATCTACTACGCTACGATCTTTCCCAGCCGGATTCACTCATATCCAGGTCGAAAATGGTGGTCGACAGTAGTACTACACGCCAGTATGGAGCGCTTCAGATTGGGCCAGATGGTCGGATATACGTAGCGATTCAGGGAAGTCAATCGCTGGGAACGATTGAAAATCCGAATGGGGGGCTTTTAGATAGTCTGCAATTTAATCCACAAGGACAAACTTTAGGGGGACAAACCAGCCAACTTGGTCTACCTAACCTGGTGGCTAATTTTAACGATAATTCCAGCGGACCGGGACTGACTTATGGTGATACGTGTGTTAATGCGCCAACCGTATTCCAGATTAGTCCCAACTGTCCTAAGTTAAAAGAGGCTTACACGCTCGACTTTGGCGATGGCAGCCGCCCAGTTTCGACTACAACCACAGATCCTATTAATCACCCATATGCTAGACCCGGTACGTACTACGTCAGTCTGCGTATTGTCACGCGTAGTAGTAGTGGCAACGGTTTTTGTATGGATACGCTTATCCGAGATACACTCACAATTCTGGAAACGCCCCCCGACATAAATCTAGGGGCTGACACGGCCATTTGTAACAAGAAAGGAATTACGCTCGATCTGAAAGTACAGGCGAAAGTGTACGTCTGGCTCGTCAACGGAAGTATAGCCAGCCGACAGAAAACGATAAAACTCGAACGACCCGGCTATTACTACGTAGTGGGGCTGGCCGCCAATGGAGAATGCTTTAAAAGCGATACCATTGAAGTGCAGATCAAGCCCCCGCCAACGCTGGATCTCGGCCCCGATACGCTTTTCTGTTATCGTTCGTCGGTGAATATACGGGTGCCGCAGCAGCAATACGTTCAGTTTCAGTGGAGTAATGGAGAAACAACACGTAGCATTGCGGTATCGAAAGCCGGTACGTATTCAGTTACGGCGCAAACGACTCAACTGGATGGCACGACCTGTGAAAACTCGGACACCATTCGCGTAACTGAACTACCAAAAGTACGCGTGGCTGCTACGTTGACCCAACCACTTGGTTGTACATCGACCGATGGCGTGATTGAGCTTACACCAACGCCCGCTGGGAACTATCGATACGATTGGACAACCTCAGATGGAACGGCAATTGCCGATACGATAAACCGGCAGGATGCGCTAACCGAAGGAAAGTACGATATCAACGTAACGGAGGTGCTGCATGGGTGTGAAATTGATACGTCGTTCACCCTGAAATCACCAGCCAATACGTTGGCAATTACTCCGCGTGTCAGGGATGCTTTGTGTAGTGTGCCTAACAGCGGAACCATCAGCCTGAACGTAACAGGAGGAACGCCCGCTACGTATCAATGGATTGATCAAACTAAAAATATCATCGCTACTACGCCGGTTTTCGGTAATGCGGCACCCGGTTTGTATCTGGTACAGATCGTAGATGAAAAGGGCTGTAAAGCTTCGATGGATAGCATTCGGGTCGGTTTAGACAGTACCGGTCTGGCGCGATTGGGGCCTGATACGCTTAAATGCATTGGTGGGATAGTTGTGCTTGCTCCGCTCTCTGGCGATACGCCCGGTAATACGTATCAGTGGAGTACGGGCGCTACAACACCAACCATTTCCGTTGAGCAACCCGGTTCGTATAGTTTGTCAGTAGTTAATACGCAAAACGGGTGTAAGGGGCGAGCAAGTATTCGGGTCAATGACCGGCCCGCGCCGAACTTCTCGTATACGCAACAGGCATCTTTATGTGAAGGCGATTTAGGCACGGTCAGGCTATCGGCTAATGGTGCGGCTGGATTACGTTTCTTGTGGCTGATCCAGAACGACACCACTCGGAACGTAACGGTCAACAAAGCTGGCCAATACGCTGTTCAGGTAACTGATCCTCAAGGATGTACGGCTACGGGTGTTGCGCGCGTATTAAACCTGTGCGAACCCCGAGTGAACACGCCCGATGCCTTTACACCGAATAATGACGGCATTAACGACGTACTGCAAATATTCACAGCTTACATTACTGATTACGAATTCAGGATTTATAACCGCTGGGGCGAAGTCATTTTTGTGAGCAATAGTCCGGAGCAAAAATGGGATGGTACGTATAAAGGTTCTACGTATCCATCGATGCTTTATCCGTACATTGTGCAGTACCGAAGTGAGTCATTTCCAGAGCGTGGCGTCATCACAAAACGAGGTAGCGTAATGTTGCTGAGGTAGCGGAATTCTTCCCATTTTTTCGTATATTTGAGATAAAACATACGGCCCAAAAATGACCCAGTTCAGGTCAGTAATGGGCCGTATTGGTCTTAATTAAAATCATGCGAAACGACTTTTTGAAAGGCTCTACAGAGGGAATGACGGCCACCGACAAAGAGATCGAACGGGCGCTACGTCCCCTCTCTTTCGAGGACTTTACCGGGCAGGCTAAAGTCCTGGACAACCTCGAAGTTTTCGTCCGGGCAGCCATGCAGCGGGGCGACGCACTCGACCACGTATTGCTTCACGGCCCTCCAGGTCTGGGCAAAACGACCTTGTCGCATATAATCGCCAACGAGCTGAATGCAAACATCAAAATGACGTCGGGACCGGTGCTTGATAAACCCAGCGATCTGGCCGGTCTACTAACTAATCTCCAGCCAAACGACGTCCTGTTTATTGACGAGATTCACCGGCTAAACCCCATCGTGGAAGAGTATCTGTATTCGGCCATGGAGGATTACAAGATCGATATCATGCTCGATTCTGGCCCGAACGCCCGGACGGTGCAGATCAAGCTCAATCCGTTCACGCTGATTGGCGCAACGACACGTGCGGGTATGTTGACATCACCGTTACGTGCCCGATTTGGTATTAGTTGTCGATTGGAGTACTACGATGCGCAGTTATTGACCAGTATTGTGCAACGATCTTCGGCCATTCTCGGAACGCCTATCGACGAAACGGGGGCTTATGAAATTGCTCGTCGGAGCCGTGGTACACCACGTATCGCCAATAATCTGCTACGTCGCACCCGCGATTTTGCTCAGGTGAAAGGCAACGGCTACATCAACGTCGAAATTGCGGAGATTGCCCTGAGCGCGCTTGAGGTTGACCAGAATGGCTTGGATGATATGGATAATCGAATTTTGATGACGATTATCGACAAATTTAAAGGCGGGCCAGTTGGGCTGACTACCATTGCCACGGCCTGTGGTGAAGAGGCCGAAACGATTGAAGAAGTATACGAACCTTTTTTGATTCAGGAAGGCTTTTTGAAGCGAACTTCCCGTGGGCGCGAAGCCACCGAGAAAGCCTACAGGCACTTGGGTATTGTGCCCAATTTCCGAACGGGCGAATTATTCGGTTAAGCATTCTCAACATCCCGAAGGCAGTTCGCTTTCGGGATGTTTGTTTTAGTAGAGTTTAATTCAATAGTTTGCTTTTATAGATGCAGTCAATCACTTCTGCAACGGCCGTATCGACCAGGAAATAATAAATATTTTTCCCGCTACGTCGGATATCAAGAATTCCTTTGTCGCGCATATTAATCAGATGATGAGAAATCAGCGACTGTTCGGCATTGAGATTTTTGTAAATCGTCGATACGTTCAACTCCTTGTTCTCATTCAGCATCTGAATGATTTTGATGCGGAGCGGATGCGCTACTGCTTTTAGCACGTAGGCCGCTTTGTCAATGCGTTTTTCGTCGTCCATAATTTTTGTAGTGTCAATTAGAGAGAAAAATGGTAGGTAGCGGGAAATTTACTTAAAAAAAATGATACATCGAACTAACTAATTTCTTGATGTTCATTTCGATTTAATTTTTCGAGGTTATTATAAACTAATGATATGATGTGCATGCGTTGTAATCGTAACATACGACTTATCAGGCAATTATAGATGAAAAACTTTTCAAACGGTAAATTTTATTTTTAATTATTTCCCACGCCAACCTATTATAAATACCCCTGTTAATACAAAAAAAGTGCCGATTAGCTGTTCGTAACTAATCGTTTCGTGAAGAATATATGTGGAAAGAAATATTGTAAAAATTGGCCCAATACTGGCAATTATAGAGGCATTTCCCGAGCCGATTCGCTTGATTCCTTCGGCAATTAAGAATGTTGGTATCACGGTAACAAAAATGGCCATCGTGATAGCAAGCAGATACACAGGTGTTGGTATATGGGCCAGTTGCAAACCGTTTTGACTACTATAATGCGCGACAGTAGGTATAGTGGCGGCAATCATAGCATAACAGGTAAACTGCCGTGCGCCAATACGAGCGATCATCCGGTCGCTGCCAACAAGGTAAATGGCATAAACTACGCCACTCAAAATAACCCAGAATGCGCCCAGGACAACATCTTTTTGGATTGATGTTGTAACGTTTCCCCAGAAGGCAATAACTATACCCGTATAAGTCAATAACAGCGCTCCTACCTGCAAAGCCGTAACGCGACGACCTAAACCGACAGCGTTCATAATCAGAACAAAAGTTGGGTATACGAACAACAGAATTCGTTCAAGACTGGCTGTTATGTACACTAACCCCAGAAAATTGAAGAAGCTTGCTAAGTAATAACCTGTTATGCCGAATATAGCTAACGCGCTCCACTGTCTGATGGTAAGAACGGGTATTTGCTCTCCTTTTCGAATGCCGTACAAAATAATGCCGACATAGAACGGCAGCGCAAATAGCATACGTAGCGTTAACAACGTAATGGGGTCGATGGGGTACTGATAAGCCAGTTTTATTAGGATTCCTTTTGTTGCAAAACAGAAAGCCGCCAGAAAAACCAGAAAAGCCCCCAACCAGTAACCAGAGCGTTCAGCATTCATTGGTTGGGTATTTCACGCATTTGATACGTAATGAGCGTGTATATCACAAATGCCATTCAATTAGTCCAAGTGTAATTGAATGGCATTTGTGGAAACGTAACAAGGTTATTTTTGCCGGAAAAACACCGTAATGGGCACGCCAGTAAAATCGAAATGTTCCCGAATTCGGTTCTCCAGAAAGCGTTCATAAGCTTCCTGAATGTATTGGGGCAGATTGCAGAAAAACACAAACGTCGGTGAAGGCGTAGGTACCTGCAGCATGTACTTGATTTTTATGTATTTACCCTTAATCGACGGTGGCGGATACTTTTCGATTTCGGGCTGCATGGCCTCGTTCAACTTAGACGTAGCAATTTTTCGGCTTTTGTTTTCATAGACCTCCATTGCTTTTTCCATTACCTGAAAAATGCGCTGTTTTTCGTGAACTGACGCAAAAATGATGGGCAGGTAGTCGATGGGCATCAATCGCTGAATCATTTCCTTACGTAGCACGTCGGCTGTGCGGTGATCTTTTTCCACGGCATCCCACTTATTCACCATAACCACGACGCCCTTTTTGGCTTTTACAGCTTGGCCGATGATGTTCATATCCTGAGCCTCCATCCCCCGTGTGGCGTCGAGCAGGATGATACACACGTCCGAATCTTCCATAGCCTTTATCGAACGTAGCGTCGAGTAAAACTCAATATTGTCCGTAATGCGGGCTTTGCGTCGTAAACCAGCCGTGTCGGTCAGAATGAAATCTTTGCCATAGGCTTTGTAGCGCGTATCGATAGCGTCGCGGGTGGTACCGGCAATGTCGGTCACGATGCTACGTTCCTGGCCAGTCAGTACGTTCAAAAACGACGATTTCCCAACGTTTGGGCGACCCAGAATGGCGATACGTGGAATGCCTTCGTTTGGGTTTTCGATACCAGGCGTCGGAAAATGCTTGATGAGTTCATCCAGCAGATCGCCGGTTCCTGTACCGGTCATCGACGAAATTGGGTAAGGATCACCAAGACCCAGTGCGTAAAATTCGGAGGCTGCATGAGAACGTTCAGCGGTTTCCGCTTTATTGGCCACTACGTATACCGGCTTCTTCGACCGACGTAATACGTTAGCAAAATCTTCATCCAGACCCGTAATGCCCGTTTGTGTATCAACCACAAACAGCAGAGCAGTCGATTCCTGAATAGCGATTTCCACCTGTTCCCGAATCGACTCTTCAAATACGTCCTCGGAACCCACTACGTAGCCGCCCGTATCGATGACGGTAAAATAATGGTTATTCCATTCAGCAGTGCCGTAATGCCGGTCGCGGGTTACCCCACTCTGGTTGTCCATAATGGCCTGCCGCTGTTCGGTCAGGCGATTAAATAGCGTTGATTTACCCACATTAGGGCGCCCAACAATTGCAACAATATTTGCCATGATTTGAAGTGATGAACGATGAATGATGAATGATGATCAATGAGTATCTATTGAGGTAGACCACTCATTGTTTATCGATTATCATTCATCACTACTCGTCGTATCCCAACCGCTTGAGCATGCGCTCTTTCTGCCGCCAGTCGGGCTCTACTTTGACGAATTGTTCTAAAAATACTTTCTTACCGAAGAACCGTTCCAGTTCTTCACGGGCCATAATTCCCGTTTTCTTAATCATTTTGCCGCCTTCGCCAAGCAAAATAGCGCGCTGTGTTGCCCGTTCGACCAGAATTTCGGCCTGAACAACAATAATATCTTCCTTTTCCTTAAAGCCGGTAATGATCACCTCACTGCTGTAAGGCACTTCTTTCTTGTAATTCAGAAATATCTTTTCCCGGATAATCTCCGATGCGAAAAACCGCTCAGGTTTATCGGTCAGTTCGTCTTTAGGGAAATAGGGTGGGTGCTGTGGCAGGCGGGAAAAAATGCTGTCGAATACATGGTCGATATTAAACCCATTCAGAGCCGAAATCGGAATGATTTCCTGCGCTTTGAAATGTTCTTGCCAATAAGCAATTTTTTCGATTACCTGTGCCTGAATCGCCTGGTCGATCTTATTGATAATCAGCAGGATAGGTACTTCTGATTTTTGCAATCGTTCGATAACATCATTTTCATCATGCTGCTCGAAGATATCTGTAACAAACAACACTACGTCAGCATCTTCAATGGAGCCGCGCACGAAGCTCATCATAGACTCATGCAACTTGTAGATCGGCTTAATTATACCAGGTGTGTCGGAGTAAACGAGCTGGAATTCCTGACCTTGGTGAGTTCCGTTCAGGATGCCCATAATGCGGTGACGCGTTGTCTGGGCCTTCGAGGTGATGATGGAGAGCCGCTCGCCAACGAGCTGGTTCATCAAGGTTGACTTACCTACGTTCGGTTTGCCAACGATGCTTACAAATCCAGCCTTATGGTCGGCCGGAAAATTTTCAATCAGTTGTGTATTCATCCTGAGGTGATCCCGCTGGCTGATAACCAGTGGCTTTAGTTGAGAACTCCCAAACTTTGAAAAACGTTTCCAGGGTTCGTAAACTTTTTTTTACGAAGGTAGTTGATTTTATAGGATATCGTCGTACCTTTGCACTCCAACATCGCGGGATGGAGCAGTTGGTAGCTCGTTGGGCTCATAACCCAAAGGTCGCTGGTTCGAGTCCAGCTCCCGCTACTCTGAAAATCAGGTAGTTACATGAAAATGTGACTACCTTTTTTTTATACTCCCTTAAACATTTCAGGGCCCATTTGGCCTTCTCGCTGTTTTTCTTTTTACGGTCGTGCCGATACAGGCTTGATCTGTGTCCTGAAAGAATACCGTAAGGGCAAGGATTTATTGTTCAGGGGTTTACATACGATTTCCTTGCCAGATTTGAGACCCACCATAGAAGCAAAGGTAATAAGCATGGCAAGAATGGATTAGCTATCTATATGCGGACAATTCGGGGTCATCTACAACAAGGCCTTAAGTCTGGGGTATTTGTCCTTTAAATAAATTGGATATTCGTAAAGGCCAGTATTTAGACGTTGTGCAAAGCTTTTACCCATATGATTTCTATTTTGAGGCAAAAACACAATGGAAGTTATCTGTCTGCACGATGAAGCCTTTTATGCCTTGATTGACAAGGTTCTTGAACGCATTCAGCAACAGCAAGCGATCAGGGAAGATAAATGGATTTCGGGCAGCGAAGCCATGCAAAAGCTGCGCATCCAAAGCAAAACGACATTGCAGAAGCTTCGCGACGAGGTGAGCATTCGTTTCTCCCAGCCCGAAAAGAAAATCATTCTGTATGATACGGATTCGATCAACGAATATCTGAACCGAAATTCCAAAAGCACTTTCTAGCCATGAACGTAGAAGAGGAACCATCCAAAGAGTTCGTGAAAGGCTATAATCACGGCTGTCAATTGGCAAAGCACGAGCCGGAATTGCTTGATAAACTGCTACAAGCCCAAAGCGGTAATACGCCAAACGATTACAGTAGAGCAATGGTACAGGGTAAAAATCAATACGAACACGAAAAGCTCGTTGCCGAAATGAAGGCCATCCGTGAGCGGCAAAAGCAAACTATAAAAAGAAAGCGATAAATACATTCTGCCAAATACCCGTCTTAAGCTAATAGTTATTTATTAATATGAGGGGTGGGCATTATTGAAAAGAGGCTTTAAACGCTTCTAAGCTACCCAACTCTCGCTGATTGATGAAATTATCGTACATCATCAACTGAACCGTACAACTGGCCGTCAGCAAATAGGCACTGACCCGATCCAAGCCTTTATAAGGCAACATCGTATTGCCAGTCAGACCGGTAAGTTCTTTAAGGAGGGCAAACGTTGGCTCAATCGAGGGCTTCCGGCGATGGTACCTGAGCTTGCCAGCCCAAGAACCCGCCATATCATTATAGTATTGCTTGAACTGGCTCATTGACTGACCTATTTTGAAAAGGCAAGGCGTAGTCACCAGAATAGAAAAACGATTGTAGATGGCTTGTAAAAAACGAACCGCAAAATACCCGCTGTCAGCAACCACGCCCCCTAATCGCTCCTGTAAGGGAGCCACTAAGGTCTCTAAGAGTCGGTAGTCTTTGGTGGATGCGGTGGTGAGGGTA
>NZ_JACWZY010000055.1 GCF_014699005.1 Spirosoma profusum
GGTTGGCGGATTATGCCAGCAGCCAAAGCCTGCGTAAAGCGGTCGAGCGGATTCTGAGTCAGGTCGGCCAAGAATACCCCATTAATTTTGCTTAACCCCTTAAGCGGCTCAGTAGACAATCCAAATTGGGTTGAGACAAAATTTAAGAAACAATTCCCTGCTCAGTTTGACTACTTGGTCGATTACATCAAACAACGCGCCAGTAGCAATGTGAAGCTGTTGCGGTCTGGCGATAAAGCCCCCAATTTCGCGCTGGTCGATGCGAATGATTCGCTCATCACGCTCAGTCAGTACAAGGGTCAGGTAGTTTACCTAAGTTTCTGGTTCACGACCTGTGGGGGCTGCCTTCAGGAAATGCCCTATGAGAACAAACTGGTTGAGCAGTTCAAGGGTAAACCCGTCAAAATTGTTAGCATCTGCATTGGCACGCCGGGAGCGGCCGATGCGCAACAGTTGCCCAAGTGGAAAGCGGTCTCGAAACGGTTTGGTTTAAAAACTATTGATCTGTATGCGAACCGTGCCTGGACCAAAACGTTGAGTGAAAAATACATCGTGAGCACATACCCTCATTACGTGCTGATTGGCGCCGACGGAACGATTATTGAAAACTTCGCCGACCGTCCCAGTCAGGGCGTTGTTGCTAAAATCGAGAATGCCTTAACCGCCGGGAGTAACTAACCATTGGCGTCTGCTGCTGAGTAGCCTTCATGCGGGGCGGGTCAGGGCAAGGTGGTAGTAAAAGTCAAGTGGCTGGTATGTTCCTTAAAGGGATCGCCACTAAGTATGCTCAGGTATACCTGATGGGCGTTCTTATCGTCAATTAAACCGGTCAGCCCACTACCTAGGCTTTACCGGTTACAGGTCACCTAGTGGGGGTAGGTGGCGGATTCTATACCAGCAGTGGAACGGCCCAAATAGGTTAACTACTTCATCATAAAACGCCCGCATTACGGGTGCGCAACTAGTGCTTTCAGTAGTTGCCTTTCTGTTATTTAAGTGGCAATTGGTACTCTACGGTCTATATCTTAATATCAACCGTTTGTTAACTGTGTTCGCTATTCCTTCGTAAGTGATCCTTATTGGATACTGGGCTGTCAGGGCATCTTCATCCAACACTCGGATGCGATTGGCGTTCGGAATGAACACATAATCCTCATCGATTTCAAGCACTCGATCCCCCGAACTGAGCCGAACAGTCGTTTGATTAACCCCGAGGGGTAGGCGAATTTCATTGCCTGATCGACTCTTGGATGGATAGAAAAATACAGTCGACCACTGGGTTTGATTTGGGTTAATATCCGAAGCCAGCTTAAAATGATATCGTTGTTGAGCGGGAACAGAATCTGGCTTACTAGTAAAGGCCGTTGAACACCCGAATGTGGGTGAACCTGAAAGGGTAAGTAAGGATAGTAGGCCTAGAATCATCATTATGGCAAGATTTAAAGCTATCAACCTTGGTAAACAACGTCAAAAACAGGTTTTTCTGTTGTTTAACCTGTTTTGTAGTAGCCAAAGTAAAAAGCTACAAGTTAAATACTGGTTTATAGCCCGTCTTTTAAAACGCCTGAAAAGTGAGGCATCTTTTAGGCCACTTTCGTCTCAAGTGGGAGCGTTTTTGCGAGACGGTGATTTTTTAATATCTGTCCAATGTGATCCATCGCATTCGTGCCATAAATTCTTTTTATCCGAATGGCTTCACTTAATCAAGTCATTGATTTTCATAACTATAAAATTTGAGTTTACTTCGTAGCAGATTTATAGTATTGATTACGCTGCCAGCGCTGCCGAGGATACGCGGTATCGAGTTCAACCTTCGATACACGCGTAATGATTACTTGACGAACGATCAACAAATAGAATGGACAACCCCTTGAAGTTGCTCGTCGTGGAGGACGACATGATCATTGCCGCCAACATCGCCCTGCAACTCACTAAACTTGGCTATGAGGTCAGCGGGATTGTGCCTAGGGGCGAAGAAGCCATTCAACATGCTGAAACCAACCGGCCTGACCTGATTCTGCTCGATATCAGTCTTAAAGGGGCACTCGACGGTATCGACACGGGCCATGCGATCCATCAGCGGTGGAACATCCCGATTATTTACGTCACGGCCAATACTGACGAGGCCACCTTTGCCCGGGCAAAAAAAACGTATCCCTACGCCTACCTCTCCAAGCCGATCCGGGCTATTGAGCTACAACGGGCTATCGAACTGGCCATGAGCCGCCTGGTCGACGAGCCGCCCACCTCAGCCCACCCTGCGCCCGACGCGCCCTTTGTGCTCAGTGACCGGATTTTTGTGCGGCACCGCGAAAAGATCGTCAAGATTTTCATCGCCGATATTCTCTACGTGGAAGCCGACCGAAACTATTGCCACCTCTACACGACCGATAAAGAATACCTGCTGACAACGACCCTGAAGGTGATGGAAGACAAACTCCCGGTGGCCTATTTTTTACGGGTACACCGCTCTTATCTGGTAAATCTGACGCAGGTCGATGAGGTAGGCGAAGGCCATATTGGAATCGGGGGTAAAACGATCCCGCTCAGCCACCTTTTGCGCGAGGCACTACTGAAACGAATCCAGACCATTTGAGGCTCGCGATCAGCCGTTCGGCAAGACCGACAACCCGCCCTTGCCGTTTACACACCCGGTAAGAAAACAACCCCTTTCGGACAGTATTACCCCACGTTCGTCCCGACCCGTTTGGTGTCGGTAACTGGTTCGTACACTTTTGTCAGGCCGGAAGTCGTCCGTGTCCGGCCCGACTTGGCGTATTCGCCTGCGAGGTAATTACCTCATTATCATTTATCAAACCAAACTTAAAAACACCATGCAAACCGTAGGTATTATTGGTGGAGCCGGCTTCATTGGCAGCTATGTCACCCGCAAATTTCTGTCCGAAGGCTATGACGTGCGGGTTCCCGTCCGCGACCTCACCAAAAAAGAACGGTACGATCATCTCGACCAGTTAGAAAATGCCGTGTACCACCTTGACATCGTGGAGATGGACGTGCAGGACGAAACCGCTCTGCGGGATTTTCTGTCCGGTTGTGACATCGTGGTTCACAGCGGTACGCCGTTTCAACTTGCCGTGGAAGACCCGCAGCGCGATCTGCTCGACCCGCCCATCCGGGGAACCGAGAATTTCCTGAAACTGGCGGGTGAGATTCCTTCGCTCAAAAAAGTGGTGTTCGTCGGCTCGGTCGCGTCGCTCAACACGGCTTACCCGTTGCCCGTCCCCAACCGCCCTGCCGACCATGTCTATACCGAAGCAGACGAACCACATCACGACGCCGATGATCACCCCTACGCTCAGGCCAAGTACTACGCCGACCAGGTCGTGCGCCAGTTTGTAAAAACCCATCCTGACCTGGGTTTTGAAGTCGTGAGCGTGTACCCCACCTTCGTGACGGGGCAGTCGTTGTCGGGCCGGGACGATTCGTCGTCAATGGAAATGCAGTATCTGTTCAAAAACAGGCTTGCACCCAATCCCTTCGTGGAGATGATGTTTGCGAAAAACGTCGAGTTTGCCATGGTGTCGGTTGTGATGTGGCCGAGGGCATTTTCCGGGCCGCGACCACCACCGGGCTGCACGGCCGGAACTACCTGCTCGCCAACGGAAGCCACACCATATTGGACATCACGCTAATGCTCAACGGGCAAAAACCCGTCGGCGCGGCCCGTACCGTGTACAGCAATGCAGCCGCGACGCTGAACCTCGGTATGCAGTTCCAGCCCGTCCACGTCCTGCTGAGCGAATACGCCGGCTAATCAGGTCATTGCTTTTCTCTTTTACCCCCAATCCAATTTTCCCGATGAAAACCAGTTCAACCCTCCGATTTCCCATGAAAACCAACCAAACTGCCCCCGTTCTGGCCGTTGTTATGACCCTGTTCCTGTTTGCCGTCGGTTGCAGTTAACCCGCCAAAGAAACGCCCGCCACTGCCGAGGAACTCTTCCAGGTGAATCGCGATTTTGTGAAAGCATTAAACGTTAAGGATGCTACGGCAGCCGCTAATTGCTACGCAGAAGATGCCGTAATACTGCCGCCCGGCCAACCCACCGTGACGGGTCACGAAGCCATTCAGAAATACTGGCAGGGCTTCCTGGATGGTGCGGGCTACGTTGATGACACCGTCTCGACGATCGCCACGGGCAGCAACGGCGACTTAGGTTATGAAATTGGCACGGCTGACCTCCACCTGAAAGGCCCTGACGGGAAAATTGTAACTGAAAAATAAAATATACTATCGTTCTCAAACGCAATGCGGAGGGCAAGTGGCTCCAGACCTATGATTGCGGAATCCGGTTGCTAATCCTACGGCTAAATAGGTCAATAACCTCAATTAATCCTGCTGAAAAACCCCATTTTCACTTCACAAACCCCAATGTAAACCAAACCCGCTTTGCCCATCCTGGCCATTTTTGCCGCCCTCCTCCTGTTTGCCGCCGGTTGCAACGCACCCGCCAGGGAAACGACTACAAAAACCACCGACGTGTCGTCCATGACACCTGAGAAAAAGCAAGCGATTGAAACCGAAATTTCTGGCCTTGTCAAAGAATTCTTCCAACAGGTCGAAAAACTGGACATTGAAACGTGCATGACTTACTTTAAAAATACGCCTGATTTTCAGGCGGTCAATCCCGATGGCACCTTCGGGGATTACAACGCCCTCAAGAAGCTAAATGCGGATGGGTTTAGCCAGATGGCTACGTTCAAGTTGACTCCGAAAAAGGAGGCCATCCGGGTTTTGTCCGACTCGCTGGTGCTTTATACGTTCTCTATGGGTCAGGGGGTAACGCTCAAAACCGGCCAGAAAATAAAATACGAACACAGCAGTCGATTTTAAGCGAACCAATTCGTTTGATTTCATCAGCACCACAACCGATAAAACTACGGCCTGGGTCACGTATCGCCTTCGGTCAACAATAGCCAAAAACGCAAACTTAACCACAGTGCTATTGCTGGAAACCGTAGCTTTAGTAAAAGAAAAAAAACGGTGGAAGGTCAGGCACTTACACTCAACGCTGATTAAACGAAGTTAACAAAACAGGCAAGGTATTAACCCGGAATAGAACGGAGAAATTATGACCAGACTTACCTACTTCCTGCTCTGCCTGCTGATCGGCGCATCGGCAATGGCCCAAATCGCGCCAACGCCTAAACCAACTCCCGCCAGCATCTACAAACTAGCCAACGGCGTGACGCTGCAATCGCTGCCGTTAGATACGGTATTTGCCAAATTAGACATAGCAACCAACGAGATGACCGGCCCGACTGATGCCCAGGTAAGACAGGACGTGTGGCAGACGCTGGCGCGGGCCGAAGCCACCAGGATGCCGTTATTTATCGCCAAAGCCCATCAACAGATAGCGAATTGGCACTACGGCAGTATGAGTTCCGAAAACGCGGATTCGATTTATTTCCACAACCAGAATGCCCTGACGCTGTTGCTCCAGACCAACGACAACGAAGCGATCAGTAAAGCCTACAAAACGGTTGGTGACAATTTGGGGGACTTGCAACGATTTGCCCAGGCCGAAGTCCAGTATTTCAAGGGGCTACGACTGGCCGAAGCCATCAAGTCGCCGAAAATCGTCAATCCGATGTATGCCGCGCTTGCCAAACTGTACCTCAAGACGAAAGACTTTGCCTCGGCTCTTAAATACAGTCAGTTAGCGGTTTCGGCCTATCAGAAAGAAGGGGATGCGCTCCCGTTGATTCGGGCATTGATTGTTTTGAACAACATCTACATCGGACTGAAACAACCTGAAAAGGCCCTGGCGACCGTTAACCAGGCGTTGGCGTTGCTCCCAAAAATGCCAGCAGACCTCCGGGCCGAGGAATCGTACAACGTGCGGGCCTGGCGCGGAAAAGCGTACCGGGCGTTAGGGCGATACGACGAAGCCTTAGCCGATTTTGAGTACGCCTGGAAAGGCATACAGGGGGTGTACGGAGCCGCGAACGCCAATGGCTGGAAAGGCGATGTCGGCAGCATCTACTTCCTGCGCGGCCAGTATGCCCGGGCCGTGCCCTATCTGAAAGATTACATCAATCACCTCAAAAACAGAAAGGTCTATTTCCCCGAAGAGCTACAGAAACACTATGGCTGGCTGGCCGAATCGTACAAGGCACTGCGGCAACCCGATTCGGCATACCTATACACGGCGGGTGGTCATGCGCTGGAGGTCAATGCGTTACGGCAGCAGAACGAGACGCTCCGAAAAGAACTGCTCATCAAGTACGAAACCCAGCAAAAAGACCAGACCATCGCCCAACAGTCGGGGCAAATTGAGCAACAGCGGCAAATACAACGGCTCAGTTACGGCATCGGCGGGTTGTTGGTGCTGCTCCTGGCGAGTACGTTTTTTAGCTACCGCAACAGCCGAAAATCGGCCCGGCAGTTGCAGGCGTTGAACGAAAATCTGGCGACGACCAACGCTGCCCTCGATAAGCGCAATGCCGAGAACGAACTGCTGTTGAAGGAGATTCACCACCGGGTCAAAAACAACCTCGAAGTGGTGTCGAGCTTGTTGGCCTTGCAGTCGGCTAAAATCACCGACCCCAACGTGCAGGAAGCCATACAGGCCAGCCAGAACCGGGTGCAGAGCATGGGTATTATCCACCAGAAACTCTACCAGGGCGAGCAGTTAGCGGCCATCGAAATGCGCGATTACTTCACCAACCTGAGCGAGAGCATCCTCGATTCGTTCGATGCCGCCGGGCGTGTCAAAATTGATTGCTCCATGCCCGAACTGGTCTTAGACATCGACACGGCTATTTCGGTGGGATTGATAACCAACGAGTTGCTGACCAATTCGCTGAAATATGCGTTCGTCGGTAAGGACAGTGGCACCATCCGCATCAGCCTGACGCGTCGACCCGACGACGATTCGTTTCTGCTTCAGGTGGCCGACAACGGCGTCGGCAAACTACCCGGCGACCCGGCCAAAGGAACAGGTTTTGGCACACAACTGATTGACCTGCTCACCCGGCAATTAGGTGGCACGCTGACCTACGAAAACCAAAATGGCACGCTGGTCAACCTCCGATTTACCCGATAAAACCTAAATTTTGGTATCTATTTTTCAGAAGCCGAGGGTTCCTGTTTCTCCCGTATCTTTAGGCATCTAACCCAGTTCACCGCTTCGAATGGTATCGCCTAATAAGAGCTTCATTACTAAACTTGATCGATTGATCGACGAGTGGTTCGATGTCTCGTCGCTTTCAGCTGATTCGCTCTGTCATGAACTGAATGTTAGTCGGTCGCACCTGTACCGTTCCCTAAAAAAACCATTCTCCGTTTTTGGTTTCGCTGTATATCCGCCAACGTCGGCTGTTGGTCGCCAAGTAATTGGTGGCTAGCACTGACCTCCGCATTTCGGAGATTGGTGATGCGGTGGGCATGACGAACCCCCAAAATCTCAGCAAGTAATTCACGGCAGAGTTTACCCTGAGTTCGTCCGAGTTTCGCGAAACAAGACTGTCCACCCTGCCCGAAACTCTTGAGTTGGCTCCAGTTGCGAATTTTATCGAACCGTTGATCAATAATTTATCTGCCGACGTTCCGCCCATTCGCCAACGCCCATTTTGGTATTGGGGGTAGGTGCTGATTGAGCTTGCTTTAGTTGTGTTAAGTGGTGCGGGCGGGTTGGTCTGGTGGCAATGGCAGGCAGAATGGATTACGCAGAAACAGGTGCTTTCAGGACTACACCTGCCAGCCAACAAAAGCCGCGTCCGGAGTTAACGGACGCGGCTCTTTGTAAACTATTTTTTTCAACACACCCGTCCATTTTAATGCAACCATTTCAGCACTTTAGGCATAAGTCGGAAATTTACCGGCTCCGGCGGCCCGGCTGTTTGTTTGGTTATGCCCAATAATGTAAGTAAAGAGGTGTTCGGCTAGTTGCCAGACGGCTTCCACATCGTTGGGTAAGAAACTGGGTTCACAGCCGAAAAGCCGTTGATACCAATCCAGCGACTTGGCATAATTTGACACCGGTATACCCACAAATAGATCCTTTCCTTGCCCATTTAATCCGAGTTTGATTTGCCATAATCCATTCGATCTACTAATGAACAATAAGCAGATTTATGACCTTAACTAACTGTAAACAATTCCCTTATGGGACTGATTGTGCCGCAGTGGTCGGGAACGGTTTGACCGTTATTAAATATGTGAGGTTTACAATGACGCTCCTTCGTCTCGTGCGGGAGCCTTTTTATAAGACGGTAATCTTTTACTAGCTGGTCAATACAATCCGTCGCATACGCCACTAACCGGGAAACTTAGTAGGCTACAGTGACCTAAAGAACCCAGCAGGGAAAACCAGGTAGTCAACTGTTAAAACCAAAAACCCCTACGCGTCAGGTTGGAGAACCGCTACGTAGGGGACGCGTGGACAAGGTTACCAATCAAGCCCACCGGGGTAAAGGTAAGCCCATTCCAAACAACATCTAGTCTACATGCCCAAAACACCACTCAACCTCCAAGGGGTTCTATGCCGCTTATTCGTCTCGGGTGGGAGCGTTTCCTGAGAATATATAAATGATGGTGATACCATTCATTACACAGAACTTGTCAGGGGAATTCATGTGTATCACCAATCAAAAACCCAACCTCAGCGTAGCACCACTCTGATACGTTAGTTGTCCACCTGCGCTGTGACGTAGCGTTTTGACCTGTGCTACGTAGCTGGTGGGCAAACTTACTACGTGGTTCAGCTGTACTACGTCGGTGCTAATGGGCACTACGTTACACGACCACACCGTCGGATCGTCCCAACTCCCCGCTTTCAGGGTCAGGATCGTCCCCGTACAACTGCCAAACTCATAAGCGCCCATATCGACCCGACCGCCAGCAATTCGGGGATTACCCGCCAGATCCATGCTTGTTCCTACCGTAGCGGTAGTCGAGGCTGGGTTGCCCGCGTTGATGGCGGCTGAACCCGTAGCCAGTTGCGTACCGGTTGTGCTGGCAAAGGGTGTTACGTTCGTGGAGATAGTACCCGCGCCAGTCGTGTTACCAGACTGGCTGTCAACGCCCGGCTCATACAAACTGTGCGACAGATTGACCGTAGCTCCCGAGGCATTGACGAAAGGGACAGAGCCATTGTTATTGAAGACGATACAGTTCACCAACGTAGCAGCCGCATTGGTGCTGGTACCACTGTTAACGTGGATATTGGCGAGGACCGATCCCTGCCCGGTGGGTGCCGAATTACCCTGAAACGAGCAGTTGATCAGAACCGGCTTGGCCGTACCGGTGTAACTTCCGGCACCGTCGTCACTGCCATTGGTGCAGATAGCCCCGCCCCGGATAGTGGCTGAGTTGTTCTGGAACGAGCTACCCGTAATGGTCGGGCTGGCCGTGCCGCCGTAGGCATAGTTGTGGATGGCACCACCTCCATCGGAACTGGCATTTCCGCTCGACGCTACATTGTTAACGAACAGGCAATTCAGGATTTTTGGGCTGGATTTAGTGGTGTAATTAAGCTGGCCGTTGGCACTTTGTGCGCGATTAAAGATGGCCCCACCGCTACCGTTTTGCACGATATTGTTCTGAAATCGACAAGTCTCAATAATTGGACTGGCATCGCCCCCGTTGGATGCATAATTGTAGAGCGCGCCCCCACCGCTTAAGGCATAGTTGTTCATGAACCAGCAGTTGCGGATAGTGGGGCTACAGACGCCCCCGACCGCTTCATTGTACATGACCCCACCAACAGCTTTTCCCGCCTGAGCGCCAGTGTTGTTAGCGAGAGCATAAGCCAGTACAAAGCCATCGAGGACAGCCGTGTTGGTCAGGTTGTTGCCGTTGCGAAACAGATTGTAGGCACTGACATTGACGTTGTTGGCAATATCGGCGCTGAGGGTCGTGCTGGAGGGAACTGTGACACTGATAGCGGGACGCTGGCTCAATGCAGTTTCGTTGCCGACAAAGCCACCGTAGATAGCTACGTTGGGGCGCATCGTGAACGTACCGTCGCGGTCGTTGGTGGTGGTCGGTTTATACGTACCCGCGGCCACCCAGACCGAGCCAATGCCAACGCAGGTAGCCGCCTGATTAATAGCCGTTTGCAGAGCGGTTCCGGCATAGGCATTACTCCAGCTACTGCCATTCTGCGAACCCGCGCCAGTCTGTGTTACGTATACAGGTGTACACGTAACGCTTACTACTACGCTGGTTACGGAAGAGCAAGCACCGGTGGTACCCGTTACCGAATACGTTCCGGATGTATTTACCGAAATGGACGGCGTACTGGCCCCCGTACTCCACTGATACGTAGTGGCTCCGGCTGACGCCGTCAACGTAGTACTCTGTCCTGTAGCGATGGTTAATGACGGATTGGCCGCAATGTTGACAACCAGCAACGTAGCGTTTAGTGTTGTGGATACAGAGACAGTTTTACTACAACCGCTGGCGTTGTCCAGCACCGAAAAATAAACGACCTGACTGCTGCCTGGCGTTCGGTTTATGGATGCGAAGGTATTAGTACTTTGGTTGAAGGTTCCTGCTGGCTGGGTCAACGCCTGATCGGAATACCACGTAGTGCCGACCGTAAGCTGATTGCTGCTACCACCCAGTTGAAGAGCCGGGATGAAGGAGGGACTACAACTACTGACCGGAGCGGCAATCAGTTTGTTATTGGTTACGTTGGGAATAAGGTTGCCTAGCGGATATTCCAGAATCCCGTTGTTCGTCAGTGTACCGGTGTTGCTGTGGGGTTGCGTGGTTCGGAGCGTAAACAGGCCCGCATTGGTGAAACTGCTCCCGTTGGCCAAGTTATCGAACACCGTCAACGTAGCACAGGCATTATTGGCGAACGTACCGGTATTGGTAATGCCATCGGTGCCAATGCTGGCCGACGTACCGATGGAAATCGTGGCATTGTTGGTGAAACTAGCCGTTAAGGTGCCACTATTGGCATTGCTAATCCCCTGCTGACCCGTCCGATCAATCTGGATAAGGCCACCGGCGTTGTTACTGAATTGTTGGTTGTTGAGAAGGCCCGTCAGACCATTCTGGACGCTGGCCCCAATCTGGATCAGTCCCACATTCTGAAAATTGGCGGTTCCGGCTGTTCTGGATGCCAGCGGTTCACCCTTTATGCTGTTCAAAAGCCCAGGGCCGAGGTAGCCATCGATGTAGATTTTGCCGCCCGACTGATTCATAAATTTATCCAGGTTCCAAATGCCACTGCCTGGCTGACCTGCCGTTTCCTGAAAAGCAAGTCGGATGGTTCCGTTATTGGCAAAGACCGCACTGGAGCTTGTCGGAATACCATTATAAATGCCAAAGTTGGTCCCATCAACCCGAATCAAGCCCGTAGCGGTATTGGTAAACGACGCTTCATTATTGATGCCTGCTGAATACGTGGTTGATACCGCGCGGCCAATGACTAAGGTTCCACTGTTGGCAAACGTCGTCATCAACGTTGACGAATGCGCATTAGCAAGCGCATCGGTAGCAGTCCCGGAAATATGGAGATCAACGAGCCCCGTTACGGCATTCGTAAACGATCCGCCGGCATAGTTTAGAAGGCAAAAGTTGCGGACCGTTGGCGTAGCGCCAATGATGAGGGTCGCTGAGTTGCTGAACGCCCCCCCATTGTTTGACAAGCCAGTCAGTACCTGATCAATGCGAATGATCCCCCCCGTATTATTAACGAACTGACCATTGATACTCGTAACACTCGTGACCTTCGAATTGTCGATGCCGGTCGTTAGGGTAGTCGTTCCGCCCAGCGTGATCTGAGCCGTAT
This sequence comes from Spirosoma profusum, assembly GCF_014699005.1. Lineage (GTDB taxonomy): Bacteria > Bacteroidota > Bacteroidia > Cytophagales > Spirosomataceae > Spirosoma > Spirosoma profusum. The sequence goes on from NZ_JACWZY010000055.1 coordinate 11,771, forward strand.
TAGTCAATGAATTAAAGTTTCGAATACCCGTACTTCCCCCGTCAATACGGATATCGCCCCCGGCCGAATTGCTAAACGGCGCCAAATTGTAAATCCCCACCGGAGCTGTTTGCCCATTCAAACTGGCAGGGAGGGGGGCAATGGAGCCAATCTTGATTTGGCCCGTATTCTGGAATACACCTGTTTCGTGTAAAATTCCGTAGAAAGCGCCCCGATCCAGGCTAAGCACACCCGTTGCGGTATTGATCAGGGTTCCCTTATTGCGAAGGCAATTATTGAAATAACCGGCGACAACGTTCCCGTTTCCGGCACTGGCGCCGATGACAACCGAACCTGAATTGATCATCGTGGAGGAGGTAGTTTCTGTTGAGATGCCCGTGCTGGTTCGGTCGATCCGAATGTCGCCCCCTGCATTGTTGAGAAAGCGCCCCGACCCCAGAACACCGATTCCCGATGAAGCTAACCCCGCAACAGCTCCAATAACAATCGTACCCGAATTGGTTACGGTGGCCGTCCCACTCAGAACAATTCCGGAGTTACCCCGATCGACCCGAATGTCGCCCCCTGTTGTATTGGTGAATGTTCCCTGCGTTTCGATCCCATTCGTACCAACCGATGCGGTATTGCCTACTACGAGCTTTCCCGAATTGGTCATCGTCGCACTGGCAACATTGGATATACCGAGCGTACTGGATCGGTCCACGCGAATGTCACCACCGGCATTATTGGTGAATGTACCCGAATTAAAAACACCCGCATTCCCACTCGTCGTCGATTCGCCCATGGTGATGGTCGCCGAGTTGATAAACGTCGAATTTACATCATTCTGAAGGCTGTTCACGCCCGATTGCTCCACCTGAATGATACCCCCTGTTGCATTGGTAAACACGGCATTGAGACCCGCTACCTGAGTCCGGTTTCGGATGCCCTGCTGGGTAAGGGGCACTGCGGTTCCCATCCGAATTTGCCCCGCATTGGTAAAGGAAGAAGCATTACCAATGCCAGCCGTAGCTCTGTCAATCTGAATAACCCCGCTACTGGCCTCGTTCGTGAACGTACCCGCGTTCAGGATACCAAAACCGCCCAGCGTAGCGCCTGAACTACCGATAATCAGCGTACCAGCTTGTTTAACCGTACCACTATTATTCAGCCCATCGTTCGTAGCGCCATTGATCGTCAGAGTTCCCCCGCTGGTGATGCTCAGCGAAGCCCCACTATTGACCACTACCGATTTGGCTACCCCTGCCGTATTGAGAATAGGCTGTCTGGCCGGGGCCGATGGAATGATCACATCATCGCTGGCGGTGGGCAGGCTAGCCGGATTCCAGTTACCCGCCGTGTTCCAGTCGGTACTGGTATTGCCTGTCCAGGTGCGCTGAGCCTGAGCCGTTAGCCCGATCAGTAGCAGCAAACAACACAGGAGAACACTACGTCCGACGTTAGCCGATGAGCGGGTTAATAAAAGTAAATACGGATAAAAATGGGTCATGAACACCTATAGAGTTAAGGAAGTTTAACAGGCAAGGAAAACGAACAACCAATAGCTTGAGTGAATATTTAGATTAAAACTAACACAAGCGCGTTCTCAAGCTGTCATTCAAGGACGAACGTACCCTAAAAGTGTCCCAAGAGGGGAATTAAGTTTTCGGATGACATAGAATCGATGGTTGGATTCGTCCAAATCGGCAACGTGCGATGCTCGGCTCGGCGGCTAGTTCACCGCCTGCCAGTGGTGGTGATTAAGGGGTATGCAGCCAGTAATTAGTTGGTTGCATGCCTATACAAACGTATCTACCAGCACTTGACCTTGCTAATACAGCGTCACAATACATCTGTTTTCGCGCTGTCTATCGTATCATTAAACGCCCGTGGCTGTTGCACAACTCATCTGGGCCATCATAATCGTTCAAATAAGCTGCATTCTCGTTGTTGTTCTATCGTCTTTAGGGCTTAAATTGTGCTCAATAGAAGCGGATTCTAGTGGATACCTTGCCGACTGGGAGTTGTGCAACAGCCACGCCCATTTCTTGAAGCAGATACATGAAGACTCCTTCGTCTCATTAGGGAGCGTTTTATGATTCTAAACCTACTTTGCTTCTATTTTGATAACTGATCTTTTAGGCCTGCTACATCAACAACCTCCCATTCTTCAGCTATTTTATTATTGACTACCCGAAAGAAGAACATTTGCTTAAATCGGACTTTCTTCCCAGTAGCGGGAATGCCCATGAATCCATTTTTTATCCTGCCAGTAGCCGTTGAATTGACCGCCACCAGATCCCCCTCGCTTACCATGCTATCAATTGTATACTGGATATCGGGTATGGCTTTGAGAATGTATTTTAACATGACAACATGGGAGCTGTCTTGACGACTATGCGTGTCTTTCCCATCCATCTGATGCCAGATATAATCGGTAGAAAAAACATCGTCCATTCGATTGAACTGTTGCTTATTTACCACTTCGTCTATATACTGTCTGACAACCTGTTTGTTGTTTACAGGGGTTTGCGCATATGAAATTTGGAAAAAGCAAAACATCAGCGGGATAAATAGCGTATTGGTTTTCATAAGAGTGTGGTTGTTTAGGCTTTCTAAATTAGTTTTTGTATCGCGTAAATAGCTGTAATTCAGGCAAATTATAAAATTTCAGGCTAAATACTCTTGTTTTATCCGTTTTATTAAATGCCCCAATATTAAAACAGATACATGAACGCTTATTCGTCTCACATGGGAGCATTAAATGAGACAGTTAGTTTTCATAATTGTCAACTTTAATTCCTAGTATACGCCCCATTGTGGTGCTTCGCAAATCTTCTCGCGCCCGGATCTCATCAACATCGTTCATTTCGATGCCTCTCCGAAAAGATCAAGTACTGCTCGCCAAGCACGCTCAGTGTGTTTTGGGTGATAGCCGACACCTGGCACGGTCGCTTGTACATGCATGATCCCGTCGGCCGGCGATCCGTCCGTGTTGGTCGGACGAGCCCAAAAAGCGTGCTGGGCACCGCCATAAATGGTTATGCGCCAGTCAAGCCCGGCATCCTGTAAGGCATGACCAAAAGCGAGCAGTTGGTCGGGAGTGACCAGTGGGTCCTCAGAGCCGGTACAGAGAAAGATGGTGCTGTTTACCTTGCACCAGTCATGGGCATCCGGTTTCGGCAGGGCGGGATGAACGACCGCGACGGCTTTGAAAGGTACGCCTGTTTGCGTAAGCTCAAGGACGATACGCCCGCCCGCACCATAGCCCAGAGCAAAGAGCCGGTTGGCATCAACATCAGGCGTCGCCAGGAGAATGTCCAGTGCTAGGCGACCAATAGCCCGCATCCGTCCTTCGTCGGCTAACAAGGGCATAGTCCGAGCCAGCATTGCGTCGGGCCGGCCAAAAAAGGTCTGTCCGCCGTGAAAGTCCATCGCGAGCGCAACATAGCCATGCCTGGCAAGATCATCAGCGCGGCTCCGTTGATAGTCGTCTAGGCCAACGCCGTCGTGTCCAATGAGAACGGCGGGCCAAGGCCCCTCGCCATGTGGCCGTGTTAAATGAGCGACCATGGTCAGGCCGTCTGCCTCGTAAAAGACTGGGGTAGTTGTGATTTCGTGCATAGCTTATACGATGAAAGGTAGAAACGGTTAGGGTAGCTATAGAGGTAACTAGCATCAACTCTAACCTAATTTGCTCTATTTGGCTACCAACTTGATTAAATTGAAGGGCCTTATTGGACCTAATTGCTTAGCGGAGCGCCCGCAGCCGCGGTGTCCTGTTGCTAAAAGACCCCCTGATTGGCTCATTGCCTTATGTAGATGTGTTTTGTTTACAAAGAACAACCCTCTTATATAAGATAGTCGTCAGTTTAAGTTGATAATTCGTTGACGTAACTTGAGATTGAACCAGTAAAACCACTATCAACTTTTGTATTTTTGATAAGTTAGTAGAAGGGGTCTCTACTCGTAATCTATATTTATTTGCTCTATATAATTTGAGGGGCTGTTGCAAAAGTTGATCAGTATATAATAAAACCGATTAGGTACTGGCAGGACAATTACCATTCCGCCTTGTCTAACGGAAGGAAAGCATAGGAACTTATTCAAGTTATACGCCACAGCGGCCACACTCATCACTTTGGCTGTGGCCGCTCGACTACGGGTGTTAATTTGGCGCAGCCCATAGTAATTGACTATACTGCCTAACACCGGCTACGATCGAAAAACACGAATATCATACTGTCCTGAATCGGTGCTATCGGGTATCCAACGAAAGCAGGAAATCAACATGTGGTCTCAGCGTACGTTTACCCTGCTCGCTTCCTGGAAGAGCAAGCAGATTTTGCGGCACTTTGAGGCAGTCGACCACTAGGCACCCGTTTATGTCAACGGCCAGATAGCGGGTAGCCACGCTGGCGGTTAGGATGCCTGTTCCTGCGATATGACCTACTATAATCAATAGGTTTATAGATATGATTAAAAACGCCCCATGTACGAACAAGAGAATTGGCGTCGTGTCACGTGGGAGCATTTGAAGAGAATTCGTGAATCCGGGAACGAGCGTTACAGGTCTGACCCCTTAGTAACTGTTCGAGGCATTTTGTCGTCCTGAAGTGGAACGCAGGCTGACAAATGAACATTACCTAGGTACCATCACAAATGATTCAGAAGTCATTTTTGTACATCACTTTTCCATCCAGGCCAATTAACTCCGTTTTATCTACTTCACATAACCCGTTTGAAATATAGCCAAGACCAGTTAGGTATTTGGTATCTGTAACAAATCGTGTTTTGTGAACCTCCTTATCATTTATTTTCACAGTGGTTATTTTATTCTTTACGAGTATTTCTATATCGGTCCACTGGCTTACATCAAAGCAAATCGACATTAAATCTGTATCAAGTCCCGGCATTACCTGCTCACCAAATTGAACCAAAGCCTCATGGGCACACCCTTTTGTGGTGCTTCTCAGAATCATAAAGGATCGCTGACAGTAAAGCTCTACTTCAATGTAGGGGCAAGCGCTACGTCTTACTTCCCGCATTCTTAGCCTGGTTTTAAATTTGAAATTATCACTGGGTACCTCCCGTTGATCAGGGTAGTAAACGTAATGATATCGCTTGTCTTTGTTAACTTCAATCCTATTCGCCAGTAATTGGGCAACAGTCAATCCAAGACTGCCATTCGTAACGAACTGATCCGCTTTAATATATTCAGGTGTGTAGTTAGCCATGTTATCAATGGCATAGAAAAACCAGCCGTTGGTGGGAATGCTTACATCAACCTCGCTGATGGCAGAATCATTGGCGATGAGTTTAGCGATATGATAACCGGGCTCGTAATATATATCGGTGAGTGTGTATTTGTTCTTGTCGATTTTTACCCTGCGATTTTTATCCCAGGATTGTTGGATAAAAAAACTGTCGGCCTGCACTTGATCGATATTATAGCTAAAAACTACTGAATTTGGGATTTCATTCGATGTCGTCTTCTGGAATGAAAAGGCGGCTTTCCCCGCATTTTTGACGGTTCTTTTTGTGGTGCTGAACATATAAATACCAGCCAGAATACACACGGCCGCTAGTATCGATAAATAGGTCAACCTGAATTTGTGTCTTCCTTTTGAAGCTGGTTGTATTTCTGGCTCATTCTTAATTCTGTCGGCTTTATAATCTTGCCAGGTCTTGTAACTGAAGTAATTGGCAATCGCATTCAGGGTAGCTATTTGCGGCAATCGGCTGAACTCTCCATAAGCAAGTCGTTTTATGGTGGTTGCACTGATCAAGATGCCTGACTTTAGCCGGAGCTGTTCCCCAATATGTTCAAAATCCCGTTGCGTCATACGAGCGAAATCTCGATACCCATTGTTATTAAATATCTCGAGCAAGCTCGTTTTTATTAAAGTTTGTTCGTCCATACTCGTTCTATGTGCTTCCTTAGGTTGGTAGGTAGATCAGAAGAGAAACGTAAAAGGCTACACACCAGATACCAGGAATATACCTCAAATCCATAATTGCTCACTTTTGCAGGACTTTGTTAAGCTTTTGTTCATGAAATTCTTATGCTCTAGTCGTTCTTGCCAGCCATTTGATCATGGGCACCGTCGACATACACGTAAGAAAATAACATGAATATTTATCTGATCATAGGCCGTATTTTTTTTGGACTCGGGATACTTGGTATTGGGCTACTGCATTTTTTCTACCCAGGAATCAGGCCAGTCATACTACCTGAATTGACAACTATTTCTTCTAATTTATCTTTTCTGGTTTATTTGACAGCACTACTGTTAATCGGTACTGGGTTCTTGATCACTATTGGAAAAAAATTTAATACGCTCTGCCTAGTAATGGGGATTCTATTCCTGGTATTATTTCTAGTTGGTCATTTACCCTGGTCATTAACAGCAGGGTCATTTAATAAGTATTGGGTCAACACTAACAAGGTTTTAGCTTTATGCGGTGAGTTCCTAGTGATTTCAACAATCAATGCGCCAAAACCGACAGATAAGATGATGCAGTTGCTGGCTAAAATCGGTCCTATTGGCCAGTATCTCTACGCGATCATGTTATATAATTTTGCTGTAGGTCATTTCAATAATTTGGAGGGAATCAGCAATATAGTGCCCAAGTATATTCCTTTTCCCCAATTCTGGACTTTCCTGGGTGGTGTTGCCCTGATGGGATCAGGGATCAGTATTTTTAGTAGGTTTAAGGTAAAAGCGATTTTGTGGCTGCTTGCCCTCAATTTATTCATCTGGTTAGTATTGCTACACCTGTATTATACGATTCTATATCCACAGTGGCAGGAAGGCGAAAATTTTATTGGTTCGTTCACCTGTTTATGTTTTTGCGGTACTGCTTTGGTTATTTCTCAAACCGCATCGAATACAATATTAACAGGCCAGCAGTGACTTACCCTTTTAAGTGGCCATGGCTACATGTAGACGGAGGAAAGATCATCCGAATCCGTTCGCAAACTGGACGCATTTGTCGCTACATCTGAAATCCTATCGGAAAACTAAAATTGAGTTTCTGGTTGACCATCATGGTCATTGTTTGGGTTGAGTTGGTTGGCCATCTGACAGTGGTGAATCAACGAAAGCGAAACAGATCGTATAGGATCTGGGACATCCGGAATAGTTCCGGGCGGCTATGGCAGTACAGAAAGTGTTGGATGGCCCCGTTTTGGTGATGCCCAAAATTCCTGCGTGACTAAACGAGTGGGCCTAGGCAGGCCTCTTTATCAAGCCCCTTTTTGTGATGCTCAGGCATTAGTCCGTGAAAGGATGGGATATGAAACTCGTCTCGCCGATCATCGCGATGACGGCGTTACTCTTGTCGCACTATTAGTATCAGTGAATTAGTAATAAACGTAAAACAAGTCAATACCGTGAGAAAGTTGATAGTACAAATGCAGATGTCGCTCGACGGGTTCGTTTCAGCGGGCCCTAACGATGAACAAAAGTGGGTGACCTGGGCCTTATCAGACATTCATGATGATGTCTTAAGGATTAGTGACCACATAGATACGATACTAATTGGCCGAAAGCTCGCCCTAGATTACATTCCCTTCTGGGAGGAGACCTTGAAGCAACTCGACCATGAGATGATCGCTTTCGCTCAACGTATCGTGGCAGCTAAAAAAGTGGTCTTTACGAAAACGATGGACCATTCGATTTGGAACAACACCGCCATTGCAACGGGTGATCTGAAGAAGGAGGTCATGGCACTGAAAAATCAGCCGGGAAAAGATATGATCGTATATGGAGGGGTAACCTTGGTAGCCTCGCTATTAAAAGAAGCATTGATCGATGAGATTAATCTGTTTATTAATCCGGTTGTGATCGGTCGTGGCGAGTCGGTGTTCAGCACCATTGAAGGTTTTCAGCAACTCAACCTTGTCAGCTCGAAGGTGTATCCAAGTGGTATCATACTGAACACCTATACACCTGCTGAACGGATAGGTAGGTAGCGTAGCTAAATTCTATCCATCGTGTGAACTGATATCACCTGAACTCGCAACCAACAAGCTGGCAAACCGGAAGCAACGCGAAGGAAACGTTAACACCCTAGTATCAGAGTAGAGGGAACAGAAAGACAATGGGTCAAAAATCAAGAACGGAAGGCAGGGTGGGTTAGGGCAAGTCTACTTTCTTAATGCACTACTGTAAGGCATACGGAAATACCTTCCACGGTACTCAGTTCTGGCAGTACAATGAAAAACAACATGAAAATCATACTCATCATTGGTATGAACACCCATACCATCGATTATACTAACCCAGAGTTACCCAAAGGCATTACCGCAGAAATGATAGAGCAAGGCACCAAAGCAACAGTGAACAAGCTGTCGAGTATAGGCTTCCAAGCTGAGTTATTTCTTATCGATGCAGGCACAGTAGCTCCTGGCAACCTGGAACAATTAGTAAGGCGAGTCAATTATGACGGTATCGTAGTGGGCAATGGCATTCGTGGAGTAGCATCCAATTTTATCTTGTTTGAACAGATCATTAATATAATACATGAAAACGCACCGAAGTCCAAGATCATTTTCAATACGCTGCCCAATAACACAGACGAAGCGGTGAAACGTTGGCTCTAGTCAAGAGTCGGTCTGTGACGCTCACTGAACTGTGTCATTATGAATTTACTCGACGTGATTTGGTTACCTAATCACCTGGTAAAACGCCCCAATAAAGTGGCAGATATATGAATGCGGCTTCGTCTCACGTAGGAGCGTTTTCATGAGAATTGAAAACCGGGATGCTCTTTGGCTTTATCCGAATCGAACGCATAGAAAATAGATGGATCTCCCCTATACTGTGGCTTACCCAGATTTGTAGCTGGCCTAATCCTAGACTGCAAGCTGACGTAAGAGATGCTTTACCTCACGAACACGCCGACGAGGGATAACTACTTCCTGCTGACTGCCCTCCACGGCCAACACTACCACTAGTTGGCTGGCCTCGTTCCGATGTCGGCCCACAATCAACTCAGGATCAACCGCCAACTGCTTGCTCAGTCGCACCAGGTAAGGAAAACGCTGACAGATGGTACCCAGGGTGATGGCCGACAGGTAGTAACTGCCGTCGTGAAAATACACATGGGTGTAGTTGCCCTCGGCCAGCGTCCAGCTTACCTGGGGCTGACTATGGGGTTGGTGGGGTTTTAAGTAGGGTGTTGGTTTCATAAACGGTTGCCGCTAGTGGCGATGCGCTGAGACTTTAGGAGCGGGGTTGGGTAGGGTCTGTAGGATAGCCAGAGACCCCCGCTCCTTTAGCTGCTCTGGCTATCCTACCCGTTGTGCTGGGCTTAGTTGCCACCTAATCGCAACCGGCTTTCGGCTCCCATCAATAAGCGACCGCTCTGAGCGTAGATCACCCGCAAAGCCTGCCCCTGGTAACTGGCTGGCAAACTCACCGCATGATTCAAGGTCACTGCATCACTCAGTAGGGGTACCCGACCACACGACCATACGCTCCCATCACTCCAATCACCCGCCTTCACACTGTACATACTCACGCAACCGCCTGGTGTGACCACACTCAGCGGCAGCAGCGTGGATACCGAACCTCCCGCCGGATCGGTGGCAATTACCGTCACCCCGTAAAAAGCGCTGGCACTGGCCGAAACTGTGCCCGCAATCGTAGCCGGAGCCACCAAACTCAGACCAGGCGGCAAGCCCACCGCCGACAGACTCAGGTTATTGGGCGTTTCGGCATCGGTGAAGGTATTGGCCGGAATGACGTAGCTAAACGCCTGCCCCACCGTAGTTGACTGAGGGGGTATAGCATTGGCCACTCTCGGGTTGCCGTTGGCGCAATCCCTCAGCCAGTTGTAGCTGAAGGTAGCCTCGCCCGGTGTGCCTTGCTGACGAGCTTTGAAAACAATCACCGGATTATCCGTGAACACGTTCAATTGATACGGCTCATTGATGGCGATGGTCCTGGTTTCATTCACCACCGACAGGCTGATGGGCTGGCCATTGGTGGCTTCAAAGCTGACGGTGAAGTTGATGCGTCGTTCGAAATAGCCCACATGATTACAGTCCAGCATCGTTACTCCAGTGATGGCGAAACTACGTTGCTGCACACTCAGCACGAAGGTGGTGCTGGCCGACAAGCCACCCGGGTCGGTGGCTACGACCGTGACCCTGAAGGGCGAGCCGACGGTGGTAGAAGGCACACCTGTGATAGTGTTGGGCGCCACGAAACTCAGCCCCGCCGGCAAGCCTATCACCGACAGGCTAAGGCTGTTGGGGGTTTCGGCATCGGTGAACGTAGTGACGGGGATGGTATAACTAAACGAATCACCGACCGTAGCGGCTTGATCAGGGATAGCGGCAGCCACGGTCGGTGCGCAATTCTGGTAGCCTACGGAAGCACTGGTGGAAGCCGAACAACCGTTGGTACCCGTCAGCGTCACCGAATACGAACCGGCTACACTCACCGAGATGGTGGACGTAGTGGCCCCCGTACTCCACCGATACGTTCCCTCGCCCACGGCGGATAAACTCACCGAGGATGTAGTACAACTCAACGTAGCACTAGGGGGAGAAATGCTGACGGTGGGTGGCGTCTGATCGGCGGTAACGCTGAGCGTCGCCGTGCTAAAGCAACCGTTAGTACCCGTCAACGTCACCGAATAGGGACCGGCGGCCGTCGCACTAATAGAGGAGGTAGTGGCCCCCGTGCTCCATCGATATGTTCCGACGCCTATGGCTGATAAACTTACCGAGGACGTAATACAGCTTAACGTAGCGCTAGCGGGAGAAATGCTGACGGTGGGCGGATTCTGGTCGGCACTCACACTGGCCGTGGCCGTGCTGGAGCAACCGTTGGCACCCGTCAGGGTCAGCGAATACGTAGCCGCCGTACTCACCGAGATGGCGGACGTAGTGGCTCCCGTGCTCCACCGGTACGTTCCCGTACCCACCGCCGACAAACTTACCACTGGATTGGTGCAGGTCAACGTAGTGCCGGTCGGCGTTCCGATCCTCAGGGCGGGGCGCGCGTTGACCGTTACCGAGGTGGTGGCGGTGGCGATCTGCCCCTCGCTGCTGACCGTCAGAGTGAAGACCTGTACCCCTGAGCCAGTGGCCGTCAGGCTCTGACTAAAGGCGGAGGTGGTGGCGGAGCCGCTGATGGGGTTACTGCCGTTGGTAAGTGTGTAGCTGTAGCTGCCACTGAGGTTGCCCACGCTGGCCACCACCGAGATGGGTTGACCCGTACAAACGGGGTTGGGACTGGCTAACAGGCCGGTGAGTGTGGGAGGCAGGGACAGGTTGAGCCGCACACTCACACTATTACTGCGAACATTAGCAGCTAAGAAATCCAGATCTCCGTCCCCATCCACATCCCCAACAACCACGGTTTCAGGATAATCCCCTACCACAATCTCGGGGGTGATGGCCGGGGGGGTGAAGTTGCCCGACCCATTATTGAGCCGTACACTTACCGTGTTGCCAGCACCGTTTGCTGTTACCAAGTCCAGATCGCCATCCCCGTCCACATCGCCCAACGCCACACTAAAGGGATACTCCCCCACGACGGGATTAGGGTTGGTAGCTGGGAGGGTGAAGTTACCCGCCCCATTGTTGAGCCGCACACTCACCGTATTGCTATAATAATTGGCCGTTAACAAGTCCAGGTCACTGTCTCCATCCACATCCCCCAAGGCCACGCTCCAGGGAGAATTGTCAACGGCAGGATTAGGGTTGGTAGCTGGGGGAGTAAAGTTGCCCACCCCATCGTTGAGCCGCACACTCACGTTGTTGTCACCATAATTAGACGTCACAAAGTCCAGGTCGCCGTCTCCATCCACATCCCCCAACGCCACGCTGCTGGCACCACTCCCTACCACGATCTCGGGGTTGATTGCCGGGGGAGTAAAGTTGCCTGACCCATTGTTGAACCGCACACTTACCGTGTTGCCAGCACCGTTTACCGTTACCAAGTCCAGATCCCCATCTCCATCCACATCGCCCAACGCCACACTAAAGGGACGACCCCCTACGGCGGGATCAGGGTTGGTGGTTGGTGGTGTAAAGTTACCCGCCCCATTGTTGAGCCGCACACTCACCGTAGTGCTGCCAGAATTAGCGGCCACAAAGTCCAGATCTCCGTCCCCATCCACATCCCCCAACACCACGCTACTGGGAACAGTGCCTACCCTAGGGTTAGGATTGGTAGCCGGGGCTGTGTAGTTGCCCAACCCGTCGTTGAGCCGCACACTCACGTTGTTGTCACCATAATTAGACGTCACAAAGTCCAGATCGCCATCTCCATCCACATCTCCCAACGCCACGCTGCTGGCACCACTCCCTACCCCAGGCTCTGGGTTGATGGCCGGGGCGGTGAAGTTGCCCCGGCCGCTGCCCCCCACCCCGGTGGTGAACCCGTACACCTGACCCCGGTTCAGCTGGGCCCCACCCGTACTCTGGATAGCCGTCGTGCTGGTGACAAACACCGTCTCTCCCGGTTTAAAGTCGGATCCTGGATTGAAGGTGAGCGTATTGCCGCTCACACTGGCACTGCCTCCCTGCCCGTTGCGTAGCAGGCCGCCCCGCTGGGCGCTGAACACTCGCAAGCCGCTCAGGCTGGTGGGGTTCGAACTAACGGGCTGGTTAAAGGTCAGGGCCACGTTGGTGGTCCGGGGTGCCGAGCGGGCATTGCGGACCGGATTGAGGCCCGTCAGGGTAATGCATTGGGTAACCGTTACCGAGGTGGTGGCGGTGGTTACTTGTCCGCCACTGCTGACCGTCAGGGTGAAGGTTTGCACCCCCGAGCCACCCGCCGTCAGGCTCTGGCTAAAGGCGGAGGTGGTGGCGGAGCCGCTGATGGGGTTGCTGCCGTTTGAGAGCGTATAACTGTAGCTACCGCTGAGATTGCCCACGCTGGCTACCACCGAGAGAGGTTGACCCACACAAACGGGGTTGGGGCTGGCCGACAGGTCAGTAAGTGAGGGGGGGAGGGGGCCGTTGAGCCGCACACCCACGGCAGCGGAGTTATAATCAGGTGCCACAAAGTCCAGATCACCATCTCCATCTAAATCCCCCAACGCCACGTTCCAGGGGTTAAAACCCAAGTTGGGGTTAGGGTTGGTGGCGGGCGCCGTAAAAGCACCTAAACCGTCGTTAAGCCGCACACTCACATATGAGGAATTAGCAGCCACAAAGTCCAGATCGCCATCCCCATCCACATCCCCTAACACCACGCCGTAGGGAGAACTGCCCACGCCTACCTCGGGGCTGGTAGGATGTGGGGTAAAGCTTGCCGACCCATTGTTGAGCCGTACACTCACGGTGCGGCTGTTATAATTAGTGAAGACCATGTCCAGATCGCCATCCCCATCGATATCCCCGAACGCTATTTTGGAGGGATTCTCCCCCGCCCCAATCTCGGCGTTGAGGGTGGGCGGAGTAAAACTGCCCGCCCCATTGTTGAGCCGTATACTTACGTTATTACTGTTACTATTTGCGGTCGCCAGGTCCAGATCGCCATCCCCATCCAAATCGCCCAGCGTCACGCCGTATGGACTATCGCCCACGCCCACTTCGGGGCTAGTAGGGTGTGGGGTGAAGATACCTGATCCATTGTTGAGCCGCACACTCACCGTAGTGCCGCTAGTATTAGCGGTGAGCAGGTCCAGATCCCCGTCCCCATCCACATCCCCTAGCGTCATGCCCCAGGCACCACCGCCCACGCTCACCTCAGGGTTGGCAGGATGTGGGGTAAAGCTTGCTGACCCGTTGTTGAGCCGTACACTCACGTTGCTGCTATTCGAATTAGCGATGAGCAGGTCCAGATCGCCATCCCCATCCACATCGCCTAACACCACATTACGAGGAGTAACTCCTGCCGCAAGGGTGGAGTTGACCGCCGGGGTGGTAAAGCTGCCCGTCCCATTGTTGAGTCGTACACTCACGATGGAACGAAAAGAACTAGCACAGACCAGGTCCAGATCGCCATCCCCATCCAAATCCCCAACTGCCACGTCGAAAGCGCCGACCTCCACGCCCACCCCGGAGTTGGTGGCGGGTGCCGTAAAGTTGCCCTTGCCTGTGCCGCCCACCCCGGTAGTAAACTGATGGATCTGACCCCGGCTCAGCCGTCCCCCACCCGTACCCTGAATGGCCGTCGTGCTGGTGACAAATATTGTCTCCCCCGGTTTGAAGTTGGTTGTCGGATTGAAGGTGAGTGTATTGCTGCTCACACTAGCGCTGCCTCCCTGCCCGTTACGTAGCAAGCCGTCCCCTTGGGCGCTGAACAACCGCACGCCCCCCAGCGTGGCGGCATTGGTGCTCAGCGATTGGTTGAAGGTCAGGCCCACGTTGGTCGTTCGGGGGGCGTTCCGGGCATTGCGAACCGGATTTAGTCCAGTCAGGGTAAGAGGCTGGCCAGAGACTAGCTGGACCAGAAACCACAGGGTCAGCAGTAGCACCAGCCGGTAGTAGGTGTGTTTCATGGGAATAGACTAAATGATTGAGTAAGACCCCGACGGAAGGCGTAACGGAGACCATCAGCCGCCATTAGATAGACGGGGCAGAACCGGCATTTGTCCTTCCAGGACCAGGCCAAAAGTAACGAGGACGCCCTCTGGCGACTATAACAAATGATTCAATTTCGATAACGAATGATTCAATTTTGCCCAAAAACAAGGGTAGAAGACGGTTTTATCAGCCTTGATCAACAAAATCGCTGGGACTTACCTGATACAGCTCCCGAAAACACTTACTGAAGTAGGAAGGGCTCTCAAAGCCCACTTGAAAAGCAGCTTCACCCACCGAAGCCCCTGACCGAAGGAGTTGGGCAGCCTTTTTGAGCCGGTAGTTACGTAGCAGTTCGTGGGCCGTTAGCCCGGTCAGTGCTTTAACTTTGCGAAACAGGGTGGCCCGGCTCATGCCCAGTTCGTCCATCAGCTGATCCAGGCCAAAACCGGTATCGCTCAGGTTGGCGTCGAACAGGGAGTACAAGCGACCCAGAAACGGGTCGGCAGTTTCGGGAATTGGCGGAGGTGAAGCCGGGTCAGGATTTCGCAGACTGGCCTGCACCCACTCGCGCTGCCGCTGTTTACTAACCAGCTGATTGCGTACCCGCAGTTGCAGTTCCGTAATCTGAAAGGGCTTCGTCAAGTAGTCATCGGCGCCCAGCGAGAGCCCCGCCAGCCGATTCTCCACCGACGACTTGGCCGTCAGCAGGATGATGGGAATATGGCTGGTGCGCTGATCGGTTTTCAACTGGTTGCAGAGGGTAAAGCCGTCCATCAGAGGCATCATCACATCCGAGAGGATCAGATCAGGTAGCTGTTCCAGCGCTTTTTTAAGCCCATCCTGACCGTTAACGGCCCGCCGAACCCGGTAGTGATGGGGCAAACTATCGATAATAAAGCGGGCCAGTTCATCATTATCTTCTACGACGAGTAAGTCGGCCGAAGGAACTGATTCGGAGCTATCCAGCGGGGCGCTGTCCAGCGAATCGGCGGCAGGGACATCCATCCCCTCAGCCTTCCTGTAGGGTAACTCGACCACGAACGTAGTACCCTGGTTTGGCTGGCTCTCGACCGAAATCTGTCCACCCTGCAACTGAACCAGTTCCTGCACCAGCGCCAGACCAATACCCGTTCCGGGTGTATAATTTGTATCATCGACTGAACTGGTGCGCCGGAGCGACGGCCGGGATGACCCGGTGGGGAACCGCGTATCACCAACCTGATAATAGCGGTCGAAGATATGAGGCAGGTGCTCCGCCGGAATGCCAACGCCCGTATCGGCAACGGTTAGTTGGATACGCTCCGATGCTTCT
Source organism: Spirosoma profusum (assembly GCF_014699005.1). Taxonomy (GTDB): domain Bacteria; phylum Bacteroidota; class Bacteroidia; order Cytophagales; family Spirosomataceae; genus Spirosoma; species Spirosoma profusum. The sequence continues at coordinate 27,559 of NZ_JACWZY010000055.1, forward strand.
GTCAACGTTACGTTAATGGTACCCGCTTTGGTAAATTTCAGGGCATTAGCCGTCAGATTGTAAACGATACGTTCCAGCTTTTCAGCATCGAACCAGTAATCGCCAGTTACGTCGGAGGTAAACGTCAGGCTGAGCCCCTGGGTGGTGGCCTGGTCGGTTAAGGGATTCAACCAGTGACGAACAAATTCGGTCAGGTCTCCTCTCGACTCGTGAATGGGCATCACGCTAGCCTCCAGCTTGGACAGGTCCAGCAGTTGATTGATCAGGCCCAGCAGCTGATGCGCATTCTGTTCGATGATTTGTACTAAACGTAGACGGTTTTTGGGTTCGATACGTTGGCTCTTTAGCTGTTCGGCGGGACCAAGAATAAGCGTAAGTGGCGTACGAAACTCGTGGGTGATATTGGTAAAAAAGTTGTTCTTGAGCGTATCGACGGCTCGCAATTGGTCGGCTTCCTGCTGGCGAAGCTGAACGGTCTGCTTGAGCCGGATTCGATTTAGGTAAACCTGGAGTAAACCCCAGGCCAGGCTCAAGCCAATCAGAAAATAGAGGGCAATGGCCCACCAGGTGGCCCAGAAGGGCGGCTGGATGGTTATCGCCAACTTACGAACGTAGCGGCTCCAATGACCTGAGGTGTTGGACGCATTGAGCATCAGGGCGTAATCGCCCGGTGGCAGGTTGGTATAAATAGCCTCGGGCCGGGTCGTCTCCTTCCAGGTGTCTTCCAGACCTTGCAGGCGGTAGCGGTAGCGGTTCTTAGCCGGTCGATTGAATTGTAAGGCGGCAAACTGAACGGTTAAATAATTCTGGTTATGGGCAAGGATAAGCTGATCGGTAGCCTGAATGGGTAACGTATCGAGCAACGATCGATTAGCGGACGTAGTGGTATCCGAGCCGTCGGGTGCTGGCAGATCGGGCTGAATGAGTTGATTATTTACCTGGAGCTGAGTCAGTTCAACCCTTGGCTCAAAGGTGTCCTGACCAATCTGCCGGGGATTGAACAGGGTGAACCCTTCCAGACCACCCATGAGAATGTTGCCCTCTGGGAACTGAACGTAGTGGTTCCGGTTAAACTCATCAGCCATAATGCCGTCATCCCGCGTAAAGGTCTGGGTGGTAAACGTCCGGCGGTTCATTCGGCATAGCCCCTTATTGGTACCCACCCACAAATACCCGTAGCGGTCGGGCAGGGCTGAGTATACTACGTTGTTGGGCAGTCCATTGGCCTGCGTAAACCGGCGAAACCGCCCCGTTTGCTTATCGAACAGACACAGCCCACTGCCAAAGGTACCGATCCACAACCGGTTGGCGTCGGCGGGATCGGCCGACAGACAGTACAAGGAATTGCTGCTCAAGGAGGTGGCATCGCCGGGCCGGTTGACAAATTGCCGAACCTCGCCATTCCGCCGGTCGAGCCGCCAGAGTCCCCCCACCTGACTGGCCAGCCAGAGTTCCTGCTCATCGACCACCAGTTCCGTAATGGGTCCCGTGGATAGGTTAGTGGTAATCGGGTAGCGAAACCGGTTCCAGCGATGCGTCTGTTCATCGAACCAGAACGCCGTTGAGTCATACACCGCCCAGATATGGCCCTGGGGATCCCTCGTCAGGGGGCAGGAAACTATTACACTCCCTTCGGTGATAAGGCGGACGGGTAAGGGGAAATGCTCGATCCGGCCGGTTCTCCGATCCATCCGGTACACATCCGGCCTGCCTACGCTGAACCAGAGACGACCTGCCGCATCGAAGGTCGATCGAAACGTATAGGTGTTCGATCCCCGCAGGGTGGCCAGTACCGCTGGCGAAACAGGGGGTAGTCCCAGCGAATCGCGGGTGAGTAGGTCCAGATAAAATTCACGCACGTACCGGTATTTCTGAAAATGGCTCGGCTGCAGGTCGTAGGTGCGTATACCCGCTCCGCTGGTGCCCATCCATAAGACATTGGTTCGATCGACGAGCAAACTCCGGCACTCCTCGTTGGGCGGGTTCCAGTGGGCTATGAGCTGGACACCCTGCTGGTCGGTAAACCGAAACAGACTGCTCGACCGACCGAAATACAGCGTTCCCTGCCGGTCGATGGCCGTATTCCAGCCTACTCCATCGCTTGTAACAGGCAGTGGATAAGCCCGCAACTGGCCCGTGCGTGGCTGGAGCAGGGTGAGATAGTGGTGCGAGAAGAGTATGAGTTCGCCGTTCGGCCGGAGACGAACAGCAGTGATTCTGTTGTTCGGCAGTGACTGGGCCTGGCCGAGCTGGTGTCGCCAGTGGGTAAACCGTTGGGTGGCTTCCTCAAAGCGATCCAGCCCACTGTCCGTCACCAGCCAGATCGTCCCATCAGCGTCTTCCTGCATATCGAATACGCCATTGCTGCTGATAGACGAAGCTTGCCGGGGTTGGTGCTGAAACCAGTGGCCTTCTTTCTTGGCTACATCCCAGCAAAAGAGGCCACCGCCAAAATCCATCAACCAGAGCCGGTCCAGCCGATCGATGTATATACTATACGTGGTACCACGTTTTACCAGTTGGCGGAAAGTGGCTTGCTGCGAGACATTGGTGAATGTTTCTGTGCTCGGGTCGAAGACATCGATATCCCCCCGCTCGGAAACGATCCAGATGCGCCCGTGCCGATCTAGTTTAAGTTGGGTGAGTCCGGCAAAGGAGAGCGAGGGACGCCCGTCGGGGTCGGGTTGAAAGACCTTAAATCGCTGGCCATCGTACCGACAGAGGCCATCACGGGTGGCGGCCCAAATGAAACCCTGTTTATCCTGCACAATAGACGGCACAAAAGCCTGGGGTAATCCCTGACGATCGGTAATGGCCTGAGGCTGGGGTAGTTGAAACGACTGCGCCCACAGCCCGCCCGATGAGGCCAGCAGGCTCATCAAACAGACTAGAACACGCCTAACAGACGGTCTGGATAGAGTCATACCCGTTCAGCAAGCCCAGGTTACGTCGTCTGCTGTGACGGGTAGTCTAGAGGCATCGCTCGTTGTTTATGGGTTAGTTGAGTAACGGACTGGAACAAAGCTAGCTTTTTTACGCAACACTCGGCCTTCTCTCGCTTAAAAATGAGTGATGGTACATAGGAATATATGTACAGTGTATACGGTAAACGTGACGAAAAGATCAAGAATATAGAATTGATGACGAACACGCCTTCGGCTTGCTGTTAACCAAGACGAAGGCATTGACTCCCGCCGGGTTTCTGAAATTGGTTATCGATGCATCGGAAATTTATCCTGATTTACGTGGAAGGCGTAGTGTGCATTACACTTCCTGGGTATTCTTACCACTGGCTTGTCCTAGATAGTCACGGGTGCTTGCACAAGCGAATGATTTCGGGAGGGGTCATGCCCATTTTCGTTCATTTAAAGGATAAATAATTACACCAAATAGCTATCTAATTTACTATCAGTGAATGATTTATATTCGCCACAAGTATAAACGGAAACCGTTCACGAAAACCTCCGATTTAATTGGGTTCAGGCCTATTAAATCCTTGGTATTCCCGGTGAAATTGACCACCTGATTCTGCCAGCAGCTGACCAGGTGATTTCGGGACAGATTAACCACCCTATTCTTCTTTTCATCAGCGAGTTATCTTCTTCCCCCCGTAGTGTTCGGAGTGGTCAATTGGCAACGGAATTGGGTGGTCTGTGGCAGCGAATTCTCCAAATCCTGAGTATATAGGATAGTCAATATAGAATGAAAGCTCATTAATGTGTTTCGATCAGACTTTATCAGATTTCAAATGAAGCTATTCGCATGAAGCTAATTGGTCTTAATACGCATCAAATAGCGGGTGAATTCGATCGTCTGGTTTCAAACTCAGCGTACTCCAGCGCGAAAAACCGACAGACACTGGGGTACGCTCGACGCAGTGCATTCAATTGTCCATATACCTGGAATATAGTGACCACCTGAAATGGCCTAGCGGTAGGATCTTCAGTTAACCGTGTCAATTTCTTCTCTTCATTTAGAAATAACTCTTGTCCATTGCCGTCTTCCATTAACAAGACATAACTCAGGGAGAGACTTTCTTCTTCTTCATCCATAAACGCGCCTTCTAACCGGTAAAAAGTCTTAAGTTGAGGTGTTAACATATCCTATTGGGTTACCCTATATAACGCCCTAAAGCAAGGTGAACATTTACGCTTTTCGAAGGCCTTGCACCAACAGGACAAAACTGTGCACGAAACCCGCTTCAATTTTGACAGTTTCTGTGTTATATAGGACTTTCGCAGACAGATAAAAATGGTTAATTTTTGAGATGACAACAACTCGCGAGTTATACTGCCAGTACTTACTCT
>NZ_JACWZY010000056.1 GCF_014699005.1 Spirosoma profusum
GCTCCCCAACCCCGGGTGAGTCTGAGTGCAGGTACCAGCACTAGTGTAACGAGTCACAACCTGTGCGAGGGGCAATATTTCGGCCTGGAGTTGCTCACTGGGGTGGCTGGTTATAACCAGTTGTGGCGAGGCCCCAACAGCTTCTCAGCCCTTAACCAGCCGACGGCTTTCACCTATGTGACCCCCGCTCAGCAGGGCACCTACTCCTACACGCTTTCGAATCCCAGCACCCTCACTAATGTTGATGGGGTAACCACGCATGGCTGCGCCAACTCGGCCACTGTCAACCTTAGTGTGACCTCGGCAAACTTCGGGGGTACTGTCGACGGCATCTCTTGTAACTCGGTACGGGGCTGGATTCGCAACAATAATTGCTCCGAGCAGTCAACTTATGCAAAAATCACCATTGATGATGTTGACTCCTACACGGTGCTGGCCAACCAGCCACGGACGGACGTAAGTACTTTTGCGCATGGTTTTAACTGGAGACCGCCAGCTCAGTATGCACAGGGCACCCACTATATTCGGGTAACCGATTTACAGGGTAATGAGATTAATGGAGGAACCCGCCAATTGATGGGCCTGTCGGCGCCCCAGCCTCGGGTGAGTCTGAGTGCGGGCACGAGTACTACCTTAGTCAGTACTACGCTGTGTGAAGGGCAATACTTCGGCTTGGAACTGATCTCAGGTGTTACAGGCTATAACCAGTTGTGGCGAGGCCCCAACAGCTTCTCGGCCCTCAACCAGCCGACGGCGTTCACCTATGTAACCCCCACTCAGCAGGGTATTTATTCCTATACCCTCACCAACCCCAGCACCTTAACGAGTACCGACGGCAATACGACCGATGGCTGTTCCAACACGGCCAGCGTCACTCTTAACATCACCTCTGCCAATTACAATGGTACACTCGATGCCGTTTCCTGTAATGCCGTTCGAGGCTGGATTGTTAACTATAACTGTGCACAACAATCGCCTTACGTCCGCATTTTGATCAATGGAAACCAAGTAGACGTCGTTCAGGCTAACCAGTCTAGAGGGGATATACGTCAATTCGTCATGGGGCAGTCAGATCCCAACGCCTTCGATAAATACGGTTTCAACTGGGCTCCTCCAGCCCAATATCGTTTAGGAAGCTATACTATTACGGTAACTAACATGCAGGGTACTGTACTGAACGGAGGGCAAAACCGCCTTATGGGTATGGCCCCTCCCCAACCTCGAGTGAGTGTGGGTACTAGTGGTACTACTACCCAGGCCACCCATACGCTCTGTGAAGGCATGTCCTTTGCGCTGGAGTTAATCCCGACCGCTGCCGGTTACAATCAACTGTGGCGAGGGCCTCAGAGTCTGTCAGCCCTTAATCAGCGAACTGTCCTGGCCAACATTACACCTGCCCAGCAGGGAACATACTCCTACACGCTTACCAACACGAGTACGCTGACCAATACCCCTGGCATCACCACGGATGGTTGTTCCAGTTCCGCTATCGTGACGCTCAACGTCACTCCGCAGCCCACCGGGCCAACTGTCAACAGTGTTACGATTTGCTCAGGCACATCCGCTACGTTGACCGCCAATAATTGCGGGGGAACCGTCAATTGGTCATATAACAACGTAACGGGCACTACACTGGTCACGCCTAGCCTGACCCAGACCACTACGTATACGGCTACCTGCAACTCGGCTAGCTGTATCTCCAGCCCGACGGTTGTAACGGTAACGATCGGTAATACGCCCACTAAGCCAACAGTAACGGCCACTCCAGGTACGATTTCGTCAACCCGTTCGGTCACGCTGACGGCTATGGGCTGCACCAATACGGTTCAATGGCAAGGGACCACTGGAATGGGGTCGACCACGTCGGTTGTTGTTTCAGTATCCCAGACGACTTCGTTTACAGCTCGTTGTAAGTCAGCAGGTGGGTGTTTGAGTGACCCGGCTTCAGTTACGGTTAGTTACGTCACATTGCCGACACCCTCCGTTACTGCCTCCACAGCCACCATTTGTGGTTCCCAAACCGTCACCCTCCAGGCCACAGGCTGTTCTGAGGGAACAACCTGCCGCTGGTCGAATGGCATGATGGGTTCATCGATAACTTTTATCCCGACCTCCACGACGGTCTATACCGCCAAATGTACACTGGATGCTGCTGAAAGCGATCCCTCGATCTCGGTACAAGTAACGGTACGTCCTACCCCAGAGGTGGCAGGCCCCTTGAATTATACTACTGGTCAAACCATTTCGCTCACCGTTACGCCAGCCGTAGCCAATTCCTATAGCTGGCAAGGCCCACATGGTTTTACAGATACTGGGGCTTCGTTCTCAATTATCGGTGCTACCAACAGTAGTAACACGGGGTCGTATACCGTCACGGCTAATTACACCGGTGGAGGCTGTGCACCTTTTGCCGTAATTCAGATCAATGTGGACGGACCAATTATTCAGACGGGCGCCATTACACCGGCCTCAGTCTGCCCTGGCTTCATATTGAGTGTGCCCTTCGCTACCACGACCACAACGGGTACTTTTGGCAGTGGTAATACGTTTACGGTGCAATTATCGGATATGAATGGCAGCTTTGCCAACTCGACCACGATTGGTGCGGGATCGAGCAGTCCGATCAACGTAACGATTCCGCCCAATACGTTGGTGGGCGGCAACTACCGCATTCGGGTGGTGAGCAGCAATCCTGTTTTGACAGGTGGTCCAAGCCCCACCAGCCTGACCGTATCGGCAATGCCTTCCCTAACGGCCAGTAGCAACAGCCCGGCAGGAGAAGTCAGTACAGGCAATTCATTGAGTTTAAATGCAAGCGGTACGAACCTGACAGGAGCAACGTATCGCTGGAGTGGACCTGCTTCTTTCAGCAGTAACCAAGCTAGTCCGGTAGTTCCTACGGCTACGTCAGCGAACAGTGGTACGTATACGGTGACGGTCACGACACCAGGTGGTTGTACAGCCATGGCCACAACAACGGTTGTTATATCCCCAACTGCCACTATTAGTGGAATGCTCAGCGTCTGTGCTGGTCATAGTACCACCTTATCTGTTAGTGGGGGTAGTAGTTACCGATGGTCAACGGGAGCCCAGTCGGCAACGATGGTAGCCGCCCCTGTTAGTACTACAATTTATAGCGTGACAGTGACAGATGCTGCTGGGGGGACCGCTACCGTATCGACTAGTGTGATCGTATCAAATGGGCCTTCTTTAACAATCACTGGAAAGTCTAAGTTATGTGCGGGTGAAAGCTCTACTTTATCAGCTGGGGGAGGAGACAACTATCTCTGGTCAACTGGCACCATTGGGGGGCAAGTTGTTATTAGTCCTACCGAGAGCACTACTTATAGCGTTTGGTCAATGGGTGAGAATGGCTGCTGGGCAGAAACATCAATACCCGTCCAAGTCACATCGTTCTCGATGACGGCCAATAGTTCAGCCAACGGGCAATCACTCGTTGGTCAGGGTCCGGGCTCCTCACTTACTCAGGGAACAACAGTTGTGCTCTCGGCAATAACCGATGGAATTGATCCTAAAGATCTTTTTTATCAATGGTCAGGACCCAATAATTTCACCAGTACAGGACGCACACCAGCGTTTGTCTATTCCTCTACTACCCAATTGGGCGTCTACGAAGTGCAGGCTAGTTCCGCAGATGGTTGTATGGCGGGTGCCCGCATTGGCATCGGGACAGAACCAGAATGCGAGTTAATTGTTTCTGTCTACAATAAAACAAATAGTTCATTCCTAACCGCAAATCAGCATCTGCTTATTGCCTCTGGTTGTCCAAATGGGCAGATTAGTTGGTCGAATGGTACATCCGGTACGGTTAGTAACGGAACTATTACCTGGGCAGATGGCGAAACGGGTCAGGTAGAAAGTGGATTAGTTGGCATTACCTTAGCGGTAAATCCATCGCAGGATAAGAACTATGTAGCCATTTGCACCCTTACAGGCGGTAAAATCTGTACCAATACCAGTGCGATAAAGGTTTCTTCACCCGACTGCCCCAATGTTCAGATCCAGGCGTCAGCCACAACCTACGAACAGGGCGATATTATTACACTCACCGCGGCTAATTGCCCGGGTACGTTAACTTGGTCCCATGGTTTAGGTAGCGCCACATCTATTAAGATTTCACCTACCCGGGATATGCGTGTTTGGGCGCAGTGTACCGAGGGTGCCAAAACCTGTTATTCGAATTCAATAGCGCTAACGAACCTCAGTTGCGTAAAGTCCGTCTATGTGCATTCGATTATCAATAATCAGGTAACCTTTGGCTACAGTGGCTGTGAGACTGGATCTGTGGCATGGTCAGTTGTTAGTGGCACTTATTCATCCACCAGTGTCCAAAAACAGAGTGGGATATTAGCTGGGCTCTATCGGGTGAGTGGCGTCACGGGTAATTTAACGGTGTCGGCAAACTGTCTGGGGACAAGCGGAACCTGTTCACCGGTGAGTCGAACGGTGACCGCCACCGAACGAACCAACTGTGCCGGACGGTTTATCCAGGAAGACCCTACTCAAAATCGCATTGCTGGCTTTGCTGTGACCATTTTGTCGCAAATTTACCCCTTTACCCTTGTTGACGAAGTAAACACCCCTTTTAATACCACGTTCCAGACTTCAGTAGGAGTCCCTGATTTTATGAAGGAAAAGGTCTATACTGCTACGTTCGAGAACGGTTGTAAAAACTCCGTAAAAGTGATGCCATCAAGACCGCGCCTTGAGTGGAAGGAAAATGTCAAAAACACGGCAGGTACTTATTCGTATACTGGTTTTGCTGGTCAGTTTACATCAAAAACATTTCCCGATAATCCCAATAATCAGGTTGGTTCCGAAATAGACGCATTTACGCTCAATACGTATCTTCCCTATTATGCGGATGCGAACTACAAAATTAAGATTAGATTGAACGCATGTCCAACTATTGGCCAATTAACAACCGCTCGCCTTCCGGCAACATCCAATAGCTCACCAATTGACCAATTGGAGCTTCAACATGCCAGTGCAGTACAAACCCCTACACTTTACGAGCGTCCATTCCCGACCGAAACAACAAGTTATTATGGAAGCTGCTTGATTCCACAACCCGACGGCTCGACACTTATCTATCCTGCTGCCAATGGGAAAACGTTACAAATTGCTTCTAATTCCTGTCTACAGGTAGGTGTTGCTCAATCTAAAGTCACCAAAGGAGAAGCTGTACAGCTTAAAGCGCAAGGCTGTATCGGGGAAGTCACCTGGTCGCTTGCTAGCACATCCCTGGGCACCGGCGCTATGTTTATCCATACCCCGCTCCCGGCTGCTACACCCGCAACGTTGACCTACCTAGCGACTTGCAGTAGTAATACGGCTTGCACCCAGGCGGTAAGTGTAATGGTGAACGCCTGTACGCTCCAACTGAAAGCGTCTAAAGAAGCAGCCAAGATTGGCGAACCAGTGGGACTTACGGCTACGGGTTGCTCAGGCGGGCTGGTGCAGTGGAGCTCAGGTGATGTAGGCGAAACCATCACGGTTAAACCCCTGGTAAGCACTACTTATATTGCCAGTTGTCTAGTTAATGATGTAAGCGTTTGTCAAAGTGCTACCAGCCTGACGGTTGATAATGCGGCTCCTTTGGATATCTACTGTCCCAATTTTCAGCTCACCACCCAGGCAACCAGCATTACATTATGCAGTGACCAGCGCGTATGGGTGACGCCCTACGGATGCCCCAAAGGCAGCACTATCCGCTGGAGTGACGGCTATCTTGGTGGCTATGAAGAATTGCGCAGTTTTACCCTAAACCAGGCTACCTCCCTCTCCGCTACCTGCACTACGCCTTACCAGATTTCGGTGAGTGCAGCCTTGAGCTTCTCGGCTGCTCCGGTACAGTTACAGGTCAGCCCGACTCAAGTTTACGCCGGATACCCTGCAATGTTACGTGCCTCAGGTTGCTATACTAATACCTGCCAGGAAGGTCAGTATACCTGGTATCAAAACGGAAGTTTGGTGGGTAGTGGAGCCAGCCTGACAATCAACATATCACAGTCAACCACTTATGTGGTCACCTGTAGCACGGGTAGCAGTAAGTCGGTACCCGTGGAGCTTAAAGAGAATTGCGAGATAAGTTTCGAATCACCCAGTATAGTCGTAGGCAATAATGTAACCTTAAAAGCACCTCAGAACTGTAATGTGAGTTATGGCATAAGCTGGTATAAGTACAACAATGGTGTTTATGACAAAATAGCCACCAATACCAGAGAAATCGCCATTAAGGCCCCAACTTGTAATACGACGGGTGGAAATGTTGCCACTATGGATTATTATCAGGTTATCTGTGTGAAGGAGAATAAAATTCCCTGCAAAACTAACTTTACTGTTAACTGCAACCCAGGGGTATATGATCCTATTGTGAACACAAATGGCCCTACTGCGCCCGATCCCTGTACTAAATATGACTTTATGGAGAAAGGGGGGGTAAAAAATACAGCCCGTAGTCCAGGTGATAATGAGGAACCGGCATACACCTATTTACTTTACACAGAATGGTGCCCCGGCGAGGTAAAATGGTATGACGGTGGCCGTCAAATGAACACACTAAGCGATGGGCCCAACTATTCGGCCAAGACTTACAATTATACCTGTCAGTTGGGCAATGGTCAGGAGTGTCGTGGCAGCTACACGATTGCCCCCCCAGTGGCATCCGTAGGGGGAGGTGGTCGACTAGCCAGCAATCAAGCTGTTTCCATAGCATTGGGCGACAACTGTTCGTCTCAGATTTCGCTAGCTACTGCATCAAGTGCATTCTATAGCCAACTGCTATGCCGGTTAAGCAACCTGATTCAAACGCAAGAAGATGCCATCGCCGTACTCAGCAGTGTACAAGAACAATTGAGCAGTACTGGGTTGGTGTTTCCTACAGATCAGACAGCTATAATAGATGCCTTAGTAGATGGACAGTGTGGTCTGGCAGCTACGCTATTGGCGGCTACCAATGGCAATAGTATGTTTGCAATTGGCACCTTTAATGAACAAATTAATGCTAAATTTGAAGAGATTAAACAAGCTGCTATTAGTGCAGTCTCTAAATTTAAAGGTAGATTTATTGTTTACACTCGACATTTCATTCCAGAAGACCGTGATGGCTTTTATGCATACCGAGGAGATGGTAGAGGATTTAAATCAATCCCTAACGAGGTAGAGTATGATGATAACAACTGGGAAACAAATTCTTCAAGAGTTATAATAAAAAATCTTGTTGATTTTGACACAAAGTTAATAAGAGTAGCTCGTCCTTATTGTGATCCTACTGTTTTATTAGGTATTATTAAGAGTGCAGCAGAGCCAGGTATTTCAACGTTAAATTATCAATTTCTTAATCAGTACACAGCAGATTTTAATATGAGTTATACTGCATCTGATCCATTAGCATTGGGGATTGCGCCTGTACTTAATTTTGATTTAAATGTGCAGGTAGAAATAATCCCATCGCTACAAACCTTAAAAGTTAGTGCAGTTTTAACAGGAGATCCATACCCTGCAGGCGAAATATTTATATTTGATAAAGTCACAAAACAAAGCTGGTTCATTGACACTTATTCCATTCCACAGAGTTTGGAAATCATATCTAGTTTTCCAGAGAATCATCTCCCGTTGATTAATTCAACTAAATACTTTAAGATTAATACTACGGGAAATATAGTAAACGGATTGCAAGACGGATTAGTAATTTCAAATAGTGTATGGAACAGTACTTTTACTAGTAGAAATCCTCGACGATGAAGAAACTATCTAGAATTCAAAGAATAGTTTTGTATTTCACTCTTGGAATAGTTTCGGTAATATTTACTTGGTTTTATTTCGTTTATGATTTTCAAGGTGAAATCGTACTAATCCCTGAAGATTATATAGGACCTGTAACAATTGCTTATGAGAGAATTAAAGGAAAACCTGTTGAATATAATAACAAAGGTAATATAGTCTTTAGAATTCCTAAGTCTGGTAGGTTAGATGTTAATTTTAAAGACTACATCCACAGAAAGACACCTTTAAAAAATAGAAAGTATTTCATCTATAACGAGAAAACGGGAAAACTAATTTCAGAAATCAAAGAAGATGGACTCAGAGATAGTTTGAATTCTATCTACCTTTTAGTAGATTTTGAGTATGGCCCAGATTCCTTAGATAGTAGCGGAAGAAACTACTATTCAGAAAACTTTATTATCATAAAGAAATAATGTCAAAACTTGGAATTGCTATATTTGACCGGACATTTCATTAAGTGGCAGTCCTACAGAGAATTTGGCAGAGTAGATTAGAGGAACCGGTCAGATGGCCGATGGGCGATTTGACTTGCTTTATTACAAACATATCATTATGAAGAAAACCGCTTCAACTTTTTAGTCACACATCAATATAACAGTCGCATACTATTAACTACTTGACCTTAGTTTATAGGAAAATCCATCACTAAGTTTCGGCCTGTTAAGTATTGAATTTCATATCTATATTAGATCAGCAGAAAATGACAAAACGAATACTTGAACAGGAGTCCAATCTGACCGCTCATGCAGTTCAAAAGGTTCAGCCTTCCTAAGTATTCGTTTTAGGACGGTCCTCTATTTGGTCCCCTCAATGGGTCACTTTGAGTTTGCAGAGCATTAAATCAGGCTGTCCCAAGTTGACAGCTTGCGAACCGACCCAGATATACTGATATTACTGATTAATAATCTAGTCAAATATCACGCCCATGATTTTTCCAGACAGTTTGATGTAACATAAGCGCGACCCTAGATTATTTACTTTCACTTGACGGTATACACTTCCAAGATATATCTGGAAAACGATTGACCGTTTCGCTCATAACGGTCTGGTCGCCAGTTCAAGTCTGGCCGGGCCCACCATATATTTCAACAACTTAATTATACCTTTATGATTGTCAGGTATATGTCGGGGTTACACAGGGGTTACATTCAACGTGTTTGGAAGTGGGCTAATCTTCACGTGTTATCGTCCTTGTAATTCTAAAGGTTCGGTGAAGGAGAAGCATATCTATGGCAACCCATCGGTGTTTTAAGTTTGTACGATGTTCGGTCTATTTCGACAGTCTACTCCAGCAAAAGCGTGCTCTATCGTTCAATACGCGCTTTCAGCATATGTCTGGCGAACTACTGGCAGTCACGCTTGACAGTCATCTTGTTGTCGTAGATGTCGCGGAACTCTACTTTCAAGCTAATCGGTACGAGTTGTTTTCGGGCATCATCAATGTTCGCTTCACATTCATGATCATCAAAGCGTTTCTCAAAAATCGTAAGAGACGAATTTGGCAACCCTATCCGCGTGACCGAGTCATTGGTTGGGGCAAACAGATAGGATTTTCGCTCAAGGTTAAGGCGGGTTTCTATACTTTTATAAACCACACTGCTTTTGCGACAGGTTGTTTTGTCAATGATTAAGGGGCTAAGACCGTTGTTGTGTAGGTGAACTGCTATCATCTGTTGGCAGTCCTCCAACACAATCTGTCATAACGGCTTGAGCCACTCTTCGTTATGAAGTCGTTGCTGATAGACTTGATAGAACGTAGCCGCAAGAATAGAAAATTAATTAAATTTGATCTTATTAAATTCCACCAAAATTGAATGGAACGTAACGAGATTTTCTACGATTGGCTGCGCGCAAAATTTTTTGAGATAGAGGATAATGATACACGTGTACAACAACTTACTGCTGCTGTAAACGATTTAGCAACGATCCTCGAGAAGGACTTGCACAAGGTTCGTTGTTGCACCTTGTCGGCACTCGATTCTGACATTCCGATTACTAATCCAAGTATTGTGGCTACTTATGAGTTAGTCAAAAAACATTGGAGCAGTATAGAGGGCAAATATCCAGAACCTCCACGTGGTATACTGCGAGGTATAATACTCAGTGCACTTTATCAACTGGGAATGAAGGATGCTGAACTTTGTAGGATCATTTACTATACTGCTAGTGGCTATTGCCAATTTGTGCGGTTTGGCAATGAAGAGTCCATTATTAATCGCATCCTGAAAGAGTTTGGTAAGGATGTGGAGGATGAAGCATTAGCTGAGTGGTCATTAGGTAACGCGCCAGTAGCGCCAACTCCAACTGCGTTGAAGCTCAAGAATTTGAGTTTAGAACTAAAGCTGGATAGCACTGAAGTAGACGAAAATGAATTAAAAAAAGCACTAACTGAAGCAGCAGGAATAGAGCCTAGACATAATCACGGCCCTCAAAATGGAACTCAATTTTGGTCTCCACACTTTGGGTCCACTGCAAGTGCAGGCATTGTCAAAGCTATTAAAACAGCAGTAAATAGCTTTGGGGGATCACTCTCAACAAGTACATTGGAAACCGAAATCAATAAGTACTTCGCCAATATAAATAACTCATTAAATAACGCGTTTAAAGAATCCTTCCAGTCACTCTTAGCAGTAGAAAGACGAAGTAAATTATTATGGTGGAAGGAAACGCTATATTCTACCACGCTACGTAAAAGTTATAGAGAGATTGATGCGGCTGTTTTACCAGTAGTAATGGCTATTGACTTGGTCAAGCTACTGCCAGATTTAACACCTGTAAGTGTGGACTATTTACTCACCGATACCTACCGTGCGGTGAAACACGACGAATCGATCAAGCAACCACTCTCGAAACTATTAGCTTGTTTTGAAGATGAAGAGCAGCAGAAACTTTTGGCTTCGCACCTACCCATGTTAACAGACTGCGGTGAGCGAACTACCCTGACTTCATTCCTAACCCAGGTAGTACACGACCAGAAATCTTTGAAAAAACTTACACATTATACGGGGCTGCGTGCCGATGTTGAGGCATCACATCAACAGCTGGCAGTAATAGTTCTCCACGATTTACTCACGGAACGTCTTATCCAGGAAGCCAATGCCGCTTAGTTGTACTAATCCAAACTGTTATCCACAGGATAGAGAGTGTCAGGAAGGATGTAGGCCATTTAATCAATGCCCTAACTTAAGTCGGAACGAAAATGCGCCCGATGCTAACCCAACTGAAGCATCAACAACCGAACTTGATGGGCAGCGAGTAAACTGGACAGGTAGCGCAATGGGGCTAACTGATTTGCAGTCTTTAACTGCTCGTTCTCGAATTCTTCTGATTGGCCTTGTAGGAATGGAGAATGCAGGTAAAACTACATTTCTGGCCTTACTCTATTCACTCTTGCGCCGTGGGCAAAGCATAAACTACTATCGTTTTGCGGGTTCTTATACTCTATCCGGGTGGGAATTAATTACTAGCTTTCTGACATTCGAGAACGGTTCTAATCAAGTTACTTTTCCGCCCCATACCAGCCGTAATGCTGGTAGAATACCGGGTTTGTTGCATCTAGCGTTGAAGAATAAGGCAGACTATTTACTTGATGTAGTGTTTACCGACGCACCCGGAGAGTGGTTTAATGAGTGGCGTAGCTATCGGCAAGCGGATAATGCCGTTGGGGCAGAATGGATACATCATCATGGAGACGGTTTTTTATTATTTGCTGACTGCGAAGAATTGGCTGGAATTAATCGGGGAATTACACGTACAAATATCCAAATGATAGCAGACCGACTTGTAGTAAATCTAGGTTCTAAGCCGTTGGGTTTAGTATGGTCGAAATCTGATGTAGAGAATACCCGGCCAGCAATGCGAGAGAAGATTCAAAGCCATATTCAAACGAAAGCACCACAGCATTATCAGGAATTCTCTGTCAGTGTAATGCAAAATGACCCTCAATGGCATCAGCAAGTCCTACAGGCAGTTGGCTGGTTACTGGATACAATAGAACACGCGGCAGATCAGCAAGTCCCCACAATACCTTTAGCCGATACCGATGATTTATTTCTACTTCGTCGTAGTGTATTAGTATGAATCAATCACATCAATTATTGATTATAGGCGGTCCTAATGCTGGGAAAACGCACTTTGTATGTCAACTCTATAATCGTTTAGATGCTAAACGTAGTACTTATCACATGGTTACTGCGCCTTTAGATCTGACAGTAATAAAATCGGTTATAGGCCGATTAGCTCAAGGCTTGTCAGGTGAGCATACTGAAAGCGGGTTAAATGAAGAAATAAACTTTGTTGTAGCCAATAAATATAAAGAGATCGCGCTTTCTTTTCCCGATTACGCGGGTGAACAAATTCGGACCCTTGTGCGAGATCGGTTGGTTTCGAGCCGGTGGTACGAACTAATAACGCAATCAGACGAATGGTTACTGCTGATCCGGCCCGATGAAATTCCCACCTTGGAGGACATTACGACCCGTGGCCTTGCCAATGTAGAAGATTTGAAATCCAGATTTGCTATAGTGCCTAAGCAAGTGGAGCTGGCCCCTCCAAGCTTTTATATTGAGCTGCTCCAGATGATGCTGTACATTAAAGGTAAATCAGTGATCACGCCCGTTATTGAACCACGCCTTACAATAGCGCTATCGTGCTGGGATACCTTAAACCTGTCTTCATCAGGTGTAACGCCATTTGGAGAATTACAAAAGCGATTACCATTCTTGGCAACTTTTCTAGAAACGGCTTGGGCACATGATAGTTGGCGAGTCTGTGGCTTATCCTCACTAGGCCGAACATTGGATACCAAAGTGCCAGATGATGATTTTGTAGATGAAGGACCTGAGACAGCAGGATATTTAGTACTTCCATCAGGAGAACATGATCCTGATCTAACAAAACTAATTACTTTCTGAACGTGTCAGTTGTATCTACTTTGCAAATTCATCAAGCATACTTTGGGGCTGTCAATGGCACATCGCACGGACAGTTAGTTAGTAGTCTGACCGATACTTATCTACGTTCTTTTTTATCTGGGATTACTGACCGTCCAGAAGCTTTACCAACAGGATTTGAAATTTCCCCTTATCTATCAGCTACTACATATAGAAGCTACTATATTCTTTGGCGAACTTGGCCCGACAACGAAGCAAAAAGATTAGGAATGGTGTTTACACATGTCCTTATTCTACCAGTTCAAGATTTGCCTAGAATCCCCGAGCTAAGTTCTGTTTTGAGCTTATTGTTAGACAATCCACTTTCAGTGGCACAACAGCCAACTTCGTTGGGTCCATTATCTTTATCTGCAATAGATCATCAAAAGAAAGAGCCAGTCAGTGCCGTTCCAGAAAGTTGGTTAACAATAATCAATCAATTGATTGATTGGCATCCTGGACTATTACCAATTTTTGTATCAGGAGAAGCCGGTCAATTTCAAAAATTATTAGAGGATCTATGGCGTGGTTTACCAGGCACCTTAAGAGGCTTGTTAGGATTTGGAATCAGGTTCACCCCACCCAATAAACCCAGCTCAGCCTTGCCGATGCTTGTATATATACCTGTTGAATTGGAGGATAAATGGCGAAGTAAGCAAATAACTAAACTAGACACTAATCTAGTAAAAGCACCAGAGGCCCCAATCGAGCAGCTAATATTGAATGGACAACTGGGTCGTGATTTTCTTGAATTTATCAATAATCTGGACTTATCTCTAGAAAATTTTAGGGCTCTAAATTTATGCCAGCGTGCTTATGTACAGTTTAAGAGTTTACAGCCTTCTGAATTAGATGCTGGTAAGTCGCTAGCCTTACTCAGATCGTTAAGACAATTGCAACCAGACCCTAATAAAGCTGTAGAAATTAAGCGTTCAACCATAAAATTATTAGCAGAGGCATTGCCAGTTGTCGGTGTTAAGGAAGCAATGGGCCTACGAAACCTACCGTTAACAGCTTTTCCGCCTGAAGGCCAGCTTTTAGGAGTAGCTTTAGAACAAATAGTGACTGACATTATTAAAGCCCCTAAGCCCAATGAAGATTTACAGAAAAACTTACTGGGCTATCTGGTCGATACGAACGCGGAGATTATTGAACCGTGGTGGCGCCAAACAGCTCTCAAAGCATTTGAACAGAGTGTAGTACAAGATTCCATACATACTGCCAAAGTGATATGGCTTGGAGTTACACAAACTGAAACAATTCGTGATTATGTTCTGAGTACTGTTCCGAATACAGGGGATTGGGAGCAAATATTAAGTAAGACTATTCCAAGATCACTATTAATTATTGAAGCAGATAGTGTAACCAGTTTTTGTGTACGTCGAGATTGGTGGGACTTATTTGCAGAAACAGTTGCAGTCGCATTCAAACCTGTAGAAGCGTTACGAAGACAAGTAGAAGCTGAAAAACAGCTTAATATTTCAATATCACCCCGTGTGGGTAAGCTGGTAAAGCGACTTTCTGATAGCGAATTAGTAGATATAGCTGTAGAATTAACTCATAATCAGCTTTTGGAGCTAGCAGGTGAAGTTTGCGGAAGAGATCCTAAGCAACTTTTGCCAATGGATGTGCATATGCAGTCCTGGCGGACGATATGGTCAGTCTCATTAACTTACACTAATTCAATTACAGCTGGATTAAGCAACCCCAAAGAGGCAATTAGCACCTTCTTAACAGAATTAGCTTATGGAAGGGCCAGGGACTCCCAACCATTAGAATTGATTGCAGCGTCAACATATGCAAATATCTTGGATTTGCCGGAGAGGACTATTATATGGAACAGACTACCACCCAAACTTCTTCCAAAAT
The DNA here is from genome assembly GCF_014699005.1 of Spirosoma profusum. GTDB lineage: Bacteria > Bacteroidota > Bacteroidia > Cytophagales > Spirosomataceae > Spirosoma > Spirosoma profusum. The sequence continues at coordinate 14,610 of NZ_JACWZY010000056.1, forward strand.
TTGTAGCAACTACTCTCGATGCATTAGTTGAAGAAATATTGGCTGGTAAATGGACAGGTACTATTGAGCCTATTTTAATGGAGAAGGCCCGTAGTATAGAATTTATTGGAAAGTTTTTGGGGCAGAAATGGAATGAGCCAGCGGCTGTGCTATCTGTAAATGACGTTCTTCATAACTTGTCAGACAATTATCTTAGAGATTATATTAACAATCTTTCCGCAATAAATGGGATTATAGCTGCGCGGTTAGGGAAACTCGTATATCTAAATAATTGGGATTCATCCGCTAGAGCACTTTTAAGCAAAGCGAAGTCTAATACTGATTTTCGACCTGCTTTGTATGAGTGTACTAGCATGTTTAATCTTCTGACCAAATTCATAAATCATCAATTATTTGGGCATCAAGCAACCTCAATTGAGGCTTGGTATGCTCTTGAGGAGCTTTTGGCTGATTTGTACGAAGAAGGGCCGGATGGTGAATATAAAATCTGGAAAAAAGCTGGTGGTGACGTAACTAAATTCTCCAATGCCCAAAGCCGCAGGGCGCAATGGACAGAAGCTATACGACTATTACGGTATGGAGGGGGAGGAAAAAAGATTTCAGCTGAATCGTTAATTAAAGCTGCGCTTGATGACTATAAAGACAATTCTAATCTAAAGGCACTAGCTAGCCTGAAACATTTATTTCAATCATAATGAAAACAGACATACTAGTTATCACCGCACTAGCATTAGAATTTAAAGCGGTCGAACAACTGCTTATAAATACTATCCCTATCAGACACCCAACCGGTACATACTATAAACGTGGTTCCTTTACTACTGGGCAACATACCTTCTCGGTTGCTGTGGTGGAAACTGGTGCTGGTAACGTTAATTCTGCTCAAGAGACAGAAAGAGGTATTACTTTCTTTCAACCTGAGTATATCTTTTTCGTAGGCATAGCAGGAGGAATAAAAGACGTCCGTATTGGCGATGTTATTGTCTCTTCAGAAGTTATTCATTATGAAGGCGGCAAGGCAGGTGAAGTTTATAAGCCTCGTCTAAGTACTTATGCAGCCAACTATGAGTTAATGTCTTTGGCTAAATTAATAGCTAGGGATAATTCTTGGCAGCATAGAGTTAATGATAAAATAAACACATATAAAGCTGAAGTCAAGCCAATTGCGGCTGGAGAAAAAGTAGTCGCTTCAGAGCGCTCGGCGACCTATGAACTCCTGAATCAATATGTAAGTCAAGCATTAGCTGTTGAGATGGAAGGCTACGGTTTTTTGGCTCCCATACATTCTCATCATGCTAAAGGCATAGTTATTCGAGGAATTTCAGATCTTCTGAATAATAAAGAAGTGGCTGATGCTAGTGGAAGTCAACCCTTGGCAGCACGTAATGGAACTGCTTTTTTAGCAGAAATGCTGGTAGAACTGGCAAACGAAAACCGACATTCATCGAATACTACCAATGTAATCAATCCTAAAGCATCAATCAATATGCCAAACTCAGCAAATCCTCTTGATGATTTAGAGTGGCGAAATCGGTTGACAAAAATTCTGGCAGATCTTTACGAAATGGGTCCGACTGATAACGGTGGTGCCTGGAAACGTGCTGGTGGAAAAATTGGGTTTCTTAGCACCAATAGTTCAAACGAAACACAATGGTTTACCGCCTTAGAACGCTTAGCAAAAGGCGGTGCTGGCCTCATTACTCTTGAATCACTTCTAAAAACAGTTCAACAAGATTTCGGAGATAATGAAGAAATAAATAATTTATGCAAGTATATATCTTTATCTAACTAATAATAGACCCTTTGCTCACTGAATATTGCGAACTTCCTGCATCATATCAACTAAGGCGATTGCTGTGACACCTTTGGAAACTGGGTAACGCTCTGTGCCTGGATAAACCAGAAATCGGCTAGTTGCACCAATGTCTTCGCAGCCTAAATAGAATCCTTTGGAAAGCACAGGAGCCATTGAACGTTTGATCTCGATGGCGTATTTCTGCTGTCTATTTCGTTCAATAACCAAGTCAATTTCTGCACCCGCTGATGTCCGGTAAAACCACGGAGTAACACCGACGGGTAAGCAGGATAATAGGTTTTCCACGACGAACCCTTCCCAACTGGCTCCCACCACCGGATGTCCTAGTAAATCATCTAGAGTTGTCAGGTTGAGTAAAGCATGGGTAATGCCACTATCGCGAATATAGACTTTAGGGGCTTTGACTAACCGTTTGCCGACGTTACCAGACCACGGACGTAGATGACGGATCAGCAATAGGTCTTCCAGCAGTTCGATATATCGTTTGGTTGTCGGTATACTAATACCCAAATTGGCCCCTAATTGAGCCATGTTTAACTGAGCGCCTTGGTTATGAGCTAACATCGTCCATAAGAGTCGCAAGGCAGCTGCTGGAATGCGTGGACCAAATTGCGGCACATCCCGTTCCAAATAGGTATTGATAAAGTTGAGCCGCCAGCGCAGACTAGCCGGATCGGTTTTAGCTAAAAAGCTATCAGGAAATCCACCACGTAGCCAAAGTCTGTTCTGATCTCCAATCTTTGGGGCAATGATTTCCGTAGCTGTCAAACCTGAAAGTTCTTTATAGGCGATGCGGCCAGCAAGGGATTCGGATGCTTGCTTTAATAGATCAAGTGATGCAGATCCCAAAATGAGAAACTGGCCGGTTTTGTAGCCCTGTCTGCGTCGTCGGTCAATGACACCACGCAAAATGGCAAACAATTCGGGCACACGCTGGATTTCGTCTAGAATAATGAGCTGTCCTTTATGCAACTCAAAATACGCTTCGGGTTCACGTAATTTGGCCTGATCCGTGGGGCTCTCCAGATCAAGATAGATCGGATCGGGACTGATCGCGGTGGCAATTGTTTCAGCCAGCGTTGTTTTGCCGACCTGACGGGGTCCAAGGACGGCAACGGCTGGAAACTCCTCGAGGAGTTGAGTGATTTCGAGTTGGGCTTCACGGGTTATCATCCTTGCAATTATAACGCAACATATTATAATTGCAAGGATATATTTAAGGCTTGGATAAAAACTTATTTTATAATATCTACCAAGTCTTTTCAACATGGCTGTTATAGCAAAAGCCCATTTATCGCTCAACAGTCTCTTTTAATAGATGCCTTGAGAACCAGTGAAAATCACGCTCTATAGTCATCTTATTGTCGTAGATGTCGTGAAATTTCACTGTCAAGGTGATTGAACTTAGTTGATCGCGTATGCGGTTAAAGGCTGTTTCGTTCTCTTGAGGAGCAAGAGAGGCTTCAAAAATCGTCAACGACGAATTGGGGAGAATAACTTTTTGCACAGACTCGCTGCCATCAAGCCGTGCATAAGAACGTTTGTCCAGCTCCAGACAGTCTTCAATGGTCGCATAGAGTTTGCCGTATTTACTAAAATGAAGTCGATCCACGATCATCGGTCCCACGCCGTTATTGCTGACACGAATGTAGAGTTGATCAGGCCGATCTCTGAAATCAATCTGTCCTAATGGCTTGAGCGATTTTTCGTTATGAGTTCGTTGGAGGTAGACTTGATACAACAGAACAAACCAAGCCAACCACGAAATCAAAACCGTCACATCTCCTGTCATAAGTATTCCCCTTTTACCTGTTCGACATGAGGATACCCAGCAGAAGTTAAAGGAGGTTAAAATTCCGCAAGGATCTCAACCGCTCCTTGGCTTGCAGTTCGTAGAGTAACGGAATGATTCGATGATACAGGCTACATTGGAGGTCTTTGCCATTCACTCGGTAGACCGGACAGCCGCTCGTACAAACCGCACTGTATCGACAAGCCTGACAGTCAGCCGACCGGTTATCCTCCATATGACTCCCCTGCTGGATCATATCGACTAGGTCCAATCCAGGGTCAAAAATGGAATGAGATAGTTGCGTTTCATCATCAAAGTGAACATGGCAATAATTGAGCGTCCCATCGACATAGATGGCTCCACCAGAAAAACCAGACGCACAGGTCTGAAAGCCTAGTTCCTGGGGTTTGAGATCACAAAACTGGTGCCGATGCGAGAATTGCCATCCCGTTTGGATAGCCTCCTCCATAATCGCATACGATTCCAGCAAACTGCTTTCTAAAAGCTCCGCATCAAGCGTTTCACCTTTAACAATCGAATACCGAAACGGCACATCCAGCTCAATTAGATAGCGCGTCAAGGCAGGCAACCCATGCAGGTTCTGATTGTTAACAACCGTGTTGACCGTGACCGGGATCTGGCGAGCTACTAATTTTCGCAAATTTCGATCAATGTGTTTGAAGCTCCCTCCTCCCTGTTTAAAAGGTCTGCTTGCATCATTAGCCTCTGCTAAACCATCTAACGAGATACCAAAGCTAACGCCCTGCTCCAGACAAAAGGAGATAATCTCATCGGTGAGTATGGTCAAATTGGTAATAAAGGAGGCTTCAAAACGGCACCCGACGTCCTGTAATCGCTGACGAATTTGCGGGATAAAGGCTTTCCAGGATTTGAACTGCGCTAAGGGTTCGCCACCGGCCAAGCGGAATTTGACCTGTTTGAGTTTACGCTTGCTAGCCGTTTCGACCACCTTCTCTAGCAATTGCTGTTTGGTCCCATCGGCCATTCCTTCCGTAGTATTCAAGGTCGGGATGTAGCAATAGCTACATGCCAGATTACAGCGATAGGTTGTGTGTATCCAGAAGTTGAGCGATTGGGGAGCAGTTGGCTTCTGAGGTTTGCTGAACTGATTGTCAAATCGAATGATCTCCGTTTGAACGAGCAGGTTTGAAAATTCTTCCAGCACATTAGGCGAAATAGCAAGCCGCTCGCTCAACTCAGCAATCGTAGACCGCCCATCGATAGCAGCCAGAATGCCCACTTGCGCCTTGGTCAACAGGCGAAGCGATTTTGGATAGGCACAATTGACAACATAGGAATACTGCGCGTCAACAGATCGCAGCAGTAGATGCGGGGATTTGGTGAGTATCGCGTTCTTCATCGTTCGGATTGGGGTAATAGCCATCACAATCGCAATTGGTATTAATCGAGGCAATCGTCAACGCCTTGTCACCGAATGCCACTTCCAGCAGCGAGCGATCATCGAAAAGAAGATTGTTTTCATTCGACGGAACCATATCGGGTTGTATTTTCATGGTTATTGGTTGTTTTTGTTTCAATCGCTTTTGTACCGCGCAAACGGTACTGGGATGCCACTGACTATCGCCCCGAAAGGTTGGCACACCTTGCCGGTTGAACTCCTGAGCAATTGCCCGCATGGTAATAATACCGCGCTTCTTTAATCCCTTGATCATCGGTGAAAGCTGTTGAGCAAACTCATCAGCCACTTTTTTATTTTGCCTGGCCAATGTCTTGCCATGCTTTCCCAAGATCACTCCTCGCTTTCGAGCCGCATCCAAAGCCGCTTTCGTCGTTTCACTGATGCGTTGGCGCTGCTCTTCGGCGACTGCGGCCAGAATATGAATGGTAAACCGATTTGCATGCGGGTTATCGGTCACCACGATTTCCACGTCGGATTTGACCAACCGGGCAATCTTCTCAACATCTCGGCCTAACCGATCCAACCGAGCGACCATCAACGTGGCCTTCCGATGTTTACACGTATCCAGCGCTTGTAAAAGCCTGTACTGTTGTTTGCGGGTAGATTTGACCTCTATGATTTCATCAATCAAATTATACTCATTCTGCCGACAATAATTGGCTACCACTGTTTGTTGCGCTTCCAGACCTAATCCACTTCGACCCTGTCGATGCGTGGAAACGCGATAATAGGCAATCGCCTGTTTCATAGTGGGTTAGCCATGATCTTGTTCGGGTGTAAACGATGGATTACCTTTGAACAGATTTGGATAAAAAATCGATTATTTTTACAGGAAGAGCCCTTGATAGACAAGGAATTACCAATGAACAAAGGTTGAAAAAGAGCGATTGGTGTACAGGGGTTAATGATCGTTTACTGCCGAACAAATTCTTAGATAAAAATTGGTAGAGCTTCTTTTTTCAGTCGCATAACTGTCAAGCCGATGGACTTTAAATTTGATCAATCATATCCACCTGAATATGCCTATCTGGAAGATTTTATCGCTCGAGCCAATGTTCAGCTCAAGAAAATGGATAAGGTCATTTACCACGTATCGGATACAATGAAAGAAGTACCTTTTTCGGATTCACGGTCGGCAGAAGATATCCAAAGAAACTATAGACGAGCCCGTGTCATTTCTTATTTGGAGGATAAACGAGCGGCCTATCGGCGGGAAATTTTAGAGATGGTCTCGAAAGAGACGACTGGTACAGATCCAAAAGTTACCTTTTGGGTTCGTCAAAGCTGCTCATTCGAACTAGACGGATTTGATGAAAAAACCAGACGTCATTATAGCCAAGACATAGCCCTTCCTAGGGATAAGCTGTACAAGCTGTTTTCTGAACTCCCGTCCATTCGTCAAGACGAGTCCATAGAGCAAAAGCTAGTGCCATCTGGTGACGAGATCACGGAAAGTTTGGCAAGGGCGGACGAGATCACTAGACTGATGGAGGAGACTAAAAAACGTCGACAAGCTAATCAGCACCAGCGGGGTGGTCATCGCCGATAATAGAGGTTATGTAGTCGTTTCCAAAATGGCTCTTAATGAAGTAGATTAGCTATCGACAACTTCCCATTTTATACAACTATGGCATATAGCGATCTTTTAGGCCAACAAGACAAAGAGCTTGAACGGCTTAATCAGGAGTATTTCGCAGATCAGGCAACGATCAGAAACCTACAAAAAGAGCATTACGATAAAACAAAGTATGACGGTCAGTTAGAACGGCTTAAAGAATTACACGAAAAGAAAGTTAAAGACGTGCAAACCCGCTTTGCCCAAGAACAACGAGAATATTTGGGAGAGCCAAACCCACCTGCCCCACGACCTGATATTTCCCAAAGTCAGGATAAAGCTTTTAATATGATCAAGACTTATCGAGAACAACAAACCGAAAGCCAAACAAGCAGAGAGCAAGATTCAGGCGGTGGACAAGAAGTTAAGCGTACTCAACCTGTAAAGGGGCAACCTGTCGATGAAGCTGAAGTTAAAAAGCTAGCGCAACAGGCGCGTGAAAAACGAGAGCAGAAGCATCAACAACATCGGCGTGGTTTCAGACGATGATATGTCCTGTTGCTATCGGATGTGAAGCCAATAACTGCCATTTTTTATACTAACTTCTCTAATTTCTAACAACAACCCTGTTTGAACTGATGTCAGACGAAAAGAAGAAAATGACTGAAGGTAATTGTGCCATTTGTGGGAGATTTGGCAAACTGTCATTTGAACATGTACCACCTCAATCAGCGTTCAATGATCGTCCTATCTTCGTTCAGAATCATACTCACCTTACAGATGAGAATAGTCCACTGCATGGAAAAAAAGCTAAAAGTAACAAAGGATTTGGTGGGTACACTTTATGCATATCATGCAACAATCTGACCGGGGACTGGTATGCACGGGATTTTGGCACTTTTGCCCATCAGGGAATGGCAATCATATCGAATATACAGGAACCTCAGTATTACATCACTGGAGAATACTTCATCAAGCCATTAAATGTAATTAAACAAATAATGACCATGTTCATGTCTGCGGACAAGAGTGGAATTCTACAATCTCAAAGTGATTTAGTACGCCTTTTACTAGATAGGGAGTCAAATCTTTGGCCAGAGAGATACAAAATATTTCTATATTCAAATTTGTCTTCAGTAAAACGGCTCTGGGGATACTCTGTCGTTTTTGATGAAGAATTAGGAATGCAGAAATGGTCAGAAATCAACTTTCGACCATTTGGCTATTTGCTAGCTGATGAGTCTATTGCAGCACATGAAGATATGCTAGATATTACCTATTTTAGTCGCTATGAGTACAATCAAGACGCTACATTAATACTCAGAACACCGTATTTGCCAGTATCATCACCAGAGCTTGGTCGCTATGGTTAATTGGCAGTAAAAATTTTTGGTATCTCCATAGAAATAGGTCTTTAAGAGGTTAACATCATTTTGAAACAGTACTCCTGTTTTTTTATGAATAGATTACGCGTTAAAGCTCTATTTGAAATAGTAATTTTTATATCGCCAATAATTTTTTCAAAGCATGGAACGATATAATTGTTAATGGAGGTTTTTGTCGTGAAATATATCCTACAGGTAATTCTACAGCTGTAACTACTAATGATATTATTTTGAAACGTTCAGGTACTGCAAGCCCTAACCATGTAAACAATTGCGCCGGATTCTGCTCTAACCATGCATGGCGATTTACGTGCTTAATAATCATTCCCCCATCTGCTTCTCTACCAAAATATTTATCCAACTCACCTTTCATTTCATAAATATTACGCGCTGGAACAGTATTCTTGCACTCTAGCGAATAGACAATGTTATTAGCAGTATCCCAAGCTAACACGTCTATATCACCATATTCTGGATCTGGTATTTTTACTTCATGTGGAATAACCTTAAGCTGGGTATGTTCACGTAGCCAAAGGTAAACTTCTCGCCTGTAATCGTCACCTTTAATGTGGTTGATTCGGCTAGAAACAGTTTTAAAATGGTTATATTTAGGATCATTAAATCGACCATTAAATAGTAAGTATAACAGATTGTGAAGAGCAGCCGTCACGTGGCGAAAACCAAACATATAAGACGTCACCCCATTCTTTACTTCTTTATAAAGTGGCCTCCGTATATAAGATAATTCACGATTATAGCGCCACGGATAGATGTCATCCCGCTTATAATTATGAGGAGGTGTAATTAATGTTTTTCTGGCTTTTAATGTCAGTAAATGTATTCCTTTATCAAATGCATCACGATCATAACCTGGGGCAAACTCAAGAACGGCGTTATAGAGGGCTTCTTCTTCTAAATGAAGAACTGAAACTTCTCGCGAAGTAGCTACTTGAGCCAATATAAACTGTAAACTGATATACTCTTTAAGAGATAAATCAAATTGCATCTTGAAGGCTATGTCTAGTTCCTCCAATACGGGCTCATCGTTAACAAGGTGCGGTTCAGATTCTGGTTTTTTGGGCTCTTGCTTACGGGCAAAATTCTCCATGTAATCAGTTACTTTCTCCTCAGTATATGCGTGGAAATACGTCGCTAAGTAATTCTCTGGGAATGATTTATCCGTACCAATACGCCCTGATGGCAATAAACCCATCTCCATATCATCAAGTCCCATGCTGATAGTATCAGACATGGCTCCCCATTGAAATATTTGCTCCGTGATTGCCAATAATCGATCCACATTATCTTCGGTAACTAACTTTATTCCATTTGTGGGTATTGCTGCCGCAAACTCGATTAGGCAGCGGATAGACAAGGCAACTAGGACTAAGTTTTCTTCACTTTTTTTTAGCCGTTCTACTTCAGACGGATAATCACTAAAGCAAGCTATTTGGGCTGGTATCAGGATTTCGTCATACTCTCGCTTATAAATGATCGCTTCATTCTTAAGCATCAAGTAACGGACTAATTCCGCCGTATTATATTCAGTAAGTTGAGAGCCTAAATAGCTGACTAAACCTGCAACGACTTCATGGCAAAGTATGTTCTTATCTTCAGCATGTTCTATTTTTTCAGGAATAACGCGATCTGGCGTTAAAAAAGAAGTTAGTGTTTGAAGAATTTGGCTCGTATCTGCATCTGGTATATCACGTGCTGGTATAGGTAACCAACGAGGATCGCTCCGGGCATCTATGTGGGCAGGAATATTTAATATCATTCTCTGCTTTGGATTGCTCATAGCATCGGCAATCAACAGATCAATATCATCTTCACGAAGGGCCTCTTGTTGTGTTTGAACATATTGCAGTTGATTAAGACCCTGCAAGACTTTCTTTACTATCAATTGCTCAGCGACGCTTCCTCCCGACATAAGCGGTTGTATTAGCTGCCAAGGTATATTTAGTGTAAAGTTTAAGGGATTTTGAATAGTAAGGCCAATGCTTATTGTATCACTCGATATTGATTGAAGATCGTTTTCAGAAATATCATTATTAAGCATTTTCTCATCAAAGATGAGTTCAATCTCCACAGGAAGTTTGTTAAGAGGCTCTATGAGTAAGTCGATCGTAGGTAGATGCAATAACCAGTATAAGATCGCTTCAGCAAATCGGTCAGCCGTTGTCCTAGTTTCAATATCGCGGGCTTGAAAATTTTTAATCCACACCGGGCTATCGTAATAATCTAATACAAGCCAGCTTTCAGGAGATGGTTGAACTGGATTATAAATAGGTCCATATTTAGCATACTTCTCTACTGGAATATGGCCCCATGTACCATCCATATCTCGAATAACAGTGTGTTTATCAGAATATTGAATACGATTAATTCGATACGTTTCTGCATACCCAGGCTCAATCATCATCCCTGTGACTGAATCATCAGAAGGAAAAAAGCTTTCATGATTATCCAGGTAATAACTGAACATGTCTAGCTTATCAATGCTAAATACCTGTATTGTTTTTTCAGCTTCATCTAAAGCCTTAGCAAATTTCCATAAGGTCAGTTTATTAATCTTCGGATCACTGAGCAGAAGACTTAAATCAAAATTTGTGAATTGTATTAGCCACGTATTGTCAGGCATTTCACCTAATGGTAAGCTAATTTGATCCCCAGAGAGGCCAGCGACTAGCAGTAACAAGACTTTTACAGGAACGGGCTGGCTACTAGACAACTCATTAACAACATGACGAATTTTTTCTTCTAAAACTCTAGGATCAATATCTGTTCGATCTGGTATATAAATTACATATCCATAGATATCAGCATCTATTTTATAAAACGAGTCATAGTCACCCCATACAAGATCAGGTAATGTATCTTGAGCAGGTCGCCAACCAATTTCATACAATTGAAATGTGAGGGAAGCATTGGCTTGGAGATGGTATTCCGTAACAAGTTGATCATGTATACCAAAGCGTTCCGCTTGCTCAAATATGTATCGATTTAATGCAGTGAGCAGTGATGTAGGAACAGCTAAAACATAGCCACCTTCTACCTGCACTAATGGTTTACTCAATAGCGGATTGTCATCATTGAAATTGCTGAAGTCTAGTTTAACATCACTAGATGTAATAACTAAATCGAAGAAACTTTCAACGGGAATTCCTAATTCTTCACTTTGTCGTTCAAATACAATTCGAGGAAGAAAGCAGAATTCCTGTAATCTGTCGAGTTGACGTGTAAACGTGATCTTGTCTCGGTGCAAACCGCTCCCAGCCATATACCTTTGATAGTCGCCTTTACGCGCTATCGTATTAGATATACGTAGAAAGGGTAGCACGACTCCTTGGATCAAATGCTTATAATCTTCAGGAAAATTACTTTGTGCTTGAAAAATAACTAGCAAAAGACGCTCTAAGACAACATAACTGTCTGACTCTATGCCAGGAAAAACGACAGTGTTGCCTGCTAAAAAAGGAACATTAGCTGTAAAGACACTTTCCGTCGGGTCTTCCATATAATCCACGGCAAAATGCTTAAGCACAAAGTCTTGGAATTGCGTTTGATCAAAACTTTTATCCTCAACTGTACAGTATTTTGCAGCAAACCAAGCAAGCCTTTCCAGTCGTAGGTTTTTCCCATGATTTTCTGGCAACAGTAATAGACTTGCAATAGCAGAAAGGGTGAGAGTTCTATTTTGCTTTGATAAAAAAATTTTGATTGGATCAGCGGGTTCTTCTTTATTACCCTCATAAATGCCTTTGGATAAACAGCATTTTTTATATTTCAAACCACTACCACAAGGACAGTTAGCATTACGATTTATTTTCGTCATATAGTCTTCAAAACATTTATAATGCTCGAACTATGCAAACAAAAAAACTGCTATCACCATTCCACTAATGTGGTATAGCTTTTATATCGTTTGTTCTTAATCGATGTTTATCTCTTTCTTCTTATATTTTGCTTTTGACGTTCACGAATAGCTTTCATTTCGGCAACGAGCTTTTCGTGCTCGTACTGGGTTTTCCCATGCACCATAGCCCTACTATAATCGTTGGGAGTATTGTCGTTTGAAGACTTCAAAATTTTATCCAATAGCTCAGGTTCATGTTTGGCCAGTTGATAACCATGATTATAGCCCTTGACGAACTCTGGAGATGGTTCTTCGTCTTCTGTCATGGCTAAAAGATTTCTTTAGTGTGGCGAGATAAATAGTCGTTGATGGAATCGCTGTCGTACAAGATAATTTTTCTCTCAGGCTGCGAAAACCGGATACTGCCTTCATCACGGAGTTTCTGCAAAGTCGTTTTGCTCTGAATACGCAACTTTTGCATGGCCTCGCTGCCTGAAATCCATTTATCCTCCCTGACTGCTTGCTGTTGCTGAACCCGTTCAAGGACCTTGTCAATCAAGGCGTAAAAAGCGTCGTCGTGTAGACAGATAACTTCCATTGTGCTTTTTTACCAAAATAGAGAGTCTACCGGTAAAAGCTACACGAACTACCTAAATACTGACTTTTAGTCATGACCGTTTTATTTAACGGACTAATAGTCAACTGGCCACTTATTTCATTTACTCAACTCATCCCAAAATTCGTTCATTGTAATTGTCCAGAATATTGACTGGTAACCCTTTGAGATAAATTTCGGTGGTTTTTACACTGGAATGACCAAGCATTGTACTGATAGCGGTGAGCGGAATATCGTGTAACATGGCCTGGGTCGCAAATGAATGTCGGCTCACATAGCTTGTCAGATTTGAGTCAATCCCACATAGTGAAGCCAGGAGCTTTAGCTTTTTGTTATATCGTTTTCTGGCCCACTGAATGTCCTTTTCACGAAGGGTTGGCGAGTCTCGTTTCAGGATTGGAAAGACGAACTTGGAATCGGGAGTTTGTTGCATGTAGTGAACCAGTATGCTTTCAAGCTGCGGGGTAATCTTGATATCATAGAGCTTGCCCGTTTTTCGCCGACGATACCTCACGCGTCCATTTTCGACAGAGCTTTTTTCCAGATAAGCCATATCCGCGAAGTTCATTCCGTACATCATATAGCTAGCAACAAAATAATTCCGCGTATTGAAGCACAGATGATTAGCCGGAATGTCCAATTGAATAATCGTTTTGAGAAACTCTCCGTCCAAAGCCCGTTTTTCAGTAGGAGCAGTCTTAATTTTATAGTCGTCGAACGGATACAATTCCTTATCGGCTATTCCAGACTTAATGGCCTTGTTGTAAATGGCCCTGATTGTCCGCATGTAGACAGCTAAGCCATTCGCGCCATTGCCTTTACTTTTGTGATTGGTCTCAAATCTGGCAAGGAAATCGTATGTGATCTCCCTAAACAATAAATCCTTGCCCTTGCGGTATTCCTTCAAAACACTGATCAAGCCTTTATACGATCTGGCCGTACCAACCCGATGCGCTTTAATCAGTTCATCCACGCATTGACTGGCGAATTGCAGAAACGAATCCTTGGCTTCTTTCTGCGTAATCCGGTCTTTCAAGGATGTGATCGACAAGGTTTGAAGGGTGCCTAATTCATGGAGTTTAAGAATGATGTCCATAGCATCAGTCTTCTCTTTCTCGATCTGATTATTCAGTCGGGTCACGGAACTGACGCCCTTGTAGCTTTTTTTAATAGCCCGTTTCTTCTCATCCCAATCTGCTACAGCAACGCTTATTCCAATGGGGATAGAGGTTGTTTGTGCATTATGGCCCAGCCTCATAATGACCGGATAGGTGCCGTCCTTCTTGGCACGGCGTGTATCTAAGGAAATCACGACGTTTGTGTTCATGAATTAAAGATACAAAAAATTTGCACAAGATTTGCACAAGAAATTCGTATTTAAACGGTTTTTTCTGAAACTACTTATTCTATAATTGATTAATAATCAGCGTATTATAAACCATATTGAACCATATTAAACCAATAATCTGCTGACTGTTAATCAGAGGGTCGCTGGTTCGAGCCCAGCTTCGGGAGCCTGAAAATCAACCGTTTAACAGAAATGCTGAACGGTTTTTTCATTTAGGGTCACCACAAGGGACACCACAGATTACAGAATTCATAATTTTAATCTTTCAATTGTCAATGGTTCGTTAGTTTTCAAGCAGCAATACATCCAAAGCTATAAAATTGACTGACTTGTGTCTGATTAATCGTCAACTTGGCTGAATCGGGTAAGCTGCTAATAAACCGATTAAGTAGTAACTCGTTGTGATAGCGGGTTTTAACATCTGCCATTGAGAAGGCTTTGCGTTCAGCTTGATTAGCCCTTAAGCCCCCTTCCACCTTGGCCACGTTGATGGCTGATAGGGCCAGGTTGGTGTGAAACTCCAGTTTGTTGACCGAACGGGCTTGAGAGTGCGAAAGACCCGTATGCTGTTTGGCATCGCGAATCAAAAACTCCTGTTGGTAACGTAGCCGGTAATAACGTACCAGATCAAGACCCGCCAACTTGAGGGCAGTCGAGAAGTAGGCCCGGTAACTTTGCACAGAACCGTTTATACCGACTTGCTGGACATAGGCCAAGCGAATTGTTCGCTTGAGAAATACACAGTTAACCAGAGCAGTATACACCCGCTCGGTAGCGGACTCACTGACCAGTTCAAAGCGATTGAGGTCCGGGTTTTTGAGGTCAATCTTGCCATCATACTGTTTAGGTGCTCCTTTCCCCGTCCGGCGGGGCCCGCTGTAGAGATAGCGCAAATTCGCATCCTGCCTTAAGAGCGAAATGATCTCCAGGGCTGAGCCAGCCTGAATGCGGTCAATAAAGTTCTTCTTGGCAAAGTAGGCATCTACGGCCAGGTAGCTACTCAAGTTCAGTAGCTTAGGAGCTGACCAGAGCACGACCTGGGCATAGTGGTCGATCAAGGAAATGTCCTTACCGGCTCGTTCGGCTGGCCCCGGCGTGAGGGCAGCATCCAAATGGAAGGCTGTGTGATAGTCCACATCGATAGCCGACAAAAGCCCCAGTTCTAGACCCAGCAAGGCGCGACCAGCACAGCCCGACCAGTACTTGCCCAATCCGGGAGTTTTGGTTCCGCTTTTGGGCAGGTAAGACGCATCGAAGGCCAGCAGGTAGTGGCCTGATCCGTGTTGGTGGAGGTAGGTGGCGTTCATGGTGGTAAAATCGTGATAATCTTCAAAGTGGTATCGGGCCGTTTGCTCGGTATAGGTGTCGGAATAACGGGCGATCATCAGGAAGTTGATGCGGCTCTTCAGACTGAGGAATATGTGCAGGGCATGAGTCAAAAACTGAATGCGGGGCTTGGTCAAACCGGGTGTTTTGGCTACTATTGTAGCCAATGAAGCGAAGGCTTCACTCATGGCATGGTTGGTTTAAGGAGGTCGAAGTCCCAAAACTACCATGCCTTTTTTATACCCCAGAAATTACCGAACCATTGAATTGTCATCGCAATCTGATTTCAGGAGTCTCTACTTTGAGAGCTGTTTTTCGGTTTGTACACATAAGTAACGCTACATAAGTTGGTCTTACAAACATGTATCGTGCACCTCTCCCGCCTGACTTCTGAACGAAGGTATTACCAAACATCTCACCTCGGCTTTGCTAAAAAGATACATATATTATTACCTCACCATGGTTGTCGGATGGTAATTGTCAATGAGAAATAGTCGCATTAAAAATTCTGACCGCTCAACAACCAAAAATTGTAACATTTTCTTATCTGTTAATACCGAAAATATTACAATTTTTAGCAGGGCACCTGATAATAATGCTACAGTTAGAATATGATAAGCAGCCAGAAGCCGAATTAAGATGGCTTTACAGGGCTGAGTACCCCAAAGCGAAGTTTTTAATTACATCCAGCTTTTAAGTAATAACGCTTAAGAAATTTATCATTTAGTTAACCGCATATGCTAAATAGTAATATTTGATTCTCTAAAAATATTTTGTTGCTTGCATATATATTTTCCACATCAATAATGTAATGATATGATCAAACTTGTACTTGGGCTATCTTTCTTTTTATTACTGTCAACTTTTAGAGTCGGCTTTGCTCAGACACAGATAAGTGGCTCTGTTTCTGGAATATGGACTAAGGCACAAAGTCCCTATAGACTTACTGGTGATGTGACTGTCCCAACTGGTCAGACTCTGGTGATTCAGCCTGGTGTAGTGATTGAAGTACCCAACTGGTCCACTGACCTGATCGTCAACGGCACCCTGCTGGCTCAGGGCACAGCCACTGACTCGGTTTACATCCGAGGCAAGGCCATACCCCAAGATAATATTTCCACTCATGGGGGCAGTATCTTCTTCAATGCGGGTAGTTCAGCCTCCATCCTGAACTATGTCTCCATCGACCGCATGGGTGATACCTGGTCATTTGG
>NZ_JACWZY010000057.1 GCF_014699005.1 Spirosoma profusum
GGCCGTCTTGGAGCAGGTTAGTTTATTGGAGACGAATCGAAAACTAGTTCAGGTCTTCTTCCATCAGAAGGAGGTCGTCTTCTTTACGGATTAATTCACGCATCAATAATCGGCGAACGGCCAGGGAGTTAATTCACCATTCCGACCGAGGTATTCAGTATGGTAGCGCCCTCTATATTGGGTTATTAGACGCTTATCATGTTCAGATCAGTATGACCGAAACGGGTGATCCACTAGAGAATGCCATCGCTGAACGAGTGAACGGGATTATCAAGAATGAGTATCTAGCTCACCGATCGGTGTACTCGTTAGCCCAGGCCGAGCTCGTGCTTGAGCAAGCCGTTTTTCTCTACAACTATAAACGGCCACACCTCAGCTGTGACATGCTGGTCCCTGATCAAGCTCATCAAGGGGAAGGAAAATTAAAGTGAAGATGGAAGAACTACTATCCTCAAACTCAGGAGGTGACTGTAGTAAATAATGAAAATAGGGTTTAAATTACTGGTCAATAAAAAAACGGACTACCAACAAACGGTCAACACTTTTCCGGACGGGTCAGGGTTTCTGCGAGAGGATTCTCGTCTCACTAATTGCTCCTTTATGAGACAAAGGGAATTCCCCCAGCTGTATATAATACAGGTCTATTAGAACTATTCTTCAAATTCTTTTTCGTGTATGAAGAATCGTGCCGCTTCGTACGGGTTCATGTAGTCGTTATCCCACACATCAGCCAGCCAGTCCAGATCGGTAGGGCTTAATGCTGCCTAGTAACCCTGATACCTTAATTCCTCCTTCACTGCGTCGACCCATTCATAAAAATCTGTTTCCATACTTATAACTGAAGTTACGCAAGTGGGTTAATTGGACAAATTATCTTGGTCATGCAAACCAACCTGGATCTCTACACCGACTACTTGCTCAGCTCATTTGGCCAAACATCAGCCACTAATATGGCTCGCTTGCTGGATGACCAAATCAGCCATGACGATGTGACTCGCTTTTTGAGCCAATCCCATCAAATCGGACCAACACTTTGGAAAACCGTCAAGCCACTGGTGCGCAAACACCAAACCGACCAAGGATTGTTACTCGTTGACGACTCACTGCTCCACAAACCCCACAGTCAAGAAACAGGCTTGGTGAGTACCTACTTTGACCATACTAACAACGAGTACACCAAAGCCATCAATTTTTTAAGCTTGCTCTACCGAGTCGATGATATACTCCTACCAGTAGGACCACATATCGTCATCAAGTACTGGCAATGTCAACTCAAGGATAAAAAGCAGGTCTGGAAAGCGCCCCAAACCAAGAACGAAGCCTTTCGTGACCTGCTTCATCAAGCTCATCAAAATGCTATCCCCTTCCGCTACGTAGTGGCTGACAGTTGGTACACCAATGCCGAGAATATCAATGCTGTCTTATCCATCAAAAAACACTGGTTAGGCGCTTTCAAAACGAATTTGGAAGTGGCTCTTTCCAAACAAGACCGCGCGAATGGCCGCTTCGTGTCGATCAGTAGTGTTTCTCTGGCCGTAGGCGTCCCACGTGAAGTTTACATTCGGTCGGTGGCTCTGCCCGTACTGATCTGTAAAGACCGCACCGGCGGACCGGTTCTTCCTAACAAGGATGGTTCAGTGGGCGAATTATTGCTGTTAACCACCGACATCACGATGAGCTATCAACAAATCCTGACAACCTATCAAAAGCGGTGGGGCATCGAGGAGTATCATAAATCATTGAAAAACAATACATCTCTGCAAAGTTCACCGGCTCGTAGCATTCCCGCTCAAAGCACACATCTGTTGGCCTCAGTTTGTGCCTTTGTCAAATTAGAGCGGCTAAAGCTGGCTGAATCCACCAATCAGTTTGCCCTCAAAGGTCGACTTTACATCAAAGCGATTCAGGCTGCTTTGGCGGAACTGAGGCTTATGCAGCAAAACAATCTGCTGGCAAACATACTGCCTGCGTAACTTCAGTTAATTATATCAATTTAAAGTTAAGAAACATTAGAATGATACTTCTGACAGAAGGAGCACCCACCGGAGCCATCGATTTTCTGATAGCGATGTTTCTGTTACTCTTAGTGGTCGTTGGGTGAACACAACAGCAGAACAACGTAACGCACTCAAAAACAACGTAGTAGTCGAGTCGTGTGCGACAAAGGTCACGGCTCGACAGTCCAGCTTTGGGTCAGTTGGTCAGCTTCCGGTTGACAAGAGAATCGCCCCGGTTAGAGAATCAAAAAAAAGCGTATCTGGCACGTAACACCGACACCAGAAGTGCTCAGGTTGGCAAGCAAAAAAGTATGTTTTCGACGTAGCGTCCGACACGAGAAACGCCCGGTTATATAAAGTCAAAAATGAAAAATATGGTCGTTAGCTATTTTATACTCAAAAGTGCAACAATACAAGTCTTAGACTGCGCCAAGCCGTATGCGTATGATGAGAAACTCGACTTAAGAGTTTCCCTCACTGAAGATTTATCGTTGTGGGAGTTAGACGGTTATCTCTTTTTGGACGAGTTTCAAAAGAAGTTTGGTCTACAATTGCCCGACACGGCTTATGGCTATGTTTGCCCACCTGAGTTGGAAGGAAATTTTGTGCAAAAGTTAGTTGGCAATCTCATATTTGCTCTGGCAATTCCTTTCCTGTTGATCTACCCTTTTCTACCTGAGAGAAAGGAAACTACAAAGCAGAAAATAAAGCAGAATTTTAATCGCTTGACGCTGGGAGATTTGGCTGCCAGCTTAGCAGTTGGCTACTTCGTCAAGCGTGAACTAGTAAATATTGAATTACCAAAGTAGTTCGGGGTCGTTTTGTGTGACAGGGAGCACGTCCCATCGTAAAGTTGGCAGCCCAACCAAACAGGGGTGTAAAGGTTCAAATGGTTTGTGTTCAGGCATGTATTGTCATCATCCATCAGCCCCTGTGGGTGTTGGGTGTACACAACAGCCAATAACGTAATAGGCGGCTCGCGTGCGACAGTGAGCGCGTCCCAAAGGCAGGCTATCTGGCTCGTTTGTCGGCTTCGGTTGACACCAGAAACGCCTGAGTTGGGCTGCTTTTTTGGGTTGCTTGCGACACGAGAAACGCCCTAGTTGGGCAAGCTGACAAAAAAAGGGTTTCGATATGTAGCGAACGGCTTCGCGCTAGTCTGAAAAGCGGTTTGGTGCGTTAATGATTCGCTTCGCGCAGGGTAGCTGCCGGGTGACAGGACGCTCGTCCCAAAGGAAGCCGGGCAGCCCAACCAAACAAGGGTGTAAAGGTGGGAGTGCCGTAGTGAAATGAACTGACTCGTTCACCATCAACCCCTGTGGGTGTTGGGTGGAACGGAAAAAGCTGTAGCTTCAACGTCCGACTTCCGTGCGACAGGTGGGCTGTCTCAGCGGCCATTTTGGGGCTCGTTAGGCGGCACCTGTGAACACGAGAAACGCCCCATTTAGGAAGCCAAAAAAGCGTATCTGGCACGTAGCGCCGACACGAGAAATGCCCCGGTCGAGCCGGTAAAAAGTCGGTTTTCGACGTAGCATTCGACACAGGAAACGCCCGGTGAGGCTACGTTATCATTCATGTGCCAGCATTCAGTTGACAACTCAGGCGCGGTTTTTATGGAACAATTTGACCAAAACAGTCTATGTCACCTTCTGACTTTAGCGGAAACTAACAGCAATTGTAATGAACATAAAGACTTCTGGGAGTGGAATAATGAAACCGCCGAGCTGGTGAATAAACTGGAAAAGATGGGGCAAATTGAAATAGAACCGTCAATAAACCAGTACGATTTACAGTATTGGGGAGCCGACGTACCCATACAAATAGACAAGTATCCGTACTATGGATGCGAAGTCTTCAAGTGTAAAACCTGCGGAACCGTCTTTTTCTACTATTTAGAACTAGGCGGCCATGCTCCTCAAAAGCGATACCGAGTTATCAGGAAGGAGTTAATTGCTATTGAGAATGTCTAACTGTTGGCTAAGGAGTTTAAACTACCGTATGTTGGGCCATACTCAGCGCTGTCACCCTGCCGGGCGACAGGGGGCACGTCCCTGGTGGAACGTAGCAGCTCAACATAGCAAGGGTATAAAGGTTGACACTACGTGTGTTCAGGCATGTAGCATCCTTCACCATCAACCCTTGGGGGCGTTGGGTGGAGCGGAAAAAGCTGGGAGTGCATTTCCAGTTCCCGGTCAACAAGGGGGCCGTTTTGGGGCTCGTTGGGCGGCTCCCGTCGACACGAGAAACGTAGTGACAGGCTAACTTTGGGCTCATTAGTCGGCTCCGGTCGACCCCAGAAACGCCCCGATTAGCAAGCTTTAGCTTACAAGGCAGCTTGCGGTTGACAGTTTGTAATTGACTAAAATTTGAAATAACCAGGAGTCAATGTTTGCCAAGTTCCCTTTTACCGCCACAGAACAAGATTTTTATGCATTTATCATAAGTTGGGTTGGCTTACTGGCAGAGAGAAAATATCAGGAAGCTTATGACTCTGTTCTTCATTATGACTATTACGAGTGGACTCCTGAACTTATGGAGTCTATTATAAATGGTTATGGCAGTGAATATGAAGAAGGCGAAACGAAATATAAAGTGACTCCACCAGAGCAAGCCACAGGAAATGGCGACGAGTTTTATATGTTTTGGTACGAGGGTGAGGTTACCAACTTTGTAGTTGGTCGTGAGCAGTTAGCAGAATTAGGTTATCATTTACCCTTAAATCACGATTGGAGCGATTTATCGGTGACGTTTGATTTAGTAAAGTGTTGGGACGGTTTATACTTGCAGCTTAAGGAAATACACGTCTTTTAGTCTCACATTGGCCGCTTTCCTGCGACAGGATGCTCGCCGGTAAGGAAGCAGGCAGCCCAACATTGCGAGTGTGTAAAGGTTGGACGCTCCGGTTGTTGTCTTAGGTTGTTTTCTCATCCATCAGCCCTCGGGGGCGTTGGGTGGACGTTCATCAAGTGCTTGTAAGTCAGATCCCTTGCGACAAGCCGCACGTCCCGACAGGGCAGCTTTGGGCTTCCATTTCCGGGTCTTGGTTGACAGGACAAACGCCTACTCAAATGCACATTATTTTATTTATGCTTTGTAATGCGTAATATTACACGCTACAGAGCGAACATGATTGTCAACTTCAAACACAAAGGACTTCAGCAATATTATGAAGCAGGCAACGGCTCCAAGCTACCCGCTCAGTATCTGCGGAAAATCAACCGGCTCTTCGACCAGTTAGATGCGGTAACATCCATCAGCGATATTCAGCAGATGGGGTCCGGCATTCACAAACTGACTGGAGACTTAACCGAATTTTGGGCCGTCACCGTTACGCCTAACTACCGGATTATCTTTCGTTTTGAAGCCGGTGATGTGTACGATGTTGACTATGTAGATTATCATTGACTATGACACGCAACTTACCCCCAGTTCATCCCGGCGAGATTCTGCGGGAAGACTACATTAAAGAGCGGCACTTGACCGTGACCGAAGTCGCCAAAGGCTTGGGCGTTGCTCGTGCCAATCTGTCGGCTATTGTCAACGAGCGGGCTGGCATCAGCCCAGAGTTAGCCGTGAAATTGTCGGAGGCATTTGGCAACACGGCTCAGTTCTGGGTGAACTTGCAAAAGAACTATGAGTTATGGCACGCCGAACGCAAAGTAAACCGTTCGGCGGTCCAGCATTTCGGCCAAGCAAGCGGCTTACAGGCAGTGCCATAGTTTTTCGCTCGGCGTGGGCGGCTGTCGGGTGACAGGTCGCGAGGTCAGGCCGACAGCCCAACCGGGCAGGGGTGTAAAGGCTCCTGCGTCGCCATCACCCCCTGCGGTCGTTGGGTGCGCCGGACAAGTATAAGACCGTATTTTCGGGCCGTGTTGCCTGCCGGGACTGAGATGCCCTGGAATAAAGCAAACGGAGAGCCAGAGAAAATGCGTTCCGTGAGTTGGCTGGTCGATAATGCGTTGGATACGGTCGAAACTGAGGACGTAAAGCTGAAAGGTGTATTGAACCGTATCAGTGCTTGTCAGGTAGGAGACAATACACTTATTGGCCTCATTAATTCGTTTTCCGACACCAGTTTTCATAATCCGGTCTATAAAGGTGAACCCCTGAACATGCGGGCTAAAGACATTTTGGGTCATGTTTACGAATATTTTCTGGGTGAGTTTGCTGTGGCGGAGGGCAAAAAAGGAGGGCAGTACTTTACGCCCAAATCGATTGTGTCGACCATCGTGGAGATGCTTGAACCATATCGGGGACGTATCTATGACCCAGCAATGGGCTCCGGCGGCTTCTTTGTACAGAGAGAGCGATTTATCGAAGAACATGGCGGCAAGATAGGCGACGTATCGGTTTATGGGCAGGAATACAACCCGACGACCTGGCGACTGGCGGCAATGAACATGGCGATTCGGGGAATTGAGTTTGACTTTGGGAAACGTAACGCGGACTCGTTTACCGATGACCAGCATCCCGACCTGCGGGCCGACTACGTAATGGCCAATCCGCCGTTTAACATCCGCGAGTGGTGGAGCGCCAAACTCGATGGCGATCCGCGCTGGAAGTACGGTACGCCCCCAGCCTCCAATGCCAACTTCGGCTGGATTCAACACATGCTGTATCACCTCAACGATAGAGGAAGCATGGCTCTGATGCTGGCCAACGGCTCCATGAGCAGCAGCGCCAACAACGAGGGCGAAATACGGAAAGCCTTTATTGAGGCCGATCTGGTGGAGTGCATGGTGGCTCTACCGGGGCAGTTGTTTACCAATACGCAGATACCGGCCTGTATCTGGCTACTGACGAAAAACAAGAAGGAACGTAGTGTCGACTGGGGACCCAGCAAACGTAGCAGAACGGGCGAGATGCTATTTATCGACGCCCGCAAGCTGGGCTATATGAAAGACCGTGTGCTACGTGACTTCACTACTGTCGACATCCGACAAGTTGCCGATACGTTCCACAATTGGCAAGCCGGGAAAGATTACACTGATGTAGCGGGCTTCTGCTATAGTGCTACGTTGACTGACATCCAGAAGCATGACTACGTACTGACGCCGGGCCGCTACGTTGGCGCAACCGAAGCCGAAGATGACGGCATTCCGTTTGCCCAGAAAATGGCTGAACTCACCGCCAAATTAGGCGAGCAATTCCGCCAAAGTGCTGAGTTAGAAAAACAGATTGAAGTTTATTTAAAAGGGTTGGGGTATGAATGATGAGTGGAAGCGATACAAAACTAGTGAGTTAATAAATAGCGGCTTGTTGGCTATTGGCGACGGCTATAGAGCTACAAATTCTGAACTGGATGAAAGTGGTATTCCGTTTGCAAGAGCAGGCAATATAAATGATACTTTTATGGACCGCCTTCTCAGCCTCTTCGAAAGCAACGAACACTCGATTCAAGCGGAAATCTGTCTTTAGGATTCCATTCACCCGTTCAGCGATTGCGTTTTCATAAGGGTCGCCTTGCTGAGTCAAACTGATCAAAATGTTCGCCCCTTTCAACTTGTGAACGTAGTCAAAACTACAATATTGGCTGCCTCGATCGGAATGATGGATCAATTCTTCTTCCCTTTCCAAATGGGTTGATAGAGCCATATCTGGGGCCTTTAGACTACCTTCCGCCGTCAAGAATGGATGAAGACAGTAACCCACAATCAGCTTTGAATAAGCATCCGTTATTAACGATAGATAGCCAAATCCCAACCCAATATACAAGTAAGTTATATCACTAACCCAAACCTGTCTGGGAGCATTTATAACCCTATCAATAAGTAGGTTAGGATATCGTTGTAGACGGTGATTGGAATCCGTTGTTTGTGGCGTCTGTCGGCCCTGACGGATAACCATAGCATGATTATATAAGATTTTGTGCAACTTGTCACGGCCTAACTTGATGCCACTTTTGGCTAAGGGTTCTGCCAGCAGAAGATGTAATTTCCGGGTTCCCAAGCCAGGCACATCTCGTCTGAGCGCCGTCACCAGGTCCAGTACTAACATCGCATGGCTCACCGATCGCTGGGCACGTTGTTTTCTAGCGTGAAAAGCTTGTCGGCTCACACCAAACAGTCGGCAAAGGCTTCCGACGCTTGCCTTTGCGATTTCGTTCTCACGAAGGTTTAAGACCGTTTGGTGCCAGACTTTTTTCTGATCGGCACATTTAATTCTTTTTCAGCGGTCTCAATCATGGTGTTGAGTGCCAGGATCAGTAAATTGGCTTGCTGTAGAGTCTGTTCTAACTCCTCATTTCGCTGTTTTAAGGCGGCCATGTCGCGCTTTTGTGCTTGCTTCATGGCGGGTAAAGTTAGTAGGCCAGTCTTCATCTTCTGGCGATAGAGTTGGACCCAGCTGCGTAGAGTATGGCCACTGTGAATGCCTAAATCATCCATCACCTGGCTGACCTCTTCTCCGCCAAAGAGGATACGAAAAACGGCGGTCTCTCGGAGTTGTTCGCTGTACTGAAAGCGACTCAACAGGTCGCGAATGTGGTCTTGCATGGTTGTCAATTTTTGGTGAAAATCTGACAACCTATATCAGGCTAAGACACTGCTTGATATGAGTAGTTCAGTTATTGATGAAAAGTGGCCTTTTTGTGAACGATCTCAAAAGAAATGATTTGTACAAATGGCTCAATATAAGTTTCATTTCAAAGTTCACTTTTATTTGACTACGTACAGGTTTGCTTATTGAACGAATTATGAATTGTCCTGCTGCCAGAGTCGACGTTCAATGGGAAAAGGCTCCTGGTGGACAACCCGGATTTGGCCAAAAGCTAAATGAGCAGGATGTAGCAAGTAGTTGTATGACATTGGCACAACCACCGAGGGTACAGCCGCCACTAGCGTGGTGGGCTCATTCAGCCAATTCCCTAAAATCCATTGGGTTCGTTCATAACTCTCCTCATTCCAGTAAGCCGGTAAGGACTCTTGCGACCAAGTGGTTACCGAGTCATCGGGTATCTCTAAGGTAAACAGAAAGAGCTTGGGTAACCTATCGTACTTGACCCGAGGTTGGTGTACTAACGATTCGACTAAGGCCAGGGCAGGAGAAGAGGTCGTGTAGAGTAAAGGGTAGCCCTTTGGATTCCACCGGCCACCAAACAGCCGAGCTCCTTCGGTGGCCAATGGTTGCTGGACGTAGTTGGCTTTAACGGTTCGGTAAACAGTTAACATGCAGGGGAGAGGATCACTAGCCGACAATACCATGTTCGATGCGCCCCAGCACATCATCCACCAGGCCAAACCCGGTCGTTGTGTCTAGAAGCGACAAAGGGGATTGGGTATTGAGTTCCCGAATGGGAGAACGAAGCCATTCGGCCAGTGTCTGGGCATCCTCATCGAAGACATCCAGCCCATGTTGTAGCAGATTGGTTAGTAACAGCAACCGTTCGGAAGCATCTCTGGCCAGTTTATCGTCAGCTTTGAGCCGGTGTAGGTTGCGTACCGACATATTCAGGATGCGGGCCAGTTCCAGATCGGTCAATCCCACTAACTGAGCCACTCGATCCGCTTCTGCCCGCAGCATGCCTTGTCTGGATTTATCAATGACCGTATAAGGGGTATAGATAGCTGCCTGTGGAGGAAGTATTGTCAATGCCATAGGAAACAGTGCCTTTTTTCATTACTACAACTGCAATATGCCGAGAGACGTTCAATTTTGCAAGTTGTAGTTAATGAGGTGGTCCTATTTAGGACCTCAATCCATTTGTAATCCGAAGTTTACCTGGACGATTTATAATTTTATAATTGAGGGCTTCCTGCGACGGTATGTGAGCTTACTAGCCCAAGAATAGGCCATATCTTGACACGGGAATGCTTAAACTCAATTGCTTTCCTTAATAACAGGCGAAGCCGTATACATTATGTGTTTTTTTATGTAAAATTACCAATCAAACCTTTAATCATATAATCCTAAACCATGCTGAAAAGTCTACTTCGTTGTTTTCTGATAAGTATCGGATTATCAATAGGGATAATCGAAGTTCAGGCTCAGAGCTTGGACGTATCTGGAAAAGTGGTTGATGAAACGGATGTTGCGGTGCCTGGAGCCAATATTTTGGTAAAAGGGAAAAACATCGGTACCAATTCCGCAGCGGATGGTAGTTTCACCATTGCCATCCCGTCTGGCAGTCGAACCTTGATTGTGTCATCAATCGGCTTTAAAACCCAGGAGGTTGATGTGTCGCCCGCCATGACCAAATTAACCATCAAGCTGTTGTCGGATGTCAAGAGTTTGGGGGAAGTTGTCGTTACTGCTTTAGGTGTACAACGTAACACCCGTAATGTAGGCTACGCTGTTCAGCAAATCGATGGGAAAGCGATTCAGGAAGCCCGGGAAGTTAATTTCATTAATTCACTACAGGGTAAATTAGCGGGGGTGCAGATTGGCGGCAATAGCGGGTCTATGGGAGGTTCGGCGCGGGTCACGATTCGCGGCTTAAAGTCCATTTCTGGCAACAACAATGCCCTATTCATCGTAGATGGCGTACCGATGGCCAATATGAACCTAAACTCTTACGGTACTACAGGTGGACAGGGTACGGGTGGCGGTGGCTATGATTACGGTAATCCGGCCCAGTTGATTAATCCAAATGATGTTGAAAACATCTCGGTGCTGAAAGGTGCCGCAGCCACCGCGCTGTACGGTAGCCGTGGTCAGAATGGCGTTATTTATATTACGACCAAATCGGGAAAAGGGTCCGGAAAAATTTCGGTGAATTACGATCTCAACATGCAGATCGATCAGGTTTCGTACTTACCCAAGTTTCAGAATTTGTACGGTGGGGGCGGTAGTTCCACATTTACAAAATTATACGTCAACCAGAACCCCACTGGTTTTTTGCCCGGCGGAGGCACATACGACGATAATGACGGGAAAGGGAAATACGACCTGATACCGGACTACGGCACGGACGAATCCTGGGGCCCTAAACTGGATGGAACGCTGGTTCGGCATTACTGGTCGTGGGATCAGGACCGGAACAATCCTAATTTCGGAAAAACTGCTCCCTGGAGCGCCCACCCCGACAACGCGAAGGATTTCTTTAAAACCGGTTTTACCTTTTCCAATAATCTGTCGGTCGCCAGCAGTACCGATCAAGGCTCTATCCGGTTTTCGCTGGGTCAGACTAATCAGCGCTTCATTTATCCTGGCAGCCAGCTCGGCCGATTTTTTATGAGTCTGAACACGACGTATAAATTTACCGACAAATTTACCTTCAGCGGGGGCATTAATTACATTCACGACGATTCCAAAGGTCGCCCCGGTACGGGCTTCTTTGGTAACAATCCGATGCTATTTTACGTCATGTTCGGGCAACGGCAGATTGACGATGCATACTTAAAAGAGTATAAATACGCGGACGGTACCGAGCAGTCGTGGAACCGGACTGCCTGGAATATCCAGAAACCAGCCTTCACGCAGAATCCATACTGGAACCAATATGAAAGTTTCAATACCGATCAAAATAACCGCTACTTCGGCAATGCTGGGTTAACGTACAAAATTACCGACTGGCTTTCGGCCGATGTACGCGTCTTTTCGGATTATTTAAATCACCTGGATGAGGTCAGAAGTGCAAAAGGATTTTTTGTCGGTTCGTACGCTAAGCGGGCGCTTGTCAATAGCGAAACCAATTACCAGGCTACGCTGAACATCAATAAAACTTTGATGGACTCCAAAATCAGTCTGGAAGGCGTATTGGGGGGGAATATTCTGAGTATACAATCGACGGTAGACGCCGGAACGACGAATGGCGGGCTTCAGAACCCGCTGGTGTATGTGCTGCAAAATTCGGTAACACCCGCAACCGTGTCGAACGATTATGGCAACCGGCAGACCAATTCCCTCTTTGCGTCTGCTACGTTAGGCTATAAGCGGTTTTTGTATCTGACGGCCACCGGCCGGAATGACTGGGCCTCAACACTACAGCAGACCGGCAACTTCTCTTATTTCTATCCGTCGGTTGCGGGTTCGTTTATTTTCACCGATATACTGCCCAAAAGCAGCTGGCTCACGCTGGGCAAAGCACGTTTGTCGTTCGCGCAGGTCGGGAATGACGCCGTTCCGTACAACGTTTCCCGGTACTATGACTACGTAGCGCCGTTTAGTACGTACCCGCTGCAAAGCACATCGGATAAGCTCTTCAACAGCAAACTGAAACCCGAGCTCTCATCTGAAATAGAGGGTGGCTTTGACTTCAAATTTTTCAATGAACTGCTTGGGCTAAATTTCACGTATTACGACCGCCGGACCAAAAATCAGATATGGGATGTACAGGTACCCGCCGAAAGTGGTTTCTCCACGAAGATTGTCAACGGTGGAACCGTCCAGAACAAGGGTATTGAAGTGTCGCTCGCGGTGGCGCCCATCACCACGCGAAATTTCAGTTGGCGGACGGCCCTGAATTTTTCAAAAAACAAAAACACGGTACTTGATCTGAACACGGACAACATCCAGGGCATTGATCGATTTATTATTGGTACGGAACGTCGCACCAATAAAGTATCTATGGTCGCTCAGAAAGGAATGTCGCTAGGCACCATGTTGGGTACCGACTTCGTTTACGACACCAGGGGAAATAAGACCGTTGGCGCCAACGGCACCTACAACGTAACGCCTGCTCCGGTGGTCATTGGAGATGCCAACCCGGATTTCATCGGTGGCTTTTCCAATACGTTTAGCTACCAGGCACTTTATCTGTCTGCCCTGATCGACTTTCAGAAAGGCGGTGATTTCTTTTCGTATACTAATCTGTACGGTAATAAATCTGGCATGCTGCTGGAAACCGCCGAAAACGGTATCCGTGAAAATGGGCTGATCAATCCCGGCGTGAAAGCGGATGGCACACCGAATGACGTAGTGGTCACGGCTCGTACGCATTTCAACGCCGATGGCGGTAACCGGATCAGCAGCGCCAACTTATACGATGGCAGCTTCATCTATCTGCGCGAAGTTCGGCTGGGCTGGAATATACCGGAAACCTGGACACAAAAAATCAAAATACAGGCGTTACGTCTTACCCTGACGGGCCGCAATCTCTGGCTGATCAACAGCAGCGCCCCGAATGTCGACCCAGCCAACATCACCAACTCAATCAGCAACCAGATTGGCTTTGAGGGGGGCGCTTTGCCGCCAGTCCGGAGTTTTGGCGTCAATCTAAACGTGACTTTCTAACTAGTGACCGTTCAGGCACGTAACATCATATCCTTAACCACGATGAAACGTAGTACTATTTTTCTGCTGGCCTTCCTGTTCGTAGCTTCTACGGGCTGCAAGGATTTTGAAACCCTAAACACCAACCCCGCCCGGTCCAGCGAAACCCAGCCGGAGTTTTTACTGGCCAACGCCCAGAAACGAGCGGCCGATCTGATGTACGATTCGTATTTCAACGGACGTATCGGGATGGAACTGTCACAATACTGGATGGGCACCGACAAAACTTCCGACGGTCGGTACTTATTCACCAACGATGGTTTGTGGGCTGGACTGTATGCCGGGCCGTTGATGGATCTTCAGGAAATTCAAAATTATTACAATCGCCATCCCGGAGAAGTTAATCCGCATGTACTGGCGGTGGCCGAAATAATGAAAGCCTGGATGTTTCACGTTTTGACCGATGCTTATATCGATATTCCGTATTCGCAGGCGCTTAAAGGAGACGACATTCCACAGCCAGCTTTTGACAAAGGCAAGGATGTATACGCCAGTCTGCTGGCTTCGCTGAAAAAACAGGTTGATATTCTGCAAAACACCACAGCGGGCCAGATTAGAGGTGATATTATTGCCAATGGTGATGCCAAACAGTGGGTTCGTATTGGCAATGCATTACGTATTCGCATTGCGTTGAGAATCGCCGACATTCAGCCGGCAGAAGCTAAATCCGTAATTGAGGAAGCCGCCAAGAACACATTGACCGGTGTCAGTCAGGACGCCTTTTTTCCGTATAACCTGACGGCGACAACCAGCCGCTTTCCGTATAACGACGTAGAAAGACCATTAGTTGAATTTGCCGTGACAGCTACGTTGGTTGATTACATGAAGGCAACCAACGACCCTCGCTTACCCATTTACGCCCGCCCCGATGAAACGAATGGTAA
This sequence comes from Spirosoma profusum, assembly GCF_014699005.1. Taxonomy (GTDB): domain Bacteria; phylum Bacteroidota; class Bacteroidia; order Cytophagales; family Spirosomataceae; genus Spirosoma; species Spirosoma profusum. The sequence continues at coordinate 14,093 of NZ_JACWZY010000057.1, forward strand.
ATACGTTGGTAAAGTGTACGGTACAGAAGCCAATTCGCCAACAATGATTGGGTTATCCAAACCGGGGGTGATTGCCTACAGCGGTTCGGCCAAAGGCTACCTGATTACGTACGCAGAGGTGGCGTTTGCCAAAGCCGAAGCCGCTGCCCGTGGTATGAATGTGGGCACTGAAACGCCGGAAGATTTATACAAAGCCGCCGTAACAGCCTCGATGAACCAGTGGGGAGTCACAGATGCAAAAGTGGTTGCGGCCTATCTGGACAACGTACCGTATAAAGCGGGTAACTTCAAAAACGTGATTGGTACCCAGAAATGGCTGGCGCTCTACATGCAGGGCCTGCAAGCCTGGATGGAACGGTTGCGGCTGGACATAAAAAAACCGAATGGTGATATCCTGTTCATCGATCCAGCCTCGGGAAGTCTGGACCCGGATGTAAAAGACGTACCTAAACGATTGAAATATCCGAGCGGAAGCCGAACTAGTAATGCAATTAACAGTGCCACAGCTGCCAATAATATTGGTGGCGATACGCAGGCTGTTAAGAACTGGTGGGATATTTTATAGATTGATTTAACGTGTAAGTATGGCGCATAACCGTCGAAATTTTGTTAAAAAACTAGCCGTAGCTGGGAGTACGGTTTCGGTTAATAATCTTCTGGAAATGACGTCTGTGGCCGACCTGACGGCTGCTAACCGACGTGTACAACACCTTAGCCTGCGGGAAGTTGCTGCTGACGAAGACTATTGGCGCACCATCCAGCAGAGCTACACAGCTTCGACTTCCCCCATCATTATTCTTAATAATGGGGGTGTTTCGCCGTCGCCACTCGTTGTGCAGCAGGCCGTTGAACGTTATAACCAAATGATCAATCAAGGTCCTTCCTACTACATGTGGCGCCTATTGGATCAGGGACGCGAACCGGTGCGCGAAAAACTGGCTTTACTGGCTGGTACGTTACCCGACGAGATTGCCATCAACCGCAACGCTACTGAAGCCCTGAATACGGTCATTTACGGACTCGATCTGGCGAAGGGCGACGAGATTATTGGAACATTGCAGGACTACCCGAACGTGATCCAGGCTTGGCGGCAACGGGCCCAACGGGAGGGTATCGTATACAAGCAATTGAGTTTCAAATTCCCGATTGAAAACGACGAGCAGATTGTTCGTGAGTACGAAAAAGCCATTACGCCCAAAACAAAACTTCTTCACGTAACGCACGTCATTAACTGGGTTGGCCAAATCATGCCCGTGCAGAAAATTTGCCAGATGGCCCGAAAACATGGCGTTGAAGTGCTGGTCGATGGAGCGCACTCGTTTGGCTTACTGGACTTTAAAATTCCCGAACTAGGCTGCGATTATTTCGGTACCAGTCTGCACAAGTTTTTGTCCGCTCCGGTTGGTACTGGCATGCTATGGATTAGGAAGGAAAAGATCGCCACTATTTGGCCACTGCTCTGTAACAGCCAGCCGAAAAGCAACGACATCCGAAAATTTGAAACCTTGGGTACCCGAAGTTTTGCCATTGAGCAAGGCATTAATGAAGCCATCAATTTTCACAACGCCATCGGTAGCAAACGTAAAGAAGAGCGCGTGCGGTACCTGAAAAATTATTGGGCTGAAAAAGCCCTAAAGTTGCCCGGCGTTCGCTTATCGACCTCACTGAAACCCCAGTTTTCCTGCGGCATTTGTGGGGTAAGTATCGAGGGCATGACGCCAGGCGAAGTGGAGGGAAAGCTAATGGCTAAATATAAGATCAATACCTCGCCCACGGTCTGGGAAAATATTAGTTGTGTTCGGGTAACCCCCCACATATATACGACGCTGGCTGATCTGGATAAGCTGGTGAACTCCTTGAGCGAGATCATCGCAGAAAAGAAGAAGGCCTAAGCTATTACTGTTGAAAGCCAGATTGCCGAATACCTTCCTCAAACGCACTGTCTTATCCTGATTCGAATCGGAGGTTTTCGTGGACAATTTAAGCTGTACGGCGCATCCATGTAAATAATGTACTATCAGATTCATATTTACCAAGAATTGCCTACGCATATCATTTCATAATCGGTTTAGGTGTTGCTCCTAAGAAGCTGTTTGATTTAAAGCTAAACTCGTTTTATAGTGCGCCTGATATGAGCGATCCAAATAAAAGTTTGGGCAGATAAGAGAGTACGCTCATAGTCTTTAGCCAATCGTCGATTGTTGCCTAGCCAGGAAATAGTTCGTTTGACAATCCATCGCCAATGATGAATAACCAGTTTACTGTTGATGGGGGACTTCGGAATCACCACACGCATGTCATATATGGTTTCTAATTGCTCTTTAAAATGACCGCCAAACGCACTGTCAGCATACATCAACACCAAATCATCCAACAAAGGATTAAGGTGCTTGGCTTGCTCCCAATGCAAAATGCCTGCTTTGCCATCCGCTATGTTGGCGGGTCGCACATCGGTCCACAGCAAGTGCCCCATCGTATCGACGATCAAAAAAAGTTTACGGTCTTTGATCAACTTACCACCATTAAAGCCAATCCGCTTAGTGGCTGTAGGGCTATTTTTGACACTTTGCGAATCAATGACGGCTACTGTGGGTAAGGGCTTCTTAGCCACTTTAAGTCGATGGTTCATCGTCAACTCGTTGGCAATAAGAACCCACGTGTCATTTTTGATCCACTTTCTAAAGTACCAATAAACAATCTGCCAAGGCGGGAAGCCTTCAGACAAGTCACGCCAGATAGTACCGTTTTTTGTCAAGTAAAAGATGGCCTCCACGATTCGTTGGAGTGGCTAAACGCTTTTTCGTTTGACCGAAATAAGTTTTTCACCTTGCCATTGAGAGGCCGTCAGGTCGGACCGGGCCGCCGGAGCGGGAATAAAGTTGTTTCACACAACTTAACCCCGATTGGCGGCCTTCTCGTTTCAAACAAAGCCTAACTCAAACAGCTTCTTAAACAGTTCAAATGAATACATCGGATATTGTAAATCATACCAAGCCGAAGCAGTCAAAACAAGATAACTAGATGGTATTAATCAATTTACTGCTGTTATCATGAGTTACCAATAGTGCTCGCACAGTTATTTGTTAACAGTACAAGATAAAATGGTAGTACTCGCCTTTTATTGAGCGAAAGTCGCCGTGCTTTCACCTGATACTATCACTGGATTCCATAAGGAGGTGAATACAATATAGTTCACTATTAACAACATTAAATACTACCGTAATTCCAAAATTGAAACATTACTATATTATTTATGCTTTAACTTGGCTATGCACGTATATTTGTAAGGTTCCCTGGAATATAGACAAATAACGAGGTTCGTGAGTGAGGATGATACAATTCTTTGGCAGGCATTTCGAGGAGGTGACCGCAAAGCCTTTGAGACGCTCCTGAAAGTCTATTATAGACCTTTATTTCACTATGGAACTAAGTTTGTAAAAGACAGAGATCAGGTAAATGATTGTGTTCAGGATCTATTCGTTGACCTCTGGGAACGTCGGATGTATTTGAATGACGCCAGAAACCTAAAACTTTACCTCTTCTCGGCTTTAAGAAACTTAATTTTTAAAGAAAAGAAACGTTTCCTATACTGGGAAGAAATTCCTGATAAATGGGAGGAGCCTGTAACTGATACGTATACCGAAAAGCGTATCATAACGGAAGAAACTCATCAGGAGAAACAATCGCAGGTTCAAAAAACGCTTATTCACTTAACCAAGCGGCAGCAGGAAATTATCCACCTTAAGTTTTACGAGGAATTAAGCAACGAACAAATTGCGGTATTGCTGGATATTACCCGTCCAGCCGTTGCAAATTTGTTGTTTCAGGCCATCCGCGCGTTTCGTCTACACTGGAAGCCGCTTCTCCTGGTTCTCTATTACATCTTTAATTGATTTGTGTATTAACTAGCTGATTATCAATACCATAAGAAAATAATAAAAACTTTTGACTGATTTTTGATTATTCTCCTTTAGTTTTTTGCCCTTCCTTATAGAATGCGTCACAAATGGTGTTTAACCATGAAGCAATATAAAGATTATACCGTTGAAGACTTCCTGCTGGACGATGATTTCCTGGTTTGGGTGCGAGCTGGCTGTCCGTCAACGGGAACGATCTGGAACGAGCTTCTGGCTGCCTATCCAGAGAAAGAGGAAGCTGTAAATGAAGCGAAAGCGTTTATTGATGACCAACGGCAGGGAACCCACCTGCCCAACCTACCAGACGCAGAATTAACCTATCACATTGGCAACGTATTAGCCAGAACAGAAGTCCATGGGGTTCCAGTACGTCGTTTGAACAGTTATGCTACCTGGTGGCGCATTGCGGCAGTGGTTACGCTATTTATAGCTTTGGGCTGGACTATTTTCAATTGGCAATCGAGCCAATCCACGTATGGATATGAGAAGCTTGTCAAAGCATCCACTACGTCCTTAACTGAAATTGTCAATGCCAATCGAACGTCCCAATCCATAACCCTACCGGATGGAAGCCATGTTACATTGGCAAAAAACGCTCGAATAAGTTACCCAGCCCAGATGACTAAGGAAGCCGTCCGCAACGTGTATCTGAGTGGTGAAGCTTTTTTTGACGTTACCAAAGACCCACAACATCCATTTTTCGTCTATACTGAGGGACTTGTTACCCGTGTGGTTGGAACAAGCTTTATTATCAAAACGAGCGGCAAACAGGTGTCCGTTATTGTTCGGTCGGGTAAAGTGGCGGTTTATTCCATGAATAAGGCGATCAAATCCGGGCAGGTCGAAAAGTTGATGTTGGCCCCGAATCAGCAGGCGACGTTTGTACCGGACGAAAATCAATTAACCCGAGCCATAGCCAGCCAGCCCGTTAGCCTGTACACGGATAACCAGAAACCAACGCTTCAATTTGAGGACACGCCAATAACCGATGTATTTGCCCAACTGGAGAAAACCTATGGAATTCCGATTCAGTATGATACCAGCCAGATGAAGAACTGTTTCCTGACCTCAACCCTGGCCGATGAACCCTTCTATACCAAATTAGATATCATCTGCAGGACCATCGGTGCCAGTTACAAAGTCGAGGACACAAAGATCGTGGTTACCAGTGCTGGCTGCGAATAATTAATTAACAATTGCTAATCTGACCTAAACGAAACCATAAACCCATCTCAATGACGTAACACAAGTGCCCTTTCACAAAAAAGCCGCTGGGTATGTGAACGAATCATGATTGGCCTCATGATGAGTTCTACCCCGCGACTTAAGTAATCCCTTGATGTTTTGGCGAACACAACTCCTTTTGCAGGAGCCAGGGGGCTTTTGTTTTTAAAAATCCAAAAACCGTCGGTAAATTATGAAAAAAAGTAGTACCAAACGCAATTGTATTGCGCTGATTATGAAAGCCAGTATTCCGTTAATGCTGATTTTTCTGCTGGGCAGTCTAGCCTATGGGCGGGATGGTTTTGCGCAGGAGCTATTGAACCGGCCTGTCTCTATTGAGGTTGAGCAGATCGATCTGAGCGTCGTTTTAAAGAAGTTAGAAAAATCAACCCGAGTTCGTTTCTCCTACGTTCCATCGCTGGTTCGAAACCGTAAAGTAAGTCTGAAGGTACATAACGAGCGCTTAAATGAAGTATTAGAAAAACTGCTCAGCCCGTTTCAGATTCAGTTTTCGGTGTCGGGAGAGAACATCATCCTAAATAAACAACTCAACGCAGCGGGGAGTAATCAAACTAGCAATACTACGTTACAATCTGTCGAGGAAATTATTGCCGCCACGTCGGTAAGCCAGGATCGTACCATTACCGGAAAAGTAGAAGACGAAAATAATGCGGGCTTACCCGGTGTGAATGTCGTACTGAAAGGAACGAACCGAGGGACGACTACCGATGGGGAGGGACGTTACCGACTGACTGCACCAGAAGGACAGGCTATCACACTGGTGTTTTCGTTGGTGGGATTTGCCTCGCAGGAAGTAGTTCTCGGCGCGCGAACCTCGGTGGATGTCAAGCTAATGCCCGATACGAAAACCCTGAATGAAGTGGTCGTGGTAGGCTATAATACGGTGAAGCGTACCGATGTGACTTCTGCTGTGGTGAGTGTAAATGCAGACGAGATACGTTCTAGACCCGTCGCCAATGCGCTACAGGCTATCCAGGGAAAAGCCGCAGGTGTAGATATTACGTCGAATGAGCGCCCCGGTGAAATGGGAAGCATTCGGATTCGGGGTAATCGCTCATTAACCGCTACCAACAATCCGCTTTACGTAGTGGATGGCATACCACTTTCGTCGGGCGGTATCGAGTTCATCAACCCGAATGATATTGAAACCATTGATATTTTAAAGGATGCTTCGGCTACGGCTATTTATGGCTCACGTGGAGCGAATGGTGTGATTATGGTCAACACCAAACGTGGGAAAAGTGGCCGTTTGGTGCTTGAATACGTAGGAACCGCTACGTTCGAGCAGATTCAGGACCGGCTACAGTTGATGAATTCGGCTCAATACATTGACTTCCGAAGGAATGCGTACCGACGTATCAACTATTTGAATACGTTGGCAGGACGAACAACACCAGCGGGTACGGGCTACCCGGATGCGCCCAGCCAGGTAGACGATCAGCGGATATTTGCGGGCGATGCCTATGCGCTGGCCAATGTAAACAAAGGGTGGGCGAATGGTACCTGGAACGGCGATCTGGTTCCAACAACCGATTGGAGAAGTATGGTAAAACGAACTGGTATTACACACGATCATATTCTCAGCGCCAGCGGAGGAACCGACAAAATCAAAGCCTATGGTTCGTTCGGGTATTTGCGCCAGGAGGGCACCCAGCTTGGGCAGGATTTTACCCGCTACAGTGCGAAAGTGAGCGTCGATGTCAACCCGGTGAAATGGCTGAAAATGGGTGGAACGATTGATGGTACGTTCAGCAAGCAGAATTACGGATTTGCCACAACCAACGCAACGGGCCCCGGCAGCCTGTACGCGGCTGCTAATGGGATGCTTCCCTTTGCCGTTCCGTATGACAGTACGGGCAAACGTATCAACCTGCCCGGGGGCGACATTACCATTTTGAATCCGATTGGCGAAGACCAATACAATATCAACCTGCGCAAAGTGACCCGTGCCATGGCTTCCCTCTACGGCGAGGTTACGATTTTGGACGGATTACGGTACCGCATGAACTTTGGTCCCGATTTTTATTACAACAACAACGGTCGCTGGATGGACCAAAACTCCATCAACCGGGGTGGTGGTGAGCCGGGTTCAACTAATTATGCCCAGCTAAACAATACCAACAATTTTTCCTGGTCGCTGGACCAACTGATTTACTTCGACAAAACATTTGGCCAGCACAGCATCGGTCTGACCTTGTTGCAGAATGCTACGTCGTATCGCCAGGAAACATCGTCCATGACGGCGACAAAGTTGCCCTACAATAGTCAGTTGTGGTATCAATTGAATTCGGTGAGCGCGCTGGATGGCTTCAGCAGTAACCTGATTCAATCGTCCCTGGTTTCCTACATGGCCCGGGCAAATTATAGCTTCAACAGCAAGTACATTCTGACGGCGTTTGGTCGTTGGGATGGTGCTTCACAACTGGCTCCGGGCAAGAAGTGGGATTTCTTCCCCTCGGTATCAGGTGCCTGGCGTCTGGATCAGGAAAACTTTATTAAAAACGTATCCTGGATCGATGAGCTGAAACTGCGCGTAGGTGTTGGGGTAACGGGTAACGCAGCGATTTCGCCTTATACCACCCAGGGCGTTCTGCAAACGCTGTATTATACGTTTGGCAGTTCTGTACAGGCGGGTTATGTGTCGTCGGATGCGTCGCTGGCTACGCCCATCTCTCTACCTAACCCACAATTGGGATGGGAACACACGCGGCAATGGAACCTGGGAATCGATTTTAATCTGTTCAAAGGACGTATCAATGGTGCCCTAGACTTCTACACATCCCGGACAACGGATCTGCTGATGCTACGTAGCATCCTGTCTATCAATGGCTATACGACTTCGCTGACCAACATTGGTGAAACAGCCAACCGCGGAATCGAGCTGACCGTGAACACGGAAAACATCCGAACAAATCAGTTTGGCTGGACCTCTACCCTGAACATCGGCACCAATAAAGACCGCATTGTTAGTCTGGCCAATGGAGCCGTGGACGACATTAATAACCTCTGGTTTATTGGGCAGCGATTGAGCGTTTACTACGATTATCAGAAAGACCGAATCTGGCAAAACACCCCGCAGGATTTGGAAGAGATGGCAAAGTTTGCGACCAATGGACAAATTTTCCGCCCAGGCGATATTAAAGTGGTTGACCAGAATGGCGACTATAAAATTGATGCCAATAATGACCGGGTAATCAGAGGCAGCAGCAGCCCTGCCTGGACGGGCGGCATTACCAATACGTTCTCTTACAAAGGGCTTGAGCTATCGGCGTTTATTTTCTCGCGGTTAAATTTTCTCGTACAGTCGGGAGCTGAAAGCTTGCAAGGCCGGTATACCCAACGCTTGGTCGATTATTGGACACCTACCAACCCAACTAATGAGTACCCTGCCCCCAATTATAATAGTGCCGCAGGGGACCCCTTCCGAAATGCAATGAATTATCAGGATGGCTCGTTCGTCAAGATTCGCAACGTTACGTTAGGCTATATTCTCCCCACGAAAATTGTGCAAAGAGTGGGCCTGTCGCGGGCGAAAGTGTACGCCCAGTTGCTGAATCCTGGCCTGATCTATTCAAAAATAAGCTGGCTCGATCCTGATACGGGAAATTCCAACTTCAACCGGGGTCTTGTCTTTGGTGTAAACGTCGGCTTCTAATTCTTAACCAACCATCCATGAAACCTATTACTAGTTCTATATATTCGGCAGCACTGGTCGCGGCTCTTGTGAGCGTGTCCACGAGCTGCAAAGAAGAATTTCTGGAAGAAAACCAGATTACACTGCTGACCACGCAGAACTTCCAAACCCCCAGCGGTTTGGATGGGCTGTCGATTGGGATGTACCAGAGTTTGCGATTCCACTTCAACTACGAGTGGGCCTATGCGACGACCAATTACGGAACCGACGAGTTTACCGTTGGGGGCGACCGAACCGAGCAGATGTTCAATTCATACGATGCCAATCTGAACTCTCAAAATGGCGACGTAGCAACCGTCTGGGATAACATGTACGGGAACATTAACTCGGCCAACATCATGATCGAGAACGTACCGAAATACTACGGTGGGGGCACTATCGCCAATACCCGATTGGGTGAGGGGTACTTTATGCGGGCGTTCGATTACTTTAAACTGGTCCGGCAGTTTGGCGGTGTTCCCCTGAAACTGGTTCCGTCTACCAGCATTGAAGAGGAGTTTACCCGGGCCTCGGCGCAGCAAATTTATGATCAGATCGTCAAGGACTTTACGCAAGCTTATGAGTTACTGCCGGCGACTGTTACCGAAACCGGGCGACTTACTAAATGGGCGGCCGCTCACTTCCTGGCTAAAACATACCTTTATCGGGCGAGCGAAATCAACAGCGACTGGAACAGCAACACGAAAACTGCTGACCTGCAAAATGCTGTTAAATACGCTGATCTGGTCATTAACACCAGCGGGCATACACTGGCCACCAACTTCAGCGATCTATGGAATTTCAGCGCGATAGATGGTCCAAACGAAACCAACAAGGAAATCATCCTGGCCGCTCAGTTTTCTGGCAATACAGCTACGCAGGGGCGCTACGGTAACCAGGTGCATTTGTACTACCCGTCGATTTACCAGACCTTACCGGGTATGCAGCGCGATATCCCCGGCGACCGGGAGTTTCAGCGGTTACGTACTACCGATTACTCGATCGATGTGTATGATCGAGTGAACGATTCCCGTTTCTGGAAAAGCTTCAAAACCCGTTACCTCAGTAACCGACCGTCGTCGGCACCCACCTGGACAGCAGCTACTGCGCCTAATCCTAGTCTGGTTGGTAAGCCAAAATTTGCGGGTGGCGAAGAAGCTGTTTTGTATATCGTGAATGCGCCCGGCGATACGCGCTATACGCCCACCAGCATTACGTTACGTGCCCCCTCGATGTTTGTTCGGTATTTTGCCGGGCAGCCCGAAAATATGTTGGGCGGTCATGGTAATTACAACACGAGCCAATACGTAGCATTATCCAAATTTATGGATGGTTCACGGAATGCGGTTGCCTCGCAGTTCGGACAGCGGGATGGAATTCTGGCTCGTCTGGCAGAAACGTATCTGATTGCTGCGGAAGCGCAGGGCCGGTTGGGTCAATACGCAGCTGCGATTCCGTATCTGAACAAAATCCGCGACCGGGCGGCTTACAAAGCGGGAGAAGACCGTGCTACGTATGTCGACGGGGGCATATCGTACAAGAATAACACGGCTGCCAACACAGCTCAATTTGTTTCGTACTCGGATAAAAACAGCTATTTCGAATCGAATAATCTGGCCGTAACCACCGCTACTACCCTCGACGCTATGCACCTGAAAAGCGAGGCCGACATCTTTAGCGCCACCAATCAGTTTTACACAAAAATTGGTGCTACGTCGCAGGCGGACCAGTTTATCGCCTTTATTCTGAACGAACGCTCCAGAGAATTGATGGGTGAACTGATGCGCTGGGAAGATTTGTCACGTACCAAAACATTATCCCCTAGAGCAATTGCCTTTAACGACGAGGCCAAGCCGGTTATGCCGAAGCATTTACTACGGCCAATTCCGCAGAAATTCCTGGATGGCGTAAAACAAAACGGGGCCATCCTGACAGCCGAGCAGAAAACAGTCGTGCAAAACCCCGGCTGGTAAAATCGCTTACCCCAAGGCAAGTTTTTAACCTGCCTTGGGGTTGGGCAATCCATAGCACCATTATCTGTAGCGGATCAAAGTCGGGCGAAGCTCATTTTCGATTAGCCTTACCAATCATGAGATTTAGCATTGCCTGTTTATTAGGCGTTGCTTACTGAATCGTTATGACGAAATCGTTCCTTTATCTATTACTGGTCGGGTTACTATTCCAGACAGTTCCGTCGTTGGCGCAACGTAGCATGGAGCGATTGAGCCGGGGCGTTGTGGCTGTCCGAACAAGTCAGAATCAGGTGTTTGTGAGCTGGCGACTATTGATCAACGATCCTGATAACGTAGCATTTAATGTATACCGAACTGGTAAAGGCAGCCAGCCAGTCAAACTAAACCAACGACCGTTAACGGGGGGCACCTATTTCGTCGATACCAGTGCTAAGTTCCGGCAGGATGCAGTGTATAGTGTCCGGGCCGTGGCGGGGAAAACAGAACTGAAACCGGAGGGCTCGTATACACTTTCAGCCAGTGCTACGTCACCTTATTTAACCATCCCGCTGCAAACGCCCGCTGATTATACACCGAACGATGCCTCGGCGGCTGACCTGGATGGTGATGGAACCTACGAACTGATTCTGCATCAGGCCAGTAGGGGACGCGATAATTCGCATAAAGGGTTTTCTGATCCGCCTATTCTGGAAGCGTATAAACTTGATGGTACGTTACTTTGGCGTATCAACCTGGGACGTAACATTCGGGAAGGAGCACATTACACGCAATTTATGGTGTACGATCTGGATGGGGACGGACGGGCCGAACTAGCGTGCAAAACAGCAGATGGTACAATCGACGGGCAAGGAAAGGTACTTGGTGATTCTACAAAACACTGGGCCAAAACCGACGGACCGCTGGAAGGTAAAATTCTGGATGGACCGGAGTTTTTCACCATTTTCGACGGAAAAACTGGCGCTGCTTTGGCCACTACCGATTATATCCCATCGCGATACCCGACTAATGGCTGGGGAGGAGTTGGGGGCATCGGCGGTAACGATAACAATGGCAACCGGGTCGATCGATTTCTGGCGTGCGTGGCGTATCTGGATGGTGAATTGCCCAGTGTGGTGATGTGCCGGGGTTATTACGGACGTACCGTTCTGGCCGCCTGGGACTGGCGGGGCGGGAAATTGACGTCTCGATGGGTGTTCGATTCGCAGCAGGCGCCGGATGGATTTTCTGGCATGGGCAATCACAACCTGACCGTTACCGATGTCGATAACGATGGCAAAGACGAAATTATTTACGGCTCCATGTGTGTAAATGATAACGGTAAAGGCTTGTATACGACAAAATTACGTCATGGCGACGCCCTTCACGTATCAGACCTCGATCCAGCCCGGCCGGGGTTGGAAGTATGGGGTATTCACGAAAATGAAGCGCCAATTCCCGGCTACGAAAAAGGGTTTGGCGCAGCGCTGTATGATGCCCGCACCGGTGAAATTCTCTGGGGAGCGTTTCCTGGCGAGGATGTAGGTCGGGGTGTTGCTGAAGATATTGATCCCACCAATCCTGGCGCGGAACTGTGGTGGTCGGGTTCCAATGGCTTGTTCACTACCAAAGGTAAACGTATCGGCGACAGCCCTTCATCGGCCAATTTTCTGGTATGGTGGGATGGCGACCTAATCCGTGAGTTGCTGGATGGAAATCATGTCGATAAGTATCAGGCGAATGGTCCAGCGATTCGGCTGCTTACGGCAGATAGCTGTTCGTCGAACAACGGTACGAAAGCCACGCCCGCCCTCAGTGCCGATCTGTTTGGTGACTGGCGGGAGGAAATCGTGTTACGTAGCAACGATAATAAAAGCCTGCGGATTTATACAACCACGATTCCTACCCAGCATCGGCTGGTAACACTCATGCAGGACCCGCAGTATCGGCTCAGTATTGCCTGGCAAAACGTGGGGTATAACCAGCCGCCCCATCCAAGTTTCTTTTTGGGGCAGAGCATGAAACAGCCACCCCGCCCAACGTATCGCTTTCCCACTACAAATCAGCTCAATCGATGAACTTGCTACGTTACGTTATCTTTTCCTGTCTCGTGCTGTTTTGCCTGGCTGGTATGCAAACCCAGCGGCCTACACTATATCTAATCGGGGATTCAACCATACGGAATGGATCGGGTAAAGGAGTCGATGGCCTTTGGGGCTGGGGTAGTGTAATAGGGGAGTATTTTGATACGTCCCGGATTCATATCGACAATCAGGCGATTGGCGGACGTAGTAGCCGTACCTTTCTAACTGAAGACCGCTGGGACAAAATTAAAGCCAAACTAAAACCCGGCGATTTTGTGCTGTTGCAGTTTGGTCATAATGATGCCGGAGCCATCAACGATACGTCACGCGCCCGTGGCACCATTCGGGGCATCGGAGACGAAACGGTAGAGATTGACAATAAGCTGACTAAAAAACATGAAATCGTTCATTCGTATGGGTGGTATATACGCCAATACGTCGCCGACACAAAAGCCAGCGGAGCAGTTCCAATCGTTTGTTCGCTGGTTCCACGAAATGTCTGGAAAGATAATAAGGTAGTTAGAGCTTCGGATAATTATGCGCAATGGGCTGCCCAAATCGCAAAAGCAGAAGGTGCCTTTTTTATCGATCTGAATGAGAACATCGCGCATCAGTATGAAGCTGGTTTTACGGAGGAAACGTTAAAAGCAGCCTTTTTTCCGGTCGATCATACCCATACCAATCTGGCAGGTGCCCAGTTTAATGCCCGCTCTGTTACAGAGGGCTTACGCCAGCTAAAAAATTGCCCCCTACAACCGTATTTGAAAAGCCAAAAACGATAACTAAACGTATCATATCTGGAGCAGCCTGTTCTATACATAACCTTTATCCTTTAAACATGCTACGTACCTTTCTGAAATCGCCCACGCGAAAACTGGTGGGTTGCTGGATACTCGTTTTAATGAGCTATCAACTCGTACTGGCGCAACCAGCTACGCCTAAACTTCCCAGCAGGCAGGGAATTCTGGCTACAATGACACTGGCCAACGACCACTTCATGAAAGCCTGGCCTGATCCCGGAAAGGAAATCGTCACCAACAAAACTCGTCCGAGTAACATCTGGACACGGGCTGTGTATTACGAAGGCTTGATGGCCTTATATGGTATCGATAAGCAGAAAGCATACTACGATTATGCCGTTGACTGGGGTCAAAAACATAAATGGGGACTACGTAGCGGCATAAACACACGTAACGCCGACGACCAATGCTGTGGCCAGACCTATATTGACCTGTATCTAATTGATCGTAAGTCCGAACGCATTCACGACATCAAAGCGTCGATTGATGCCATGGTACGTAGTGATAAAGTAGATGACTGGAACTGGATCGACGCGCTTCAAATGGCGATGCCGGTATACGCTCAATTGGGCGTTCTGCACAAAGACCCGGTTTATTTCGAGAAGATGTACCAGATTTATACTTACTCCAAAACCAAGCATGGCGGTAACGGACTCTATAATCCAGCAGACCGACTATGGTGGAGGGATAAGGATTTTGTGCCGCCTTATCAGGAACCCAATGGGCAGGACTGCTATTGGTCGCGGGGCAATGGCTGGGTCGTGGCTGCCCTGGTTCGGGTATTAGAAATCATCCCCAAAAACGCTCCCCACCGCGACGAATACGAAAAGACGTATCGCGAGATGATACAGGTGCTGCCTCCGTTGCAACGTAGCGATGGCTATTGGAACGTAAGCCTGCACGATTCGACCCACTTTGGTGGGAAAGAACTCAGCGGAACAGCTCTTTTTGTGTACGGGATGGCATGGGGTATTAACAACGGTTTGCTCGACGCAAAAACATACCGTCCAATTATCGTGAAGGCCTGGAACGCCATGGCAACTGAATGCGTGCATCCGAACGGATTCCTGGGTTACGTGCAGGGGACCGGCAAAGAGCCTAAAGATGGCCAGCCCGTTTCGTATGACAGCAAACCCGATTTTGAAGATTACGGCCTGGGATGTTTTCTACTGGCAGGTACTCAGTTGTATAAAATGAAGCGTTAAAGTGCTCTCCGGGACGCCTTAATGTGATATGTCTTTCCCTTTTATTTTATATGGAGGTATAACTGAACGGTTTTGGTAGTGACCCGTCCTGAAAAACATTGACCGTTTATTGGTTATCCATCTTTTTATTGACCACTAATTTAGACCCTATTTTAACTATTTACTCCAACCTTCCCCTGTCTTTTAGGGTAATAATTCTTCCACCTTCGCTTCAGCTTCCCTTCCCCTTGGTGAGCTTGGTCCGGCACCAGCATATCACAGCTTAGGTGGGGTCGCTTGTAGTTATAAAGAAAGACGGCTTGCTCCAAAACCAGTTCGGCTTGGGCTAATGAGTACACCGCTTTATGAGCCAGGTACTCATTTTTTAAAATGCCATTCACCCGCTCCGCAATGGGGTTCTCCAGCGGATCACCCGTCTCAGTCATGCTAATCTGAACATGATAGTTGTCCAGCAATCCAATGTAGATAGCGCTGCAATACTGAAGGCCTCGATCACTATGGTGAATCAAGGCTTTGGCCGTTCGTTTCTTTATCTTCTTGAGGGCCATTTCTAAAGCCGCTTTGCAATGAATAGCCCCCAACGTTGGAGCTACACTGTAGCCCATAATTCGTTTGGAATAGGCATCGGTTACCAATGAGATATACAAGCATCCGCCCTGAGTAAACCAATACGGTAGAGTAGGGCAAGCGCGCCTGGGTAGTTTCACAACTACCGGTTTCGCTTGCCCTCTCCCCGAACCGGAC
>NZ_JACWZY010000058.1 GCF_014699005.1 Spirosoma profusum
GTTTCGTCATGGTCATTTTGATGTTTATCCCCAAATCTGCCTAAGAAAAGTCTCCAATCAAATGTAGCAACTCCAAACCGATTCCGATGGCGTCGAAACTGACTCAGTAGGCTCACAACGGCGTAAAGCCTGTTCAATGATCTTATCACACTCCAAGAGGGCTTTCTGGTAGAGCTTATAAAAGTCCAAGGCCGCTCCTAATTCAAACAATAGCTCCTGTCGCCACCAGCCCTGCAGCGATTGGGCGATTTCCTCTTTGGATTTCTTCATGCGAATGTCCACTAAGGAAGCTAGCGCATATGGATCGCGGTTGCCTGCCAGAATCGCTTCAATGATGGCCAGGCCGGATTTACCGGTAATGTCCCGAATAGCTACGTCCAACCGTATATTCATCAATCGAAGCGCTTTCTGCATTTTGTGGGTATAGGTAGCCTGCTGTTCAATTAGGTGCTGACGATGATAATAGTAAGTACGAAGTTCCTGAAGCGTATCGCTTAACAAAAAACTACCTGACAACAAGCCTAGGGAGTGGAGCCGTTGAATCCATAGACAATCAATGATATCTGTTTTACGACCATGCACATTTTTAGTCTGGCTACCGCCTACTAATAACACGTCAAAGCCCGCTTTCTGTAGCGCATTGAACAGGGTTTGCCAGTAACTGCCCGTGCTTTCCATGGCGACTGAAGTGATGCTATACTTCCGCAAATGGTCAATTAGATGTTGATGATCCTGGGTGTAAACGCCAAACGCTTTTACATTTTCCTTGTCCTGATCGACGGCTACCCAATGCTCTCGGGAGCCTATATCAATGCCAGCAGCATGCGCATTGACAACTGGAAGCGTTGCAGTTTGCTTTTCCATACGAGTTGACGATTACAGAGGTGAAATGGCTTCAGGGAATGGATCGATGAATCAGGATTTTTCTATACGGGATTCTCGTGGGAAGATCACCAGTGAATTCAACAAGTACCTCTTGGGGAGGCATTCTCCATTCCAGCCCAGATTTCAGGAAGGACTGATACGTACCATTTATAGGTTGATGAGCTTATTGCTGAAGCTATAACAAGATAGGTAAACAGCGCAAGTCTGCCTACTCCAGTTGTCCTGGGTATTCAATGGTACCCGCACAATCATTCGATTTCAGGACGGGTCACATCTCAGTAAACGCTCCTGCCTGAGACGAAAGAATCTTCATGCATCTGCTTCGAGAAAGTGGGCAATTAATGAAAGCTAAAAAGAATTAAGTAGTTAAGCAATCACGCAGAATTAATCTTGCTGATATTTCGATTGGCTAGTTCCGAGAAGTCAATCCTGTATTCCTGGCCAAAATTACGAATAACGGCAAAGATGGCTTTCTTCAGGCAGGCCCACGATTTGTAATCCACCTTCCTCAGCCAACGGTACTTGAGCGACTTCCAAACCAATTCGATCGGATTCAAATGGGGACTATAAGCCGGTAGAAAGAACAGATACATATCCTGCTCCTCCCAATTGGCTTGCTGCCGCTTCGGCGGTCCGATCATAGACAGCCTGACAGCGATGAATCGGCCGCAGTGGCGGACCATCCATTATCCAACACAATCACGACTGGTTTAGTATGAGCCTTAGTGACAAAATCGGCAAAACAATTCACCACAAACTGACCCGTCAAGGCCTTTTCGCTATGATAAATCATCAACTGATTATCTAGCCTCAGTAGCCCTAACAGATTAATGCGTTTGGTAGCGATGCGAGCCGGTAAGCCAAGCCGATGACCTTTCTGCTGCCAGCCATAGGGCACATAAGGTTGCATAGTTAGTCCTGTTTCATCGGCAAAATACAGCTCGATGAGCCCACATACCCACAAGGTTAGCAGAATTTGCCAACGTTGAAAACCATCGGCATAAGCTATGGGATCTTGAAAGGGTTTAGTGCTTCGCCGAAGTCGGTGCCAAGCGTAATTGTTTTTTTTAGAAACCGCTTGACTGTATCTCGACTCATGGATTGGCCCAGCGCTTTTTCCAAATCAATCTTGATGCGCCCAGCATCTTGATAATGGGTGGCTACAGCCTGTTTCAAGGCTTTTTGATGAGCGGCATTGGTTAAGCTTAAGATGGCTCTACGACCCTGGCCTTTTTGGCGCATTAAGCCTACCAAACCTTGGTCTTGCCAGCGGTTTAGCCAACTGCTCACACTTAACTGACAAACCTCCAGTTCAGTAGCAATGGCTTTAACTGACCAGCCTTTTTGGCTCCAGAGTAGGGCCTGACAAGCCCGTCGGAACTCATGTTTAGGATGATACTTGAGTCCTTCACGTAGGGTGAATTGCTCAAGATCAGTAAGTTCAATGCATCGTTTGCGGCCCATGTCGCAAGATAATCAAATCTAAATTTGCTTACTTGCTTAAGCAATCACGCAGAATTAATCTTGATAATGTTTCGATTGCCTAGTTCCGAGAAGTCAATCCTGTATTCTTGCCCAAAATTGCGGATAATAGCAAAGATGGCCGCTTCGGCGGTCCGATTTTTTCAAGTAGGACCAGGATTGGTAGTCCACTTTCTTCAACCAACGGTATTTGAGCGACTTCCAAACCAATTCGATCAGATTCAGATGGGGACTGTAAGCAGGCAGAAAGAACAGGTACATATCCTTTTCTTCCCATCGTGATTGTGCTGGACAATGGCCCAATTTACAACGGTGAATTGGGCCATTGTCCAGCACAATCACGATGGGTTTAGTATGATCCCTAGCCACAAAATCAGCTAAACAGCCCACTACGAACTCGCCCGTCAAAGCCTTTTCGCTGTGGTATACCGTCAGTTGATTGTCCAACCTTAATAATCCCATCAGGTTAATATTGTTCGCTGTACACCACTGCCGAAATTTATCCGCTATAAATTCAGGCCCATTATCCACCCGGATCTGTTGGGTAGTGGACGTTGAACAGAAATATCTCGCAAAACATCGACTACTTTCTGGGCTGGCAACGAAAAATCAGCATGGGCGGCTACCACTTCTCGACTACAGTCGTCAATAATGGTTAGTACTCGAATCTTTCGCTTATGGGTCAGAACATCAGCCACAAAATCCATGCCGCTACGGGGGACCGTTCCAACTGTAGTTGATCGTTTCTGGGGCCAGTAAAGGTTGCTTCACGAGGGATGGTACGCGCCCGTCTATGCCGTCTACGATGTTTCAAACTCAGCAGCCGATACACGCGCAACACCCGTTTTCGATTCCATTTGAGGCCTTCGTTTCGGATCTTACCATAGTAGTCATCAAAGCCACGAGTCGGGTAAGCTTCTGCGTAAGTTTGTAACTTCTCAATGACTGGTTGGTCATTCTTTTTGCTCCGATAGCACCGCAGCGGCGGACCGTCATCTAGATCGATGCATACCCACTACCCGACAGGCCCTGCCCACAGTTATGTTTTCTTCCACTGCCACTCCACTAACTCCTTCTGTTGGCAAGACCCAAAAGCTTTTTTTCGATGATTTCTTTGGCCAGTCGATAATCCAGACTGAGTTCAGCATACATTTGTTTCAGGCGGTGATTTTCATCCTTTAGCGCTTTAAGCTCTTTTAGATGAGTGGCTTCCATGCCGCTGTATTTCTTGCGCCAATTAAATAAAGTAGCTTTAGAAATGCTATACTCACGGCATACATACATGGCTTCACGTCCCCCTTCGTACTGCTTAAGGATGGCTACGATTTGTGTTTCGGTAAACTTCTTCTTTTTCATGTAACATTTAAAATGAGCTCTTTTCGAGTCTAATCCGTGACTGTCCTAATTTCAGGGAAGCTTACAATTTGGGTAAGGCTATATACCAATCGCGGAGTATCTGAATGGCGCCCGAAAAAATTATGGGCGTCCCCTGACACGTAGTACTCAAATCGTTACTTATACCACCAGCGGTACAGCGGCGCAAGCCCGTGTTGAATCCGACTATGCTACGTTCAAATTCATTGACTATTTCAACTTACTGAAGATGGATGATGGCTGGAAAATTGTCAGTAAGATTTTCTGCCGGGAAGATAAAAAGTGATACGTTGTCCATGAATCTATTTATGCCCTTTTGTCATGCTGACGCAGCCGGGCCGCCGGAGCGGAAGCATCTTAAAGCGTCCTTACTAGCTCATTTGGAAACATTAAGATGCTTCCGCTCTGGCGGCCCGGCTGCGTCAGCATGACAAAAAGGGTTATGAGAGCCTGAACATCAAGTCAAATCAACTTTTGAACACTCTGAATAAATTGGCTTTGGCCAGACGAAACAGATTTTAGCTTCGCGGCACGATTGTTTAAGATGCTTATGTTAGAATCTGTAATAAAAAGTCATTCTCGCTTACTGGCGTATTTGATTGGTCTGTTAATACTTACACATTGTGCTGCGGCTCAGCTAGCCGTCATACTACGTCGGATTCGGTACAGGTTTGGGAACGGGAAGTGCTTCTGACGGAAGTGCGGTGGGATGAGGCAATTGTCCGGAAAGATACGGCACTGCTACGGAACGTATTGGCAGATAATTTTTTGTTAATTGGCGCTGATGGCTCCCTCACAAATAAAGACCAACTGATACGTTACGTAGCAAATCCAGACATCATTACCGACCCGTTTCGAACGGAAGACGTTCAGGTACGTTTTGCCGGTGAAACCGCTATCGTGACAGGGCGATTTAATCAGACCCAGCATTACAAAGGGGCCGTTTACCGAAATGCGTTTCGCTATACCGATGTGTACGTCAGGCAGAAAGGTATCTGGAAAGCTCTGACTGCGCAATCGACCCGTATTCCTGAAAAGCCAGCCGCTAAATAGGTAATGTATCCCCTAAAATTCCTGACGTAATCATATCGGTTTCCGTCATAAACGGTAGGGTCAAAACAACGGCCGTTCCGCCGTGCATTGGCTGTTCGAACCGTAAGGAAGCACTCTCCCCATATGATTGGTAAAGTCGCTGGCGGGTGTTGCTGATGCCAACACCAGAACGTCCATTCGGCTGTTTAGTTCTAAAACCCAGCCCGTTATCTTCAATCCGGATGAGTAACTGATTGTCCTGAAGTTGCGACTGGATAGTCAGGTATATTTGGCCAGACACTTTTTCCAGTCCATGAACAAACGCGTTTTCGACCAACGGCTGAAGAAGAAATTGCGGTAATAAACTCGATTCAGAACCCGATTCTAAGGCAATTTTTACGCAAAGTCGGTCCTGAAAGCGAATTTGTTGAATGTGTAAATATTGTTCGGTAAAGGCGATCTCCTGCGCTAAGGTTACGAAGTTTACATCTTTGTTATCAACGATTGTACGTAGCAGTACACTCAGTGATTTAACCATGTCAATCGCCTTCCGATTCTCATGCTGCATCATCAGACCAATGATGGTGTGGTGTGTATTGAACAGAAAATGCGGATTGAGCTGCATACGTAACGCCTGCAACTGTGCCTGGGCCAATTGCGATTGTAACTGCTCGTTGGCTAATTCAGCTTGCAGGGCCTGAAGCTGTATCTGGGTTAGTTGCGAGTTTAACTGTTCGTTGGTCAGCTGAACCTGTAAGGTTTGCTGATGCAGCTCCTGATTCCGGTAAATAGTAACGACTACGTTGTACCCCAAAACAACCAGGATGTATGACGCAATAAGCAAATCGTAGCGGGCAAATAACCAAATAAAAATCCGTTCGGGAGAGAGATTAATACCGGTTTCCAACTGATAAGAATGTTCAACAATCAGATACTCAAGCAAGATTTTGGTTAACCCAATCAGACTTAAAAACAGCAGGTGAATGCCTATTCGCTGTAGTAATTTTGGCAGGGGAAGTGAGTAATCTACCCGAAAACGGTGGGCGGCATACAACACGTATGGCGTTACAGCTATCCAGGATGCCCACCGAATAAACCATTGAAGATTTTTGGTATAAAACTTATCGTGCCCGATTAGTACATCAAACAGGATAATCTGCAGGTAGGACAGCAACGCAAAACTACCCCAGAAATAGAAGGAATAACGCCAGAACTGGCGAGGTGTAAGCGGAATATTGGATTCCTGAAAAATACGTTTTAGGAGTTGCTGCATCAAATCAAATATCGAGTATGATAGCCCAATAATCAACAGCTTTTATCTAAAGTGAATCGTTTACTACGTGAGCCATTCTGCAAGCGGGTAAACTGTTTCTGTGCTCAGCAGTAAGTCGATACGTAGCGTCAGTCAGTATGTTCAATCTGGAAACCACTCTGAACATTGTTTGAGTTGAAACAAACCTTTCACATAAGAGAATGATCACTTCAGACTATCCAATTGCACTTCGTACCAAAACAATTGACGGTTTCAGGATAAACGCGTAATTACGTAGCAGAACAAGCTTTTCTTATGACCTATACCGCGCTAATCGCAGACGATGAAGTAGTTGCCCGCCAACTTATTCGAACGCTTTTAAAAGATAATGATACGATTCATGTGGTAGGTGAGGCCGTTCACGGCGTTGAAGCGGTGACACAAATACTGAAACTTAAGCCCGACATTGTCTTTCTCGACATTCAGATGCCGGAGATGGATGGCTTTGACGCGATCCGGGAAATTTGGCCGCATCACCAGCCAGCTATCATCTTCACCACAGCCTACGATCAGTACGCCATCAAAGCGTTTGAGGTGAATGCGATTGACTACTTGCTTAAACCCTTTGATGAAATCCGTTTTCAGCAGGCAGTTGAACGAGCTATACGTCAACTCACAACCCAGCTGAAACCGGATATGAGCAGCCTGATGACAGAGTTTCGTTTGGGGAGAATAGATCAAAAGGAAGATTATTTAAAGCGAATCCTAGTCAAAGAACACCACAAATTGACCTTTGTAAAACTTGTTGATGTACTCTACCTGGAAGCCGAAGGAAACTATGTGAACTTATGTACGCAGCAACGAAAGTTCACCATTTACAATACAATGAACCTGCTCGACCAGAAGCTGGACCCCGCTGACTTTACCCGTATCAGTCGTTCACACATCATTAACCTCAACTACGTAGAGGAATTGGAAGCGTATTTCAATGGCGAGTTTCACGTCAAAATGGTGAACGGCAAAATTTTAAAATGGACGCGGTCATACCGGGAAGGCGTAAAAACTTTTCTAGGACGCGAATAGCCTAAATTATCGTGGATAATGTAATGACAAGCTGACTACTTTATTCATCTACAACGTATTGCTGGCGCGAGGGGCTTCGACAGGCTCAGCCTACCAGTTAGCTTGCTTTAACAAATTCAAGTGGACCGTCAGGCTGAGCCTGTCGAAGCCCCTCGCGCCAGCAATACGTTGACTTAGTCAGTATTCACGTTAAAATACTGTCCAGAAATGGCGTTCACTACGTCTCATTTACACTTCTATTCTGTACGGACTTTTCTACGCCCCTCAAGCCACTACGTATCTAATCAATGAACGTTTTAGCTGAGGGTCCATCCTTTCCGCCAATCAGCCTGCAACAGAAAGTAGATTAGTTAGCACCTAAAAAGCTCAACTTATCAAATTCAGCTGTTGCAAACGCCCGGTTCTGTCGTGCTTGTGCTGCCAAAAAGCAAACTCGACATCCTATTTAACGATTATGAAAGCAAGCCTTTTTGCGATGACTTTATTCGGGTTATTATACCGTTTTCTGCTGAGTTATTTTAGTTCTTCTGAATCGTCTAGTTTTATCTTTTCGAATCCGTTTCACCATTTGCCAGCACCAGAAGAAAATACTACGTATACCGAAGTCAAGGATTTATCGCAGAGCTTGGAACCCAAATGGTACAAAGATTCCGATAAGAACGCTATTCCAGATTTTATAGAGCAGGAATTAGGCTATAATCCCACTCAGGATGATTGCCGGGCGGACGTAAGTGGCTGTGGAGAAGGCGCTACGGGAGAAGACTTAGATTTTTCGGTAAATACACTCCTGCTATTTGATGCATCCGGGTCAATGGCCGCTCGCCTAGGAACCCAAACCCGCATGAGTCTGGCCAAAGCTTCCCTGACCCGCTACGTAACGGGTGTACCCGAAGCGGTACGTCTAGGCTTACTGGTGTACGGGCACCGGGGAACTAATCAGGAATCGGGAAAAGCCGAGAGCTGTGCTGGCATCAGTTTACTTGCCCCAATCGGCTCCCTAAAGGAAGCGGGTATTCAGAACACGCTATCGCAGTTTAAGCCGACGGGATGGACACCCATTGCAGCCGCTCTGCTGGAAGCCCGGAAAAGTTTTCAGGGGCTGGAAGGTAAGCACAACCGAATCATTATCGTGAGCGATGGACTGGAAACCTGTGGGGGCGACCCCGTTGCTGTTGCCCGGCAATTACACGAATCGGGCCTGGAGGTAAATATCGACGTAATTGGGCTGCATGTGCCGGGTAGTGATGCGCAACAGTTGCGGAAGATCGCGCAGGCGGGCGGAGGTTATTATTATGATGCTCGTTCGCAACGGGAACTGGACGCGTATTTTGAAAAGCAGCAATTGGCTTCACAAAAAACATTGCAGGCAGCCCTTTGCTACGTCAAAGCCCACGCTGATGCGGGGCAATGCGATCAACGAATGGTACTCAAAGCCACCGACAGAATTTACGCCGAGCGACGAAAGTTCACGGCGGCAGGGGATATAGCCAAAGCGAACGCGCTCATACAAATCCGGGTTCAGGTGACCGATGCTCACAATCGTCGCAAAAAAGAGCGTGAACCCATACTCGTTAAATACAATGAATTAAAAAGTAAAGGCAATGCCATCCTATCTAATACACTGAAGACTAATGAGCGTTTGCGACGATAGCATAAGCTCAGTTTACACACCAACTTTCCACTAGAATTCTAGCCGCCAGTTCAGTACGGGAATCAGGCCAAGCTGCGTATGCGTAATGACCTCCTGACGAGTGGAACTGTAGCTTCGATAATGCTGATTCAAGCGATTGGTTACGTTTTGAATATCAAGTGACAGCGTTGTCGTTCTTTCCTGATAGTTTTTAGTGAAACTAACCCGCAGATCAATTCGGAAATAGTTAGCCAGTTGATCGGCATACCCAGCCGCCCATTGATAAACGGGTTTACCTTGGTGTTTCGACGCGTCTACGTCAATAGGAACCCCTCTATTACCGCCTGCCCAGGTGCTTTTTACGTTCAGGCCAAAGGTGTTGGCCTGATGCCGACCAACTTTCCATTCCTTTCCAGCTAATTGATTGAACACAAACCGGCCATCAAAGCGGCTACCGCGCTCAACTCCATCCTGAGCCGTATAGATTGAACGGTACAAAGATGAGGTAGCCAGAAAATAAAAGCCTGCATTCAGGAATCGCTCAAAGGTGATTTCAATACCGTAGTTCCGTCCTGTACCTGTACTACTTAGCGAATCAGCCACATAGCCATCCAATTGATTTAAGCTTGAAAATGTACGTAGGTAAGGGTTCAACGTACCGACTGGGCCAACGGGAACCGCTTTGTGCCGTTGAAGATACGTTTCGATCATCAGCCTATATGACGTAGTAGGGCGATATTCATAGCTGAGGATGAAGTGTTGCGAATAAGGAAGTTGCAGGTCCTTATTTACGGCATCAGTCAGCCCATTTTTCACCGGAATCTGCACTAAGTAAGTTGGTAGCGATTCCGTTTGGCTGTGCAGGCCAAAGCCAGCACTCAGAACATTACCCGGACTAATTCCCCAGCGCATGCCCAAACGGGGTTCGACTCTACCCTGCTGGTTAAGCGCAAAGAAAAGCCCGTGAATACCCGTGTGTAGCGTAAAGGAGGGACTCATGCGATACTTCCAGTGGCCATACGCCTGCCATAGCGCAGTTTGCCCCTGATGATGGAGTCGCATCTGTAGGGGTTCGTGTTCACTCTGAAAACGGTCAACGAAATGATATCCTATTAAATTGACAAGTGTCCCAAATCGCAAGGTGTGATGAACGTCCAGTTTGATATTGGTATAGAGCGTCGCTCGTAAAGCCTGATTCCGAAACTGTTGCGTCAATTTTGCGAACGTATCCGGGCTATCCTGCTCGACCGTATTTTTTTGACCAGCAAACGAAACGATCGCTTCCCAAAACGCATTGGTAGTTACCTGATAGCGGTAATTAAGGGCAATAACACCTTTGTCCGAACGAGCCTCCTCAATGACATCCGGTTGCTGCTGCCGTATCTGACTAAGGCCGCCTACCCCCCAAATCGATAGTGTTCCCTTTGATTTAACCGGCAGATATACTTTAAAGGCGAGGTCCTGAAAATCGGTCTGGGCGTCTCCCTGAAGATTGATACCTGCTTTAGTCAGCAAGGCGAGTGTAGAATACCGGTAATTTGCCAGATAGGATGCCCCTTTTTTTCCTATTGGCCCTTCGGCAGCCAGGTCCAGGCCAAGCGGCCCTGCCTGGATGGTGTACTCGCGTTTTTCAGTGTTGCCCCGCCGGAGTTTCAAATCAAAAACACCTGCCATTGCATTACCATACTCTGCCGGAAAAGCACCGGTCAAAAAATCCGATTCACTAAGCAAAGTTGCGCTTAACGCACTAACGCCCCCACCGCTGGCGCCCTGTTCGGAAAAATGATTGGGATTCGGGATTTCAATTCCTTCCATTCGCCAGAGTACTCCTTTCGGGCTATTTCCTCGAATAATGAGCTGGTTATTTGAATCGTCATTTCCACTAACACCTGCAAAAGACCTGACCGTACGTGCCGGATCATTGATAGCGGCAGCAAACCGCTTTGTTTGATCGATCGTAAAGGACCGGGCACTAACGCTACTCATGACATTGATCGAAGCCCCTTGCTGCCGGGCCGCTTTAACGACCACTTCATTGAGTTGCTGAAAACCCTCCCTGACTCGTATGGTCAGGTCAACTTCCTTACCTGCGCCAACTAAAATTTCCTGAATAAACGTATCCTCATAGCCAACAGCGGTAATGGCCAGATTATAACGACCGACCGGGATGTTTCTTAGCTTGAAGAATCCTTGGTCGTTCGTTTGGGAGCCGAGTGCAGGCTGGGTTGGTTGAAGAAGAATATGGGCATTCGCAATTGGCTGTCCTGATTCCGCATCAATCACGCGTCCTTTAAGGGTTTGGGTGGGGGCCTGAGCGAAACAAAGTTGATTGGCGAGATTACCTATAAAAAGTAGGCTAATCCATATAGGCAAACAAAAAACAGACTTCATCGGGCTAATTATCCATTCTCCGAGTTGACTACAACTCAAGGCTAAATTATTGACTGGCCAACACGGCCCTAGTTGATTTATGTAAGCTGTGATGTTTCTAATTTCACTTGAAGGCTACAGATTGTTACTTGAAAAAAATAAATTTTGGGTGCGAGTCAAGAGCGTTTCGTCAGTACAGGATGTGAGCGATACCTAGTCATAAATTGCCCTAGTTTAATTCATAAGCCCAATCCTTCACCTGACAGAAAAATAAATCATCCTACGTAATTGTCTTAGTAACGACCCGTGCTATGTTGCTAAACTCAAGGCGACAAGCGGTTCAGAACCCAGTTCTGAGCCGCCCACGTTATACAGATCATTACCAAGCACGAGCATGAAAACAGCCCTGTCACTCTTTTTTGTTATTTATTTCCTATTCATCAACGCTAACCACGCCAAGCCTTCAACCCAATCTGCTCAGGACACTACGTCCCTTGCCGTATATGTGGGTACGTACAAGGCTGATTCAGACAATGAGTTAAAAACCATTGACATCTGGCTGAACGAGGGCAAGCTATACGGAGCCGCAAACGGGCAACAACGCCTTGAGCTTCGACCGACATCTACGAAAGATCAGCTTCAGATTGTTGGTAGTACGGATGTGATCGTGTTTCTGCGTGATGACAAAAAGCAGGTGAGTAAAGTCAAAATAGCAACACCCGATGGCGAACTCATCGCGACCAAACAACCGTAAGCGGTTTAGTACGTATCACTTGAACACAGCTTCCAGAATCTCATTCGTGGCTTCTTTGGAAGAAACCAGCGGATCGATACGTCCGTAGTTTCCGTTAGTGGCATAAACAACCGTGGCCTTTTTCTCCGGGAAATATAGCATCCGGGCGTAGTATCCGATGGCATCTCCGCTGTGTTGATAGGCAATTCCGTAGGGAGTCTCTATCTTGAAAAAACCGAGCCCAAACGCGGTCTTAAACCCGTCAGCCTCCTGTTTCGATGGTTCTTCCCATTGCATAGCCTCCTGCAACGTACTAGCCTTAAGAAGTTTTCCGCCGAACAAAGCGTGCAGAAAAACCGCCATATCGTGTGGATTAGAAAGGAGTCCGCCATCAGCCGTGTAATAATCCCAGCCGCTATAATACGTTGTCTCGATTACATTCAAATCATTGTAAATATCAGCGTAGCCTCGGATGATTGAGCGTGGTACGGGATTGCGGGCCGCAAACGACGTACTGGTTAAGCCAAGTGGCAGAAACAGTTTCTGCTCAAAAACGGCATAAAACGGCTTGTGGGTGATTTGCTCAATAAGCATACCCAAAAGAATATAGTTGGTATTGGAGTAGCGTACATCCGTACCCGGCGCGAAGTATGCTTTTTGTCCATATGCATAAGCTAGGAGTTCTTTCGCCGACCACTCTTTAGTCAACTCATTGAGCGACGCCGTTTGAAACTGAAGATTCTGTATATAATTGAATAATCCACTGGAATGATTGAGCAGTTGGCGGATTGTCACCGTAGAACCGTTATCCAATTTAGAAAGCAAAGAGTGCGGTAGATACTTGCCAATCAGATCATCTAAATCAAGCAGACCTTCATCGTATAGCATCAAAACGGTAACGGCTGTAAACGTTTTTACCGTGCTACCAACGCGAGTAATATTACATGGTTTCAGTGGAATCTGGTTGTATAGATCAGCCACACCAGCGGCTCCAAGCCATTCTGTGCCAGCTTGATCACGTACCGACAATAGCATACCCGGAACTCCTTGTCTTACTTTACGGTCGAGTAAAGCCTGTAATTGAGCACGGTTAGGATGAGTACGACTAACGTCATTAACGACGTAACAATCGTACGTAGCAGGGGCCAACTTTTCGGATGCGTCGCACGCCGACAACAATCCGATTAGCGCCAACGTAGTAAAACTTGATTTCCAGGCAGAACGGGTCTGCCGTAACTGGCAAATAAGCAACTTCATAACGACTTGAGCAGATTAATGAAATGGGAAAAATGTACAGCCTACAACTAGATTCGTATGAGTCATAAGCGGAATGAAACCCGGCGAGAACGGGTATTCGACCCAGGGCTGATACTGCACAAAAAGCTTCGACGATTCCAGTCCATTTCGGCCAAGTCGAATGCCCAACTCCAGCGGCAGACTCAGCATGGCATGGGAATTACCATTATCCTTTTTTAGGACGTACTGGCCGTCTTCTAACCGGAATTCATTTCCCGTTCTGAACGTATGGAGGTAGCCGACTCCGACTCCTAGCGACGCATACAGCGAAAGAGGTAGACGGACTTCATACCGAATATCCGTGCTTAAAAAGAATCCCTGCGTTAACGACTGGTGGTAATAATAGCCCGCCGAAAGACCCTGAATCAGCCGGGATTTTGGCAATCGTTTCAATGCCCATTCTGTACCAAGTGATACGCCCGGGTGAATGGGGCGCGTAATAAAACCATCGACAAAAGGAATGGATGTGCTTTCCGAGAAAACGCTAAGTCGGATGGGGAGCCGGGCAGGCTGGCTGTGCGCAGGTATAGCCGCAACCAGAAAACTAAACAGGAATAGCCCGTTTAGCAATGTAAAATGCCGTTTCATAAGTAGGTGTTGTTAAAGGCGTAAAAGTAGCCTCGCCAATAACCGCTCTAGGGTAATTTGAGATGGGGAGATTACCGAAACGGACAAAAAGGAATCTCAACCGGCCAGCTTATTCGTTCAGCCATGTCAAAAAAAGACTTACCCTCTCTTTGGATACGTACATGGGCATTGCTATAGGTGGCCGCAGGGTGACCAGGAGTTTACGGGTGGCAGTATGTTCCACGCACTCAATACTGTTCCGATGGGCTATCATCTGACGATTCATCTTGAAAAACAGCCTGGGGTCGACTCTTTCTATAAGTTTGTTTAAGGGTTCCTGAACCAGATATTGCTCAGCCTGATCAGTAACTAAATAGACAACTTTGTCGGTGCTGATAAAATAGGCTATATCCCGGACAGGAATGGGCTTTTGCTTGTAACCAGTCGTCACCAGGAACGTAGTGGCCGGTCTTTTTTGGGGAATACTTATGTGTTCCGACGTAGCACCAGATTGAGTAGCAGTTGTTTGGTAATGAAGCCCGTTCAGCACCACCATATACGTAGCGGCCAGGGGTAATTCCGCGCCAAATAGGGAAAAAAAGTTTGGCGAAATGCCTAAAGCGAACTGTATGTATGCCATCTCCAGCAGCAGTAAAATGGCTAAAGGAAAAACGATTCCCCAGATAATCTGCTGCCAGATTCGCGCGGATTTAGCTTCAAGGCTGGGGAATCGCTGGTTTAATTTTGTCGTTAATGTCCTTACGTACCAACCAAAAAGGTATGTAAAGACAACAGCAAACAGAATGTCCGTATAAAAACTTGGCAAAAAAAGCCGTCGGCTGAAGGGCGTATCATTCGTGGCAACTACTATCGTTAGTGCCATTAACGGATAAACAATCAACCACAACCACCTTTTTAGCGATATCACTATGTTACCCTTTGCGCGTAAATCAAGCCAGAGGGTAAAATAAACGAACATGAAATGGGAATCAAAGTGGTTGGCCGAACCTGTTGAACGTAGTGTTTAGGATTTTTTGATTCTTAAGGCAGGTCAGCTAATTCCGTCTATCCATCATAAGTTGCTGCTGAAAATCGGCTATTGCTTTCTCACGCAGGTCATTCAGCTTCTGAATCGATATCAGTTCGGCTTGGGCTGGGGGTTGCACCTCATTTGCTGACCCACTAGCGGGGCTAACTTTCGTCGCTCGAAACTGCTCCCTGGAACCCTCTACCAGCAAGATTACCCCTGCGTTTGGTGTTAGCTCGCGGATGGGTGAATAGGTAAAAGGCAATTCATCCGTAATCCAGGCGGTGTAGGTTTCGTTCCGGTAGGTAATGGTGGCTTTACGGCAGGTGTAACCGGCTACACGTTTCGTCTGATCGGTTAGATGCCAGTCATTACGTCGGGGGATAGCCACCTCGGCGCGGTACGTACGAGCCTCCTTGTCTTTACCAATTGTTAATAGGGTAATTACGTATTGACGGCTTAAATCAATATATGTCTGCTCGTCAAAAGGACGCCCCGGATTACGAGGAGGTGGGCCACCTGGGCCGCCGGGGAAAGGTCTGCTGACCATCGTACGAAGACCAGTACTTTGCTGGCCCCCTTCTTCCTTTAGGTATTGGTCGTTAAAAAGCACGTTCAAACTAAACGCACGTGCATCCGGTAATTCGGCAGGGAAATTT
The DNA here is from genome assembly GCF_014699005.1 of Spirosoma profusum. Classification (GTDB taxonomy): domain Bacteria; phylum Bacteroidota; class Bacteroidia; order Cytophagales; family Spirosomataceae; genus Spirosoma; species Spirosoma profusum. The sequence continues at coordinate 15,391 of NZ_JACWZY010000058.1, forward strand.
GGATCACCCGGCTTAACTTCTTCGCCACCAATGACAACCCGCATGCCTGATGGATCGAATTTGCGAATGCCTTCATAAGTAATCTGTCCAGCAACGGGCGATTGAGCAAAACTCTGCGGACAAAGAATTATCCAAGAGACAAATAAATAAATGGAAGTGAGTGAATTTAATTTCATAGACAAGCTGATTTTTTTCTTCACAAAATTCATGAAATCTAACTTGAGGTACTGTTATTTACTGTTAAATACTGTTAAAAAATTACTACATATATAATCGCTTATTTTCATCAGCGAAAACACTCATTTCACATAAGAATTCTAACGCTTTGCATAAATTCATTTGAGATAGAAATGATTATTATTGACTTTGCAATTTTTCACACCTATAGTTTATATACGTAAAATTCTATCGAAACTAATCGATCATTATTCCTCCAATTGCACAAGAAAAATCATAAATATTTTAATGGCGCTTACAACGCTTATCGATCATAAACGATCAATAGCATTAGTTAAATCAATTTTTTAATCATTAACCATTTATGTTATGAAAACGAGTGCGTTGATTTTAGCATGTTTTATGCCGTTCATTTATGCCTGTCAGGATCAGAAAGTTCCTGATCCAGAGGTTAACAAAATGTCAACTTCTACTGATTTTCAATCTAATATAGAAGATTGGAGCGCTGATTTTACAGATTATGGTGTAGCTCAAGAAAACAGTATGGAGTTTAAATCTGATCGACAGAATTTGCCTGATCCTCTTGATAAAAACCGAAAAGCACTTATGGTTTCGGGGCAAAATAGAAGTGCTAGTATGTTTATGTTCATCAAGAAAAAAATTTCGGGGTTACAACCGAATACAGAGTACAAGCTTCTTTTTGAAGTAGAGCTGGCTTCTAAATATCCTGTTAATAGCGTTGGTATTGGCGCTTCCCCAAGCCTAGGTGTGATACTTAAAGCAGGCGCTTCATCCACGGAACCAGTTAAAGTAAAAAATGGTGATTATTATAATTTAAATTTAGACAAAGGCGATATTATTTCAGAAGGTAAGGATTTAATCACCTTGGGTCACGTAGGAATTGATAATGAAAGTGACCAATATGCTTTGATTCAGCGAAATAATAAGGAGAAAATTTTCACCGCAAAAACGAATGATTCAGGAGAACTTTGGCTTATTGTAGGAACGGATTCGGGATTTGAAGGGCTCACTACGTTGTATTATACGAACGTAAAAGTAACCCCTCTGGCATATATTAGCCTATAGATTCAGACGCATAATGATCGGGCGTTTTAAGCTGGCGGGGTCACTTAGCTTACCGTCCGACGTGATTTTTCGCAATTGACTGTTGGCGATATAATAAAAGGCGTTTTTATAGAGGCAACCCGTTGTTGGGGTCTCAAAATCGGGATGGGTGGTTTGCAGGACTTCCGCGTTTACTACGTTCTGTTGGTCGGCATCCAGCCTGAACCGCACGATTCGGTCGTCCTGATGACCACTATCCTGAATAGCCAACAGCGTGCCTTCCGTGTAGTAAAGCCCGTCGATCCCGGTCAAATACGTCCGCCCGCCATCGCTAATTGATACCATACGGCCGCTGGGAAGATCTAGTCGATGAAGTCCACGAAAATCGGCTATAAAAAGATGCTTCCCGGCGGCATCAATGGCAATCCCGTTCGGATAAATAAAGTTGGCGTCAGTAAAGCGTGCCAGGGTGTCGGCTCCGTCCTTCAGAACATAAACACGGCCAGCCTCACTATCGGTCAAATAAACCTCACTTGAAGGCCCAATAACCAGATCGTTGAATAGGTGCGTAGCCTGTTGGTTACTAACGAGGTATTTTTTAATGAGTTTTCCCGATGACAACTGATAGCGAAATAAACCGGACTTTCCCTTGTCAGGGCCCCGGTCCGCTGCGCTGCATACCCATAATTCCTGGGTGGCAGGATTAATTTTCATGCCTAATGTTGCGTATAGTCCATCCTGCCTCTGCGCCGTAAAATTGTATTCGTGGCCAGAGGAATAGTGCACGATTTTATTCTGAAAAAGGCTGCTTAGATACGTATCGCCCGTAGCCGGGTCAAGGGCAATACCTTCCGGAATGAGCGTACTATCAGTAAGGGTAGCCGCCCGTTGGCTCCGCTGCACAGGCCGGGCATTGGCTGAAAACCGTTGGGCCAACGTAGCAAATGCTGGGTTGGCGCGTAAGGATTCAAACTTCGGATTCGCAGAAATCGCATACGGAAGCTGTTTATCGGCCAATTCCCGAAGAAAAGCCAGCGCTTCAGTTGGCTGGCGGTTCCCAGCGTAAGATTCAGCTAATTGGTACAGGTAGTGGGGATGACGAGAAACAGTGAGCAGCCGTTTAGTGAGTTCGATATGCCGATCGTATGCATTGGCCTGATAGGCTTGCTGAATTTGCTGAATTAAATCCGGTTGAGACCGAGCAATTAACGAGAGGCCAAGACAAGCCGTTAAAAGGAAACCACGTAGCATGCGAGCTATATTATTTAATCGAATTGGGGGACTCCTTCTTACGCTGATAATACTCTTTAAAACGAAGCTGCCAGGTTTTACCCTCGTCGTACGATTTTTCACTAATGCGAATCAGGCGTTCAGGACCATCGGGTAACCACGCTTGACGAGACAGGTATTTATCGCCATCAATGTTGAAATTCCGGTAGATATACCAATCGCTTCCTATTTTTTTACCCTCCCAGACCTGGTAGAGACCGGTATCACTAATCCAGGTATACATCCATTTCTGGGTGGCTTGATCCCATGCCCGCAAAGCCTGCGCATAAACAATTCTGTTTGCGGCCAGCACCATCCGCCAGTTCTCCTCAAACGAAGCGGCATGTACCCCTCGCTTAACCTGGAAATAATCAGCCGCCGTATCAATCTTTCCGTCGACCAACTTTTGCCAATTACCCGCCCAGAAATCGTAATAATGAACGTCCTCAGTCGGCGCAAAGCTTGCTGTCGTTTGACTGTATGCGGTTAAATGCAATGTAAACAATACGTAAATCACTAGGATAAAGCGAATCATTGATGTAATGATTAGGAGCCTGTTTAAATTTTCAGGCGCAATTCTAAAATGAGTGTTTTTGTCATGCTGACGCAGGAAGCATCTTGAGGCATCCTAAAGTACTAATGAGGAAAGTTTAAGATGCTTCCTGTGTCAGCATGACAAAAACTGCGCTCGAATTAAAGTTAAACAGGTTCTAGGATAACAACTGATACGTTTATGAACTGGTTATGTAGATTTTCGCAAAGCTAAGGGAAGCCCTACCAGAGCATTCCACTTTTACGTAACCTGATGGTTATTTTATACGAACTGAACAAATAATGGGGTAGAAGTAGGGGATCTTTCTTCTACAACATTTCGCTGGTTATTCTCTTCTTCAAAAGCCGATTCAGTACGTTCATCATCGCTTTTGAACGTATCACCCTATCCAATAATCAGCCTGAATAAATAGAGTTACCATTACGGCATTATCCACGTAGTATAGGCCCCAAACAAGTAATTATAAATCCATGAAACGTAGCGTATTGACTCTATTACTAGTAACCGTATTTTGCTCCTGCGAAGTTTATGCTCAGGCCGCTCAGCGGCAAGACCCACCCTGGGTGAATCAGGTGTTAAAGCATGGGTTGGTTTTAACCGTTCCTCAAACAGGCGTAGCCGTGGTCCCAGACGTAACGTATCGTGAAGTGAATGGTGAACCACTACGTATGGACATCTACCGTCCAACGTCTTCAACCAAGGCTTCACCGCTTCCGGTTATTGTTTTCGTACACGGAGGTATCCCTCCCAACTTACTTCACAATCCCAAAGAATGGCTGGCTTACAAGGATTTTGGTCGTCTGGCCGCTTCTTCTGGCTTTGTCGGTGTTACGTTCAACTACCGGGCTTATGAAGGGCATGAATCATTGGCAGCCGATGACCTGGCAGCCGCGCTAAAATTTGTCCGTCAACAGGCGGTTAATTATGGTATCGATACGTCGCGTATCAACGTAGCACTATTTTCGTGGGGTGGCCGTTTCCTGCGTCCTTTACTTCGAGGGCAACAGCTAATACGAAGTTTAGCCGTTTATTACGGTTTAGTAGGGTCGGGTGATGCTACGTCCCTAACGCAAGCCCGGCCGATTCCAACGTTGGTCGTACGAGCAGGTTTGGACCGACCGGAAATTAACGCCGGAATCGACCAATTCGTCCGGGATGCTTTGTCCTCAAATTTACCCGTTCAAGTCGTTAATTACCCAACTGGTCATCATGGTTTCGATATTATGGATAATACAGAACGGTCCCGGCAAATCATTCAGGAAACCATTCGATTTTTCCAGCAGAACAATTGACAATAAGTAAGGTGCCCTAGGAAATCGTAACAAATTCTTTACTAGGTTCCTTTTCAATACGTGTCGATTGTTTCCACAGAAATAATCCTAGTATAAATCGGCTTACGGGTTGCAGGATAGGGTAGACAGCCTTAGTCAGTTGACCAGCCCAGGATTGATTGGCGTAATTATCCAATATGATAAGGAGAGTTAGCGGAACGGCCATCCAGAACAGATAACTCAGTATTTTTTCGAGCCCTTTACTCCGCCACGTAGCCCATCCAAAAAATAACGTACCGAGTAAAAAGGCGATCAGCAGGACAAAAAACAGACTATCCCAAACACTATAAAAACCCTCAATATTGGTTCGTAGAGCGACTTTCTGTGCCATATCAGCCGTCTCGTATGTAGTACGCCAGTTATAGTTGACCGAAAACAGAATAATAGCGACCCCGCTCATTTCAACCGCTCCCCAGATGCCAAACCAGAGCATGCCGAAAATGGCTTTTACCGCTTGTCGTTTCACCAGCAGAACCGTCAAGCCAAAATAAGCCAGCAAGGCGAAGGGAATATGAAGAAAATTAACCCATTGCTTTGCCAGGTATGCGCTGTTTTTATGCAAAAGAATGCCTTCGTCAAATGTGGCCGGTGGTGCGTAAAACTTGGGTAGCAGCCAAAGCAGAAAAGTTGTTACAGCAGTAACGAAACCAGCTATAGCAGCTATTTTCAGAAATGATCGATCTTGGTTCATCTGACTCTCTAAATTCATGTATTTGTCCGTGTAGTAAACGATTATGTCGCTTAATATACGGTTGATACTCCAATCCTTTTTCGCTTATTACAGGAAAGGCATCCATTCCGATTCAGTCTGTGCAAAATCTGATTTGGACTGCATTTGCGGAGTAAGAATAAGCTTGCCAACGACTCACCGATCCATCCATTTCCGGAAGGTGGAGGCCGTTTTTTGGCTGATTGTCAATTCCGTTGTAAAAGGGGGAGTCAACGTTAACTTGATTTTCCCGAAATCAGCCGATTGGTAGGAGAAGCAGGCCGCCAACTGTACAATGTGCTGACGATTCACCCGAAAAAACTTGACCGGATCGAGTCGCTCCGCCACTTTCTGCAAGGGTTCATCCAGATGATACCGGGTATTATTGAACGTAAATAACCAGGTTATTCCGTGCTCCACGCTAATCAGGGCAACTGTATCAATGGGTACCGCTATTTTTCGATTGCCCTGAATCCCCAGTAACGTAGTAGCAAATTGTGCTTCTTTTGTAGCTGTTTCTACCTGATTCGGCTCTTTCTGCGTAAGCTCCTGATAATAGGCAATCCCACTGAAAAGACTATTGATAAAAAGCATAAACAGGAGGATAACAGGAAATTCCGTCTTTAAAAAAGAGTCTGTGCCAAAAACGTGTTCTGAATCAATAAATCGATAATGAAGGTACGCGAAGCTATAGGCAAGCGCAGTGGCGCCCCCCAATCCAAACGCGATCTGAGTAACCAGTCTCGAAATAAATTTTGTCTGCCAACTCAGCCGATTATTCAGCCAGATAGTAACGAGATCTATATACGTAAAGATGAGCAGGGCCTGGAATAGAGTAATGATAATATCGCGGTAATAGACAGGTTGGCGCACTAATTCGACCAAAGGCGCACTATTGAAGGTGCCTAAAAAAATGGCGATAAAAGCGGCTCCTCCAACTTGCAACCAACGCGACCGCGTCATCATAACGTAACGTATGTTATCAATTTTCAATCGGCGAATGTAGCCTGGATGTATCGGCTCCTGCATAGGCTAAGCGACGCCATATCCATTCAACCGGGCCAAATTCGTGACGACTAAGCCACCAACGGCTGAGCAGTATTTGCAGTGTAAAGATGGCAAATGTCCAACCCAACATCGCCACTGGCATAACCTTTCCAACGGTTCCGGCTCCGTAGAAGATTGCAAATGCAAGCAATGTCTGACTAATGTAATTGGTTAGCCCCATTCGTCCCACCGGAGCCAGAAAACGTAGTAATCCCACTCCCAAAAGGCCCGTGTAGAGTTTTACAAATAGGGCAACGTAGCATAAACTATGCAGTACCAGACAACTTGCAACGATAAAGATAACGCCCAGCATATACGGTTCATCCATTGGTAACAGCCCTTTATGAATAGCCCAGAAACCCACGCTACCCGCCACACCTGCGGTTCCTCCCCACCATAACCACTTTCTGATGAGCGGTTTATGTGCGGCTGGATTACGAAAAAAACCGATCCTGGCTAACCAGACACCCAATACCATCCGTCCAAACATAGCGACTAACGAGATGGGCATATCCTGAATGAAATTGTGCCAGGGATCAATAATCCAGTTTGTGCGCAAAATCTGCGGGTATGATCCCTGAATAAACGTCGTGTAAATGAATGTTTGGAGCGGAATCCCATCAACCTGCTCTGGATTCGTGCGAATGCCTATCATCTCGTTCAGGATAAATACCAACGGCGTCAGAAAGCAGATAAAAACCAGTGCTAGCCGTAGTGTCGCTTTGGTAGAGAGCGACCGAATAGCTAGTAAAGCAATACCAAGCAGGGCATAACTACGGATAATATCGCCGAACCAGAACAGGTAAGCGTGCAGGCAGCCGATTAAAAACAGAATCAGCATACGTTTACTGTAATAAGGAACGAAGTTTACCCCCTTCGCTGAAGCTCGTTGCTGCTGAATCGAAAACCCAGCTCCGAACAGAAGCGAGAAAATTGTCATGAACTTGGTGTCAACCAGAATCATCAGCAGGTCAGTGAGCCAGGTATCGGTTCGTTGTTCGGGTGGCAGCCATTCGTAACGGGAAAAAGACCAGATATTAACCGTCAGAATACCGAAGAGCGCAAATCCGCGCAGAGCATCCATTAGTTGAATTCGCTCGTGGGCCGGTATAGACCGGAATGGAGTCATCGTAATCATTCTTTGTTGTGCGTTTAAAATTCAATTCGTGAGGAGCAAAGACCTTCCAAATGAGGGCTTTTAGAAAGGTCGTCCCAGCTCAGAACGCATCCATTCGGTACGTTATGGAACTTGCGCTCGAACTGTCTGGCTACAAAGAAAAACTTACAAATTGAGTCAATTCGCGCTGGGAACGATTACGAAACTGAAGTAGAGAAATTCAGGGGTGAAGTATTGTAAGGCTATCGATTTGACCAGATTGATTCAAGGAACTGAAAAATCTGGTCAAATACTCTTGCAAATTCTGAGCTGGAAAAGTTACCGTGTTTCTTACCGGGGATACGTATCAATTTATTGACGACACCCATTTTTACTAAAGCGCTGTGATACGTTTCTGATTGCGCAATTGGTACGTTGATGTCCTGATCGCCGTGGATACTGAGTACAGGTGGTGTTTTCTGAGTAACGTAGTGAATGGGTGATACCTGCTGGAAGAATTGGCTGGTAGGTTCCTCATCACCAGTAATAAGCTTCGTATACGCTGGATTATTCCAGAACGTAACAGCCTTTTCAACATCCGTAATTCCGTACCAGTTGATTACAGCCGAAACTGCTTTTGGGGGCGCTGCAAACCCGGAATCAGCTTGCAAAAGTTGGTCATTGGTAGCTCCCCCAGCCATTAACGCTAAATGAGCTCCGGCCGATTCACCGGAAAGAACAATACATGTCGTATCGAATTTATACGTAGCCGCATTGGCATAAACCCATCCCAGCGCGGAACGACAGTCGCGGATGCAGTTTACTACGTTACTACCTGGCCCCAGCAGTCGATAATCGGCCGTTACAACGCACCAACCTTTTTCGAGGTAAGGTAACAAAAGCAATGACCGAGATAGTTTATCGCCACTGCTCCAGCCCCCTCCGTGAAAATAAAGCAGTGTGGGTTTGCGCTTTTCCGACAGTTCGATCCAGGGGTCTTGTCCTAATTGTTTAGCGGGAATGTAAGCGTCTAAATACAAATTCGTCTGCCCCGCTTTAGCGTAACATATATTCGAAATAACCGTTGTATTCGCCATGATCGACGTAAGAGCTGTCGATATGAATTTTTGCCGTGCGCAGCCCCCTAAAATCACCGCAAGGAGAATGAACGTAGCACTAACAATTCGATTCATATTACGTTCTGGCCGATCAGCCGAAAAGTGTTATGTAACTAAATCAGTATAGGGCTATTTCGCTACGTTATTTTGCCTCAAATAATGATGCATACGCTACCTGATACCAGGTGAAACGTACCGTAATTACCTAATTAAAGCAGTTTTAACTGTTGACTGATTTGGTATATGAACTTCCTTTTTAAGCCGGATTATAGCATACAGAATCAACAAAATCGCAGCCAGGGACGTAATGGCCGGAACTAGAAAGAAATATAAGAAACTTGTGATCGCAAAAGCCAGCAGGCAAAGTAAGATTGGATACAATAGTTGAGTCGTATTCTTTGAGGCATTTTCCGTCTGACTCGACAACAACCAAAGCAGAATTGACAACGTAATGAGCGTTAGAGTCATATTCAGGCTCATTCCCGTATAGAATTCGTCGTAACTCCGAAACTGCATTCCAATAGGAAATTTGTACGTTTCCATGGCACGTAGCACCTCACTTGCTTTAGGGTCATTGGTGTCCTTACGGGTGAAATGGCCTATCGAATGGCCTAGAGCAAAGAACAAAACGAAAAAGGCTGCGGTACGTAAGGAAGTTCTGGGTTTCATAAATGGTACGTATGTTAGATGCTTACAGGCTTAAAATAAGGAAGTATAGGTTGGTGAAATTTGAGTTTGAATCGCAATTACTACGTCCTCGGAAAATAGAAACGCTCTCTTTTTCAGTGGACTAGTTGAACGTAGCACCTGGATTAACGGCATGTGCTACGTTCAATAGGCAGAGTTATCTAAGAGCCGTTTATCGGCTTAGTAACTTAACAGTTTGACGCTGGGTAGACGTGCTAATCTGTAAAATAATAAGTTGATTTAGAGATTGGATTGGTACACGTACCCGCTCACGGGTACTTGCCTGATTAACTACTTCCTGATGCAGTTGTCGACCTTGGGAATCCATCAGTTCGACCTGAAACTGCTGTCCAGAAATTCCTGTAACCTCTATTTCAACGGTTTGGCCTTCAACAGGATTTCCTAATACGTTTACGTTAAGTATGTCTGCTTCTATGTTTGCTCCCTGACGTGAAGCAGTTGTACAAGCAGATAACCAATTGTAAGCATAACTGGCTAATGTGTTTCCCTGCTGGGCACGCAGGTTTATGACGGGATTATCTGTGTACAACGTAAGTGTATATGGCCCCGGATTGGTTGTGGGTAAAAGCTCGTTGACAATAGAAAAACTAACAGGCTGGCCAGTTAGACCTGTATACTGGGGATTAAAGCTTAGTTGACGCTGATAAGGAGTCAGCACCGTACAATTTACCAGACTTACCCCGGCAATTGCAAATCCCCCTGGGGTAGTTGGTGGAGAAGTGATCGTCAGGACAAACGTGGCACTGGCTGACAGACCATCTGGGTCAAGAACTGTAATGGTAACCGTACTCACGCCTGTTACCGATGGAGTTCCGCTGATACGATTTCCTGTTAAGCTAAGGCCGCTTGGTAGGTTATTGGCCGAAAACGTAAGCGATTGTTGATCCGGGTCACTGAAATAATCCGTTAGCTGTAATTGATAAGCCTGGCCCTGCAACAGCGTTTGGCTTGGAACACCGGTTGTAACAGGTGGCCGGTTTGGAACAGTTCCACTTGTACAGGCAGCCAGCCAGTTATAGCGAAAACGGACTTCACCATTACCCGACTGAGCAGCTACTAAAGTGACCGCCGGATTATCATTATACAGTGTAAGCGTATATGGGCCTGAATTAGTCGTGGGTAACAGTTCATTGACAATAGAAAAACTAATAGGATTACTATTTTGACCACTATACAGCGGAGTAAAATTAATTCGGTACAACCCGCTGACCGCATTAATCAACTGACACGCCTGCATCGTTACCGAAGTGATGGCAAAACCGCCCGGCCGAATAATCACCACAAGATCAGGCGATGGAGGACTGGTGCAACTGCCCACCGAGCAGGTTGCCGACAATGTGTAGTTCCCCGGCTGGCTGAACGTATAAATGTTGCCTTGCGCCACACCTGCGCCCCCTTGAGGTAACCAGGAAACCATGCCCTGACAACTAGTAGCCGTTACAGAAATGGGTTGATTGGTCGTGCTGAGAGCACTGGCCGTTAGGGTAGGCGCTGGCAGCGTTGTGCTACTGGTAACAGTGGTTTGTGCCGTAGCGGAACAGCCATTGGCTCCGGTCACGGTTACTGAATAAACGCCCGCAACACTTACCGTTGCCATTGGGCTCGTGCCGATCTGAACTGCCCCGCCACCGAAGCGGTAGGCAATCCCGCCTGAAGCCGTCAAGGTTACACTGGTCTGTGAACAGGTCAATGGGCCATTATTTTGCAAGGAAGCTGCGGGTGCATCCTGATCTGCACTTACGCTGGTAGAGGCTACGGCTGTACATCCATTTCCACTAATAACCGTAACGGAGTAAAGGCCCGCCTGAGTGACCGTTGCTGTGTTCCCCACATTTCCCCCAATCTGATTGGCTCCAGTGCTAAATCGGTACGTCGATCCTCCACTGGCAGTCAACGTTATGCTTGATTTAGTACAAGACAACGGACCATCATTGCTCAGACCGACCGAGGGTAAAGCTGTATCACTGTTGACAGTGGTTATAGCGGTAGCAGTGCAGCTATTCTGCCCGGTCACGGTCACCGTATACGTTCCCGCCTGAGTTATACTGGCCGTATTCCCGTTTTGAACAATACTCCCCGGACCACTGAAATTATACTGCACTCCCACATTCTGGCTGGAGGCTGTCAACGTAACACTGACTTTTGTGCAACTAAGCGGGCCATCGTTCGCTAAATTGGCTGAAGGAAGTTCAGTATTTCCATTCACAACGATTGTATTGCTGGCTGTGCAACCCGTAGCTCCCCCGGCCGCTGTGAACGTAACAGTATACGTACCAGGCTGGCTAACCTGTGCGATCCCGTTTGTGCTGTTCACTACGCCTGAAGGCCCACTAAACACATATGTACCAGTAGACGTACTGCTGGCCGTAAGCGTAACGGTCGGTTGAGCGCAACTTAAACTTCCACTGGCTATCAGGCTAACTGTAGGCCGGGGGTTCACGGTAACCGATATTGATTTTAAATCTGACACACATCCCGCAGGACTGATGGCACGACCGTAGTACGTACCACTTACCGATACAGCCGTCGGGCTGGATACGGGTTGATTTCCAGCCGCATCCGTAAAATATTGGAAAGAAGAATTTGGTATATCTGCTGTAAGTGCAGTTGTCAAATTCACAGTGGCCGGGCTACAAACCGCAGCAGGTGTATTAACCGTTACGTCGGGCTTTGCACGAACACTTAACGTAGCACCTGAGGAGTTGATTGATCCTCCAGCGTTCGAAGCTACGGCCCGGTAATATTTCCCATTTACTGACGTATTGGTCGTAATGGTTAACGTACTGGATGAGCCAGCCGACGTAACAGTGTAAATTCCTGATGAGCTTAACGTAGTAAAAGACGTGAACGTAGCATTTGTCGACTCCTGCCATTGGAAGCTGGTCGCGTTTGTTGCCGAAGCTGTAAATACAGCCGAAGTCCCTGAGCAGGCAGAAGTTGCGTTGGGTTGTTGAGTAAAGGTTGGGGCCGCTACTGGAACAGAAACTTGAGCCGTAGCATACCATAAATTTCGACTATTCGTACTGCTGCAACTGCCACTAAGCAGGTTATCAAAAAGCATCATAATCCGGCCGCCGGTTGTTAGTAGCCCGGTGTAAAGACTTCCTGCCTGTCCGGTGCTGGTATAAGCAGTGCCATTCGTCCAGTTAGCATCGCCGGTTATTCCGTTGAATTGATACGCGTAACGTAGTCCGCTAAGGGTAAAAAACTTATCGCCATTAGTGTTAAAACGAAGCGAATGAGGAAATACAGTACCCGTTAGTGCATTGATCTTGTTCTTGACGAAGGTTCCTGATTCATTCGTGGCATGGTACAGATTTTCCTGATAGTCAGAATAAATGATATGAATGTTATTCGACAAATCCGTGTCTATGGTTATCGTCTCGCCTTGTTGCTGATTTGTTTCACCGTGAGCCAGTTCAGTGGGCGTTGACCAACTGTCCGACGTATTATTAATATACCACAAGCCTCCGTCGCGACTTGTCCCGTTCGTTTCCCGCTGAAAAGCGATGTGCGCTTTATTATTCCCATCAACGGCCAGATCAAGCCGGGTTATTTCATTCGCCGATGGAAATCCTCCGGACTGAGAAAAAGCGTTCTCTCCCGTCCAGGAATTACCATTTTTCCGAAAATAACGTAGCGTATATGTACGTGGATCGTTTTCGTTACGTATCAGACAAGCAATATGAGGTACGTTACTGTTATCAACTTCGAGAATGGAAAAATTTAAAGTTGTGAAGCCGTTGAGGTCCTGAACGGTTTGAATTTCGGTAAATGTCCATGACGTACCGTTTGGACTTACGCCATACCAGATGCCTTTAGTGCCCGTTATGGGGTCGCCACGGTAACCATTAAATACAACATGAAACGTACCGGTAGCGTCAATGGATAACATAACTCCACTGGCAACGCCATCAAAATTGGGTACCCTGACCGTCGATCCGGTTCCTGTTGCCGTTGTAAAGGTGCCCACAGTCGACCAGTTGCTTCCATTCCAGACGAAAAGTTTGTAAACTCCATTAGCCTGCACACCTTTTTGCCAGAATCCATAAATTTTACCATCCACTGGATTCGTTGCAACTGCCGGAAATGGACGATCACAACCCGTTCCTTCTTCAATTTGACCTGTTGTAAATGAAGGTGTCTGGGCTTTCACAACATTGGTTAGACCGCTGACAATAAGGATGGTAAAAAGTACTAGTTGATAATGGACTAATCGATTCGAGAATAAATAATTAACGGCTGTAGAAAGTAACATAAACATTTGTCTTAATAGAACCTCACGTCGTTATTTCGCTGTATAACATGGCGTTATGATGGGGGATACACCATATTACATGGTTGTATGAATAAGCGCCAAATTATTTAGAGGATAAAACAAGGGTTTAACTGTCTGGCAGCACAGTCCTTTTATTTGAATACCCGAAAAATTTCTGTAGACTGAATAGTAATTAGGTTATCCTGAAGAAAGACTAATTAAGATGGTCTGATAAATCGGCACAGTGAACCTACATAACTTGCTGGGACGTGCGGCCTAAAACAAACTCCTTTAACGTCGCAAAGTAGAAGATGCGCATACAGAAACGTTCCACTTCATTGCGGTTTGTTACGATAGGATAAGAAAGCATTTGTCACGGAGCTACAAAGACCTGAACAGTTTGAACAGGAATAGTATACAAATCTGACATATTCAGTGTGCCGATAAACCGGACCACCTCCCAAATCAGAATTTACTTCTTGTTACCAATACTGGACTTGCAATAGTATAGTGGAGATTTTTTCTTAAGCGGCCATTGAGGAAGTGTAAAAATAAGATTCCTGTTGACT
>NZ_JACWZY010000059.1 GCF_014699005.1 Spirosoma profusum
AAGAGGTCGTCATGGGGACACTCAGGTACATACCGTTGTCATCGCCGGACACTTTAGCGTTGGTGAAGGTGTTCGGTATCCAGGTAAGCGTGGAACCAAACCCCCATTTGCCGTCCACGGTAACTTTAAACGGCGCGTTGTTAGCCATGCCCCCACTGGTGGTGCCCGCCGTGTTGGAGACCGCAAAGCGGAACTGTATCTCGCTCCCCGCAAAGTAGATAATCGCCCCCGGCCCGGTGGCTCTTCGCTGGAATCCTGTTCCGTTAAAGAAGATGTTTTCCCCGACAAAGGCACTGTTTAATGAAATGCTCTGCGCTTCCAGGCTGCCGACTTTTAGCTGCGATTCCGTGGTTTGATAACCCGTGCGAATAATATCCCCGCTAGCCGTAATGGCGCCCATCGTGGCAAGTCCCGACGCGGTTAATGTAAGCAAAGTTGGCGTGGTCAGTGTCGTGCTGACACCTGTTCCGGCGGTCGAGGAAATCTTTCCCGTAAGCGCAGTCGCTACGCCCGCTGAGTACGAAGTAAACGTACTGATGTCTAGCTTTCCCGATAGGGTTGAGGCTACACCTGCGGTATAGGAACTGTATGTACTGGCAGTTACTTTGTCGGCAATGAGCGTAACCGTTGCCGCTGAATAGGAAGTGAACGTGCTAATATCAAGCTTTGATGCCAACTGTGAACCAACAGAAGCCGTATAACTGCTATAAGTGCTGGCCGCTACTTTATCCGCAATCAATGACGCTGTAGTAGCCGAATACGTGGTATAGGTGGAGATGTCGAGTTTATTGCCGATTGCTGTGCTCACGCTGTTAATCTGACTCGTGTGCAGCGTGAGCGTATTGGTATGAGAAGTAATTGCGTTGGTGTTGTTGCTAATAGCAGTGTTCTGGCTTACATCCAGGGATTGCTGGGTAGTGGTATAGGAGTCAAAATTGGTCAGACTCACCGCACCCACCTGAGCCGCCGTGGTGGGAATGGTCGGCTTGTTTTTTAGCTCGGTTACGTAGTCGATCTGATCGGACGCCAGCCGGTATTTATGGCGAACATACCCCGGTGTTTCGACAGGTGCCTCATTGGGGAACATGTAATAGTTCATATCGAAAATCACGTAGTTATTGAACGCGTTGAGTCCAATGTCATAGGCAACACGCGGCTTGGTCGGGCTGGATACATACGTGACCGTATCGATGGGGTAGCCGGTGAAGGAGTTGCCCACCATCGTAATGGCCTGTATGGGTCCGTTGTTGATTAGATTAAGGGGTCTAAACTTAATGTCGTTGACAATATCGCCCTGCTTGCCGATCCGGTTGAAGGTGTTGCCCATGATGAGTGTAGCGCCCCCGTTCTGCTTGCTCGCGTCGAACTGACCCAGGATCATTTCAACCGTCGTTGGGCAGCGGTTGCCCTCAAAGTAATTGCCCAAAAGCGTTGTGGATACGGCCCCGTTGAAGCTGGTATACTGGTTACGAAAGGCGTTGCGGTAGGATTTGGTTACGTCATGTCCATTATTTAAAAACCGGCAGGTCTGAATGGTGTTGTTGCAGCCGTTTTCGATATAGAGCCCGTAGTTGCCGTTGGAGTTGAAGGCAGTGGAGGAAAACAAAATACCGTTAGGAGCCACGCCGTGCGAACTAAGGCCCGCAAACACGCCCTCATTGCCCCAGTCGAACACGCAGCCGTCTACTTTGCCTTCACCTGCATCGATCAGGTTCAGGTTGCGATTGAAAAAGCCAATGTGGATTCTGGATAGGCTAAAATTACTCTGCCAGTTCACCTCCAGTCCGGTACCTACTCTGGCGTTTACGTCAGCGGGGAAAATGCGAAAGTCGGATAACTCTACGTTATCGTCGCCCGTACCGTTGAGCTTAAACACCGTCGCGTTGCCGCCCAGCCAGCGAATGCCGCTGGTACTCATGCCGATGCCTTTCATCGAAAAGCGACGGCCACCCGTAAAAAGATAGCCCGTTCCGTTTGCCAGATTCACCACTATCGGTTGAGAACAGCCGTAATAGCTTCGCAGCAGTAGGGTTTTTCCTTTCCGGTTGCAGAACTGAGCCGCCTTCCTGAGCGCTACGTAATCATCGGTCAGCGAATCACCCACCGCACCAAACATTTCCGGCGTGTAGTAATCCTGCACAAACCGCTCGTACAGCAGGCCCGAAGGGAGCCCGGTTACGGGGGCCGTGCGCACATAGATCGCACTATCCGCCGGGGTGGTCGTATCGCCCGCCCGTAATATGAAAATACCCGATTGCAGGCCCTGACTCATGTTGATAGTGAGCGGGGCTTCACTGGAGGTAAGCGACAGGCTCCGCACGTCGGACATCGACTTGGTAATAGGCAGCCCGTTGGCTTTGGGGCTTATCAAAAACGGTGTTTCGACGCCCGATGCATTGCGGGTATACCATTTACCGTCGGTCTTCACGCCTAACTGAATCGTGCCGGAATTAATCGGCGTTTTGGGCGGGGCAATCGGAAACGTCTGCGCCATCGCCAGCGCAGGAAGCAGGAATAGAAGTATACTGGTTAGCTGTTTCATCTGGTGGGTTGTATTAAGCCTGAATTCTGCCCGCGTAGCCGGGTTTGCGTTCGGATAGCACGATGGTATTGATCGCCTCGTAAGTCTGACCCGAATCGCTCGACTTGACCACGAACTCGTGCAACTGGGCCTCGCAGCCGATGGATTTGACTTTGAAAATATTCCCGTTAAGCCCACTGGCAGAGACGCGGATCAGATCGGTTCTGGAATCATTGTAGCCCTGCGGGGAGCCGATCAGTATCCAGACCGTCCAGCCAATGCCGGGCAGAACTTTGTAACGTAACATCACGGCGGGTTTCTGGCCCGCGTTGATGGGGCCACCGTCGGCGTCGTTGTAGGCCACTACGCCACTATAGGCGCTGAATGAGCCGGCTTCGTTGAGCTTGACTTCCGGGTCTTCAATCAAAGAGGAGCCGGGGAAAAAGCCTTCCAGCGCCTGCATGTCCTTTCGGGCCTGAAGCAGCGCGGTGTAGGTGTGCAGCTCGTGGTTGAAACTGGCCCAGTCCGAGGAGTTCAGATCGCCCCGCACCCGGCTGTTGTTGTTGGAGGGGAATATGTGTAATCCGTTATTCTCGTCGTTACCCCCGAAGAACCGTGCCACCATGTAGGTGCTGTAGAAATCGTGCGGAGGCTGCCAGACCTTCGGGGAGTCGTTGAGTTCAGGGAAGGTGTTGAATAACTGTCCAAACGGAGCGCGAACACCCCGGGGGGCGTTGTTGACGTAACAGCACTCATCGGCCTCGTAGACGCATTCAGCCATACGAATCATGCCCCTGAGCGTGCGCTGGTTATGCAGCATCTTACCCCGTACCAGTTGCCAGAACGCCTTTTCCCGGCCCACTACGTGCGTGGGAAACATCTTGCTCCACAAATGCGGATAGTTCTGGGTGTGGGGCAGTTTGCTATTCCAGATGTCGTTATAATCCTGCTCCGATATATCGAAGCGGTTGTTGTAGAAGTAGCCCAATGTAGCGTCTTCGTGGTCGTACTGGTTGCCCGTCAGTACGTAGCTTTGTCCGTTCAGGGTAATGTTACCCGAGGAGGAGCCGCCGATGTTGGATACGTCACAATTGGCCGTGACCATGAACTGGCTCCCCATTTCGGCAAGGGCGCTGACCCGGGGGTTGCCCTGATAGGCGCAGGAACCGTAGATATGCACCAGCCCCGCATACCCTTTCTGTTTGATAACCTTATGCAGCAGTACCAGCCGGTTCGAGCGTCGAACGCCCTCTTCGGCATACTGAGCGCCGGGCTTGCTGAATAACTGCTCTACGGTACATTTAGGGCCAAATTCAGCTATCGCGGCGGATGACTCGAGTATAACTTCATGGTTCTTGCTGGATTCCCAGCTGGGCCAGTGGTTGCGGTTGCCGTAGTGAGTACGTTTCCAGTCGTTAGACGACTCGATGTTGGGAATGCATCGCCCCGCGTAGGGATCAGAGCCACCCGGTACTCCGCAGGCGGGTACGGCACTCATGAGCCAGTTATGGTACTCCGGCAAGCTGCGCTCGAAGTACAGCGCCCCTTCGTAGGGGCCGTGCAGGCCCGACTCGGTGAAGTAATAGAAGCCTTTGGAGGCAGGAAGCGACAGCTTTTCACTGTTGGAAAGCGTCCAGACGTTGAACATGTTGATGCCCTGCGCTTCGCGCTGCTCGGGAGTCAGGGGGCCGGGATTGAAGTCGATCGAGAGGCCAAATATGGTGGGGGGCGCGTAGGTCAGGTTGGTACCGAACTGGCCCAGGTTAGATTGCCGGGGTGGCTCCAGCGTGTACTTCGTCCGCTTCTGGCGTCCAAAACGGGCATTGGTCTTGCCCGATGGATTGGAAATCTCGGTATCGAAATTGCCGGTACCGGGCACCGACTCTTTATAATATTTGGTGCCGGTAACGTTTCCGCCCGAATCTCTGGTCTGCTCGGCTATGGCGCGAACTACTGTCATGGTGCTTATTCGTTGTAGGTGAACGTATCGCTGAGGTTGGTACCCGATTGGTCGCCGGTATTATTGCCGCCCCCGGTGATGGGGTAGACGGTTCTGCGGGGATAGGGCTGAGAGTCCTGTGGCATGCCGGGGCCAACCACAACCACCTGTGAGGGGTTGGTTTTGGCCCGGAAACTCTGGCGCTGATCGGGGAAGGCATCCAGCGTCCACTGGTAGCCTTTCGCGTCGCCAGTCAGCGGGGTATACATATCCGCCCATACCGGCGTGGAAGGCGACAGGCTGCCGTCACCATTGACAACCTGCAAGGCATACTGCGCCGTGTCGGGTGCCGATAGCTTCACCCATACATGTACGCGGTCGGGGTGAAGACTGCCCGGAGAGTCAATAACATACTCATGGTCCACTGCCGCCACCGTGATCGCCGTCCCCACCCCGCCATTGTTGTTGACGCTCGGCTGGGTATCCAATAGCGTCTGTTCAGCCAGTATCGCTGTTCCATTCCAGATGATCTTCAGGTATTTGGTGAGCGTGTTGTGCTGAATCTCCACCGCGTATTCGCCATTGGCAACCGGCAGCCAGGTGTGGTCGAAGTTATAGATCGTGCTGCCCACCGAGCGAAACTGCTGACGGGCCTCAAACTGCCGCGCATCGAAGCCCGCAGGTCCCGCTACAAAGCGCACTTTGGGCTTAGCGACACCCCCGATGGATTCGGGCCGGATCAGCAGCAGCAGCGAACGGTCGGAGGGCTGGGCAATCAGGTAGGCACCGATGGCGGGAGCCGAATCGGTTTCCAGCGTGAAGGATTTATCCGCCGACACCTTGCCGTCGCTCTGAAAGCCGTGCAGGGTAAAATTGATCGCATTCGGTACGTAATCGGCGGGTATGGTGCCGCGCAGGACCGGGTTGTCATTGGGTCTGGTCTGAATGCTCAGGAACGGCGGCAGTGAATTGTTGTCACCAAAACCCGTAATGGTCTTACCCGCTGCCGGGGTGAGAAAGCTAAAGCGAAGCTCCTCCTCGTAGAGCTGGCCTTTGATGAATTTTCGAAACGAAGCGGTGGTGTTCCAGACGGGTTTACCATCGTCACCGGGGACAGTTGGCTCATCCGGTGGGTCGGGTAAATCGCAATCCGTAGGCAGGTCGGACAGATTGCCCATGTAGCGTTCCAGTCCATCCCGAAGCGGCTCCTGAATATCCTCAAGATTCACCATTACGCCCTGTGGTAATATGTAATAGGCGTACAGCGTCCCTTGATCGGTTCCCGAAAGAACGGCTTCAGAGGCTAGACGATATACTTTTATTAAGCTGGGTGTTGACATGGCTTAGTCGTAAATGCGTCTGAGGTTTAGTTTACCGTTGAAATCGGTCGTAGCGGGACTGTCAGCCGTGACGGTGAAGGTCCACGGCGGGGAACTGGAGAAAACCACCGTCATGTAGTCCAGTGCATCTTTATTGTTGACACTATTGATGAGTCTGGGGAAGATGTGGCTACCGGCTACGTTGAGCGGATGCGGCTGTGGTACGCCCAGCTTTTCAGGGGTAATCGTAAAGTCCTTCTCGTCTTTTTGCGCTAATGGTGCATTGTAGCACAGTATTTCCAGCACCTTACGGGCGTCACCGGGAATAGGTGTCTTGCTGAGCTTTTCGTTGAATTTGGCAATCGGCTGGTAGGCAAACTGCGCATCGGTGAAATCGGCAATGGGCTGCAGCTTTAGCTCGTATTCACCCGTGACTGGATTCTGCTCGTACACCCCGACCAAGCGAACGGCCCGGCTTGGCAGTGGTGCCATATTGACGGCGAAGGTTTTTGTCAGGAGATTTCCGACCGGCATGTCAATATCCTGACCGGAAAAAAAGACCCTGCCGTCCTTGAAAACTTTAATGTAGTTGTTGCCTTCTACCTGAATCATGGCGGCTCCGTCCGGGGCCCGGCCAAAAAAGGTTAGAAAGGCGTCGTTGTTGATGTTTCGGATATAATCCCCGTTCTGGGTGAAGTCCGCCGGGTCGATGTAGTGGTTTTTATTGGTGTTGCTGCCGTAGAGACCAATGGACTTAAAGAAGTTTAATAGCTTCAGGTCTTCACCGATGATGCCAAGCTTGTCGACAACCTGTGCGCGCGTACCGTCGATAACGGATGCCTCCGTGAGGTCCAGCAGGTTTGTCGCCAGGTTAAGTGTCCCCCTGAAAAGCTCCAGTACATACGTGAGCGTGGCGGGCGTAATGGCCTTGTGCTGATCGGTGCCGTCCTGAGCTTCGGCGGCTGTAGCCAACCGAATAATCCCCTCCAGCAGTTCGGTTGCGGAATTGTATTCGACTGGATCGCCCCCGTTTTCGGGCGGAATTTCACTCTTTAGGGCGAGGTATTGCCCCAGATTGATGGTGAAGAGCGTGACATTATCCAGCCCCCTGAAGGTAACGAGTCCCGATGAGCTGAGCGTACCGGAAATTGACACCGAACTAGCCGTATCATTGTGTGCGCTACGGAAACCCGATTCCAGACTGTCAGTGGGAGCAATGCGCCGGGGCGTCGGCATGGGCGTAGTCGGGGGCTCTTACTGGAAAGTATCGAACGTGCATTGTTCGATCCAGTTGTCTACGTCGGCGGCATTTTCGAACGTGTTGAAAACGTAATCCGCGTAGAACGAGCAGCCCCTTTGCCCTTGTAATTCGCTTAAAGATAATGATTTTTTAAGTAGTGTCAATACGGCCTTCCCCGTCGCTACCGAAAACTGAATCTGGAGCGGAAAGCCCTTCACGTAACTATCCCCCTGCGTAAGCTTTATGTACCCGTAGTGCTTTGTCGCATCGGGATGAATGCCCTGGTAACAACTGCGCAGATAAAGCATCTGGTCAATCGTTAATGGCGCTTCGATTTTGATGGTTTCGGGCTGCCAGAGGGCACGTAGCGGATTGCGCAAATCGGCAACACTCAACGCATCACTGTGGCCGACCAGCCGCCGAATATCGATATTCTCGTCCCCTTCGGCGTTGTCGGCCAGCTGGGTTCGAAGACCAACGTTATTTTTGGCGAAGCTGCACGAAACAGGAAGACTTCCATTGGTATACACGTAACCGCCCGCGATGTAGCGGCTGTGGCGCAGAAAGTTGTAGCGGGGAGAGAGCCTGAGATTGTACGTGGTAGCCGGATCAACGACGCCCTCGACTACCGCAAAGTTTTCGTTGCGCTCGGCGGTATAAATGCCGTTGGAGTTGATCGACAGTGTAGCCTCTACGTTCTGCTCGGTCTGAATCGGGCGATCCAGCGTCAGCCACACTACCTTTACGCCAAACAGCTCACCACTGTCGACCGATACCGCCTGAAACAGTCCGTTGTTGAGGGCCGTACCTTCCACCAGGAACGTAATGCCTTTGGTGAGCCAGGAGGGCTGTGACGCGTAGGTCATAAACAGCGTGGCTTTCTGGGCAATCATGCCGAAGGTGACGAGCCGGGTTGCACTCGTATCGCCCGGTGTGAGTACACCGTAGCCGGTGGTGCAGATGATAAACGCATCATCATCATAGGTGGTCGAGTCCTGCGGTTTGTCGGAAAACTGAACCCGCCGGGTCATTTCCAGCGCGTAGCCCGAGGCAATCAGATCGGACACCTGATCGTAGGTGTCCCCTTCCCGCATGGGTAAGACGTATTCCTGGGTGGTATTGAATTCATCCAGCACCTGGGGGCCTTCGTCGGGAAACTTCGCGTAGCCGATTTTGGCTTTACTATAGAGATATTCCGGTGACGTACTGTCTTCGATAACCGTAAAACTGGTTAGCTCCAGCACCTGGGTATCACGGTACCAGTTGGCAATGGGCTCAATAACAACCTTATCCCCATCATCGGTGGGCAGGTAGCTCATGCCGATGGCATCGATGGCCTGCAAACTGGAAAGTTGTTTTTGCAGGCTCCCCTGCATGGGCTTACCCACGAAACCCCGCAAACTATAGCCATTGGTTTCCATGCGCCGACTCCCGCCCCCGGCTGCGGGCTGGTCGTCGCTTTCGGGTGAATAGTACGCACTCTGCACCGCATCTCCCCGGCCCGTCAGACACGCTACGTAGTGGCGAAGCACGTCAATGATGGGGTAGGCAGGCGTGAGCGAGGGCGGAGCGGTGGTGTTGGCAATGATACTGAGGGAAGAGGAAAATACGGTAGCCCGAACGTCGGTGCCTTTCCAGTTCTGCCTATCGGGGTTGATGGTCAGCGCGGAAAATATCCAGACCGGCGTATTTTTGGGTAAGTCCAGCGTAATGGGATAGCTCAATCGCGGGTACTGCCCTTTCATGCGTTTGGGCTGTAGCTGGCTTTGCAGATAGGCGGGGCCAATCATCGGCGTAGCCAGTTCGTAAATCGTTTCACCCACTACCATGCGCAGCACAAGCGAGAAGTCCACGATTTTCGGCGGAAACAGGGATATATCCCTACGCTGTAATCTCGCGTCGACCTGAAAATCAATATTGACATTGAACGTGTATTTCCCGTCCGTTTTGGTGAGCAAATGTGGTGTTTTGGTGCGTGGATCGTCGGTGGATATGGCTAGATATGAACCGTTAAAGGTCTGTACTTCACCCGGTGCGGCCCGTTCGGACTCAAACGGAAAGGTGATGTAAAACACCCGGTAAGCCACGTTCTGACCCGTTGGGAGCAGATCGCCCCCAAACAGGGGTGAGCCGCCTTCGTTATCAAAGCTCTGCCAGTCGGTGTCGGGTGGCTTGGGCGAGGTTTTTATCTCGGTGGTCTGTTTGATGCGCTGGGCGTGAAGCAGGAGTTGAGCCGGGGCGGGTGGACTTATCGCAATGGGCGTACCGGCAGCATCGTTAACCAGTGCCTTACGCTGATCCATACTGAGCATCACGTCCCATTTGGCCCGAATGTCGGGGTGCAGGCTCACGCGCTCGGCGGTGATGCTGAACTCGCCCCCCTTCAGGTTTCGCTTGGCAAAGTTGAGCCGCAGGTGTTGCAGTTCCAGGGAGCCAGTGGTATCCGAGAGTGACCAGGTGAGCCGCACGTCGACGTCCGGGCCTTCGGATTTGTAGGCGTTCTCTAAAAACGTAACGGCTTCCTCCTGCTGAAACTTCAAACTCATTTCTTCGCCCACGAACTCGAAATTTAAACCGTGCCAGGTCTTGTCCCGTTCCAGCGTCCATTCGGAGGCATCCCAGCCTAGCGGTTCGTGAATGACGAGCGTAGTGTCGGTGGAAATACGACGAAGCGTGAAGGTACTAACCGCATCGGAGAGCCGGTAGTCAGGAACGGCATTGCCGTGGAGAAGATCGGGCAGGAAAAACGGAGCGGGCAGAGCCATCTGCTGAAGAGAGGCAAATCGGACGCGCTGCCCCTTAGCGGTAAATGTCCTCAGCCTCTTTGAGTAGGGTAAAGATAAAGGAAAAGTTAGTAACTTGTGCCTATGGAATTTGTAACATGGATACCAACCCAGCACCGACCAAAAAGACGGAATGTAAAAGATGAACTACTAAGCCTATTGCATTTCGCGAATAAATTTGCCGCATCGGGTCAGGAGGAGGCTGTTTTCTTGCTGACCCTTCATCATAAAAAAAGGCAGGAACGGTTATTAGGCGGTAACTATAAGTTCTGGTATTCGGTGCTAAAGCGGTATTACGAAATCAAAGTCAAAGAATAATTATGCTCATCGCCCTCATCATCGGTGCCGTTATCGGCTACCTGTTCGCCCGCTCGCAAAACAAACCCGCTCCGGTTGTTCGCGACTACCGGCCCGAATACGAACAACTGCAACGGGATTTTGAGCAGTACCAGATTAAAGCAAAGGAACTGGTTGATAAAGCGGCTCAGCAGGTCGCAATCATGGAGGGTATATTACAGGAACGAGACAAGCAGGATGAGATTAAGCTAAAAGCGTTCCATGACATGAGTCAGATCGTTACCGATGCGGTAGAGGTCGCCAAAAACAGTACGCACGGAGAGCGGTATTATGACCTGCTGGCAAGGTATGAGAAGTTACTGGCTTTGCTAAACTAGAAAAACGCCAATCCTTGCGAACTGACGTTTTTCGTGCGAAGTACCCTAGCGGGTAGTGCAAATCTAGTTAAGTAATTTCTTTTTCTGTGATTCGTATTCGTCTTTCGTGATAGCTCCTGCATCCAATAGTTGCTTTAACTTTAGTAGTTCATCGGCAACGGAAGCAGTAGTGGCTGGTTTTGATTCTTGTTTCACAGGGCCAACTGGCTCATCGTTTATTGCTGTTACTTCTCCAAATTCAATAGCCGGAATAATTTCAATCATAGCATTCCTGCCCGCGCTCACAACAACATACGTTTTATTCCCGTAGCGTTTTGACTCCATTGTTCTGATGGCGTTGATTATTGCCGACCGACCCCGCCATGAATAAGGAAATGGACTTTCCTGCAAGCCTACTAAAACATTGGCTGGGTTTGTTATGTACTTAAAATCGCCGTTTGGTATTGTGCCGTTTCCAAAGTGTACCGTATCTCCCACATTGACATTTAGTCCATTAGGCAGTATTAGCGGACCTTTGATTTTAGTACCATAAAGGCCAGCCTGACCATAAACAACGCTACTTGAAAGGAATAGAAATAAGAACAGGTGTTTCATGTATCTAGTTTTTGTCGCAACGATACAAAAACTAAAAATCAGTTGCAACTAGTGCTTACTTCTCGGCAAACTTAGGTAGTTTTGTTTCCAGATACGATGCAGCTCTTTTTCGCGCAATGCCTGACGATACCCCTTGTCGTCCCAATAGTTTTCCTGAACGGGTTGTGAGCCAAATGCTTCCATTAGGTCAGCTTTGGTAATGCCACTATTTACAACAACAGGAGGCACGTACCTACTACCCCCCGGCGCGCTACGTACTTCACTGGCAATCTCCTGATTGGTCTGTAAGATTCGTTTCGTTTCTGCGTGGGTATAAACCCGGTCGTGTTTGTTGAGGTAGGCTATTTGCTTCTCAGCAGCCAGCCTATATTGCGACTTACCTCCCTTCTTGGATTCAATCAATTCATACCCACGTTCACCAACCCAGGCCGGGCCTTCAGGGGCATCACTAGTACCTTTGTAGAATTCGGGAATTGGTTTAGCCGACACGATTGCTGCTTGTACTGCTGCCAATGCGCCAATGGAAATAGCCAATGGTATAGCTAATGGTCCGCCTGTGGCTAATGTTTTAGCAATGGCCTGAGCCGATGACAGGGCAATGTTAAATATCGCCTGTGCCTTTTCGGCGGACGCCTGTTGTTTACGGATTTCCTTTGTTTTCTGAGCAAAGCGGGCTTCGATTTCCGCCTTTTTAGATTCAGAATCGCCCGCCAACTCTAACTCATGTTCTTTCTGTTTTTCAAGATTAGACAAATCCTGATCGCGGAACGCGTTAGACACATCAAAGAATCCGTTGATAGCCGCCGTTGCCACTTCGAAATAGTTTTGCTCCAGTTGCTTTTTGGCTTCAGCCACTTTTTTAGCATCCTCAATCTTTTTGCGGGCAACTTCTTCGGATCGGTTTTTATCTCGTTTGGCGTCGGCGTCGGCGCGGTCCTGCTCCGTTTTTTCAATAGCGATCTTTTCCAGTTGCAACGCTTCGGCAATCTGCGCTTCTGTTTTACCCTCGGCGCGTAACTGCTCAATTCGTTTTTTAATCAATTGCTCCTGCGTGTCGGCGGCAGCCAAAACAGCGCGTTGAATATCATCGAGGTATTGTAGTTTAAGATCGTGCTGACGTTTATCGCCCTCCATTTCGGTAATCTGACCTCTGGCTACCTGAAATTCAATATTACCCCTCGCTTCGTCGTAGGCTGTTTCTATCTGAGCCAAACGATCTTTTAAACCTGACTCGATGAACCGCCCGTCTGAGGTAATGGCATCTTTGGTGGCATTCAGGGCAACCTTAAAAGCATCCTCCTGTAGCTTGTTGCGCTTCTTGATGTAGTCCGTAGCAATGTCGTTTAACTCCTGCTGCGTCTGTGCGTATTCAGTGGTGTTCTCTTTCCCGGCATTTCTAAGTATTTCCTGCTCCCGCAAAACACCATCCTGTAAGATGGTCATGCGCTGGTTGATGTACTCCGCTTCCGACATAGCCCCCGATGCAAACGAAGTTTCCAGTCCCGATGTCTGAACGTTGGTGTTGGTTTTATTAGCGGCAAGGGCTTCGCGAAGTTTCTGCTCCGCTTCCTGTTCGGCCTTACGCTGGGCAGCTTCAGCTTCCCGCTTTTTACGCTCAGCATCGCGTTCCCGGTCTTTTTCATCACGTTTCGCGTCGGCGGCATCGGATTTGGCCTTTGCCTTATTGACGCCTTCCAGTACTTTTATATATTCTTTATTGGCGGCAATGTCTGCATTCAGGGAGTTGACTAAATCGGGCCGTTTTTTTACCAGTTCCTGATCCAGTTTAATCTGTTGCTGGTAGCGGGCAATCAGCGCATTGCGTTCGGCCAGTGACAGCTCTTCAGCGCGGGTTTTCAGGTCGGCTAGTTTTTTATCGTGAGCATCCTTGTTTTCGCGTTGCTCCTGGGCAATAGCATCGGCCCGGTCTTTTGCCTGTAGCTTGATATTTTCCCGATAGAGCTTATTGTATTCTTCCAAATTGGCTTTATAGCGCTCCATTGCTGCCTTTTTCTGAGCCGGTGTCTGTGCCAGAAAATCAGCTTCGTTTTTGGCACTTTCCGCCTGCTCTTTGAGCATATCCAGCTTTGCCTTACGCATACCGGCTGACATCTCCCTAAACGCCTGTAGTTGCTGTTCCTGGCTTAAAGCATCCGAACTACCAACCCCTGTAAAAATCGCTCCAGGGTTAAACAGGCGACCAAATGAATTAAAGAATGTAAGCCAGTCGCCATCTTTTACGGCCAGTCGCATAGCCGCCAGTGTGTCAGCGATCCCGTTTTTAATCTTAGCAAAAAAGCCGGTAATACCCGCCTGCTGGTTGAAAGTATCCAGCAATAGGCCCGTCTGGTTATCAAGTCGGGCGGTTGCGCCTGCCAGGCTCTCCACATTGGCGGTGGCCTGACCGGAAAACGTTTTCTCCAGTTGGTCGGCTACTTTAGGGAGTATATCAACGGCCAGCACTTCGCCGTTTTTGAGCATGTCGTTTAGCTCCATTGTGCTTACCCCAGCGGCATCAGCAAACAATTTGAACGCTCCCGGCATGGCGTCACCTAACTGTTGGCGCAATTCCTCAGCCCCAACCGTGCCTTTGGAAATCATCTGCTCCAGCGCCAGCAGTGCCTTTTCGGCTTTTTCAGCAGGCACTTTCAGTTCAGCGAGTCTAGTGACAAATGCCTTAAAAATGCGTTCGGCCTTCGCTCCCTCAAGAGCTGTTCCCTCGGTGCCTACTTTGATTCCCTTGTAGGCTTGAGCAAGGACAGTAAATCTAATTCCTAATTTATCGGCGGTAGATTCAAGGAATTGCTGCACCTGTCCCAGTTCGCGCGACCCATCCGTTACAGCTTTCAATCCCCCCCGTAGCTGCTCAAACTCGCCCATTTTTTCCAGCGCCTTGTCGCCAATCTCAATAACTTTGGTAAGGGCAAGACCCAACAACCCGAAGCTACCAATCAACCCCATTACTCCGCCACCGGCAAGTCCACTTAAGGCATTTTCATACTGACCAACTTTAAGCTGATGTTGCCCCATTGTGGCAGACATTTTCTTAAGCGAGGTATCGGCGGTGTTGATTTTGTTTGCCAGCAGGACAGCAGCGGCATTATTCTTATTGATTTTACCTGTATTGGAGTCAAAAGCGTTGTCCATTGCCTTTAACTCTTTACGGGCTTCGGCTAATTCGTGCTGGAGTTTATTGTACTGTCCGGTTATCTCTTTGGCGGCTGAGGTGGTGGTTTTAGTCACCTTAGCTAGTTTGTCCATTTGAGACTGCACATTGACCATCTCATCCGCAAGCTGTTTGGCTTTGGTCTTATTTCGCCCCGTACCCTGTTCAAGCTGCGCGTATTCAGCAATGAGTTTTTCGAGCCGGGTGGATAGCGTAGCCATAACAGCCTCATTCTGCTTTTGCGTCTGGGTTAGTAGCTGAGTAGCCTGATTCTGGTCTTTTACCTGCTGACTCAATCCAGCGGCCCGTTGGGCGTATTCCTGTAGCTGCTGATTGGAGTTGTTGCCCTGATTGGCCTTGAAGAGCGTGCCTAATTCTGACTTAAGCGCCACAGAGTTCTGTAGCATGGTCGCCAACAACTTATTTACGTCATCGGCAAACGCTTTCATGTCTACCCTCGACTCCGCAACGGCCTTTCTATAGCCGTCCAGATCGATCATGTCCTGGTACTCAATGCGCTGTTTTGCCATGATTAGTAAAGAGAGGTAGCGTAAGAGTTATCAATCAGCGCGAAGGTGCCGTTTTCCAGGTTACTGTTTTTGGCCTGAGAGGTTAAGAATTCCCGCGTGGTGTAGGATATACCGTTCAGCAGTATCGTGTCGTGCAGCAGCATCCACTGAATGCCTTCCAGCAAATCCGGGTCGGCGGGCGTGGTCTGAAATTTGACGAGTTTGTCCGCTGCAATGTTATAGTTACGCACAATGCCCGTACTAACTTCCCGGTAGCTGCTGGTTTCGACCGGATACTGGGGCGCTCCCACGCGAATCGCCCGAAAGCGAAAGCGGCACATATAGTCTGAATCCAGCCATGGATAGCGAACACCATGCACAGCCTTTCGGTGGTGCAACTCGGCCCGAATACTTACCTGTTTGGCTTCCTGCTGCTCAATCACCTCAATGGGTGCGGAGGTCCACGTGCGGGAACCCCATTCGATTTTCCAGTAGTACAGACCCGGCACAACATCGGGACACAGCATCGAGCCGAACGGATTGGAAACACCCAGTTCAATCTGATCGAAGCCTAAATCAGCGGACACCTCCGTGGCTACTCCACCCGTTCGGTATTCGACCAGCGTCACGGTGGGATCGTCCGCCACGACAGGACCGGGTGTTTTGAGGTTCATGTAGAACTGGGTCACTTCCCCGATATAGGTAATCAGCGCAGCCTTACGGCAATCGGAACGAAAGGTGGGGAGTGAGGTTGTATCGGGCGCGGTATTGTACCACGACAGCAGATTGGGGCGGTTGACTCGCATACAGAACGAGTGGGGCTATAGTGGTAGCATCGCAGCCCCTTTGCGAACAATACCCAGCCTCTTTGGATAAGGTAAAGATAGTAATTAATCCCGTTCCCGCTTCGCCTGTTTCTGATACTCTTCCAGACGGGCGTATAGCTCAAACTCACTAAGTTTCTTCGGATTACTCACCCCGCGTTCTTCCAGTGCCGAAAACAGGCTTTCCATTGCCTTTTTATCGCGCTCAGCCGCGTTTTCTTCGTCACCGGGCATAAGTACCATTGGCGCGGGTTGCTCAAACACAGCCCGTTGTACGGCTTCGAGCCGGGCCGCACTTTCGGGCGTATCCTCCAATCCATCCTGAATCAGCGCGTCGACGTAGTCTTTGTAACCTAGTTGTATATCCCCAGCAAAACGGGGGAAATAGCGTTGCCGCTCCGACGAAAGTTTTTTTTTACCTCTTCGATGATACCGGCAATGGTGCCCGATGGCAGTTGCAGGGGTTGCAGCAGGTTCTTGAGTCCATCGGGGGAAAAATCCGTAACCGCTACCCCGTCCACATCGTGCAGAATCGCACCAAAAGCCAGCTCGTCCGGTGCGTAGCCAATCCGAATGGCAGACAGGGAGAACAGCAGGTTTTGAAGCGCTACCTGAACGTCCTGCGTGCGGCTCTCTGCGTTTAGCTGCATGATACTACCAATGCGTTCCGAGAGTGCTTCGGGCGTACTGTCGAGTTCACTGGCTTCGATGAGGTAGCGGGTGAAGTAGCTACGACGTTCTGCCGGGAACTCGTCCAGATAGTAGTAGTAGCGCAGGGTGTGGTCGTTATGATTCAGGGTTTGCATTTAAAGCAACGAGAATATCCCGCTCATTAGAGATTTCAAAATTGTAATGACTAGTACATTCTGTGCTATGGTTCAACTCATAAACAATTGCAGACTGTGACACTGTGAATCTGGTGACAATGCGAGGTTTTTGTTCTGAGTCTGTTTTTAGATAGACTATGTCGCCAATATTGAATTCGTTATCAACTACCATGTCAGTTCATTATCAATCGGTTCTCTAGAATAAACAATTCTCTGTTGTCACAAGGAAAATACTCATCCCCTTCGGGCCAATCGATTGTCTCAACCACATACGCCATATCTGGGTAGTTTTGGCCTTGTTGCTTCCATCCTGTGAATTCAAATAGCCACCATGCGATTGACAGACTCTTAGCCAGTCCAGCCGACTTATGCCAGATTGGGAAATTATTCTCTTCGCCAAGTATGATGCCCGTTTTAATCATGATTCCGGTTGAATGATGACTGAACAAATGAAGGAGGAAAGGGTAGCGATGCAGATAGCCAAGATGAAGGAGAATAATAGTACTGTTCCTGCCATCCCAATTGTAAACGCTTTCAGGAATCCAGTTAAATGCCACACTAAAGCAAAATAAGACGGCCAGAAGCTAATACAGAAATAGCAGTCAGCCGGAGGCATCCATTTTGGTTTGTAAACTGCATACAAACTGAAAATACCCCACTTTTTCAAGACAAACATTATGCCTGACAGGAATAATGCCATGAAGCAAATCATTGGCATGAACTCGCGCAAGTGTTCTAACTGCATAGCGTCTCGGTTATAGTCAATTCTCCTTCAATGCGAATGCCTACGTGCGGGTAGAGCAAATACGTGTGATTCTGAAAATCGTAGTCCAGTTCCCGAAATACCCGCGTAGCGAGTTGATCTTCAATCGCCGTTGTTTTCCATGCGTAGTTGCGGCCTAATGCGAACAGGATTTTACGTTTCACCTCATCCTGACTCAGTTGCGCCTGCTCGGCATTGTACCAGCAAAGTAAAGCCAGCGGGTAGGTGGTCGTATAGGAGCCTGCCAGATAGCTTTGCCCCTCCTGCCATTCTTCGGGCCGTTCAACGCCAGTGGTGATAAAGAACAGCAAACCCGGCTCGTTTTCGTCGGGCACAACGGGAATATTCGTCTTGCCTTCCGAATTCCACCATAGCGGGAGTCGGCGCGGCTTGTCTTTGTCGATGGTAGCCAGTTTATCGACTCCTTTCACCTGTTCGACCCGGCACCGACCGTACAGCCGTGACAGAAACGGCAACTCGCCTGCCAGTGCGGTCAGCGTTGGCAGGAGTTTGTTGTCTAAGTCGGTGGAGGTGGTGTAGGTCATTTATGAGAATAGGCTTCTTGCCATTTAGAATCAGAGGGTTTCATTTGTGCCATGCGAATCACTAAATCAGCCAGTGCGTTTTCAGGCGAATCGTTAATAAAACCTGACCCATCTTTAATTCGTGGATCATCTGATCGCAAATAGGCTTTGAATTGGTTTTTGCCGTATAGTTCCAGTGTTGGCGTATCCCATACATAGAACATGGCAGTAGCCTTCATTAATTGACTCAATACCTGTTCAGGCTCAATGTCAATACCTAATTCAGTGAGTTTTTTTAGCCTATCTTCTGTAATCATAACTCCTGCTCTATTTCGCTAATCAGTTCGTCTTTTATCCACTCGCCAATAGCGGGCTTGTTTTCATCCGACACACCTAGAATAGCTTTACCGTATTTGGCGGTAAGCTTCTGAGTTTTACTGTCCGTTGCATCCACAACAAACCCGCCTGTTTGGGCGTCCACGTTAAAGGAGCCGCGAAAGGCTCCTGTGTCCAGCAGATCGACCGGACGAAGCCGACCTTTGTACTTTCGGCTGGCGTAAGAGCCCAAACTTCGCCCATCACTATCCAGCCCTTTATCTAACTGCTCCCTGTTAAACTCCGTGATTTCGTCTTCATGCCGTTCTACCGCTACCGTAGCGATTGATTCGACGGGAAGTGCGTACAATCGGTCAAGCTGGTCAAGGGCTGCGGTCATTAATAATCTCCGTTTTGAGCGTAAATCAATTCAGAATGTATTGAGGTGAGATTTACGGTTTTGGTCATGTTAACAGGTTCGCTTAGTCCATTTGAATCCAGATAATCCCGTATCAACTGCCAGCCCTCCGATTCACTATGGGCAATTACGACCACAACAGAGCCGATATAATGACCTTTGCCTTCGTGAACATAAAGGCGAGGTTCATCTTTCTTTGGATGACTCACCTGTTCCATAAAGTCGTTCGTCGAACCCGTCCCACATCCTGCGTATCGGGCAGACATTTACTGCTTAGGCCCGACAGATCAATATCCAGCGCATCGAGTAGTTTTTCCAGTTTCGGGCGTTCGGTGGTTTCCAGTGCGTACATCGCGTTTTGCTTCACCTGTTGCTCGACGGTGGTAATAAGTGGCGAGTAGGCCAGTTCATTCAAAAGCTTCACCACGGCCTGTTGCCGGATGGCTTCGGCTAGATTCAACTGCTGTTCAATCAGAATATCGCTAAAATCGCAACCAACGGAAATGTATAGGTTAATACCGTAGTTCTGCTCTTTGATTGTATCGAACGGATCACCGTCATTGTCCTGCCGAACGGCACTGATGCTATAGAACGGCTTCCATTTGCCCCATAACCGATTGTTTTCGGGCGAGCAGCCTCCACAGTTTATATCGCCAATACTTTTACTTCTACGAACTGCCTGAACACCTGATGGTAAATCAGCTTCATCATAGCCGATGTAGTACACGGTCGAACCTGCCAGGGTAATATTAACCGAAAGCCACTGCATACGGCCCGAATAGGTAGTGCTTACCGTATCGGCTAGCACTTTCTCGCCTGATTCGCCGGATATGATATATATGGGTAAATTCGTGACAGGTCCGGTGAATTGTAGTCCTAGCTTGGTGATCTGCAAGGCAAATTCGCGCTCCTGCATGGAAATGCGGAGCCCGACAAACCGGTTAGCGGGTTGAATCAAATCCGAAATACTGCCTTCGCCGTCGTAAAGGGGCGTTATTTTCAGGAGCCGCTTGGCTTCACCACGCAGGAGTTTACGGGTAACCACACCACTCACTACGGCTGCCACTGAATCGTCCAGCGTTTGGCGAATCAGGAACGATAGCGGGTCTTCATCGGCCATTGAATTGCCGTTCTCATCCTTCGGCGGAGCAAGCAGTGCCGCTTTTGTTAAGATTTGAGCCGTCAGCAATGGGTGCGCCTTATCCAGCCACAGACCTGACCTGGACTCGATCACATCCGACTCCAGGTCGCTTAGGTTCTGGTCATAGTGAGGCCGAAAGCCGACCAGGCCCCGCAGTGATTCAGTAACGTCGGTTACATTGTACATCAATAACCTTGTTTAGCACACCCGGAGAGATTCGAACTCCCATCAACGGTTTT
The DNA here is from genome assembly GCF_014699005.1 of Spirosoma profusum. Taxonomy (GTDB): domain Bacteria; phylum Bacteroidota; class Bacteroidia; order Cytophagales; family Spirosomataceae; genus Spirosoma; species Spirosoma profusum. Next base: position 19,797 of record NZ_JACWZY010000059.1, read on the forward strand.
GGAGACCGCCGTTCTACCCTTGAACTACAAGCGTGTGAAAAACCGGCACAGCATTGGGCTATGCCGGTAACTACTACTCCCTCCTCTACAAATTATCTTCCAGCCACTTCACGTTTAGTGAATCCTTAGTGGCTGTCGTGCTGGATACGCCGGTAATGGTGACGTTACCCGCCCGTCCTTCCCAGATGGTTTTGCCGGTGTATTTATTGACAATGGCAACGTTCGCACCTAGCGTGGTTTTACTCGCCACCGGCACAGCATCCCCTTTATTGAGTACCACTTTACGGCCCGTCGTGCCCGCCTGAACGTGAACCAGTACTTTGCCCGATACCGTTGTAGAAAACACGCGGGTGGCGGTTGGGATGGTCTGCTGGGCGAAGGCTCCAGCGCTAAGCAGGACTAGCACACCCAGCAACATAATAGCAATGTATTTTTTCATGTCTGTCTCTTTAGTTGTGTTTGAAAAAATCAGGGGTGGCTAGCCCCTGATAAACTAGACGGTTGCGGGTGGTGCCAAATTATATTTGATAATTGGCGATTCGCCCGCTACCGACGTGTACGACTTATTGAACGAAGAATCAATGGTGTATTCGTAGATGTCGTAGTACGTTGGTTCTGCCGCACCTGAATAGCCAATTGTTTTCTCCACGCACTTTGCCTGAAAGTGAACACTGGCGTTGAAGTAACCGAACATCGGATCTTTCTCGCTCCACCAGTAGTCTTGTTGCTGGATATGTACGTGACGGTTGGCCGCGTTGGGGGACAACCAGTGGTAAATACCAACGGCACCCACCGGGAATAGGTAGTGCGTTTCCTGAAAACCGGCATCGGGCGTTAGGAAGTTGGATGGGTATGGATCGGCACCCCCGACAAACATAGCCTGATTGACGCTATTGTTGGCTCCATAAGCACCCATCTGATAGCGCGTCACCATGCCAGCTCCTGACATTACGTCCAATAGCTGACCGTTTGCCGATAGCAGGTTGCGAGACGAAACGTACCGAACCGCCGAATAGAACGGCATGCCAATCGTACCCACGTAAGCTGCGCCATCCTGGGTGAAGTAATTCGGTTCAGCGACGAGCGAAGTGGTTTTGCTGGATTCGAGGTAGTTGATGGAGTTAATTTCCATAAACTGATACCAGGCGTGCCAGGCGTTATACAACAGGTTAGACAATAAGTCCACGTACTTGATGTAGTTCTGATCCAGCATCTCGGTAGGCACCTTGATACGGAAACCTTTCACGGTGAAGGTAATTACTACCATATCCGTGCTGGCTTCCTGACCGTCCAGATCGCAGATACGACCATCGACCAGGTTGATAGCAACCCGTTTGATGACAGGTATCTGGTAGGGGCGCTCGAACGACTGTTTCTCCTGATTGATGTCGGTTTGCGACAACAGGGATGGCGACGAACGGATAAACGCGGCTAAGGCGTTGTATTCATCTTTGCGCTTCTCGAATTCCAGTGAAGCGGTATTGTACCGCCCAACGGCTGCTGTGTACGCAGTGGGCAGTGTGAGTGGCAAGCCTGCTGGCATGACTGTGTGAGGTTGTGACGCTCACCCATGACAGCCCCTTTGCGCTGGGTATTGGTCGGTTTGACATGATTGAAAACTAAAAATCAATCGTCCACCCCTTGGACTCTTGTACTGAACTTACTTGGTAATGGCGTACTGAACCTGTCGCTTTTGAACCTCGGCGGTGAATGCAGGGCCGGGCATAAAGCCCTCCGCTAACAGTTCGGCTCCGATTTCGTCAATGGTCGTTGGTACTTTTTTGTTGGTGTCGGCAGGCTTCGGTGGTTTGCCCGGACCCTGTGGTTGCGGGTCTTCGGTTTTTAGGAACTGCTTGAACTGGGCCTCCAAAAACTTCTTAGGCTCCATCGCTACGCCTGTTGTCGGATCAATAACATCAATCAGTGTTTTGCCGTCATCGGCAAATTTCTGAAAGACAATTGTACGTCCTTCAACCCGATGCGGCAGGGATAGTGCACGCATAGTCAGTAGTTCACGCTGCGATTCCAGAGCATCCTCAGAAACATTTAGTTTTAGGCTTCCAAGCGCATTAACCAGTGATATTTCAGCAATTGTCTGGTCTTTAGCCGAAAGGCGACTTTCGTAATCGTCTTTGATGGTTTTCACGTCGGGGTTTGCCTTTGCTTGTTCTTTAAGCGTAGCGGCCGCCCGTTTCATGTACTCGTACCATTTTTCGTCTTTATGCTGCTTAGGAATACCAGTTGACTCGAATACGTCCTGATCGGCCCGTTGTCCTATTTCTGACACCTTATCCCCGATAACCTTTGAGAGGATTGGGCCTAAAAACGGATCGCGTTCTGCCTGTTCTTTATCGAATGCATACCCTTTCTGAAATACATGATGACCCGCCTGCTGAAGCACTGAAATCGCTGTCGGCACATCAATTGCGGGCTGGACGGGCGGTGCTACGGGTGCAGGAGCGGGCGGTGCTGGTGTCTCTAACATAGATAAATGGGTTAGCTAGGAAATTTGTCTATAAAAATAAGACAATTGTCTTAAAATTTCCTACTTTTTCTTTTTGTCTGTTTTCTCAGCACCAGGGCGCGTATCCTCCGTGATTTCGTAGCTGATGCCGAGCGTTTCAAAGCCGGTTCGTTTTTTGTCGACTTCCGAGTTTAACTGATCGAATTTATCTGAATCGTAGTACTGCCGCTGCTCATCAATCTTGACCGCCTTACCATTGAATTCAGTCGTGCGCCACTGGTTGACCCATACACCGCCTTTCGAGGGGGCGGGCACGACGGGGGCAACGGGTGCCGGTTGCGTGGCTAGTTTAGATTGTAGGTCGGCAATCAATTTATCCTGTGCCTCAAAACGGGCTAAAATGTCCGCATTTAGATCAGGCTGCTGTTGGTTGTCCTGGCTCTGCGACAGGCTCTGGTTTTGTGTATCTGACATTGTCGTATAAGAATTGGGTTAGTCGTTCAATGCGTAATGGGTAGGCAAGTCCGCTGCCTACCTGAGAAATATCCGCGCCGAAGGTGCGCTCGATCTTGCGGATGAGGTCTGTGAACTGTGCTTTTACGGCCACTGATTCGGGTTCGTATAATCCCAGCCCGATAAGGCCCACCAATTCAGTGAGCGTCGCTTCCGGTGCGGGTTCTAAATCCAGTAGCAGTTGTGAGCGTGTTGGGTTACCCCCGCTACGTAGCCGAAACGCTTCAATACCCTGCACTTTCTCAAACAGGATTGTCTTGGGTGAACCGGCCAGCCGGGCTTTACTGAGTCCATCCCAGAGCTCAGCCTCTGATTGCAGATAAAACTCGGTGCCGAAGCTGTGCTTTACCTGAACACGCCCGGTACCAAACAGCAAATCCGCAAACGTCTGCACTACCCACTGACGGGCGGCTGACAAATGGCTCGATATGTAGCGAAGCGTATTTTCTTTGCTGGAAAAATTACCCGTTACCTGTTTGTCGTTAACGGCTTTATCCATCAGCGCACTTTCCCCCTGCGCCCCCGTCAGATAATTCACCAGTTCGTCCTGCTGCGCCTGCCGATCATCTTCCCGGAACTGGAGTGAAGCCGTCGACGGCTCCACAATGCCAATCGGAGCTACAACCTGCTGGGTGTTGATCGGCAGCATAAAATGGTCGCCCGGCCCGGCAAACGTTGAACTCCCTTTGCGTTTGGCAGGGCCACACGCATCAGTATAACCGGCATCAACTGTCCCATCGCTGTTCAGTGGTGGCGAGGTGAACTGCTCCATCAGGTCACTAATCATGTCCTGCGACCATGTATAGGGAAACGCGCCGATGAGTTTAGCCAGATCGTAGGCCACGTACCAGAAGGCGTACCAGTCCAGATGCGTCAGCACTTCGTCAATTGGGCTTGCACTGGCTACTGGATGATTAGGCACCCGCTCATCCCAGAGCAAACGAGCCGGGCAGCGGTTCAGGTTGTGGTAGTACGTGGCCTGTGGTACGTTATCCTTGTTGAATACCCGGTAACTGGCGGCGTCCACTACTACTTTGGTGTCACCTTCTGCCAGGTACGCCACGTGCTCGGCTGTACCATCGGGCAATAGTTCAATGCTGATGACTGAATCCAGCGGCAGACGGGATAAATACGGCTTAGGTCTGCCATTCTCGCCTGTCTGAATATCAATCAGCAGTAAATCGTTGTGTGATTCATACAGGGCGGCAACGGCTTCGTCCTGCCAGAACTTCGGTTCGTTTACTTCCTTTAGGTGCTCCAGTAATTTATCTTCAACGCCATCGGGTCCGGTAATTTCGAGTTGGGGATTTACCGAGTCGAAAACCTTCATCCAGCCGTCATGTACCTTAGCCATCACTTTGTTGGTGACAACGGGAAAGGTGAACGCATTTTCAAAGGCGTCCCGTTTATCTTCAGCAGCCAGCAGTCCATGCACCCACCGTCGAAACGTGGGCCAGTAGGCCGACGCGGATTTGTCTCTCACGGTCAAGCCATGAAAGCGTACCCGATCCTGCCAGCGTAAGGCTTCAGCCTTTTGGGTCAGGTTTTTTGGGCTTGTGAGCAGACTTTGGGCGTCGCCGTCGGAGAGAACCATTTACAAACTCAAAGGGGGAATTTTCGGGCAGTGAGTAGTCACCGAATCTGTGTTTGGCTTCGATGCGTAGGATGTTTTCAGCTTTTTCAAGTGAATACGACCGCTCACCAGACGGAGATTTTAACTGTACCGATGTTGGCTCCATTGTTATAAACTATAAAGCCCCAGCAAATCTGCTGGGGCTATTTTTATTTGGGCAACAAGGCTTTGATGTCGAAGGTAGGCGTGAACAAAGTAGCATCAAACGACCACCCATAGGGCAGGGAGATGCTTATATCATTCATGTTGTCTTTCTTCAACCCATCGGAGTACGTGTCACTAACGGCGATGTTGGTTGCATCAAAACCAGTACCATCAGAATTGGCGATAATCTGATTTAAAACGGTGATGAAAAATACCTCAACCTGGGGAGCCGCGTCGTTTGACGATTCAGACGTATAAGAGGAAAGGGCTTTCATTGCCGCGCTGGACTTGTTGCGGAACGTACCCATTGGGCGAATTACATTCCCCCCGCCAATAGACCCCATACCACCAATGGTGCTATTGTCGTTTTCGCCTTCAATAGTGATTTCTGATTTCGGGAAAGTCCAGCCAGAAAAAGCGGGCGTTAGCGTAACTTTGCCGTTATCGGTGTCCGCGATAGCGTCAGTCCACGTTCCTGTGGCCTTGATGGTGGTCGAAGTAAAGATGGGAGTGCCTTTTCGGTGGAAGGCCATTGCAATTACCTGATCCCAACGAACTGGACAGTCTGTAGACGGGATGGTCGTCAGTGCCGCAGGCTTTGGGCAGACGAACGGATTAAACTGAACCATGATGGTTGTCTAAAGCCGCCGGTCAGCCCCTTTGTCCGGTATTGGCGAAAATGTGAAGTCGTGTAAAGATAAACAAAAAAATAAATATGCAATAGTTTTTATCGGGCGCGGTTGGTTAGTCGGATGGGTGCTCTACGAACAAGCTCGAAGTATTCGCGCATCATCACAACGTCAGAGTTATCGGGCGAACGTCCCAGGAGTTCCTTACGTTCGTCTTTGGGTACAGTAGCGCGTCGTTTGTCTGTATCCATATCTTTTTGTTTGACCTGCTCCAGTTCTTCAATGAGCTGCTCCTGCTCGTCGGCAGTCATAGCGCCCGGCTCAATGTACATACCCGTCTTGTTGATCCTATCAGCCATACGGAATTCGCATTGAGAGCGAAGATTATAGTAGTTGGGCTGCTGCCACCCGTCCATTGGGCGTTGCTCTTCCAATGGACTGGAGTTGTTGATAAATGCATTGCAACGTAGTATATCCGTAACGCCACCGCCAACGCCGTCATCATCTACAGCCGTTTGTGAGGCAGGTACCTGATAATAGTTCATGGCTTCGCGCACTTTGGCGGCTACTTCGACTACCGATAAGCCGCGATAGGTTTTGTAGGCAATGATTCGCCATCCATCCCATACGCAAATCTTGGTTGAATCTCTACCATAGCGGGCAACGTCACAGGTGATGTACCGTTTACCCATTCTAGGTACGTGCTGATTCTGCCACAGGTCTAAAATCTTTTCGTAGTCGATCAATGTAGCCGGGTCGTCGTCATACTCCCAATTGCCGTACAACAAACGTTGCTTCTCATTGGGAGAAAGAGTTCTATGTAAGTTCTCCAGATAACCCGGTGGCAGCTTCTTATTATCCTGTGGTAAGGCTTGCACAAAACGTTTCCAGTCCTCCAGGTTGTTCTCTTTATGCTTCCGGTAGTATTGTTTGTAGAGGTAGTTCTTGGCCGGATTGCAGGTTTGCAGGAGCTTCGGGGCAAGATTGTAGGTGTCGTTCTTCCAGCGCCCGATGCTGGCAGCGAGGTTGTTTTTGGCGGCTTCCACGAACTCTCCAGCTTCTTCAATCCAGCCGCGTGTCATTTGCATGGAACCGAAACGGGCGTATAGTGGGTCAGAGGGCAGCGGTTTGGCATCCAGTAGATATACCCGACTTTTGTTGTAAAGCTGGTAGTAATTGTCCTGTCCGTTGTAGTTGTAATAAGCAGGTCCAATTTGCCAGTGATTGAATACTTCGTGAATGGATGGAATGGTGAACTTACGCAGGTTGGTAAGGGAATCGCGGGCAATGAAGTAGAATGTTCCGTCGTAAGTGAAGGCATCACCAAAGATCAGAGAACAACCCAGGTACGATTTACCTGAACCTTTGGAGCCGCCATAGACAATATCCGTTGCAGTATCATCCTGCCAGTGACGGCAAACTTGTTTTTGTTTTTCGTTGCCATGTGTGTTGAACTCCAGTTCCACCGATTACAGTATTTTCATGCCAGTGATGGGTTTGACGCCCAGCTCACCCGATATTTCTTTCTTGTCGGCCAACCCCAGATCACGGCTGATCAGATTGGCATTCAGCAGGCCAGCCGCAGCGCCCTCGAATTTCTGGGTGTACATGATAGCACTAATGCGCGTAATGACCTGTGAAAATGCTTCGTAATCGGGGTTGGTTTTATAATCCCTCAGCGAATAGATACCTACGTAACATTCTAGTCCCGACCACGTATAAGCCCGCATTTTAGGAACAATACATCCAACCGCATCTTTTCCATTGAACTCCAGCGTTTCCAGTGGATTCTCATCACACCATTGAAAATATTCACAAGCAGCCTCCCAAAGTAGTTGAGGATTTTTGAATATTTTATCCCGACCGTGTTTGTATTGGAGTTTCCAGAACTGGTTCCCAACAGGCGCTGCCATACTCTACTGCGTTTCGTGCTACACAAATATACAAAATAGTTGCATCACCCCCGCCACTGCCCTGACCGCTCCCCTTGCGTGGTGGTCGTGGAGGTTATTTCTCTTCTATCGCTAATCCCTGTGCAATCCAGTTGCGCTAGTCGATGCCAAGTTCGTCAAGGTAATCGTAGAGCGCAACGGCGTTAAACATGGGGGAGTACATAATGCCATTACTGTGGTAACCTGTGACTGCAATTGTACCATCCATGAACAACGAAAGGTCTTCTCGGCTCCATTTCTCAGCCGCTGGGTACGAATACACCTCAATCTTTCCATCTTCCCGATTGATGCCGTGCAATTTATTAGACGCAGGCATATACCCCATTGCCTTCTCAAATGCCCGATATAACTCAACATCGGTTAAACTCTCCAATGGCCTGAGGCACGGCTTGATGTTGCGGACGGTGCCTTCGGACATACCCTTCAGCAAAGAAACGGTAACCTCGCCCTGCTTTGCCTGCCAATTATCGGGCCGCAGCCGGGGATTCAGATTCCACTCATACTGCACTTTCTTGCCCAAAAACCGGGCGAGTTGGGGTAGTTCAAGTGTGGTGTTTTTCTCTTCCATCATCATCGTTTTTGGTTTCTTATCTGGCCCCGCGTGGTGGGTTAATCAACGGTAAAAAAGTGGTTGAACGGTCGGTTCAGGTACCGGCAAACAATGATGTAGGTGGTCAAATCCGGCATACGTCCCGATTCCAGACGCGAAAGCGTTGAGGTGCTGACGCCTAACTCTTTCGAGAGTTCACGGAGCGTCACACGCTCTTTATAGCGTTTTTCGTCCAGCGCCTTTGCCAGTTTGCGTAAGTCCAGATTGACCGTCATCAGGTTCTCATATTTTCGGATGGGAAACGGTCGTTCGGTTTCCAGTCGACGGCTACCTCATCAATAAAGCGCTGTTCGATACGGCGAAAGTGGCGGTGAACGCGCTTCCAGACTGCCTCTTCACTTTCGGCATCGATGACCGCACAAATGGTTCTACTGCTCTGACCATAGCCACTCACCCAGAATGTAAAACTGGATTGTGGTTCCACCTTCGATTTAGAGAAGTCATACCAGCTTACCCAGAACCTTTTACGTGCGGGGGATTCCGTGCCTGTCTTCATAGTGTTTACAATAGTCTTCCATGTTCTTACCGTCAATATCCTGCTGAGGGGTAATGTAGTTGCTCAGGTGAGCCGATGCGCACCGTCTACGGTACTCATCCCGTTTAGCTTTTACCCGAAGGTATACCTGTTCTTCGTTCTCTTCCATCGCTCTTGTCTTCTCTGGCGCTGCACCGCAGGCCGGGGTTGGTTAAATGCGCGGCTGGACTCATCTCCCACTTAGCCCGAATCCAAATACGTCCAGGACTCCCGGACGCGACGAGCACCGCGTTGTTATGGTTTTTTCGCTAAAACCTTTTCAATCATTTCATACGCCTTCATAACCTGACGGTCAAGAGCCGTTTCCCGACTACGACTGTTCAGTACGTTGGCAACGATACGGAGCGTATCTTCAATCTCCTTTGCCTGATACTGATATATTTTCAGCTCTTCCATCGTCCTTCTTTGTTATTGTTCTCTCCGCCCGGCTCCGCAACCGCTACCGCTCCGGCGGCCCGGCGCTCCGGCGTTTCGGGTTGTCAAGCCGGGCGGGGTTATTGCAGTAGCACCTTTACATCCTTGCCCAACGCAACAGCGATCTTTTCGAGTTGGTCAAGCGATAGATTGCCTTTTCCCTTTTCGAGGGCGGCTATGTTGGGCTGCTTCATCCCTGCGAGTTCACCCAGTTCGGATTGCGTGAGTCCAGCTTCTTTACGGGCGGCTCTGACGGTTTCCCCTACGGCTTTCTGTAGTTTTTCAGACATGCCGTAAAAATAGCGGGGTGCGGGATTCATTACCAATCCTGTCTTAACTTCGTATACCCTTCACGCTTGTAGGGGTACTCTACACCATCTGATACAATAAATGCGGAATCAGAGCCGCCCCAGATGGTATCGCCTACACACGGGAATACGGTAGGTTCCAGTATTTCCATACGAGGCTGTCCGGCTTCGTTGCTACCGGCAACGCGGTCTTCCAAGACAATGGTAATTCCACCTACATAGGTAATTACA
>NZ_JACWZY010000005.1 GCF_014699005.1 Spirosoma profusum
ATACATTGGTGGTTCTTTGTACTTACAAACCTACTGGCTCCTTATTTTATTTAAAATACCATTTTTAGACGGCCTCTTATATCCAGGAATTTTTTATCTTCAAATAAGTGCGTTATTGCGTAAACGCTCACCGACGTAGTGCTTCGACCAACGTAGCAAGTTGGTGTAGTCTAATCGTTCAGCTTTGACATAAACTTTAGTACGTAGAATACTCATGCCTGTGGCCCAACCCATCGCTTCAGACACGGCCTGGCTTAACGTAGCGACGGATAGTCAGTTCTGGGAAAATCTGGCTCAGACAGTGCTTCCTGCCTACGTCAATACGTGTCGCTGGTTTGCGGGTAAAGCTCGCCAGCAACAGGGATTTTCCATTCCAACCATCCACACACTTACCCTATCCGATCAGAGTAATGCTTATTTGCTGATTCTGGAAGCCCGTTACGTCGATGGTATTCCAGAAAATTACCTGCTGCCCGTATCGTTCATTTTGCAAAACTCCGATATACCAGAAGCCATTTCGCAGAGCGATATTCCGGAGAAAGGACGTATCGGCAACGTAGTGCTGAATGACCAGGCGGGCCTACTGATTGACGCCATCTACGACGAACGCTTTCGGGAAGCCTTATATACAGGCATTTACAAAAATCAGACGGTAGATCAGACGAGAGGTCAATTAACGTTTCATCGTGGGAAAGGGCTGGATGAGGAGGATGATACGTTGCCGTCGCGGGTGCTGCCCGTCGATTCGAGTAATTCGGCCATGACGTTCGGTGATAAATACTTCCTGAAACTTTACCGGAAACTTTTTCAGGAAACTAACCCAGAAGTCGACATGGTGGCGTTTCTGACTGAGGAAAGCGAATTCGCTAACATTCCAGCGTTTGGCGGGAGCATCATCTGGCAACGTAGCAATTTCCCCGACGTAACGCTGGGTATGGTCCAGCGCATGGTTCCAAACGAGAAGGATTCCTGGATGCAGACCGGCGATTACCTCAACGATTTCCTGTATGGCGTACCTAATCGGATGTTTGCCATTCGGGAAGACGTTTTCGATAAAGTTGAACTGCTTGGCCGACGTACCGGCGAGTTGCACTGCGCTCTGTATAAACCTGATGCCGAAGCGGCCTTCGCACCAGAGCCATTCACCGACGAATACCGCCAGTTTCTAATAAAACGATTCGAGGATTTGCTCGACCGACGGTACGCCTTATTAATTGATAATTACGCCAAACTCGACCCGCAGGCACAGCGGCTGGCCTGGGTATTCATGGAAGCTAAAGAGATGATTGACACATTCATCGACGACTTCCATAACCGCCCGCTCGATTCGCTACGTATCCGCATTCACGGCGATTATCACCTGGGGCAGGTGCTGGCCGTATCAGGTGCTACGTCGGAAGGAGGCCAGGGGGATTTTGTGATCATTGATTTTGAGGGCGAACCAGAAAGCAGCATCACCGAGCGTAAAATCAAACATTCGCCCCTGAAGGACGTAGCAGGCATGATACGTTCGTATCATTACGCTGTTTCGGCCAAGCTGTTCAACTCGGCAGAAACCGAAGGGCTGAACCCTAACCACCTCCAGCGCGTATCGGATCGCTGGTTTTATTTGATACGTGATACGTTCCTCGATGCATATCTGGATGTATTTGGCGCACCGCATCCGCTGTTCAAAAACAACAGCGAAATCAATTTTCTTCTGCTGATTTACTTGCTGGAGAAAGCCGTTTATGAACTAGGTTACGAAATCAGCTACCGTCCCGCCTGGGTGAAAATTCCGCTGAAAGGCATCATCGACGTAGTACGTGAAATCGAGAAAATTCGCCTGAGCGATGGAAACGTAGTACCCGACGTACCGATGCTGCAAACCGGGCTGCTCCAGCCAAAGTAAGCCATGATTCTGCTGCCGTATGAAAACATAACGTATCGAACCCAACTGACTGAATCAGAGGCCATCAGGCGACTTATGGATTCGGTGGAACCCAGAAAAGCGATTCGTTTTGACCTGTTTGGGTCCAGTTCAACAATGCCTTACGAAGGGGAAATTACTGGCAACCGATTTTCCATAAGTAGAATCATCGGCTACCGAAACTCATTTTTACCGCAAATCAGCGGTGTCATTCAGGCTGATGTTCAGGGAACAATTGTGCGCGTTAAAATGGGGCTTCACCCGTTGGTAATTGCTTTTCTCTGTGCCTGGGTTGGTTTTGCAGGTATGCTGCTTCCAGTTTCGATCGCAAGCCTGTTTGGTAGCAGAAATCAATTCGAAAAAATGGACTTGCTTCCTTTAGGCATGCTTGTGTTTGTCTACGCGCTGACAATGGGCGGTTTTAAATTTGAAAGCAGCCGATCCAGAAATGATTTGCTGGAATTATTTGAAGCTGAAATTATTACTAAAGAAACCATTTAAAAATCATGACATTGCAACAACTACACGATGAACTCAGAAGGCAACTTCTGGACATTGATGGTATGACCAGCCAACCCTATGTTTCTACAACGGGCAACACGCCTAAAGGCGGCATTGAAGAATTTAAATTGATTGGGAAGCCCTTTGCCGGACTACGACTGACCGACAAATTCCTTATGCTGTACTTAATGCCCTTACACGAGTCGCCTAATCTGGACGCCCAGTACGGCCATCGACTTAAATCTGTTCGAAGCGGAAAGAGCTGCCTGAAGATTACGAAACCCGAAAAGTTAGATCGGGAAGCTGTTGATGCCATTCTGGACAAGGGTGCCAGACAGTGGTTCTAGTTTATCAGTAATGTTCGAACGATTGTCGGTGAAAAACGATAGTCACTTTGTCCCTCCCACTTTTTTTCTAACTTTCCGGCCCTGATACGGTTCATTCACTAGAACGCATCTGTCAAATCTATGGCAAAACGCAAAACCACGACTTCACCGTCTCCTACACCCGAAATCGAACAACCCGTAGTTACTACGTCCGTGAAACCGGCAACCCGTAAAAAAGCGCAACTAGTTTCCCCTGCGCCTGCTGAATCCGTGGTGCAGGATGGATCATATTCCCGCTTCACGGATTTCGACGTCCATTTGTTTCGGTCGGGAAAACACCACCGTCTTTACGAGAAATTTGGTTCACATACTGTTGAACACAATGGCGTTATCGGTACGTATTTCGCCGTTTGGGCTCCTTCAGCGCGTTACGTTGCCGTTATCGGTAATTTCAATGGCTGGGATAAGGGCAGCCATTCGATGAGTGTCCGCTGGGATTCGTCGGGTATTTGGGAAGTTTTTATCCCGAATATTGGCCGGGGCGAAGTGTATAAATATTTCATCGTTCACGAAAGCGGTCGTGAACTGGAAAAGGGCGATCCTTATGCTCACTCCTGGGAAATTCCGCCCAAAACCGCTTCGGTCATCTGGGATACGTATTACGAATGGCAGGACCAGGAATGGATGACCAATCGGCATACTAAAAACGCGCTCAATGCGCCTGTTTCTGTCTATGAAGTGCATCTAGCATCCTGGCGACGCGATCCCAGCGCTCCTGAACGGGAGCTGAGTTACGGCGAAATTGCTGATGCGCTGGTTCCTTACGTGCAGGATATGGGCTTTACACATGTCGAATTCATGCCGATAATGCAGTATCCGTATGCGCCTTCCTGGGGCTATCAAATTACGGGTTACTACGCGCCTAGTAGCCGATTTGGTACACCACAGGATTTCATGACGCTTGTAGAACGGCTGCATCAGGCTGGTATCGGTGTTATTCTGGACTGGGTTCCGTCGCACTTTCCAGGCGATGCGCATGGCCTGTATGAGTTCGACGGGTCGCATCTATACGAGCATCCTGATATGCGCAAAGGGTATCATCCCGACTGGAAAAGCTATGTTTTCAACTATACGCGCCCCGAGGTACGTTCGTTCCTGCTGAGTAATGCGCTGTTCTGGCTCGACCGTTGCCATGCCGACGGTCTGCGGGTCGATGCCGTAGCGTCCATGCTCTATCTCGATTATTCACGTAACGCTGGCGAGTGGGAACCCAACATGTTTGGTGGCCGCGAAAACCTGGAAACCATTTCATTATTCAAAGAACTGAACGAAGCCATATATAAAGAATTCCCTGATACGCAGACGATTGCCGAGGAATCGACTGCCTTTCCAGGCGTATCACGACCGGTATATACAGGGGGACTGGGTTTTGGTATGAAATGGATGATGGGCTGGATGAATGATACGTTACGTTACTTCGAACGCGATCCGACTTTCCGCAAATATCACCAGGACGAGCTAACGTTCAGCACCATTTATGCCTTTACCGAAAACTTCATGCTACCTCTTTCGCATGATGAAGTAGTGTATGGCAAGCATTCGCTGCTTTCTAAAATGCCCGGAGATGAATGGCAGCGATTTGCCAATCTACGACTGTTGTTCGCTTATATGTTTACCCACTCTGGCACCAAATTACTGTTTATGGGTGGTGAATTCGGCCAAACGTCGGAATGGAAATTCGACGCCAGCCTCGACTGGCATCTGCTGGAGTTTGCTCCGCATAAAGGTATGGCAGCCTGCGTGAAAGCCCTGAATACACTTTACAAGACCGAGCCAGCGCTATACGAACGTAATTTTACGTCCGATGGCTTCGAGTGGGTCGACACCACAGACCGCGAAAACAGTATCGTTACGTATCTCCGTAAAGGAAATGACGCTACCGATACGTTACTGATTATCCTGAATATGACGCCAGTTCCGCGTACTAATTACCGCATTGGTATTCCGGCCGCCGGTACGTATCGGGAAGTTTTCAACAGCGACGCTACGGAGTTTTACGGCAGCGGATTCATCAACGGGCAGCCATTGATGAGTGAAGATGAAACGTGGCATGGACGTCCGCAGTCGCTTCAAATCAACGTACCGCCATTGGGCGCCGTGATACTAAAAATCGTCAGAACCGGGATTTAGCAGATGTAGGGATTTTCAGGATTTTGCTTTCGTTTCTTCGAAGCGCTCAATCAATTAACAAAATCCTGAAAATCCCTACATCTGCTAAATCCCGGTTCTGACACTATCTTTGCGCGCACGCAAGCTGAATTGATTGCATGAAGAAAATACTTGTTGCGTTATTAACGTTCGTTTCTCTTAGCAGTTTCGCACAATCGCCGGTAGCGGCCCGTCTGAGTAGCGGTTACGATGTAGGAATGGCCTACACCCCTCAGCATTACAACCCTTCAATTACGTATTATCAGCTTCTGAATACCGGAAATCGCCGACTCTTTGCCCTCGGCTGGACCCTCCGGGCCGGTGCTTTTTACGGCGATAACCTTAATTATTATACAGCCCCAGCCCGCCTGACGCGCGGCAAAACAGGCTTTGGCGCCTTAGGAGCCCCTTTAATCGATAAAAACATCGATACCATGCGCTACGATTACGTATCGATGACATCGATCAGTGCCGGGATTAGGGCGCAGCTTAATCTAGGTATTGTTGAAATTGGGGCCAGTGCCGATTTGATAGGTTTAACGCTGGGCAAGTCACGTATCGGTCGCTATAAATCATCGACGGGTCAGTATACAGTAAAAAATGCGACTGGAGGTGATTCGCTTACATTGTATTTTCAGGGAGTCAATACGTTTCAGAAAACATCACCCAGTACATTCAACGTACGTTTGCTGGGCGATAATGATATTGGCACCCTCGCTACCGAAGTCTACGCTCGCGTGTACATAACCCAACGTTTCGCCGTTAAAGCGGGTTATCAATGGCTAACCACCGAAACCTCAGCCGCTAACCGCGACGTAGTAGCCGACAACAATCGCTTCCGCCACCGGGTTGGGATGGGGTATTTGGCACTTACATTTCCGGTTTTCTTCTGATCACCACGCGGGCGGCCCCGTCAGTCATTAAACTTCGACCGGCTTCAAATCGAAATAGGTTTCAAAAATGGCCTCACCTGCTTCGTTCGTTCTTGTCTGGAAATTATCCAGATATTGATGCAGCCCGACTTTAAAAATGTCGGCGGTTTCGGTGAATTCGATGTCGGAACGTAGCTTGGAAAGTGATCGTTCGGCCGAATTACCAAAGCCGCTGGTGATGTTGTTTCCCGAAATTTCGTACAGTGAAAGTTCAGCCTGACGGATGCAATGTGAAACCGCCCGAGGAAACATTTTATCCAATATCAGGAACTCGACGATGCTGGAGGGCGTAAGTGACCTGTGCCGCTGACGATGCATGTTATAGGCGCTCACGGAACGTAGCACGGCCGACCAGATCATTAAATCAATTGTGGTACCTACTGCGCCAACATCGGGAAGCAACGTAAAATATTTTACATCCAAAAAGCGAGACGTTTTGTCGGCCCGTTCCAGAAATCGGCCTAATCGGCCAAAATGCCAGGCTTCATTCCGGGTGATAGTCGCGTCAATGATTCCGTAAAATAGTTGCGTACCGTTCCGGATTTCCATAAAGAATTCCTGCGTCTGGCTCTGGCTCCACTCCTGATTCGGAGACGTATCACGCACCATCATGTAAAAGTTATTAAGATGCTCCCACATCTGTTTCGAAATAACCTCCCGAATGGTCCGGGCATTTTCGCGCGCATAGCTGAGGCAGGAAACAATGGAATTAGGGTTCCGTTTGTCGAATGTCATAAACTGAATGACATTCTCGCGAGTAGGCTGCTTGTAATATTTATTGAACTTCTGATTATCAGCGGTGGCCGTAAGTAAAGGTTCCCACTGCTGATTAACATTTGGAGGTAGATCGAGCGCCAGATTAAAATTAACGCTCATAAAACGAGCGTAATTGTCGGCCCGCTCAATGTAGCGATGCATCCAGTAAACAGAACTCGCGACCCGGCTTAGCATATTTTATAAAGTTAGGCGAAATAGGTTGTATACCAACAAAAATAACGAGAATGAGCTTTTAGGCAATAAAAAAGTTTGTGAAACAAAATTTCACGAAATAATAGCCTTATTTCCAAGTATTTAAGCATCCTATAATTTGTAGCTACTAATGACTGCCTGCACAGTAAAAGCCACACATTCAACTGAATTGAACAAAAATACCATAAAACCGGCTGACGAACGTAGCAGTTACTCCAGTTACTTCTCCCTACCCTTCACGTTGCCATGCGGATGCGGATTAGCCATTAAAACAGTTAGAAAATTGGTGATAAACACTTATATCACGAACGTAGCAACTTTATATGCGAAATCACATGTCTATCAAATTGTCTTTACTCACCTTCAGTATGTTATGTGGTACGTTCGCCATGGCCATATCTGATTCGGAAAAAACAGCGTCGACGAAACCAGAAAAAGCGCCAGCGGATTCTAAACTCTACGAAGTACGGATTTATCATCCAACACCGGGCAATTATGCCGCTATTGTCGATCGTTTCCGGAAATACACAACCAAAATTTTCGAAAAGCACGGCATGGAAAACATCGGTTACTGGATGCCAACCGATACGTCGCGCAAGGAACTTATTTACATTCTGGCCTATCCGAACCGGGAAGCCCGTGATGCATCGTGGAAAGCTTTCGGCAGCGACCCTGAGTGGAAAGCCGTGGTGGCCAAAACAGAAGCTAACGGAAAAATCGTTGACCACGTCGACCAGATTTTCATGACGGAATCCGAAATTTCGCCGAAGCTTAATCTGAAGCAGGCCTCTCCCGAACGTACCTTCGAGTTACGTA
Organism: Spirosoma profusum; assembly: GCF_014699005.1. Taxonomy (GTDB): domain Bacteria; phylum Bacteroidota; class Bacteroidia; order Cytophagales; family Spirosomataceae; genus Spirosoma; species Spirosoma profusum. The sequence goes on from NZ_JACWZY010000005.1 coordinate 7,662, forward strand.
CCTACACCCCTTCGCCCGGCAAATTACCCAACCTGCTGAATCGCTTTCGCGATCATACTCTGAAATTATTCACCAAACACGGCATGACGAATGTTGCCTACTGGATAACGCAGGAAAAAGATCCATCCGCACAACCGAAACTAGTGTACATTCTGGCGCATCCGAGCGAAGCCGAAGGGAAAGCTCATTTCGATGCTTTCCGGAAAGATCCAGACTGGGTGAAGGCCAAAGCTGAGTCCGAAAAAGATGGTGCATTGACGACTAAAGTAGAGTCAGTTTACATGAAACCAACTGATTATTCGCCCATCAAATAAACGGTAAGCCAGCCAATACCTTAGTTTTCGGGGTCCCGACAAACAACCTCATTTGACAATCGGTTTCAGACGTAAACTCAACTACGTTATGAAACCGATTTCTCGTTTTTTTAATCTACTATCTAATTCTTTAGAATCAACTTCTGTATCACGACAGGATTTTCTACAACTCACAGCTCAAGGATTGGCGGCTGGTGCCTTAACCACTACGTTTGTTTCCTGCGAACAGAACCCGAACACACAAACTTCTAGTCCTACGTCGAGTGGGGTTTCCAGCGGCTCAGTTCCCAAACTTCCTGCTACGTCTCCCCCCGCCGACGTACCAGCGGATTCCACAAAACCCATTGAATTAGAGCAAATAAAAGCTAAAACGGAACAGCAGGAAGGGCCAACCCCTACCCCACTGGCTGACGACCAGCGTGTTGGTTATGCACTGGTTGGGCTCGGTCACCTGACACTGAATCAGATTTTACCAGCCTTTGGTGCATGTAAAAAATCGAAAGTAGTGGCTCTGGTGAGTGGAAGTCCCGAAAAAATGCAGAAAGTAGCGACTCAGTACGGCATAAAACAAGAATCTTGCTACAGCTACGCCGATTACGACAAACTGCGAGACAACAAAGACGTACAAGCCATTTACATCGTATTGCCCAACGGAATGCACGCCGAATACACAATTCGTGGGGCTCAGGCGGGTAAACACATTCTATGCGAGAAACCAATGGCTAACACGGTTGCCGAATGTCAGGCGATGATTGATGCCTGCAAAAAAGCCAACCGTAAACTCATGATTGCGTACCGGATTCAGTATGAACCGCACCACCGGATGGTACGTGAGATGGTGCAGCAGGAAAAATTCGGCAAGGTAAAATCCATTATGGCTAATAATGGTCAGAATTCTGACAATCCGAAACACTGGCGTTTCAACAAAGCGCTGGCTGGTGGCGGTTCGCTTCCAGACGTTGGCCTTTACTGCCTGAATACGATACGTTACCTGCTTGGCGAAGAACCAACGGAAGTCGTTGGTTACGTTCATAGCACGCCCAAAGATCCGCGTTTCACGGAAGTTGAGGAACAGGTAAACTGGTTGATGAAATTTCCGAGTGGCGTACAAACCAGTTGTGCTACCAGTTACGGCCATCACGATGATAAGAACTATAAAGTGCTGGCCGACAAAGGATGGATCAAGATGGACCCAGCTTTTCCGTATACAGGTCTGGAGTTAGAAACTAGTCAGGCGGAAGGCAAGGAAAATCAGGTAATTCAGCACAAAATTGCCGATAAAGACCAGTTTGCGACTGAAATGGACCATTTTTCAGACTGCATACTAGCAGATAAAACGCCTTATACACCAGGCGAAGAAGGGCTCCAGGACCAGAAAATCATGGAGGCTATTTATCAATCAGCGAGGGAGGGTCGCCCGATTAAATTGATGCCTGTCGATAAAAAGGATGCCTTTCGAGGTTCGGAACCAGAACAGGCTTAATCACTATGTTATGGGGCATTGATAATACCCAGTTTGAGCCCTGTTTTGTAATTGACTGCTACGTTATCCGTAAACTTAAAACGCTCAAGGCTGATCGAGTTCGCGCTCAGTTCTTCTTTGAATAGAGCAAGAATACTAGTTACCTGCGCCTGGCTCGATCCCGAAACAACCATGGTAATTATTCGTTTCGGATTGGCTGCCAGATACGATTGAAGAACATTTAGTGATGATATGGTATATTTTGGACCATGTATCCAACTTGTTCTCAATTGATTGAGCAGAAACTTCTCGGAGACAAACAGGCCGACCGTATCTGTAGGCGCAATATCAGCCAAAGCGCAGCCGCCAAACTCTTTCAACCCAAATTCGTTCGGGCAGTTGTCTTTTGAGTCGCGTAGACCATCGCCGTCCGAATCCGGGCAACCGTTAAGGTCCTTTCGCCCGGCAACGGTGGGGCACTCATCCAGGTTATTAGCAATGCCATCGCCATCCGAGTCCGGGCAACCTTTCATATCAGCAGGACCAGCGTCGCGGGGGCAGGCATCATCTTTATCAGGAATTCCATCGCCATCCGCATCCGGACAGCCTTTATTTGCAACCAGTCCGGCTTGTTGCGGGCAGTTATCCTCAATGTCCTGAATCCCATCTTTATCTGCATCCGGGCACCCCTGAAAGGCCTGAATGCCAGCTACGTCAGGGCAAAGATCAAGTTGATCGTTAATGCCATCCCCATCAGAATCTAAATTCTTTTGCCGTTTGGCAGCAACTGTTTTCGTTGATTTACCACCAAATGGTATAGATACGCCGGCAAACAGGTGCGTAGCCAGGTTATTGTACGAAAAGAAACCAAACAGATTATCGCTTCCGAGCGTAACGTAGCCGTATCGGACGTGGGTACCAATGGAAACTTTACCCAGGTCCTGCCAGTAGTTCAGCATGGCCGAATACTCGAGTTTGGCGGTTTCGTATCGTCCGCCAAGCGTTATTAACTCCGAACGATGCTGAGCGCCTGGTACTGTAGTTGATGGTTTCCACCATGTACCGCTCAAAAACCAGTTCCTGCCTACATTGGCGTCAAGTTGAACGGATAATGTCTGGGGCAATTTTGCGTATAGTTCGCCTGTTTCGCCCTCAGGCAGCACACCGAGTGTACGGGCAACGGCATCCCGGATCTGGGTTGGGGACTTAGGAGGTTGAATATCTGACTGTTGCAAGAAACTGGTTGTAGGAATTACGCGCCAGACACTGGCACTTTTATAACGTATACTGCCCATATCGAGCAGTGATATGCCCAATCGAAATTTATAGAGATTCTGTTTAGTAGGAAACCGTGCCTCGCCCGTCGTCTCTACCCGATTTTCTATTGTCTGTGGCCGAAATTCGTACGTAAAGCCTAAATCGAATCCATTCCCTGTTCCGGGCACAGTACCCAGAATGGCGTCGGCAGGCGTTAATCGCGACAGCGTCACCAAATCCGAATAAAATACCTGCATTTGTCGGACAGTGTAATTTAGCCGGTCCGACTGGGCTTCAAAACTTCCTTCAGCGGCCATGGTTGCCGTCTGCAAACCGCGTACGTGCTTATACGTTCCACCGATTTTAACAAAATGGCCGCCCCGGTCAATAATAGGGGCTGCGTACGATAAAGCAATTTCGCCAAATGAATCGGCATTTAATGCAGGAGAACGGTCGGCCAGTAGTAACGGCGTTTTTTCACCCTGAAACCAGCGGATCAGATCGTAATCATTCGAGAAATTCAAATCGGCCCGGTAGCGGGTCGAAACGGCTAATGCATGCTTGTTTCGGAATTGAAGCAGAAAAGCTGGCCCTCGCAGATCTGACTGTTTCAGAGCCAGTTGTTCACCACCTAGTTTAAGATTAGCCTGCACAAATGGAATAGTTGCAAGTGGTAAACGCGGCTGTGTAGTTGCCTGGAACGATGCCGTTGCTACGTTGACAAACATCTTCCAGGGCGAATCTGCTATTGACGACGGGTTTATATACAGGCTATTCGTCCCAGCATAATTGCTGAGTTGATAGCCAGTCATGCGTTGTGCTTGTAAGAAGCCCGGTAATAAGCAAAGAGTCCCGAAAAGGAGACGTTTCGTCATGCAGCTGTAAAAGAGGAATTTTCGCAAAAATGCTAAGTTATCGCTCCCCCTGCAACAAACAGGCCAACGACTTAGCCGACGGTAGGTCTACTACTAAAAATTAGCTAGAGACATCCTTAAATAATCCAGTTTCTAATGGTGAGCCGTTGTCGATCTTGGCGGGTTAATCATAATGTGCGCCCGGTGCGTACCAGGGTCCATGATCCAGGGCATACCTGGAGCTTCCTCCTTGAGCGGTAAACCTGTACTTTCGGCGGTAGCATACGGAATATAAACAACGTAGCGCAGATAGCCATCTTTAACTTCGCCAGTTGCAGCATTGTAGTTTTCGTCTTTGGTCGTATAGGAGAACAAAGTCGATGGATGTGAGGGCATCGTGAGTTTTTTATCCTTGGTTTCCTGCTCACGGATCGCCAGAATTTCGTTTGCCTTTTTTCCTTCTTTCTTCAGAATACGTCCCCGCTCCATAAAAGGGTCCAGATCGCGGTGATAGCACGACACGCTAAGCCCTTTCTGAGCCGGATCATCGGCCAGGCAAATCATTTCGTTCGTCCCCTTACGTAGCACGACAAATTCATTCTTCTCCGAATAGCCATATACCATAGCTCCATCGCGTTTATCGGCCGGAGCGGCTAACACGGCGGTTTTAATTTGCATATCGGCTGGAGGAATCGAGGGCGTCTGGGCGAACACCAGCGTTACTCCACCTAGTAAAATGAACGTAGTAAAAACGGCTTTCATAGTCAGAACGGTTAGTATTTAGTATGGAAAGATAGGGAAATAACTATCCTGAACCTTCGCAAAACCAAAAATAAAACCGTTACTGATACCCCCGCGCCTGCAAACCGAATAGCTCGGCGTAACGACCGCTTTTTTCCAGTAACTCGTAGTGAGAACCAATTTCGAGCAACGTACCGTTTTCCAGCACCAGAATCCGGTCAGCCATACGTACCGTGCTGAATCGGTGCGAAATGATTACTGACGATTTTCCCTCGGTAAGTTTCGCAAATCGCTGAAACACTTCGTATTCGGCGCGGGCATCGAGGGCGGCAGTTGGTTCATCCAGAATAATCAATTGGGCATCTCGCATATACGCCCGGGCAAGCGCCACTTTCTGCCACTCACCACCCGACAGCTCAACGCCTTTGTTAAACGAGCGACCCAATTGCTGGTCATAGCCACCCGTCAGTTTAGCAATAACCGTATCAGCTAAGCTACGTTGCGCCGATGTTTCGATACGTGGCTGATTGGTACGTTCATCAATGTCACCGACGGCGATGTTAACACCCGCCGTCATTTTGAACCGTGTATAATCCTGAAAAATAACCCCGATGTTACGTCGCAGTTCCATCAGATCGTACTCGCGTAAATCATAGCCATCGAGCAAAATTCGGCCTTCGGCTGGGTCGTACAGACGAGCAAGTAATTTGACCAGCGTCGTTTTACCGGCACCGTTTTCGCCGACCAGCGCTAGTTTTTCGCCCGCCTGCAACGTAAACGATAAATTACGTAGCGCCCAGCGTTCAGAGTTGGTGTATTTAAAGCCAACGCCTTCAAACACAAACCCTTCACGTATCGGTTTTGGGAATGGTCGGCTGGTTTTTGGCGAATGGATAAGCGGTTTGATAGCGAAATAATCGAACAAATCCTGAAGATAAATCGCTTCCTGCGTGAGGCTGCTAAACTGAAGCAAAATTCCTTCCAGCGAACCCCTGACCTGCCGGAATGAACCCGCCAGAAACGTCAGATCGCCCAGCGAAATCTGCCCGCTCACGGCCCGCATTACAATCCAGACATAAGCCCCATAGTAACCCGCTGTACCCAGCGCCGACAATAACGTTCCCCAACCAGCGCGACTGATCGCCAACGAACGATTCTTCAGAAAATACTCCCACGACAACGTGCGAAAGCGATCAATCAGGAAATCGGACAAGCCGAAAATTTTAACCTCTTTGGCCGTTTCGTCGCTCGCGCCTACGTAGCGTAGGTAGTCGAGTTCGCGCCGTTCGGGCGTCCAGGATCGGGAAAGCGAGTAGCTACGTTGGTTGAAGTAATTATCGCCGATAAACGAGGGCGTAACGGCCAGCAGAATAAGCAGCAAAAGCCACGGATTATACACCGCCAGACCAGCCGCCAGAAATCCCACCGAAATCAATTCCTGCACCTGCCCAAAAACACCTGATAACAGCACCGTCCTACCGGTAGTCTGGCGTCGAGCGCGTTCGAGTTTGTCATAGAACGTAGCATCTTCAAACTGTTCCAGATCGAGCGAGGCCGCGTGTTCCATCAAACGGACCGACGTCCGATTGGCGAACAGATCACCCAGCAAACTATCCATCAGCGATACCGCCCGTCCCAATGCTGTTGAAAGAATAGCTAATCCAAATTCGGCACCAACCAACCACCAGAGGTATTCCGTATCACCTTGTCCACCGGTTTTCGACAACGTAACAACATGATCGATAATCAGTTTACCAACGTAGAGCGTAGCCGCCGGGATAGCCGCCCGAACAAGACGTAACGCGGCATTCCCCAGAAACAACGCCGGAGACACCTCCCAGACCAGCCGGAAAAACGCCGGCAAATTGCCGAGGGCCGCGAAGCGTTCCCGCCAGCTCACCTGATCTTTCGGGTCGGTAGGAACAACGCCGTTTGGCGGTCCACCCGCGTGTGCAGTTACTTTAGCCATACACAAAACAGACAAGCCAGCAGACGGATTAGTTCACCCAGGTTTGACGGTCTGGACAGGCTTTCAGCACGTTAGTTCGGCAATCAATTTTTTAAAAACAGTGTAGGCCGGTTTTGGCGAATAATCATCCCGCATTATCCCGAACTGATAAAATATATTTTCCTGAGAACTGTCAGCGTCGCGCAGATCAAACAGCTCATACAACGTAATATTGAACGTAGCACGATGCGCATACACCGCCCGAATAATGGCCTCCAGCGTTTCAGCTTGTCGTTCATAGGTTCGTGTTGAATTGGTGGGCCATCCGTTTTCGCCAATGTGAATCGGTACCGTGGCTGGAATACCCGCCTGCGGCAAATTCACCTGCCGAAACTGCTCCAGCACGACACGTACCGCGTCCCATAACGTAACATTTGGAGGTAAGGGCGTAAAAACGTCGGGGAAGAAATCGAGTGCTACGTAGTCGAGTGCATCCACAAAAGACTGTCCGCCAAGCTGATACAGTTCCCGCCAGAAATCATCAGCCGGATTAAAATTGATGGTCGCGCTGAAGCCGACTTCGATTGATACGTTCAGCCGCTGAATTTCTGCTTTTGCTGCCAGTATGCCCGCCACTAAAGCTGCCCGAATATTCGGTGTAATGCCATCGCCACCCGGTCCGGTTGAGTTTGCTTCTTCCGTTATTTGCAACGTAGCAAGATGCGGAGCGTATTGCTGTAACATAGTCCGAATAAAATCAGTCCAGCACTCAAATGGGTCATCAACAGCACGATAACATAGTACTAAATCGAGTTTTCGATTCGGAGCAACGTATTGCGTAAAGTCGGTGGGCGTTGTATGCTCAATCTGCCCGTTACCTGCATATCCCACATACACCCGAACCCGAAACGATTTATCAGTTGGTTGCAGGTCATCGAGTGCATCTCTGATACGTTCAGGAATATCGGCAGGGCCATTTACTAACCCACTCTCGGCACCCGTTGCGCTTCCCGGATATAGTCCAAATGCAAATTCAGCCATCTTTTATGTCGATTAATTCGACCGCGAACTTACTACGTTGGCTACGCCTGATGGCCACGCGAAACGGATCGATGATCCCGCGAAACGGATTACTTTCTCCATCGACCTGATACGTTTGCCAGCTAGTCGGCCTGAGTTCACCATTTTGCCAAATCAGACGTTCTGCGTAGCTTCGTTTTATGCAAATCATTTCGCGCAACTACGGGCATTATTTCAACGAATATTCCCGCAGTTACCCCACCGAGTTCCATGAAGCCGCTGGTTACTCAGAAACGCACGTGCAATTGGCCGACGAAGTATCGCAGGGTGAATTAGGTGAATTTTGTTTTCAGGGTGTGCGTATCCACTACGGCCAATTTCAAACCCTGAAAGCCGATACCATTTGCTCGACAGAAGATTTTTCGTCGGTCGAGATGATGTTTCTCCTGCAAGGCCACATCTCGCATGAATCGTCGCTACGCACCCGATTCGCATCTCAGCAGCACAATTTGAGTTATCGACCTTATGGCGATGTCCGAAGCTTATTCGAAACCGGTGATTATCAGTACGTTGGCGTGCAGCTTACAGAAACGTTTTTCAGTCAGTTTGCCGACGACACGGCTCCGCTTCTGAATCAATTGATGAACCACATGGCCCGACGCGAAACCGTTACGTTGTCAGATCGGAATCTACCGATTACGCCCGCCTTACAAAAACAACTGATTGATGTAATGCAGACCAATCGTCCGCAGCCCCTCAAGCGCCTGTATCTGGAAATGACCGTGCTCGATTTGCTACGTCAGCAACTGGAACAGGCCGAAATTTCACAATCTTCCAAAATCACTACGTTGAAAACGAGCGACGTAGAAAAAATCATAGCGGTCAAAAATCGGCTCGATAGCCGTCCGTTCGATACGTATTCCCTCCTGCAACTGTCGCGCTACGTTGGCCTGAATGATTACAAACTCAAAAAGGGATTTCGCGAACTGCTTGGCACGACTGTATTCGGCTACCTAAGCTCTATACGAATGGATTATGCTCATCAATTGCTACGTAGCACGAATCAGACCATTGGCGAAATCGCGCTGACACTTGGCTACAGTGAGTCGCATCATTTTTCGACGGCCTTCCAGCGCAAATTTGGTTATTTACCCAGCCAGCTACGTAGCGGTACTACGTCGTCCGATCTATGAAACACCGTGCTCTTCTCGTTACGTTAATCAGTTTATTTTTGTTCAGTAGCCAGGTAGAAGAGCCCGTCGGTGTCCGCTTTTTTACTGGCTCGTGGCCGGATGTGCAGGCTGAATCCAAACGGCTGAATCGCCCCATTTTCGTCGATTTCTATACGAGTTGGTGCCCACCCTGCAAGCGCATGGCCCGCGAAGCGTTTCCGAACGCGAACGTAGGGGCTAAATTCAACGAGAATTTTATCAATTACCAGTTGGATGCTGAAGTGGGCGAAGGCGTCCAACTGGCGAAACAATTTGCCGTAGCGAGCTACCCGACGGCCTTATATTTTATTCCATCGGGCGACGTAGTACATAGAGCCGTCGGGTACGGCGGTGTGAATGCCATGATTAAACAGGCCGATCTGGTGCTTTCGATGTCTAAAGTACGGCAGGCCCGACGTAGGCGAGTACCTCAGCCAAATTCAGTTGTACCAACGTATCAAAAAAATCCCTCCGATTCGACAAAAGCAGATACGTTTCTTCATTAATTGATTTTAATCTCACAAACGTAACGCCGTACAGTTAATAGAGAAATTTCACCATTCTCCCTAATGACATGGATACAAATAAATCCGGTAATTTCTTTGAGCGGTTTGCATCTAAATCAACGGAAGTTACCGGCTCGTCGACGGCTTTTCTTATCGCCTTACTGACCATTATTATCTGGGTTATCACCGGCCCAATATTTGGTTTTTCCGATACGTGGCAATTAATCATCAATACTGGTACTACCATCATTACATTCCTGATGGTTTTCCTAATCCAGAAATCACAGAATAAAGATTCGCTGGCGATGCAGATCAAGCTCAACGAATTGATTGCCGTCAACCGGAAAGCCAGTAATCGCCTGCTCAACGTAGAAGATCTGACCGAAGAAGAACTCAGAGAATTACACCGCTTTTTTGGTGAACTGGCCGAACGCGCTAAAACAGAAGCCAAACTATCTTTGTCTCACTCCATTGAGGAAGCCGAAGACATTCACGAAGATAAAGTTCAGGAATTGAATGAACGGGAATCTGTGCGCCATCAGAAGAAAACAACGCCCAAAAAACCAGCAAAGTCCTGACCTCTAGAAACCCATTTTCACTTCGTGCCGCTCGCCCGAAACCGTCTGTTCTTCCAGATTGAAAATGTCGGCCAGGGTCATGGATTCTTTGGTGCGAAAATCTGTGCCGAGATGCGTTAATAAATGGTTGGCTTTGGCCGGTGTCAGTTTGCCAAATGCATAATCAACCATCAGGCGTCCTTTACGTAGCAATGCCTTGTCAAGAAGATGTTTACTGGCGTTGAACGTAGCAATTACCTGTATATGCATGCAATCGGCCAGCAGACCATCGGTAAGATTCAGGATATTCGATACGCTGTTAGTGTCGCCCCCGGCTTCACGCGACTGAAGAATACGTTCGGCATCCTCAATAATCAATACCGAATCTTTATTATCGAGCAGAAACGGAATTATCTCGGGCGACGTCAGGTAATTGGTCATGTAGGGCGGCAAAATGAGCATGTCTTTCCTGACCAGCGAACTGAGGTATTTGATATAGGTCGTTTTACCCGTGCCCGGTTCACCGTGTAATAGAATCAGCCCTTTACTTTTCGGTTGTGCTAATAAGTTTACCAGCCGCTCGTGAACAGGCGGAAAATCGTCGTTGTAGTGTAAATCCAGATCAATTTCCGGCGGATTGATTTCGACACGCTCGGTATGCAGACCGCCCAAACCACTCTGAATCAGATAAATATGTGTCTGATTTTCTTCATGAACGTATTTATGTTCATGAAAACCATTCAGCAATAGTTTTGCCGAACTCTCTTCGCGATAGTAGCCGTAGAGCCGAAAAAATCGCTCACCCACGAACTCGGCTTTCAGGATAAGGCCATCGTCATGCTGATAGATTCGCTCGATAATCTGCCAGCCTTCATCCGTTACGCGGGTCGAGTGATTGATCAGTTTAAACCCTCGTTCGTCTAACAACTGCCGCGCTGATGGCCTGAAATCATCGTTGAAATGCAGATAGTTCGGGTAGCTGCCAAATGTCTGGACAAAATGAGGTGCCAGCGGAAACTCTCGGTCAAGATCGCTAGGAATATATAGGTTCTGGATGACAGCTTGGGTGGGCATACTACTTTCGGCCGCTAGGTATCGAAGCATATTAGCCCCAGAAATCTCGTTTTCGTAAGGTTTCAACCGGGCGTTTGGTTTTTGGTGTCGTATTAATAAGGTGTCGTTATTCAAACGTAGCAGATGTTCTTATCAGATATCAATACGTAAATTTTAATACGTTGGGCGCAAAACGTAGCATGACCTCATGAACACTTTCCTGAAAATACAAGCCAGCATTCGGATTTTCGGGTGTTTTTGAATAAAAAATATAGCCTAGCCGAATCGATTTTGTGAGTTGATACTCAGCCGAAGCCTGTAAATAATTGGTCTGTATCAACCCCGGACTATTCTGTCGGTACGATGCGCCTATGCCAATCTGCTCATTAAACCAGGCTTTCAGGTTCACATCGAATCCAAGTGGCCTATCTTCTATTTTCGATACCATCACCGACGGAATCAGAACTGTATTTTCGCCAGCGCTCAGATTCAACCCCAGTTGCGCCATCACCGGCCGAACACTTTTGTACAGATAGCGTCCCGACAAATCCAGTGCCTGACCCGTCATTTCGGGGGCCGAGATACCACCAAACCAACGATCAGATTGATAATAGATACCAACCCCAAAACTCGCAATGGCCCGGTTCAGGCTCGATGCACTGGCAAAGTCGTAAATCGGCAATACGTTGATACCACCCTGAATGCCAATCGACAACTTGGCTAATGCCGGTAAGTTGAATCGGTACGCTACGCTTCCGTAGGCTCCTGTAGCTGCAAAAAGTCCCATACGGTCGTTTTGCGCCTGGAATCCTAAACCTATTTTCCCGTTCGCAATAGCCCCGTCCACCGACACTGTCTGCGTAACAGGCGCAACACGAACGCTAATCCATTTGCGACGTAGTGAAGCCGTCAGATGAAGCGACTCCCGGCTACCGGCATAAGCCGGATTGATGCTCAAGGGTGTAGCAAGGTATTGCGAATATAAAACCTCTTTCTGAGCCTGGGCACGCTCATACGAAAGCAGTAACAAACAAACCAGCGATCCCCACGTAACGAAATTCTGAAATGCCAAGCGCATAAAATCTGTCGAAATAGGGACCAAGTTCCGAGGTTTTTGTCTGAAAACCTACTACGTTCCTGGGATGCCTGTATCTGGTTTATTTGTTAACCTGTTACGTATCTGATGCTCACCGTCTACGTTTTCTGGATTTCTGCTTTGACTTTTTGACAGACGGTTTTGACCTAGTAGTCAGTTTTGATTTTTCGCTAACGGATGCCGATTCTATGTTCAGAATTTTAATCTCAGTACGTCGGTTCAACTGGTACTCTTCTTCTGTACAGTTCACGCCGTCTTTACACTTATTCAAGGGTAAACTTTCGCCATACCCCCTAGCTACCATGCGCGGGGAGGCTATCCCCTTCGATTTCAGGTATGTAACAGCCGCTCTGGCCCGGTTACTTGACAGCGTTTTGTTGTATTTGGCTGAAGACCGACTATCCGTATGCGACCGCATTTCGATGCTCATAGCGGGGTATTTATTGAGCAGCTCCACCACTTTATCGAGTTCGACAGCGGCATCAGGACGTATTGCGGCTTTGTTTAAATCATAGTAGATGTTATCAATTTTAATAACGTCTCCTTTCTTAAACATAGTTAAGTCGGTGGTACCCGTTCCTTCTTTCGAGATACGGCTACCGACGGTGCCCATATTATCTTTCATCGCTTCAAGCCGATATTCGTTGCCAGCTTTCACCACAAATTCATAACTGCCATCAGCCCCTGTGAGTGTATCCTGCATGGTACCGTCTGTCTCGTTGATGAGGACCACTTTCACTCCTGAAATTGGCTTCTGACCCGTTTGTGTCGTTACACGGCCCCGAATGGTTGTGGTGGCTGGCTTTGCTGGAGCTAGTTTCGTGAGTGGAATTTCCAAACGCGAAGGCTGATCATCGGACATGCCTTTGGTCGAAAAACCCAGCTTATTATCCAGATAGCCCTCTTTTGTGGCCTGGAACTTTACTTCACTGTCGGCATCAATACAGACACGTATCAGCCCTTCAGCATCAGTCTGGAGTTGTTTCTGCCCATCACTCGCTGCATTATCCAGTGCTACAGACGTATTGGCAAGCGGTTCTCTCGACTCAGCATCGAATACGCTTAGTGTTAACTGACGACAGGGATAGAGCGATCCTTCGCGGGCGAACCGATACACATCATCATCAGCACCACCGTTTTTCCGATTACTACTGAAGAAGCCACTTTTGCGATCGCCATCAGTCACAATTCCGAAATCATCCTTAGGCGAATTAAGTGGTTCGCCTAGGTTACGTACCATTTTACCTTCTTTTCCATCAGACACAATCTGAGCATAAAACATATCCAGATCACCCAACCCCGGATGCCCGTCTGAAGAAAAATACAGGTTTCCTTTTTCGTCTATATACGGAAATAGCTCGTTTCCTTTAGTATTAACTTCTTTACCCAGGTTGATGGGTGTGCTCCATTTGCCATCGGCCCAACGTGATACGTATAGATCAGTACCGCCATAGCCACCTGGCATGTCGGACGCAAAGTAAAGGAGTTGATCGTCTTTGGAGAGAGCTGGATGCCCGGTTGAAAACTCATTACTATTAAAAGGAAGCTCTTCAGCTTTGCCCCAATATCCGTTTGTTTGGGTAGCGGTGTAGAGTTTGAGTTTGTTGATGCCATCCAGGCTCTTCCGAAAATGGCCTTCATTGAAGTTGTTACGTGTGAATATTACCCGCAAACCATCCTTGCTAAACGTAAGTGGCCCTTCGTGATATTTGGTATTTAAGTTGCGACTAAACTGATCCGATTCACTAATCGGGGTGTCCTCGTAACCCATTGTCATGTTATAGTCGCCGTAAAAGCCCACAGTTTTAGTGTCGTTAGACGTGGCAGCCGTGTAATCATCACTACCTAACGGCCGGATGAGCCGAGTGCGCTTATGTTTGGTTGTCGATACGCTACCACCCAGGCTGGAAGCTTTGTCGACACGTATATTGCTCAGATCAGGCAAATAATAGAGGTCCAGAAACGGCGAATTGTTCCATTTAAATACCCGTTTAACGCCGTTACCACCATGTCCAGTAGATACGAAAACTAACCCATCCCGGTAAAACATCGGGCTAAATTCGGCCTTCTTGGTATTCATCTTCAGGAATTCGACTTTATAACTGCCCGCATTACGTGTCAACGCACTAACGTCTTTATAAAGCTTTGAAAATGAAGGGCTTCTTTTGTCCGATTCCTGAAGTTTACCATATTTTTCGTAAGCTACCTGTGCTTCACGATATTTTCCGTTACTGGCCAGCACCTGCGCATAATACAGATAGCATTTGGCGTAATCGTTTGGCATATCGCCATTTCCCATTAAATCGCGGTAAACCCGTTCGGCATTCTGCGTATCGCGTAATTGCTGATAACTATAGCCGAGTTTAGCTCTGGCATCTCTACGTTCACCCTCGTTGATTTTTTCAGGGCTGGTCAGCGCTTTTTCGTAGAGTTCAACAGCTTTGGCATAGGCTAACTGATCGAATTGACGGTCGCCTTGCTTGACGAGCGACTGCGCGAATACCTGGCTAGTCAATAGCCAAAGCATCCCGATTAGCAAAACGGAACGTATCATAAATCTTAAGAGTTGGAAAGCAAAATGGGATGCTTGTGTAATCAGGTTTTATCCTGAAAACGTACTGTTAGTTACTGAAAAATTCCAATAAATGGAAGCACTGAGTTAAAAAAAAAGCGAAAGAGTAAAACCTCTTTTACCAGGTTTTTCAGTCTTTCGCTTTTATACGTTTTAATCCTTCCCCGCTTAGAAATAACGCGGAGTCAGAATGCGGTTTTTACCAAATCCAAATTCGTAACGGATCATGATCTCGTGCGAACTCGGTGCTACACTCTGAAAATTGTTCATCGTGCGGTCATAAGAGTAGCCGAACCGGAACTGATCCGTCAACTGAACTTCCACCATGCCCACTACTGCATCCGTGCTGTACTGAGTCCACGACGAAAATTGGTTCCGACGTATCGAAGCCCCAATCGCAATGCGGTCGGCAAACCAGAAGTTGATGTTGCCATCAAAACCAAGTGGCGCTCCTTCGGCATATTTAGCCAAAAACGAAGGCTTCATCTTGATTCCCGGACTCAGGCCTACTACAAAACCAGCAGCCACATAGGCGTGGCGACGTTGCACCGACCGATAATCCCCCGAGTTGTACTCACTCAGCTTGTTCTTGATCAGCCGAGGCACCGAGATGCTCAGATACGACCGGTCGTTGCTCAGATAGATACCTGTACCGAAGTTGGGCAGCACCTTCGAAATGTTGCTGGCAAAAGCAGGATCTACCTGACCTGTGCCATCCGGACTTGTTTGTACGTTAGCGAGGTTCCACTGGAAACTCGATGCACCGCCTTGCAAGCCTAGTGCCAGTGTCGATTTAGCGCCAACTTTAATGCGGAAAGCATAGGAGGCAAACGCACCAGCTTCCTGCATTTCACCGAACTTATCTCCATATAGTTGCAGACCAACACCGACCCGCTCCTGATTCAGGGGCATGTCCATTGTGAACGTCGCCGTCTGGGGAGCTCCCTGAACTCCCGTCCACTGATTGCGGTATAGGGCCGACATACTCAATACATCACGACTACCCGCATACGCCGGGTTCAACGCCAGCATGTTGAACATGTACTGGGAGAACATCTTGTCCTGTTGAGCCCGCACTTGGCTGCTGGTGATCCCCAGGATCACCAGCAGCGCTCCTGCCCACTGTTTCATTTTTAACTGAGTTACCATCTTTATTAGCGGTTAATCGTCATGTAGCGGACAAACTTGCGGCCGTCGCTCAACGTAATAATGTAGTAGTACGTGCCGTCGGGCAAGCCGTTCGGATCCGAACTGATGGCGATACCGTTGTTAGGCTTACCATCCCAGTCGTTTTTGTAATCGTTGTTCTGGTAAACCATGTGGCCCCAGCGGTTGTAGACTTCCATGCTTACCTGCATACCCGCTGTCCCTCGAATCACGAACAGATCGTTGATACCATCTCCGTTTGGCGAGAAGCCTTGTGGTATGAAGACCGTCGTGTTAGTCGCTGGCAGGTTCAACGGAGTAGCCTCCCGCTCGTTCGAATCGGTCGGGTTTTGGTTGTCGTTGAGGTCTGGGTTCAAGCCGTTGGTTGACACATCACTCACTTGACCCGCTTTGGACATTGCCTGGGCGTAAGCCGAGTTGAGGAATGTAGTTGTCGTACCATTGGTTGCTACGTTAACCACCACCAGGATCGTATCAGCCTGACCCACACCCAGCGTACTGGTGCTGTCACCCAGCACAATTACCGGATCGGAATCTCCATTGAAGCTTGGGTTGAGTTTCAGTGCGCTACCTGTTGAGGTAATAACTGGTGCGCCCACGAGGGTGTAGGTCGCTCCCGTTTGCAGACTGAACACTTTAGCCAGCGAATCGGTCACCGTTACGTTTTTCAGTGAGTCCGGACCGTAGTTTTTCACCACGATCTGATACGTTACGTTGAACGTACCGTCGGCCTGCCGTACCGTATCCCGAACCGCCATAGCTACTCCGATGAACGAAGAGTTGGAGAGCGCATTCAGGGCCACCGGAGTTGGCTGGTTGTTGTTACGTGGATCCAGGTCATAATCGGGATCGTCGTTGGTACCCGCCGTTGATACGTCCTCCACAATCGTGCCCGTACTGTCGAGCGCGATGGCAGTGGCCTTCGCCGTATTGTAGAAGGTCAGCGTATCAGCATTCTTCACATCGACACGTACCACAAAGTTCAGCGAGGCTTTCGCACCTACGTCCAGCGTACTCAAGGAGTCTACCAGCAGGTTGGTGATCATGCCCTGACCCGAGTACATCGTGTCGACGGCAACTGAACCTGTGCTAGTCACCGGAATGCGGTTGCTGACAATCAGCGCTCCGCTACCGAAGGTTTCTGACAGTTTATCTTCCACCTGAACCTTAGTCAGCGCCACCGTTCCCAGGTTCGACAGGGTGATGATGTACGGGATGTCGTAGACACCATCTTCCACTAGCGTAGGCGTACCCACCGATTTGGCTACCCCAAGCAGTGCTTTGGGCAGATCGAAACGTACCGTCGTCGGTGCAGAACCGGCCGCCACCGGATCAAGTCCCACGTTGGAGACATCCTTGACGGTCTGAGTTGAATCCGGTGTGTGACCAGTCGCTGTAGCATTGGAGTAGAACGGTCCATTGTTACCATTGGTCTTCACGTTCACCGTGATCAGTACTGTATCCTGCGCACCGGCCGCCAGTTCGCTGGCACCCGTCAACAGGTCAGGCTGGGTATTTCCATCGAAGCCCGAGTTGGCTATCAGCGTGCTACCTGCACCGACTACTGGGGCACCCACCACCGAATAGGAGGCTGGAGCGGTGAAGGCGCGGATCAGACTGTCTGTCACACTAACACCTTTCAGAGCGACGTCGCCATTGTTCTTAATGGTCACTTTGTATGTGACGTTGTACGAACTATCGGGTTGCTGTTCCACCTTGACGACGGCTAGTGCCACGCCAATGCTTGGTCCAAACGGCTGCTGACTACCCAATGTGAAGCTAGACGCGCTCGTGTTATTACCAGGGTTGCCATCCGCATCTGGATCTGGATCACCACCATTGACGGACGCATCGGATACGCTCGTCAGACTGTTCAATGCCGTGATCGTAGCCACGTTATTGAACGTATTGGTCGTATCGCCAGCCGTACGTTGCACCAGCACATCCAGCACGAACAGTTGCGATTTACCCGGAGCAATGTAGCTCGTAGAATCGAATAGGTTCGCATTGCTACCCGTACCCGTGAAGGCCAGATTTGGCTGCAGTGTTACGTTCGTCCCCGAAGCAGTCAGTGTGGTCGAAACCACGGTGTTGGGCGCAAAGACGGTGCTTAAGTCGTCCACCACCTGCACATTCCGCAACGTATCGTCGCCAAAGTTGGTCGCTACGAAGCTGTAGGACACTCTGATGAGTGAGTCACCAACTGTTGTGGGCGTTCCCATCACAGCTTTAGCCAGACCTACCAGACTTGCTTTGTGAGCACTGGTGTCTTTCACTGTTACACTGGATGTGTTATTAACCAGATTAGCATCTTTATTATCCAGATACGTAATCTCTGCCTTATTGACGATTTCAACGCCTTTCTTCACGATACGTGCCGCAAAGACGATTGATTCCGACTGGCCCACATTCAGACTATCAATCCGCTTGGTGATAATACCGTTCGATACCGTATAGCTCGTCGGGCCAGCATTCACTAGCTCCAGGCCGACTGGCAGTACGTCGCGCACATCGATATTCTTGGCCGTATGCGGACCAGCGTTGCTAACCGTCAAGGTGTACGTAACAGGAGTTCCGTTTTGCACGAAGGCGGTGCTGGCCAGTTTAGCGATACTTACATCGGCCTGCAACGTATCAGATGCGCAGTCGAAGACTTTCACCACCACCTTGGCTGGTGCACTCCGGCAACCGGCTGCGTTCCGTTCCACAATCCAGTACGTGCCTTCGCACACCGAATCCGGGCGAGCAATAATATTTGACGTGACACACGCGCATATCTGATAGACGTAGGTGCTACCCACATTTGTCGTCGAGAGCGCCTTAGTCAGATCCACAATTTTCGACGGACACTCGTTACGTAGATTATGCACTAATGGAGGCATGACCGGATCCGATACATGTACCACTACGTTATCCGACTTCACTGAGCTACAGCCATTGGCATCCAGCAGTTGCACACTGTACACTCCACTAACTTTCACCACGATATCCTGCGTTCTTGCGTTGTTGCTCCACAGGTAACCAGCGGCACCAGCAGGAGCTTTCAAGATTACCGAATCACCATAGCAAAGGCTGGTAGCGCCTACTATCGTTACTACTGGTACCGATCGACTACCGTTAATGGTCAGCACCATATCATCAGTAGCCACAGGGCAAGCTGCGTTGTTAGTGCTCACCGATAGAGTCAGCGTTACCCGGCCTGACAGTACATCTTCCGCGCTGGCCGTGTAGACCGCGTTCAGAGCAAAGGCATTGTCAAATGTACCCGTTCCACTGGTCGTCCAGTGAGCGGTGGAACCCGCACCACCCATTACACCAGCCAGTTGATACGTCTTGGCTGCACAGATGCTGGCATCTGGACCGGCACTAGCCGTGGCTGGATTGGTTGTGCTACAAGGCGTCTGCTCCTGGCAGGTGGTAATCTGCACATGGATAGCCACCGGCAAGCTCATGCAACCGTTGACGGTACGTTCAACCACGTAGTACGTTCCAGTACCCACAGCGGCAGGATTCGCCACTTTCGAAGCTACGCTCAGCGAAGCATCGGTGTAGAATTCGAACACGCCACCAGCGGTAGTTACGCTACTGCTAACTGCCGTACTTAGATCTACCGTATTGAACGGACACGTATTGGTTTTGTCAACGACCGTTGGTTGGTTCACTTTCGGCGTTACGATTACCTCTACTACGTTTGACGGATCACTCTTACAGAGCGTCGAGTTGCAGCACGCGGCTGAGAACGTAGCACTGCTGGCCAGCGAGACAGTGATCGAGGTACCCACCTGGTTATTCGACCAGGTTACATAGCTATTCGGTCCACAACCTTCGGCCGTCAGCGTTACTGGTGCACCGAAGCATGCAGTAGTGCTGTTACCCGTTACCCCTACAATCGAAATCGTTGGAGCGGCTGGTTTACCTACTTCGATGGTATTAGTAGCCGACCAATCGCTGACGCAATCGCCGATGGCGCACTTGACGCGGTAGCTAACATCAGCACTAGCGGTGAAAGAGATCACAGCACCAGTTTGTCCATCACTCCAGGTGTAGGCACCGCCGGTGCAACCTGTTGCTGTCAGCGAGACTACTTCTCCAACGCAGGCTACCGGTTTGTCAGTTACAATCACTGGAATGGTCGAGTTACCGAGAACGATATTAACTCGCTCAGACATTGGGCTTGTGCAACCATTGATGGTGCAGGTAGCCGTCAGCCAGGTGTTGCTATATATCGTTTTCTGAATCGTGGCGCCTACTGAGTTGTCAGACCAGGTTACTGTACCACCTACACAACCCGTAGCCGTTAGTGACACGACGCCACCCGAGCAGACTGTAATCGACGGACCAGCCGAGAGGACAGGAGCCGGAATACTGCTCACAACCACTGGCGCACCAGTCGTATCGAGAGCTGCGCACTTGTTGCGAATCAGCGACAACAGATCGCTGGCCGTTGTAACATTCGGTTGCACTACTGACAGATCTACGTAGTTCGGGTTCGTCGGATCGCCGTTGTATACCAACGTATGGATGATATACGAAGCAGCCGTTGACGGCACCGTGAACTGTGGCAGAGCACTAATCTGTTGAACAATGCCTGACTGTGTCAGCGCATATACTACCGAGTAGCTGGCTGGCTGTATCAGACCACCATTTGGCGTAGCTCCGATCACCACCGTGCTGTCGGCCCCACTGCAAACTGTTCCACTAACCGGCACCAGAGCACCAGCTCGTACGGCGCAGTCGCCAGGGTTAATAATAATCGTGTTCGATGGCTCACTCAGACATACACGGAATTTACAACGAGCGTAGTAGGTCTGTGTGCCATTGGGTTGCACCACGATTGACGTACCCATATCATTTCCGTTGATGTCGTTAGCCGACCAGATCACCGTACCGTTGCAACCCGAAGCCGTCAGTGTTACCGAGCCACCTGGCGATACAGACGTTGCCGATGCCGTAATGGTTGGAATCGTTACTGGAACCACGGTGATTGTGTACGTTTCGGAGACAGGGCTCACACAAACGCCATCCTGACAGTAAACGGTATATCCAGTCGTTACTGTTGGCGAGACGAAAATCGTAGTCGTTGTTTCGCCGGTGCTCCAGTGCGGAGTGCCCTGGCAGTTTTTCACCGACAATTCGACTTCTTCGCCAGCGCAAACCGTATCGGCGCTGCAAATGCAACGTACAATAGTTGGTTTCGGCGTGGTCGTGATGTTGATGTTGATCACATTCGAACGACCTGTGCCACAAGCGGTACCTACTTTGCAAAGTGCATAGTATGAGCTGTTGCCAACCGTCGGCGTTACCGAAACAACTGAGCCCATCTGACCATCTGACCAGACCACCGTACCACTCGTGCAACCTGTCGCAGTCAGCGATACTAGGCCACCGCTACAGATTGACGTTGCCGAAGCAGCGATAGTTGGTGCTGGTGCCGTTGACGTATTCACAGTTACACGAACCGATGTCGATCGGTCGCTTTCGCAAGCGCCCACCTTACAGGTCGCATAGTATTCGGTAGTTTGAGTCGGGTAGATCTCGATGCTGGCGCCCAGCCGGTCGATACCATACCATTTCACCGTACCCAGGCAGCCTGTAGCCGTCAGAACTACTTTCTCACCGCTACATACGATTGACTTATCAGCCGTAATTTCTGGAGTCGGCAGTGAAAGCACAACAACATCTACAGTATTCGATGGCGCACTCACGCAGGTACGGAACTTACATTCAGCGTAGTAGCTAATGTTTGCATTCGGATTCACCGTGATGCTGCTTACGCCCGTTACCCCGTTCGACCATTGAATTGTACCATTGCAGCCTGTCGCGGTAAGCACGACTGAGCTACCTGAACAGATTGTATCAGCACTAGCTGTAACCGTTGGTATTCTTGGCGATACCACACTGACGCTGTACACTTGCGACGAAGCGCTGGTGCAGGCATCATTCTTACAGTATACCGAGTAGCTATTATTGGTAGCGGTTGGTATCACAGTAATGCTGGCGGTGGTAGCCGTGGTGCTGTTCCAGACAGGTGTACCCACACAGTTCTCAACGGTGAGTGTTACTGTTTCGCCTGGACAAACTACTGACGAGCTGGCCACGATGGTCGGTCTTGGAATATCAGTGGCGATATCAATCGTTTTGATTGCTGGATTGCTCAAGCAACCTGCCACTTGACACTGAGCCGTATAGGTCGTTTTGCTATTGACTATCACCACAATAGATGTTCCTGTCTGAGCTCTATCCGACCAGACTACTGTACCACTGGTGCAGCCCGAAGCCGTCAGCGTTACAGACGTACCTGGGCAAACCTGATCAGCACTAGCAGTAATCACTGGAGCCTGCGGATCAACGACGGTAATGGTCACCGAGTTTGACGCCGTACTGGTGCAGTTACCCACTACGCAGCTTGCTGTGTAAGTTGTCGTAACAGTTGGAGCAACGAATATGATCTTGCCGGTTTTACCGTCCGACCAGATTGCATTACCGCCTTCACAACCTATCGCTTTCAGCGTTGTTGTTCCGCCACGGCAAATTTCGGTGATAGCGCAGTCAATAATCGGGGCCTGAGCTACACAAGGATTGATCGGAATCACTACTCGGGACGTATCGTTCAGCGGATATTTCGGATCGTTGTTCGTACCACCAATGATAGCCGTGTTGTTAACCGACGTAGCACTGGTGCCGCCCGTAATTGTAGCTTCAATCAATAGATTCCGGTTCGAACCTGCAGTCAACGTACCGATGTTCCATACACCCGTTGCTGGGCTGTATTGACCCGCAGGTGTTGAACTAACGAAGGTTAACGATGGCGAAAGTATATCAATTACCCGAACATCGGTAGCCGTAACAGGGCCATTGTTCGAAGCTGTCAGCGAATACGTTATTTTCTGACCAACCGTGTAAGGTCCTGGCGTAACAATCCCTTTTACAATTTCCAGATCTGCAAGGCACTGACCAACCGTGATCGTCAGTGATGTGCGGTCACTTACGCAACCTTCTGGGCTAACTGCTTCAGCTGTATAAATCACCTGACCTGTTGTAGCTGGCGTTACTACCAGTTTACCACCGCTAACCGTTGTACCGATCAGTTGACCAGCCTGATTATACCAGTTGATCCGGCCATTTGGCGCAAAGCCCACCAGTTTGGTGCTGCTGCCCTGGCAAACCAACGTATCGTCGCAGGCTACCCCAACAGGAGCGTCGGGTTTCGGAGTGATACGTACTATCAGCGAACTGGTGGCTGCCTGGCAAACACCACCTGGTCCATCTGGGTCGTTGGTTGTGGCCGTCAGCAATACTGTACCAGCGGCAATATCAGCAACCGATGGCAAATAGGTTGTTGTCAGACTGTTTGGACTAGCAAATCCGCCCGTACCATTCGTCGACCAGATTACTGCCGTTGCCGAACCAGAAAGCGTAGCGCGAACTGGAACGGTTCCGCCCGAACAGATCGTTACGCTGCCACTTACCGTGACACCTGCTACGTTCTGACAGTTGCAATTGTCGATCTGAACCGTTAGAACGGCTGGGCTGCTGTAGCAATTACCCGATTTCGCGAATAGATAGTACTGACCAGCACCTACAGCTGTCAGGTTCGTAACCAGCGTAGCCTGAGAGGTCGTTGCACTCGTATGCCATTCGTAGATCACACCCGCAGTTTGGTTCTGAATCTGAACGCTGCTCAAATTAGCTGTAGTTGCCGGACATGTATTACGCAGATTACCAGCAATCACCGGCGTAGCTACCGTGATAACCGTTACACTAACCGGTTCGCGAGGACTTACGCAGCCACTTGTGGTGAATGCTTCTGCATAATAAATAGTATTGGCGGCTGTCGGGCTCACTATTAAAGCTTCTCCACTCGCCGTCGTATCGAATGCTACTCCATCGGTTGGTGTCATAAACCAATGAATTTGAGCGCCACTTGCTGTAGTTGTTGCCGTTAAAGAAACCGTCTCACCTGTGCAGATGCTCAAGTCATTCGACGCAAGCAGACCAAAATTCGTTGGACAGGTTGGAGTTGTATAGAAACCGGCATCAATGGTATTGTTATTCTGACCAGCCGTCAGAGTTACCGGATCTGTGATTCCACCCACTGGATCAGAATCACTACCATCTGGACCCTGATTGGCTACCGTTGCCGTATAACCCGCCGGAGCCGTGAAGCTTACTGAGTATGGCACACCAGGCGTCAGACCCGTGAAACTATAGGCGCCCGATCCGTCCGTGATCATGGTAGCTACCACTGAGTTGTTGCTCACCAGCGTCACCGTCACACTCGCCAGACCCGTTTCATTGCCGTCCTGCTGACCATCCTGATCTGTATCCACCCACACGTAGTCACCCAACGTAGCATACTGACCCAACGGCACCGTTACCGTCGCCGTATTGTTGTTCGGATTACTGTCTATGGCAGGAGTGCCCGTAATGTCAGTTGTCGAGGTATACCGACTCACCACACCTACGTTCACTACGTTGCTCAGCGAATAAGCGTTGCTCACCGCAACCGTCAGAGTCAGACTAGCCGTACCTCCATTGGCCGCCAGCGGACCAGCAACCAAGGCACTTACTGAGCTAGCTCCCGAGATACTGAAACCAGTTCCGCTTGCAAAGCTCACCCCAGCAGGCAGAATATCATCTATACGTACGTTATATACAGGTACTATCGAGTTATTGGTAACCGTCAGTTGATATTGGATCGAGCTACCGGGGAAATACGGACCTGCACTAACTACCGACTTGGCAATACCCACATCATAGATTGGGGTGAAGCCCGCGTCGATGGTGGTGTTGACCTGCCCAGCCGTCAGGGTGACCGGATCAGTGATACCACCCACTGGGTCAGAATCGCTAGCATCGGGGCCTTGATTAGCTGCTGTTACCGAGTAGCCGGTCGGAGCCGTGAAGCTCACTGAGTAGGGTACACCGGGTATGATAGTAAAGCTATACGCACCACCGACATCAGTTGTGGTTGTAGCCACCACTGTACCGTTATTAATTAACGTAACGGTCACACCCGACAATGGTGGTTCGCCCACCTGCTGCTGTCCATCGCCGTTTAGGTCTACCCACACATAGTCACCCAACGTAGCAACTGCAATTGGCGAAGTTGGCGGAGTATAACCGGCATCAATATCATTGTTCGTTTGTCCAGGAGCTAACGTAACACTACGTGTTAATCCTGTAATAGGATTAGCATCACTATCTGTAGCATCAGTACCTCCTGCCTGCATTGCCGTAGCCGTGTAGCCAGTTGGAGCCGTGAAGCTCACTGAGTACGGCACGCCCGGTGTCAGCCCAGTGAAGCTGTATTCACCACTGAGGTTAGTGGTCGTCGTAGCGACTACTGTACCGTTGCTTATCAACGTAACAGTCACCCCGGAGATGGGTATATCACCTGCATCCTGAATGCCATTGCTGTTATTGTCGGCGAAGACGAGGTTGCCCAACGTAGCAGGAATAAAGTAGAAGCCTGCATCAAGCGACAGATTATTTTCACCTGCTGTTAAGGTCACCGGATCTGTAGTGCCGCCTATAGGATCAGAATCGGAATCATCGCTACCTTGATTAGCCAGCGTGGCCGTCATACCTACCGGCGTGGTGAAGCTTACTGAGTAAGGTATGCCCGGTGTTAAACCCGTGAAGCTGTATAAGCCGCTAGCATTAGTGGTCGTAGTAGCTACCACAGTACCATTGCTGACCAACGTAACGGTCACACCTTGGATACCTACCTCACCACTATCCAGTTGACCATCCCGGTCAACATCCAGCCAGACGTAGTCACCCAACGTAGCAGTGGGGAAATAGAAGCCCGCGTCTATGCTTAGGTTATTTTCACCAACAGTTAAGGTCACTGGATCGGTGATTCCAGCCACTGGATCAGAATCAGTACCATCAGGACCCGTATTAGCCAGCGTGGCCGTCATACCTACCGGTGTAGTAAAGCTTACTGAGTACGGTACACCTGGTGTGAGCCCTGTGAAGCTATACAGGCCGCTACCGTCGGTAGTCGTAGTGGCTACTACGGTGCCATTGCTGACCAACGTAACAGTTACACCTGGGATACCATCTTCACCGCTATCCTGCTGTCCATCATGATTGGCATCGAGCCAAACATAGTCACCCAACGTAGCAGTGGGCAGGTAGAAACCAGCATCAACTGTAAGATTGTTCCGAGCCGTGCTTGACTCAGGCTGACTTGTATCAATAGTATATATACCCGTGACACCACTACCATCGGCGTCACTGTCCAAGTCGTCGAGACCTACGTTAGCACTTGTCGAGCTATATCCAGATGGGGCAATAAACCGCACGATATAGCTACCGTCGGTTAGGCTATCAAATAGATATTTACCACCACCTGCTGTTAGCGTTGAGTCTAATTTTACGGTTCCTGACTGGTCGTATAAATAAACAAGTACACCATCAATACCTGGTTCGGAGGCTGTTGGACCCTGAATACCATCATTGTTGGCATCTACCCAAACATAGTCACCCAAGCTACCATAGGGTCCCTGAATTACCTTAATGTCGCAGCAGTTTGTCGATGGGCAACTACCCTGATACGTAACAAAACGATATGTGCCAGGGCTCTTGATCGTCAGAGACCCGTCGTTGTTGACCTGAGCCAGCGATGTCGATACTGCCGACGCACTAATGGGTACGTCATCGCGGAACCACACAATCTGGTTATAACCCGATGGTATGGTTACCGTGTACTCGTCGCCAACGTACCAGAGAATTGGTACGGAAAAACAAACAGCGTCGTAATCATCTTCCGTTAGGTTCTGATTGTCTGGAACCGAATTGATATCCTGCGGAGAAGATGCGGCAATCTCAGCCGTATTAAACCAGACTCCTCGTTCGATTACCGTCGCCTGTAAAACCAGCACAACCGAATCGTTGGGAGCAATAGACGCAATAGACCAAGTCCCTGTTCCGACAGAAGCCGAAGCAGGGGGAGTAAAGGTTGCCGTGCCACGTAGTGCGCTGGCTGAACCTGGCAGGTAAGTTACACCACCAACGGGTAGCTCATCCTTTACCAAAATACCAGTTGCCGTAGTTGTTGAGCTGGCACTATTGACAACCGTAATCGTATACGTAACAACACTACCAATGGCAGGTGCCTGGTTGTCAATTTTTTTATGCAGAACTAAATCAACAGTTGGTGCTTGCGCATGCGCCGGTGCCACTGCCACCCAGCTCAGCAAAAACATCAGGAACGAGCAAGCTCCTTTCAGAGCAGGCGTAGAAGCCCACCGTGTATAGCCCGCCAACGACGACAGCAGCCTGTTCAAGCTGCCCGTCCCCGATGACTCTACTAATCGGGGTCTTTTCCCTGTAGCTTTTGCCAGTCGGGAATCGTGGTGAGGTGACTTGTTTAGTAAAAATTGCTCATTCATTGGATAAGGCACTATGAGATTAAAATCTGTTTGTTGAGTAAGAGACGAAGTATCAGGAGGCCCTGAATCGTGTATATCAGGAGGTTCCCGGTAAGATCTGGGCACCTCCTGACAAGCAGAGGCCCTTCCTTCCGATAAAGGCAGCTTATAAATGGCAATATGTCTGGTAAAAGGAAATAAGCTAATTACCGAAGATGGTAATTGTTTACTATGCATCAATTCCAGAAAGAATTGAATCAACCGTCCTGTAATACGAGCGATTTTACCTGGTTGATACGTACCGATCCGATTGGAACGATTGATCAAAGGTTTAAGACGTTGTGTGTGTAGCGTAGACATTTCTTCCATCTGCAACTTAGTTTGGACGGTCTTATACGAACAAATTATCTCGTAACGGGAACCAGCTATTCAGACAAACAGAAGTACAGTTCGTCACTTTATATCTTAATTGGCACCCAAAGACCTTTTTGCTCACTACAAAATCAACTAAAACTATGCCAAATAGCGGCCTCGTTCGTCTTCATCACGTACCTGAATCTTTAAAAAGCTCTTTTCTAGAGAGTTATTCAGGGTTGTTAGTTACAATATAAACAGATATGGGTGATTAGCAAGCCTATAACTACTCTTTCATAGCCATTCTGTGCGACGGAGGCCGTTTAGCGAAAACTATGCCAATTGCATTTTTCTCCAAGTAATCTTAGCCAACATTAGCTAACGCACAGTTTTTTTATCAGGCTATCTATGAAATAGTTACGTTTTAAAAGGCTTTTGAAATGAAGTACATACTCAGCTTATACAAACTCATCTGCTGAAATATGTTGGTAGCGCACTTATGGGGTAGACAAAGATAATATCCAGGTTCGTAGTTCCCTATAGATTTACTTTCCGGCATTCTTTTAAATGAAAAAACCGCTCCTTAATGAAGCGGTTTTTTAATGTTAGTATATGGTTGTCTAAAAATCGTAGCCAAGGGTTAGGTAAGCAATCGGTTTGGTCACCAACTTATCTTCAAGACCCCAGCCGTAGTCGAACTTAACAAAGTACCCGAAAATCATGGTTCGTATGCCAGCGCCGTAGCCAATCAGGAATGGATTTTTGAAGTTGGTAACAGTGGCCCGGAATGGAATTTTATCACCCCCAATTATTTCTGTGTTCAAGCTATTAGCCCGGTTGAATGGCCCACTTCCCGACCAGGCTGTGCCAATGTCCGTAAAAGCGATTAGTTGAAGGTTCCGCAGGAAGTTCGACGTTACGTTGCCACGATATAAATACCTTACCAACGGCAGGCGAAACTCGGCGTTGAAAAGCATATAGCTATTCCCGGTAAGTTTCCCCTGTCGGAAGCCACGTAGCGGAGCCGCAAAATCCAAGAAAAACACATTTCGGTAATCATACATTTCGGTGCGAAGCGGATTGGGAACCAGCAGTGGATTCGATTGTGCGCTTTCTCGCTGATTGGCCCCATAGCCAATCCAGTTTTCCATGCCACCCAAAGTACTTTGTTTAGGCGATGGCCCACCTGATTGACTGAACGCAAAACGAGTCGCCAGAACGATGTCGCGATGAATGCGCTGGTAGTGTCGTAAATCGAGCGAAAGGCGTCGCCAGCTTTCGGATGCCGAACGTAGACCGGAGTATTCTTCATACCGAAGCTTTAGCCGGGTACCTACCACCATGTTCATGCCGTTGACTTTGGTGTTGTCGAATACAAACTCCCCGCGCAATCCCAGATAATCCGAAACGCGGTCAGGTTCAGCAAACGGGGGCGTTATATCAATCAACCGCGTCATGGCGTAGAAAGGCGATAACGTAAAGCGACTGTTTACTGATAACGGATATGAAGCTGATACGGCAAAGCGATTGTATCGATTTTTCTGATTAATGCCCGGCTGGTCGATAAATAGCGTCTGTCGGTCGAAACGTGCGCCAAAATCAACGCGGTGAGTTGAGTTAGTATACTCGGCAAATAAATCACTGTTATGCAGCGCGTTCGTCAGGCTGATAAAGCCACCGGCACGTAACGTATGATTTTCCAGTAAGTCGGTTAGTGTTACCTCCTGGGCATAACCGAATCCACGAATAGGGTCGATTCGCCAGTTCGAGGGGGCTTCGTTCACACCAAATAAACCCTGGTACGGGAACGGCCCACGAATGGTGATGTTTTCCCGACGCCGGTTACGTAACGATGTAGCCGACGTAACGATAGACGAGGTATTAATTCCTGAACGACGCTGCCGGTTTTCGGTTGCTTTCAGTACGTCGGGATCGAACTTATAATTATCAGTATCTACTTCACCTGCTTCAAGCGCCAGCGGTGCAACTGTAGTAGCCTGCACAGGAGTGGATTGAGCACGTACCGTTGAATCAGTGGGAGACGTAGTAGTACGGGCCGACGTATCGGTTTTAACCTGAGCTGCGCGAGCAGGTGCTGCCGGACGGGCGCTGGCGATACGTTGGGTAGGTGGCGTTTGTACGCTCTGGGTCAGATTTAATTGGGATTTGAAGCCAATATACACTTCGCCGTTCTTCAGACTACTATACACGAATCCGCCATTATTTGGCAGTACGTCATAAAGCTGAATACTTTGCGGAAAAGCCGTCACTTGCTGTACGGATTTGCTCTCGGTACTGAGTCGATAGAGGTTACGGATGCCACCAACATCGTTCAGGAAATAAATAGTCGATTCGTTAGCCGGAATCGGCTGCGTTGCGTGTCCCAGCGAATCGGTCAGGCGGGTAACTGAGAGGTTGCGGGAACTTCCTTCGTGCGAGAACAGACTTAAATAATCACGTACTGTTCTATAGGAGCCTTTATCAACACCCATCGTATCGTCTTTCCGATTCGAGCTGAAAACCACCTGCTGTGCGGTACGTCCAATAAACGATGGGTATAAATCGTCGTATAAGTCGTTGGTAATCTGCTGATACGTTCCCCGGTTGATGCTATACAAAAATAAGTCGTTTTGCCCTTTATGGTCAGCACTTATAATTAAACTACCCCCGTCTTCCGAAGCGTCCATCCAAACAACCTGCGACAGATTATTGACCTCACGCTTAAACTCACGCTTCGGTTTCTTCTCGAAACTGTACTTATATAGGTTTGTCTGCCCCGATTCGTCGCTGATAACCAGCAGGTTATTGTCGCGTTGCCATGCAACTAGTGGTGTACTGGTTCGGGAAGTTTGCCCGTCGAGTCGGTAGCCGCCCGTTAAAATGGTCGTCTTTTTCTTATTCGAAGTATTTACTACGTTCACCTGAAAACGACCGTCGTGTAAGACAGTATAGGCAATAAACTGTTTATCAGGGCTTAGTTTCAGGCTTATCAGCGACGTTTTATCGTTCACCGAACTTACTTTAATCCGGAAATCATCGGTACTGCTGGCGTACGACTGCGCTACGTTGGTAGCCATACCGGTATAATAGTCTTTCCACTCACGCAGGAAACGGTTGTATGGAATGCCTAACGTACTGGAAATACTGTTCTGCTCATTCCGAATGATACGTGTCAGGTTCAGGATGTTCGAGATATTATCGCGACCGTAGCGCTGCACAATGTAATTCCAGATGGAGTGGCCCACACGCTCGGCATCGGCTCCTGACAGTAGCGACGGTTTACGTACCGGACGCGTAATCGATACGTCACGCATATAATCGTCCAGTTCCAGACTGTTACCCTCGGCAATGTAGGAAGCAATTCCCGGCATGAACCAATCGGGCAGGGTCAGCAGCAGCGAACTCTGGAGAGCGTCTTTAAGACTGCCGCCGTAAAGCATATCGTACACGAACAGCATCGCTACGTCGTGGATGATTTGCTTCCGGAAACTGACCTGATCGCCCGTGAACGCTAGTTCGATACGTGATTTAGAGAGGTCTTGCTCCTGGCTGCTGAGGCCACCCTGTGCGTTGAGGCCGATGTTGCTCTGAGCCAACTCTTCGGGCGAGTTGAAGAGGAAAATTTTAACGCGGTTGTAAGGCGTGTACCCAAGTAATTCAGTTATCCTATCGAACTCTGATTCAGCATATTGAGCTGTCAGGTTGGCAATCTGCGTACCATCCTGATAGTAGTAAATCTCAAAATTCGACGTGCGGATAATTTTCCAGTCAAAACTGCGATACTGGATGCGATTTTTCCCAAATCGCTCCATCGACGGATAGTTTTGTGCCATGGCTGAGCTCATGCCAACCAGCCATAGGCTCAACAGCAAAATGTATTGATTTCGCATACGAGTAATAGTCAGAAGCGAGGAGCGAACTAGCAGAAAAGAATCTTTTGTCAGCGCATGACATACGTATTTTATTCTTGCTTCCGGCTATGCATTCCTAGCTCCTTCTAATAACGATATATACCGACTAATATTCACTTCTGGATTTAATTCTTCTCCATCAAGCAGGTGGCGGGCAAATTGTTCGGCCAGATAAGGGGCCAACGAAACGCCTTTGGTACCCATCCCACCAAAAATACCAACAGCCGGATGCTCGGGATGCAAACCAATAAACGGACGACGATCTTTCGTTGATGGGCGTATACCCGCCTGTTGCCCAACTACTTCATACGGTACTTTCAGCACGGCCCGAACTTTCGACTCTAAAAACGCGCGACCGTCATCAGTTGTTTGCCAATCTAAATCGTGCCAGCTATACGTAGCACCTAGCTTCACCAACCCTTTCCGGACAGGCAAGATAAAAATTCCCTGATTAACTATATTACTAATAGAGTAATTATCAACAAGAGCTGTTAGAATCTGTCCTTTCACGGGATTGTAGGGCAACCACGCTAACAGCGGATTCTCACGCGCTAGAACACCGTCTGAAAATAGAACTTTACCAATTTCAATACCTTTCCATTCTATTCTAGAGTCACTGATTTCTAAGTCTTTATTCTTAACTACGCCTTCGTAATATTGATTTTTTTTAATGAAATAGCCTTTGATAATTCTGACGAACTCAACTAAATCCAACCACCCCGCCTGAGTGACTTCTATTCCGCCAAAAGGGTTGTCAATATAATCACTATACTTTTGATTATCAATCTCTTGGGATACATATTGACGTACATCTTCAGCCTCAGCCAGAGCCTGATACGTTGTTTTTTCGATGTCAGACCGGAAAGGGCGGTAAATATTTTTGGATTGAAAGAAATGAACGCCGAGTTGGTCTTCGATGTCGGTATAGAATTGGTGCAGGAACGGAAAGAGTTCGTTGGCTTTCCAGGTACGAACGAGCTTACGGCCCGTCAGCGGATTCACGATGCCAGCTGCCACCGCAGACGCGGAAGGTAACGTTGGCGCGTCGGCCAGAATAACGGAGCAACCCCGTTGGTCGAGAGTCCAGGCCAGCACCGAGCCAGCTACTCCCTGGCCTACAATCAAAAAATCGGCTTTCATGGAGACAGTTCGCGGTTAGGTCATTACCTTTCCGTTACGTTCGCGGTGCAGTTCGGCCAGTTTTCGGTCGGCCAGTTCTAAAACCCATTCCACTTGCTCTTCAATAGTCATGTACGACGTATCGAGCAGTTCGGCATCGGGTGCCTGTATGAGTGGACTTTCGGCGCGGGTTGTATCAATGAGGTCACGCTTTTCGAGGTTGCGGATAATCTCTTCCAGATTAACCATCTCACCTTTGGCCAGCAATTCCTGCTGCCGTCGTCGGGCACGTGTATACGTATCGGCCGTCATGAACACCTTCACTTCAGCATCAGGAAACACTTTGGTACCAATGTCGCGGCCATCCATCACCACACCCCGGCGACGACCCATCTTCTGCTGCTGGGCTACCATGGCCCACCGAACTTCGGGAATGGCACTTACTTCGCTGACAATGTTGGAGATGTACATCTTGCGAATCTCTTCCTCTACATTCAGACCGTTGAGGCAGGTTTCGTTTTTACCCGTGCGGGGGTTGTGTTTAAAAGCGATGTGGATGTTTTCCAACGCCAGCATTACGTCCCGATGGCTGGTGAGCAACACACGTTCCTGAATAAAATACAGGCTAACAGCGCGGTACATGGCGCCGGTGTCAATGTATCCGTAACCCATGCGGGCGGCTACGGCTTTTGCGGTCGTGCTTTTTCCGCAGCTTGAATATCCATCAATGGCGATGACTATTTTCGGCATCTATAGTGGGCCCGCCGAAGCGGTAGTGATACAACAAAGTAACTCAAAAAACGGCGTATAGTTAAGCAAGTTTACAGGCAATTATACTACGTTCATCGCGCTTATCCATACTCCGGCATCTAACGTCCATATGCTGAATGGGTTACGTTTTCATACTCACTACGTAGTAAGGCAAAGATGTGTTCGTCGAGGTATTGATTGTTCTTGATAGCTGCCTTCCGATGAATGGCTTCGTGTCGATAACATGCTCGTTCAAGTACGCTCATTGAACCGATATTGCCCTCCAGCACGCAGGCAAAAATACGATTTACCTGAAAATTCTGATAGATATAATTGGTCATAATGGGCAAGGCTTCAGTCAGGATACCACGTCCCCAGAAATCTTCGCTCAGCCAGTAACCAATTTCGGCGTTGTACCGATAAATATCGTCTTTCACCGTAAAGCCAATATTGCCAACAGCCTGACCATCAATATCGATGGCGAGGTTATTGGGCTGTTGATACGACTTGTTCGAGCGCACCCATGAGGTGGCATCCCGCGGGGTGTAGGGATAGGGAAAAAAGTCCCGCACATTGTTCCAGATGTTCCGATTATTGGCGTGGCGCACCAGCGATTCTTCGTCACCCTCCCGCCAGGGACGTAACTGACCGATAGATAGAGGAAAATTGATCAAAGTAGTAGTCAAATCAGGCCTTCTTAAGTAAGTCAGTAACAATACGTTCAGGCAAATGTTAGCCTAATCGGGCAGTTAGTGAGTCATTACGTCACCAATACTACGAATAACTTCATCTCCCTCCTACCCTAATTCACTCCTTGCTTTTGAGTATTCGTCGGAAAATATAATTGGTCGCCGTTGGAAGTACCTAGTTTTGGTCATCCAATTAGTAATCAGACCGCCAACGTACTGAAAAGTCATGAAACTTGCTTATTTCCGCTTCCTGATTTTAAGCACTACGTTAAAGCAATTATCATTAGCCTATAAAAAACCCACCATTACTACGTCTGTACGTACTGAATAACAACGTATTACACAGAAAAATCTTTCAGAAATGCCAAAGGAACTAACCAAAACGAACGAGGAAGCTATTATCCAGCAGGTTTTCGATAAACTGGCCGTAGCCTGGAACGCTGGTGATGCGGAGGCATTTGGTCAATGTTTAACCGACGACTGTGACTACGTAACTTTTGCCGGTCAACACATAAAAGGTCAGCAAGAGAACGTGAAAATCCATAATGAGTTGTTTCATTCGTGGGCGCTACGTGGTTCGACCATGCACACAGGTTCGTCTGCACCGACCATTGCATTTTTGAGTGATACAGTTGCTCTGATGCACTCAACTGGAACTATTAAGCTGCGCTTCCAAAAAAAACCGCCTTTAGATCGGCTTTCGATTCAGACGACCGTACTGATCAAAGAAAATGGTACGTGGAAAATCAGGGCATTTCACAATTGCCGGATTCAGAAACCGGGTTTATTTCAGCGGATTATGATGGCGCTCTCGAAAAAATAATTACCTGCAAGCCAGTTAAATACATTGAAGATGGTTCTTATTCCAAGCATTACGTTAGCAGCAGGCGGTGGTTCGCTCCATCACGAAAAAGGTCGTAGAAAAATTTCTTACATTTAAACTGGCCAACTCTATAATAGGCACAAGTCATCAGTCAATAGAGACGTAGTACTAACTAATTAGTGGCTGACTATTAAAGACTTACGACTCCCGACTTATACGTTTATGACGCGCGAACAACTCATTGGTACCATTGGCAAAAACGGTCGTCGTCTGAACATGATGGGCTCCGACCTGTCCAATTTTGATTTCAGCGGCCTCGACCTGTCGCACGCCGACTTTCGCTTTTCCAATCTGGAACGAGCTAATTTTCAGAAGGCGATTCTTCGCGGGGCCGATCTTAGTTTTTCGAACCTTGAAGGCGCTTCATTTACCGACGCCGATCTGTTCGAAGCGAACCTGAATTTCTGCGGCCTGGAAGATATAGACCTAACAGGTGCCAATGTAGAGGGCGCTACGTTCAACTTTTCCGGACGTAGCAAATACCGCCCCCCCACCGCCGACCGGCCAGAGCCAATAACCCTGACGAACCTCCTGCAAAAACCAGGCTTAGGTACGTTAATCGGGGCATTATTAGGCGCTCTGCTCATTTACGGAAGCAATGCAGTCATTTACTTTACAAACCTGATTATCACGGCAAAAGATCCGTTACTGGCAGGTGTGTACCAGTTTCTGATTGTACAAAACCTAATGGATGGCGTCGTTGTCTTCTTACTAACCTGGGCATTATCGGGCTGGCTTACACGCCAGTTTCGAGCCATTTGGGTACGCCATCTCATTATTAGTCTTTTTGTAGTAGCTAGTTTCGGGGTAATAAATACGGGATTGTATATGCTTCTGGCAAAGCCATACATTGAAGCACTGGCAAAGATGCCTGGCGCTATTGAAGAAACTGCCCCGTGGTACATTTATGTTCTGGGTGATTTACTAATTGCCAATTTCTTCCTGTATATACTTCAGCAAGGCCGTCAGTTAACCCGCAAATTATCGGAGCAGGAGTTTCAGCTTTTAAATCTGGAAAAGCTGAAAACCCGCGCCGAGCTGGACGCGCTTCAGGCGAAAATCAATCCCCATTTTCTGTACAATTCGCTCAATAGCATCGCCAGTCTGGTTCACGATGACCCCGACAAAGCCGAAGAAATGACGCTTCTCCTGTCTAAATTATTCCGTTACTCAACCGGGCGCAACGGCGAACTATTTGCTACGTTAGCCGACGAGTTAGAGATGGTTCAGACGTATTTACAGGTTGAGCAGGTACGATTCGGGAAACGCCTTACGTTCAGCGTCGAAGTGTCAGATCCTGCACTGAATGAACTGAGATTACCGCAATTTTTGCTACAACCTATCGTCGAAAATGCTATCAAACACGGCATCGCCAAACGCGCCGATACGGGACGTATTGATGTCAGAATTTATGAGAAAAATGGTGAATTGAATCTTTGCGTCCACGACAACGGTCCAGCTTTTCCCGACAACATGGATGGCGGATATGGGCTACGTAGCATTCAGGATAAACTCAAGTTGCTTTATGGCGATAGTGCCCGCGTTGAACTTCAGAATTGGCCACTCAAGCAGGTGGTTTTATCCATCAGCATGAATAAAATCAAGACTGCCGATACGTCTATTTTACCAAATACTTAATTTCAACACCGTATGCAATTCCCTTTAAGAACCCTCCTAATTGACGACGAGCCACTGGCTATCAGCCGATTGAAGCGTTTGTTAGGTAAGCACAATGATACGTTCGAAGTTATTGGTGAAGCGTCGAATGGTGCTGAAGGGCTGACGCTTATTGAAGCTGAGGAGCCGGATGTCATTTTTCTGGACATCGAAATGCCGCTCCTGAATGGTTTCGAGATGCTGTCCAAAGTGACCCATATGCCCATGGTTATTTTTGCGACAGCTTTCAATCAGTACGCGATTCGGGCTTTCGAAGAAAACTCGGTGGATTATCTGATGAAACCCATCGAAGCTGAACGTCTGGCACGTACCGCCCAGAAAATCAGGTCGCTGGCCGAACGTAACGAATCAGCTCAAACAGTCAGTAACCCCATGACAGAGAGCGTAATGCGGCTTCTGGAACAGATGCAGCCCAAGAAAGAAGTGTACTCGATTTCGGTAAAAACAGGCGAAAAAATCATTCTGGTACCCCTTTCGGACATTGCCTTTTTTGAAGCTGAAGACAAATACGTCTTTCTGGCAACCGTCGATGGACAGAAGTATCTGACGAGTTACACACTGACAACACTTAACGAAAAACTGCCTGATACGTTCGTGCGCGTAAGCCGGTCGGTAATGGTGAATCGGCATAAAATCGGGGAAGTACACCGCCATTTCGACGGCAAATTTGTGCTGGCTATGAATGATAAAAAAGGCACCAAATTAACCACCGGCAGTACGTACGGCGAGGCCGTTCGGCAGTTGATGGAACTCTGACAACCTATGAAAACAGCAACCGAACGTAAGATTATTCGCTGGTTCCACATTCTGGCCAGCATTCCGATTCTGGGTTATATTTATGGGCCAGTGGCTTCGCTGCCGGAGCCCGCTTTTGCCGTTCGCGTAGTGATATTGCCAGCCGTTATTTTATCGGGTTTCTGGCTTTGGCTAGGTCACTACGTTAAGAAATGGTTCCGTAGTGGACAGGGACGAACCCAAAAACGGGTTAATTTCGCCCGCAAATAAGCGTTTTATGAGTAAGAAAAACCGCTCCGGCATCATTTATTCAACCAACCCGGATTTTGACTATCAGTCCGACGAACAACCCGAAACTGATACGTTGCCGCCAGCCCAGCAGAATCTCAAAATCTGGCTGGTGAAATTAGGCGGCAATAAAGTCGTGACATCGATACGTGGGTTTATTGGCGCCAGCGCCGATTTAGCAGACTTGGGCAAACAATTAAAAACCGCCTGTGGGTCAGGCGGTTCAGTGAAAGATGACGAGATTCTAATTCAGGGCGACCACCGCGATAAAGTACTGACGTGGCTCACCGGAAAAGGTTATAAAGCGAAGAAAGCAGGAGGATGAGTGTGATGTATGAAGTAATATTTATGATATATTCTTGAGCAACTACATCATATCTCATACATCATACTTCATATATCTACTCGATTCCGCCCATCCAGCGTTTTAGTGGTTTAACAAAAATCAGCATCAACACGCCAAATCCTAAGCCGAAATACGCAACGCTCTGGAATAATTCGGGCATTTGCTGAACATTCTCTTCATCGAAACCACCCGCAAACAAACCAGCGATCAGATTACCAAGCGATGAACCAATAAACCATAGCCCCATTAACTGACTGCTGTAACGTTTGGGTGATAATTTCGAGAAGGCACTCAACCCTACCGGACTCAAAAACAGCTCGGCGAGGGTAAAAAACAGGTACGTAGCGGTTAAATAAAGAGACGATGTACGAACACCGGTTAGCGCTACTTTAGCAGCAAATACCATCACTACGTAAGCAACTCCCAGCAACAACAGCGAAACAGCAAACTTGGCTGGTACCGGAAAACTAATTTTTCGATTATCCAGAAATAGCCAGAGGGCGGCCAAAACAGGGGAGAAAATCAGGATAAAGGCGGGATTCAGGTTTTGGAACCAACTCGATGGAATTTCCCAACCGAAAAATACCAGGTTAGTGTAACGGTCGGCGAAAATCTGGAGCGACGATCCTTGTTGCTCATTACCAGCCCAATACGCTGCCGAAG
Source organism: Spirosoma profusum (assembly GCF_014699005.1). Classification (GTDB taxonomy): domain Bacteria; phylum Bacteroidota; class Bacteroidia; order Cytophagales; family Spirosomataceae; genus Spirosoma; species Spirosoma profusum. The sequence continues at coordinate 46,216 of NZ_JACWZY010000005.1, forward strand.
CCAGGAAGAAAATAAACAAGACAGTCACTCGCTTTTTCTCAACCGTATCTAAGCCTCCTGCTATCATAAGAAAGGCAAAATATCCCAGCGCTACCGCCGAGATAATAGTACCCATTCCTTTCGCCAGTCCCTGCGCCGTGGTCAGATCAAGAACTCCTGTAAATTGCAGAATGGCCATTAAGACCACTAAAGCAACCACGAACACTAGTATAGACCGACTACCCGTCGAGGAAGTGCCTGTTTCGGATGATAGTTGTTTCGCAGTGAAATTACCCAGATTTCCTAGGTATCGCTTGCCAAGGGTTTGAAAGGTAATCAGGCCGAGTGCCATCGCGATAGCAGCCGCACCAAATCCATAATGCCAGCCCACTTTTTGCCCCAAATAGCCAACCACAGAAATACCCAACAGCGAGCCAGTATTGATACCCATGTAGAAAATCGAGAAAGCTGAGTCCTTACGGGCGCCCCCCTCCGGATATAATTCGCCAACAATGGTGCTGATGTTAGGTTTGAGCATACCGGTTCCGACAGCTACGGTGCACAGACCAGCATAAAATATACCCGGTCCGGCTGGAAAAGCCAGAATAATATGGCCCAGCATAATGATTATACCACCAATTACAATCGATTTACGTTGCCCTAGCAGATTGTCGGCAATCCAGCCGCCGGGTAATGAAAGCAAATAAACCGAAGCCGTGTAAATCCCGTAGATGGCAGCCCCATCTCCTTCGGTCAGACCCATTCCGCCCTTAACATTATCAATCAGAAACAACAGCAAAATGGCCCGCATCCCGTAGTAGCTGAATCGCTCCCACATTTCGGTAAGAAAGAGCACGAAAAGGCCTATTGGATGACCAAATAAGGTGGGTGTGTTACGTGTAGGCTTGTCAAGAGTGGCTTCCATTCGGTTGGGTAAATTGATTAGTTTGCCAAAGATTCTGTGTAAATAACGAACAAAATAGCTGTAAATATACCGTTGTCACCCAACATTGACAACTAACTTGCGTCGTCAATCTGCTGCTGTATGCTTCTCCCTTTTAATTTCCAGAACGATACGTACCTGGTTCTCGATTTCTCGGCCACCAATCCAGATCTGGCTACGCTTGATCTGACTGATACGTCTGTCTTTACGAAATACGTCTTTGAAAAATTAAAAGCGGCCGGAGTTCGCGTGGGCGTCGGTGGTTACAACGAACACCGGGTCATTTACCGACGTAGCGCCCATTTTAATACGGATGAAGATCCGCGCGAAATTCATTTAGGCATCGACTTCTGGGCCGAAGCAGGAACGCCCGTTTTTGCGCCATTAGCCGGTATCGTGCACAGCTTTCGGGATAACGCCAACTTCGGCGATTACGGCCCAACCATTATCCTGGAACACCAAGACAACGTAGCACAAAAGCCGCATTACTCGCTCTATGGCCATTTGACACGAACATCACTGGAAGGTCTTTACGAAGGTAAATCGTTTAAAAAAGGGGAAAAGTTAGGCGAAATTGGTCCCTACCCCGAAAACGGCGACTGGCCTCCTCACCTACATTTTCAACGAATGACTGATATGCTTGGTCTGAAAGGCGATTTCCCCGGTGTCTGCTCGCTACGTGACCGGGCGAAATTTCTGACGATCTGCCCCAATCCAAATGATTGGCTGGGGATCGAGGGGCTTCCTTAACGCATTACGTATGCCATTCCGCGCAGGAATGGCATACGTAGTAAATGCTACGTTAGTTTTTCAGGAAATCGACCACTGCTTTGGCAAATTCCGGCGTCCGCATGGCTCCACCATGATTTCCGGGTACGATAACTAGCCGCGAACCGGGAATGGCATCTACCAGCGTTTGTGGGTCGCCGTTGTCTTTGTCCTGATCGCCATTCACCACGAGTACAGGAATCTTGATTTTCGCAAGTTCGGCTTTACTGGTCACGGGCTGAAATTCCTGTAAACGAGCCAGCACAACCGTATCGGCTCCTGATTTTTTGGCGTTATCGACGGCGGGTTGCAATTCAGGATGACTACCAGGTTTAGTTAAAGCTTCGAAGAAACTCCGGCGACGTATCCAGTTGGGATCTGAAAAATCGACACTGATACCACCCATCACCGCCCGACGAACCTGTTTGTCCATAGTCAATAATTTTGCCGTCAGGATAGCCCCGCGCGAATAGCCTACTACGTCGTAATTACTGAGATTCAGGTGTTTCATCAAGGCCATTACGTCCTTTAATTCCGTGTTGTCCCGGTACGCTTCGGCGGCATGAGGTCTGTCCGATAAACCATTTCCGCGTAAATCGAGCGTAACGACTTTGAAACCAGCATCGGCCAACGCCTGACGAACCGCTGACCGTTTCCAGCTCTCACTGTTGCTGATGAACCCATGCAACAGCACAACAGGCTTCCCTTCACCGATAATGTCGTAGTGAATTTTTGTCCCGTCGAACGATGTAAAAAGTGGCTCGCGAGACGTTTGTCCATTTGCCCCAAGGGTTATTAGCAAGCACGTAACGAATAAATAAACTTTCATTGGATGCATGGATTTGACTAATCAGCGTAAAAATCATTTGGTTAACGTAGTTAAGTCTAACCTTTCGCCATTCTACCGGGTTATCCTATCTATCACCTATTTACGCAATGATTATGACTGCTTTTCAAGATGACGAAACAGCAACTGCTACGTCTCAAACGGGTTCGTGGGAGGACCGGATGGCGCCCGACCCGTTCAGAAACCAGAGTGGAGCCGCTATGGAAGATGATGAGGATGAAGTTGATGACAACGTAGCAGACGAAGAAGAATACGACGAGCCGCTCGACGAAGACGGTGACCCAACTGGCGAACACGACCATCATCAGGACGACAATTATTCTTTGGGAGGACACGTAACCCGATCAAGCAGTTAACAACGTAGCACTATGAACACAACTGATAATCAGACCTATGATCCTGCGGAAGACGACAATCAGGGCGTTGTGCAGCTATTGGCTCAGGGCGAAACGGCAAAACCAGGAGCGGCTCAGGTGAAGCAAATGAGCCCGGAATCGGCTATGGGAGCAGATGATAAAAAAGATAGTGATTCACCTGAAGTTGAACGTAACAACGACGACGTACTGGCCGAAGACGTACCCGAATCTGGTGAGCAACTCACGTAAAGCGAATAAGCATTCGTTTAGTAGTTTTTAGACCATCTTTATCCAACGTAATAGATGAACGCCAATCAGTTAGCTCAACTGGTGATACGTATTGGACTGGGTATCAATATGCTGATGCACGGTCTGGTACGTATTCCAAAACTTCACGCGTTTGTTGCGAAAACAGAACCTGGTTTTGCCCAAACCATTTTACCACCCTTACTAACCAAAGGATTTCTCTACACACTTCCTTTTCTTGAGTTAAGCTGCGGCCTTCTGATTCTAATCGGCGGGCAATTCAGCAAATGGGGGTATTTACTCGGCGGATTAATTATCAGTGCATTGCTGTTCGGAACAACACTCAAGGAAAATTGGGACGGCGCTGGTAATCAGTTAATTTATATCATTGCATTCTATCTGGCGTTACGTGGTCTGAACGATTCTGGGCGGGGGCGATTCCGATAATTTTTAACAAGTTTTACAACGGTTGGCAACGAGGATGAGTCCGTATAGGAAACCATCTACGTTTAAAATGAAATCAACGTTGTTGTTAACATCAATTTTAGCAGTCAGTTTATTTAGTATCTCAGCTTGCAAACAGGACGACGTACCGACACAGGCTGGTCTCCCCTACCAATCCTCTTTTCAGCGCGACACCGATGGCTGGACAGCCGACATCACCGACTACGGTACAGCGCAGGAAAACATTATGGAATTTAAATCGGCACGGGCTGGTTTGCCTGCTCCCCTTGATTCCAGTCGCAAGTCGTTAATGATCGAAAGCATGAACCGTAGTGACGACGCCTTCATGTTCCTGAAAAAGAAAGTAACAGGTTTACAGCCAAATACCGATTATAAACTGGTTTTCGACATAGAACTAGCGTCGAAATATCCCGAAAATTCGATTGGTATTGGCGGATCGCCGGGAAGCAGCGTCTGGCTGAAAGTAGGGGCTTCGCCTGTAGAACCGGTAAAAGAGCTGAAAGACGGTTTTTATTCGCTTAATCTCGATAAGGGCGCTCAGAATAACGATGGAAAAGATGCGATACGTCTGGGAAACATTGCCAGCAGCGATGATACCGAAAAGTATACGCTCATCAAACGTAGCAATACTGAAAAACCGTTCGTCGCCAGATCGAACGAGAAAGGCGAACTCTGGCTGCTGGTCGGTACTGATTCCGGTTTCGAAGGACTAACGACGCTTTACTACAGCCGTATCAATGTGACACTCAATTAATTTCTGATTTACTCAACTTCCCGAATGCCACTACGTAGTGGCATTCTTTTTTATGGCTCAGGGCAATTGGCGAGTTCTGTTACGTTGTTTTTGTTATGTACGTGAGTCAGTTGCCAGCAATTGTCATAGACATCGCTGTAGAAAATTTTGATTTGATACGTACTATCAGCCATCAAGTCCTGCAATTTGTCTAAAAAAGGCCCGCTCACATTACCTTTTTTGCGCCATTGATAAATGGTCATCAGGTCGCCTTCCTTAATAGCAGTTCCCGATTCAACAACATCTTCAGCCTTGCTGGCTGCCCACCAATCATACCACACCGTCAGCAATGAATCTTTCTTGATTTCTTTCATCATTGCCTCATCCGTTATCTTAGGCCTATTGCTTAACTCATTAAACCGAAGCTCGCCTGCACCTAATTCCTTACTTATAAAATTGACATAATCGGTAGACTCATTTTTGCCGTGACCAATGAGAATTTGACGAATAAAGGCAGGGCCAACTCCTTTATTTTCCAGCATGATATGTACCGAATTATCCTGTATCTGGTGGCGAACCTGTAAGTAAGGCAATACTGATTTCTGTTGCTGCTCACGCGCAATCTTTGTCTGAAAAATAGAAACAACTAAAGCAGCTAAACTTAGGAACGTAGCGGAAAGGCTGAGATGGAGTTCAATATTGATACGTTTCTTCGGTGCAGGCATAAGTAGATAGACTATACACGTTGAGATGCCCGAAATAACGGAAAGTTTCCGATATTTGTCCAGCCTGCCCGGAACGTACCCGTTCAGCTAATTGTTAAAAATAAAGCACAACGGTGCAAAAAGGCACGTCATTAACCTAGACTATGAGCAAGGACGCTGACATTTTAGAAAGCATAACCAACGCTGAATATAAATACGGATTCGAGACGCTGATTGAAGCCGATGAGGCTCCCGTTGGCCTCGATGAGAGCATTATTCGTTTTATTTCTGCTAAGAAAAATGAGCCTGAGTGGTTACTCGAAAATCGATTGAAAGCCTTCCAGATGTGGCAAGGCATGACCGAACCAAAATGGCCCAACGTTACGTATCCAAAGATTGATTATCAGGCCATTAAGTATTACTCAGCGCCCAAACAGAAGAAAACTGTCAATTCGCTCGACGAAATCGATCCTGAGTTACTCGATACGTTCAACCGGCTTGGTATCTCGCTCAGCGAGCAAAAACGACTGGCTGGTGTGGTTGATACAACAGATACCAATCCGAACGACCGCCCCCGTGTAGCTGTCGATGCCGTGATGGACTCGGTTTCGGTAGCCACTACGTTCAAGAAAGACCTCGCTGAACGGGGTATTATTTTCTGTTCCATTACGGAAGCTGTTCACGAACATCCTGAGTTAGTTAAGAAGTATTTGGGTTCGGTGGTACCGGCAAAAGACAATTACTACGCTGCCCTCAACGCGGCTGTCTTCACCGACGGGTCGTTTTGTTACATTCCAAAAGGCGTTCGCTGTCCAATGGAATTGTCGACCTATTTCCGTATCAATGCCGCTGGAACAGGTCAGTTCGAACGTACACTGATTATCGCCGACGAAGGTTCGTACGTGAGTTATCTGGAAGGATGCACAGCCCCGATGCGCGACGAAAATCAGCTTCATGCAGCCGTAGTCGAACTGATTGCCCGCGCTGATGCTGAAATCAAATATTCGACGGTACAGAACTGGTATCCAGGTGATAAGGATGGCAAAGGTGGTATTTACAACTTTGTTACCAAACGCGGCATCTGCGACGGCCCGAACGCAAAAATCTCCTGGACACAAGTAGAAACAGGGTCGGCCATTACGTGGAAGTACCCGTCTGTAATTCTGAAAGGCGATAACTCGATTGGTGAGTTCTATTCGGTGGCCGTTACGAACAACATGCAGCAGGCCGATACGGGTACCAAAATGATTCACATCGGCAAAAACACCAAAAGTCGGATTGTTTCAAAAGGTATTTCGGCGGGCAAAAGCCAGAATTCTTACCGGGGTCTGGTGCAGGTGCTGAAACGTGCCGAAAATGCCCGTAATCACTCTCAATGCGACTCGTTGCTGCTGGGCGATAAATGTGGCGCCCATACGTTCCCGTATCTGGAAGTCAATAATTCATCGGCTACCGTCGAACACGAAGCTACTACGTCGAAAATCGGCGAAGACCAGTTATTCTACTGCAACCAGCGCGGCATTCCGAATGAGCAGGCTGTTGCCCTGATTATCAACGGTTACGCAAAAGAAGTTCTAAACCAACTACCAATGGAATTCGCCGTGGAAGCACAGAAACTGCTGGCGATTAGCCTGGAAGGTAGTGTAGGGTAATTATCCCAGAAATATTTATGTGATTGGAGCCTCTGCGGAAACGTAGAGGCTTTTTTGCTACGTTGCTGTGTATGTGCCAAAAGCTAATACAATCAATCACCCAAAGGCAGATACATATCGTAGTTCAGCACATCGTTCGTGAATTGGCCTGCATTGATAAATCCATACTTTTGATAGTAATGCATGGCCCGCTGATTTCGATCCTGTATGCCACCCCATAAAATAATTCGTTGTTTGCCCATCGTTCGGGCAATAGCCAGCGACTTTTTCATCAGGTGATTCCCTAAGCCACGACTTTGATAGTCATCAGCAATGGAAGGTGCAATCGAATAATCAGTTGCTGTATGTATGGGCATTCCCAGAGCCTGAAAACGAGCCGTATCCGAAGGCGTAGCTCCCGACAACAAGAGAAAATAGGCAATGATTTTTCCCGTGGCCGACGAAACAGCTACCAGCCGTACCACCTCCTCAGGATTTAGCGTCTTACAGATATGTTCTACCGTTTCTACAATGAACGAGTGCGGAGCAAAATAACTTTTTGTCTGCTCAGATAAGCCACCGAAATAAGCCGTTAATTTAGCCGAATCGGACGATTCCAGCAGCCGAATCGTGATTTGTTCGTCAAGTGATAAGCTGATCGTTTCGGGCGTAAACGGTGCTACAGTGAAAAGTGGGTTCATCGTTTTTAGTAAAGGGAAGGTACGGATTCACAACGTAGCAATTTAAAAACTCTCCTTGGAATCCAACTCAAAAATTCGTAAATTAGCCAGATTCTAAACGGCGCTAATGAACTTCGAATTAACCTCTGAATTTCAGCCTACCGGCGATCAGCCGAAGGCTATCGAACAACTCGTCAAAGGGCTCAACGAAGGCGAACAATCTCAGGTTTTGCTGGGTGTAACGGGCAGCGGAAAAACGTTCACCGTGGCCAACGTAATCGCTCAAACCAACCGCCCAACACTCGTACTCAGCCATAATAAAACGCTGGCGGCCCAGCTCTACGGCGAATTCAAACAGTTTTTTCCGAACAATGCGGTTGAGTATTTCATCAGCTACTACGACTACTACCAGCCGGAAGCGTATATAGCCACTACCAATACATACATCGAGAAAGACCTCGCAATCAACGAAGAAATCGACAAACTACGGCTCTCTGCTACGTCGGCGCTGATGAGCGGTCGGCGCGATGTGATTGTGGTGGCGTCGGTATCATGCATTTACGGCATGGGCAACCCCGATGAATTCAAACGTAACGTAGTGCCGATTGAGGTCGGAGCGCGATTGAGTCGAAATCAGTTTCTGCATCAGCTCGTCAGCATTTTGTACAGCCGCACCGAAGGCGAATTTGGGCGGGGAACATTCCGCGTGAAGGGAGATACAGTCGACCTCTACGTTGCGTATGCTGATTTTGCCTATCGGGTTATCTTCTTTGGCGATGAAATCGAAACCATCCAACGTATCGATCCATCGACAGGCCGAAAGATTTCAGACGAGCGTTACGTTACTATTTTCCCGGCTAACCTATTCGTTACCAGTAGCGAGACCATGCAGAGCGCTATTCATCAAATTCAGGACGATATGGTGACGCAGATACGTTATTTCGAATCCGACTTTCGTGAAATGGAAGCTACGCGGATTCGGGAACGTACTGAATTTGATCTCGAAATGATGCGTGAACTGGGCTATTGTTCTGGTATCGAAAACTACTCCCGTTACTTCGACCGCCGTATGCCCGGTCAGCGACCTTTCTGCCTGCTCGATTATTTTCCAGATGATTTCCTGTTGGTCGTTGACGAAAGTCACGTAACGATTCCGCAGATACGAGCCATGTGGGGTGGCGACCGTTCTCGTAAAACGGCACTGGTCGATTATGGTTTCCGGCTTCCATCGGCAATGGACAACCGACCACTGACATTTCAGGAATTTGAAGATTTGTCGGGACAGTCAATCTTCGTGTCAGCTACCCCATCCGACTATGAATTACGACGTAGTGAAGGCGTTGTGATTGAGCAGCTTATTCGGCCAACTGGCCTTCTCGATCCAGAAATTGAAGTACGTCCCAGCCTGAACCAGATTGACGACCTGCTTGAATCCATCGACAGTCGGGTAAAAAGTCACGAACGGGTATTGGTCACTACGTTGACCAAACGGATGGCCGAAGAACTGACCAAATACCTTGACCGAGTCGGCATTAAAACGCGCTACATTCACTCCGAAGTCAAAACGCTGGACCGGGTTGAAATTCTGCGGGATTTGCGCCTGGGTAATTTTGACGTATTGGTCGGTGTGAACCTGCTACGTGAAGGTCTTGACCTTCCTGAAGTATCTCTGGTAGCCATTATGGACGCTGACAAAGAAGGTTTTCTGCGGGATATCCGTTCGCTGATTCAGACCATCGGCCGGGCCGCCCGTAATGCTAACGGCAAGGTGATTATGTATGCCGATACCATCACCGGTTCTATGCAGAAAGCCATTGATGAAACGAACCGTCGTCGGGCGATTCAGATGGAATACAATGCTGATAATGGTATCACACCGACGACAGTATTAAAATCCCGAGAAGCTATATTGGGTCAAACCAAAGTGGCCGACTCGAAGGTGAAGCACGTTTATATTGAACCTGAAGAGATTCGCATTGCGGCCGATCCGGTGGTACGGTACATGGGTAAAAGTGATCTGGAAAAATTAATTACTGAAACACAATCGAAAATGGAACGAGCCGCCAAAGACCTCGACTTTCTGGAAGCCGCCCGACTTCGGGATGAGTTGTTTCAGTTACGCGATAAGCTGAAGCAGGAAGCATAAGTATCGGGCTTACCATTTGTTTGGCTGCAAAAGCGAAGGATATCTTTGCAATGGCTGGGGAGAGATCCTCGACCGTTATTTGAGGTAATACGTCCGGTCCCGGCGGGGCACCGCGGATAGTATTACCTCATTGTATTTTACAGCCTACAAACAAGGATGAGCAAAATAAGTTGATAGTTATGGGAACCGAACGCTAATACGTAGGTAGCAATGCTACGTCGGTAGAGCAAATAACGAATTATTCCTACCTTGCAGTCTGTCCGGTTAAAACCCTCTCACTTCCATGAAACGTATTTTTACTATCCTCGGCATCATCGCTGCTGTCATACTGATTGGCCTGTTTTCACTACGTAGCTGGACCAAATCCAGTAGCCCAGAAGCCATTACAGAAGTCGATCAGAACGGCCTGAAAATTAAAGTGACCTATTGCCGACCTTATAAAAAAGGGCGGGAGATTTTCGGCGGTTTGGTACCTTACGGAAAGGTCTGGCGAACAGGAGCAAACGAAGCGACTGTCATTGAATTAGGTCAGGACGTAACGGTTGCCGGCCAGCCTTTAAAAGCGGGCAATTATTCATTCTGGACTATTCCTTCACAGCAAGGCTGGATTGCTATTTTCAACAGCGAAACCGGTCAGTGGGGTACCAATTACGATCAATCCAAAGACGTATTGCGCGTGCCAGTTGTATCCCGCCAGCACACGCCTATGGCCGAGCAATTCACCATCAATCTGATACCAGCCACTAATGGTGCGGACATGATGCTGATCTGGGACACAACCGAAGCAACGGTGCCGTTTCAGCGACGATAATCAATTTTGTCGTTAATGGTGGAAACCTGTCCCAATAAATTTCAACGCTTCAGGCAGACCAGTACGCCAGTACGTCCATGTGTGCGCGCCATCGCGGGCACGGTATTCGTGCGGAATTTTCCGCTCCAGCAAAGACACATGCAGGGCCGCATTACCAACCGTCAAGACGTCGTCATCGCCACAGTCGAGGTACCAGCGTACGCGAGTTAAATCGCCTTCTGGTGCCGATTTGGCCAGATTTATGGGACTGTTACGTTTCCAGGTAAGACTGAGCCGGTCATCGCCTTTGACTGGCCCACTAAAAATAGGTGCGAAAACCGTATTAAATCGCTCATCTGGAATACTTTTAAAGCTTTCATCGGTACGGACAGCAGCACTCAAGGCAGCGCATGAACTGAACAGGTCAGGATGGTGCATTGCCAGCATGAGCGACCCAAAACCACCCATCGACAGTCCTGAAAGCGCCCTGTATTCACGCTGAGTACGCGTTCGGAACATCGAATCGATGTGCGGAATCAACTCCTGCACAAACATGTCTTCGTAACGCACTTTATTCTGATAATCATTTACATACCACGTAACGCCCGCGTTAGGCATCACAATAATCATTGGCGGTACGTCGCCCGATCGAATACTGGCATCGGCAATACGGTCGGCTTCTCCAAACTGAATCCAGCCCGTTTCGTCATCGCCCAGTCCGTGCAGCAGATATACTACTGGATAGCGACGATTCGAAACGTAGTAATCAGGAGGTAAATACACTGAAAACTTCACCGCCTGATTCATCAAAGAACTGTTCATAACCAGGCTTTCGAGCAGACGCGTTTGGGGAGCCGCAACTACTGGCACGGGTCCATTACTTTGAGGAGTAGTTAATTGGTCACGTCGACGTGATTGAGCTATCGACGTTACGTGGAGTAAGATCAGTAGTGAACAGAAAACCAGATTACGTATACGCATTACGTCTGATGGGTTAATGGCGGTAAAAATTATGCGTAATTTACGCTGTTTTGCAGTAAGGCTCGTGAATAGATGCTTTCTTTAAAGGCTGGTTTTGAACCGCATCTTCGCTTGTGTACAGAAATAAACGCGTTCACTATGCACAAACGCTTACCTATCACCCTCTTTTTAACCGTTTTTTTATTCTCAATCTGCCAGGCCCAAAATCTGCCTGACTGGGAAAATCCGCAGGTTATCAGTCTCAACACCGAAAAACCGCACGCCAATCTGGTTCCTTTCGAAACGGAACAACAAGTACTTAACACAACCGACTGGCGAACATCTCCCAATATCAAGCTGCTGAATGGTACGTGGAAATTCCGATGGGTGAAACATCCCCGGCTGGTACCCGGGGAATTCTACCAGCCAACGCTGAACGATCAGAACTGGGATAATCTGCCCGTACCGTCGAACTGGCAGGTTGTGGGCGCCCGCGAAGGTCGTCCTTACGACCGGCCTATTTTCACCAACATCAAACATCCGTTTCCGGCTACTCCGCCACGTATTACCTCCGATACTAATGCTGTGGGTTTATACCGGCTCAAGTTTACGGTTCCAGCCAATTTTCAGAACCACAACGTATTTCTGCACTTTGCCGGTGTTCAATCGACCTGTCGAGTTTTCCTGAACGGACAACCAATTGGTTATCACGAAGATGGTATGACACCCGCCGAATTTCAGATTACGGACAAGCTCAAGACTGGCGAAAATCTATTGGCTGTTGAGGTTATCAACTGGTCGGATGGGAGTTATTTGGAGGATCAGGATTTCTGGCGTATTTCCGGAATTTTCCGGGATGTATTTCTGGTATCTCGCCCCAGAACCTACCTGCGCGATTTAACCATCGTTACCGATCTCGATGATCAGTATCTGAATGCTACGTTGAAAATCAGCGCCAATGTTCGCACGCTGAACGCCGTTGGAACAACTCCTCCTTATCGACTGCGTGTTACGTTGTACAGCCCGAAAAAAGAGATTGTTTTTACTGAAACATTGCCCTCTGACAATGCTACGGATACTGGGCAGGAAATGCTGTTTCGGCTGACTAAAGATGTAAAGGCCCCCACTTTATGGAATGCCGAATCGCCTACGCTGTACACACTCACCGCTCAATTGCTCGGTTCCGACGGACAGGCTACGGAAGCCATCAGCCAACGTATCGGTTTTCGCGAGATGAAACTGGGTGATGGTCTACTTTTGCTTAACGGCAAACCTGTTACGTATAAAGGCGTCAATCGTCATGAATTCGATCCGAACACCGGGCGTGTTATGGGTCGGGAATCGATGATTCAGGACATCAAGTTGATGAAGCAATACAACATCAATGCGGTACGTACCTCGCACTACCCGAACGTAACAGATTGGTACGACCTCTGTGATGAATACGGCCTCTACGTTATCGACGAAGCCAATATTGAAAGTCATGAATTATGGGGAAAAGGCCAGTCGCCGGCCGACAAACCGGAATGGCGTGATGCCTTCGTCGCGCGTGGTCGGGCGATGGTCGAACGTGACAAAAACCACCCCTGCATCGTCATATGGTCGCTGGGAAACGAAACCGGCATGGGACAGAACTTCCGCGATATGGCCGATATTATACGACTCATGGATGCCACTCGGCCTATTCACTACGAAGGAAGAAATCCTTATAATGCTACGTCGTTAACCAGTTTTGACATCATTTCGACGATGTATCCGTCTGTCGATGACATGGTTAAACTCATGGAAAAAGATCCAAATCGGCCTGTTATCGTGTGCGAATACGGCCATGCGATGGGTAATAGTGTCGGTAATCTGAAGGATTATTGGGCCGCCATTGACCGGTATCCAAGGATGCAGGGTGGGTTTATCTGGGATTGGGTTGACCAGGGGTTACGCCTGAAAAACAGCGAGGGAAAAGAGTACACAGCGCATATCAATTACATTGATGGTGCCAACGCTTGTGATGGCCTGGTGAATCCCGACCGAACGCCCCAACCCGAACTGAACGAAGTAAAGCTTGTCTATCAATACGTTAAATTAACGCCCCCAACGGCACTTTCGGCAGGACAGCCTTTCAAATTGAACGTACGAAATACCTACGAATTTTTACCGCTCGACTTCTTTCGACTGGAGTGGGAACTGATACGTAACGGGGAGGTAGTACAACGCGGTGGCGAAAATAATTTAGTAGCCAAACCCGGTCAAACGCAAGTGCTTACGCTTCCTGTAAAGCTGGATGAATACTTCGATTCGAGACAGATTGACGGGAACGCTCGCCCAAATCCGGTGAATCGGTTGGCGCAATCAGGCGAATATTTCCTGAATGTGAGCATTCGATTAAAACAGGCAAACACTTGGGCATCAGCAGGGCATGAGGTCGCCAGCGGGCAATTTCCGGTAAAAATCAATTCGCCCGAGCCTACTGTCGTTGGAATGAACCGACTTCAGCCCGTGAAAGCTACGTCAACGGCAACCAACGTAACGATTCGCGGGCGCGATTTCGCTGTAGTATTCGATAAAGCGATGGGCACTTTGAGTCAGTGGTTTTTCAGAGGAAAAAATATGCTGGCGTCGGACGTATCAGACAAGGGATTTCGGCCCAGTCTCTGGCGCGTTCCTACTGACAATGATGAAGGCGGTGGTAAAAACTCGTTTGCGACCCGTTGGCGTCAGGCTGGTTACGACACGTTCAAAGCTCATTCTGTCGATTTCAAAATGGAGCCTCATCCGCAAATGATAAAAGTGAGCTGTACGAACGAGTTGACTGCCACCGGCGGCACTATCACGCAGCAAACAGACTACATTGTATATGGTACAGGCGATGTTCAGATGACTACTACGTATACGCCATCTGGTACGTTGCCTCCGCTAGCCCGCGTGGGTATGCAGGTCGATTTACTGCCCGCCTTTACGAATATGAATTGGTACGGTCGTGGGCCATTCGAGAGCTACACCGACCGGAAGGATGCGGCCAAAATTGGTGTTTATGATGCAAAAATTGCCGACCAGTTTTTCCCCTACAGCATGGCGCAGGAAAATGGGAATAAAACTGACGTTCGCTGGGCCAAACTTACTGACACTATGGGCAATGGCTTTCTCATTATTGCCGATGCAAATGCTGATACGTTCCTACATGTTAACGCGCGTGATTATACGGACAGTGCGTTGCTGGAGGCCAAAAGGCCAGATCATCAGGAAGTTGAACGAGGTAACGTAACGGTCGTGAACATCGATATGGCTCAGATGGGGCTGGGGGGCGATGATAGTTGGTCACCCCGCGTTCATAAAGAATATCAGTTGCCGGCGACCAAACCGTACACGTATTCGTTTCGAATGCGCCCCATCGATCAACGTACCAACGTAGCAGAAGTGGTAAGTTTACAACTCCCACGGTAGCCAGTAACCACCAAAGGATTTTAGTAAATTTGCCCTGTGGTTCATCGGATGCGGTATAAATTTCCTATTTTCGGGCTTATACGACTAAGAATTGACAATGAATAATGAATAATGAACAATTACCGGTCTGGTAATCAGGAAAAAAGGTATTGTGCATTTTACATTATACATTCATCCAGAATCTGATCTAATTTTATTTTTAAAAAATATCCAGTTCTATGGCCAAACTGATTATCGTAGATGATGAGTGGAAAATCCGGGCAGCCCTACGCGATATCCTGGAGTATGAAGGCTACGAGGTCGATGAAGCAAAAGATGGTGAAGAGGGGCTGGAGATGATCTTGCGCAATAACTACGACGTAGCGTTGTGCGACGTTAGAATGCCCAAACTGACTGGCATGGAAGTTCTTCTGAAAGTCACCGAAGCCAGTAAAGCCACTCAACTCATCATGATTTCGGCACACGGCACTGTCGAAACTGCCGTTGAAGCCACGAAGCAGGGAGCTTATGATTTCATCATGAAACCTCCTGATCTGAACCGCCTGTTGATAACAGTACGCAACGCCATCGAGCGGGCCAAGCTGTTGCAGGAAACAAAGACCCTCAAGAAACGTATCTACAAACTGAACGAAATTGTCGGCGAATCGGAGCCGATTAAGAAAGTCAAAGATACGATCAACCGGGTGGCCGCTACCGAAGCCAGAGTGCTGGTTACAGGAGCCAACGGGTCGGGGAAAGAGATGGTAGCCAAGCAGATTCACGAAAAAGGAAGCCGGGCCAACCAACCTCTAATCGAAGTTAACTGCGCTGCCATACCCAGCGAACTCATTGAGAGCGAATTGTTTGGCCACGAAAAAGGGGCCTTCACCGGAGCCGCAATCCGGCGGGTTGGCAAGTTTGAACAGGCCGATGGTGGTACGTTATTTCTCGACGAGATCGGCGACATGAGTCTGTCGGCTCAGGCTAAAGTGCTACGTGCGTTGCAGGAAAACAAAATTACCCGCGTAGGTGGCGATAAAGAAATCAAGGTAAACGTTCGGGTCATTGCGGCCACGAACAAAGACCTTCGGCAGGAAATTGTAAATGGCAATTTCCGGGAGGATTTATTTCACCGGCTCAGTGTAATTATGATTCACGTACCGCCCCTGGCCGAACGACGTGTCGATATTCCGCTGCTGGCTGACAAATTCCTTCACGACATTGCCACCGAATACGGCGCTCCCCCAAAGGAACTCTCAAACGATGCAATTGCCTACCTGCAATCGCTCCCCTGGACCGGTAACGTACGCGAACTACGTAACGTCATCGAGCGTCTGGTCATCATGTGTGGCGAAGAGATATCGCTGGAAGACGTGAAAGCGTACGCGTAATACAATTTTGAAAGAGCGAAAGAGCGAATTTCCAGCAAGTGCGCTCTTTCACTCTTTCACAATTGTATCATCAAATTGCACCCCCTAACATCCGAGTTATCGAAGCGGCCGATGACGCGAAAATTGCCTTCATTACCAACGTATTGGCCAAGATCCTGAGTCTCAATAAATGAGCAGGAATCCAGATTGGCTAAATCCACTACGTTGACACCGCCCGAACGGGAAAAATCATTTGGATACAGGTGAAACGGATCGTTTATGTCACGCAGTAATACACGTAGCGTCGGACTTGGCCGGAACACGCCCTCTCCTGTTGAATATGCCTGCGACAGAAGTTCAGTCATTCCGTACTCAGAATGAATCGCCTGTACGCCCAGCCGATCTTTCAGAAGTGTATGCACTTCTTCACGCAGCAACTCTCGCCGACGGCCTTTCATACCGCCCGTTTCCATAATAATCAGGCTGGATAGGTTACCCAGAAACGACAGGTCTGGTGACGATTCGGCCCAATCGAGCAGGGCGAATGTTACGCCAATCAGGAGAATCTTTTTCTGAACGTTACGTTGGCTCAGCGAACGTAGCTGACTGGTCAGTTCGTCGTAGTTGTTAAGGAAAAAGCCACTCGTTGGTTCAGGCGTTACGTTCATTCCAACCGAAACACGTTTACTTCGGTCTATAAATCGCTGAACCATATACACCAGCGAGGAGTTATTTCGTTCAAGGTAAGAAGGCAGGAGCGCCAAGACATTCACATTCTGAAGCGGCCCATAAAGTTGCTCAAAAATCTGGACGCTGATGGCTTCGTAAAGTGCCGAATCCGGAACGTAATGTCGGCTGGTCTGGTCTCCGGTGGTACCACTACTGGCGAACATCAACGTATCAGGAGGCAACGTAGTGAATTGATTACTGATGCCCGTCTGCACGGTATGTCTTTTAAAAAAACCGATGGGTAGAAAAGGTATTTGGCGGACTTCCGTGACTTGTTCCGGACGTACATTCAGATACTTCAGGTAGTCACGATACAGCGGATTGTAGGTTGATTGATAATGAAAGACAGACAAGGCCAATTCGTCAAATTGAGCAACATCGGGCGACTGGCTGCTTATTGCCAGAATTTTCCGCCGGAGTGCCTGTCGAATCGGTTCGGCCTCGGTTGAGCGAATAAGTGGAAAAGACAATAGATTTAAGCGTTTATTGGGTAACAAGTACAACAGTATGCGACGGCAACAAATTCACCCGTATCTCTTCATTATTGGAGCTGCCTGGCTCCTTTCGTCCTGTTTCAACGAACCAAATTATTCGAACACGCCCGAAATCGACTTCAAAGGGATATTTAAATATCCTATTGCGCCGGGTAAAGGGGTCGGCCAATCGAAACGCGATTCGGTCGTGATTACCATTGGCTTCCGCGATGGCGATGGTAACCTGGGTAACTCATTGCCACCATCCAAAGCCGATTCGACAAAATACGCTTCGAATGGAAAGTGGGGTAATTACCAGATTCGCACGTTTCGACTAATCAATAAGAAATTTGAAGAGCTTCCTCTATCCGTTAACACAACGCTTATTTTCCCGGAATTCACTCCCGGCAAACCCAAAGGCGCCATTGAAGGGACGCTGGATTTTAACCAGACGTTTCAATACGGAACTAGTTTTACACTCTACCCAACTAAATTCCAGATTAAAATCCGGGATCGCGACCTCAACGAAAGCAACGTCATCGAAACCGATACGGTAACCGTGCCGTTCCCAAACGGCGAGTAAGCGCGCTACGTCAGTTAGCATTCAGAACAATTCGGAAGGTGGTTCCTTTTCCGACTTCTGAACTTTTTACGAAGAGTTTTCCGCTATGGTATTCTTCCACGATACGTTTGGCCAGCGTTAGTCCCAATCCCCAACCCCGTTTTTTGGTACTAAAACCCGGCGAGAAAACCTTCTGCATATTGGCCTTCGATATGCCTTTCCCCGTATCCGTGATGTCGATGGCTACCTGCTGATGCGGCAGAGCTAACATGTTTAATCGTAACTCGCCCGTTCCTTTCATGGCATCGACGGCATTTTTGCAAATGTTTTCGATAACCCATTCGAACAGTAACTTATTGATTTTCACCTCCTGCGTAGCTGGAAGTTGACTTTCCAGACTCATTTTAACTTTTGTTGAAATCCGGCGGGCCAGGTAATTGGTGAACTGTTTCACTACGTCGTTTATATTCTCCTCCTTTAGTGTCGGAATCGAACCGATGCTCGAAAAACGGGCTGTAATCGTTTCCAGACGTTGTACGTCCTTCTCAATTTCATCGGTAATACTGGCATCGTACTGGTCTGGGTCCGAACGCATATACTCAACCCAGGCCATCAGCGACGACATTGGTGTACCTAACTGGTGTGCCGTTTCTTTCGCCAGTCCCACCCAAACCCGGTTCTGCTCGGCCCGGCGCGATGAACTGAACGATATGTACGCCAGCACGCTCAATACAGCCAGAATAGCGAATAGCAAGAACGGGAAATAGTTTAACTGCCTTAGTAAGCTTGAGTTATTGTAGTAAACCAGACCCCGTACTCCATTGCCGACCTCAACCATCAATGGTGGATGGTTTTTCCGCATTTCCTCTCTTTTTTGTTGCAAATACTTCTGTTTAGCCTCTGGGATAGTGTCATATTCGAGTGGAACTTCAAAATTGCGATACATGGCAATATGGCCATCCGGGTTGACGTAAATAGCTGGTACGCTTTCGTTTGCTTCCAGAATTTCACTGGTCACAAACGTCAAATCACCTGAGTTGGAGTGGCTGGTATCAGCCACAAAAGCTATCGAATTAGCGTATAACTGAACGTAATGCTCTTCACGCGTTTCCAGTTGATTAATCAGTCGATTCGTATACAACAGCGAACCCGTTCCGACCAGAAGCAGGTTTAGGGCGACAATAATTTTCAGAATATTATTCTGGCTGTAAATGTCAAATGACTTCAGCATGGTGTAGTACCGCTCGTCAGCTTATCGATTTAGTATCTGAAAAGCGGTTTCGTTGATTTTGTGTTTGGTTCAACCGGGTATATAACGCATTCTAAGGTATAAAATGCTTGTTTCACCTGTCAAAAAATACGCTTTGTGGTATCAGAGAGAACGTAGCGCCTGTCTTAAGTGTTTATTTTGTAAATAGGATTGTAGGAAGACAATTCGAGATTATTTAGATGTCTTCTAAATAGAATGCATGGTTTCGCTGGATGTTTTTACGTCCATGATTGTGTTGTAAATTTGTGCAGGTCTATGACCATTTAGTGAGTTTATCGGAAATGTTAGATACGTTCAAAGCAATTAGTTTATCCCATAAAACGGCGCCACTTCGCGTTCGTGAACTAATTGCACTTAACGAAGACGAAGCCAAGGGTTTTATGCTACGGCTTCGTGATTTTTTCGGGCTGACGGATTTGCTCGTCATCTCAACCTGCAACCGTACCGAAGTTTATTACGCCCTCGAACCCGGAACTACGTCCTCTGATGTAAACGCTGATATTGCCCGGTTGTTACTCATTGAGAAAGGGTTGACCGATACCGACGATTATTTACCTTATTTCCAGTTTTTCGATGCCCACGACGATGCAGTTCGGCATCTGTTTGAAGTTTGTGTAGGGTTGCATTCGCAGGTAATTGGCGATATGCAAATACCGAACCAGGTGAAACAGTCGTACCAATGGTCGGCCGACCTCGATATGGCGGGTCCGTTTCTGCATCGATTGATGCACACGATTTTCTTCACCAACAAACGGGTAGCACAGGAAACCTCATTCCGCGATGGAGCGGCTTCGGTTTCGTATGCCGCCGTAGAGTTAATCGAAGAACTGGTTGGCGAACGGCAAAAACCGAATATTCTGGTAGTTGGTCTGGGCGAGATTGGCACCGACGTTTGTAAAAACCTTGAAGCCCGCTCGGGTGGCGATGTCAGCCACATTACGTTGTGCAACCGCACCCAATCGAAGGCCGAAGCACTGGCTCAGGAATATGGTTTCCGGGTAGCTGACTTTGCCAATCTGACTGACGAAATTTACCGAGCCGACGTCATTATTTCGTCGGTTATGCTCGATGATGCACTCATTACGCCACAGCTTCTGAAGAATGTTAAAATTCTGAGTTTTAAATACTTCATCGACCTCTCGGTGCCACGTAGCGTCGATACGTCGGTTGAACAGATTCCGGGCGTATTGGTGTACAACATCGACCATATTCGCAATCGGGCCGACGAAGCTTTGAATCAGCGAATGGCGTCTATTCCGCAGGTCGAAGCCATTATTACGCAAGCCATCGCTGAATTTGGCGACTGGTCGAAAGAAATGGTGGTATCGCCAACGATTAATAAACTCAAAAATGCGCTGGAGCAGATTCGTCGCGACGAGATTGCCCGGCACATGAAGCACCTTACCTCCGACGAGTCGGAAAAAATCGACAAAATCACGCGGGGTATTATGCAGAAAATCATCAAGTTGCCAGTCTTGCAACTGAAAGCTGCCTGCAAACGCGGTGAAGCCGAAACGCTAATCGACGTACTGAATGACCTCTTCGATCTGGAGAAACAACCCGCTTCAGAAACCAGACATACGTACTGATCTCTGTTATTTTACGTAAAAGGCCCTGTAACCGACTGGTTGCAGGGCCTTTTTGTGTTAACAAGTTTCGTGGGTCAGATACTCAAATCTGATCCCACGAAAATCCATTATTCATTTTAAATTGTTCATTCAATTATCTTCATTCAGTGTTAACTTGAACGTAGTACTTCCAACGGTTTTCATCCATGACCCGACTGATAAGTGCCCTGTTTCGTTTGTTTCTGATTGCCGTGCTGGTAGTTGGTCTGATCGCCATTTGGGAACAGGTACGTAGCAACGACTTGATGAGCCGGTTTCGGCGGGGCGACAGTGTTACCCAAAGCATTGTGTTAAAAGAAGTTAAGGCGATGGGAAAGCTGGAACTGGTACGTTATACGTTCAAAGATATTGTTGAACATGAACAAGCCAATACGTTCCTGCCGAATGCCAACGCTATTTTGCTGGTCGAAGGAGAAGCTACTGGCTGCCTGGATCTTACGAAAATCGTACCAACTGATATTGCCGTCCATGGCGATTCAATCACCGTGCTACTGCCTAAACCTGAACTCTGCACCTGGAAAATCAACCACGACCGTTCGCGGGTTTACGATACCCGGTTTTCGTTTCTGAATGAGTCGCAATTAGTAAGCGATGCGTATCGCAAGGCCGAACATCAGGTTCGTGAGTCAGCACTCAATAGCGGAATTTTAGATCAAACGAGCCGTAACGCCGACCAGATGCTACGTCCCCTTCTCGAACGGATTTCGGGCCGAAAAATCAAATTGGCATTTCAATTGTAGGCATCTGCTTTATAAATCCGTACCATTGCCTTAGTCGTAAACAAAAGTAAGCGACCAGCAGGTTGCCTATTTTTGTTATTTCATATATACGATTTGAGGCTTTAGTACACGATTTACAGGCTAAGAAAAAGGAAATGGTATCCCAAAACATTGACCTGTATTCAGAAAATAGTTTGTATCAATATCAGACCAAAAAAGTCGTTAATTAGCTACGAACAGCTTAAAGCAACCTGATGTTTATGGACACGAACTCAACAACCGTAATGAACGGTGACCTACTAATTGCCGAGCCATACATGGGCGATAATAACTTCGAACGTAGCGTTGTGCTGGTTTGCGAACACGGCGCGTCTGGTACGTTTGGCCTCGTCCTCAATCAATTGACAGACATCCATCTGAGTGACGTAATCGAAGAAGTACATACCGACTTACCGCTTTTCATCGGTGGGCCGGTCCAGCAAAATACTCTGCACTTTATTCACCGTCGGCCCGATCTTATCGATAGCTCGATTCGGGTGTTAGATGGTTTATACTGGAGCGGTGATTTTGAGCAGATTAAAAAATACGTGAATCTGGGTACGCTCACCGAACGGGATGTGCGGTTTTTCATCGGTTATTCGGGCTGGAGCGAAGGCCAGTTAGATGCTGAACTAGGTCAGAAATCGTGGATTGTGAGTCACAGTAACCGTACCAGTGCTGAATTTTTGTTCGAGACGCCAACGAAAGAGTTCTGGCGGGGCGTGTTAAAACGTATGGGTGGCGAATACAAAGCCATTGCTCATTACCCGGTCGATCCACGGCTCAATTAAGCAGTATGTTCCGGCCAATCGAGAACGTAGCAACCGCTTCTTTAAGTTTTTTTAACCAACTTTGTGCATCCTTGAGGAGCAGCGTTTCGGTAATATTACGTTATCGAAAGGTAAACGCTCATTTTAAACTCGTGTATGCATACGTATCGCTTACTCTTTTTTCTTGTTTCAATTAGTCTTCCCCATTTCGTCTGGGCACAAAGTAATAACCCTGTTGGTGGCCATTTTGGTGTAAAAGTTGGCGTATCGTTTACTCAATTAGCCATTACAGGGGTTAGCCCAAATATTCCCCACCGGGCTATGGAACCTCTTGCCGGTGTCATGTATCGGTATCGGTATCATAAGGTGGTTATACAGCCCGAAGCGTTGGTAGGTGTTCGGGGAGGCACGTTTCAACAGGAACTTACTACAGGTGGCCGGTCAACAACCGGTGTATCGTATTATTACGCCAGCCTCCCTATTTTGGCAGGTTTTATTCCGACCGAAGGTATTACAATACAGGCCGGTCCTGAATTTAGTTATGCATTGAATGGCGGACGCACTGGTGGGCCCGGTTCTAAAAACGACGTTGGCGTAGTTGTGGGTGCCCATTACGATTTTCTGGACATGCTCGACAAATTCAGCCTGCACATTCGCTACGTTCACGGACTCGTCAACGTATCACCTGAAGCCGGCGCCAGTTACTACAATCGCAATCTACAGATAGCGATTGTGTATAATCTATATCCGAAAAAGAAGAAAAATAAATAATTAACTGGCAGCCCACAGAGCATTCTTCATTATCATTTATTAATGCTTTCCGATTTCGGTATCATATTGCTCTTTATTCTGGCCGCGTTTGCGTTCATTGCGATTGTGCTTTTTGCAGCGCGATTGCTACGTCCTGACCGACCAAACATTGAGAAAAACAGTACGTATGAGTCGGGGGAGGAGCCAGTCGGTAATGCCAATGTGCAGTTCAATATTCGCTACTACGTTGTAGCGCTGGTCTTTGTGCTGTTCGATGTCGAACTAGTTTTTCTGTTTCCCTGGGCAACCGTATTTGGGCAAGCTCAACTTATTAAATCCACCAACGGACTCTGGGGCTGGTTTGCCTTGACCGAAGCCATCCTGTTTGTAGTTATTCTGGCGCTCGGTCTGGCCTACGTCTGGGCAAAAGGCTATCTTGATTGGGTGAAACCAACGCCTAAAATTCCGACGGTAGAAACCAAAGTGCCCAGGCAGTTGTATCAACAGGTAAACGAACGCTACAAACACTGATCAATTGTAGAGTTAATTCATACCTTGTCTCTACTACGAATCTGAAAATTATGACGTCTCACTCAATAGGTGACAAATCGGGCGAGGCCAGCGTTTTGCTGATGCATTCCGAGGATTTACTCAACTGGTCGCGGGAGAAATCACTTTGGCCGCTCACGTTTGGGCTGGCGTGCTGCGCCATCGAAATGATGGGTGCTATGGCCTCCAACTATGACTTGGAGCGATTCGGTATTTTTCCGCGCCCTTCCCCCCGTCAGTCCGATATTATGATTGTGTCGGGAACAGTAACATATAAAATGGCCGACCGCATCCGGCGACTTTATGAGCAGATGGCCGAACCGCGCTACGTGATTTCGATGGGTTCTTGTTCAAACTGTGGCGGACCTTACTGGCAGCACGGCTACCACGTAGTAAAAGGCGTCGACCGAATTATTCCGGTTGATGTATACGTTCCCGGCTGCCCCCCGCGCCCCGAAGCACTGATCGACGGCTTTCTGAAATTGCAGGAGAAAATCAGAACTGAACATCCATTAAGTGAAAAGAGCGAAAGAATGAAAGAGTGAAAGAGTGAAAGTATCTGCCGGATGGATTTCGCTCTTTCATTCTTTCGCTCTTTCGCTCTTTAAAAATGGCTCCTCTCCTTACCTCCCTTCGACAGACGCTTGGCAGTTTCCGACTGCTCTGGCTCATTTACGGTATTACGTTGGTGTTGGGACTCGTGGTTGCTTTACCATTTTACTCAACCTTCAGCGTTGAGACTCAGCATTCGCTTGCTTTTCAGGAGTTACTAAATGGGTTCGATTATACCGTTTTTTCAGACTTTTGGCACCGAAGTAAGCCAGCCATTCGTCCG
Organism: Spirosoma profusum; assembly: GCF_014699005.1. Lineage (GTDB taxonomy): Bacteria > Bacteroidota > Bacteroidia > Cytophagales > Spirosomataceae > Spirosoma > Spirosoma profusum. The sequence goes on from NZ_JACWZY010000005.1 coordinate 70,575, forward strand.
CTTATAAGTGTGGGACGTTGGTTGGGGCTTTTGTATTTATTTCTGAGCGTATTCTTAGCGGGAGGTATTTTACTACGTTTCGCTCAGCCCAATACACGATTCGATGTCGGTACGTTTTGGCAAGGATGCACGCACTACGTTGGTCGGTTTATGCGGTTACTGGGCGCTACGTTGTTGTTCGCCGTTATTAGTGGAAGCATCTGGCTGATAGCCGGTTCGCTGGTAGGCTTCGGCCTGAGCGACGACGTAACGGAGCGGGGGCAGCTTTGGATTGGCAGTATCTTTTTCGGATTCTTTGCTCTTACTGTTACGTTGGTATTCTGCATCGGCGATTACGCCAAAGTCATTTTGTTTCGGGAAGACCAGCATAGCGCGCTACGGGCTTTTGGCCTCGCCCTCCGGCTAGTGCTACGTCATCCGGGTAAAACCTATGGCCTTTACCTACTGCTTATATTAATAGGTACCGGATTGTTTGGACTTTATTTTCTAATCGATTCAGTGATTCTGATGAGTGGATGGCTTACCATTTTACTCATGTTTATTATTCAGCAAACGCTGGTTTTCGCTCGCGTCGGGCTGAAGGTTTGGGCGTTAGGTACGGCTTATCATGTATATGGTTCGCTGCCTAAACCGGAACCCGTGCTACGTTCCCAACCAATCGTTACTCCTGTTCAGGCAACCGCTACTGTCTCTGACAATCCTGAATCGCCTGTTGAGTAAGTGTCTGATAAAAGACATTCGTTAGCATCAGCAAGGGTAATAGAGAGCTTTCATTGCCTTATGGAAAATATCTCCTGGCTTTTTAACGCAATTAGCCAAAGATAATGTCGTATGACCACCCGCAGAACTTTTCTCAAACAAACCCCTTCTCTCGTCAGCCTGTTGATGAGTTTTCCGGCACTTGCCCAGTCAGCCGCTAAAAAATCAATTATACTACGTTCGTCCTGGCAAACGGTCAACATTGGTGATATTGGTCATACACCTGGCGTGCTGGCCTTACTTGAAAAATACCTGCCCGATGTAGAAGTGCGTTTGTGGCCATCCAGCCTTACCAATGGCGTAGAGGATTTGATGCGTCGGCGATTTCCGAATGTACCGATTATTCAAAAACCCGACGAAATTGCTCAGGCGCTGAAGGAGTGCGCGTTTCTATTGCATGGTTCAGGGCCGTCGTTGGTGGCGGCAAAAGACGTAGACCGCTGGCGCACTGAAACCGGCAAACCGTATGGCGTCTATGGCATTACGTTCCCCGGTGTGTACAGTCCCGACCCTAAAGCCATGGTTACCGCCAAACCACTCGACGTAGAACTGCTGACTAAAGCCCGTTTCGCCCTGTTCCGCGATTCGATTTCGCTGGATTTTGCCAGAAAGAACGGTGTTACGTGCCCGATTATGGAGTTCTGTCCTGATGGCGCGTTTGGTGTGGATTTACGTAACGAACAGGCAGCCACTACGCTCCTGAAAGAACACGGTCTGGAAGAAAGCAAATTTATGTGCGTCATTCCTCGTCAGCGCTTTACGCCTTATTGGGAAATTCCGGCTAAAAACACGCCGTTCGATGCCACGCGCGATGCCCGAAATCAGGCCATGAAAGAACACGACCATGCACCACTTCGGGAAGCCATGATCGCTATTGTTCGACAGACTCCCCTGAAAATTCTGATTTGTCCCGAAGACGAAACCCAGGTGAAATTGGGAAAAGAAATCCTGTTCGATAAACTGCCCGACGATGTAAAGTCCAAGGTAGTGTGGCGGGATCGATACTGGCTCACCGACGAGGCTGTCAGTACGTATATTCGTTCGGCGGGATTGTTCGGGCTGGAAATGCATTCGCCTATTATGTGCGTCGGCAATGGTATTCCAGCCGTTGTGGGTCGATTTGCCGAACAAACGAGTAAGGGGGTGATGTGGAAAGATATTGGACTGGGCGACTGGCTCTTCGACATGGACAACGCAGCGGACGTAGCGCGTTACGTTCCGACAGTGCTGACAATGGCCAAAGATCCAAAGGCAGCTAAAGCCAAAGCGGCTAAAGCGCGAAAATTTGTGGAGCAACGCCAGCGCGAAACCATGAGCTATGTAAAGAAGAACGTAGTAACGGTTTAGAATTTCAATTAGGTAATTCGTTACGTAGCGACCTAACAACTCATTCTATATTGAGGTCACTACACGACGAGAAAGAGATTAAATCTGCTTCATTTGCTACATACAACCATTTGGTCGCTACGCGACGAGCTATTGAATCAAGTGACTCGTTAATTACTTATGACCTCTTGCCATGAAAACCAGCGTAAGTCCTATTATTGTCGCACTTCTTTTCATCATGCTTGCATTCAAACAGGACGTTCCGCCCCGGTTGCAACTGTTTCTGCTCATCGGGCAGTCGAACATGGCGGGGCGGGGTGTTCCAGAAGCCGAAGATCAACAACCTCATCCGCGTATCTGGATGCTTGATAAAGCTGAAAGTTGGGTGCCAGCCCGCGACCCGATGCATTTTGATAAACCAGCCGTTATCGGCGTAGGGCCGGGTTTTGCTTTTGCCAAAAAACTGGCCGGTACGTACCCGACCATGAATATTGGGCTGGTTCCCTGCGCCGTTGGTGGTTCGGGGATTGACGACTGGAAAACGGGAGCGTATTACGATCCGACCAAATCGTACCCTTACGATGATGCACTACGTCGAGCAAAAAAAGCACTGGAAAACGGCCAATTAGTGGGTTTCATCTGGCATCAGGGCGAGTCAGATTCTACGCCAGAAAAAGCCCCGGTCTATGAAGCCAAACTAGAAGAGTTGGTGACCCGTTTTCGGAAAGATTTGAATGCGCCGAATGTACCTTTTTTGGTTGCTACGTTAGGCGATTTTGTCGTGAAGCGCAATCCAAACGCGAAAACAGTCAATGACGCGCTTAAGAATGCAACACAGCACATTTCCAATTCATACTACGTCCTTTCATCGGGTCTGACTGACAAAGGTGACTCGACCCATTTCGACACCCGCTCGGCCCGAACCCTTGGTGAGCGCTATGCCGATGTGTTCATTCAGAAGAAAATGATAAAGGAGAAGCCCTAATCTTCTTTGGCGGTTTCGTAATATTGCAGAATTATTTCGCTCTCTTAGCCCTTGATTTTGCCGCATGGCTGTTTCCACCGTTTCTTCTAAAACCGAATCTCCGACCGTTGGTCTGTTTAGTCTGCCTGTTATCGTAGCGGCTCTGGGTTACTTCGTTGATATTTACGACCTGCTGCTGTTCGGCATTGTGCGTGTACCCAGCCTGAAAGACCTCGGCCTGTCTCCCGAACAGATTTCGACAGTAGGCGCCAGCATCCTGAACTGGCAAATGGGCGGGCTACTGCTGGGAGGTATTCTTTGGGGCGTGCTGGGTGATAAACGGGGGCGACTCTCGGTACTGTTCGGCTCTATCATTACGTACTCCATTGCCAACATTGCCTGCGGATTTATTACGAACATTACGTTCATGGACCCGATTACCTACTACGCACTGATGCGTTTTATTGCCGGCATTGGGCTGGCCGGTGAGCTTGGGGCCGGTATTACGTTGGTGAGTGAGGTATTACCCAAAGAAAAACGGGCAATTGGTACGTCGCTGGTGGCGGGAATTGGCCTGTTTGGGGCCGTAGTAGCCTATTTTACCGTCAAATTGTTCGACTGGCAGATGGCTTTCTTCGTCGGTGGTGGACTTGGCGTCGGGCTGCTGCTGCTACGTGTCGGCGTAGTAGAGTCGGGCATGTTCACCAACGTATCATCGCAGGAGCACGTCAGCCGGGGCAATTTCCTGTCTTTTTTCACGAATAAAAACCGATTTAGCCGCTACCTCAAATGCATCGGCATTGGCTTACCGACCTGGTTCGTTATTGGTATTCTTGCTACGTTCAGTAACGAATTTGGAAAGGCGTTAGGTATTACCGAAGAAATTCAGCCGGGTTTGGCGATCATGTGGTGCTACGTTGGTCTGGCCGTCGGCGACCTGGCGAGTGGGTTCATTAGTCAGGCAATGGCATCGCGCAAGAAAGCCGTTACGTTGCTCATGATCGTATCGCTGGTTTTCGGGCTGATCTATCTGTACTTCGGTGTTAAAAGTGCTACGTTATTATATGGTCTATGTCTGGCGATGGGTTTCGGAATTGGTTACTGGGCCATGTTCGTTACGATTGGCGCGGAGCAGTTCGGAACAAACCTTCGTGCTACGGCGGCTACTACCGTTCCGAACATGGTTCGTGGAACGGTTATTCTGATGACAAGTCTGTATGGTTCTCTGAAACCTTCGCTCGGAATTATCGATGCCGGTGCCGCAGTGGGACTGATTTCGTTTATTATTGGCTTCTATTCTATTCTGACCATTCCTGAAACCCACGGGAAGGATTTGAATTACCTTGAGGAGTAGTCTGAATTGGGATTGTAAGGATTTTCAGAATTGTCTGAACCAAGATTTTAACAAGATTGAATCCAGTCAAGCAGAAAACAAAATCCTGTGAATCCTTTCAATCCTGAAAATCTAGGTTCAGACAATCCCGTAAATCCTTTCAATCCTGAAAATCCTGGTTCAGAAACAATCCTGTAAATCCTTAAATCAGCTAAATACTGGTTCAGATGGAGACTCTCTCGCCACCATCACTACGTCCTTCACTACGTCCACTGCTTACCTTACCGGTGATTGTATCGGCGCTGGGCTTTTTCGTGGATGTGTACGACATGCTTATTTTCAGCATCGTGCGCGTGCCGAGTTTACAATCGCTGGGATTGTCGCCAGCTGAAGTATCGAAGGCTGGTACGTTTATCCTGAATTTCCAGCAGGCCGGACTGGTACTGGGCGGATTTCTATGGGGTGTGCTGGGCGACAAGCGAGGGCGCATGTCGGTGTTGTTCGGCAGTATTCTAACGTATTCGCTTACGAACATCGCCTGTGGTTTTGTGCAGGATGTCAATACGTATGCTATACTTCGCTTTATCGCTGGAGTCGGGCTGTCGGGAGAGATTGGGGCGGCTATTGTATTAGTTTCCGAAATTCTCCCTAAAGAAATCCGCAGCTATGGTTCTTCAGTAGTAGCGGGTATCGGTTATCTGGGCGCGGGAGCCGCTTACCTCACCGTCGAATACTTTAACTGGCGCATGGCCTTCTGGGTGGGTGGCGGTATGGGTCTGGCACTGTTACTGTTGCGGGTAAGTATATTCGAGTCAGGCTTATTCAGTCGTATGAAAGCCGAGCATCAGCACGTCAGTCGCGGGAATTTCCTTCAACTTTTTAGTAGCAAGACTAAAACAATCAAATATTTACGTTGCGTAACGGTGGGCATGCCTACCTGGTTTATAGTGGGTATTCTGGCTACGTTCGCGAATGAGTTTGGTGAAGCCCTTGCCATACCAGACGTAGTAAAGCCTGGGCGCTGCGTAATGATGATTTACGTCGGACTGGCCGGGGGCGATTTGCTTAGTGGCCCATTGAGTCAGTGGCTGCAATCCCGTATTCGTACTATAACTGGTCTATTGATAGCTAGCGCTTTGTTGAGCAGCATTTATCTGTTTGGTGGCATACGTAGCGCCAAAGGCCTTTATACGATCTGTCTGCTGGCAGGTTTCTGTACAGGGTATATCGCCATGTACCTGACAATGGTAGCCGAGCTTTACGGCACCAACCTCCGTAATACGGCTACTACGTCGGTACCCAGTGTGGTTCGGGGAACGCTTATTCCGATGACATTGCTTTTTCAGGCGCTGAAACCATCCGTGGGTGCCCTGCTCGCAGCCGGGTTGTTGGGAGTCATCGTTTACGGCTTATCATTCTGGTCGTTAAGCCGCATGGACGATACGTTCGGCAAGGATTTAGATTTTGTAGAATAGCTTAAACCGCTTATCCCTTTTTTTGGCCGTTGCTCCTAAACGACGGCGATGCACCTGTTTCTGTCCATCATTGAGTTGACAATTAAAGGTTCTCTTTTAATCATACAGCTCAATGAAAACCACCTTCAAAATGCTCGCCAGTGTCCTTTTGTTGGCACTAACCGTATCCGTATCGTCACCTACATTAGCTGACGATGGTCAATCGCAGAAGAAAGTATTTGCTGCAGCCGTATTTCCAGCCGCCGACATGACCAAGATGTGGTTCTATCTGGAAAAGTATAAGTCCGAGAATAAAGTCAGCCTGGAATTGATTGGTCAGCGAGGGGAAGTACTTTATCAGGAAACTGTGCTTGGTAAAAACAGCAAACGTAATACGTGCCGTCAGCAGTTCGACATGAGCCAATTGACCGATGGAAACTATACCTTCCGTATCACAGCAGGTACGCAAGTCGAAGAATACACATTCAAACTTTCGACGCCACAGGAAGTAAAGCCTGCACCGTCGCGGCATATTGCCATTAAATAGCTCATACGAGCCAAGTATGTCATCGCCCCTGGAAGGTTAGCCTCAAGCCGACATTCAGGGACGATGACATACTTATTTATCCTATATACTAAAGCTGTTTAAACTTCCGACAAAAGCATAGAAATGAGCGTTTTTGTCATGCTGAGGAACGAGGCATCTCAAATCATACTAATTCGCTTGTGAGATTTTAAAATGCTTCGTTCCTCAGCATGACAAAAACGGCTCTATCATAAAAGTTTAAACAGCTTCAATCTATTGTTGTACTAAAATTATAATTTCCAAAAATAAATTTAGTAAGTTTGAAAACACTTAGTTACCTTTAAGCGTATTACGAGTATGAATTACAATTACTCATACGAGTAAGCTGTATCTGTTCAAAAAAGTACCTTATAATAAAAGTATCACAAAATACTTTGCCGATTGAACCCAGAACACTAACTTTTCGACTTGATAATAAAAATCTACCACAAATGAAACACTTTCTCTACGTCGGTTGCCTTGCTCTCTCTGCCAGCCTGACCGCTACGGCTCAAACAATTGAGGTACCGGTTGGTACTCCATTAACCGTTCAGGGTAACCTGAACCTGCCCACAGGCTTTAACGTCCTGGTCAATAATCAGACATACATTAAACAACCTACTGCCGGTTCTTCGAACGTCTATATGGGCCTGAATGCAGGAACCTCTGGCGGAGGTACCAACAACCTAGCTATAGGTACTAATGCTGGCCCTGCCATTACTGCCGGTGGCAATAATAACGTTTTCCTAGGATCTGGAGCAGGTGCTAGCAATACCACTGGTACAGCGAACGTTTTTATCGGTGCAAATGCCGGTTTAAGTAATCTGACTGGCACAGGTAACATGTTCATCGGCCAATTGGCTGGTCTAAGCACTACGGGTTCCTATAACCTGTTCCTCGGCAACTCCTCAGGCCAACAAACCACTGGCGGAGCTGGTAATACGTTCATCGGAAATGGTTCTGGCTATGCGAATACCAGCGGACAAAATAACACCTATATCGGAAATTCCGCTGGCTTTACCGGGAATGCCACTGGTCAAGCCAATACATTCATTGGCTACGGAGCCGGCACCAACGGCCCTAATGTAAACAACTCTACAGCTATCGGCGTGAATGCAGTGGTTACTGCGGACAATTCGATCATCATAGGTGCTGCTAACGCTGCCTGGAAAGTAGGTATCGGTAACACTGCTCCTCAAAATAAAGTGGAGATTACTGCGGGCGTTGCAGCTACCTCAGGCCTTCGGTTCACAAACTTGAAAAGCACTGACGCTGCTTCAATGACGAACCAAACAAAAGTTTTGTCTGTCAATGCTTCCGGAGATGTGATTCTGGTCAGTACAAATGCTTCGACTCGTGAAGGTGTAACGGAAGCGTTCTGGCAACGGAAAGGCTCGTTCCTGCAAAGCACTCAGGATGACGCCGTTATTATCGGCGCTAACACACGTACGCCAGTTGGTTACAAACTGTTCGTTGAACAGGGTATCCTGACTGAAAAAGTGAAAGTGGCTCTGAAGAACACATCTGATTGGAGTGACTATGTGTTTCAGTCTGATTATAAGCTGAAATCACTTTCTGAAGTAGAAAGCTTCATCCAGGCTAACAAGCACCTGCCAGGCGTCCCTTCGGCTCAGGAGATGGTAGAGAAAGGCAACGATCTTCACAAAACTGATGCTAAACTGCTGGAAAAAATCGAAGAACTAACGCTGTATAGCATTCAACAGCAAAAAGAAATCGATCAGTTAAAGCAACTGGTTAAGCAATTGGTAGAGAAGAAATAAGGAAATCAATACATAAAAAACGCCAGCCCTTTTCAGGGCTGGCGTTTTTTATGTATGTAGTTGAGGATAGGTATATAATAAGTGGGATTGGACCACCAGTAAGGATAGCTTCATTCTTCATTGAGCAAAGACATATTTGTACGGGTAAGTGCATCTATGGAAGTGAATTGCTATATTTGCGGGCTACTATGAAAAATTTACTGCGTAATTACATTCGATTTCTTTACATATCTTTTCAGGGCAAAAAACTATTAGTCGAAGTACTTTTCTATCACTTATACCTACTATAATGGTAAGTCGTTAGAAATTGGCCCTTTTTCAAATTCTCACCATTGCTATATTTGCGAGCTACTATGAAAGATTTCCTGCGTAACTGCTTTCGATTTCTTTACAATATCTTTTCAGGGCAAAATGCTATCAGTCGAAGTACTTTTTTATCACTTATACCTACTAATGCTAAGTCATTAGAAATTGGTCCTTTTTCAAATCCTCACCTACGTGGCCCTAATGTTTATTATTTTGACGTAGATAATAAAGAAGATATTATCAAACGAGCCATCGCCGTAAATTATGTCATCGCTGACAACCTCCCAGATATACACTACGTATCACCTACAGGCGATCTTTCAATTATTGAAGACACTTTCGACGTAGTTTATTCAGCTCATTGCATTGAACACCAGCCTGACTTAATTAAACATCTTATTGACGTAGAAAAGCTGTTCAACTCGGGGGGGAAATATTATATAACAATTCCTGATAAACGCTATTCATTTGATGCATTGCTGCCGACACTCGATTTAGGTTCGGTCGTTGAAGCTTATGAGGAGAAACGTAAAGTGCATCAGCTTGCCAATCTTATTCGCCATCAGGCTTTGGTCGTCCATAATAGCCCAATTCGCCATTGGCTTTCTATGCATGGAACCCCAGGTAATTCAAATGCGATAGTATCGCATACGCGGCAAGCGCTTAATCAATTCAAGGAAGCAAAAGGAGCCTATGTTGATACGCATGCCTGGCGTTTTACACCTGAATCATTTAGGGAAATAATTACCCAACTGAACGAACTAAACTATATTAATCTACAGATTGAACGCCTGTATCCGACTGCTTTTGCTTCGAACGAATTTTATGCAATATTGAAAAAAAAGTAAATTGTACTTGCCATTTAAACTTCTGTTGTCAAAATCATTAATTTAATCTAACTCTACTTATATAAAAACAGATTTTGTCATTTGTCTTGATTAGAGCAACATTAATAGCATTTATTTGCAAATGATTTCATTGGAAAGTAAGCTGAATTAAAGAAATAATTGCTTTTTTACAGGCTGATTCCGAACTCTATTTCCGTGTTGTTAACATGAACCAGCTTAACCAGACCGATTACATCATCTTCTTCCTGTATTTTATTGGTGTTTCTTCCTACGGGTACTGGATTTACAAACAAAAGCAGAAAACCAAACTCGATACAAAAGACTTTTTCCTGGCCGAAGGTTCGCTGACCTGGTGGGCTATCGGTGCTTCGCTGATCGCTTCCAATATTTCCGCCGAACAGTTTATCGGTATGTCAGGAAATGGTTTCACGTTTGGTATTGCCGTTGCGGCTTATGAGTGGTTAGCGGCTGTTGCACTTATTATAGTAGCCATATGGTTTATTCCTATTTATTTAAAAAACCATATCTATACTATGCCGCAGTTCTTGAAGACGCGGTATAATGAGACAGTAAGTTTAATAATGGCTGTTTTCTGGCTATTTCTTTACGTATTTGTTAACCTAACCTCTATCCTGTTTCTAGGAGCACTGGCAATCAGCACTTTAGTTGGTGCCGACTACTTTCATCCAATTGTCATCGGTCTGAGCATTTTTGCTCTGATTATTACGTTGGGGGGTATGAAAGTAATTGGCTACACTGATGTTATTCAGGTTGTTGTATTGATTATCGGCGGCCTTGTTACGAGTTATATTGCCCTTACGTTAGTTAGTCAGAAATTCGGATTAGGTAACGACGTTATAGCTGGTTTCGGGGCTATGATGAACGATGCTGAAGATCATTTCCACCTGATTTTCCCAAAACCAGGCCCTGATACGCCCCAGGTTGAAGTCAATAAGTACCTGACCGTACCGGGTATTACTATGTATTTCGCTGGACAATGGATTGTGAACCTCAATTACTGGGGTTGTAATCAGTATATTACCCAGCGGGCTCTTGGTGCCGACTTAAAAACGGCACGTACGGGTATTCTGTTTGCGGCCATGATCAAGCTGTTCATGCCACTGATTGTGATGCTTCCAGGGATTGCTGCTTATGTGTTGTATAAAAATGGCGGTCTACAAAACGAGATGGCTCCAGGCGGTAAACTGCTTGCCGACAATGCCTATTCTGCAATTCTGTCTTTCCTGCCGAATGGTCTTAAAGGCTTGTCGATGGCAGCATTAACGGCTGCTATCGTGGCTTCGCTGGCCGGTAAAGCCAACTCGATCTCCACTATTTTCACGCTTGATATTTACCACAAATACATTAAAAAAGACGCCAGCGAAAAGCAATTGGTCTGGGCTGGACGTATCACTATTTTTGTGGCTATGCTCCTTTCTATTGCTCTGACCTGGAAGGATACACTAGGAGTGGGTAGTGAAGGAGGCTTTACGTTCATTCAGAAATATACAGGCTATTTGAGCCCTGGTATTTTTGCTGTATTCCTGCTGGGTTTTTTCTGGAAACGTACAACAGGAGCAGCTGCAGTTGTCGGAATATTGTTGGGCTTTGCCTTAACGACCCTATTCAACAACTTCGCTCCTGCTCTGTTTGGACACGAAACAATTCTCTACACAGCGTTTAAAAATGCCGAAGGTGTTTATGAAATTCCGTTTCTTGTAGCAATGGGTTGGGCCTTTGTTTTCACGCTACTGGCTATGGTGTTAATTAGTCTTGCAGGACCCGCTATTAACCCAAAATCGTTTGAGGTTGATTCCACAATGTTTAAACTTGCTCCATCAGCGACAGCAATGGTTACCGTTATTATGCTGATTCTGACGGTTCTTTATATTCGATTCTGGTAGAGAAAATCCAATGATTGTATAAAAAAACGGTTGTAAGCACTTACAACCGTTTTTTTATACAATCAACTTATAACCAATACCTCGGACGTTGATAATTTGGATCTGCGGGTCGTCACGGAGATGACGACGGAGTTTGGTAATAAATACGTCTAAACTTCGTCCGTTGAAAAAGCTGTCGTCGCCCCATAGTTCGATCAATACGGCATTACGTTCCAGTACCTGGTTCCGCTGCTCATATAAATGACGTAGCAACTCGGCTTCGCGATGCGACAACAACGTATCTTGCCCGTTGAACGATAATTTTTGCTTGGGCGCATCAAATTGATACCGACCGATACGTACCGAATCTGACGTAGCAGCGGGTCCAACTGCTACGTTACGTCGGAGAAGCGCGTTGATACGTACAATCAGTTCATCCAGACTAAATGGTTTTTTGAGGTAATCATTCCCGCCCAACTCAAATCCACGTACTACGTCGGCGGTTTGCGAACGGGCCGTCAGAAACAGAATTGGTACGTCCGGATCAGTCTGACGAATCTGCTGGGCCACCGAAAATCCGTCCATATTCGGCATCATTACATCGGCCACGACAATATCGGGGCGCTCCTGTCGAAAATCAGCCAAAGCTACGTCACCATCGGCTGCGTAACGTACCGTAAAACCACGCACTTCAAGGCTATCCTTCACAATCATGCCAAGGGCGACTTCATCTTCTATCAATAGTACGGTTGCCATCAGTTAGGAAGCAGATTGGAGCGGGTTGAAGTTGATACGGAGTCGCCTGATGCTTACCTGTCCAGTACCGCCCTGCATGGGGACGAGCAAGGTAAATTCACTGCCCTGACCGGGTTCGCTGATCACCTCGGCAAGACCACCGTGTTTTTCGACTACCTGCCGCACATACGACAGCCCTAGGCCAAAACCTTTGACCGGATGCAAGTTGCCGGTTGGTACACGGAAGAAGCGATCAAAGATCGCTGCCTGATAGGCCCTGGGAATGCCAATGCCATTATCTTTGACCGACAATCGCCAGACATGCTCCCGTTGCTGACTCGCAATCCGAATATTAACCGACTCGCCTGAATATTTGATAGCGTTTTCAATTAGATTATTGAGCACATTAGTCATGTGGAATCTGTCAATCAAAACCGGTTCATCGGTAGTTTCTACAGCTACCTCGAAATCAACCAACTTGTCGGATTTCGGGTGATAATTCCCTATGGCCTGGCTGATTATTTCCGACGGTTTCACCCATTCTGGATTAAGAACCAGCTCCTTCTTCTCTTCGACGGCCAGATTCAGCACTTTTTCGACCAGATCAGAAAGGCGTTGCAGGTTATTTTGTGAAATCGCCAGATACATCTGCGTTTTCTTCGGATCATCCAGTGCGCCAAAATGCTGTAAAGCTTCCACAGCTGCCGTTACGGTAGCAATGGGCGTTTTCAGTTCGTGCGTCATGTTATTGATGAAGTCGTTTTTCACTTCCGATAGTTTTTTCTGACGCAGAATCGTACTCAGCATGAACAGAAAACTACCTGTCGTCAACAATACTAGAAACACCGAACCGCCCAGCAACCAACCCATTCGACGTAGCAAGTAGAACGTTGGCGTTTCAAAGGTCACTTGCGCAAACAAATTCCGAATTGGGTTGATGGGCACAACCAACCTGTTCATTACGTTCGGCTTATCATTTGGCCTTGAGGGAGCACCCAATTGACGTACAAGTACATTTTTGGACATCTTTTGAGGTTGAACGCTCACCGTATCCAGTTTAAACGTAGGATTTATACCTCGCTGAAAAAGTTCAGCACGGTACGCATCTGCTAACTTAGCCAGATTGATACGTGTCCCTTCAGCCCAGTCGAGCAGCAATAGAGTCGAAATTCGGTGAGCAAGCGTATCAGGTGATTCGAATAGTTCTGTTTCTGTTCCTGGCGGACCTGGCGACAGCTGCTGATAAAACCCAACAGACACCGCACGTTTACCAGGCCTACGAGTTCTCTTTGCGCTTAATGGAGGCCCGGGTTGTCTTACAATAACTCGAATCTGCTCCCGATTGGTAGTACCGTCAAACTGGCGAATAATCATTCGTGTCGGTTTCAGTGACTTCTCATTACCCTGCCTGGCAAATAAGCGGTTAGCCTCGACCATCTGACGATTCTGCAAAACCGAAAATAGCGCATCCCGCATCGTTTGATTAAACTGCTGGCTTTTAAGATGATACGTTGTCCAGAGCCAATAGCCCTGAAACGCATTGATGCCAATGATGCATAGCGCCATCAGCCAGAATATGGAACGAATGCGTCGGTTCATACACAAATCTACATCGTCTGGGCGGGCTTTGGATGGTTGTTAACACTGTTTAACACTATGTAGCAGTGCGTTACAAAACTCCGCCTGACCTTTGAACCGTCAAATCAAACCAGCAATTTTCATGAAAACGCTCCTTTGCGTAGTTGTTAGCTTTTTAGTAGTCGGTCTGGCAACGCATCCAATTATTGCTCAAACGGCCTCTGCTACGTGGTCTGGGCAGATTACCTACGAAGGCATCCACAAAATCGATCCGGCGAGTCTGAAATTCCTCGATAACAATGGCGAGCTAATGAAACCTGGCGATCCGAACTGGCCAAAAGACATTCCTGATAACCGAATGTCGGAGCAAAAGGTATTCATTAACGGTACCTATGCGAAAGTAACCGGCAACAATTATCAGGTGATGCCGACAGCCGGAGGTAAGCGCCCATTTACTGAGCAGTTTTTTGTTGATCTGAAATCCCTGAAAAAAGTGACGATCCTTACGGTCGGCAATGATGAGGATGCAAAAACGTATCAGGCCGAGGTGCCCCTTCAGCGAGTAAGTGGCTGGCAATTAACCGATCAAACCAGGAAAATAGCTGGGTATACCTGCCGAAAGGCCACTGTGCCGTACAAAAAGGAAACCTACGCAGTCTGGATAACCACCGAGCTGCCCATCACCTACTCACCTATTCAGGAACTTACCCCCGACACCGGTACGGTCTTGCTCATTGAAGGGAGCAAAGAGCAATTCAAAGCCAGAAAAGTGGCTAAAACCGCGCTCGATCCGTCCGTGCTTAAACCCAGTGTACAGGCGCAGACTGTTGCGCCAGAACAATTGACCGAGCTACGCCAGAAAGCTATCACCGATTTTCTGGAAAAGAACAGACGCGTAGGGCAAGGGGGTTAAGAGAGTTCAGCTCTGTGTATCACAACGTTACAATTCCATCTGACTAGTAAAACATCCAATTAAACTATCAATTTTTCATGAAAACTATCCTTTGCGTAGTTGCTAACTGTCTGGTAGCCCTTCTAATAACTCATCCCATCGTAGCTCAAACAGCCGCCACTACGTGGTCTGGGCAGATTTCGTACGAAGGTGTCCGTAAAGTTGACCCATCCCAAATGCGTATCGTCATTAATGGCGAACAGGTAAAACCCGGCGATCCGAACTTCCCAACCGACATTCCTGATACGCGCTCGTTTGGCCAGAAGACGCTAATTAACGGTACGTTTGCGAAAGAAAGCCGCGATGACCAGGCAACTGTTGTTCGGGTAAGGGGCGACGGTGGGGTGCCTCAGACCAGAAACCTTCCGCGACCATTTACTGAGCAGATTTTTGTGGATCTGCAAGGCCAGAAGAAAGTAACGCTACTTACAGTCGGTAAAGATGCGGAGGCTAAAACGTATCAGGCCGAAGTGCCCCTTCAGCGGGTAAGTGGCTGGCAACTAACCGACCAAACCAAGAAAATAGCCGGCTACACCTGCCGAAAAGCGACAGTCCCTTACAAAAAGGAAACCTATACAGTTTGGGTAACTACCGAAATTCCTGTCACTTACTCACCCATCCACGAACTTACGCCCGAAACGGGCACCGTACTGCTCATCGAAGGGAGCAAGGAGCAATTCAAGGCAACCAAAGTCGATACTACGTCCCCCGATGCTTCGGCGGTCAAACCGAACGCACAGGCACAGACCGTTACTCCGGAACAATTAGCGGATCTACGTCAGAAAGCCATTACCGATTTCCAGCAACAACTTCAACTGAACGAGCGGAACTAAAGCATGGATTGCAGGGAATAGCAGAGAGCGCATGGAATTGCCTAATTCTGCTTCTCTGCCATCCTTTCTCCCTGCCATCCCTGCCATTTACAACCTTATGAAAGCGTTTTTCTTACTTTTCTGTCTTTCCCTGACAACTAGCCTGTTTGCCCAACGTAACGGATCGAAATCGGAGATTGGGGGGATGGTCGTTGATTCATCTAGTGGCAAACCTCTGCGGCAAGCATCTATCTCGCTGATGACAGACCGCGATTCGAGCTACGTGATGGGTACGATTACCGATGGCGATGGAATGTTTCAGATACGCAACGTAGCACCAGGGGTCTATCGGCTGCTCGTTACGTTTCTGGGCTATCGGAATGTCTCCCAATCGATTACGGTTACGTCAGGCGAGCCAGCGAATAGAGTAGGCATACTGCGGATGGTTGAGCAGAGCAATCAGCTTCAGGAAGTGATTGTTCGGCAGGAAAGCGCGCCCGTAATGGTTAAACAGGATACGTTGGAATTCAACGCAGGATCGTTCAAGACGCAGCAGAATGCCGCAGTGGAGGAATTACTCCGCAAATTGCCCGGTATGCAAGTGAGTCGCGACGGGACGGTTAAAGCACAGGGGCAAACGGTCAGCCGAATATTGGTGGATGGAAAGCCGTTTTTCGGCAATGATCCTAAAATGGCGACCCGAAATCTGCCCGCCGATATTGTCGATAAGGTTCAGTTATACGATCAGTCGTCAGATCAGTCGCAGTTTTCAGGTATCGACGATGGGAATCGCGAACGAACCATCAATATAACCCTCAAGCGGGATAAACGGAAAGGGTATTTCGGGAAGAATGAATTGGGGCTTGGCACAGCGCGCGACGGGGAGGCCAATCGGTATCAGGCTCAATTGAATCTGCACCGCTTTAATAACGGGCGCCAAATTTCCCTGATTGGTCAGGCCAACAACCTCAATCAGCAAAATTTCACGCTAGGCGCTGGGCCAGCACAAGGGCCAGTATTTGTTGGAGGCCAGGAAGGGGGTGGACCTCCGGGTAGCCAGACGCCCACAAATGTAATCGAAGTACGCGCTGGCGGATTAAACTATCGGGATAAAGTGGGCCAGCGTGCAGAAATCGCAACGAGCTATTTTCTGAATCAGGCCATCACGACCACCGATCAACAGAGTCGGCGCGCCAGTATTTTGCCGGGACGTTCCCTGACTACCGATCAGCAGAATTACTCGCAGAATCAGCA
Organism: Spirosoma profusum; assembly: GCF_014699005.1. Lineage (GTDB taxonomy): Bacteria > Bacteroidota > Bacteroidia > Cytophagales > Spirosomataceae > Spirosoma > Spirosoma profusum. The sequence goes on from NZ_JACWZY010000005.1 coordinate 87,125, forward strand.
ATTGACGAATCGATTCAACGCCCGTCTCGATTGGGTACTTGATTCGATGACCAGTCTTCGGCTAACACCCAGTTTCTCGTGGCAATCGACCGATTACACCAGCCGACTATCCAGCCGCTCTACGTTACCCGGTCTGGAGGGACCGGGTCTGCCGGGGCAAACGGCTCAATTAGTGAATACCGGCGAAACGGGCTATGGATATACAGGTAAAGGTTTAAATGGCTACAACAACCTGCTGCTCATGCGTAAATTCCGACTCGAAGGACGTACCCTGTCGTTCAACCTAAATACGGTGTTGGGCGATGGTGAAACAAAGGCGTTGAATCAGTCGGTCAATACGTTTTACGACTCCACAGGTAGTAATCCAGTTTCGAACCTATTGAACCAGCAGAACCGACAGGCGAATTACAACCTGCAAAACACGCTGACGTTGTCCTATACCGAACCGTTATCATTCACGCAAAAACTAGAATTTCGGTACACCTATTCGGTCAATAGCAATCGTGCCGACCGATTGGTTACGGACCGAAATGAAGCGACTGACCAATATGACCGCGTCAATTATTCGTTATCGAACAATTTTAGTAATTCATTTACTTTTCATCGGGCGGGTGCTACGTTTCAGAATCAACGACTACGGTATCGATTTGCCCTCGGAATGGACGTTCAGCAGTCGCAGTTGCAACTCGATAATCGTTCAGCCGATACCAGTCAGCGACGTCAGTACCTTAATCTGTTGCCAAATGCCTTGTTCAATTACACATTTTCGGGTAATCGAAACCTGCGCCTGCAATATCGAACCCGCCTGAATGCACCTTCGCTTTCTCAATTGCAGCCTGTTGTCGATAATACAAATCCACTCAATGTTCGAATCGGAAATCCACAACTTGCCCCCGAGTTTTATAATACAATTACCCTTGGTTATAATGTGTCGAAAGATCAGGGTAGCAAAAGTTTATCGGCGTTTGCCAGCCTGAATCAGAGCCACAATCGGATTGCTACGTCAACGACAATCAGTTCGTCGGGTGTGCAGACGACGCAACCCCTCAACGTAGGTGGTTTTTGGTCGGTCAACGGGTCAATGTCTATCGGGCGAACGCTGCAACCGTCGAACCTGGGGCTTACCTTCACTACCAACATTGGTCTAAGTCGGGCGGTGAGTTTCATTAATGACCAACAAAATGTTGCAAAAACAGCCAGCGTGGGGCAGGGATTTCATCTACAATCTAATTTCAACAATAGCCTGGAATACGGCATCAGTGGTAATCTAACGTATCAAACGGCTGCGTATTCACTAACCTCGAAACAGAACACATCCTTCTGGTCGCAATACGCCACCGCCGACTTATTCTGGAAGCTTCCCTTCCGTTTCGTACTCAGCAGCGATTTGACGTATACAGGCACAACGGGTAGGGCTGCGGGTTATAATCAGCAGTTTATGCTCTGGAACGTAGCACTGGCGAAGCAGTTTTTTAAAGGCAACACAGGTGAATTGCGGCTACAGGTTTTCGACGTAATGAACCAGAATCGCAGTCTGGTACGTAACACCACCGATACGTATATCGACGACGTGCAAAGCCGGATACTACGTCGGTATCTGCTCGTGAGCTTTGTGTACAACCTGCGTAAATTTGGAATATAAATTAATAATCGGATCATGATTGGGAGCTACATCAAAACAGCCAGACGCAACCTGCTGCATAATAAGCTGTTCTCAGCTATCAATATTATTGGCCTTGCTATCAGTATGTCCGTCGGGTTACTGCTAATCGCGTTCGTACTAGACCTGCGTTCGTACGATAGGTTCCATGAAAATGGTGACCGAATCTATCGCATCACCAACGTAGCAACGTTCAATGGTGAACAGGGCGGCAAGTTTGCCACTACGTCCATAAAAACCGGAAAGCTTATTCGGGAGAAAGTATCTGGTATCCAAGACGTAGCGACTATGCGCAACGATTTTTCGCAGGATGCGAAGGTCGGCGACGATATTATCCCGATAAAGGGCTTCTGGGCGGAGCCGTCGCTGTTCAGAATATTTACATTCCCGATGCTGGAAGGCAATCCCGAAACGGCGCTGAAAGATCCTTACTCGATTGTTTTGACTGAGACGGCAGCGAAAAAGCTATTTGGCAACCAACCTGCGCTTGGGAAGGCAATCAGGTTCGATACACTCGCTTACCAGGTGACCGGTGTCATGAAGGATGTTCCCTTCTTTTCGCACATCCATTTCGAAGCGTTGGTATCGCTGTCAACGGCCGAGCAGCTCAACAAGAACGACACGGACTTCGAGAAATGGACAAATATGTCGTCGAACTTCGTATACCTCCGGCTGCCAGAAAATGCCGACGTAGCATCAATTCAATCGCAGCTCGACGTCATTGCCAGGCAGGAAAATCTTGCTGAAGGGGCCACGAAAATTCAGCTTGAACTTCACCCTTTATATAAGATCGTAGTTGGGGAAGGATTCCGTCCCTCCGAGGGCGGTCCTGGCTCTGTGGGTCCTCACATGTCTCCTCGTGTACTTTGGATGCTCGGCGGGCTAGCACTCGTTGTGATTTTGTCGGCCTGTTTTAACTATACTAATCTTTCGATGGCGCGCGCCCTACGTCGCTTTAAGGAAGTCGGTATTCGCAAGGCAATCGGCGCCGAAAAGGGCCAGATACAGCAACAATTCCTGGCCGAGTCGATCATGATTTCGCTGTCAGCCCTGGTTCTTTCATTTTTGATCTTTCTTGTATTGCGCCCGCTGCTAATCAATCTGGCTCCGGAGATGCAGCAAACGGTGAAGCTCGAACTAACCCCGTCAATGGTCGCAGCTTTTATCATCTTTTCGGTCACTGTTGGTGTGATTGCCGGCTTCATGCCAGCCCTATTCTTTTCGAAAGTCAACGCGATCAGTGCGCTCAGGAATGTGTCCGCTCCGGCGTACCGGACGGTGAAAGTATTTAAATACCTGACACTCCGACGCGCCCTAGTGGTGGTTCAATACACGCTTACCCTACTCTTTATTACGACAACCGCCATCGGCTATGTGCAGTACAAAAACATACTGGCGTTCGATCTGGGATTCAACACCGAAAACATCCTGAACATCAATATGCAGGGTAATAAACCGGATGCGTTTTTCAAGAAACTGAGCGAGATGCCCGAAGTGACGACTCTTTCTCGATCGCTGATCGTTACCAGCGTTGGGAATGCCTGGGGTGGCTATATGAAATATAACGATTCGCGTGACTCAGTACTGGTCATGACCAACCACGTCGACGAAAATTACTTGCGGCTGCATAACTACAAACTCATTGCCGGAGGAAACTTTATGGCGCGACCTACTACGGCCAAGGCCGCCACAGAAGTGATTGTTAATCAGCAAGTCTTAAAACGATTTAACATTGGTAATAATGATCCTGAGAAAGCAATTGGTAAGGAAATCACCTTCCGTAATTTCAATGGAACACGCAAAATGACCATTGTTGGCGTCATGAAAGACTTTCACTATGGCAAGGTCGACAATCTCGTCGGCCCGGTTGCCTTCATGCACTGGACACCCGAAGACAGAGCGGTCATTAATGCCAAAATACAAAGTACGGACCTGCTGGCAACCAGAGAAAAAATCGAGTCCGCCTGGAAAGAAATCGACCGTGTTCATCCCTTTCAGGCTGAATTCTACGACGAAGCCATCGAAGAGGCATACAGCGAATTTTCTACCCTAATCAAGATCATTGGTTTTCTTTCATTCCTTGCCATTTCGATCGCATCGATGGGCTTGTTCGGCATGGTAGCGTACACGACCGAAACCAGATTAAAGGAAATCGGCATCCGCAAAGTGATGGGGGCCAGCTCAGGCAGCCTTATCTACTTATTAAGCCGCGGCTTTCTCGTACAGTTGTCTATATCGGCACTCATCGCGCTGCCAGTAACGTATCTTTTCTTCGAAAAAGTGGTTCTCATCCGATTTCCGTATCACACACCCGTGCAGATCGGCGAATTATTCGTCGGCTTACTGGCGGTCTTGCTGATCGCCTTCCTAATGATCGGATCGCAGACGATGAAGGCCGCAAAGACTAATCCAGTGGAAGTTCTGAAAAGCGAATAAGATACAAATCCGCAATTTGTCATTCTGAGGACAAATTGCGGATTTATCTGCGTTCTATTTTTTAATGTACCTTCGGCAATTGATTATCTCTTGCCGTATATGCATCCTACCGTTACGTCCTCTAATTCACTACGTCCGCTTTTCGCTCTACCTGTTATTGTAGCAGCTCTGGGTTATTTCGTCGATGTGTATGATCTGCTGCTCTTCAATATTGTGCGCGTTCCGAGTCTGAAAGACCTGGGTTTGTCTGAAGCAGATATTTCTCTGGTGGGCGGAAAAATCCTGAATTATCAACAAGCCGGGTTACTGGCTGGCGGCATTCTCTGGGGTATTTTAGGCGATAAGCGCGGTCGGCTTTCCGTCTTATTCGGCTCAATCATTACGTATTCATTGGCAAACATCGCCTGTGGTTTCGTGCACGACCCACAACTTTACGCTATCCTTCGATTTGTGGCCGGATTAGGGCTAGCCGGTGAGTTGGGCGCGGGTATTACGTTGGTCAGTGAGATTCTGCCACCCAACTTGCGGGGTTATGGTTCATCGCTGGTTGCCAGTGTGGGCTTGCTGGGGGCGGTGGTTGCTTATTTCACCGTTACGTTGTTCGACTGGCGCACTACGTATTTCATCGGCGGAGGGCTCGGTTTAATCCTACTCCTGATGCGCGTCAGCGTGCTCGAATCGGGTATGTTCAAGCGGGTGCAGCAGACGAATGTATCACGCGGAAATTTCTGGGCCCTATTTCGCGGAAAAGAGCAAACGCTACGTTACCTGCGCTGTATGGGTATTGCTATTCCTACGTATCTGGTCATCGGCATTCTCGCTACGTTCAGCAATGAGTTCGGAAAAGCCATTGGTGTTTCGGAGCCTATCCAGCCAGGACGCGCTGTTATGTTCACCTACGTAGGAACCGTTGCGGGTGATTTATTCAGTGGTTTTCTGAGTCAATGGCTGCGGTCGCGTCGGAAAGCGATTGGCATTATGATGAGTGTTACGTTAGTACTCGTCCTAATTTATCTGTTTGGCGGCATTACGTCGGCTGATTCGTTCTACGCACTCTGTCTGGCGCTGGGTTTCGGCATCGGCTACATCGCTATGTTCCTGACCATCACCGCCGAAAGTTTCGGAACCAACCTCCGGGCCACGGCCACTACGTCGGTTGCTAATAACGTGCGGGCCACTACGTTGCTTACCATTCCTGCTTTTCAGGCGATGAAACCGTCACTGGGGGTAATTCAGTCAGCGGCTATCGTTGCGCTAATTTGTTTCGCGCTGGGCTATTGGGCCTTAGTTACGATGGAAGAGACGTTTGGGAAAGAGTTGGATTACAGTGAGTAATTGGTTCTATCCAGGTTGCGAAGCGTCGCGCTTTTGCCAATGATAAGCAGCAATTGAGTTCTTCCAGAAATACTTTTCGGCCACGGCCCGACTTTTCGCGTTGAAGTATTGTTTGACCAGATTCAATCCGCTGTCGAAAGGTAGCCACTGATCACTGTTGGGCCAATCGCTTCCATACAGCAACCTATCTTCACCAAACGTAGCATAAAGCGCATCCAGCCGTTCCCGATAGAAACTCAGATTCTGAGGAATTTTCCCGTCCACCCGACGTAGCACTTCTGAAATCTTCAGATAAATCTGGGGCCGCTTGCCTAGTTCCTGTAAGTCCGCTTCGTAGTTTTTCCGTACGTCGGCCACTTCAGGAATAGCCATTTGCGGGAGATGATCGATGACTACCCGTAACGCTGGCACTTGATCGGTGATACGTACCACGGCAGCAAGTAATGCCGGATTCGGGTTTGCCGTATCCAGCACCAGCCCCAACTGAGCAAGGAATTTAAGATCCGGGATAAAATCGGGATTTGTCAATTGGCGAGAAAGATCATGGCCCTCCCAAAGGTTTCCGTAGCGAATACCGCGAAACAAAGGATTACGCTGGAAACGTTCGAGCTGTCGGCGGAAGTCTGGCTTGCCCGGTTCAAGATTGCCTACCGTTCCAACGATAATCTTGTCTTTTTCTGCTACGTCGAGTACCCATTGGTTGTCTTCAATCCAGGGACTTGCCTCTACGACAATTGCGCCTACAACTCCGAGAGGCATCACAATCTTGTGATAACGATCTGGAAGTGCTGGCTTGTAGAGAATAGTATCTTTGGGTGTTGGCCAGGGTACGCCCTGCGAACGAGACGTATCGAACAAATGAATGTGCGTGTCAATGATCGGGATGGCGAACTCTTCTTTCCAGCTTAGTAACGGGGCTGTCACAGAAGCGCCCGCAGCCAGGGCAAGAAATTTTCTGCGGTTCATGGCCTGAAAATAGTGATTTCAGCAAAAAGAAATGCGGTCTGTTACCTAGTCAGCTAAATCGATAATCAGGCCGGTCGGCTGCGTATACTAGGCCAGCAAAATTTTTTTTAACTTTTTCTCAAAAATTTTCTCCTGCGCAAAAAGACTGCGCAGGAACCCTAAATCTTTGTATCGTCAAGTTTACTAAAACACCGACGGCCATGAAATTCAATATCTTCAACCGCAACGTAACGAAAACTGTCAACCATGAAGGAGCCAAAGCCTATACGCTAACTCCTGAAGTTGAATTATACGCAGCCGTGGTTACTACCATGCTGAGCGATACGTTCTATGAGAAAGCTGATGATCGGTTGATACGAATTCAGGCGTTAATTGGAAAGGTTGATCCGGTGTTTGTAGCTAAACTGGCAATCTATGTTCGGGAACGCATGTATCTGCGTTCGGCGCCGGTCATGCTTCTGGGCGAACTTGCGAAAGTTCACAACGGCGATGGTCTGGTTGGGAAAGCTGTTGGACGTACCATCCAGCGTCCTGACGAAATTACGGAGTTGCTGGCGTACTATCAGTTAACGAACCAACGTACTGGCGCAAAGAAACTCAACCGTATTTCGAAGCAGTTGCAACGGGGGTTATCTACGGCGTTCAACAAGTTTGACGAATACCAATTTGCCAAATACAACCGCAATGCCGCCGTTAAACTTCGCGATGCTTTGTTTCTGGTGCACCCAAAGGCAAAAGACGAAAACCAGCAGGCTATCTTCAACAAAATGGTGACTGGTACGCTGGAAACGCCCTACACCTGGGAAACGGAACTAAGTGCGCTGGGGCAGATGCCGTTTGAAGACGTAACAGCGAAAGAAGCGGCTATACGCACCAAATGGGAAGAACTGATCGATAGCGGACGGTTGGGATATATGGCCATACTACGTAATCTGCGGAATATGCTGGAAGCAGGTATTAGCGGAGCGCATGTAGAGAAAATATGCACTTTACTAGCCAGCGATAAAGCTGTTCAGAAGGCAAAACAATTGCCTTTCAGGTTTCTATCGGCTTATCGAGAACTCAAGGAACTGCCCTTTGGCCATGTTCCGATACTAATCGACGCGCTGGAAAATGCTGTTTCCGCAAGCGTGGCAAATCTGCGGGGATTTGACGCTGACACCAACGTAGTAATTGCCTGCGACGTATCGGGTTCAATGCAGAAACCGGTTTCGCCGAGAAGCAAAGTATTGCTGTACGATATTGGGCTGTTGCTGGGAATGCTGTTGCAATCCAAATGCCGGAACGTAGTGAGCGGTATGTTTGGTGATCGCTGGCAAACCGTTACGTTACCATCTCGGTCGGTATTGGCGAACGTAGATGAATTTTACCGTCGCGAAGGCGAAGTGGGGTATTCAACTAACGGTTACCTGGTAATCGATGACCTGATTCGACGCCGGCACAAAGCCGACAAAGTGATGCTGTTTACTGATACACAACTGTGGAACAGCTACGCAGCACATGAGAATTCGGCCGTAAATATTTCGGCAAAATGGCTACAGTACAAAACACTGTTTCCTGACGCCCGCCTGTACTTGTTCGATCTGGCTGGATACGGCAACACGCCATTATGTGTCGAGAAAGACGATGTGTATCTGATTGCAGGATGGTCAGATAAACTATTCGACGTATTACAGGCCCTCGAAGAAGGCCAAACGACGCTAAGCGCCATTGAACAAATTGTGCTTTGATAAAAACGTAGTCATTGATGGTCAGGCATCGTCATTTATTAAAAACAATACCAATAAATGACGATGCCTGACCATCAATGACTACTAATGACAAGAAATTAAAACAGGATGTCGTAGAAGTGGGATACTTCGCACCATCAAAGGGGAGGAATGGCCATTATACAAGGCCATCTGACGGTCGGCCATCTGGTTCGACTCCAGCTAGCAATGCCCCGTTCCCATTTCGGCTGTTACTCCTGTTTTTTAGCCTTAGCAAGTGCCGTAGAATAGAGTTACTTCGGATCATAACCTGGCGGTCGCTGGTTCGAATCCAGCCATCGGGAAATCACTTCCCAATGTAGCTCAGTGGGTAGAGCACCAAAACGTACTCTTTTCGCTTGTTGCCTTGCTATCTTTACGTACCAAAACCGGTGTCGTAGAACAGAAATACTTCGTGCCCCGTCTGGAGGTGATGATCAAATCCATCTCACTGCAATGCAGCGATAGTTCAATCTAGAACACCAGAGTGAAGTCTGTTCGGCTGTTGCCCGGTTTTGGTATTTTTCTTTTGTGCTGATTTTTTTGTCATGCTGAAGTACGAAGCATCTTAAAGCATACGGACACTAAAATCAGGAAAGTTTAAGATGCTTCGTACCTCAGCATGACAAAAAAATCACAATTTCGGGCGTTTATCGAACCAGGGTCGCTCTTGCTCCAATTGCCCCGCCAAACGGAATAACGTAGCTTCGTCGCCGAGTTTGGCTGCGAACATGACGCCAATTGGCAACCCATCCTCCGACCAATGTAACGGCACAGACATAGAGGGTTGACCGGTCATATTGGTAATTACTGTAAACGAAATATACCCCAGCGACCGCTCCGCCAAATCGGTTACGGTTTTACTTCCATTTAAGTATTTCAGTCCACCGAGCGAATCAACTAGTTTCAGCAAACGCTGTTCGGAAGTCGTATTCTGGAACGTACCAATCGCAATGGGCGGACGAGGTAATGTCGGCGTTAGAAACACATCACAGGTTTCGTGAAGCTGTCCCATAGCGCGATTAAGCGTATTCCAGCGACGTTTCTGAAACGCTACGTCAGCCGCCGAAAAACCTTCTGCCAAACGAGCCTGCGCCCACGTATTCAGTTCTACGTCGCTACGTCGGACAGGGCGTCCTAAATATTGCCCCATTTCACGTAGCACACCCGCCGTTTCACTCAATACGTTCAGGAAAAACGCTTCGGTGACGATGGTTTTCTCGTAGGGTAAAGGTACTTCCTCTACCGTATGCCCTAATTTTTCGAGCAACTTGACGGCTTCCTGAACAGCTTTTACACAGTCAGGATGAGTCGGTTGCGATTCAATCAGTGCCTGCGTGGAGAATGCGATACGTAGTTTACCCGGTTCCCGGCCGACTTCCTCTTTGAAAGGTCGTTCAGGTGCAGCAATGCCGTATGGGTCGCCAGCCAAAGGGCCAGCAATCACATCCAGCAAGTTTGCACTATCGCGCACGCTACGTGTAACAGCGAGGCCAGTAACGGCTCCGTTCCAAAGTTCACCATAACGCGGGCCTAACGTAACACGGCCGCGCGATGGTTTTAGTCCAAACAATCCACAACAAGCCGCCGGAATCCGAATGGAACCTCCCCCATCGGTAGCCGTAGCCGCCGGAACAATGCCAGCCGCCACCGCTGCCGCTGACCCTCCACTCGACCCGCCCGGCGAATGTGCTACGTTCCAGGGATTGCGAGCCGGTCCGTACAGTTTTGATTCCGTATAAGGCGTTAAGCCAAACTCAGGCGTATTGGTCTTGCCGAAGAAAACAAGTCCAGCGGCTTTTAATCGCTTAACAACTTCACTATCAGACGAAGAAACGTAGTGTTGATAAGCGAAACTCCCCGACTTCATTGGCGTCCCCTCCCACTCCATTTCTAAATCTTTCAGCAGAAACGGTACACCCCGAAATGGGCCTGTTTTGGGAAGATGCTTCGCCATGTCTCGGCCTTTATCGTACAAAAGTGTAACAATCGCATTTAGTTGTGGATTGACGGCTTCTGCACGGGAAATGGCTGTTTCCAGCAATTCGTCAGGTGTTACGTCGCCTTTCCGAACCAGTTCGGCCAGTGCGGTAGCATCGTGTTTAACGTATTCGTCGAAAGACAACGTTTTAGAATTGGCGGTTTGCATACAATCAATACGTTAAAAAGTTATCGTTTATTGGGGCGCTACAGCCACGCCAATTTTAGAATCTGCGGTACCATAATAAAGAAACCAGCGCCCCCGAAAAGGCACAAGTCCCTCCAGAAAACAAACCTGATTAACTTGCCCATGAATCTCATACGGCTGGTCAGGCTTGATGAAATAGGTTTCTGAGCGATCGATCAGTTTGGTTGGGTCCTGCGCATCGAATAGCAGTTGTCCGCCGCTATAGGCTCCTTCAGGCAGATGCACATCACCATTTTTGGCGTCGTTCATTCCGTTGTAAATCAACAGAATACCTTTTGGTGTCAGCATTGCCATCGGCCCCGGTTCGAGCAATCGGTAATCGTGTTTTCCTTTACGGGATTCAGCCGCTGGCAGCAAGTTACCGTCCTGGGTTTCTACCGGATTCCAATGCAATAAATCGTCAGAAGTGGCCAGACGAAGCTGCGGTTTATCGCCCCAATACATCCAGTATTTCCCCTTTATTTTCTGCGCGATAAACCGATTTCCAACCCGTTTGCAAACGACGGCTCCCGATTTCGACCAACTATTTCGGTATTTCCCATTCACTGATTCGCCAAAAGCCAACCCCTGCTTTTTCCAGTCAGTAAGGTTAGTTGATGTAGCTACGCAAAGCCGGGCAATCTTGCCATCGTATGCTGTATACGTCAAAACGTAAACCCCATTTGGGCTTTCTATAACTCGCGGATCTTCGCAACCGCCCTCCCATTCATAGGTTTTCATGGGATCGTTGTTGGGGTAAAAAACAGGCTGAGGTAACCGTTTGAAATGAATTCCATCATCGCTGATTGCCAATCCTAATCGTGACGTTCCACCGACCCGACGAACCGTATCTTCGGCCCGATACAGCATGTAAACTTTATTGTTACGTATCACTGCCGTTGGATTATACACGTCTTTCTCTTCCCACCGCACCGTCTCTTTACGAACCGGACAATTGAACGTAGTACTGGCCTTCGCATCCAGAATCGGGTTGTGTGCATTTTCTTTTTGGAAAGGGCCTAACATCCAGGGCTTTTCAGGTTTCGGCTGTACCCAAAGGAGGTTTGGAAGCAGAATGAGTAACAGTAATCGTTTGGGCATGATTGACGAAACAAATGCTATTGCAGGTAAAGCAAAATGTCACTGGATGTTAACTACACTTTGCTATAATCCACCCAAAGGTAATTTGAAATAAAACCGTAATACGTAGTGATTTTATGGCACAAATTATAACCAATGCCGCTTGCTGAGGTTGTTACGCTACAGGAAGTCCTATAAACAACGTAGCATGCATCGTACCCTAACGATTTCGTTACCTTCAGAACGTACCAACCCACTTATCGAGCAACTCAAGCCTCTGGACGCTGTTATCAGTATATCCGTTCAATGGGGCGGATCGGTTAAACCTCCCGGCAACGTATTAATCCTCCAGGTTCTCAACAAAGGCGTCGACGAGTCGCTACGTCAAATTGCAGCTGTTTGCGCAGGAGAAACGTACTCCATTGCTACGGCTGAACAAGCCAGTTTCATTGACCCGCAACAAGATAAAATCATCGGAAATGACGTTGACGAGGCCATCTGGGAAGAAATGGAAACCGGGCTGCGTCATCAGTCGAGGGTTACCAGTAATTATCTGGCGTTAATGGCCCTTGGCGGGGTGATGTCGGCGGTGGGTTTGGTGTCAGAACCGGTTCCGCAGGTAGTGGCGTTTATAGCCGCGTCGATTGTTGCGCCCGGTTTTGAACCCATCGCCAAAATACCACTGGGGCTGGTGCTACGGAATCTGCACACCATAAAACGTGGTCTATGGTCGTTTGTGTCGGGTTATGGCGTGTTAATTCTGGCGGCTGCACTAAGCTTTGCTCTATTACGATGGGCGGGCGTAACCAACGTAACGGAACTCACTCAGAATCAGTCTATAAAAATGATGTCAGACCCTTCTGCAAAAGATATTATCGTATCGATTTGCGGTACGTTATCCGGCGCGCTGATCGTCGCTTCGTATCGACGTAGCATTATTGCGGGCGCACTGATTGCGATGGTCATTATCTCCGCAGCCGCTATGATTGGCGCGGCATTAGCCTGTGGTCAGTGGGAACTGGCTCTCGAAGGTGCCGAACGATTTTTTCTTGACGTAGCGTTTATTATCGTTTCCTGCCTGCTCGTTTTTACCGCAAAACAGCGCTTTTTGCATAAACGAAAACCAATTGTTTGAGAAGTACTTTGAGTTATTTTTCGTCGCGTAGCGACCAAATGTTTGCAGCTATAGAACGAGATTAGATCAAGTCCCGTCGCGACTAAACAAAACTCTGCCAAATGGTTTGGTCGCTACGCGACGGAGTTTAGCTAACACAAATAGCTCTTAATAAACGTATTGGTTCCTTCTATTTAGCCACTACGGTCTTTCCTGCTTTTTCTTCCGGCACCAGTTTGGCCTGTTCGTCAACCGGTGGTTCCGTCAACGTAGCGCCAAACCACTGTGCCCGCTGCTTCCGCGTGTCCGTTACGTTGTCTTGGGATTCTTCCAGTTCCAGCAGCCGGATACCACCCGGATGATCGGGCGTAGGTTCTTCATAAACGATCTGTAAGCCGACCCAGGCCAGGTATTCGTTCAGTTTAGTTTCGAGTGGCTGGTTACCAAAAATACATAAGTCATAATACCAATCGAGGGATTCGCCTGCTACGTCCTCGGTGATTACCCGATAATCATCCAGCGTATAACCGACAAAAGGTTTTCCGAAACGCTGCCACATTTGCCGCATTACGTCGTCCAGCGAACGGGCGTGGTTCGTTAACTTACGGAGGTGTAAATCCAGGATAAGGGCAGCAATCGATCCCTTATGGTAGACCGAAACTTTCCGGTCGGGAACGCCCTTGTCATAACCATCAAGCCACAAATCCCACGACGATTCGACCAGCGACTGAAACGCTCCGCCATTGTTTTCAAAATGTCGTTTAAAAAGCACCTGCAACTCTTTCAGATACGCTTCGTCCGTAAAAACACCTGATTGCCGAAGCATCAAATCGCCGTAATACGTTGTCACGCCTTCGGCCACAAAACAGGTTGGGAAATAATTTTCCTTCGTGAAATCATAAGGAAGTAACTCCACTGGTCGAATCCGAATAATATTCCAGGCATGAAATAATTCGTGCGACGATACACCCAGCAAATCCTGATAAAGCCCCTCCCCTTCGTCGTTCGGACCAAGCACCAGCACTGTTGAATTACGGTGCTCAACTCCATGATAATAGGGTACCGTCAATATCAATGTCAGAAAATGATACGTCTGCTCAGGAAATTCGCCGAAGAGTTCTAATTGTTTTTCGGTAAACCGGCTGAAATCCTGAACCAGTCGTTCGGCGTCATAAACCGGCGTATCATCACTGCGCCAACCGCCATAAATCCAGACGTTAAAGGGGGTTTCGTTTACTACGTATTGAATGTGCTGTAACGCGGAAGACGCAATTAGCGGGCAATCGACCAGTTCATAAAAATCATGGGCACGTAACGTTTTAGCGTCTACTTGTTCAAGGCCGCAAGCGATTGTCCAGCCATCGGGAATAGCAAGTTCAAGTGTACAGGATTCATCGATACGTCCCTCGGCATATAGGCACAGATTTACCGGATTTACGTACAGCAACGTATCATCTATGTAACTGCTGCCCGCATTGAGTGGATAGACTGTGGGCAAAATAGCGTAGTAATTATAACGAACCGACAACGTAGTGTTATCGTTCGTCTGCACCCGCCAGCGATCTTTCGTGATTTTCTGGTAACGTAGCGGCTTCCCTTCGCCATCGAAAACCTCGAACCGCTGAATATTTTTCGCAAACTGCTGTAGCTCATAACGTCCCGGTCGCCAGGCGGGTAGTTGCAACTCAACTTCCGACGTAGTAATGTCTGATAGTTGAGCTTCGACGGCAATATAATTCGGTAAAAAAGGATCAGCAGACAGGCGATAATGCATAGAAAGAGGGAATCGTAGTTCTGGTAAAGAGATGCCGAAGATACCAAATGGTTTTTATAAACGCAGGCTTGGTAAACTGCTTCGATTCAGCTATCTTTGCGGACTCATTTCGGAAATAACGATTTTAGGCAGAGATATATCATGAAAAGAACGTTCCAACCATCGAACCGGAAGCGGAAAAACAAACACGGATTCCGTGAGCGTATGTCAACCGCTAATGGCCGTAAAGTAATAGCTCGTCGTCGGGCTAAAGGTCGCTGGAAACTAACCGTTTCAGACGAGAAAAAAGGCGAAAGATTTAAAATCTAGTCGATAGTCACGGTCCGCCGTTGCGGTTAGTCAACAGTCGTAGTGGTTGATTATACCAACGACTATTGACTATTAACTGCTGACTAACGACTTTTTTATGCTGCACCCCTTCCCCAAATCCGAACGGCTTTGCAGCAAAAAAATCATCGGAGAATTATTTAAGAAAGGTAGTTCGTCTGTTAAGACGTTCTACCTTTTTCCATTTCGGGTACTTTATCTTCCTCAGCCTGAATTATCTCCCGAAAGCAACGTTTCGCTCCCTTCCATTGTCATTACCGTACCGAAGCGAACGTTTAAACGAGCCGTAGACCGAAACCTAATTCGTCGACGCGTTCGTGAGGCTTATCGACTTAATAAACAGTTGTTTAGCCAGGATTTAGCAACACCTACTTCGGCTGGTCCGGCCTACATTGCCTTTTTGTATACCGCCAAACAAATTATTTCGTTTGAAGAGATAGAAAAAGGTATGAAATTAGTGATACAGAAAAGTCGTCAGTCGACAGTCAACAGTCGTTAGTGCTACTGCGGCCGTTTCATTTCCTGACGACTATCGACTCTTGACTATCTATCGACTCATCTATGCGCTTCCCTAAACGTTTTACACTCCTGGCCTCGTCTGCCCTCATAGCGGGTGGCATTGGGCTCTTTTCGTTCAAAAACGACGACCGGTTTTTCGAAATCGCCCGTAACCTCGACATCTACGCTACGTTGTTCAAGGAATTGAACCTGTACTACGTCGATGAAGTAAATCCGAACCGCATGGTGAAGACCAGCATTGACGCCATGCTGAAAGCGCTTGATCCGTATACCAACTTTTTCGCCGAAGACGAAATCGAGGATTACATGACAATGACCACCGGCCGTTACAACGGTATCGGGGCGCTCATCGGTCAGCGGCAGGGCAAAAGCATCGTGCTGATGGTGTATGAAGGTACACCCGCCGAAAAATCAGGCTTACAAATTGGCGATGAAGTCATTAAAATTGACGGTGTTACGTTGAAAAACGTGAAAGAAGCCGATCCCGGTAAACTGCTGAAAGGGCAGAATAATACGGCGGTAAAACTGACCGTTCAGCGTTATGGCCAGAAAGCGCCGGTTGAACTGAGCGTCACGCGCGACGTAGTGAAAATGACCAACGTACCGTATTACGGCATGATTACGGAAGACGTTGGCTATATCGATCTGAAAGATTTTACGGCTACAGCTTCGCGCGAAGTACGCACGGCATTTCAGGAATTGAAGGGAAAAGGGATGAAAAAACTCATTCTCGATGTTCGTGAAAATCCGGGTGGGCTGCTGAACATGGCCATCGACATCTCCAACATTTTCATCCCGAAAGATTCGGAAGTTGTTACGACGAAAGGTAAAGTGACGGAGTGGAATAAGACATACACGGCACTTAATCCTCCGCTTGAACTGGAAATGCCAATTGTTGTCCTGACGAATAACCATAGTGCGTCGGCAGCCGAAATCGTTTCGGGTGTTATTCAGGATTACGATCGGGGCGTTCTGATCGGTCAGCGAACCTACGGCAAAGGGCTGGTACAGACCACCCGTGAGTTGTCGTTCAATACGAAACTGAAAATCACGACGGCGAAATATTACATTCCGAGCGGTCGCTGCATTCAGGCCATCGATTACAGCCACCGGAATCCTGACGGCAGCGTTGGCAAAATTCCCGATTCACTGAAAACAGCCTTCAAAACCAAAGCCGGTCGGGTGGTTTATGACGGTGGTGGTGTGTTACCCGACGTAGTGATTGAAGCCCAGACGCCCACGCCGATTGCGTTGAGTCTGACCAATAAAGGCCACATTTTCGATTACGCCGTGAAGTATCGTTACGAACATCCTACTATTAAACCAGCTCGCGAATTTCGCCTGACCGACGCAGAGTATCAAGACTTTACGAAATGGGTAGCCGATAAAGAATACGATTATACGACCCAGGTAGAAAAAGACCTTGGTACGTTGGAAGCTTCGGCAAAGAAAGAAAAATACTTCGACCAAATTCAGGATCAGTTGAAGTCGCTGAAAACGAAGATGTCGCATAGCAAAGACGCCGACCTCAATACGTTCAAGTCGGAAATCAAGACGCTGCTCGAACAGGAAATTGCCGGTAATTACTATCTGCAACGTGGTCTGAAAGAGTCCTCTTTTTCTACCGATCCCGAAATGAAAGCCGCCCTCGACCTCTTCAAAGACATGGGCCGGTATAATTCTATTCTGAAAGGAAAATAAGAAGTGATGAGCGATAAACGATGAGTGATGAGTTTGCTGACGCACCTAATAACCGCTGGCGTCAGCAAACTCATCACTCATCGTTTATCGCTCATCACTCAATACGTATGTCTTTACTTCTTTCCCTCGATACGTCGACAACGGTTTGTTCGGTGGCTTTGCATCGCGATGGTACGTTACTAGGAAGCTATGAATTGTTTACGGAGCGGACTTCGGCTGCGATGCTTACTACGCTCATTAACAACGTAGTACAGCAAACTGGAAACGAACTTCATCAACTGGATGCCATCGCCGTTGCCAAAGGGCCGGGTTCTTATACGGGTCTACGTATCGGCGTTTCCACCGCGAAAGGGCTGTGTTTTGCGCTCGACAAACCGTTGGTTGCGATCAATACGTTGGCCGCTATGACGGAGCAGGTTCGTGATTTTTTCCCAGTCGATTACACACTTTGCCCCATGCTCGACGCCCGTCGAATGGAGGTTTACTGTGCCTTTTACAATCAACAAGGGCAGGAATTAGACGTAACATCGGCCCAGATTATCGACGAAAATTCGTTTCACAATTGGCTCACATCAGGACCAGTCGTGTTTTTCGGTGATGGGGCTGCCAAATGCAAACACCTATTGGATAAATCTCCAAAGGCGATGTTTCCGGACGTAGTGGTTCAGCCTTCGGCCCGGACAGTGGGCGCGCTTGCTACGTTGGCTTTTAACAGCGGTCAATTTGAGGATATTAGTACGTTCGAGCCGTTCTATTTGAAAGATTTCATGACTACCCAGCCTCGAAAACCGGTCGTTTAGTTCCGAGTTTTCGTTAGGGTTAGATGATCTTCAACCGCTCTTCTTCCAGATCGATTTGATACAACTGCTGACGGATAATTTCTTCGTCAATCGTCGGATCTTTGTTAAGTTCGGTAAGAAACTGCCGTTGGGTTTCAAGCAATTCTACAAAAATCACCTTAGTCTTCTCATTCATCCAGCTATCGTCGGTCGCTTTTGACCGCTCTTCCCATTGCTTCAGGAATTTCTCAAGGCCAGTGTGACCATTCAACTCGTTTTCATATTTAACCTTCAGAAACTGGTAGACATGCTGTTTCAGGCCTTGCTTCATTTGCTGCCGGACTAACTCTTCTGCTCCTTCTTCTACTAAGCCATCAAACAGTTTTGTCCTTCTTATGAGATAAGGAAGTGTAAGCCCTTGTACCAGAAGAGTAAGCAGGATCGCAACAAACGTAATAACAAGAATGAGATTCCTTTGTGGGAAAGCGGTGCCATTTTCTAACGTAATGGGTATGGCTAATGCCGCAGCCAGCGACACCACACCACGCATACCCGTCCAACCGAGAAGCATAGGCATCAGCCAACGCCTTCTATTAGAACGAGCCTGAGGCACTACGCTGGGACGAAAGATTATTGTAGCCAATAATGCCGCATAAGCACTAATCATTCTGGCAGCAATCAATACGCCTGTCACTAATACTCCATAGCCAATGGCAGTACGCAAGGGAATGCCTTCAGCGCGTAATCCTTCGACAATTTCGGGAAGTTCCAGTCCGATGATGAGAAAGACAACACCATTCAGGATAAACACAAAGCTTTCCCAGACACTAAAGCTCTGAATACGACTGGCGCTGTTCAGAAAAACAAGCCGTTTGCCCGACATAAACAGGCCACCGCTAACAATAGCCAGCACGCCCGAGCAATGAAACTCTTCTGCCACCCAATACATAAAATAAGGCTCAATAAGCGTCAGCGCAATATGCGATTGGGCATCGAGCGGAAGGCGTTTGTGCCCCTGAACAAAAATCCAGGCCAGTAGTAAGCCTGCGCCTGCCCCACCGATTACCATCCATAAAAAGCTCAACGCGGCCTGCTGCCAGACGAACTGCCCCGTACCGACAGCGACCAATGCAAACCGGAAAATGATCAGCGAGGAAGCATCGTTGAGCAGGCTTTCTCCTTCCAGAATTGCCGACGTGGATTTGGGGATTTTCACAAATTTGGTAATGGCTCCCGTACTCACTGCATCGGGCGGGGAGACGATTCCACCCAATAAAAACCCTAACGCAATGGTGAACCCTGGAATGAAATGATTAGCGGCTATCGCAACCGATAAGGCGGTGAAAAACACAACCAGAAAGGCAAAACTACCAATGATCCGCCACCATTTTTTCATCTCTTTGAATGAAATCGTCCAGGAAGCCTCAAACAAAAGTGGCGGCAGAAAAATAAAAAAGATGAGGTCGGGATTAATCCGTACTCTTGGCAAACCCGGCATAAAACTAACGAGCAGTCCTGCCACAACCAGCAGAATCGGATAAGCGATTTTTAGTTGGTTAGCCCACATATTCAGCAGCACGATGGCCGCAATCATGGCGAGCAGAAATGGTAAGAGGGTGTGCATTAAATGAAGGGTGTATAATTATAATGTTCTAAAAAATTAGTTCTTTCCGGCAACTAGTCATTGACCGATTCAATCGGCGGAGAAAGGTCGACAACTCGCCCTAGGCCGTTATTGACGTATGGCGCCAGACTTATAATGATACGTTAAATTGAACGTTTAGCAAAACTTTTTGAACGTTGACGTATCCACCTGACTCCTCAGTAGTCTCAATTATCAAATTGATTAATTAACAGTTCAGTACTCTTTTTTAAAACAGCTTTTAGGGTTTCGGTTCGTACTACGTACCAAATTGTGCGGGATTCTGCGGTTTTTGTCCTTATTTCGCCCCGCAACCGTCTATCTCCCGCTTCCGTGCAGATTATCGTTGATATCGGCAATACCGACGCTGTTTTCGGTCTTTACGTCCAAACTACCTGGCCACACATCTGGCGAACACCTGCCCGACGGGAAGAATCACCAGACGCTTACGAACGACGTTTACGGCTTTGGCTACTCGAAGCCTCTATTCCGCTGAGTGCTATCCAGCATACGGTCATTAGCAGCGTAGTACCTGATTTAACACCAACGCTACGTACAATGCTGACCAATTTGTTTGGTTTTGAGCCGGTTGTGGTAGGGCCTGGCGTTTATCCGCTTCTGCCGATCGAAGTGTTACGTCCTCACGAAATCGGGGCTGATCTGGTAGCCAACGCGCTGGCTGCCTATACACGCTACCAGCGAAATTGCGTAGTAGTCGATTTTGGGACGGCGCTTACGTTCACAACGGTTTCGGGCGAAGGTAAAATTCTGGGAGTCGCCATTGCGCCAGGTTTAAGAACAGCCATCCGTTCTTTATTTTCCAATACCGCCCAACTTCCTGAAGTACCTATCGAAGTTCCTGCGTCGGCGCTGGGTACCAGCACAACACACGCGATCCAGGCTGGCGTATTATTGGGCTACGAGGGGCTTGTTCGTTCCCTGGTCGAACGTATTCAAACCGAACTCAATGGCGACTGTATTGCCGTGGCTACCGGTGGTCTGTCGAGCCGGATTCCTTCATTACGTAGCGTTTTTACCGACATCATTCCCTCTCTAACGCTGGAAGGCGTTCGCCTGATTGGTGAATTCGCCAGAAAATAATTCAGAAGTTTTCGATAATCACAAGTCTACTGTAATACAAAAAGCGACTCTTAAGTTAAGAGTCGCTTTTTGTATTATATGAATATAAAGAATTTATCATACATATTTATCCTGACCGTCTAATAAATTTTCATCTATCACGGATTTGACCTTTCTTCTGAAAAATAGAACATTCCATGCTTTTTCTTCTATCACTTCTATTACATCCGTTTATAGTTACAAAGGAGAAAATATCACTATTTTATACGGCAAATAAGGTATTTATAATAGTATTAATTTGGATTAAACGTATTAACTCAATAGTAAAAAAATAGACCTGAGTGAAGCGTTTCGCATTCAATTCCCATAAACGATCTGCTATCATGAAAACAGGCAAACTTTTACTCAACGTTATCACAATTGTACTTTTTAGTGTTTCTTTTGTTCAGGCAAATGTTCCCAAACCATCCTGGCAGGCAGGAAAAATAGTGTTATGGAATAATGAAGTTCTTGAAGGAGAGCTCGTCTACAATTGGCTAGTTGAAACCGTTCAGTTTCGTCAGGAAGACGGGCGTATTCGTCTGTTTCCGGCTGATCAGATTCGCCAGTTTGGTTGGTTCGATACGCATCAAAATAGACAACGGGATTTCATGGCGCTTACTGACGTAGTATCCCATCCGGAAACGTACCGAATTTATGAAGTTTGTATGGATGGACCCTTAGCTGTTGTTCGGCGACTGAAGCGTCCACGCGGACTCTGGAAACGAACGATAGGTAGTCCTGTTCATTTTAACGATAAGGCTACGCTGGCACAGAATCCTGATTTCTTTGATTACTACGTTCACGATGCTGGTCGATTACTCGCGCTTGATCGCTATTACAAAGATATCTATGAGCCCCTCATGACATCATATGCCAAACAGATTGATACGTATACTGAGACACACAATATCAACGACCGAACCTTGATGGGCCGACTTATTTTGATAAGCCATTATAATACGTTGGTTGAGCAGTCGTCTTCAACGGCTTCGGCCCGCAACCTGATTCAGGCGCGGGAATAAAATGCTACGTTTCGGGAAGTAGAGGAGGTTCGTCGTCAGGCATTGAATTCTGTCGTTTTTTTCGCTTTCGAAGTGCATCGTTCAGCAGGTATTCAATCTGACCATTTACGCTTCGAAACTCCTCCTGTGCCCATCGCTCCAGTTCTTTCAGCGTTTCGGGTTGAATCCTCAACACAAATGCTTTTTTCTCAGCAGCCATTCGTGAGTTGTAAGGTTATAAGGTTGTAGAGTTGTAGGGGTATAAAGCTGTAGAGTTAACAGCGACTAGCGCTATAACTGCACAACTTTATAACCCTACAACCCTATAACTTTTCAACTAATTATACAGTGTTCCCGCATTCACAACAGGGCTTACGGATTTTTCACCACACAATACGACCAGCAAATTGCTGACCATGGCAGCTTTACGTTCTTCATCCAGTTGTACTACGCCTTTTTCGGCGAGTCGGGCGAGGGCCATTTCAACCATACCAACGGCTCCTTCCACAATCTGTTTCCGGGCCGATACGACAGCCGTTGCCTGCTGACGCTGCAACATGGCTCCGGCAATTTCGGGGGAGTAGGCCAGGTGACTGATACGTGCCTCCATTACCCGAACCCCTGCCTGACCGAGCCGTTCGTCGAGTTCCTGCTCCAGAAATTTATTGATTTGGCCAGTATTGTCGCGCAACGTAACGGTTTCGTGTTCATCTTCCATGTTGTCGTAGGCATGAGAACTGGCCAGAAACCGCACGGCTGCCTCCGACTGAATCTGCACGAAATTCGCGTAGTTATCGACGTCGAAAAGGGCTTTGGCCGTATCCGAAACCTGCCAGACAACCACAGCTGCAATTTCGATGGGGTTCCCCATTTTATCGTTCACTTTCAGTTGTTGGCCATTCAGGTTTCGGGCTCGTAGACTGATACGTGTTTTACTATATAACGGATTAACCCACCGCAAGCCTGTCTCTTTCATCGTTCCTACGTAGTCGCCAAAGAACGTAGCAGCAATGCCTTCGTTTGGATAAATTACAATGATTCCTTTCAGAATGAATATGCCGGTGAAGGACAGAAGTATCCCCCAAAGTGGATTACTGGCGTAATTAATAATAACCAGAGCTGCCAGAATAAAGCTGGCCAGGCCAATCAACAGGAAAATATATCCTGACGCAGAAGTAAGCTTTTTCTCTTGCATGACGGTAAAGTTTAGTCCAAAAGTATGATATCAAAATAATAGCACAATGATAGATAGTTTTTGGGGGAGTTCTTCCAAAATTGTATAAGCGGTTCTGATGATCTGGCAACGGCTTCTTTTGACTTATGGCTGTAAACGCCAATCCTTTTCGTTATTTTTGCGCCCTCAAAGAGTGGTCGATAGAGAAACCGACCAACGTATTGACTACCATGCAGCTTAGCGAACAGGAAATAAATCGCCGACAAAAGCGAGAAGAACTGATGCGGATGGGTATCGACCCCTACCCTGCCGCGCTTTTTGACGTAAATACGACCGTGGCCGACATCCGAACGGCTTTTCACACCATAGAGCCCGAACAGGATTTATCGGGAGATAAACGTTGGGGCCATGTACAACTGGCTGGTCGACTGATGATTATCCGCGTTAGTGGGAGCGCATCGTTTGCCGAATTACAGGATTCGACCGGACGTATTCAGGTTTATTTCCGGCGCGACGACATCTGCCCTGGCGAGGACAAAACCTTGTATAATACTGTATTTAAGAAGTTGCTGGACATTGGCGACATCATTGGCGTTCGGGGTCATATCTTCTCGACCAAAACCGGTGAATTATCGGTGTATGTAAAAGAATTTACGATTCTTAACAAATCGCTACGTCCGCTGCCGGTCGTGAAAGAAGTGGTCAATGAACAAGGCGAAAAAGAAACCTACGATGCCTTTACCGATCCTGAGCAACGGTATCGTCAACGCTACGTTGACCTAATCGTGAATCCGCAGGTACGTGACGTCTTCGTGAAACGTACCAAACTGGTCAATTCTATTCGGCAATACCTTAGCAACAAAGGATATCTGGAGGTCGAAACGCCCATTCTTCAGCCGATTCATGGTGGCGCTACGGCCCGACCGTTCAGTACGCACCACAACTCACTCGACATGACGCTGTACATGCGTATCGCGAACGAGTTGTACCTAAAGCGGTTGATTGTAGGTGGTTATGATGGCGTTTTCGAGTTTGCGAAAGATTTCCGAAATGAAGGGATGGACCGCACCCACAATCCGGAATTTACGCAGGTTGAATTCTACGTAGCGTACAAAGACTACGTCTGGATGATGGACACCATTGAAGAGATGGTTGAAAAAGTGGCACTCGACGTAGCAGGAACGACCAAAGTAACGGTGGGCGAAAACGTAATCGACTTTAAACGTCCCTGGAAACGCCTGACGATGTTCGAAGCCATCCAGGAATATACGGGCGTCGACGTATCGGAGATGGATGAAGCGGCACTACGTCAGGTAGCCGAAAGTCGTGGGATCAAAACCGATAGTACGATGGGCAAGTCGAAACTAATTGACGAACTGTTCGGTGATGCCTGTGAACCCAACCTGATCCAACCGACATTCATTACGGATTACCCCGTTGAGATGTCACCATTGACCAAAAAACACCGTAGCAAACCAGGTTTAGTGGAACGCTTTGAAGCCATTTGTAACGGAAAAGAGATTGCCAATGCGTATTCAGAGCTAAACGACCCATTGGACCAACGCGAGCGTTTCGAAGAACAGCTTCGTCTGGCCGAGCGTGGTGATGAAGAAGCGATGGCGCTGGACGAAGATTTTTTGCGGGCACTTGAATACGGTATGCCACCAACGGCGGGCGTTGGTCTGGGTATAGATCGATTGACCATGATCATGACCAATCAGCCGTCGATTCAGGATGTACTTTTCTTTCCGCAGATGCGCCCCGAGAAAAAGCTTGAGCAATCAAGCGAGAGTGATTTCGTGGCAGCGGGCGTACCCGCGGAATGGGTTCCAGCCGTTCAGAAACTTGGTTTCATGACGGTAGAACAGCTACGTACCGCCAATCCCAACAAACTTTTCAACGATTTGGGGGGCGTTCGTAAGAAGTTGAAATTGGAGGTTAAAATGCCGGCGCTCGACGAAGTAAAGAACTGGACAGGAAACAGCTAACAACAATACTGGACAGTTTATGTACGTAAAAGCCGGGGTTGCTGAAAAACAACCCTGCTCACGCTCATAAACTGTCCAGATTATAGGATTTCCTGCGCCGGGAGCCCGCCAGGTTACGTAGCCTAATCTTCTATCTTTTTAACCTTTACGGCATTAAGGCCTTTTTTGCCATCGATTACCTCGAACTGTACGCGGTCTTTCTCACGAATCGTGATACCGTTCAGGCCGGTAATATGCACGAAAATGTCACGATTGGTATCGTCTTCAACAATGAATCCGTAGCCCTTACTTTCGTTAAAGAATTTTACTACACCTGTTTGCATAAAACTTAAACAATTAAAACAATTAAACACTTAAAGGGTCAGTTATTAACAAAAAACGCGGAACAGCCACAGGGTATCTCAGTGTTCAGGAAACATTGTTGAGAATCAGCGAACTTTGTTGCGTATTAGTATCCCGGCGGGGGGCCATAGGCCAAAACCGTCGTTGCAACACAAAGAAAACAAAAATGTTCCTACTACAAGTAGATTAGGCCCTTTTTTTAGCGATTTTCGATAGATTTACATCGTTTTCTGTGTAAACGGCAAACAATCTATTAAATCGGCCTATAGTTTTTTTCGCCCATGAATCGAATTTAGTAGACACTTCGCAGCAAAAACCGATGAATAAAATTCGATATTTCCTTGAAAGTCAAGCCTTTGGTGTTTGCTCGTGGCTTGGCGAGAAAATGAATATCTCGGCCAGCAGTATTCGGCTCTATTTTATCTATACGTCCTGCCTGACAATGGGCTCTCCCGTTATTCTATATTTGATTCTGGCGTTCTGGATGGAAATGAGCAAACACCTCCGTCGACACGCCCACCCAACCATCTGGGAACTGTGATTTACGTATGATGTGTGAAATATGATATATGATGTACCATTCGGATAAAATAGGTGCATCACACATATCATACATCCTACTTCATACATCATTTAATCACCTCTTCAAACGTTTTCTTCCCTTCGCCAAAATATTGCCACACCAGGCTGCGTGGATACAGGATGACCTCAGTTCGTTGGGTCTGCTGCAATGCTTTGCGCTGACGGTGCAGCGCCGGTAATCGCCCGTAGAATGCGAAGTGGGCGCGTAGAATTGCTACAATATCACGCCATTGACCAGCTTTCAGAAAAAGTATGGAAGAAAGCCCGTCCAGCGTTAGTCGTAGGAGGACTTTTGGCCAGAGCCATACGTTAGCTGGCCAGTTTTTATACAGCATGAAGAGGCTGTTCCGATAATTCAGATACGTTTTGTGTGGATTGGATTTATGGAGCGTTCCACCACCAACGTGATACACAGTCGATTGCCCGCAGGTCCATACTTCGTAGCCCAGCCGCTGTGCCCGCCAGCACCAGTCGATCTCCTCCATATGCGCAAAAAAGTCAGCATCAAAACCACCGAGCTGATGAAATACGTCGGCGCGAACAAATAGGCAGGCTCCCGTCGCCCAGAAAACCGGACGGTTATCGTCGTACTGGCCGTGGTCGGTTTCGAACGTAGCAAAAACGCGCCCCCGGCAAAATACGTAACCTAACCAATCCAGAAATCCGCCAGCCGCGCCCGCGTGTTCAAATAACTGCCGCTCCTGATAAGACCGTATTTTGGGCTGACAAGCCACTACGTTCGGATTTGTTTCCAGCAACGTTAAAATCGGCTGAATCCAGTTGGCCGTTACCTCAATATCGGAATTGAGCAGGACGTAGTACGTAGCACCGCCATACGTAGTACGGATAAGATCGAGTGCTCGATTATAACCTCCCGCATATCCCTCGTTCTGAGGGAGTTCAATTACGCGAACGGCAGGAAACGTAGCGCGAAGGAACGTAACAGAATCATCGCGTGAAGCACTGTCTGCTACGTAGACTGGATGGCCATCGGCGTTGGCTACTACGTCAGGAAGGAATTTCTCCAGAAACGGTTTCCCGTTATAATTCAGGATAACAATGGCGAGGGTATCCACAAGACAGTTTTACAGTTTGTGGGTTGCCATGTACGGTGTATCTTGTCGGATAACCTGTACATAACAACCCACAAACGTATCAATTCAGTTTACTACATTAACCCATCCAGATTCAGACCGGGAATATTGGGTAATAAACCTTCGGTAGCCTGACGGAGGTGTTCACGGGCTTTCGGCTCTACGTTGGCCATAGCCTTATTGATGGCTGCAACGATCAGATCCTGTAGCATTTCGCGATCGTCGGGCTTAATTAACTCCGAATCGATTTCGATTTTCAGTACGTTCTTCAAGCCGTTGACGGTTACCTTAACCAGCCCTGCGCCCGATTCACCCGTTTCGGTAACGGTACTGAGTGTTTCCTGAGCATCTTTCATTCGGGACTGAACCTCCTTCATTTTCCCGAACATATTCATTATGTCCATGTGCTTGGGTAATTAGGACCGATAATTCGGTATGTTTATTGGGCAAACAGGCCAGAACAGCCTGCGGACCTATCGGACTAACAACAACGCGCCCGTACGAACAGTTTTCGTCCCCAGTAAATCAGTCATTTCAATCCGATACATGTATTGGCCCGAACCCGCAATCTCCCCATTGGCGTTACCATCCCATCCTTTCGTTTTGTCAACGGTATTATAAATGACTTCGCCCCAACGTGAGTAGATGGTCATGCTGAACTTGTCAACGTAAATACCTTTAGCGATAAATACGTCATTGATGCCATCTCCGTTGGGCGTAAAGGCATCCGGTACCAGAATTCGGGCCTCCCGTTCAAACGTAAAAAAGTTGGAATAACTCCGCACTCCCCTATCCGATACAGCCACGATTCGGTAACGCTGCGATTGCAGATTCGGGTCGTTCTGGTCCGGTTCGTAGTGCCGATTCAGCGCAACTTCCACCTCGCGTTGCGTTCCATTTGCCGAGTCAATGACCTCAACGGAATATCTGGTAACGTTACCTATAAAGGGCGACTGACCTGTCCAATCTATTCCTGTGGGCGATTCTGAACTTAAATGCACCGTACAAACTGGCGTTGAAGGTTCCGAAGTCAGGCCGCAGCTATTTCGATACGTTACCTGATAGCAATAGGAACTGGCTGATGCATTGGCCGATGTATCCGTAAACGTACTACGTCGGTCGAGCGTAGCGATGGGCTCAAAGGTTCCCGTTGCGCCCTGAGCGCGGCTAACTACCATTGTATACGCAGAAGTCGTTGTGTTGAGTCCGGTAGGTGGCGTAGTAACAAGTCTCGGGCGGCCATTTTCGATAGACACGGTGGCATTTGTTACGCTGCCGGGGGGTTCGGTATTGGTACCCGTTACGCAGGTTATATTCGACGTCACAGTAGCATTTGGTGTTCCCTGAATGGTTGCCTGTATTTGATAACAATATTGCTGACCGCAAATGATGTTATCATTATCCTGATAAGATCCTGTTGCTTTATTGGTAATTGTGGGCCCCGATTGGCCGCCGTTACGTAGCACCCGGTAACTTACAAATTGCCCTCCACCCGAATACGGCTGCCAGCTCACAGTGTTTTGCCGGTTAGCCGTTTGTATACTCATAACCAGGCTGCAAACTTCCTCCGACTGGGCAGCCGAATTATTGCATTCGTCCTGCACCTGTACTTTAAAACACTGCACCTGCGTAGCATCCGTCTGAACGGTAAATTGGCCAGTTGTGGATTTTAAACCTGTGTCGGTATAATTGGTTCCGTTTTTCCGAAGAAGGGTCACATTCGTCCCTGCCGGTGCCTGATAACCTATCGCAATCGTGGTTGGGTTACTTGTATAAAGTGTTGATATAGAGGCCGCTCCTGTTGAATTAGATACGGTAATGGGTTGACTGGGACTCACGACATCACAAATACTCGTATTACCATTTACATAAATACCCGTTATGGATATGGAAACTTGTCCTGCATTGCTATAGGTATGTGAAGGAGTAAGCTGCAATTGACTACGGTCCACATACTGGGTTGATCCATCCCCCCAACTAATCATGTAGCTGTCGTATTGACCCAGTGATGTAAGATCGGGAGCCACTGAAGCCCGTCGGTTAGCGCAAGCTTTAACTGTAAATTTGACTGGTTCAGCCGGAACAACAGTTACCTCTCTGCAAGCTACAGAACCCGCTCCATTGCTACCTACCTGAAGTACAGTGTACGAACCGGGCCTTGTATACACATTACTTGTTCCGCTGGCAAACGTAGTACTGCTCGTAATTGCACTTCCGTCATACTGAAATACATACTTAGGACCCACTATTGTCGGAGGTACGCTTATGATGTTAACAGGCTTTCCTGCGCACACTTTTGGTTTATCCAGCTCAAAAGCTCCCTCAGAAGCTGCTCCTCGATTTTGACAGACATTTTGAGCCTGAGTCGTATAACTATACGCAAAAATGATGGCTAGGAACGTAGCAATCCTTCGCAACGAGTTGGAGTTCACCCTAACATCAGTCAGCCACAGTCGTAATAGTCGCACAGAGAGTAAAATTTTATCGTCCCAGGTATATTGGTTTCTATTTCGTAAAAAACGTCAAATCAGACATTTTCGCATCTGGCGAAACGTATCTTTCCTAAATTCAGTTTTCAGGTAGAATCTGCCAGAGGTCCGCACATCGTAATGTTGGACTGAAAACAACTATTAAAGTATCAAAGATAATTCGATTGATACGCATCAACCAAACAGATGAGCAATAATAGTACCAATACGGGGGCGTCGGAGAGCGAAAACTCAGGACGTACCCAGCCTATCGAACCACCCGTTATTCACCTCGACCGTATCGAAGATGCCATTGCCGATATCAGGGCTGGCAAAATTGTCATTGTGGTCGACGATGAAGATCGTGAAAACGAGGGCGATATGATTTGCGCTGCCGAAATGACCACTCCCGAGATGGTTAATTTCATGGTTCGCGAAGGGCGTGGACTGATGTGTGCGCCTATTACCGAAAGCCGATGCCAGGAACTTGGGCTTGATATGATGGTGAGTAGTAATACGTCGGTACATACTACGCCGTTTACCGTTTCCGTCGACTTACTGGGTAACGGCTGCACGACAGGAATTTCGGCTTCTGATCGGGCCAAAACCATTCAGGCATTGGTCGACCCGAATACAACACCTGAAGATTTAGGTCGTCCGGGGCATATTTTTCCGCTACGTGCCGCAGAAGGTGGCGTTATCCGACGGGCAGGGCATACGGAAGCGGCTATCGATCTGGCCCGTTTGGCGGGGCTTAAACCGGCGGGCGTCCTGATTGAAGTACTTAACGAAGATGGCACAATGGCCCGGCTGCCTGAACTGCGCGTTATGGCCGACCGATTTGGGATGAAACTTGTCAGTATTCAGGATTTGATTGAATACCGGCTACGTAACGAAACGCTCATCCGACGCGAAATTGGTGTCGATCTGCCCACCGAATGGGGCCATTTCGACCTGATCGCTTACAAGCAAAGCAATACCGGCGACACACACCTGGCGCTGGTAAAAGGCACCTGGGAGCCGAATGAGCCAATTCTGGTACGGGTTCACTCATCCTGCGTCACGGGCGATATATTTGGTTCCTGCCGCTGCGATTGTGGTGCTCAACTGCATAAATCGTTGCAAATGGTAGAAGAAGCGGGGAAAGGCGTAGTCGTTTATATGTTTCAGGAAGGCCGGGGTATCGGGCTTATGAATAAACTGAAAGCCTACAAACTTCAGGAAATGGGTCGCGATACGGTCGAAGCAAACCTCGATCTGGGCCTGCCAATGGACGCCCGCGATTATGGTGTTGGTGCACAGATCCTGCGCGATTTAGGTATACGGAAGCTACGACTTCTCTCGAACAATCCGCGTAAGCGCGCCGGTTTGATGGGATACGGACTGGAAATTGTAGACACGGTTCCGATTGAAATTCCATCTAATCCCCACAACGAAACCTACTTACGTACCAAGCGCGACAAAATGGGCCATACCATTATGAACGAGCCGGTTAACGAAGAACAATAAACAAAGTTCCAAGTATCAGGTTTCAAGTTTCAACCGCTCCGGTGGCCAATCTGGAACCTGATACCTGGAACAAAAACAGATGAGCAAGCCGTCCTTCCATGACCTGATAAACGGCGACAAACCCGTTCTGGTCGATTTTTACGCCGATTGGTGTGGGCCCTGCAAGCAGCAGACGCCAATTCTTAAGCAACTAACCGAGCGCGTCGGCGATGCGATACGTATCGTTAAAATTGATGTTGACCGGGCGCAGGCTGCCGCCAATCAATACCAGATACGTAGCATTCCGACCATGATTCTGTTTAAAAACGGAAAGATTGTCTGGCGGCAATCCGGCGTTCAGCCATTGCACACGCTGGAAGGTCTGGTGAAGCAGTTCGGAAGCTAACACTACGTTCCGTGCTACGTCGAATTTGAACGTAACGCCCATAAAAACAGCCCGATTGCTACGTAGCAGTCGGGCTGTTTTTTTTAATTGAAGCCGCCTTTGTTATGCTGAGGTACGAAGCATCTTAAAATGTCCTTACGCCTAAGTTTGGATGCATTAAGATGCTTCCTGCGTCAGCATGACAAAAATTCGTTAATCTTTCAAACTGCTCAGATACGTCTTGTTACCGTTCTTGTTGATGTAATATTTTCCACCACGCGGGCCCGTCATTACTTTCTCCCCGTTCGGGCCTTTCATTGACGCATCAACAGGTGCTTTGTAATCTTCAGGCTTCGCTTTCTCTTCCTTTATCGACGCCTTTGCCATTTTATCGGCCTTATCTTT
The DNA here is from genome assembly GCF_014699005.1 of Spirosoma profusum. Classification (GTDB taxonomy): domain Bacteria; phylum Bacteroidota; class Bacteroidia; order Cytophagales; family Spirosomataceae; genus Spirosoma; species Spirosoma profusum. Next base: position 118,422 of record NZ_JACWZY010000005.1, read on the forward strand.
CGACTTGGATGCCTTGTCGTCTTTCAAACCTGCGTTATCAGCCATTTTATCGGCCTTCTTTTCCGCTTTATCCACCTTCGCATCAACCTTTTTCTCGGCTTTGTCTATTTTGGCGTCTGCTTTGGCAGCTTTATCGTCTATTTTCCTGTCGACTTTAGCCGTTTCTTTGGCCGCTTTTTTCTCCGCTTTCGCTTCTGCCTTTGCTACGTCGTCACCAGCCGCTTTTGCGTCTTTTTTGGCTTCTTTGGCTGCATCCTTGGCTGCTTTTTTCTCTTCTTTCGCAGCCGTTTTTGCCGAAGCCTCGGCTTCCTTCATTTCTTTCTTCGCTTTCTTTTTGCCCGCGTCGGCATCCTGAGCCATGCCGTTGAACGCAACGAGCAGACTAAGCATGAGGCACATCGCTGAAAGAGTCTTTTTCATGATAATTGCTTGATTTAGTGAATTTATAAAGTTAGGAAAAGGTATTTATGCTGGAAAGATGAGTATAAAATCACGATTCTACCAGCGGAAATGACTTAAAAAATGCTTAAATTTGAGTAAGAAATTTTTACCGCTTGTTGACTAATCAACAGCCTATTACGTCTTACTGTTTTCAGGTCTGTTTTATTTTGCGGATACTTCTTTCTCCTGCTCGATGTCTATTGCAACTTCGTCACGTGCGCAAACGCCAGCCGATTACCTCAAACGCTATTACGGTTACGACCGCTTCCGGCCCATGCAGGAAGCCATCATCCAATCGATAGTAGGCGGGCGCGATACGGTTGTTCTGATGCCAACCGGAGGAGGCAAATCGGTTTGTTTTCAGATTCCGGCCTTAATGATGCCGGGTGTTACCGTCGTGGTGTCGCCCTTGATTGCTCTGATGAAAGACCAGGTCGAAGCGCTGCACATGAACGGGATTCCTGCGGCTTTTTACAATAGTACGCAGACTGCCCGCGAACAACGGGATATTGAGGACGACTGCCTTAGAGGAAAATTGAAACTCCTCTACGTATCGCCCGAGAAGCTACTGACGGAGTCGTTTTTTAATTTTCTGCAACGGGCCAACGTATCACTTTTCGCCATCGATGAAGCCCACTGTATTTCGTCGTGGGGGCACGATTTCCGTCCGGAATACACGCAGTTGCACGTATTGAAATCGAAATTTCCGAACGTACCAACCATTGCCCTCACAGCCACCGCCGACAAACTCACCCGGCACGATATTGCCACGCAGCTTGGCATGAACGATCCGGCTGTGTTTGTGGCATCGTTCAACCGGACTAATCTGAGTTTGCAGGTGCTGCCGGGCCAGAATCGCATTCAGCAGATTACGAAACTGCTGCAACAGAAACCCGATACGTCGGGTATTATTTATTGCCTGAGCCGTAAATCGACTGAATCACTGGCGGCTAAACTCCAGGAAAAAGGATTTAGCGCGGCTTTTTACCACGCCAAAATGGACCCCGGCGACCGGTCCCGAACGCAGGAAGCTTTCCTGCGCGACGACGTACGTATCATCTGCGCGACAATCGCGTTCGGAATGGGCATCGACAAATCGAATGTTCGCTGGGTGATTCATTACAATATGCCCAAAAACATCGAAGGCTTTTATCAGGAAATCGGTCGAGCGGGACGCGATGGTGCTGCGGCCCAAACAGTGCTTTTCTACAGCTTCGCCGACGTAGCAACCTACAAAGAGATGCTGGCCGAAAACAGTCCGGCTAATTTGGGTTTGCAACTGGCTAAGCTGGAACGAATGCAGCAATACGCCGATGCCCACACTTGCCGACGCCAGATTCTGCTTTCCTATTTTTCGGAGGAATTGCCCGAACCCTGCGGTAACTGCGATGTCTGCCGCGACCCGCGTGTTACGTTCGATGGAACTATTCTGGCGCAAAAAGCACTGTCGGCTATGATTCGAACGGGCGAACGGGTGCCCATGAATCTGCTTATCGATATACTACGTGGCTCACGCAGCCAACAGGTGCTTCAGGGTGGCTACGATCAGGTGAAAACCTACGGAGCCGGGCGCGACATTCGTTTTGAAGATTGGCGGAATTACCTGCATCAGCTCATTAACATCGGCGTTATAGAGGTTGCTTACGATAATCACTACGCGCTACGTCGGGGCATTCTGGCCGATCAGGTTTTATATGGTGGGCGTAAAATCGACCTGGTACGTCCCGACGATGCTCCGAAACCAGTTGTCGAGAAAACCCGGACAAAAACCGAAACGCAACGCGACGAGTTGTTCGAGCAGCTTCGGGCGCTACGTAAGCAAGTGGCCGATCAGCAAAACGTACCGGCTTACGTTATTTTCACCGACACTACGTTGGAAGACATGGCCCGTCAGCGACCTACAACGCCCGATGCGCTACGTAACGTCAGTGGTGTTGGTGAACGCAAACTCCAGCTCTTCGGCAAGCAGTTTCTGGATATAATTGTGAGTTACGTTCGGGGGCGGGTACAGGCTGGCGAAAAACCCAAAGGTTCGACCCAATTGACTACGCTCGAATTGTATAATCAGGGACTGAGTATTGAGGAGATTGCCACCGAACGACAACTCACCACTGGGTCTGTCGCTACCCATTTAGTACAGCTCTCGAAATCGGGTTATTCAATAGATTTGGCGTCTTTGATTAATCCAAACGAACGGCAGGAAATCGAAAAGGCGATTCTGACGGTTGGCATGGAAGAAGGCCGTTTAAAGCCCGTTTTTGACTATCTAGGCGGTCGGTACGACTACGGAAAACTAACCCTTGTAGCAGGTCTTCTGTAATGAAAAAATCCATTTTCATACAGGACCGTTGGATAATTCTTAGAAAAATCGTTGGTAGATAGCCAATAATACCTTATATTCGTGTTCTTGTCTTTAGTAAAACCCGTTACGTCAGTACGGGTTTTATTATGTTTATGTACTAAAACAACAAATGTTATTTTGATTAAAGAGGTAAGTTTTTCACTACTGATGGCCGCCTTTAAACCGGGTCTAACACCCCCGTTCTGGGCGGCTGATACGAGCCGGCTGCTTCCGTTATCAAATGGCCTGAACAGTCCCGAACTATTGGTTGTTGACTCCAGTCGGCGGGTTTTTCCTATTTATTTCTGTGGTGAAGAGGTACCCGTTGGTGAGCCTCGCGTAGCCCGTCGATGGGTTCAAACGCTACGTACCTATGGAGCCGAGCCGGAGTTTCTGATTGACCTTCGCTCGAAAGCGTCTGAATTTTTTACCATCATTGACCCCATTCTCAGGAAGTACAAAATCCCTCGCGACTTTCGGTTTATGCCGCTGGCAGAAAGCGCCCTCGACAATCGCAGTATTTCCCGCAAAGGAGCCGTTGGTTATTGGCAAATTATGCCCGGCACAGCCCGTGATTTGGGGTTGAAAGTAAATGGTGATGTAGATGAACGTCGTAATCTCGAAAAATCGACGATCGCTGTTTGTCGCCACCTTCACCAGCTTTATCGGGACCTGGGTTCCTGGACACTTGTGGCAGCCGCCTACAATGGGGGTATCACCCATGTTCGGCACAAAATGGATCAGCAGGGCCATTCAAATTACTACCGGCTTCGGTTACATAAAGAAACCAGTCACTATCTGTTCCGGATTCTGGCGTTCAAGGAATTGCTGAGTAACCCACGGCAATACTCACTGCTACTACGTAGCGAAACGATTGCCGAACTGACCAAACCGCTACCAAGTTGGCATAAGCCACTGGCGCTTCCGAAAAAAATTAAAGATGCGCCGATTGTTGAACTCGTTGATGAGGATTACGTCGAGCGCACCTGGGGCCCTCGCCCCAATACGGCTCTGACGCACACCCCGTCTGATTCCGAGCAACTTATTGCCGATGCGGCCTTAACAAAAGCTTCACCTGATGCACCTACGGCCGCTCTGGAGAAGCAGGAACCTCGTTTTCCTGTCAAACAATTAATGATGAGCCTCATGGTATTACGTTTCCGGCGGCCCCGTTTTCTGCAATTTAAAAAAGGTGAAGGTATCCGCCCTCTGCACTTCTGGGACTGGATTTAACCTTATAAAATAGTATACCAAATACGCAAAAAGCCGCCTAAACAGCGGCTTTTTGTATGTATATACGTCAGATTGTAAAATTATTTCACACCGACGTACCGTTACTTACCCTAATTATGGAGTCTAAAGAGTGTATATCTAACCCATATATTTTTTAAACTTTAATGAATTTATTCACTTCATTCGCGTTAGCGACTGGATTGATAGTATTTTGTACGTTTCCCCGTATGCATCCGTTGGATGCGCCGACCAGCCAGTCGGTATTTACCAATTCAGTTGATGTAACATACGATCCGGGACTGACCCGAATGCTTCCTCCGGTGTATTTCTGTGGCGAGTCGGTACCTTTGCATGAAGAGGCCGTTGCCCGGCAACTCGTGTCAGCTCTGCTACGTAATACGGCTCATAATCAGGCTCTGCTACGTATCCGGCAGCGTTCGGCTGTTTTTTTTCCGGTTATCGAACCAATTCTGGCTTACCACGACATTCCATTAGATTTTAAATACCTGCCGTTAGTCGAGAGTGCCTTAACTGGCTCTGCCGTCTCGTCGGCCGGTGCCGTTGGCTACTGGCAATTCATGCCGGCCACCGCCCGCGAATTGGGTCTGAATATTCGGAATGGAGTTGATGAGCGCCGAAATCTAATTAAATCGACGCATGCGGCCTGTCGATATCTGCGCTATCTACATAATCGACTAGGTTCGTGGACGCTGGCAGCCGCAGCCTATAACAACGGCATTGGCGCGCTTCTCGGAAATATTCGTCGGCAACAGCAACGCGATTATTATTTTCTGCGGCTGAACGCCGAAACCGGGAAATACCTTTACCGGATTCTGGCGTTCAAGGAGTTGTTTTCGAATTCGCGGTCGTATCAGCACCTTATTCCTGAGCAAATGATGGCTTTTCTGCAAGTGCCAGTTTCGCCGGACGATGAGCGCGATGTGGATGAGGTAATTCTACCCGAAGTAGTTGTGGAAGAGGCAACTAGAAAGGCAATTAATACGTCCGTAATAGCAAAGGCACGTCCAAATCAGGCAGAAGAGTTACCTTTACCTAATGCGGCCGATGTGTTTCGGGGCGGCATCAAAGCCCGACTGGTCGAATCTGCGGGTGTAGCACGTGGGCAGGTGTGGGTTTTTCACCTGACACGTAGCGGCATGGCCGATGGACGCGAAGTGGAAGAAGGCGATGTACTTTACGCCGTCGTGGAAGATGTCGATCCTAAAACCGACAAAATTTACCTGCGAGCCGATAAGATTTATTCTACTTCTGAAAAGCATACGTATTCGCTGACGCTTTCAGCAGTCGATGCGTCAACGGGACGTATTGGTATCAAAACCCCTGATATTGAGCAAATAAAGGCGGGCTGGATTCTGACCTGGAAAGCATTTTAGCAAACTAAATGACAGGCTTGTACGTTTTGTATGGGTTCAACAACAAATGCTTATTTTGGGAGTTTATTGCAAATACGTTTTCCTGCTGATGCTGAGCCTGTTAACTATCGCTACGTCTACGTTAGCGCAGAAGAAATCGCTACGTTCGACAGGCAAACCGAAGCGGCAGCCGGGCTTGATTGCCCCGAAGCCGGTTAGTCTGACTCCCCAACGGCTGCATTTCTGCGGTGAAATCGTACCGACCGAACAAGGCGATGTTTCGGCAAAACTCGCTCTGGCACTAGCAGGTAGTTCGGGCTACGTTCGTCACGTCAACAGCCTGAAAAATCGGTCTGCGCCTTACTTTACAATTATTGAACCAGCGCTACGTCGGCATAATATTCCCAACGACTTCAAATACCTACCGCTTATCGAAAGTGCCTGGAAAGCCGATGCCGTCTCGTCGGCAGGTGCCGTTGGTTACTGGCAGTTTATGGACGATACAGCGCAGGACATGGGCCTTTCCATCACTCCCGGCAACGACGAACGTACTGATCTGATTAAATCGACCGAAGCTGCCTGCAAATACCTGAAATTTTTGTACCGCAAACTAGGCTCGTGGACGCTAGTGGCAGCTGCTTATAATGGCGGAGTAGGTATGGTTCAGCGTAAGATTTCGAAGACCGGAAATCGGGACTACTACGCCATGCCGATGAATGCCGAAACGGGCTACTACCTCTACCGGATTCTGGCCATGAAGGAGTTATTTACAAACCCTTCGTATGGCCTCGGTGCTGTCGGGCTAATGCTCGCATCGGGAGACGCTTATGAACGTGAACGTGAACAGGCTCGCCGAATGGGCTGGCTCCAGGACCAGGAACCCGAATTGGTCGGTACGCCAATTGAATCGGTTGATGAGAAAAATCCCGCGAGTCGAAGCGAAGTCACAATCATGGACAGTGTACTGGTAGGCATACTAAAAAATAGACCGGTTACTCCGCTTGTTTTTCCGAGCGATGCGGTAGCCAAACTGGTTCGGGCGGGGCTGCCGAAAATTGGGCAGAGTTGGACGTTCGCCCTGACGGAGCCGATTCAAATTGATGAATATGAGTTGAAACCCGGCGATATTCTTTACGCTGTAGTTGACGATATAGACGGCCAGAACAACTTGTTTCTACGTGCTACCAAAGCTGTTTTGTCAGAAACAAAAACGACCATCCCACTTTCGTTGATTGCCATGAATCCAGCCACTGGTCTAGCGGGCATTCCCCGCCCGAAAGTGATCAAAACAGGCTGGATCGTGCAGTGGAAATTGTAATTACGGACTGATTACCAACCATCTGGCTCGACAACTGGAACAGGGCCGTACACGTCGCGACAATCTCCCTGATAATACAACGCCGTCTGACTAAAGATATACGAGTTTAAAGCTCCAAAATATCGAGACGTATAATCCTGAACACGAAGCCGTTTGCGCGTGATGGACGTAGCAGCAAAATAGCCCCGTGCCAAATCAGTTGAACTGGCCACGTTGACGACGTTGCCCGTTACGGGAGCAGGAAGCGGATCGAAAATACTGCCCGTTCGAGCGTTCTGCTGCTGGTATAGTTTCCAGAACTGATAGTTCGACTGTGTAATACCATATTGTATTATCTCAACTAACTGAGGGCCAATTGTGTAAATAGGAGCCTGAAGTACAAACCGGTTACGTAGCGGTTTACCATTAATAGCATCGTCGCTATAAATGTTGACGTCAGTACTGGGAATCGTTACCCAGCAGCGGTCGTAACAAATAGCCGGACTTCCCAGGTTACAAGGTCTCCCTTTCGACATTCGGTTGATAATCGCATAACCTGTCCAGCGGTAATAATTTTTCTCGCTGACTGGGTCCTGCGTGTTCACACTGTATTCAAAGTAGTAGGGTATGGGTAAGTTTTCTTTGGGCGTAATCACCTTCGAAATACTATCGATGAGGGGTACAGCGGGCATTTTTTCCGGTTTACTGACGTAGCGTTTACCATCATTGAGCACAATTGAAAGGCTATACGTACGACCAATTTGTCCCCGGAACGTAGTGTCTGCTGTCAGGTATATCCCCTGCCCTCTTTGCAGCATCCGCGTCGACCGGCCCTGATCATCGGCCAGCGTAACCTGCGCCCCAGTTACGTATTGATCTGCGGGATTCTGCCCATTTTCGCCCCCATAATTCCCCGTGTACGTTAATCGCACCGAATACGGCGGAGCCTCGTTCGTAATCTGCCCTTCAACGACCAGCCGGGGCGCTTCGGTCCGAATGGGCAACTCGACCCTGTCGATGCAGGAAATTGCAACGTAGCTGCTTATGAATAGAATAACGATGAGCCGAATCATATCAAAAATAACGTGTGTAGGCAATGGATGGAATTAGCGTTCCAAAAACCGAAAGCCGGTATGATTCTATCCGCTGGTTAAAACGGGTGAAATAGATTGAATACGGATTCTTGTGGGCGTACAGATTGTAAATACCCAGCGTCCAGATGCCGTATTGCTTCTGCGATTTTGCCGAGCGGGTGTCTTTCGAAAACGCCACGTCGAGCCTGTGATAGTCGGGAATCCGGTCGGCGTTACGTTGTGAATAATCCTGAACAGGCTCGTTATTGTAGGTATAACGACCATCGGGGTACGTAGCGGGTACGCCGGTATAATACACAAAGTTGGTAGTGAACATCCAGTTGTGCGACATCGACCAGCGCGCCTGCATGTTCAGGGTATGGGGTCGGTCGATGTAAGCCGGATAGTAGCGCCCTTCATTGATACGTAGTTCGTCAAAAGGCGTCTGCACCGCGATCAACGACCGGGCATAGGTATAATTGAACTGCCCCGTGAGCCGTCCTTTATTTTTACTAACCCCAAATTCAACGCCATACGCCCGTCCGGTAGCCTGCAACAAAGCTGTTTCCAGCTTCGGATTGAGAATCAGATCGGCGCCGTAGCGATATTCTATCTGATTCTGAAGGTGTTTATAGTACGTCTCAATACTGAATTCGTACATATTATCGCGAAGATTCTGGAACAATCCCAACGACACCTGATCGGCAATTTGTGGGGGAACGTAGCGGTCGCTCAACTTCCAGAAATCAAGTGGAGTAATGGCAGTAGTATTCGAAATCAGATTCAGATACTGGCGCGTCCGACCGAGGCTGGCTTTAATGGCGCTGTTTTTTGCTACCTGTACACGTAACGCCAGCCGGGGTTCCAGACCTGCATATGTTTGTATGACCTGTCGGTTACCGTAACGGGTCGAATCAGTAACGGTTTCGGGCGAGATTGGTACGTTTTCAGCATAGTTGTAAACCGTTTGTGGCCCCAGAAACGTGAACGCGGAAAATCGAAGTCCGGCCTGCAACGTAACATTGGGTGTTATTTCCCACTCCGTATTCACATACGTACCAAGTTCCCGGGCGTTTTCAGGAGCAATCGTCTTTGAAATAATACTCGAATTCGGGTCTGCTGGCTGAACATCTCCCGTCTGAATATGATACGTTATGCCATTCAAACCAACCTGAATTCGGTGCTTTTTATTAAGCGTATAAAACACATCAGCCTTGCCTTCCCGCTGCTCAATGAAGGATGAAAATCGGAACGTCAGCGTAGGCCGCACGCCATCGACATTAAGGTGATAACCACTGTATAAACCAGTGAGATTCAGTTGCAGATTCGGACGTAGCAGATAACTCCAGCGCCCCGTCACTACGTTCGTCGACCAGCCGTAGAGGGTGTCTCCCGGAAACTGGAATGAATCCTGACTGCGATAGCCAGACAGCGAAATCGTGTTACGTTCGTTTGGTGTATAGGTTAGTTTCAGGTTACCGTCGTAGAAAAACGCTCTACTCTGATTGACGCTTTTTGTAGGAAAGGCCTGCAGAAGATAATTCGGGAAAGCAATCCGGCCACCAGCCAGTAACGTCAGATTCCGGGCAATCGGGCCGTCGGCAACCGCCCGCACACTCACCGGACTCAACCCAACCGACGCTCTCCATTCATCTTTATTACCATTCCGGGTACTCATTAGTAACAACGACGATACGCGCCCTCCGTACTGCGCCGAATAAGCACCTTTATTCAGGCTTACGTCCTGCACTAAATCAGCGTTGACGTTCGAATAAAAACCCAGCAAATGCGACGTATTGAAAAGCGGAGCCCCATCGAGGAGCACCAGATTCTGGTCAGCCCGCCCACCCCGAACGTTAAAACCTCCTGCACCCTCGCCCGCTGTGGTTACGCCTGCCTGAAGTGAAAGGGCTTTCAGAATATCGGGCTCACCCAGCACGACCGGCATCCGTTTAAGTTCGGGCATACTCAACTGAATTTGCCCCATCTGCACGGTTTTCATATTCTTGTCTTCGCGGGTAGCGCGTACGTCTACCTCATCCAGATCGGTGGCACGGGGCTGTAAATAGTATTCGACTCGTTTTGGGCCATTGAGCACAACGGTTTCGCGCCCTCGGATATACCCCACCGCCGATACGTAAAGGGTTAACACACCGGGTGGCTGCTGAATAGAAATTAGGCCCGTAGTATCTGCGCTGGCACCCGCGCGGGTTTCGGCAATATACAGACTGGCGCTGGGAATTGGCTTTTTCGTAACAGCATCGCGCACAATAACTGATAACGGAAGGCGTTGCTGGGCCAACGTAGCAGAAAGAAAAAGAAGGAAGCAAAAACAGGAAAGCAGCAAACGCCGAAGTCCCATAAGGTTGAGTTAAGAAAAGTCAATAAAAAGATCGGAAGTTACTAAAAACAAAACGCCCGACGTAACAGCCAGACGTTTTTTAATGAGGAATCAATGTTTTGTCATGCTGACGAAGGAAGCATCTTAAATCATCCTCACTAGCGTCTGATTATACGTTAAGATGCTTCCTTCGTCGGCATGACAAAAATTCACAATTTGAATATTCGATCCATTATCAGCCATTTTTCGCCCGGCTTGGCCATTGGTAATGCCTGTTGATACGTCCACATCAGCGCTTCCCATTTTTGCACGACCGGATTCGCAGCATCGGCAGCCGATTTAGCATCGAACGAGAACGTAGTATCGGTTTCCATAATCATGAACAATCGGTTTCCGATCCGGTAAATTTCCATTTCTGTAATGCCCGCATCCCGAATAGTGGCTTCAATTTCAGGCCAGATACGTTCGTGTTGTCGTTCGTAATCGGCGATCAGGGCCGGGTCGTCTTTCAAATCGAGGGCAAAACAATAGCGCATAGCAGGGTTTAGCAAGATTGTATGAACCGGGATTTAGCAGATTGATGGATTTACAGGATTTTGTTTTCGCTTCTTTGAAGCGCATTAATCTGATGAAAACAAAATCCTGTAAATCCATCAATCTGCTAAATCCCGGTTCAGATTAAGGTACATACGTCTCCAGCACTGTCATATCACCATCTGGCACGAGCGTTACGTTGTTGACCGAGGCCGGAATAAGCACACACTGACCCATCTTGAGCGATACGTTGTAGCCGCCAGACGTTTCGACAGTTAGCCCGCCCGCTACGCAGATTAGAATGACAAACGAGTCGATATGTGAGTAATCGTGCGCCACTTCCTGATCAAAATTCAATACGTTGGTTACGAAATAATCAGACTTAACAGCGTTAACACTCTCATTTAGTTTATTGTCGTACTGCGATTTGTAGTGATCATAGTGCTGATAATCAATCGCATCTACAGCTAATTCAGTATGTAGTTCACGTTTCTGGCCCGTAGTAGCATCCACTCGGTCGAAATCATAGATTCGGTACGTAGTGTCGGAGGTTTGCTGAATTTCGGCCAGCAACAAGCCTTTGCCAATGTAGTGAACACGGCCAGCGGGCAGAAAAAATACGTCGCCGGGCTGTGCTGTTTCGATGTTCAGTAAGTCCTGAATCGTGTTGTCAGCAACGGCTTTTACGTATTCATCTTTGGTGACTTCCCGGTTAAAACCCGAGTTCAGTTTAGCCCCTTCGTCGGCCTGCATGATGTACCACATTTCAGTTTTGCCGAAACCACTATGGCGTTTTTTCGCAAGTTCATCATTCGGATGCACCTGAATCGACAGGTCGTCGTTGGCGTCGATGAATTTGACCAGCAACGGGAACCGATTGCCAAACTGCTCATAAACGTGCTTGCCGACCAGCTCGCCTTTATATTCCTCGACCAGCTCACGCAGCGATTTGCCTTGTAAACTGCCTTCTTTCACGATCGACACGTTGCCTTCTACATCGGAGACTTCCCAGGTTTCGCCACAGTTCGGCAACGGCGAAAAATCTTTCTCCAGAATGGTTTTGATTTTCTGACCACCCCAGATTTTATCTTTAAAAATGGTCTCAAACGTCAGCGGATATAGCTTCATACAGGTAATATGCAATGAGTAATTGATATTGACTAATCAGGGCCGCCCGTACGGTAGACTGTCTGTACTAGTAATACGTTGCAACGTAGCATTGTTCATTAATTGTTCTCGGTTTCGCGGGCCGACGCTTTGTAAGCGCCGATTTCGGCTAGTTGGACAGGGCCGCTAGCGTTGGTAATGAAAAGCCGGATTCTCGATGATTTCACTGCTGGGAAACGTAGCAGCCGTTTGTAGCCAACCGTAGTGAAGCTCTGAATGGGTTTCCATTCAGTACCGTCCCAATACTCAACCCGACCGCTGGCCACCCGCTGCCCGTTGGCGATGTTTTCCTGAATTGAAATCCGGTCGAATGATTGTTCACCGTTCAAGTCAATCGTGATGGGCTGGTTGGCCGTTACGTCCACGAACGTATTAAGTTGCTTATCTGTCAATTTAGGCTGTTTTGCTACGAGATTGGTTTTGAACGTTTCGTTCAGAATGCTCCTAAATTCCTGTAAACTTTTGATGTCAGGTTCCGAAAATAGCCCTTCGCGATTGGGCGGTACGTTAAGCAACAGCAGGCTGTTACGTCCGACAGACTGATAATATAAGTTGACAAGATTTTTCGCCGAACGCACTTTGGCGTCTTCTGTCGGGTGATAAAACCAGCCTGGACGTATCGATACGTCTGTTTCGGCAGGTACCCAATCCTTTCCAGCGGCATCACCCCGGTTAAGGTATTTTGAGTCGGCCTTGCCGGGAGCCAGACCATCTGTATTTATTGTCGACCAGCAGGTTTCACCAGCATTGCCGGCTTCGTTACCCACCCATCGCACATCCGGACCTGCATCGGAAAACATGACCGCATTGGGCTGCAATTGGCGAACCAATGCCCAATAACCCGCAAAATCGTAGGTCATGTCCTTCGCATTTTCACCCTTTGCTCCGTCGAACCAAACTTCTGAAATTGGGCCGTAATTGGTCAACAATTCGCGGAGCTGACTTTTGTAGTAATCGTTATAAGAGGACGTACCATAGCGGGGCTCATGTCTGTCCCAGGGCGACAGATAAACGCCAAATTTCAGGCCAAATTCGCGGCAGGCATCGGCCACTTCCTTCACTACGTCGCCTTTGCCGTTTTTCCACGGACTATTTTTAACTGAATGTTCTGTCATTTTCGACGGCCACAGGCAGAAACCATCGTGGTGTTTGGCCGTAATAATCGCCATTTTGAAGCCCGCATCTTTCAAGGCTTTTACCCATTGGCGGGTATCCAGTTTTGTCGGATTGAAAATAGATGGGCTTTCGGTGCCATCACCCCATTCTTTATCAGTAAACGTATTGACGGTAAAATGCAGAAACGCCGTTGTTTCGTACTGCTGCCAGGTAAGCTGACGGGGTGTAGGTTTGGGTTGAGCGTAGCTAATCAGTACGTTCAACGATAACATACTGATTATCAAAATACATAAACGCATACAGAGGAGTTCAAAGTAAGATTTCTACAGGTTTTTGTGGCCTAAATGTACGTGAAAAAAGGTCAGAGAACCTTCTCCAGCATTTGAATATAGCCCGTAACACCTTCGTCTATTTCTATCAGGTAAATAAACTCATTGGCCGAGTGCGATCGGCCTGAATGACCAGGGCCGCACTTTAGAGAATGGCAGTTTAACAGGGCCTGGTCGGACGTAGTAGGCGAACCGTAGGTGTGGCGCCCCAACGCAATACCTGCCTGAACAATAGGATGATCGATTGGAATGCTCGATGGTTTCAGCCGAATTGACCGGGGTTTTACCTCTGACTGAATATTGGCCTGAATGACGTCTATGATTTCTTCCAGTGTGTATTGCTCTGTGGCGCGCACATCGACCGTAAATGTACACGTATCGGGTACTACGTTGTGCTGGCTGCCCGCATTGATGATAGTCACCGACATTTTTACGGGGCCAAGCGTCGGTGATACGTTGGGGAACTGATACGTTCTGAGCCAGTTAATGTCCTGGATAGCTTTATAAATGGCGTTATCGCCTTCGTCACGAGCCGCGTGCCCACTAACGCCGTGCGCCGTGCAGTCGAGCACGAGCAGCCCTTTTTCGGAGACAGCCAGTTGCATTTCAGTAGGTTCGCCAACAATGGCAAAGCTTATGGGAGGCAACAGCGGCAACACCAGCTCCAGACCATCACGACCCGATATTTCTTCTTCGGCCGTAGCTGCCATTATGATATTATAAGCCAGGTCGCTACGTTCATAGAAGTAAGCGAACGTAGCAAGTAGCGACACCAGACATCCACCAGCATCGTTACTACCGAGCCCGAACAATTTTCCATCCTGCTCCAGAGGCTCAAACGGGTCCAGCGTCCACGATTTATTGGGTTTAACGGTATCGTGGTGCGAGTTGAGCAACAGGGTTGGTTTGGCAGCGTCGAAGTGTAGATTTTGCGCCCATACGTTGTTTTTCAAGCGCTCGAAAGGAATCTGCTTTTCTAAAAAAAACGCTTCGATCAAGGCAGCCGTTTTATCTTCCTCCCGACTAAATGAGGGGGTGGAAATCAGCCGTTTCAGCAGAGCAAGCGCATGGGACGAAAGGGCGGTTTGCGACGCAATTGACGCGGTCAGTTGATTCATACATAAAACGTTGGTCGCCCAAAGATACGGCCAACGCCTTAAAAGTATGGTAGCCAGTTAGCGATCTAACGTAATAACTGGTCAGATATAGCCTACTCTGCCGTTGTCGGGTCAATAATAGTTGCTACCTCACTAACAGAATTGGCAGGAAATCCCCCTTGCTTTGCGTGCTCCCGAACCATTTCTTCATTAGGTGCAATGTAAACGCAATAAATTTTATCTCCTGTTACGTAGCTATGCTGCCATTGAATTTGAGGCCCCGTATTGGTGAGCACTCCACAGGAAGTTTGCGAAATGCTTTTTAACTGTTCGGGAGTTAATTGGCCCGCTCCCGGAATTTCCCGTTCGATCACGTACTTAGGCATAGTATTAATGGTTTATAGTTTACGACTCGCATGGCTATCGATGTCGCCCAAATAATTGAGAGACAGCGGGTTCCACGTTGTTTTATCTAAGTGCAAAATATAAACTAGCAACTCGCAATCGTCCTGGCTTTTATTTAATGGCAATATTTTAATGGCAATTTAATACGAATGACTCCTGCGGCCCTTTTACTCTGATAATCAAATGACTACGCTTCTTCAAACTTAACGCCCTTTTCTCGCAAAAAAGCCTTGATTACGTCGACGTGTACACAGCGTCCTACGTTTAGAAATGGGTAATTCGATACGCGACTTCGGCGACCGTTTACAAGCACTTCGTGGTTTTCGATATCGAATCCCAGATGCAGGTGGTTGGTTGCTGACTGCATTCCGTAAATCACACCGTTTGCGTCGAACAAAGGCCCACCGCTCTGGCCACGTAGGCCGGGCGTACTCATTTCAATGCCTACAATGGAGTTTTTACCAGCCGTGAGTCTTGTTACGATTCCATCAATTGGGAAGCTGGGCGAAACGAGCCGTCCTATCGTCGTCCACTCAATATCATCGACGGCTGGGTTATAGCGAAAATTCGTAAATTCGGGGAAAGGGTATCCCAGGCGGCAGAGAGTTCTTCCCGGTTTTATACGACCCGTATCGCCAAGGAACGTAGCATGCGAACGATATAATATTCGATTATAGCCTTCGAAACGTAGCAACGCCAAATCCTCTGAAGGATGTAAATCAATATTCAATCGCTGAAACTGATCAACACAACCGACAAAATTATTCCGTATTCGAATAATAGTATTGATATCGAGTTTGTACTTCACTTCCAGTTTACTGATCAGGTGGGTCGCGTTTTTGTCACGTAACGCATCACGTCTGGCTCCCTGAAATTCACGGTAATTATGGTAAATGGAGTCGCTCTGTGCGATTAGTTCGGCCACGTGTCGGCACGTAATGGCGCAGGCTTCCTGATTCACAAAAAACAGGGTAGCCGTACCGGGCACTATATCGTCATGTCCGTAAAATCGAATAATGGAGTGTAATGATCGGGTAAACGAATCAACGCGTTCGATGGCGTCAACAAACATAATTAGTCAGCGGATTGATAATTCAAATAGATCTGTAAAGTTATAAAGTTGTAGGGTTGTAAGGTTATAAAGTTGCAAAGTGGGCTGGCACGCTCATGAACCCTACAACTTAATAACCTTACAACCCTACAACTTTATAACTCTCTTCCCGCTTATCAGTTAGGGTTTTGCTTTGGTTGAATCGCGGATGCCAAGTGGCCCCGATGCCGTTGAGTCAGCAGTTTGACCATTAGCTTCCTCCACGCTTTGTTTTGTAGCTGCCGACGTATCTTCCACCTCGTTCGATTCAACCCGAGCCGTCGAATCTGTACTGATACCATCGACTCCGTTCTGATTCTGGCTGCACTTTTGAATCAACAGCGCGATTATCAGAATTGCTATTGCAATCATCGCCCAACGTAACCAACGCACGTTTTCCTGCCGCCGGTCGCCTTCAGGACTTTTCGGAATGTTTGGATCAACAGCATTACCACTAAAATTGTCGGTTCCCTGTACTTCGGTTTGTGGACCAGTAGGCGTTACAAGTTCATCGAAACCAAGCAGGCTGTTAATACTGCCCAGGCCCTCAGGCACCGATTTTTGGAACTCTGTTGCTTGGCCCAACAGAAGTGTTTTAAGACCGCTGCCTGTCAACCCGTTCTCCTGTTCCTGGCGGCCCAGTACTCCCATCAGAATGGTGCCAGCCAGCCCAAGAAGGGTCATTGCCGACTGCGGTTTAACACCACTATACGTACCGACAAGCTCAGTAACACGCGTCAGTTTATCGTCGAAAATATGGTCGAGGAAACCCCGGCTGGCGGTGACTGTCTCCGACAAAGGCGGATGGTTATCCAGCGTCTGGCTGATCTCTAAAGGGACATTGCTATAATCGCCTTTGTCTAAAAAGCTTATGATGGCAGACGCTCCGCCAGTTGCCTGAATACGTCGGGTAAGACCACCTAATAAAGTTGGTAGAACGCCGTTGATTGCCTTTAAGGTGTCGACTGGCGATTCGTTCAGTACGCTGCCGAGTTTATCAACGACGGCAGGTGTGAACTGATCTTTCAGGTAGGAAATTAAATGAACGGCCATAAGTTTATCGTTGAGTTGCGCTCAATTAAACTGCTTACCGCCGTGAATGTTCTATCTGGGAGTTGTAGAGTTATAAAGTTATAGGGTTATAAAGTTGTAAGGTTCGACATGCGTCAGCCAACTTTACAACTCTATAACCCTACAACTTTATAACTCTACAACTCTACAATTGTGGAATCCGCAAAACCTGATCGGGATAGATTTTATCAGGATCGCTTAACATTGGCTTGTTAGCTTCGAAAATAATACCGTACTTCATCGGGTCACCGTAAACCTCCTTAGCGATTTTCGACAGCGAATCGCCTGATTTCACCGTATAGTATTTTCCTTCTGGTTGTGGATCATCAACGTCTAGTTGGTTATCTACTGCCGATACGCCTTCTACGTTACCTACTGCCAATGCGATTTTCTCGGCATCTTCCTGCGTCTTCACCGATCCAGTCAGCGTAACTGTATCGCCTTTTGTCTTAACAGTCAGGCTATTATACGAAAGAGCTAATTTCTTCACGTGATCAAGCAGTGCCTGCGCCCGAACTGGTTCAACTTTTTCAGCTTCTGCCGGAGCTGCCGCTGCCGGTGTGTCATGGTTAAAGATTTTTTCGCCTACACCTTTGAAAAATGATAAAAGACCCATTGGATTAGTTGGTTATGGTTTTATTAAACATGTAGTAAATGACTGGCAATTACGCCAACCCATTAAAACTAAACAACACCTGAACGTTTGGATTGTTCAAGAGTCAGCATGCCTAAGACGTAATGCAGCCCGACAGGTTACGCGAATGAAGCTTATATTTACGTTATTGCTGTATTATTTTTTTATAAATGAATACGTTTACGATGCTACGTCTTAACCCACTCTATTGGAGGCTGCCCCTGATGGTAATGGTATGCCTGAGCGCCTGCCAAAATAATGACATCGACCCGAATGCAACAGGCAATGTTACGCCCACAAAAGGTAGTGCGGATTTCACGAAATACGTAGCAGTAGGCAATTCATTGACAGCGGGTTATGCTGATGCTGGCCTTTATCGGGATAGTCAGTTAAATTCCTATCCCAATCTGCTGGCCGGGCAGTTTAAAACAGTGGGCGGAGGTAATTTTGTCCAGCCTTTGTTTACAGATGCCCAGGCAGCGGGTTCTGGATATTTGAAGCTAATCCGCGTTCCTGATCCGGCTAACCCCGTATCGTTGTTAACGTCGATTGGGCAGGTTGCGCCGGGAGCGGTACGTAGCACTACGTCAACCGGTAGTCAACTCTTAACCAAGTTTACCGATGCGAATCAGAATCTGGGCGTACCAAACATTAAAGTAGCTGACATACTCACGGTTGGATACGGTTCCTCAGCCGGAAACCCATATTTCGAACGGCTGGTGGCCGAACCAGCCACTACATATTTCGATTATGTAAGCAATAATCTCACTGGAGCCACATTTTTCTCGTGCTGGCTAGGCAATAACGACGCGCTCATCTTTGCCATTACAGGTGGAGTGGTGCCTTTAACGAGTTCAACGCTGTTTACCACCAACTTTACGACCATGCTGAATAAACTTACGGAAAGTGGACGTAAAGGCGTGGTGATTGGCATTCCTTCCATCACCAGTACGCCCTATTTTGCTACGTTAGCCATCCCGCTGGTTGTTCTACAGCTCAACATTTTGCTAAAGCCTGCCGCACCCATAACCGGTTTGGTAATTCAGACGGCGAAGGGCGTACGGCTTACGCAGAATGGAGATTTACTCATGCTTTCGAATACTACTGAGTACGCAAACATTGGCAGCACAACTGTTGGAACAAAGAATGGGCCTTATGGACTAAGTACGACGAATCCGTTGCCAACTCAATACGTACTGGATGCAGATGAAGTTGCACAACTGAATACGGCTATTTCTCAGTTTAATCAAACGATGAAGTCGCAGGCCGACTCAAAAGGTGTTGCGTTTGTTGATCCAAATATAATTTTGGGTCAGGTTTCTACCGGAAACGGCTTGGTAAAGAACGGAATCACCTACACATCCACGTTCATTCAGGGTGGCGTTTTCAGCCTCGACGGGATTCATCTGACGCCTGCTGGTTACTCGCTGATGGCCAACGAAATCATCAAAGCGATCAATACAAAATACAGCGCTACTATTCCTGAACTCAATTCAGCCAATTACCGTCGCGTACTCCTGCAACAATAACCCATTCACATGAAGTTTTTTCATTATTCAGTCATCGTCCTACTGCTTGTCAGCAGTTCGGTAGTTAAGGCACAAGATTCACCCCATACACGTAGCATTGAATTCGGTATTAAAGGAGGTGGTACGTTTACGCACGGCTACACAACTATTCCGGGGCAGAATGTAGGGGCCGTTCAGGTACCAACGTTCGATAATAAAAACAACGGCATTGGCATTGGTTATTCGGGAGGGTTGTGGGCGCGTAAAAACTTCAGCAAATTTTTTATTCAGGCCGAAGTAACGTACAACCGTTTTGTATTGAAACAAAAAACGAACGTAACGCTCGATGTAAATGCCAACACCAGCCTTGCTAATGCACTTCCTGTCAGTGTGCAGCCGGGTCTATTGACTGCTACGTTGAACGTAGTATCTGAGCCAGTCCTGGAAAGTATTAACGTACCGGTTTTGATCGGGAAGCGCTGGATGGATGGAAAACTGCGCAGCTATGCTGGCCCAACGTTAATTGTTGTTCAACAGGCTAAAGCGAAACGTACCACGAGTGGTGTACTAAATGCCAATCCAAACGTTTCCTTTCCGGAGACACCAATCCCGGCTACAACAGGTACTACTAATCTGCTGAACAAATATGAAGCGCAGAATCTGGAAGTTAAAGACGTTACGTTTGGGCTTGAGGTAGGGGCTGGATACAGCCTCCTGAAGTTTCTGGATGTAGATGTGCGCTATGCTTTGCCGGTTGGTGGCGTTTACAAAGACTCTACAATCAAAGGATTTCTGGGTATTGGCACCGTTACGTTAAATTATAAGATTTTCTAGCGGCAGAATCTGCTGGGTTATTGATTTTAACTACCGAACTCGCTACGTTGTACGTAAAGGTCGCGGAACAATGTTCACTACGTTCTTTGCTTACAACGTAGCGAGTTCGGTAGTACTTACTCAGCTTTCAGGACAAACGCCTGACCGGCTGGTTGAAGTTTGTAACGCTTCATCTCAATACCCCCCGATGGTTCGGCATTGGCATCACCAGCCCGGTAAACGGGGTATTTCCGGCACAGTACATCCCGCTCGATCCAAAGGCTATCGTGGCCCATATAACCATCCGACACAGGAAGCTGCCAGCCATTCAGCACAATATCCGCCTTGCGATCAGCTAAGAACTGCCAGGCATATACGCGACCAAATGACCCGCTTCCATTGCTGACGGTATAGACGTATAACTCCGGAAAACGATTGCCATCTAAATCCCCAACTTCAGCCCCCGCAACAGCCCCGTCGATGCGAACCCGGAAATTGGTCAGCAATAATTCACTATGATAAGCTTTCACAACGAGTTCCCGAACAGCTCCAGTATCAGCCGTAGCGATTGCAAATCTGAATCTATTAAAGGTCAATACCTTATTATACTGCGGAAACGATAAAGGCGATTGGCTTCCCGATACCACTAATTTTTCAATAGACGATTGGGTACGGGCATCAGGGGGCAGGTTGTCCTGAGCCAACAGGGCAAGCCATAGCAGACTCATGAACCAGTAACCTAATTTCGCCTTCATTGATTTCGTATACTCTACTCCTTAACAAATAACGAGCCGAAATCAAAAAAAGTTGATTCATTCAGGCATCCATAAACACCTCGCCAATCGATGTAAGTTTAAGCAGTGTAGGATAAACCTGCCGTCCTTTTTGCGTCAGGCTGTATTCGACACGGGGTGGCACTTCGTTATACGACTTTTTTTCAATGACGCCCAGGTTAGTTAGTGCCTTCAATTCCTGAATCAACACCTTTTCGCTGACTTCAGGAATCAGCCGACGTAATTCACCATATCGCCGGGGCTCGGTACCTAGTTGATAAAGGATGTATAACCGCCATTTACCGCATATAATGTCAAGTGTTTTCTTAAGAATTAATTGCCTGGAGTCCGCCTGAATTTGCGGATTGATCTGTTCGTTCATAGGAGGAAAAATAACTAACTTTTAGGTAGGTAAGTTACTGATTAAAAGGCACTTGCAACCCTAAATATAGGTATATGTAATCAATTTATATCATAGCTTACTGTTTCGTATCCGTACAAAAAGTCTGTAAAAAAAGATAACTCCCTGCTAATCAACACTCAAAAATTATTAGAAAATGAAGCATTTTTATTATCCGTTCTCCGAATTTTTCAGCCGTGGAAAATAAACAAGAACCGAGGTTTATAATGACAAATCACTTTTGGTGACATTGGTCCTGAAATTTATTTTAAATAAACTTAACGATTAAACCAATCATTTAGATTTTTTCTTGAAAACATTACTTGTTGTTGCTGGACCCACAGCCGTTGGAAAAACTACGCTATGTGTTCAATTAGCCAGAACACTCCAAACCGAGATTGTATCGGCCGATTCGCGTCAATTGTATCAAGAGCTTAGTATTGGAACGGCCAAACCCACTGTTGAGGAAATGGGGGACGTACCGCATCATTTCATTGGCTCACACTCGATTACTGATCCGGTAAATGCCGGACGCTACGAACGTGAGTGCCTCGCTTTATTAGACGGATTATTCCAGAAAAATGACGTAGTGATTCTGTCGGGCGGTACCGGCCTTTATATCAATGCGGTTTGCCAGGGTCTCGACGATATGCCCATCGTTGATTCGGCGCTACGTGAGCGGCTGTTACAGCGGCTCCAACAGGATGGTCTGGCATCCCTCCAGCAAGAACTACGCCAATTGGACCCCGTTTATGCTGAAACTGCCGATTTACAGAATCCCATTCGCGTAACGCGTGCGCTGGAAGTGTGCCTGAGCACCGGGAAGCCTTATTCTTCCTACCGCCGAAAGAAGCCCGCCAAACGCCCTTTCCGCTCAGTACTGGTGACGCTCGAACGCCCCCGCGACGAACTCTATACACGGATCGAAAAACGGATCGATACTATGCTGGAA
The DNA here is from genome assembly GCF_014699005.1 of Spirosoma profusum. Classification (GTDB taxonomy): domain Bacteria; phylum Bacteroidota; class Bacteroidia; order Cytophagales; family Spirosomataceae; genus Spirosoma; species Spirosoma profusum. Next base: position 140,410 of record NZ_JACWZY010000005.1, read on the forward strand.
AACGGGCTTATCGATGAAGGGCGGTCACTTCTACCTTATCGAAATTTACCTGCTTTACAGACGGTTGGCTACCAGGAGGTATTTCCGTATCTGGATGGAGAATACAGCTACGATGACATGGTGAAACTACTGAAACGAAACTCTCGACGTTACGCAAAACGCCAGATGACCTGGTTTCGTAATCAGGGAAATTACCACCCAATAACGATAAAAAATCCGCAGCTAGCAGAACAGTCAATTATTCGTCTACTAACTACGTAGTAATCCGTCAAAGCTGTTTGTTGGAAAGATTTACGAATGCCATCACTCAAAGTAATGGCATTCGTAACTGGCTTAATTATTGAGCCCGATACGCCAGCATGCCACCTATTACGTTGCGGACATTATTGAATCCGTTTTGCTCCAGAATTTCCTGGGCCATGCCGCTACGTTTCCCTGACCGACAATGCACGATTACTTCTTCGTCCTGCAAGCCGTCGAGTTCGTCTAACCGATACGGCAGATCACCCAGCGGAATCAACGTAGCACCGATGTTATCTTCTTCGTATTCATTCTGTTCGCGAACGTCAAACAGATTCAGTTTTTCGCCCTTATCGAGCCGCTCTTTCAGTTCCTGTACGGTAATATCCATAATAGTCGATAGTGGTTAGTCGATAGTCATGAGTTATCAGTCGCTAACGCAGGCTACCAGCGACTGATAACTCATGACTATTAACTCATTTTTGAATAATTATTTTCTGCACGGCGGTTCGTTGGTCGGCAAAGAGACGTACCAGATACAGGCCGTCGGGCAGATAACTCACATCTAACGTTTGTTGCCCCCGACTTGGTTCGACAGCAACTACAACCCGGCCGCTGGTGTTCAGCATTTCCAACCGAGTCAGGCTTGGGTGTTCCCAACGTAACAGGCCTGAGGTTGGGTTCGGATACGTTAGCAGCGGAGTTAGTGGTTCCGGTGTCGCCGTAATCACATTGTCGGGTCGGGCGCCCATGACGGGACGTAGCATAAATGCGCCCGGTACGTTAAGCGAAGACGACGCTAAATTCTGTTCCCAATTGGTGCCGCCGTTGTAGAAAATCTGTCCGCCAAACGGGCTGTTTTTATCGAATCCGATACGTAGCAACGTAGTATCTGTGCTACTAATCTGCTGGTAACCAAGATAAAATGTATCTTTTACCGAAACGGTTTTCGTAAACTTAAACTCGACAAATCCATTTCGCGTAGTTGGATACTGTGTCGGAAACGACTGTGAGTAAATAGCCGTACCGGGTCGGCCACCATTATTTGTAAATACTTTTATGACGAATGCCTGCCCTGTTTGGTTGGTAGTAAAAGGCACAATACAAGCCCGCACCCCACCGATAGCATCAGACTTGTTCAGAATAAACCGGACGGCGATCTGCTCACGCTGCCTGATTTGTTGAGCATATTCCCACGTACCATCATCATAGGCGTAGTAATCGTCTAAAACAGCGACCGAGGAAATGGTATCGTTACGTCTGAGGTTGACTCCAGGAATCGAAGGGTTCTGATCATCGGTCGTCAATACGTCGACTTTATAACGTAATGCAGCTCTTGTAGCCGTGCCTAAATCAGTTACAGGTCTGGGTTTTGCTGATTTACGCTGCGAACTGAGGGCAGCAATCAGCACTGAGCTTGTCTGCGGGTCGTCCTGAACGGTACGTCCAGAAACTTCATCCCGAACGGTAAATCGAAACGTGGTAAAGTTGAAGTTATTGAAAAGATTATTGATGTCGGTCGTAACTGAATCAGCTGTTTCGGCAGCGGGATTTGCTACGTACTGCGATAAGGGCATAGCCGTATATCGCTTCAGAAAAGGGGTTAGCGGTTGGCGAGTTGCTACGTCTTTTACAAACTGATCGTTTACCGAGCGTCCACGATTCAGGTAAATATAATCGATATGCCACGTATCAAACGGTCCCGACGCCCGCCCAAATGACCGAAATCGAAACGCAAAATTTCCGTGAAAAAAGGCCGGGCTGCGAATGGGTACGAAAGCCTGCAAAAAATTATTATTGATCGTGCCGCCCGCTCTCGCCCAGGCAGTTCGCCAGGTTCCTGTATTATCCAGAAATTGTAATGTTAAGGAATCGGCAGCCTGACGGCTCGCGGAGTCGCCCGCATCAGGCAATTCGCCCAATCCCCTGATTTGCCAGTAGAAACTTAAATAAACTGAATCTCTGGCAGTCAGACCTGCCAGATTAATTGGGCGTGAAGCTAAGGTATCAGTATAGTCCTGCGCCAGCGGGTTGTTCACTTGATAAGGGCGTCCATTCTGCGCCAGTCCATCGAACGTAGCAACGTTCACGGTCGGCTGATTGATCGCCATTGTGTTATTGATGTACACACCACTGCCAGGAAGCCAGCGCGCCGGATCGGGCAGATCGATTCCGGGCCGACCGGTTGCCGTTGAAAAATCGTCAAAAAAAGGTAAACTCAGCGGGGATTGTGCGAAAACGACGGGGCCAGATAACAGCAGCCATAAACCGCACAACAATCGGCTAATGAAGGGAAAATTAAACTGGCGAAGAAAAGTTAATTCCATGTACTGTTGGTGCCGGAAGCAATTTTACTGGTCGGATTCAACGGGCCCTACAATCCATAAATCCATTGTTTCGCCCACCCGAATTCGTTCACCGGACTTGGCTTCGGGCCGTTGCCGAACCACCGTGCCGACTTCCCTCTCGGGGTCATCAACAGAAATAATCGTGCCGACTTTCAGGCTCGATCCCTGAATGGTTAGTTTGGCTTCGTCGAGCGGCTTACCTACAACGTCGGGAACCTCAAACATCGTATTTCCCAGCCCGTCGCCAATTTCCAAATCAATTTTGGCGCCTTTCGGCACGGGCGTTCCGGCGGCTATTTCCTTACCGTTATAAAGTTGACGTAACACTTTATTTTTACCAACATCGGGTACGTAGGTACGTTCGCCTTCTTCCAGCCCCAATGAACGTAGCAGCAGGGCCGCACTCCGGTCGATCATGTCAACAAGTTTGGGCATCGACACCATCGGAGCCACGCGCTTGGTGAGCGTAATGTATATTTTACGGTCCTCTTTTACTTTCGAGTTAGCCCGTGGATATTGCGTTATCACGGTTAATGGCTCTTTTCCCGCCACAAACGTACAGTCTGACACTTCATAGCGTAAGTCGCGGTCTTCCAGTACGTTCGTCATCTCGTCATAACTCATGTTCGTTACGTCGGGCACCGTAATGGTCTGACCGTGATTGGTGGTGAAGGGCAGGTAAACAAAGAAAAAAGCGAGGAATAAGACAGCCACTAAGGCCAGAATTATACCAATCTGAACCAGCAAGTCAGGCAACGAGCGGGTGCTGATTTTTGTCATTCAGGTGGGTTAATTTATCCGTTCTTTACAAAAGTAGCAGAAATACAATGTCTCCTACCGATAGGCTGCCAGCATTTTTTTGATATACTTCCCAACAATATCGAACTCCAGATTCACCGAATCGCCTACTTTCAGGTCCGAGAACGTAGTATGCTCGTAGGTATATGGAATAATGGTGACCCGAAATTGGTTGGGCTGCGCATTAAAAACGGTTAAACTCACACCATTGATACAAATCGATCCTTTTTCGACTGTTACGTTCTGGTCGGTGGCGTCGCCGGGAAGTGGTTCGTATTGAAAATCGAAGAGCCAGCTTCCGTCCATGTCTGCTACGTAGGTGCAAACGCCCGTCTGATCGACGTGTCCCTGCACAATGTGACCATCGAAGCGACCGGTGGCTGGCATACAGCGTTCGAGATTTACCCGGTCGCCTGTTTTGAGTTGGCCCAAATTGGTTTTTTTGAGCGTTTCATCGACAGCCGTTACCGTATAACTTCCGTCGGCCACGCTTGTAACAGTCAGGCAAACACCGTTGTGACTTATACTTTGGTCTATTTTCAGTTCGGTAGCGAGCACTGATTCAATACGAAAAGTCAGGTTCGTTCCTTCTGATTCGATGGCCGTTACTCGGCCAGTCGTTTCAACAATTCCAGTAAACATGAGAAGTTATGAGTGATGAGTGATGAATGATGAGTCGTTATGGCGTCGGCAAACTCATCACTCATCACTTAATTCGACTATCAGGAACAATGAACTGCCGAAAGGGGTTCGCCGAAAGAGTTTCTGTTCGGTTCGGGCAATGCGATACAGCGTTTGGTTCACCAGGAAATTAGGGAGATAAACGTCAGATTCGGGATTATCGGCGTTGCGCCAGCCGAGTTTAAGCTGCAATTGCTGCCATTGACGTATCGGTAGGATCAGAAACGATAAAATGAAACTCCAGTACGTTGACCAGGTGATACGTAGCCCCACCATAGGCAATAATCGTTCGAACGTAGCAAGCGTAAATCGGCGTGTGCTTTTCACCGCCAGATCATGTTCCCCCCAGAACAGGTCGAATGCGTTGTTATTGCTGATTAAAATGCCGTCGGTACGTAGTAGATGCGCCATTGCCGACAGAATGTTGGTAAGCTGTGCATCGTTGAAGTAGCAGAAAACGTCATTGCAAACGATGGCATCGTATTGTATATCGACCTCGAAATAAGGCAGTTGATTCATATCGAGAAGCGCCACCGAAAAACCTCGCTCCTGACAGAACGCCACCGCGTCAGCCGAGCCGTCAATACCGCGCAGGTTCTTGTATCCCTTCCGGCGCAGAAAATCGAGCATCCCACCTGTCCCACAACCAGCATCCAGAATAGCAATATCTCGTCGTTGGCCAAAGCGCTTTTCCAGTGCTTCGACCACACGTTCGTGCAGATTCCGATACCACCAAAGCTGGCCTTCCAGCTTAAACATTTTCTCGTATTCTTCCGAGCGACCGATCATAAGGAATATGAGCGAAAGAGTGAATGAGTGAAAGAGCGAAGCCATCCGGTAGGTTTTCGCTCTTTCACTCATTCACTCTTTCGCTCTTTTTCTACGTACGGCGGCAAACCGCTGTAGGCCATGAATAATTTACCAAGGTACTCGCCCAGAATACCTAAAAAAAGAAATTGAAGCCCCAGCCCCGTTCCAATACCCCAGAGCACCAAAACCCAACCCGGATTGACAAACTGTTGAGTGAGCCAGCCAATAAGTAATACCAATCCTACTAGCAAACCTAAGCTAAACAGGGTAATACCCAATACGGTAAACACGCGAATTGGCCAGAGTGAGTATCCAATAAATACATTCAGGAATAAGCCAACGAGTTTTCGGAACGTATAACTGGAGCGACCTTCGGCGCGGGCATCGTGTGGTACGTCGACACTACCAACGTAGCGTGTTACGCGAAAAATAAGCCCGTCGATATACGGATAAGGGTCTCGATACTTGATAATTTCCTCGACAACTTCCCGATGAATGAGCTTGAAACTCGACAGATACAGATCGCGGGGTTTACCTATCGAATAGGTTGTCAACATATTGACGAGCCAGCTCCCGAGGTTGCGAAACCAATGGTGCTGTTTCTCAACGTAGCGGCTATACACTACGTCGTAACCACCGGCTTCGGCGGTTGAAACCAGCGTCAGAATGGATTCTGGTGGATTTTGAAAATCGTCATCGATAATCACTACGTATTGGCCGCGCGTATGATTGAGTCCACACAGTACTGCATTGAATTCGCCAAAATTCCGACGTAGTGAAATAAACTGCACATTATCATACTGGTTCGCCAAATGCTGGCCGATACGTTCCGAACCATCCACGCTCCCATCGTTCACAAGCACAATCTCAAACGCCCTTTCTGCCAGACACGCCTGCAACCGCTCCACCAACGGACCGATGGTACGTTCACTGTTGTAGACGGGAATGACGACGGAGAGATACATAATGGCGAAAGAGCGAAAGGGTGAAAGAGCGAAAGAGCCGCCGGATGGCTTTCATTCTTTCGCTCTTTCAGTCATTAAACTGGTTAATAGTATCGATAATATACGAAATTTCATCGTCGGTTATGACCGGATTCAGGGGCAGACTGATAACCTCGCGGTGCAGTTGTTCGGCAATAGGCATCGACAGGTGCGCCAACGATGTGTAAGCCACCTGCTGATGGGGTGGAATCGGGTAATGAACATCCGTACCAATTCCTTTTTCCCGTAGGTAAGCCCGTAACATATCGCGCTGCGGATGCCGTATCACGAACAAATGCCAGGCATCCAGATCAATCCGATCAGCAGGGGGCAACGTAACGTCGGGGTGGCGAATACCAGTTAAGTACATTCGGGCCAGGGTTCGGCGTCGCGTGTTTTCAGCATCCAGCAACGGCAGCTTCGCCGACAAAATAGCGGCCTGCATTTCGTCCAGACGACTATTATATCCTTGATAATCATTCACATACTTCTGCGATGAGCCATAATTACGTAACGCTCTGAGCTTTTCAGCCAACGTAGCGTCGTTTGTCGTAATGGCACCCGCATCGCCTAGCGCACCCAGGTTTTTAGTAGGATAGAAACTCCAGCCAGCAGCATCGCCCAGATTGCCAGCCAAACGAATATTTGTTCCATCGCCCGGATAAACACTCCCATGCGCCTGAGCCGCATCTTCAAGTACTTTCAGGCCATATTGCTGCGCCACCGCCTGGATCGCGTCCATTTCACAGCAACGACCGTACAAATGAACGGGCAGAATGGCTTTGGTACGTTCCGATATGGTCGCTTCGAGCCGGGTTGGGTCGAGCAGATACGTTTGTGGATCTGGTTCCACTAGTACCGGTGTAAGTCCTGCCTGGGTAATGCTTAATACCGACGCGATGTAGGCATTTGATGCCACAAGCACTTCGCTGCCTGCCGGAAAATCCCAGGCCTTCAGCACCAGCGTGAGGGCCTCCAGTCCGTTGGCAACGCCAATGCAAAAACGAGTTTGGCAATAGTGAAAAAACTGCTGTTCGAACGTATCAACTTCACGACCCAGAACGTACCAGCCAGATTTCAGGACCCGCATTGTAGCGGCCTGTATGGCGGACTCATGCGGTTCGTTTATGCGTTTCAGATCCAGAAACGGAATCATCATGAACCGGCTAGTGCCGAAACAGTATCCCAGTGGCTATTGGGGTAAGGCTCCTGAATATAATCGTCTTTATCGTAGGGCTCATTCGAAACAACAAGCAGAATGGCATCTTCTGAAAAATCATACATTACATGCCAGTCTTCAGGTTCTAAAACCAGGCACTGACTTGGATCTTTCAGATGAAATACGTCTTCTTTATTTCCGTCATGCGCATAAACCCTACAGCTACCTCCCAAACAAATAAGCGCATTCCAGGCTTTGATATGACGGTGACCGGCCCGAGCCGAATGTCCAGCCTTATAAATGTAAAAAACACGTTGAATTGTGCCCGGAATCATCCGTTCGAAAACAGTCAAATTTCCATTGTCGGACGTAAATGTTTTTAGTTCGTAGAGTTTGGCCATAAACGGACCTATTATTAGTTAAAGAAGAAAGAGGTCTTAAAGGTATTAAAAAGGAGTTAAAAAGCTATACAATAGCAGTTTAGTACTATCCAGATAGTTGGTGGATTTAAAAACCATTATGCAGAGCGGCACGAAAATTATCGTTAAAATCCGAATAATCTCTGTTTTTCGGTTAAACTTCTTTCTATAAGACGAATTAATAACTTTACTTTAATTTTTGGTGTCCTTATTTCATTCTATCCAGCCTTTAAGGTTATTAATTTGCATCAAATAATGTGCATATATGATTCGCAACAAATTTTTTCTGATTGGGCTTTTTTTAGTGGCATTAGCGGTCATTTATTATACTTTTTTCGACAGCGGTAACATGACATCGGCCGTTGGCCCAGAAGAAACAATAAACCCGGAAACGTACCGCCAACAAGTAGTGGCTAGTCGGGCCGAGAAAGACAAATTTTTGCGAACAGATGCCGAGTCACCCATTATTGACAAAAAGGCATTCACGGGCTTGACATACTTTGGCCCTGATCCAGCTTATCGGGTAACGGCCCGCCTGGAACCTTTTGCCGATAAAACCCAAAAGCTAGTGGTGAAAATGAGCGATGGCAGTGAGGAAGTATACACGAAGTTTGCACATGCCGTTTTCAGCCTCAACGATCAGCCGTGCCGATTACTTATTGTTAAATTAGCCAACACGTATTCGATTCTCTTCCGCGACGCTACATCGAACAAGGAAACCTACGGGGGTGGTCGCTACCTTGAGCTAGACCCGGCTACGCTGACCGATACGCACGCCATTCTGGATTTTAACAAAGCGTATAATCCTTATTGCGTCTATAATCATACGTACTCTTGCCCGCTGCCTCCCGCCGAAAATACGCTTCCAATAGCCATAAAGGCTGGCGAACGCTACAAAGAGTAGCCGAAAAGAATAGGTCGGTATTATCCGATTATTAAATTTTTCCTACTTCCATTTTGTCCCCTCTTCCCTTTCCTCCCTACCTTTGCTTAATTTTCTGTTTTGCTGACGTATGGAAGTTTCCTATAAATGGTTGCAAGAATACATTGACTTGTCTGAATCCCCCGAAGAAGTAGGCAAATTGCTAACCTCCACGGGTTTAGAAGTTGAAGGAATTGAAAAAGTTGAAGCTATACCAGGTGGTCTGGAAGGAGTCGTCATTGGCGAAGTGCTCACCTGTACCAAACATCCCGACGCCGATAAATTAAGCCTGACGACGGTTGACGTGGGTGCAGATCAGCCCTTACCCATCGTGTGTGGCGCTCCTAACGTAGCGGCTGGTCAGAAAGTAGTGGTAGCACTGGTAGGCGCTACGTTGCATCCCAGTTCAACTGGCGAAAAACCGGCCGAACCTTTTCAAATCAAGAAAGCGAAAATTCGGGGAGCGGCCTCAGAAGGTATGATTTGCGCTGAAGACGAAATCGGTCTGGGTACGTCGCACGCCGGTATTATGATGCTCGACACCGACCTGCCGAATGGTACGCCAGCCGCCCGCTATTTTAACCTCGAAGCTGATTATCAAATTGCCATTGGGCTTACTCCTAACCGCATCGATGCGGCCTCGCACTATGGTACTGCCCGCGACTTAAAAGCCGTTTTGAATCGTCCGCTACGCCTGCCGTCGATAGACACATTTGCGGTTGACAACACTAATTTAACCGTAGAGGTACGTATCGACAACCTGGAAGCCTGCCCACGTTACACTGGGCTCACCATTTCGGGACTGACTATAGGTGAATCACCCGACTGGCTCAAACAACGATTGATCAGTATTGGCCTGAACCCCATTAACAACGTAGTGGACGTAACGAACTACGTCTGTCATGATTTGGGTCAGCCGTTACATGCCTACGATGCCGATAAAATTGCCGGGAAACAGGTTATTGTAAAGACACTTCCCGCCGGTACTACGTTCGTCACGCTCGATGGGGTCGAGCGGAAACTGACGGCCACTGATCTGATGGTTTGCGATGCCGAAAAACCTATGTGTATTGCCGGTGTATTCGGCGGTCAGCAATCCGGCGTATCGGCGCAAACGACGCGTATTTTTCTGGAAGCAGCTTACTTCTCCCCTATTTCTGTTCGGAAAACGGCGCAGCATCACGGCCTGAAAACGGATTCGTCGTTCCGGTTCGAGCGAGGTACGGACCCGAATATGCCGCTTTTCGCCCTGAAACGGGCCGCTTTACTCATTCAGGACGTAGCAGGTGGTGTGGTTAGCTCCGACGTAACAGACCTCTACCCGACGCCAATCGAGCCATTCCGCGTGCCAGTACGTTTCCGTAACATCGATCGGCTCATCGGTATTCAGATTGAACGTAGTGAAATACTACGAATTCTAAATGCGCTGGATATTGAAGCAGCCGAGATGACGGAAGATGGTTTTCTCGCCATCGTGCCGCCCTATCGTGTGGACGTAACGCGGGAAGCTGACGTAATCGAAGAGATTCTGCGGATTTATGGACTGGATAACGTACCGCTTTCGAAAAATCTATCGGCTGATACGTTGTCGGAGTTCCCGAAAACTGACCCTGATCAATGGCAGGGCCGGATTGGGCAGCTCATGGCGGCTAATGGTTTTTACGAAACGCTTACGTTATCGCTGACTCGTCCTACGTATCACAACGCTATTCGGTCGTCGCTACCGGGTACCGATGTTACGTTGCTGAATCCACTCAGTGATGAATTATCGGTCATGCGCCAGACACTACTCTTTTCAACCCTCGAAACGCTGGTCTACAACTTGAACCGCCGGCAGAAAGATTTGAAACTGTTCGAGTTCGGCAAAGTCTATCATCAGGCAACAACCGAGGACGGCAGCAAAAAATACGTCGAGCAGATGCGCCTTAGCCTGGCCATTATGGGCAACCAGGAGTCAGAAAGCTGGCTTCAGAAAGGCCGGCCCGTCGCGTATCATGACCTAGCCACGGCAGTGCAGCGCGTACTGAATCTGTTTCGCATCAAGTCCGTCGAGACGCAACCTGCCGATGCTACGTTGTTTCAGTACGGCCTCACCTACGTAGTGAACAAGAAACCCATCGTCAGCCTGGGATTGGTTCATCCAAAGTTGACGAAATTGGTCGATCTGAAACAGCCCGTTTATTACGCTGATTTCGATTGGCAGGCATTGCTGAAACTGACACGTTCTGAGAAAGCGCGTTACGAGGAAGTTTCGCGCTTCCCCGAAGTTCGTCGCGATTTGTCGCTGGTGATCGACAAGACCGTTACGTTTGAGCAAATCAGCAAACTCGCCCGCCAAACCGAACGGAAGTTGCTACGTTTCATCAACGTATTTGACGTCTACGAAGGTGAAAATCTGGGAGCTGAAAAAAAATCGTATTCAGTAAGCTTCATGCTCCAGGATTCAAGTCAAACTTTAACTGACACGACTATAGATAAAACAATGCAGCGACTTATGGCAGCTTTCGAGAAAGAATTAGGCGCTGTTATCAGGAAATAAATGAGTGAAAGAATGAAAGAGTGAAAGAGCGAAAGGCTGTCGTAAGCTTTTTCGCTCCGCTCCGGCGGCCCGGTTTCACTCATTCGCTCTTTCGCTCTTTCACCTATTCACTCAGTACACCCGTGGTAAGCGAACATCAAATTATTGCGCTGGTTGAGCGTTTTGAGCACAAGCTCGAGCGGCTCAAGAATTTGTATGCAGATGCCAAGTGGCAGATTAAGCAGCTTGAAGACGAAAATAAATCGCTCAATAAGGATCTTCGTGCCCAACAGCAGCTGGTTCGGGAATTACAGAAAAAACCTGCTGTTTCAGAAAAAAATACACCAAAGTCAAAAGATAGTAGTATAATTGTAAAAGACAACTTGTCTAATACTGATACGAATGCTCGATTAAAACAACAACTCGACGAATATATCCGGGAACTGGAACGGTGTATAGCTCACTTGAGTAGTTTGTCATAAAACCAAATTGGCTCCTGGGGTTCAATCCCATTTGGGCCGACTGCAGCGATGGAAGAACTGCCAATTCGCGTACAGATAGCCGACCGGTCTTACAACCTGTTTGTAGAACCGGAAGCAGAGGCTGTGGTACGTCAAGCCGCCAAGCTGATTCAGGAGGATCTGAATAAATATCGGAAAATGGGCTTCAAGGAAACACAGGAAGCCCTGGCAATGATTGCCTTCGACTGCTTAGTCAATAAGCTCAGAGGAGAAAAACAGATGCAACGATTACAACAAATGGTGTTTGACAAAATAACTCAGTTAGATGAGGCCGTTACGCCGGCCATTTCAACGTAGTAAATTAGTACCCCGTATGAGTTGGGGTTCAGGGCACTCATATCGCGACAGGTTGATGGTTTATTTGTTCACCTCTAACGATATAGTCCGATGGACATTTTATTAACAATTCTTGCCGCCCTCGTTGGGGGAGGTATAGGTATAGTGGTGGGGCGCCAGATGATGGCAGGAACCTTCGCCAAACAGGAAAAAGAAGCCGAAGAAAAAGCAAGTACTATTCTAAAAAACGCGGAATTACAGGCCGAAACGATAAAAAAAGACAGAATACTCGAAGCCAAAGAGAAGTACTTAAAGCTAAAAACTGAATTCGAAGAATCGACCAACCAGAAACGTACGCTACTCCTACAAAACGAAAGTAAACTCAAACAGCGCGAGCAACAACTTAACCAGCAAGCCGACCAGCAACGTAACCGCGAGAACGAACTGAATCAACAACGTAACGAAATCGGTCAGCAAAAAAATAACCTCTCCCAACAGATAGAGTCCCTTAATAAGCGACGTGAAGACGTTGACCGCCGTCAGCAGGAAGCGGATCGTATGTTGGCCGACCAGCTCGCCCAACTCGAAAAAATCGCCGGTTTATCAGCCGAACAAGCGCGCGAGCAATTAATTGAAAATTTGAAGGCCGAAGCCGAATCCCGCGCCAGTTCTTATATCAAAAATATTGTTGAAGAAGCCAAACTGACGGCCACCAAAGAAGCCAAAAAGGTGGTTATTGAAACCATTCAACGTACCGCAACCGAACACGCCATTGAGAACTGCGTGTCAGTGTTCAACATCGAATCCGACGACGTAAAGGGTAAAGTTATTGGTCGTGAGGGACGTAACATCCGCGCACTGGAAGCTGCTACTGGCGTCGAAATTATCGTCGACGATACGCCCGAAGCCATCATCATTTCCGGTTTCGATCCGGTACGTAGGGAAATCGCCCGGCTGTCATTACACCGGCTTGTGCAGGATGGACGTATTCACCCGGCGCGTATTGAAGAAATCGTAGCTAAAACCCGCAAAAATATTGAAGACGAGATTGTAGAGATTGGCGAACGTACCGTCATCGACCTCGGTATTCACGGGCTGCATCCTGAACTTATCAAAATGGTTGGACGGATGCGTTTCCGGTCAAGTTACGGCCAAAATTTGCTGCAACACTCACGCGAAGTCGCTAAACTCTGCGCAACGATGGCTGCCGAGTTAGGTCTAAATGCAAAACTGGCTAAACGAGCCGGTTTGCTCCACGACATTGGCAAAGTCTGGCCCGAAGAAGCCGAACTTCCACACGCTATTCTAGGCATGGAATTAGCGAAAAAGTACAAGGAAAATCCTGAAGTCATCAACGCCATCGGCGCCCACCACGACGAAATTGAGATGACGAGTATGATTTCGCCCATCGTTCAGGTGTGCGACGCCGTGTCAGGTTCACGGCCGGGTGCGCGTCGCGAGATGATGGAATCGTACATCAAACGTCTGAAAGAACTGGAGGAACTGGCAGGCAGTTTCCCCGGTGTTACCAAATGCTACGCTATTCAGGCTGGTCGTGAACTACGTATCATGGTCGATGCCGACCACGTTTCAGATGAACGTGCCGGCGGATTGTCGTACGAAATTTCCCAGAAAATTGAGAAAGAGATGCAATACCCCGGCCAGATCAAAGTGACTGTTATTCGGGAAATGCGTTCAGTTGCCTACGCGAAATAGAAAATGTTCAGCGTTTTTGTCATGTTGAGGTACGAAGCATCTTAAAAAGTCCTAACTAGTTATCCAGGATAAGTTAAGATGCTTCGTACCTCAGCTAGAAAACATAAGAACAATACGTCTACAATGGATAATTTATAGTTGGGTATGATGGCTTTTGCGGCACAAATAACTTTTCGTAAAAAGTACATTTACAACGTAGCATTAGGCGGTTGTCTGGGACTATTTATCGGTTTGCTGCAAAGTTGTACCCAATCTAAATCTGATGATACCACAAAAACCGCCAGTGCCACTGATTCTGCAAAAGCTCCTTTTTGCCATACCAAACCGCCCAGCCGTTTTGCTGTGAACCAAGGGCCATCTGCTACGTTAGCGGCTGGTAGCGATGATCGAACGGGAATGCTACGTATTCCGGGCGGAAGTTTTCAAATGGGTGCTGATAATGATCAGGCCCGGCCAGACGAATTTCCGAAGCATAACGTAACAGTCGAGCCGTTCTGGATGGATGCTACTGAAGTGACCAACGCTCAGTTCCGTGCCTTTGTAAAAGCTACTGGCTACGTAACGACCGCCGAGCGCAAACCCGACTGGGCCGAGATGCAGAAGCAGCTTCCGCCGGGAACACCAAAACCGCCCGACAACGTATTGGTGGCCAGTTCCCTGGTCTTTACAGCCCCAGATCATTCGGTTTCAACAGACGATTACAGCCAGTGGTGGCGCTGGGTTCCCGGAGCCGACTGGCAGCATCCAGAAGGACCAGGTAGTTCTATTAAAGGAAAAGATAACTATCCGGTAGTGCAGGTTTCCTGGGACGATGCCATTGCTTATGCCCAATGGGCAGGGAAGCGCCTACCTACCGAGGCAGAGTGGGAATGGGCCGCGCGCGGTGGCTTGTCAAACGCCATTTATTCCTGGGGAAACGAAGCCGTTGACGCTGGAAAAACCAAAGCCAATACGTGGCAGGGACGTTTCCCGAATCTGAATACAAAACGGGATGGTTACTCTACTTCAGCCCCGGTGAAATCGTTTCCACCCAACGGTTATGGCCTGTATGACATGGCCGGAAACGTATGGGAATGGTGCAGCGATTTCTATCGAGCCGATTATTACCAGCAAATCAGTCAAAACGGCACTACTCGAAATCCGAAAGGGCCCAACCAAAGCTTCGACCCCGAAGAGCCAACCGTACCTAAGCGCGTACAGCGGGGCGGGTCTTTCCTCTGTAACGATTCGTATTGCAGCAGCTACCGAAACTCCGCTCGTATGAAATCCAGTCCCGATACGGGTCTTTCGCATACGGGATTTCGTTGCGTAAAAAATGGCTAAATTCTGCTTACTTTTCCGCCCGAAGTCCGTCTAACTTACTTAGTATACACGCGATCCAATGGATTTTTTTGTAATACTCCTTTTATTGCTGGTTGGAGCTGGTGGAGGCATTGCGTTCGCCAATGTGCTACGTAAGCGAACGGGGGACGTAGCGGACGCGAGATACGAATCGACGCTTCTGCTGGAACGTATCGAAAAGGTGTTCAAAGTGGTAATGGCCGAAGGCTATTTCTCGGAAATCTATAATTATCAGGACCAGAAGAAGATTTTATACGTATTGAACGATCCCAAAAAAGCGATGGTCATTGCGAAGTCGAAAGTGTTGGTTGGTTTCGATTTTGCAAAAGTGAGGTTTCGGACGCCTGTGGAGGGCGAAAAGAAGCTAGTGATCGAATCGTTTCCGGAACCTGAAATCCTGTCGATTGATACCGATTACAAATTCTACGACATTCAGGCAGGTATCCTTAATCACTTCAGTGGGGACGATTATACGCAGATTCTGGACGAGGCCAAACAGGTCATGAATGAGCGGGCCATGCAAAGCGATTTACCCAAAATTGCCAACAACCAGATTCAATACATGATGTATCAGTTGGCGGGGTCGATGGGCTGGCATCTTCAACTGCCCGAAGCCGAACAGCGTCAGTTGGAAGCCTTGAAAGCACAGGCCGATAGGAAACCAGGTAAAACAAAGGAATTGCCATCAGGACAATAACTTTTCCTTGGTTCGAGCGTTCAGAATAGATGATTGTTGTTACGCTTAACGGTGTTCATCGTCTATATTTATTCATAGCTCGTCCTTCGTATATGCGTTACCTATACGTACTACTACTGCTTCCCTATTTCGCATCTGCACAGTTTCTGTCGGATGGCTGTGATTACTGTCAGGCGGGTAAGGTTAGTTATTTTGGACGCCTTACGGCTAACCCAAAAGCGCGGGAAGCATATCCGGGCGATGCCACTGTCGACGTAACCTATTACGGTCTCGACCTCCGCCTGACGCATACACCCGCCAGTTTGCGAGCAGTAGCAACTGTTACGTTAAAAAGCACGGCCAATTCAGTACGTAGTTTTTTTCTTGATCTCACTTCGACTACGGCGACAAGCGGTTTAGGACTTCAGGTTGATTCGGTAAAGGTTGGCAAGCAGAAACTAACTTTCCAGCACGTACAGAATAAGCTGACCATTACTCCAACGCAACCCCTCAACAATGGACAGGCGCTGACGTTGACAGTTTTTTATCAGGGTGTTCCCAATTTTCGGGATTTGGGTAGTTTTCGTTTCAGCCGTCACGAGAACACGACCGACCCGGTGATCTGGAGTTTGAGTGAGCCATATGGCGCGCCCGACTGGTTTCCGTGCAAAGATACCCCCGGCGACAAAGCCGATTCCTCGAGTGTACGTATCACAGCGCCCGCGCAGTTTGTGTCGGTTTCGAATGGTACGTTGGTCAGCACAACTACCAATTCTGATGGTACCCGAACGTATTTATGGAAGAACAGCTATCCGATTGCGCAATACCTGATTTCGGTGGCTATCAGCAACTACAACCGTTATGATACGCCCTTCACCTACGGCAATCAGACGCTTCCGATTACGCACTACGTTTACCCCGAAATCCTGCCGCAGGTACGCGCCAACCTCGATTTGACGCCTATCATGATGCGACTTTTTTCGGAGCGTTTTGGCCCATATCCATTTCTACGTGAAAAGTACGGTCATGCTCAGATCGGTCAGGGAACGGGCGGTATGGAACACCAGACTGTGAGTTCGATGGAAGCAGGCGCCTTTAACCCGACCGTGATTGCGCATGAACTGGCCCATCAATGGTTTGGCGACAAAATCACCTGCCGTGACTGGCAAAATATCTGGCTGAACGAAGGTTTTGCTTCGTACGGTGAAGCGGTGTATGCCGAGTCAGTGGGAGGTCAGGCTGGTTATAAGACTACAATGACTAATTTCATGACCCGTGCCAAGAATTCCGTGGGCAGCGTTTACGTACAGGATATTTCAAACTTTGCCAATATTTTCAACGGTAACCGTACGTACGCCAAAGGTGGTTCAGTAGTACACATGTTACGTGGCGTTTTAGGCGACAGTACTTTCTTTCGGTCGTTACGTGCTTACGTAGCATCGCCGTTGGTCGCGTACAAAAGTGCGACTACTGAAGATTTTCAAGCTGTGGCACAGCAGGTTTCGGGCAAAGACCTCACGTATTTCTTTAAGCAGTGGATTTATGGCGAAGGCTACCCAACGTATCGTGCCACGGTTTCACCGGGCAGTTCTGCTACGTCGGTAAAAGTGAGATTAGTCCAACGTAACACGGTTTCCAGCAATCCATCGTCGTTTACTATGCCAGTTCAATTGCGCATACAGTCGGCAGCAGGCGACACAATCGTAACCGTTTTCAACGACCAGCTCGATCAAACATTTACAGTACCCAGCCGGGGAGCAGTTACGAACGTAGTAATTGACCCTAACAACTGGATTATAAAGACCGCTGAATCCTCAACGATTGTCACAGCCATCAACGAACCTGTAACAATTAGTTTACAGGTTTATCCAAATCCGACTACTGAAGAGCTGGAAATTGACTTTAAAACCTACACGACGGGTATCGTTACGTTTTCGCTTACGTCATTGCTCGGCCAGAAAATTCGAAGTGAAACGCCAGCTACATTAACTCCGGGAACGTATCACCGAATACTAAATCTTCGTGGTTTGTCGGGAGGTCGTTATACACTTACAGTTGAAACTCCCGATGGGCTAGAAAGCCGGGTAGTTCTGGTGCGTTAGCGGCTTTGCATAGCCTGAAAAAGTAGCTAATTCCTCCTCGTAACACGAACCACTTTCTCACTTATTGTCGCCTTTCGGAACGACCAGTATTACGTCTTCCTTATCGACTATAACCTGCCCTTCGGCCAGTCCTTTGGGCTTACGAACGAATTTTCTGGGTGTTATAGTCACAGGGCATAAGCTATCGGTCCGGCGTTTGGAATACCAGGCAGCCAGTTCGGCGGCCCGCTCGATTACGTTTTTCGGGAACGTTTTTCCAGCCTGATATTTCACGATTACATGCGATCCTGCTACGTCGCGGGCATGTAGCCAGAGGTCTTCTTTATAGGCGTATTTCTGCGTTAGCAGATCATTATTTTTGGCGTTTCGGCCAATCAAAATGCGAAACGTATCAATGACTACTTCCTTAAAAAGTGGTGTCGATTCATCGGCTCGGCCTGTTACGTCTTCGGTTAATAACTGGTGCTGCTTAACGTAACGACGTAGGTCTTTTAGGGTCGTTATGGCTTCTAAATCGGCTTTTTTAGTGTCAATTTTTAATAGTTCCTCCTCACGGGTAGTCATTTGTTCGATCAGATGTTGCTCTTCAAGCTTTTCGTTTTTTGCTTTTCGGTAAAAATTTTCGGCGTTCCTCTGCGGGCTGAGGTCAGGCTTAAGCTTAAGCGTTATTGGCTGATCTCGATAAAAATCGTATAGGGTTAACCGTTCAGGAGACATAGCTCCAGGCACCGTAGGAACCTCATGTAGATTAGCCATCAAAATATGCCCCATTTCTTCATGGCTTACCTCCAATTCGCGTTGCGTCAATCGTTGCAGATTGGCTTCTATGCGCGCTTCGGCCCTTTTTCGGCGCTTCTCCAGTAAACGTATCAACTGTGCCTTTTCTTGATCAAACGTAGTTAAGCGATTATAGGCACTATAAAAATGATTGGCGGCCTCAATCGGATCAGTGAATATCTGCCTTATATCACCAACAGGTAGCAGACTCAACGTAGGTCTATAATCGATAACCGTCAGGAAGTAAGTTGGATGTTCAAGTTGGTTTACTACGTCCTGAATAATCAACCATTGCTTCTCATCGCTGTATTCTTTGTTTCCAACTCCATGATTTGCAAGCCAGTCGTTTACGATTCGACCAAAGGTTGGAAATAATTTCCGGTGGTCGTAAACAGCCCGCACAAAGGCGTCATACGACTGGTCGATAGGTCGGTTGAAAGCATCTAATTTTAGGTTTTGGTCGGTAATAAGTTGTCGGTTAAACTGGTCAATAACGACGTTATTCTGGAAGGCTAACAGGTTTGGACGATTTCCGAAGAATTTGAACAAAATCGTGAAATCGTCTTCAAGCAAAATGGCCAGACACCGCTCATTTTGAAACACCCTAACGCCAAGGACGACTCTGCCTTCCCGCTCATCTCCAATAACTGATTCGAACAAATCGATGCTGTTGTGCCGGGCTCGTTTTACTGTTTCAGGAAATGCCAATCCAGAAAAGTCAGGACGTAACGTGGCCTTAATGTAAAATGGCTTATAATAATTGATTTTGCCCTTTGCCTGCGCAAAAATCAACACAACTTCGTCTCGATCCTGGCTAAAACATGCCATGAATCGAAGACTTGACTGGGGTTCTATTAACTGAGTATAATTACGGCTCAGGCGCGTTTCGAGCACTGGTGCTAACTGCCTGAGAAAATAGAAATTAGTATGCATAATGGCACAAATAAACGAATCCTCACTTATTAAATTATAATTATAATTAGTAGTATTTACGGGTTAAGGAGGGAGTATAATCCGTAATTTTTCCAATGTTGATAACAAATAACACATGAGTAACAATTTGAAAATCAATAAGTTATTCATTATGTAAAATATAATTTTTTCAATAATAATTAATCATTTATTAATGTAGGGCATATTTTTTTATCAAAATTTCCCTTTGAAATATAATTTAACTAACCTAATATTGTCCTGTTTACTCATTTTTCAAAACCAACCTAATTTTCATGAGAGCATTGTTCTACAGGTATCTGCAGACCGCTTTAATGGGTGCAGTCATACTGCTATGGAGCTTGAGCGCTTCTGCCCAAGACCGTCGAGTGACGGGTAAAATTACCAGCGATGATGGTCCTCTACCAGGTATCAACGTCGTGCTGAAGGGTACTCAAACGGGTACCGCCACTGATGCGAATGGTGATTATTCACTTAATGTTCGTGGAAATGATCCTGTTTTAGTTATTTCTGGAATCGGTTTTACAACACAGGAAGTTGCTGTTGGCAATCGTTCGGTTGTTGATGCAAAACTTGCTTCCGAATCTACAGCCCTAAGTGAAGTTGTTGTAACGGGGTATTCGACAGAGAACCGTCGGGATGTTACTGGTGCTGTTTCAACTGTGAAACCAGCACAACTCAAGGTGGTTCCATCAACGAACGTTGAACAGCAGTTACAGGGACGGGTTGCTGGTGTAACCGTTATCACAAATGGCCAGCCTGGTACCAGTAGCCAGATTCGGGTTCGGGGTTTTGGGTCATTTGGTGGTAACCAGCCCCTGTATGTTGTCGACGGTGTACCTACGCAAAATATTCAATATCTGGCTCCTGATGATATTGAAACTACTACGGTACTTAAAGACGCATCATCTGCCTCGATTTACGGGGCTCGTGCAGCTTCTGGTGTGATTGTTATCACGACAAGAAAAGGTCAGCGACGGTCTCAAAAGTTAAGTGTTAGCTACGACGGTCTGTTTGGTGCCACCGACCCAGGGAAAAGCCTACCGATTTTGACTCCACAGGAACAGGCTGACTGGACCTGGCAGGCTCGTAAGAACGACATCTATCAAGGCACCTATCCTACCAATGATTTCAAAGGTCTGGCCGGTGGTCAATACGGCGAAGGAGCAACCCCTGTTTTACCTGATTATATCTTGGTAGGCAGCAAATCGGGATTACCAGCTTCGGCTGTTAATCTGACTGCTGAGCAGGCTAACTATAACGTTAACCCAGCTAACGGTGCTATTTACAACGTAATTCCAGCTAACAAGGCTGGAACCGACTGGTATAAAGAAATCACTCGGGTTGCCCCACTGATGCGGCATAACATTGGCTTCTCGGGAGGTACTGAATCCAGTCGCTTTTACATTAGTCTGGGTATGCAACAACAGGCTGGTATTGTTGTCAACAATGACTTCTCTCGTTACACACTTCGGGCAAATACGGAGTTTGACGTTACTAAGAAGCTTCGGTTTGGCGAAAATTTCCAAATAGCTTATGTAGCTACTAAAGGTATTCTGGGTGGCGTAGGTAGCATATTAGGTAACTCAACCAATAACAACTCGTCGTCATCTTCTGACGAAAACGAGGTTCTGTCTGCGTTCCGTATGCCTCCAATCATTCCTGTTTATAATTCATTTGGAGGTTATGCAGGCACAGCAGCACCAGGTTTCAATAACCCGCGCAACCCAGTTGCTGATCGTCAGGCACGTGCAAACGATAACGCATTCACCATTATTGGTTTTGGTAATGCTTACTTAGAATATGACGTTCTTCCGTCGCTGACCTTACGCAGCAGCATTGGGGGTAACTATTTCGGTAACTATTTCAACAGTTACGGCCGGGTACAATACGAAAACTCGGAAAATAATACGACGTATACCTACAGCGAAGGTTCTGGCTATGGTTTATCCTGGACGTTTACCAACACAGCCACTTACAAACAGAAGTTTGGTGTTCATGACATCTTTGCGCTGGCAGGTATCGAAGCCCTCAACACAGGGCTTGGGCGTAGTATCAATGGTTCGGGACAGAATCCCTTCTCTACTGATCCGAACTACGTAACAATTAGCACGACAACTCCCGGAGCTACTCGTCAGGTAAATAGCGGCTATGGATTAGGTAATAAGTTCTACTCATTATTTGGCCAGGTTCGCTATACCTTCGATGATAAATACATTCTGACGGGCGTAATTCGTCAGGACGGTTCGTCGCAATTCGCTCCTAGCCAACGGTATGGGGTTTTTCCAGCTGTCTCAGCGGCCTGGCGTCTTTCATCGGAAGATTTCATGAAGAATCTGCCTTGGGTATCAGACTTAAAAGTTCGGGGCGGTTATGGTATTATGGGTAACTCCAACTTCCTGAACGCAACCAACCAGTTTAACCTGTATAGTGGTGGTGCCGGACAAGGGTATGATATCAGCGGAACGAATAACTCCATTGCTGCAGGCTTTTTCCGTAGCCAAATTGGTAACGCTGAAGCTAAATGGGAATCTAACGTAACGAGCAACATTGGTATTGATGGAGCGTTTTTCAACAACAAGTTAGAAGTCGTTCTTGATTTCTGGAGAAGAGATACCAAAGATCTGCTTTATCAGTTGGCACTTCCAGGGGTAGTAGGTGTACGTTCGGGCGCTCCGTTCAAAAACCTGGCCAGCATGCGTAACCAAGGACTCGACATCTTGGTCACCAATCGCGGAAATATCAATAGCGATTTAAGCTATGAAGTAACTGGTATTGCTAGCTTCCTAGACAATAAAATCATCTCCATTGACCCACTCGTTCCTTATTTCTATGGCGGTGGTACGCGTCTGAGCGGTAACGTAGTACGGAACGAGCCAGGTCACGATCTATCCTCTTTCTATGGTTACAAAGTAATTGGGCTGTTCAACAGCAAAGAAGAAGTAGCTGCTGCTCCAACGCAGGACGGAGCTGCTCCAGGACGTTTCCGCTATGCTGATACCGATGGTAATGGCAGAATCAATGACAGCGACCGCCAGTACCTGGGAAGCCCAATTCCGAAAGTTACGGGTAGTATCACTTTGACATTGAAGTATAAAGGTTTTGACCTGAATGCACAATTGTATGCATCCCTGGGCAACAGTATCTTTAACAACCAGCGCTGGTTTACAGATTTCTATCCGTCGTTCACGGGTGCTGCTATGGGGGCTCGGGTGAAAGATTCTTGGTTGCCAACGCATACGAACACAACTGTACCCATTTTTGAAAGTGCGTCTAACTTCAGCACCAATACACAGCCGAACTCGTACTACGTAGAAAATGGTTCATACGGTCGTATGCAGTACCTGACATTAGGCTATACGCTCCCAGCTACCTTATTAAACAAGGTCAATTTGAGCCGTTTACGTTTATCGGTTTCGGGAACAAATCTTTTCACAATTACGAAATACACGGGCTTAGATCCAGGCGTAGGCGGTTCGGCTGATACCAACTTCGGTATTGATGTTGGTAACTATCCCGTACAGCGTGGCTATAACGTTGGCTTAAGCTTCGGTTTCTAAAATCATTGTAAACCGGACGCCCGTTTATAAAACAAGGCGTCCGGTCCATAAAAATTAATATTCATTCATTTTCTAGGCTTAAAGCACTATGAAAAAACTGATTATAAAGGGCACAATGGTCACGGCTATGATGGTCATGATTACGTTTGCCTGTAAAGATAAATTTCTGGAGGTACCGGCCACAGGCCAGTTATCCAGTGCACAGCTTACTTCAAAAGCCGGGCTTGACGGGCTGTTGATTGGCGCTTATTCCCAGTTAAACGCTCGTGGTTTTTCGCAGTCGGCAAGTTCTTTTAACTGGGTTCGGGGTAGTGTTTCGGGTGGTGAAGCGAACAAAGGATCAAACTCCGGTGACTTTAACGCGCTGACGCCTTACGAAACGTATCAATTGCTGCCATCAAGCGGTGAGGTGAATGCGAAGTGGAATGCCATGTATGAAGGCATTGCACGTTGCAACTCCGTGCTACGTGCGCTTGGAGGGGCGGGCGCCGACGTAACGGCTGCTGCTAAAACACAACTTCAGGCAGAAGCCCGCTTCCTACGCGGTCATTACTATTTTGAATTAAAGCGCAATTTCAACATGGTTCCATTCATTGACGAAACCGTCGATTATGGAGCAGGCATTGAAAAGGTAACAAATGCTACGGATATATGGCCAAAAATCGAAGACGACTTCAAGTTTGCTCAAACCAGTCTACCAGAGACGCAAGGAGCAGTTGGTCGTGCTAACAAGTGGGCTGCCGCAGCGTATCTGGCTAAAGTGTACATGTATGAGAAGAAATTCGCCGAGGCAAAAGCGTTATATGACCAGATCATTCCAAATGGTGTAACAAGCAACGGACTAAAATATGCGCTGCTGGCTAGCTATTCGGATAACTTCAATGCAGCTAAAGATAACGGTTCGGAATCTGTCTTTGCGATTCAGGCCGCTGCCAACGCAGGAAGTTCAGATAACGCTAACCCCGAATTAGTTCTGAACTTCCCTTATAACACGGGTTCGAATGGACCAGCAGGTTGCTGCGGATTCTTTGCGCCTAGTTTTGATCTGGCCAACTCGTTCCGGGTAAATGCCAATGGCTTACCCCTGGTGGATGGTTCTTATAACTCTGCTGCTAATGCGTTGAAAAATGACCAGGGTATTGCATCAAGTGCTGCCTTTACGCTGGACACTGGCCCGGTAGATCCTCGTCTGGACTGGTCAGTCGGTCGTCGGGGTATTCAGTACCTAGATTGGCAGCCACACCCAGGTCTTGACTGGATTCGTGACCAGAGTTTTGCAGGCCCTTATTCACCAAAGAAATTTGTGTTCTATAAGGCACAGGATAAAGTCCTGACCGATGGTAGCTCCTGGACGGATGGTTATTCAGCTATCAACTACAACATTATCCGTTTCGCTGATGTATTACTGATGGCGGCTGAAGCTGAAGCCGAAGTAGGTACCCTGGCTAACGCGCTTAAATATGTAAACATGATTCGTACGCGGGCTGCTAATCCAGCTGGTTTCGTTCAGCAGGGCGGCAAAGCTGCAGCCAATTATGTAATTAGCAACTATGCATCGTTTGCTGACAAAACAGCCGCTCAGAATGCCATTCGGTTTGAACGCAAACTGGAATTGTCGGGCGAGGGTCACCGTTTCTACGACCTTGTTCGTTGGGGTGTAGCAGAACCTGTACTGAATGCCTTCCTTGCATACGAAAGCAAATTGCTCCCAACAGCGTATTCTGGAGGTAAGTTTACGGCTGGTAAAGACGAATATCAGCCAATCCCACAGACGCAAATTGATTATCAGGGTAAGGATGTTCTTAAGCAGAATCCTGGGTATTAATCGAGTTTTAGTATAGCCGAAAAGCCAGCTTCACTACTTGAAGCTGGCTTTTTCATTTATGAACAATCAACTACTACGTCGGTTATTAGTATACTTAACAACCAAACAACGTTATGTCTAATCACAAAACCACAAACCAGCCAGGTTCCAACGATTTGCAACCCGGCCGTGAACGGAGCCGAAATCAACAGGCAAACGATACAGGTGGCCAACGCCCAAATGGCGAACGTACCATGACAAACGCAAACAAGACCAAACAAGGTCCTGAGGACGATCACCAGAGTTCTGATAAAACCAAACACCAGCTTGAGGATGAGCGCGGTGGTCATGGACATTCCGGACACAGCAATAGCCGGAACGGAAGTAGATAGAACAAATATGTAATGACTAATGGATAATGAGTAATGTTTTGCCCGCTTGTGCTTCATTATCTATTGTACATTATCCATTAGTCATTTTGTATGGATCTCGCCCAATTTCAGGCCGAACTCCGGCAGGAACACAAAGACATTCTGGCCTACTGGCAACGCTACGCTCCCGATAAAGAACATGGCGGTTTTTACGGCCGGGTCGATTATCAGAACCAGCCTGACAATAAAGCCGATAAAGGTATCGTATTGAACGCCCGTATTTTATGGACGTTTTCGGCTGCTCTCCGACATACCCATCACGAAGAATATCGACCCACCGCCGACCAGGTGTTTCAATACATTCGTAAATATTTTATTGATCCTCTATACGGGGGTGTCTATTGGTCAGTCGATGCAACCGGACAGCCGAAATATCCTCTTAAACACCTCTATGGACAGGCGTTTGCGCTCTATGGCTTGAGCGAATACGCGCTCGCTACCCACTCTGCTCCTGCTCTTGCACTAGCCAAAGAGCAATTCCAGAACATGGTGAAGCACGCCTTTGATCCTAAAAAAGGGGGATACGTAGAAGCACTCGCCCGCGATTGGTCACCGGCTACAGACTACATTATCAGCAAGTATGATAATCAGGAAAGCAAGACCATGAACACGCACCTGCACATTCTGGAAGCTTTCACGAGTCTGTACCGCGTCTGGCCAGATAAATCGGTGGCCGAACAGATACGCGGTATGCTCGATATGTTCCTGAAGCACATCGTTGATCTCAAAACGTATCGCATGAATATGTTTCTGGATAACGACTGGAATATCCGCCGAACCGCCATTTCGTACGGCCACGACATCGAGGCTTCCTGGCTTTTGCCCGAAGCAGCCGATGCACTGGCGGCAAAAAATCCGGGCGATAAGTCGTTGCAGAAAACAGTACGTGACGTAGCGATAAAAATGGCGCGGGCAGCCACTACGGGAATTGATGCGTCGGATAATGGAATGAATTATGAATTAGAACGTAATGGTCACCTCAATCGCGAACGTTCGTGGTGGGTAATGGCCGAAGCGATGGTCGGATTCATGAATGCGTATCAGCTTACGCACGAAAAACAGTTCCTGGACAAGTCGATGCAGAGTTGGGAGTTCATCAAAAAATACCTCCTCGATCTCAAAAACGGCGAATGGTACTCCGGCGTAACCGAAGACCACAAAATACTCGGAAAAGATAAAATCAGTATGTGGAAATGCCCCTACCATAACAGTCGGGCCTGCCTCGAAATGCTGGAACGTATCGAGCATCTTCGGTAACGTATACGATTTCTCGAAGGAATGAATGCTACGTTACAGCCTCATTACGTTGCTATAACGAACCCTGCGCCCCTGCACGCTGTTACGTTAGTAGTGCCTTTGGGCGATGTAACGCCAATTAGTCAAAGGAGCAATTTAATCGAATGCTTTACCCAAATACCTTAGAAAATAAATTAGGTTTCGATACAATCCGAGAGCGACTCAAGGAAGCCTGCGTAAGTCCGCTAGGTCAGGACTACGTAGAGAAAATCCGGTTCACGGACAACGTAACACTTATCGACAAACTTCTTCGGCAAACCACTGAATTTAAACAGATTGTTCAGTACGAGCCCGATTTTCCCAACAGTAATTACATCGATGTTCGCCCGCACCTGACTCGTATACGGGTGGAGGGATTGGCGTTGACCGAAACCGAATTTTTCGACTTGAAACTGGCGTTACGTACCATTCAGGAATGTCTCCGTTTCCTCTCGCGCCAAAAAGATGGCCGCTCGGGCGATGAGGACGTAACATTTCCGTTTCTACGTGAATTGGCAGGTCCGGTGGCTGTTGACAAAAAGTTGACCGACGCGCTCGAACGTGTCATTGATGATCGGGGCAATGTTAGAGATTCTGCCTCACCTGAACTAGCCAGTATTCGCCGACGGATCATCAGCGAACAAGCCAACCTTCGGAAACGACTCGATAGTATCCTTCGACAGGCTCGGCAAAACGGCTGGATTCCCGACGATTTATCGCTGACGGTACGTGGTGGCCGTTTGGTGATACCTATTGCGGCCGAACATAAGCGTAAAATAAAAGGCTTTGTTCACGATGAGTCGCAGACAGGGCAAACGGTGTTTCTGGAACCCGCCGAAGTATTCGACGCCAACAACGAAATTCGGGAGTTGGAATACGAAGAACGGCGCGAAATTTACCGAATCCTGCTGGCTCTCACCGACCAGATTCGCCCGCATTTGGAAGATCTGAAAAAGGCCGTCAACTTTCTGGCTCAGATCGACTTCATACGGGCAAAAGCGCGTTTTGCCGTTCAGTTGGAGGCCATTATGCCTAAACTGCATGACCGGCCGTTTGTCAACTGGACCAACGCGCGGCACCCGCTGCTATTTCTTTCGTTCGCCAAACAAAACAAACTCGTAGTACCGCTCAGTGTACGGCTGGATGAGAAAGCCCGTATACTGGTTATTTCAGGGCCAAACGCAGGTGGTAAATCGGTAGCTTTGAAAACAATTGGCCTGCTGCAATATATGCTACAATGTGGCTTGCTGGTCCCGATGGACGATTATGCTGAAATGGGCGTTTTCCAGAATTTGTTTATCGACATTGGAGACGAACAATCTCTTGAAAATGACCTCAGTACGTATTCTTCGCACCTGACGGCCATGAAGCAGTTTCTGATTGGTGCCAATAAACGAACACTCTTTCTCATCGACGAATTCGGAACGGGAACGGAGCCCGGTCTGGGTGGCGCGATTGCCGAAGCGATTCTGGAAGACCTGAACAAATCGGGCGCTTATGGCGTGGTCAATACGCACTATACGAATCTGAAAATCATGGCTGATAAAACGTCGGGGCTTGTGAATGGAGCCATGCGTTTCGATGGTGAGCATCTGGAGCCGCTTTATCAGTTAGAAATCGGGCGACCGGGTTCGTCTTTTGCGTTTGAGATTGCCCAGAAAATCGGGCTACCCAAAGGCGTTATTGACAGAGCCAAAGAGAAGCTTGGTAATCAGCAGGTTAATTTCGAGAAACTTCTGAAAGAACTTGATATTGAGAAGCGTGTTTTCTCGGAGAAAAATCTGGAGATAAGCATCAATCAACGTAAGCTGGCCCAGCAGCTCGCCGAATATACCGC
The DNA here is from genome assembly GCF_014699005.1 of Spirosoma profusum. Lineage (GTDB taxonomy): Bacteria > Bacteroidota > Bacteroidia > Cytophagales > Spirosomataceae > Spirosoma > Spirosoma profusum. The sequence continues at coordinate 168,555 of NZ_JACWZY010000005.1, forward strand.
TTTGAAAACTCGCCTGGACAACGAGCAGAAGAAGCTCATCAACGATGCGAAACAGAAGGCGAAAACGCTGGTGCAGGAAGCCAACCAACGTATCGAAAGTACGATTCATGCCATAAAAGAGAACAAAGCCGAACGCGATACCACCAAACAGGTTCGTCAGGAATTGGAGCGTTTCACCCAAAAAGAACTCGTTCCTGAAACCCTTGCTATTGAGCCGACCAAACCCGTTGAAGAAGAGTTTGAGAAAGATGGAGGGGCCATTGGAGTAGGTAGCTACGTTCGGATTCAGGGGCAAAACGCCATCGGCGAAGTGCTGTCGCTACGTGGTAAAGATGCCGAAATCCGAATTGGTGACCTCAAATCGAACATAAAATTGAACCGGCTTGAAAAAGTCAGCAAGAAAACGTTCCGGGAGGCCACCGAAGTCCGCGACGACCGCCCTCGCAGTCAGGGGATGGACATCAACGAGAAAATGCAGAATTTCAGCTTCAACCTGGACATTCGGGGTAAGCGTGGCGAAGAAGCTCTCGGGGAAGTCGACCGATTTGTCGATGATGCTCTGGTGCTGGGTTATCCCGAAGTACGTATCGTTCACGGCAAAGGCGATGGTATTTTAAGGATGCTGATACGTAACCACTTACGCGGCTACAAACAGGTGGCTCGTATGGAAGACGAACACGCCGACCGAGGAGGTGCGGGGGTTACGATTGTGAAAATGAAATAACGAATGTTGTGCCAAGTTTCAGGTTGGCTGACGCGAAAGCAACTCTGCGTCAGCCAACCTGAAACTTGGCACAGTAAACTAACCTGAATAATGGATTAATTACCAGTATTGCTGACGCTAGAGGCTTCGACAGGCTCAGCCTGACAGTGTAATTAAAATTGCTAACTCAAGCTGGTTTGTCAGGCTGAGCCTGTCGAAGCCTCTAGCGTCAGCAATGTCACTATAAAATAGGCAGTTATATTATAGATCAATCCATTATTCACAGTAAACTACATAGATGAAAGCAGTTATTTTTGACATGGACGGGGTGATTGTTGATACCAATCCGCACCACCGGACCGCCTGGCGCGACTATTACCAACGTAACGGCAAGACGCTCGACGACAGCGATTTTGTACAATACGTATCGGGCAAACACAATAACGATATCATCGCGCACTTATTCACCGGACAGACGCTCGTCCCCGACGTAGTGGCTCGTCTTGGTCATGAAAAAGAGCAGCTTTTTCGGGAAATTTATGCACCACACGTAACACCCGTAGCGGGTTTGCCTGAATTTTTAAAATCATTAAAAGCAGCTGGTATACGTACTGCCGTCGCTACGTCGGCCCCTGTCGAAAACCTTGATTTTGTGATTGATACGTTGGGACTACGTTCGTATTTCGACGTATTGTTGAACGAAAGCATGGTAAGTCACCCCAAGCCTGACCCTGAAATTTATGAGAAAGCCATGGCTCTGCTCGGTGTTGACCCATCTGAGAGCGTCATTTTTGAAGATTCTATGACGGGTATTCAGGCGGCAAAAGCTTCTGGCGCTTTGGTGGTTGGTATGGCAACTACGCAGTCACCAGATGAACTGCGGGCGTTCGTGGATGATGTTGCTGTCGATTTCACGGATATGACACTCGAACGACTTCGAAAACTGGTTAAGGTTTTTTAACAGGTTTTGATTCACATAAACCGTATTTTTGTAAAACACGGTTGCCCAACCAGGTTTATTTAATAGTAGTTATAAAATAAACTCACACTACGTTTGCTTACGACGTGCTATAAACTCCTCTTCGTTCTTTTTCTCACCAGTTTGCTGGGGGGAGCGAACAGCGCGTGGGCGCAGGGGAAGTATATGGTTGGTACTGTGATCGACCAAACGACCAAACAAGCTGTTGACAAAGTAACGATTGTTAACCAACGTACTCGTCAGCGAGCCCGTACGAACACTACTGGCCGCTTTTTTATGACGCTTTTGCCCGGCGATTCACTGATTGTGACCAGTCAGCTTTACGCGCGCACAGGCATCCGTTATGACGGTTCGGATAACCCAACCATCGTAGCGCGTTCGTTACCGCCGATGCCCTATCGCGTTGTTGATCTGGATGAAGTGACTGTAACCGGGAAACGGTACGAAGAAGTAAAGCGGGAAATTCAGCAGCTTCTTGACGAGCCGGTGGCGTCGAAAAAAGTAACGGGCGATCAGGCGTTCGACCGATTAGCCGATGGAGCTGGTGTTACGTTACTCTACGAAATGTTTGGCAAGCGCCCTAAATCAGACCGGAAAGCCTATTACATTATTCAGCAGGACCGGCGGCATGCACTTGCGCAGGAACGGTTCCGGCTGCTGGTTGAGCAATCGACGAATTTGAAAGCTGACGAGATTGACCGATTTTATGAGTTTTGTGATCTGGATGATGATTTCCTACTCAAGTCGGAAGATTACGATCTTATAAATACCATTCAGCAACTTCGAAACCGATATCGCGATGGGTTCAACCGCCCCAGCCGGATTTCGCCCGAGCCGGAGCAATCTGCCCCGAAACAACGGTAATACGTTTTCACATCTGCCCCTCATGAAGGGGTTATTTTTTTCAGGTTAAGGCCGACTTTTTTTGTTAAGAAGAAAAAAGGCCTGGTTCATAAGAAAAGTCGCCAGTCAGGCCAAACCTGGGTTGTGCATCCTGGCAGAAGTCATCATCTTTGATAGATACACGCTTCTATCCTCATCATTTCAAGAGACTTTATTCGTTTGTCTTACTCATTAGGTCAAACGAATTAACTAATGGTGATGACTGTATCTAGTGATTTCGGATTAGGTAATTAACGTATCAACCCAATCAAAAACGACAACGTAATGCTACGTTGTCGTTTTTGATTTTCATTGTTTCAAACTTCACCGATTATCGCTCCTGGGTTTGGTACGTACTACGGTTAGTCGTTTCAGTAAATCTTTTCGATAGGTCGACGCAATTGGCAGAACCGTTTGATTATCTGTCAATAACACTTCATTGTCTTTCAAACGCCGGATAAAATCCAGGTTGACAACATGAGAACGAGAGAGCCGGCAAAAATATCCCCCCCGAAAATACGGTTCCAGTTGCCCGAGGTGCGTACTAACGGTATAAACTACTTTGTCGACCATAACCACTTTTGCATAAGCGCCATCGGCCTCCAGATACATAACGTCATCTAAATCAATCTTTTCCAGACCTTTGCCGACGGGTAGCATCAGATAGTCTGTCGTGGCTGCACCGTTTTGCACAAGCTGCTTCTTCTGAAAATCGTGGTAAGCCAACTCAACGTTGAAGAGTATCTCGCTGGCTTTGAAAGGCTTAAGTAAATAGGCAGCAGGCTGTGTAGCTTTAGCCTGTTCAAACGTAGCAGGTTCCGAATTAGCAGTCAGGTAAATGATCGGAATCGGATGGTAGGCTACTAGTTCTTTCGCAGTATCGATACCGTTACCTGTCGAACTCTCTTCCAGTTTGATATCAATAAGAGCCAGATCCGGCGGATTCGCTTTGACTGATTTCTGAGCCGCTTCAAACGTACGGGCAATAGCAGTTACAGTGTGCCCAGCTTTCTCCAGTATCAGGCGAAGGTCCATCGCCGTAATAATTTCATCTTCTACAATCAGAATCTTTAAGGAAGTCATATCTGAGTTTACACGTTAAAGTCCATGACAAACACCGTGCCTGACGTAGCATTTTCCGCAACTTCTTCAAAATGGCCAACTCCGTTTAATTGAGCCACCTGCGCCTGAATCAACGACATACCAAACGAACCTTGCGCCCCTACATTCCAATCCTCTCCCTGTAAAACGGGTACCTGAGTTTTGGCTAAACCCGGACCATTATCGGCCACTTCCAGATGAACGTTACGTCCCTTTTGGCGGCAACTGATACATAGGGTCGGAGAGTCATTGTCAGGAAAAGCGTATTTGCAGGAGTTGGTAATCAGTTCATTTAGAATCAGGCCCAACGGAATGGCTTTATCAGCTGATAAATAGATAGGTTCGATAGTCAGTTCAACGGCCACGTTCGCATACCCAAACGTTTCCAGGACACTGCTGACCAACTCCCGGACAAAGTCATTGAGATCTACTCTGGCCAGTTGTTCGCCATCATACAAACGACGATGCAGAATAGCCATAGCCTGCACACGCATCTGGCTCTCTTCAACGGCTCGGCGGGCGGTTGGGTCGGGAAGTTGCTGAGCCTGTAGATTAAGCAGGCTGGACACAATTTGCAGATTATTTTTAACCCGATGATTCTGTTCTTTAACCAGTTCCTGATTTTGCCGACTGATACGTCGATTCTTACGATAAAGCCGAAAAAAAACGACACTAATCCCAGAAGCAAGCAGAAACAGAATTATCGTTGTCCATGTAACCAGCCGTTGCAGGCGTAAATTCTGTTCATTCAGTTTGATTTCTTTATTCTGGGCACGTAGCAATGTTTCTTTCTTCTCCGTTTCGTATTCAACACTCAGCCGACTAATCGCTCCATCACGATCCGACAAAATCTGACCTCGTTCCAGAGCGTTCAGTTGGCGCAGATGTGTGTATGCTTTCGGCCATTGGCCCGTTTTTTCATAATATCGGACCAATTCATGCTCCAGCAGCATCCGAACATCGTATTCATTCAACTTTCTATCCCCATAAAACTGCTCGGCTTTTTGAAGCACCTGAATGGCAGAGTCGGGTTTATCAAACGTTAGATAAGCCGCAGCCAGATTGGCCATAGCCCGCACCCTGATGCCATCTTTATTTTTCTGGGTGAAAAAATCGAGTGCCTGTTTCAGATAAGGAATTGCCCGCTCGTCGTTTCCCCGCGTCAGGAACGTGCCGAGGTGCATAGTCGATTCGGCTATACCTGCCGTATCCTTAATTATGTAACAGAAATTCAGTTCTTTACGGTAATACGTCAGAATCGAATCGTAGAGCGTTTGCCGACGTGGCACTTGCCTGAGCCACATACCCTCGTAAATTCGACCTAACGTACCATTACTGCGAATAAGTGCTTTTTCTCGATTCTGTTTAATACGTTGTGCAATCTGTAAGGCACGCGTAGCCAGTTGGATAGCCTGTTCTGGGCGGCCAAGCACATCTTCATTTTCGCTTAGTCGGACGTACAATCGGCTTAATTCGTCTGAATCGCCCCGAGGTTCCTGAATACGTAATGATTTCAGAAAATAGCGTTGTGCGGTGTGATAATCGCCAGCGAAGGCATAGGTTTTGCCATATAAGTACCAGGCTTCGGCTAGTTGCCCCGAATCGTTTTGAGCGAGGGCCTGTTGCTCTACTCCACGTGCATTTTGTATCCGGTCAGTGCGGAGTTTTAGATAGCCCTGCTCTTGCGCTACGCCTTTGTGAGGTCCAATTAGCCATAACACAAAAAGGCAGCTTATGCACAGGGTCAAACGATACATTAGTTAACTACTTTTAATCGAGGAAGCCGGTTATCAATAACCATCAAATTTACCGAAACCAAGGGCAATTTTCATATGAAGTTTTGCATGAAAAAGATCCAGAGAATTAGTAGAACTACCCTTTTGGTAAAATAGCACTATTAAAATGGCTGGGGCTGCCCTTGGTTGGAAGAGAGTTTGAGAATAAATCGCCGTTGAAACGTAGCCTTTTAACTACGTTTGTTTTTCTACTGGCTGCACCGTAATCGTGTCCCCCACCCGAATGGTACCACTCCGAATCACTTTTGCAGTCATGCCACCATGGCCGCGCATGGCGTTGTAGCCACCAGTCCCGAGAGCCGTTTCCATTTGCGAACAGGGGTGGCACTGGCCCGTAATCAGAAGTACTACGTAGCCAACTTGAACGTGTAAATCTTTAAGCGCCAGCAGATTCAGCCCCGACACGACAATATTCCGACGTAACAAGCCCGGATCGATACGTTCGTGATTCGTTAGTGAAGCAATAGCTGGCAGGTGTTCAGCCTGAATCAGTGTTACGTGGCGATTACCACTCTGACCGCTGTAGTGATCTCCTATAAGTCCCTTCTTATCAGAAACTTCCACCGAATCGACCACCTGAACAGACGCTTTCCGGGCAGGCCGAATTCCTATCCATTCGACTCGTCCGGGGCGGGGAAATTTGTGAAAAAGGTCTTTTATATTCTGCACCGGGATTTAGCTGATTTAAGGATTCAACAGATTTTGTTTTAACGATAGAGTTATCCAATCTGTTTGCAAACTGCAAAATCCTGTCAATCCTTCAATCCGTTAAATCCTGTGGCAGACAATCATGTAAATCCCTAAATCCGTTAAATCCCGGTTCAGACGTAATTCACGTACCGATTCTCTACCGTTCCGTCATTAAATAAATCGACGACGGCGTAACCGGCTGCGGTGTGATGATACTTGCCAAACCACCAGGCACCACTTACAGCGCCGTTGCAGAAATACGATACGTTGTTGTAATCGACGCGGTCTACTAAATGAATATGGCCGCTGAGGGCGGCCTTTACGTTGGAGTAACGATGAAAAAGATTCGTGAGTCGAACGGTATCGCTGTGCATCCAGCGTGCGGGAATGTTCCAGTTTTCGTTCGCAAATCGCTGCCCGTCGAAAAAAACACAGGCCGCCAGAATCGGTACGTGCGAAACGATCAGAATGGGAATTTCAGGTGGCGTTTCTTTCAGATCAGCTTCGAGCCAGTGGTATTGTTCTTCGTCCAGATGAGCTGTGTACCAGCTTCCGTCTGCTTTCGGCTGTACGCTGTCTAAAACGATGATGTGCCAGCCATTCTGGGTGAGGCTGTAATAAGGCCGCATCATTTGCAGCTCATCCATCGCCCACTTACGTCCATCGCCAAAAGCAGTGGCCGTTTCCTGCTTACACCAGATGTCGTGATTACCCACGCAACTTAGTAATGGCAGTGCATTTTCACTACGTAGCACATCCTGATATAATCGCCATTGACGTTGTACACTATCCTTTCCACGCCCGTGCGCTTCCATAATGGCATCGCCCCCGTTGATAATCAAATCGGGTTTTTCGGCCATTGCCTGTACGTGGTGCAGACAATGCTCAAATCCCTTAGCCGCGCCAACCAGCGGCTGCATGTGAATATCAGTAAGGTGAGCGATTCGTAAAGCCCGTTTTCGGGGTGAAGGTGCAACCTGAGCAGTGACCAGATTATTAACAGAAAGAGCAGCAAGGCCCGTACCCATTCGTCTTACTACGTCTCGACGATTCATGCCTACGTTGGTTTGCGCAAAGTAAGGCTTCGCCTGTGACGTACTGATTACCCAAATTTTACGATTCTGTTAGGGAATGCTTGGGTTCTTCATCTATAGACAACGAAGTAACGCTACGTCACCTTACCGCCCGAATTTCAACGTAGTACCAATGCGGAATCCTAAGCCCTGGTATTTGGCATCCTGCCACTGCGAAATAACTTCGACCCGGAAGAAAGGCAGCACCTGCGGGATCAGCCCATCAAGGCCATAGCCAACTTCGGTGTAATTGCGGGATGCTGGCGTGTAGAGATAATGCACAAACAGGTTTTCTTTCAGGCCAATGAGACGCATTAGAGTCAGTTGTGTCACAAAAAATTTACGAAATTCGGCCAGTACGTGTCCTTCGAAAAAGCGCTTGCCCGTACTATACTGATAATAAGGCAATAGCCGATAGGTCGACACTACATCGCCCTGCTGGAAAAAGAACTCGTTACCCGCAAAATGTTTGAAATCCGGTAAGTACAGCTTCCGGTCGTTTAGAAACGTGCCTGCGCTTAGCTGGTAGTTTAAACGACTTCGAATACCCGTCTCGAACGAGTGGCTGATGGTCGCCTGAGCGAAATCGTAATCCAGATCAGCCATTCCTTTTCGGTAGTTCAGCGTTAGTTGCGGAGCGTCGTTGTCGCGTCGGGCAATACGTCGGCCATTCCGGATTATGTATTCGGTTGTTCCCAATTTAGCGGACGCTGTAAGATTCAGAACCAGAGCATTATGAATTGGAAAAGTGGTAGTTTCCACTTCTGCATTGTCCGGTCGATTGGAGGTAAATTCGCGATTTTTCCAGTTGAACCAGGGTTTTATATTTTCTTTAAAATTGGCGAGTTCACTACGTTGTGCATATTCCAGACTACCCACAAATGATAGTCTGTTCTCAAAAGGGGCGGCACTGAACGTAACATTCAGGTAATCTTTCTGATAAAGTTTCGCCAGATTTTGTTCAAACAATAACGTAGTAAACGTATTAAGCGCCGGACTAATCGGATTGTCGGGATTAAACTGATAGAGATAACGACCACCCGATACATTAATACGTGTCGATTTGTGCTGATAGCCCGCTTGTCCGTACCCAACGAACTGTTTTCGCCCAAACTGATACCGTAGATTTCCACCAACTGTCCACTCGCTCAGCGGAATCTGCATAAACCGACTAATGGAATCTACTTTCGGTCGGTATCGCAACGTCAAACTGCTTTCGACAGCGTAGCCTTCTACTGTATTATATTCAATTCGGGACAGGGGGCCGCCGTATTGCAACGTAGTGAATTTTGACGGTCGCCAGGTATAATCAAACAATAACTGACCTGCCGAAAATTTATTCCGATTTCGTCGGCGGGTCGTACTATCGCTGCGGGTCGTATCGGTGCCGGGAGCTTTTATTTCCCGCACAAGCCCCAGACTATCAGCTTTTTTGTAACTTTTGGCTTCGTTCGTTGTCAGCGGTACCGAACGTAGCGAATCCCAGAATACGTTGGTGCGTTTCCGGGCGAGTGAATCTACCACCAGCGAATCGTCGCGCACAACCGTTACGTCCTCTTTACGTTTTTTGCGGGCCTCCTTCTCCTGTTTTTCGTATTCCTTGACCAACTGACGCAGGTTTTTAGTCGAAAACTCCTTTTGCTTTTTCACTACGTCCTCAAGCTGGCTGCCTTTGATATCTTTTTTCGACAACGTAGTGGCAGGCGCACCTTTCTTCTCGTCAGCCACTTCAATATCAGCGGCAAACGCCGGATTCACGACAAATTCACTGAACGTCAGGTTGCGAACGTAGTACCCAGAAGCCCGTACACCCAGGTACGATCCACTACCCGTATAGCGCTGATTAGCAGGCATCCAGACGCCCTGTACGGGACTGCAAATGTGATTTACACCAATCGTAATACCGATGTTCGTAACGGTTTCCAGTTGCAGACTGTGGATAGCCCAGCTATTTTCGAGAATATAGATTGTTCCTCGGAAAACACCTTCGCCAAACTGTCGCGGAATGACCTGAATTTTACTGATTTCGATGGGCTCCCCATTCGGACCCGGCTCACGAAACGTGCCTTTATACTCGAATTTATAATAGGCAAACGCCTTCGGCGACAGGGGCGACACGGTCCCGCCAATTTCAGGATTGTAAAAGCTAGCGTTATAAAACCGGCTAGGGCTCAGGAAATCGCCTGACGAATTGCGGTTGGCAATAATCTTTTGCCGATACGTATTGGGCATACTAAACGCTACTTCCGCAACGGTTTCGTTCAGGATGGGCACGCCAACTTTAAAATTGGCATCGCGTTCGGCTTCTTTAAGTTGTTTCTTAAACGCCATTTCGGCTAGTTTAGGAATATCGAGCACCGTAACTGACGACTTAGTGTATACGCGGGCTTTGAAACGTAGCACCTGCAACTGATGATAGCGACTCTTGGCAATTGCCCGACGCATAATGGTGTAGGCAGGGTCTTCATTCCCCGCTTTAGTTTGTACCTCAGCCAGACGCAGCGCCTGCTCTTCCAACGTAACATCCAACGTAGTAAAACCCGTCTCTATCTCAACTGGTTTCTGAATGGTCTGAAAGCCCAGGTATTGAAAAACGATATTGTATTTACCCGGTGCCAGCGCAATTTCAAAGCGTCCTTCATCATTGGAAATAGTGCCCGTTGGGGTGCCTTTCACAATGATAGCCGCATACGGTAAGGGATCTCCTTTGGCATTTTTAACCGTCCCACGCAGGCCCGTAGACGCCGTTTGCGCCAGCAGGGTCAGGGTAGAAAATAGAAAAGACAAAACAAACAGAGCAGACTTCATGCACAAAAGAAGCGGTTGGACATACTTTACACCAAGCTAACGAATATAAACCTGTATTCTATTTATCCCTGTTGAATTTAACAAGTTGTCATTTTCTCGAAATAGCTACTGAGTAGATGCATAACACTACGCATTCGTTGCCTGGATGTTTTGTTAAAAAAACAGAATATTGTTCCGCTTGCCAGTCAGTCCGGCTAGGGTTGCTTTTATCAATTATGTATCTTGCCTTAAACCGTACTCACCTGAATCATATGCAGAAAATAGGCTACTTCTTCCTCAATTTATCTATTTTTTCTATACTCGTTTTGGCGGCATCAGCCCAACCGTCGCCTTCAACCGTACTTCCCGAACGCGAACGGGCACGTATCGTCGATGAGATTCTGGAGGATCGCTTCACGAATCTGCTGCCGCAATTAATGCGTCGCGAGGGAATCGATATGTGGGTTATTATCTCCCGCGAATACAACGAAGATCCGGTGCTACGTACCATGCTGCCCAGTACGTGGCTCTCGGCCCGCCGACGTACCATTATGGTCTTTTTCGATAATGGGAAAGAAATAGAGAAGCTCGCCATCGCCCGTTATGACGTAGGAAACCTGCTCAAAGGTGCCTGGGATATTGACGTCAGACCAAATCAGTGGGAAGCACTGGCAAAGATCATCGAAGATCGAAAGCCTAAGAAAATCGGGTTAAATACATCGCTAAACTACGGTCACGCCGACGGACTTTCATTCTCTGAACACGAAGAGTTTTTGAAAAGACTTCCTGCCGATTATGTGAAACGTATCGTATCGGCCGAGAAAATAGCGGTTGGCTGGCTCGAAACACGTACCGAAAAAGAAATGGCGATCTATCCGCTCATCTGCCGGTTATCGCACCAGATTATCCAGGAAGGTTTTTCAGAACAGGTCATCCAGCCCGGCGTAACAACGACCGACGACGTAGTATGGTGGTTCCGGCAACGTATCACGAGCTTAGGTCTTGATACGTGGTTTCACCCGACAGTCGATGTGCAACGCGCCGATACTCAACAGTTCGAGCACTTGCGCACGTTCTCCAAACGGCCAGATAAGCAGGTGATTATGCCCGGTGATTTGCTGCACGTCGATTTCGGCATTACGTACCTGCGCCTGAATACCGACCAGCAGCAACATGCCTACGTGCTACGTTCCGGCGAAACCGACGTACCGGAAGCTATCAAAACAGCTTTCAAACAGGGCAACCGGCTACAGGATATTCTGACTGAGCAGTTTAAAGCAGGAAAAACCGGCAATCAGATGCTGCTGGCGGCACTGGATCAATCAAAAAAAGAAGGCATTATGGGCACCATTTATTCCCACCCAATCGGTGTTCACGGTCACGCGGCTGGCCCAACCATCGGCCTTTGGGATCAGCAGAAAGGCGTTCCCGGCCCGGGCGATTATCCGTTGCTGGCTAACACGGCTTATTCCATCGAGTTAAACGCTGCTGTTGAAATTCCGGAATGGAAGAAAGTGGTACGCATCATGCTCGAAGAAGACGGCTTTTTCGACGGTCAATCGTTTCGTTACATTGATGGACGGCAAACCGAAATCTATACGATTCCTAGGAAGTTGGGCTATGTAAAGTAGTGCTATTTCACATTTACCGGCCCACCGTCCCGAATTTCCTCACCAGCCGTTTTAACGAGTTGGTCGCCTTCAGTGAGCTGGCCAAAAACTTCCACTTGCTCGTCAGCCTCCAGTCCTTTTTTGACGGGTATCCAGACGGCCTTTTTGTCGCTGACTTTAATCACATAAACACCTTTCGACGAATTGACAATGGCCGATTTAGGAACGATAAACGTATTGGCCTGAGTAGGCAGCGGCAGATTCACTTCAGCCACCATACCAGGCAGCAGTTTCTTATCAGTATTGACAACATCCACCTCAATACGTTCCGCCCGCAGGCGTTTGTCCAATGCACCCGATAGCCGTTTTATCTGCCCGGTAAACTTTTTATTGGGAAATGTTTTAACGGTAAAGCTCACTTCGCCGTTTTGATGCACGTAGCCCGTATAAGCCTCAGGCACGGCCACAACCAGACGAAGTCGTTTCTGCTCGGTCAGCACAAATAAAGGAAATTCGGAGCCTTTACCGGCTGGCCCGATGTATGCCCCCGTACTTGCATTCCGCGTACTGATCACACCATCGAAGGGAGCACGAATGGCGAGGTAATTCTGGAGTGTTGAAACTTCACGTAACGCCGATTTAGCAGCATCCAGTTGGGCCAGATCGGCGTTACGTTTGGCAAGGGCCTGATCGACGTCGTTTTTCGAGACGGCGCCCGAAAATTTACTGGCCTCCAGAATACGCTCGTAATTGGCTTTACTGGCAATAGAAAGCGCTTCCTGACCTTTCAACCGTGATTCGGCTGACGCTAATTGAGCGCTAAGTTCGGGAGCTTCGGCCTGCGCCAGTAACTGCCCCTGACGTACTTCCGAACCCACATCAACATTCAGCGATTTGATGAATCCACTCACTTTTGCATAAATATCGACATCACGAAACGCCATCAATTCGCCGGGAATATTGAGCGACGACGACAGTTTTCCTTTTTTCAGCGAGAATACGTCGATAGCCGCAGGGGCTTCCGGCGCTTCCGATGCGGATTCTTTAGCTTCCGATTCAGAGGAATGGCAATTCGTTAAGGATACAGCCAGCAGTAACCCACAGGCAATAACAATCAGATTACGCACAGGCTTATGAATGAGCCGTTTCATACGGGGAAGGACTATAAAATTTACTGTCTTTATCTTCAGGATCGAGCGATACCGATTCGGTTGAGGTTTTCTCCTGCACCCAGGCAAACGCCAGCGGCAAAATAAACAGAGCGGCAAATGTAGACGCAATCAGGCCACCAATAACGGCGCGTCCTAATGGTGCCGCCTGCGAACCACCTTCGCCCAACCCAGAAGCCATCGGTATCATCCCGACGACCATTGCTACGCTCGTCATCAGAATAGGTCGTATACGTATCGAAGCCGCTTCACGAGCCGATAGCAGGGCATTTCCGTTACGCATCCGTAACTCTTCGGCGTTGGTGACCATGAGTACAGCGTTGGAAATTGATACGCCCACCGACATAATCATGCCCATATACGATTGCAGATTCAGTGTGGAGCCCATCAGCATCAGCAACACCAGCGACCCAACCAGTACTGCCGGTACAGTACACAAAACCACCAACGACACTTTAAACGACTGAAAATTAGCCGCCAGCATCAGGAAAATAACCACAATAGCCGTTAACAGCCCTGTTTCTAAACTCTCCAACGTATCAATAAGTACCTGTGTCAGGCCCTGCATTTTAACTGTCAAACCACGCGGCAATTCGCCCAGTGAATCGATGGCTTTCTGCACGTCACGGGCCGCCGTTCCCAAATCAATATCGTTCAGATTGGCGGTAACCGATAGCACTGGAATGGCTCCGATATTATCGTTTTCGCCATACGTAGTCCCTTTTTGCAACGTAGCAACGTCGCTCAGCACCGGACGGTTCGTGTTGGGAAGAACCGGAATTTCGCCGAGATCGTTGATGGTCGTCATTCGGTTTTCGGGAACCTGTACCTGAACCGTGTATGACTGGCTTGATTTTGGATCAATCCAGACGCTTTTCTCTGTGTAACGCGACGACGACGTAGCGGCAATTAGCGAGCGCGAAATTGCCGATATGTCGGTACCCAGTTGAGCGGCCCGCGTCCGATCGATTGTTACGTTGATAGTTGGGTATTTGGTAGCCTGACCAATCTGCACATCGCGCAGGTAACGTATCTTGTTCAGTTTGGCGATTACTTTGTTCGCGTATTCTTCGTTCTGTTTTTTGTTTTTACCTGTCAGCTTCACCTCAATCGGCGTCGGCGATCCCTGACTCAGAATTTTGTCGGTTAGTTCAATTGGCTCGAACGAGAGCTTTACACCGGGGAGGGCCTTATTCATACTAGCCCTGAATTTATCCTTCAGTTCATCCAGCTCTACGTCATAATCTTTTTTCAAACTCACCTGAAGAACACCTTCCTGCGGCCCGGCCATGAACAGGTAAATCGGGCTCGTAGAAAACTGCGCTCCGTGCATCCCGACCATCGCCGATGTAATTTCAATGTTTTCTTTCCCAACGAGTTGCTTCAGTACGTCGATGGTTTTCAGCATGGTAGCCTCAGTTTTTTCGAGTCGTGTACCGTCGGGATTACGTAACCGCACCTGAAACTGATGGCCTGTAACTTTCGGCAGTACGTCGCGGCCAATGTTTGTAATCAGCAGAAACACGATGCCCATCATGCCCACTACGTAGGCAGTAACAATCAGCTTGCGATGGGGTATGATACGTCGAATAAATCGGGTATACCGGCCTCGCATCCGCTCGAAATAACTGATTTTGCCGTCGTTGTTCAGGTCTTCCCGTTCGGCCAGTATTTCCTTCGATCGTAGTAATGTTTCTTTTTCGAGATGCCCATTTCCGTTTCCGTTCATGGTCACTACGCTATTTTTGAATTTCAAGAGCTTTCTACCTTTCCGTTTAGGTATTTTGCCGTTGCCTACGTGGGCGTGTTCCTTCATCATCCAGTTCGCCAGCACTGGCACCAGCGTCTGCGCCATCAGGTATGATGTAATCATAGAGAAGCCAATCGCCAGCGCCAGTGGCAGGAACAAGGCCCCCGGTATGCCCGTCATGGTGAAGGCAGGGGCGAAAACGGCCAGAATACAGAACAGAATCAGCAGTTTGGAAAAGGCGATTTCCTTACAGGCGTCCCAGATAGCCAGGGCTTTGGGTTTACCCATGTCCAGATGCTGGTGGATGTTTTCAATCGTCACCGTACTTTCATCGACCAGAATACCGATAGCCAGCGATAAGCCACTCAGGGTCATGATATTGATGGTCTGTCCAAACAGAGACAGGAACAGCACGCCCGAAATAATACAGGTTGGAATGGTGATAATAACGATGAGCGCTCCCCGCCAATCGCCCAGAAATAATAACACCATCAGGCCGGTCAGAATGGCTCCGATAGCGCCTTCTGTCATCAGGCTTTCGACCGCATTAATGACGTAAACCGATTGGTCGAAGGTATACGTCAGTTTTACATCTTCCGGCAGCAGCGCCTGAAAGCGGGGCAATGCGGCTTTCAGATTCTGCACCACTTCCCAGGTCGACGCATCGGCGGATTTGGTAATCGGCAAATACACCGACCGCTTTCCATTGACCAATACGTAGCCCTGCGTAATGTCGGCCCCGTCTTCGATGGATGCTACGTCTTTCAGATACAGGTTTTGCACCGTACCTGAATAAAGCGGAATGTTGCCAAAATCCTCGATATTTCGGACGGTGGTGTTGGCCGGTGTAAAGTAATTATAGTCGCCGATACGTACGTTGCCGGCCGGCGTTGCGGTGTTATTGATACGTAGTGCTGCTACTAACTGATCGGGCGAGAGGTTGTGGGCACGTAGCAATTCGGGGTCAGCTTTGATGACGATGGAACGGGCATTCCCACCAAACGGCGCGGGCGATACTAACCCCGGCACCGACGTAAAGCCGGAGCGGATGTAAACGTTCGCCATGTCCTGCAACTCGTTATTGGTACGTATCGGGCTGCTCAGCACCAATTGCCCAACCGGCAACGTAGAGGCATCGAAACGTAGAATAAACGGCGGTTGTGAACCGGGCGGAAAACTGGATTGCGCCCGGTTAGAGTAGGCCGACACTTCGGCGGCAGCCTGCGCCATATTAGTACCTTCGTAAAACGAAAGTTTGAGCAGCGTAATACCCTGAATATTTTTGGTTTCAATACTTTTTACGCCCGATACGTAGAGAAGCAGGTTAACGTACTGTTTCCCAAAAAACGACTCCATCTGGTCGGGTGTGTAGCCGCCGAATGGCTGGGAAATATAAATGACGGGCAAGTTCAGATTGGGGAATATGTCAATCTTGATGTTGCGGACTGCCCCTACGCCAAAGTAAAATAAACTGGCAACGATTACCAGAATCGTAATCGGCTTACGTAAGGCGGCACGAATTAAATCCATAAATTATCTAAATGCTACGTCGAAATTATGTCTGGGTTATGATACAAAGGTGCACCGAGAAGAGACGGAGATTCACCGAGATTTTATTTTCTCGGTGAATCTCCGTCTCTTCTCGGTGCACCTTTGTATCATAATTTTTAAAAGCCAATTTTTTCAACAATCTATCCCATTCCCGCTTATATCTTCCTGAAAGTTAACGAATTTGAGTGGGACTTTCATTCGTTGACTACCAGTACGTTGAAGGTTATTTCCGAATCACTACGTTCTCCATCCACATCACTTATCGATTGGTTTAGGTAAAAACACTCACGCCCGACATTCTGGTAAAAGTCCTATAAGTATGGTAGAAACCAGGCATTCATTTTTGACGTAGTGATACGTTATAGCTGATTTCGAATGGTCTACAAACCAGAAAATTACCCAGTGTTTTTAGTAAAAATCTGTGAGAAAAATATTAATTGTGTTAATGTTAAAAACACAAAAAGTGCCGAGCTTTAGACCCGGCACTTTTCAAACAAGACTGCTACGTTCACGACCGACGTATCGGTTGCCGTTGCCAGTACGTCAGGCTACGCCACACCCATTCGAGCGGCCCAAACTGAAACGAACGTAGCCACATCGTACTGAAGACAATATTGACCGTCCAGACTAGCAATACAACGCCGTAGAGCTGGTAATACTCCAGATAGCCAAAATAGCCGAGCCCATATCCAAAGAAAATAAGTGTACACAGAATTGTGTGAAGAATGTAATTCGTGAAGGCCATCTGCCCAACTGCGCTCAACGCCCGAAATACACCCTGAGCAACGCCCGACTGGATCAGTAAAATCAGCGCACTAACGTGTGCCACGACCAGCAGCATCCGCTGAACGGGGTACAGGAAAGCCCCAGCATTTACGGACTGTGAATCCAGGAAAGCGGTTACGTCTGGATACAGATGACCGTACCACCAACTAAACAATACTACTGGTAATCCCAGTCCGTAGCCAACTGCCAGGCAACGCCAGTACGTTCGGCGAGGCAGTTTGCCTGTCAGAAAGCCCCATTTGAACAGCGCCATACCTAGAATCATCAATCCGAGCGCATCCCAAAGCGTAAAAAACATGTATTTCGTCTGGAATTTGAAGGCCAGCGGTCGAACGTAGCTGGCCACGTCGGTATAACTTCCGCGCATCAATTTGGTATTTTTATCGACTTCTGCTTTGTCGGGGATAAAATCCCGGGCAGTTTCGAGCCAGACAGTTTTAGCTTCCTGCTGAGCTTTGGTCAACGGCTGCTTCGCTTTTTCGGCCTTAATTACGTCCAGATAGGCCAGCCGCTGTTCCCGCATGTTACTATAAAATAACTGGTTACTAATGGCATCAAAACTTCCGAGTACCAACGCAATACCCAGCAACCATTTTGGATTTAGTTTCCGGAACCAGAACAGAATTAGCGCGCAAACACCATAGCCGTAAAGAATGTCGCCAAGCCAGAGCGTTACGTGTGCGTGAATCAGCCCGAATAGAATCAGCCAGCCCATGCGTCGGTAATATAAGCCTGTCACGGCCCATCGGCCTGCGCCAGCCTGTTCTTTTCGTTCGGTGAAAATGAGTACGCCCGCTCCGAAAATCATCGAAAACAGAGCTCTCATTTTCCCCTCAAATACGATGGTGATAAAAAAACTGAACCAGTAATTAATATTGCCGGTGTCGTTCCGGAATGCATCGCTAAAGCGTTCGGGCATGGCGAAGTAAGGAATATTCATCAATAAGATGCCTAACAACGCTATGCCACGTAGCATGTCGATGGTTTTGATACGTTCGGCCTGAGCTACGGGTTTATATTGTAATGGAGGTTGGTTGCTGGTGAGGTCAATAGTAGGTGTGCTTTCCATACGATCAATTAAAGAGGTGTCGCCCAAAACAACTCATAGTCAGGCAATAATCATAGCGTAGAATTACGTAAATGTTAGATTTCAGGCATAAAAAATGCCGGATTTTGTGAATCCGGCACTTCAATAAACTGAACACTAATACTATGCCAATCGATTGATACAGTTCAGATCTTCGAATGCAATTTTCAGGCGTTGCACCATGCTTTCTTCGCCTTTACGCAGCCACACACGTGGATCGTAGTATTTTTTGTTTGGCGAATCCGCGCCCTCGGGATTGCCCAATTGTGATTGCAGATAGCCCTCTTTCGATTTGTAATATTTCAGAATACCTTCCCACATAGCCCATTGCATATCGGTATCGATATTCATTTTGATAGCTCCGTAGCGGATGGCTTCGCGAATTTCCTCGCGACTTGAACCTGAACCACCGTGGAAAACGAAATTCACTGGGAGCGGTCCTGTGTTATATTTCTCCTGAATGTAATTCTGCGAATTATTCAGGATAATGGGCTGGAGCTTTACGTTGCCCGGCTTATAGACACCATGTACGTTCCCAAACGCAGCCGCAATAGTGAAATTCGGCGAAATCTTGCTCAGTTCTTCGTAGGCATACGCTACTTCCGACGGTTGTGTATACAGTTTTGAGTCGTCGACGTCTGAGTTATCAACGCCGTCTTCTTCACCACCGGTTACGCCTAATTCAATTTCGAGCGTCATGCCGATTTTGGCCATTCGCTCAAAATATTTCGAACAGATCTCGATGTTTTCTTCAATCGGCTCTTCCGACAAATCGAGCATATGTGACGAATACAGCGGCTTACCCGTCTGATCAAAATGCTTCTCGCCAGCAGCCAGCAGACCGTCGATCCAGGGCAGGAGTTTCTTGGCACAGTGGTCGGTATGCAAAATGACCGGCACGCCATACAATTCTGCTACGTGATGAACGTGCATGGCCCCCGAAATAGAGCCCGCAATGGCAGCCTGTTGCTTATCGTTAGGAAGCGATTTACCAGCATAAAAAATGCCGCCCCCATTGGAGAACTGAATGATTACCGGCGAGTTTACGGCTTTTGCTGTTTCCAGAACGGCGTTTACCGAGTCCGTCCCTACTACGTTGACGGCAGGTAATGCGTAATCATTTTCATTAGCGTGCCGAAATAATTCGGTAACACCTTCGCCGGTTACAACGCCGGGGGAAAATCGGGTGGCAGTTTCGCTCATAAGTTAGAAGTTAATCTGTCTTTTTTCATTTTCCGTTTCACCCAAATGACGTCTGACAGATTACGTTTTGATTTTTTAAGGGAGTAAAATCAGGTATACTCGCCACAAAAGTACCAAATTTTCCGCTAACGCTTTGAGGGAGCAGATTATTTAACCGCAGAGCTCACAAAGGAATCGCAAAGGATCGCGGAGCTTCTGCATTCTTTAGCAAGCTCTGCGGTTAAATAATCCGTTTTGTAGGCTAGTCAAATCAGGAATGACGTTTTCTGATACGATTTTTTATCTACAATTTTGACCTTATAAACTAAACCACTTTTCCTGTTGAAAACTCTCTTCTACTGCCCAATGTGGGGCATGGAAAGCCTCTCCTACCCAGAAGCGGCCCGACGCGTGAAAGCTGCCGGATATGACGGTATGGAAATTGCAGCCGGGCCAGACAAACGTAAAGAAGCCGTGCAGGTCACCCGTGACAATAGTCTC
This sequence comes from Spirosoma profusum, assembly GCF_014699005.1. Lineage (GTDB taxonomy): Bacteria > Bacteroidota > Bacteroidia > Cytophagales > Spirosomataceae > Spirosoma > Spirosoma profusum. Next base: position 188,202 of record NZ_JACWZY010000005.1, read on the forward strand.
GACCTGATTCTGATGGCATTTGGCGGTGGGTCAAATTTCGCGGAACACAAAAAGAAGTACCACGACGACCTGCTCGACGTTGCCTCGCACAAACCTTCATTCATCAATGCCCACACCGGCCACGATTACTTTACGTTTGAACAGAACGCCGAGTTGATTCAGGTAGCTGCTGACGTACAGAAACAAACGAGCGTCCGAATTTTACACGAAACGCATCGGGGGCGGTTCTCCTATAGTGCTCCAGCCATTCAGTATTATTTAATGAAGCTGCCCGAATTACGGCTAACCGCCGATTACTCGCATTGGGTCAACGTAGCAGAATCGTACCTGACTGATCAGGCCGAAAACGTAAATCGAGCCATTGCGGTCAGCGATCACATTCATTGTCGAGTTGGACATCCTGAAGGGCCACAGGTCAATGATCCACGTGCGCCAGAATGGAAAGACGCCCTCGAAACTCATGCCAAATGGTGGGATGCCATTCGGGCAAGGCTGCAAAAAGCTAATGCCACTACCCTAACCGTTACCTGTGAATTTGGTCCGGCGGGTTACCTCCCTACCCTGCCCTACACACAGCAACCGGTTGCTAGTCAGTGGGATGTGAACGTATTTATGAAAGATTACCTGAAAAAACGTTGGCAAGTGTAACGTGGACAAGATGTTCGCCCGGTAAACACAAAGAATATGTGGAAATCTTATCCGCGTCACTTAGTATGATTTTTGCTACGTATCATAAAATGTGCGTATCAATCCTACGTAGTAATTCGTAAATTTGAGTATATGCTTCGAACCCTCTACATAGTCTGGTTTTTGGTAGCAGTTGCTAGTTGCCCGACCTGGGCACAACTGGCCCATTCCCTACGGATTGAAATTCCGTCGGACCCAGACGAAGCTGAAGCCTTCGACGTAACGCCCCTTGGCGAACAAGGTGTTTTGGTATCCATCAGAACGGGCGGTTTTATGGATCACACACCGCCAAAATTCGACTTTCAGAAATACGACATTAATCTTAAGCGCATCTGGCATGCTACGTTCGAACAGAATATAGCGTTCAGGTCGGTGATGACCTACAACACTGACCAGTTCGTCTACTACCTATTTAGGGAGGACGACACCGACCGGTTCCAGTTTTTTCGCCTACATCTTGAAGACGGTACGTTCGAAACCACTGAAGGCAGGCTCATTGACCAGTTCGACGTGCAGCAGTTCAAAGTTATGGGTAGTCAGGCTTATGTAGGGGGTTATCGGCATGGGCGTCCGGTGGTCATGGCGTTTTCCTTCTTCGACAATTCGGCCAGAGTTTTGCCAGGGATGTATGTCAATCGCATGGAAATCAGCAGCTTAGAAGTTGATGAGAATCGTCAGGAAGTAAACGTACTGGTTCATTCGCTCCGGCGGCACTGCAAGTTTTCACTCAGAACGTACAATTATGACTGTAAGCTGCTACGTACCACTGACTTCGATGGCGCTCAGAATAGCCTGATTTCAGGAAAACTCCTGCCGATCAACGAGCAGGAATCGTTGCTAGTGGGTAATTACTCGACCAGTTGCACTCCTTACTCGCAGGGCATATACGTAACACGACTGCGCCAGGGAGAAAATACAGACGAGTCGATCAATTCGATTCAGTACATTGAATTTTCACAATTAGAGAACTTCTTTAATTTCCTGAAACCGCAACGTCAGCAGAAACTGCTAGCAAAAGCCCATAAGAAAAAAGAAGAAGGTAAAGATTATAAGTTTCATTACCGACTTCTGGTACACGATCTTAAACCGACGCCCAATGGCCTGATTTTGGTAGCCGAAGTGTATTATCCACAATACCGGGGCAGCACGATTGCCTACGGAGGTTTTCTACGTAACGCCGACCGGTACGAAGGTTTTCGCTACACACACGCCTTCATCTGCGAATTCGACAAACAAGGGAAGTTGCTGTGGGACAACTGTTTCCCTATCAAGGAACTTGTCAGTACAGAGCTAACCGAAATGGTGCAGGTGTCGCAGCAGGGCGACCGTATAGTGCTGGCTTATCCTAACGACGGTGAGATTACAACCGAAGTAATTCAACGTAACAAAATCCTGAAAGAAACTGAAAAATTTAAGCTTCAGACAAACGCTGAAGAAGACAAAGTAACGTTTTCAGCCCAAGATAATCTCATGGCCTGGTACGGTCAACACTTCCTGGCCTGCGGATTTCAGAAAATTGCACCTTCGAAAAACATCGCTCGTCAACGGGAGGTGTTTTACCTCAACAAGTTAACGTATCAGGAGAACGCCGAACAACCGGCAAAATCGACCAGCGTTAAGGCCCGAAAAAGCGACGGATCAGAACGATAATCAGGTTTAATAATAAGCTGACTACAAGGCACGTAACGATAGGAAAATAAAACCCGCCCCCATTTTTGCCTTCAATACGTACATCGCCCGGCAATTGCCCCAGCCAGTTAAGTTTGTCGCCAAAAAAGTAAACCATCAGCCCCACAAGCACGAGTGCAACACCAATCAGAATTATGTATTTGCCAACTGTAGACGTCATAAGAACAATGTATAAAGTATGAAATATGAAGCCGTTGCCCAACTGGTACGAATGTACATACATTATATATCATTCTTCATACACGATTGAAAGAGACTTTCTCAAATAAATCCAATATTCATTAGCGCTCATTTGCTTTTTCGGGGTTTTCTTCTTACTTTTGCACCAGATTTTCTAAAGCGACATCCGTCGCGTCTCTGTTTCTCTCCTTTTTACACGCTGAGTTAGGTCTGACAGAGCCCAGTACGGATGTACAGATGGGTTTTCTGTGTGGACGCTCCCGGGTTGGAGCAATTGCGCGTGGGCTAATCGTCAATCGGTCGTAATCAGCACGTTGTGGGTCATCAAGCTGATACGTTGTCATTTCTCCTTAAGGGCAGGAGAATAGGGCCTTGTTGGGTCGTTGGGCAGCTTCGTTCGTTGGGCAATTTTCGCATTATCGCGCCGTTCACAGGCATTTACTCGTCTTCGCTTGGAGGTTTATAACAACTTATTTTCCAAGTTAATGAAAACGAAAACCACTAAATCCGTTGATCAGAATAATCTGATCGATATTGAAAAAATAGCGCAGGAAATGGCTGCCAGTGCGGGTATTCCTGTTGAAAAAACAGCCGATACCAAACCAAAGGCATCCCGCAAAAAAACTGAAAAAGCAGTTGTCGATTCGGCATCAGAAATTACCCCTCTTGATTCAGCCAGCGAAACGGTTGCGGAAGGCATCGCCGATAAGGTTGTTATTGTAGCCGATGAACCGCTTTCTACTTCGGTAGATGCTACGGTTACTGAAACGGCTCCAGCTAAACCAGCCGATTCAAACCAGATTCTATTTGCCGACCTTCCAATTTCGGAGGAAATCCTGCGAGCCGTAACCGACATGGGTTTTGTAAGTCCTTCGCCTATTCAGGCTGAAGCGATTCCGCCTATCCTGGATGGCCGCGACGTGATTGGTCAGGCGCAAACCGGTACCGGAAAAACGGCAGCATTTGGCATTCCAGCACTTGAACTGGTTGATGTTCAGGACCGCTCGGTGCAAGCACTTATTCTTTGCCCTACTCGCGAACTCGCTTTGCAGGTTGCCGATGAAATTCGGAAACTGGCAAAGTACAAGCGCGGTGTAAAGATTGAAGCCATCTACGGTGGAGACTCCATCGAACGGCAGATTCGGTCGCTTAAGTCGGGGGTTCACATTGTTATTGGTACGCCGGGACGGGTGATGGACCACATGGAACGTAACACCCTGAAGCTCGACAATGTGAAAATGATGATTCTCGACGAAGCTGACGAAATGCTCGATATGGGCTTCCGCGAAGACATCGAAAGCATTCTGGAAGACATGCCCCAAGAACGGCAAACGATTCTGTTCTCGGCCACCATGTCAAAACCCATCTTGCAGATTACCCAGAAATTCCAGCAGGACCCGGTACTGGTGAAGGTTGTCAAAAAAGAACTGACCAACACCAACATCGAGCAGGTGTATTTTGAGGTTAAACCAAAGGCAAAAGTTGAAGTGATGTGTCGTCTGATCGATATGTATGATCTGAAACTGCTACTGGTTTTCTGCAACACCAAACGTAAAGTCGATGAGATTGTCGAGGATTTACAGATTCGTGGCTACCAGGCTGAAGGGCTTCATGGCGATTTGCGTCAGGCGCAACGTAACAACGTTATGGGCAAATTCCGCGCCGGTACTACCAGCATTCTGGTTGCTACCGACGTAGCAGCCCGTGGTATTGATGTAGACGACGTAGATGCCGTTATCAACTTTGATATTCCCCTTGACGAAGAGTACTATGTTCACCGCATTGGTCGGACGGGTCGTGCTGGTAAATCAGGGCGCGCATTCTCGATGGTTGGTCGTGACGAAAAATTCCGTTTCCGCGAAATCCAGAACTATACGAAAGTTCGGGTTGAAAAAGGCGTAATTCCATCGTTTGAGGATATTGTTGGTATTCGCAAAGCCCGTTTTATCGAGCAATTGCAGCTAACAATCGCCGAAAGTAAGGATTTGAATCTGTATGACGACCTGCTGACGCAACTACATCATGCTGGTTTCTCCACCGAACAAATTGTTGCGGCTCTGGTGAAACGTAGCATGGGTATCGAGAAAAACGAATTTGCCGACCAGAATCTTGGTCTTGACGATGACCGTCGACGTGAAGATCGTCGTGATCGTTTTGGTGATCGGGGACGTAACGACGGACCGGGTCGTTTCGATGACCGCCGTAGTGGTGGCCGCTTCGGTGATCGTGACGAACGGGGACGTTTCGGCGACAGAGACCGTAATGATCGGGGACGTAACGACGGACCGGGCCGTTTTGGCGATCGCGACCGGGGTGGTTACGCTGACCGGCCACGTTTTGGACGTAATGACGGACCAGACCGTGACCGTCAGTCCGGCCCACGCGATGGTGGGGGACGTAACGGTTATTTCGACCGCGACGAAAAGCGTGTTCCTCGCGAACGAGAAGCGAACATGACCCGCCTGATGGTAAGCATCGGTCGTCGTGACTACGTAAGACCCGGCGATATTGTCGGCGCGATTGCTGGCGAGGCTAATATTCCGGGTAACAGCATTGGCAGCATCGACATTTTCGACAAGTTCACGTACGTTGACGTACCGAAAGACGTAGCCAACCGGGTTGTTGAAGCCATGGAAGGCAACACTATAAAAGGACGCCGAGTGAATATTGAGGTGGCACGATAATTGCCCAACCATTAGTAACAAAAAAGCCGAGATTGTAAAATGATCTCGGCTTTTTTGTTACTTTTCTCAATTTTCTTTAACCAATTATTATTATATTTGCTATATTATCAACTAAAAACACGTAACTATCGACTTGTACAACTACTTTCATGAAGACACTTAAGATTGACTTAGTAAACAATACAATCAAACATCGCTATCGAGATAGTCATAAAGGCGATCAGCACTGGGTATTAAATACTTTTGACGTAAATCTATCAACCTTCAGATTCATACTAGCAAATCTATGAAGTATATGAAAATATAATTCTTGACACTTTAACCAGAAAAAGATTATTTTTTAGATACCTTCCTTTTCAAATCTAATTTTCTGGTTCACTTATTGCATAAATATTAATTATAGTAGATTATCAAAGCCAGATCAGTACTATCGCCTACTATATGGTAAGAAGGCCAGTGAGCAATCATGGTATTTCTGGGTGTTTACTAGGAGTTACCCAGTTATCAAGTAGCGCACGAGGCCTATTGGCATAAATAATGGTTAGCAAATTAGGTAGTAAAAATAGCTGACCATCACCTCCCTAAACATTTACAGGGAAGAGATTTATAAGTAAGTCCAGAAACAAAAATGGGACTGAACGGGCGAAGCTGTAAACTATAATACGTACTATATCTCATCATTTTACGCATAAAACATGGCTATTAGAAAACTATCGGGGTTTTTAATTATTGAGTGCTTAATAGTGCTGCTTCTGGGTTCCTGCGCAGTCGTAAAACCCTTACCTCCCGAATTAGAATATTTTCAAACTAGCGATTCAATTTATCCAGCTCAGATAAAGACAATTCCTCCACCAGTATCACGAATCCAGCTAAAGGATATTTTAGGAATAATGGTAAGCAGTTCGAGTAAAGAGTATAATGACCTTCTGAATTTGAACAATGGGAGTTCACTACCTCAGGCAACATTTGCGCCTGGCTCGGCAAGCTCAGGCGCCCAGGTAATCGGTTATCCCGTCGATTCGTTAGGGTATATTACTATGCCTTTAATTGGCAAACAGAAACTGGCAGGATTATCTATAAAAGAAGCAGAAGAAAAACTACAGATTGAACTCGAAAAATCAATAAAATTTCCGTCGGTTACGATTCGATATATGAATCACAAGTTCACCATTTTAGGTGAAGCTAGTCGTGTAGGTACCTTCGGTTTATTAAATGATGAAACCACACTTATTGACGCTATAGCAGGCGCGGGTGATTTATCAATGTATGCCAAACGCGACAGCATAAAAATTATCAGAACAGTTAATAATAGAAGAGAGGTAGGAATTGTAAGCTTGAGAGGTACAGATGTATTTTCTTCTCCTTATTACTACGTTCGCCATGACGATATTATTTACGTAGAACCCAAGAAAACGAAGACTGTTCCAGAGCCACCTACAGCTGGTAATATGCTGATTCAGCGTACTGTTCTTTATCTGGGCCTTATAAGTACGCTTGCCACTGTAGCCACTGTGCTAACAAGGTTTTTTTTATAACAGACTGCGGTTACAGAAGCTAACGTATAGCCTTTTCTGAATAAGTGAACAATGACAATTAATAAAATTTCAATTAAGTCCTAAGACCCAATTTTTCGTAAAAAGGTGTCAGGCAAACTGACGTGATATTATTAATGGCATTAAGAAAATGAATAACGAGAATTTTGTTTTCGAGGAAGAAGAAGGCAGCACCGCTATCCTCGACTATCTGTATAAATTTCTTCGATATTGGTACTGGATCGTACTGTCGTTGATAATCAGCTTTGGGATTGCTTACGTTTATCTGAAAAAATTCACACCGGTTTATCAGGTAAGCGCTACGTTGCTTATAAAAGATGAGAAAAAAATGAATTCAGATGTAATTGAAAAATTAGATATGAATATCAGAAATAAACTCGTCGAAAATGAAATAGAAGTTCTGAAATCAAGGGCCTTAATTGGTCGTGTTGTTGACAAACTCAATTTAGTTGTATCGTATTGGAAAGAAGGGAAATTTAGGAATAGCGAACTTCATACAGAAAGCCCTATTGTTATCAAAGCCGAAGAGTTAACTCCATTTGCTTTTAAGACGCCTTTATACGTTAAAGTTGGTCCAAGTAATATGTTCCAATTGCTGGATGAAGAAAAAAACGACCTGGGTACTTATGAATATGGCAAATTAATTAAAAATAAATTCGGTGATCTGACAGTAACCGCTAGAGACAGTATACATAATCAAGCTCCCGCTACTGTTAAAGTAATATTCCGTAGCCGCGATGGTTTAGTTAATTATTTAATTAAGGGGTTGCAAATTGAATTACTCAATCCACAGAGTTCACTAATTTCGCTGGGCCTCGAAAGTGCAGTTCCTAAACAGGGGAAAGACATATTAACGGAGTTACTTAATGTATACTCCACCGCTTCACTGGAGGATAAGAACAAGGAAGCTGCTAATACATTACGTTTCATCGAAGAGCGTTTAAAGCTAATTACAGCTGAACTGGGTGGTGTTGAACAGAACATCGAGCAGTACCGTAAGGCACAGGGAGTCAGCGGCTTAAGTAGCGAAGCTGCCACTTTTTTAAAGAAAGTGGAAGATAACGACTCAAAACTCAACGAAATAAATGTGCAGTCCCAGTTACTAGACCGGGCTGAGGAATATTTAGCCAGCTCACAGGCGGGGGTTGTTGCGCCAGCTACCATGATGGGCGCTAGTGATGCTATACTAAGCGGTTATGTTAATCAGCTTTCACAACTTGAATCAGACCGCGCAAAACTGGCGCAGGCTGTTCAACCGGGCAATCCTTCTTTAGAAGCTTTAAATGCCCAGATTCGAACCGTCAAACAATCCATTAAAGAAAGCCTGAATAAACAACGGGCTAGTCTGACGGTTGCTAAGCAAAATTTGATGGGCATAAACAGTACTCTGGAAAGTGCCATACTAAAGATTCCTACAAAAGAGCGAGAATTTGTGGGTATTAAGCGGCAGGCTAATATTAAAGAAGATTTATATCTACTACTGCTGAAAACCAGGGAGCAAACGTCGCTTTCCTATGCCTCTACGGTTACAGACAGCCGGGTTGTTGACGCTCCCTATTCATCAGAAGGGCCAATTCGCCCCGATCGTGGCAATATTTATCTGATGGCCTTGTTAATTGGGCTGATTTTACCAATTGCCCTGATTGCTGGCAAAGAAGCACTAACTAATACGATTCAATCGAAGAAAGAAATTGAGAAAAAAACTGGCCTCAAAGTTTTCGGAGAAGTAGGTCTCCAGCCTAAAGGCGAAAAAGGAGAAATTATCGATACCAGAAGCCGAAATTTTGTGAGCGAGCAGATAAGAATGCTACGTTCCAATATGCGCTATCTATTTCTTGATACGCACGAAAGTATCGGCAAATCAATCCTCATTACGTCGTCAATCAGCGGTGAAGGAAAAAGCTTCATGACGTTAAATTTGGCGGCTTCGCTATCCTTGTTGGGCAAAAAAGTTGTGATTATTGGTCTGGATTTAAGAAAGCCCAGAATTCACGAACATTTGCAGGTAAGCAACAAAGTAGGCATGTCGAATTATTTAATTGGCCAATTGAGTTTGGCAGATATTATACAATCGACCTCTATCGAAAATCTGTATATGATTCCGAGCGGCCCTGTCCCGCCAAATCCTTCCGAATTAATTAGTAGAGGACGTATCAAAGAACTCGTTACAACGTTACGTCAGCCATTCGATTACATTATCATCGATACTCCTCCCATAGGCTTGGTTACGGATGCGCTCCTTTTGGAGTCCTGCACAGATGTTTGTTTTTATTTAATACGTCACGAAAAAACACCGAAATCATATTTATCGGCTATAAAAGAACTAAACGAAAAGAAAGTTTTTAGATCAATTAATATCATTTTCAACGCGATAAACTATAAAAATTCTCCTTCATACAGCTATGGTTATGGCCAGAGAAAAACAGAATATTACGGAGAAGAACCAGATAAAAAAAGTTGGTTAAAGAACTTAGTCACTAAAGACTAAAGGCCCATTTTTAGTTGAGCGCTTAGGTCAGGTTTACCTACAATCAGGCAATTTTATGTCAGTTGAGCACGATAAAATATCCATAGGTGTAATAGGCCTTGGATACGTTGGCTTGCCGTTAGCGGTTGAATTTGGAAAAAAATACGTAGTGAAGGGATTCGATACGAATAAGAATCGTATAAAACAACTGACAGAAGGTTATGATTATACGCTAGAAATTAGCGATACACAGATTGCCGAATCGCATTGTTTATCATTTACAAACGATATAGAACAGCTTAAAGCATGTAACGTATTCATTATTACGGTTCCTACACCAATTGATAATTTTAAAAAGCCAGATTTAAGTTTTCTAAATAAAGCTTCATTGTCGGTTGGAAAGCTTTTAAAAAAAGGAGATATTATCGTATATGAGTCTACAGTTTACCCCGGTTGTACTGAAGAAGATTGTGTTCCTATACTAGAAAAAAGTAGCAAATTAATATATAATAAAGATTTCTTCTGTGGTTATTCGCCGGAACGTATCAATCCAGGTGATAAAGAAAGAACACTGACAAAAATTCTCAAAATAACGTCAGGATCTACGATCGAAGCGGCCAATTTTATTGATAAACTATACGGCTCAATTATCGAAGCAGGAACGTACCGTGCCCCCTCGATTCGGGTAGCAGAAGCGGCTAAAGCCATAGAAAATGCGCAGCGGGATATTAATATTTCCTTTATCAACGAACTGGCGCTGATATTCGATCGCATGGGTATAGATACAAATGACGTACTCGAAGCCGCAAGCACCAAATGGAATTTCTTAAAATTTAAGCCGGGTCTGGTGGGTGGGCATTGTATTGGCGTCGACCCCTATTATCTAGTTCACAAAGCGCAAAGTCTTGGCTATCAGCCACAAGTAATTTCATCAGGGCGGCTCGTCAATGACCGAATGGGGATATTCGTTGCGAAAAAAATCTTAAAGCAACTCATTGCGAATGGAGTACAAATTCAGCAAAGTAATGTGCTCCTTTTGGGCTTTACCTTCAAAGAAAATTGTCCCGATACACGTAATACAAAGGTGATAGACATCTATCACGAACTGAAAGATTTTGGAATAACTGTTGATGTATATGACCCTTGGGCTTCAGCCTGCGCAGTATACGAAGAATACGGAGTTGAGTTATTGAGTGAAATTGGCAAAAATCAATACGATGGTATAATTATAACTGTAGCGCATCAGCAATTTTTCGATTTACAGATAAGAAAATTAAAGAAGAATGGAAAATCTATTGTTTTTGATATAAAGGCAATTTTTGATAGAGATCTGGTGGATATAAGATTATAAACACATTTCATTTGGCATATTTCTACTAACTCTTATACTAATGTCTTATAATCAATACAGTTTATCCGACGAGGGCTCGTTAAGTCCAGCTTATCATGACGCTCAGTTAGATATAATCAACATTAATTCTAAAGTACCTGAAATATCATCAACTAAAATTCAGGAGTATCTAACAAAATTTAGTCCTCGAGATTCATGGAAATTTATTCAAGTAAATTCGATTAAAGAAGGCCGTACTAGTCATAATTCAAAAGACATTTTTATTGATGATATAGTAGTCAAAACTGATGACCCTAATTTTATATTCAATTACATTCGAGAAACAATATCTACTGAGAATTACTTCGCCTTTAGAACAGCTACTGCAGAAAACCTAAAAACAAAACTTCAGGATACTTATTCTCCTTTTTTGTACTCTGTTTATTATCCGTTTTATTTTCTACTTAGAAGGCTGATTCCTAAACTAAAAGGGTTCAGGAAAATATGTAGGCTGCTCGAGTTTCCAGTCGATATGTCAAAGGCTGAAATAATAGGTAGACTTATTTATAAAGGTTTTAAAATTATTGACCTATTAGAAACTAATTACGAAACTATTCTGATTACACAGGTTAATCCAAGCGACAATCCGAGCGCATCAAAGCCCATAGCTTCTGAAGGATTCATTTTTACAATGAATCGGCTTGGGAAAAATGGGAAAAATATAGTCGTTTACAAATTACGGACGATGCACCCTTATGCCGAATACGTATTGGATTATCTGCATAAAGCACACGGACTCGATATTGGCGGGAAATTTAAAAACGATTTTAGAATCAGTACGACTGGCCGGACGCTACGTAAATATTGGATTGATGAAATCCCCATGTTGTATAATCTTCTAAAAGGAGATATAAAACTGGTCGGTGTCAGGCCCATTAGCGCGTACTATTTTTGTCTATACCCAGCTGAGGCTCAGGCCATCAGACACAAGTTTAAGCCGGGTTTACTCCCACCCTTTTATGCAGACATGCCTGGTACGTTCGATGAGATTGTCCAGTCGGAGATGAATTACCTACATCAGTACGAAAAGGCGCCTTTTAAAACAGACGTCAAATACCTCCTAAAAATAGCGACCAATATTCTGTTCAAAAACGCACGTAGCAAATAGTTTATTCAGAAAATGGTACAGAGTAACGTAGAGCAAATTCAGATGGTTGATTTAAAAAATCAATACCTAAAAATTAAACCATCTATCGATGCAGCAATCCAGGAATGCATCGATTCTACTACGTTTATTAAAGGTCCTCAGGTAGGTTATTTTGAAAAACAACTGAGCCAGTACCTGAATGTAAAGCACGTTATCAGCTGTGCCAATGGGACCGATGCCTTACAGCTTGCTATGATGGCACTAGGCTTAGAACCAGGTGATGAAGTTATCGTCCCGGCGTTTACCTACGTTGCTACTGCTGAGGTTATTGCTCTGCTCGGACTGAAGCCCGTAATGATTGACGTAGATGCCCAAACGTTTACTATTAGTCGTGAATTGGTTGAAGCAGCCATTACCAATAAAACGAAGCTGGTTGTTCCGGTTCATTTATTCGGCCAATGTGCTGATATGGAAGGGATTAAACAGCTCTGCAAGGCGCATAAAATTGCTATTGTCGAAGATACGGCTCAGGCTATTGGTGCTACGTATACGTTTAGCCAGGGTAGTATAATATCGGCTGGGACTATTGGTGATCTGGGTACTACGTCGTTTTTCCCTTCCAAAAATTTAGGTTGCTTTGGCGACGGTGGTGCTGTTTATACTAATAGTGACGTATTGGCCCAAAAGGTCAATATGATAGGTAATCATGGCCAGATTCGAAAATATCAGCATGAGCTTATTGGCATAAATTCCAGATTAGATACAATTCAGGCAGCCATTTTGATTGAGAAGTTAAAACATCTGGATCACTACGTTCAGGCGCGTCGGCAAGTTGCCGATATGTATGACCAGGCTTTCTATCATAATAGCGCTCTTGAAATACCTTTCCGGAATCCCCAATCAACGCATGTTTTTCATCAATATACCCTGAAAGTACCTGTTGCTGAACGTGATACGTTGAAAACGCATCTGGCTCTGAAAGGCATTCCCAGTATGGTTTATTACCCGATTCCGCTTCATCAGCAAAAGGCCTATCAAAACATTGGCAGGGTAGTCGGCGATTTGAACGTAACACTGGATTTATGTAACCGCGTATTATCGCTGCCTATGCATACTGAGTTGTCGACCTCTCAGGTCGAATATATTGCAGACACCGTCAATGACTATTTCTCCTAGTTCCGAGGAATCCGTATTTATTCATCCAACCGCCGTTATCGACGAGGGATGCGTGATTGGAGAAGGCACCAAAATCTGGCATTTCTGCCACATCATGCCCGGCAGCACCATCGGAAAAGGCTGTAACATTGGTCAGAACGTAGTAATTTCTCCGCAAGTAGTATTGGGCAACAACGTAAAGGTCCAGAACAACGTATCGATTTACACAGGTGTTACGTGTGCAGACGATGTATTTCTGGGGCCCTCAATGGTGTTTACTAACGTATCGAATCCACGTAGCGCCGTAAATCGCCGGAGTCAGTACGAGCCTACCTACGTTGGCAAAGGAGCCAGTATCGGGGCAAATGCGACAATCGTCTGCGGAAATACCATTGGTGACTATGCGTTTATCGGTGCTGGTGCTGTAGTAACTAAAAATATACCGCCGTACGCCCTTTTTGTTGGCAATCCAGCCCGGCAAATAGGCTGGATCAGTGCGTATGGCCATCGATTATCATTTGATGCGACCGGAAAAGCCACCTGTCCAGAGAGCGGGGGCATTTATGAACTGAAAAACGGTAGCGTTTCCGTCGTCGAGTAACTTCCACTTCCTTCCTCTATATGAAAAAATTCGCTCTAATTGGTGCGGCTGGATTTATTGCTCCACGACATATGAAAGCCATCCGCGAAACGGGTAACGTACTGGTGACCGCTTTCGATAAATTCGATTCGGTTGGGGTCATGGACAGCTATTTTCCAGATGCTAATTTCTTTACGGAATTTGAGCGCTTCGACCGACATATCGACAAGCTACGTCGCCAAGACAACCCTATCAACTACGTAACAATCTGTAGTCCAAACTACCTGCATGATGCGCATATCCGTTTCGGCTTACGTAGCGGAGCTGATGTTATCTGCGAAAAGCCGCTGGTACTCAACCCCTGGAACATCGACGCACTCGCCGAGATGGAAAACGAAACGGGTCGACGTGTGTTTAATATCCTTCAGTTGCGGTTGCATCCAGCTATAGTTGCCTTAAAAAACCGGATTGATGAGGGACCAGCGGATAAAATTTATGATTTGGATCTAGCTTACATTACATCGAGAGGCAAATGGTACAATATCAGTTGGAAAGGCGACGTAGCAAAATCAGGGGGTATTGCGACGAATATTGGGGTTCATTTTTTTGATATGCTCTCCTGGATTTTCGGCGGTGTGAAAAAAAATCTTGTCCATATCCGCGAGAAGAATACAGCCTCGGGCTATCTTGAATTGGAAAAAGCACGTGTTCGCTGGTTTCTCAGTACTGATTCTGAATCGTTGCCACAGGCGATTAAGATGAAGAACAAGCAGACGTATCGCTCCTTACAGATTGAAGGCGAAGAAATCGAATTTAGTGACGGCTTTACGGATTTGCACACAAAAAGTTATGAACAAATTCTGGCGGGTAATGGATTCGGTCTACTCGAAGCCATCCCATCAATTGAAATTGTTCACGTTATCCGAAATACCAGTCTGACGCAGCTTAACAGCGATTATCACCCGCTCGTTCAGCAGCTACGTTATCGCATTGCTGCCTGATGCAACGTAACATCCAAACTAATTTGAACACTATCAGTTAATAACCCGGCCATTACGTGACTTCTACTAACGATACGTATTCGCACTCAATAACGCCCCACAACAGCCTGTTCGATTTTCGGCTAGCCGAACTTTGGCAGTACCGCGATCTGGTTACATTATTTGTCAAGCGTGATTTTGTAGCAAAGTATAAACAGACCGTTTTGGGGCCAGTATGGTTTTTTATTCAGCCTATTTTTCAATCACTTGTATTAACTGTTGCCTTTGGACGCATGGCCGGGCTACCTACCGATGGAATTCCTCCTATTCTCTTTTATTTAGCAGGAATAACAGCCTGGAATTATTTTTCCAACTGCCTCCGCGCCACCTCGAATACTTTTGCGGCTAATGCCCATTTATTTGGTAAAGTCTATTTTCCGAGAGTAGTGACTCCTATCTCAGTTGTTCTCAGCAACCTGATTCAATTTGGAATTGGCCTACTATTATTCCTGATAATCTACCTCTATTACATGCTTACCGGAAGTCACTTCCACCCGAATAACACTTTGTTTTTATTGCCAGTACTCATTTGTAGTATGGGAATTATGGGGCTCGGCTTAGGAATGCTTATTTCTTCGTTAACAACTCGTTATCGTGATTTACAATATTTGGTCGACTTTGGTATGCAACTACTTATGTATGCAACACCTGTAATAATTCCACTGTCGGCCATACCCGTAAAATATACACCCATTATGTTGATCAATCCAATGACTGGCATTATCGAAACATTCAAATACAGTTTTTTTGGAGCGAGTATATTTTCATGGCAATTATTAAGTTATTCAATAGGGTTTTCTATTAGTATTTTTTTGATTGGATTTATCATATTTAATAATACAGAAAAGAATTTCATGGATACCGTATAATTTATTAGTTAATCAAATATGTCAATAAAGAAAACTTACAAGCTTTAGATGATTGCTCAGTTTTTTGTTTCACTATTATACATTTTCTGTTTCCTAACTGTCGGAGGGATACTAAAAAGGCTAATAAGCTGGTCAACTTCTTACTATTATGATTTCTTAATTGGTTTTGCCTGCACAAATGCCGTTTTTACATTCATTTCCATATTTTTACCTGTAAATGAATCTATATTGTATATTTTTTTGATTATCTTGTTTTCATTAACCATCATTTATAAAAAATGGCTAATAACGTATATCTATCAATTAGTTAATCATTCACTCACCAAAGCGAAGCAAAGCCCAGTCATTCTCATTATTATAGGGCTATTTATCATAATTACTTTTTTCCAATCATTATATACTCCTAACCTTCATTATGATACAGCTTTATATCATGTCCCAGCCATCAAATGGATTAGAGAACATTCGACAATAGCAGGATTGGCTAATCTGAACATTGTATTAGGATATAATTTCAATATCTTTCCATTATATGCAGCCTTTTCATTTGAAAATTTATTTGGACAAGCTATTTACGCAATTAATTTTACTACTGTTTGTGCCTTCAGTTTATGGCTATTCTCAATGATTGTCAACTCTCTACATTCCAAACATCGTTTATTGGGAGCGGTTTTTGTTTTGATTATTTATAACTTAATCAATTATTACTGGCCGCACGTATCAACTACATCAAATGATATTATAGTATATATTCTAGTAGTTTCTATATTATTAATAGGTATTACGTATCAATCAAATAGAGATAATATCTTCCCAATAGTTATTTTATCAGCATATGTCATTACAATAAAACTATCAGCAGGACCAGTTTTAGCAATAGCAATCTACATTTTCTTTTCTAAAAATTATTGGCAGCACGGCAGAAAAGCCCTTACAACAATTTTCATTAGTGCATTTATTTTAGTCCCTTGGCTTATAAAAAATATACTCATCACGGGTTGGCTTGTATTTCCATTCCCATATATAGATCTCTTTTCATTTGACTGGAAAGTTCCTTTAAGTGACGTAATACTTCAAAAAAAAGTAATCGACACATATTATTTACCAGAAAAGGGAGGTTCAGGAATTCACCAAATTACAGTATGGTTTTTTGATCAATCCAGCATAGACATCATAACTATGGCGACGACTTTTATGTTGTTATGTATCGTATTCGCCAAACTGATTATAAAAAGAATAACAATTGTTCCGTTATATACGGCTTCGATTATTGTGTCAACATTAGGGATTCTATTCATGTTTTTGAGTTCGCCGAGCCTGAGATACTGTATATCATTTTTCCTATCAGCTATTGTATTATGTATCAAACTCTTAGATACACATCAGGCTTTCTATAGATATGCTTTCTTTGCAGCAGGGATTTTAGTTACTGTTACCTTTTTAAAAGGCAATTGGTATCATCCTTGGCACTTCGCTAAAAATATAAGCCACAGACTGTTGATACCATATCCTTTAGAATCAGCCAATACACCAAAATACAGCTACTTTCTGATTGATAATAAAATTAAATGTTACTATCCCCTTGATACTGATCAGTGTTTTAATCATGCCTTACCATGTACCTCTCATTTACTAAATAATATACATTTGAGAGGATTAACGATTGAAGAAGGATTCTACAAAGCAGAACTGAGTAAATAAACTCATGAAGCCAATAATTAAAGTAGAGAATATCTCGAAACAGTACCGCCTGGGTAACATTGGGTTAAATACAATTCGAGATGATTTCCAACGCTGGTTATATCGAATCCAAGGTAAAGAAGACCCTCTTCTAAAAATAGGTGAAGTAAATAATCGAAAGCTAAAAGGCTCAAGTGAATATGTCTGGGCACTAAAAGACATTACTTTCGAAGTAATGCCAGGTGATATACTCGGAATTATCGGTGAAAATGGAGCTGGGAAATCAACCCTGCTAAAAATACTCTCTAAAGTAACCGGACCAACAACAGGACGCATCGATTTTAATGGCCGGATAAGCAGTTTACTTGAAGTTGGCACTGGTTTCCATCCTGACCTGACGGGACGAGAAAACATCTTTTTGAACGGGGCAATTTTGGGGCTCAATAAACGAGAAATACGTAGTAGACTCGACGAGATTATTGATTTTTCTGGTTGTGAACGTTATATAGATACGCCCGTAAAGCGCTACTCAAGTGGTATGATTGTTCGTCTTGGATTTGCGGTTGCCGCTCATCTGGAGCCTGAAATATTAATAGTTGATGAAGTTCTGGCAGTGGGGGATGCTGAATTCCAGAAAAAAGCTGTTGGAAAAATGCAGGACGTAAACGTAAAAGAAGGGAGAACAGTCCTAGTGGTAAGTCATAATATGACAATAATGAACGAACTATGTAATAGAGGTATACTATTAGAAAACGGAATAATCAAGTGCGATACAACAATCAATAATGCCATATTCAACCATATAACCAGCAACAATGCAGTAACAGAAAAAAAATGGTTAAATGGTAATGCACCTGGTAATGACAAAATAAAATTAAGAAAGGCATATATAATTAATAAAGAAAATAAGCCCATTAATCACGCTTATATTAACGAAGAAATAGGGTTCTGTGCTGAATATGAACTGTTAAGTGAATTAAGTTTTTTTACGCATGGAATAAATGTCTTCAATAGCATGGATATTCATTTATTTTCGTCGCATGATAATGTAGAGATTGAAAAAGATAAAAAATTTAAGCCAGGTTATTACAAAACTACTGTTTGGATTCCAGCAAATTTACTTCAGAGTGATTATATTAAGATTAGTTTTGCATGCATGAAATATAATCCATTTGAGCAATTATTTCATGAAATTAATGTACTTAGACTCAATGTACTCGAACCAGAAGTATCATTAACAAGAAATGAAAGCTACAAAGGGAAATTACCTGGGCTAATCAGGCCCTGTCTAAAATGGGAAGAACGGCAATTAATTTAACAAATTAAAAAGTTAAACGAGTAACATGGAATTCACAGGAGAAAGGTATTTACCAGAATTGTCAGGGGAGATTGCCTGCGAGCATTTGAATCGGTATTATTTCGTCATAAATCAGTTAAATCTTAAGAACAAGACAGTATTAGATATAGCTTCAGGTGAGGGATATGGCTCTAATCTCATTGCTCAGTTCGCAGAGCATGTATACGGGGTAGATATCAGTACTGAAGCTATTAATCATGCTCAAAAAAAATATAAAAGAAAAAATTTAGCTTTCATTGAGGGTGATGCCACCTTAATTCCATTAGAAGATAACTCAGTAGACATCGTAATAAGTTTTGAAACAATTGAGCATATAGATAAACATCAGGAGATGATCGATGAAATAAAGCGTGTATTAAATAAAGATGGTTTATTAATCATTTCATCACCGGACAAATTGCATTACAGCGACGAGATTATCCATGTAAATCATTTTCACGTAAAAGAGCTCTACGGTGACGAGTTCAAATCATTAATCAATAAGAATTTTAAAAATTCATTATTTTTCAGTCAGAATATTTTTGTGGGATCTATAATAACATTAGATGAAGAGAAGAATGAGTATAAAAAGCCATTAGTGGTTAGCAAAAATGGAGAGAATAAATTATTAGAACCGAAATATAATCTTGCAATAAGTACAGACGGTGACGAAATTAGATTAAATTATACTACAGTTAACTATGCAGAAACGAATAGAATTATGTCTCGTGATGAGTTCATGTATGATGAATTAATTAGCGAGAATATGAAAGGGCAACTAAAAGTATATGATTCATTGTCATATAGATTAGGCAATTTAGTAATTAAACCGGTGAAGCAAATAAAGAATCTAATATCAACAATGTTTAGCGATTCCTCAAAAATACAGAGGCATTAAGTTTAATATATAAGTAGGCAATTAGATTATTTTAAAAAATTGCAAATATGAATTGTAAGTTTAATTTAATTTAAATAGTCGATTCAATCATAGGCAAATTCATATATGTCAAAAAAGATTGTGGTTGTAATACCCTTGTATAAATCAAAAATCAGCTTTTTTGAAAAAAAATCCTTTATACAGTGTTTGATAGTATTAAAAAATTATGATATATGCATAGTTTACCCAAATAGCTTAGATATAACTTTTTACAAATTTCATTTAAAAAATGCTAGTGTGAGTTATTCAGAGAAACATTTCGATGATTATTATTTTAGGGATATAAACGGTTATAACAATTTAATGCTCTCGGTCAACTTCTATCAACAATTTATCGATTATAGTTTTTTATTATTATATCAGTTAGATGCTTATATTTTTAAGGATAATCTTAAAGAATGGTGTAATAAAAGTTATGCATTCATTGGCGCACCCATACATGATGATATTTTAACAATAATTGAACAAAAGTATTTATCAGATTTTGAAACAGGGATAAAGAAATCGATATCATTTATGAATGGAGGTTTCTCACTCAGGCACATTCAAAACACTATTAATTTACTGCAAATTAAAGAACAAAGGATTCAATTATTATTAAATAAGAATTGGCCGGAAGACATGATAATAACTTTACTGTTAGGCGAGGACAATAATAATTTACCAAGTAAATGTGAGGCTGCAAACTTTGCTTTTGAAGCACACCCTCGTGATGCATATAAAACTAACCTAAAGCAACTACCAACAGGATGCCACGGCTGGTATAGAAATGATTTTGGTATTCACGATAACATGTTTTGGTTTAAACATATTATACCTGTCTATTATTACAAAATTCAATTTCTTAATCAATTCCAACATATTTTTATGAAATATGCGAAGCGTCTAAACCGATTTGTGAATTATTTAAGATTTTCAAATAACTGATCCTGAATAATTACCGGCAAAAATGATTTCACTGATTGTATCTTCACACAAAGAAGACTTGTTTCAAAAGTTCTCAAAATCAGTTGAAGAAACAATTGGCATTGATTATGAAATAATACAGATATTTAATCAGGGACAACTTGGTCTATGTGAAGCATACAATTTAGGTTTAAAATTAGTGAGCCATCCGTACATCTGCTTTGTTCATGAAGATATTACATTCAATACAAATAATTGGGGAGAAGTATTAATACAAGACTTTGAAAGTGACTCCTCCATTGGTTTAATCGGTGTCGCTGGATCTGGTTATAAATCTTGGGTATTATCTGGCTGGCATACGTCTCAACATGATCCCACAAGATTTATTGCCGTAAATATTATTCATACTGGCTCTGGAAAGCCAGTTCACTACAAAACAAATATTACTAATAATAATTTAGTTCAGGTTGTTTCAATTGATGGCTGCTTTATGTTCACGCATGAAAAAATTGTCAATGAAATTTCATTCGATCAAACATCGTTTACAAATTTCCATTGTTATGACATTGATTTTTCTCTTCAAGTAAATAAACGTTATAAAGTGATAGTTGACTTTAACATTCTATTATCACATGTATCAGCAGGCAGTTACGACAAGTTGTGGTTCTTCGAGACTATTAAATTGCATAATAAATGGAAGAAAGAACTTCCTTGCTCGGTAACAAGTACAAATAATTTAGAAAAGGCAAAAGAGGAAGAAGCTGCTTTTTATGGGATAGTGAATGCTATCTGCATTAACAAAATTAACTTTTACCAGATATTTAAAATATACTTTTCGTTAAATTATCTTAATTTAGTTGGTATAAAAAACTGGATGCGCACCCTACGTATTTCATATAGTATAATTAAAAATTACTATTAAAGGAATTATTATTGTTACATATTTTGCTGAATTTCGTTACTTTTATGGGTGGTTTAGGTAATCAAATGTTTGCTTATGCCTTTTATCATTCTTTAAAAAAGAGGAAGCTTCGTTCTCTAGTAATCATTAATCCATTGTTAAGCGAAACTCAGCATAATGGGTATGAAATTCAAAAAATTTTCCCTGATACAGACAATGTAAAATATGAAGTCTATAATAATAGAAACTTTAACATCATAAAAAAAATACTATTTAAAGAAATTGAACAAACTAATGTTGGCTATTTTGATTCATTTATTAACAATAATTATCCATTTCTAATTTACAAGGGTTTTTGGCAGTCTGAACTATATTTCGCACCATGTGAAAAGGAAATAAGGAAGATTTTCAAGTTCAATAATGCATTAGTTAGCGATATTACTAATACAACTCTGATAGAAATACAAAATACTAATTCTGTAAGTATCCATATACGTAGAGGGGATTATATTGGTAACTCTGAGCTTGGTGATGTTTGTTCAATTGAATACTATAAAGAATCTATAAAGTATATATCACAAAAAACTAATAACCCAGTCTTTTATATATTTTCTGATGATACTGAATGGGTTAGAAATAATTTTGAAGGTTTCAGCTATACGTTAGTCGACTGGAACAAGGGAAATTCTAGTTGGCAGGATATGTATCAGATGAGTCATTGTAAGCATAATATTATTGCAAACAGTAGTTTTAGCTGGTGGGGCGCCTGGTTAAATAATAACCCTGATAAACTGGTGATTGCACCAAAAAAATGGTTCAATCACTTACCAGATAATGATATTGTTCCTCAATCTTGGATTAGATTATAACAATATGAGTCAGGAAAGCAGTTGTCTTGTAAGCGTTAATATAATAACCTATAATCACGGCAAATATATTGAAGAAGCTATTAATGGGGCTTTAATGCAAAAAACTACCTTTCCTTTTGAGCTAGTTATATGCGATGATTATAGTACAGATTCAACAAGAGCTATTCTAAATAAATATCAGCGAAAATATCCAGATATGGTTAAACTTAGGTTTAGAAATAAAAACTTAGGTTTAAAATCTAACTATTTTGACAACATTAATGCTTGCAGTGGTAAATATATTGCGATATGTGAGGGTGACGATTACTGGACAGATGAAAATAAATTGCAAAAGCAAATCAATTTTTTAGAAACTAATTCAGAATATAGTATGTGTTTTCACAGTGGCCTGGAAATGCACGAATATGAAAATCTTAAGTCAACATCTAATATTTTTAGCGTTGTATATGAACGCGAATATACTGGTGAAGAGATATTGTCAAATTGGTTAATTCCAACAGCATCAGTAGTTTTCAAGAAACCATCTTCGTTAGATTTCAAATATTTAGAAAAGTTTTTATTTTATGATATTATCTTATTCTTAAAACTTTATGAAAATGGGAAAATATTTTGCCTTAATGATGTAATGTGTGTATATAGAAGGCATCCTAATAGTGTCACCAATAGCAATTTGAGTTATTTATCTTATATACAGCATTTAATATATTTAAATAAAGAGTTCCACGGAAAATATGCCGCTATTGTTAATAGGTGTATTGCTCTTGAGTATATGAAACGGTCTAAATATGCTTTCAATAGCCGGTCAATCTCGTTTATTAGTCATGCATTTAAATCCATTTGGCACGATAAAAATCCTCTGATATCATTACTTGCTGCAAAACTTAGTTTTTAAAGGGTAACATGTGTACAGTACCAGTCCTATTTATTATTTTCAACAAAATAGAGGAAACAAAAAAAGTTTTTGAAACAATACGCTTATATAAACCCGATCAATTGTTTATTGCAGCAGATGGGCCTCGACTAACAGTCGATGGTGAAAATCTTACTTGTAGTGCTATTAGATCCTGGATTATTGACAATATTGATTGGGCGTGCGATGTACATACACTGTTTCGGGAGCAGAACATTGGGTGCGGCAGAGGGCCATCAGAAGCTATCACTTGGTTTTTTAATCACGTAGAGGAAGGCATTATTCTGGAAGATGATTGTTTACCTAATCAGTCATTTTTCACTTTCTGCCATGAATTATTAAGCAAATACCGTCATAATCAGGCAATATCGGCAATATCAGGTAATAATTTTCAGCCTGTTCAGCCAATGGATATTTCTTCGGATTATTATTTTTCTATCTTCCCCTCAAGCTGGGGATGGGCCACCTGGCGCCGAGCGTGGCAGGGTTTTGATTTTAATCTCAGTAGCTGGGATAAATTCAAAACCGCTAGTGCACTAAAATTTATCTTCAGTGAACAGAAATACTATTTATGGTGGAAGCATCGATTTGACTGGATGTACAAGGATCAGCCGCAGGATATGTGGGATTTTCAATTCCATTATCATAGTATGATGAATCGACAGTTAGCCATAATACCTAATGCAAATCTAGTCTCTAACATTGGACATGGCGCCAGCGGCACTCACTTTCAGGATCCGAATGCAGTTATCGCAAGTTTACCGACTTACGATCTAAGTTTTCCATTAAATCACCCCTCTAGGATTGCCAGAAATTATAATGCTGATGTATACATTCAGAAATTGCTTTTTGGCGAAGTTGAAGTAGTTAGCTTATATAAGCGATTTAAACGTATTGTGAAGCAAGTGATTTAGTAGACATTAGATATAGCATTATGACTTTCTCACAAAAATTATATACTCTTCTTTGCTCTGGTAATATACTGAACGGTATACGAGTGATTTTTATAAAAAAGTTGATTAACAGCTTACTAAAATCTGATACTATTAATCAATCAATGGTGGGTAAAGTCAGCTATCAGGAATTGTTCGAGCGCCTTCATCGCCTGTCAATAATGGGTATGAACATTGGTAATGGTGCTTCGCCAGAGAATTCCGGTGAAGTGCTTGCGATAGCTTACATTTTTAATAAACTACACAAACTGGAGCATATAACTATTTTCGATGTAGGAGCTAACGTAGGTGAATATGTAGTTTTGCTGGAGAGATATTTTAAAAACGCATCTATTTATTGCTTTGAACCTTCCATAAATAATTACAGTAGATTATTATCTAATACTAAAGATTTTAATAATTTAAACTATTACAATTTTGGTTTTGGCAGTCATTCAGAGAAAGTTACTTTATTTAGCGAAAAGAGTGAATCAGCGTTAGCAAGTCTATATAATCGAAAACTAGATCATTTCAATATTGAAATGAGTCACTGCGAAGAAGTTGACCTTCGTACTGTAGATGAATTTTGCGAGGAAAATTTTGTCGATTATAT
Source organism: Spirosoma profusum (assembly GCF_014699005.1). Classification (GTDB taxonomy): domain Bacteria; phylum Bacteroidota; class Bacteroidia; order Cytophagales; family Spirosomataceae; genus Spirosoma; species Spirosoma profusum. The sequence goes on from NZ_JACWZY010000005.1 coordinate 212,667, forward strand.
TCATTTTATGAAAATAGATGTCGAAGGTCACGAAATGCAGGTATTAAATGGGGCCAAGAAATTATTAGATTCAGGTAAAGTAGATTTTATTCAATTTGAATTTGGTGGGTGTAACATTGATTCAAAAACCTATTTCCAGGATTTTTTCTATCAGTTAAAAGATAGATATACTATTTATCGAATCGTTCAGGATGGTCTCTATAAGATTGACTTTTATAAAGAAGATTATGAATTATTTTTAACGACTAATTTTTTAGCCGAACGAATAGCATTATAAGTTACGTAGTATGAGTGTAAATCTTTCAATCATTACGATTAACCTGAATAACGTAACAGGTTTAAAAAAAACGATTGAGAGCGTAGTTAATCAAACCTATTCTTCTTTTGAATTTATCGTAATTGATGGTGGATCTTCAGACGGGAGCGTACAACTTCTTGAGCAATACGCAGAGCACATTCATCACCCAATTTCCGAATCCGACAATGGTATCTACCATGCCATGAATAAAGGAATTCAGTTGGCCACTGGTTCGTATTGCTTGTTTCTTAATTCAGGAGATTGGCTAGCCGACGCTAACGTAGTAGAGAGCGTTTTTTCAGAAAATCCACAGGCCGACATTGTTTCGGGCGACATTTATTTCTATGATAATCAACTCGGTCAGGTAAAATGGCTGGTTCCTTCACCCCACTACGTAACGGCCAGAACTTTTTTCTCCGGTATGCTGCCTCATCAGGCAACGTTCATCAAACGGTCTTTATTCAATAGCCTCGGTTTATATAACGAGCAGCTGAAAATTGCTTCAGACTGGCTCTTTTTTCTGGAAGCGCTTTTAGTGAAGCATCATACGTATCAGCATTACAAAGGCGTAGTGGCTTATTTTAATATGGATGGTATCAGTTGCAGCCCGGAAACAAACTCACTACCCCGACGCGAACAACGTAGCATTCTGCAACAGAAGTACCCGCTATTTCTTGCTGACTACGAGTACTTCGATACGTTGGAGAAACAGTCAAATCAGTGGCTGGCGAGTCGGGAATACAGAGTCTATAATTTTCTAGAACGTACTGGTGTGATTCAATTTGGAGTCTTTTGTCGGCGGGTAAAACGTAGCGTCCAGCGAAACGTATTGCGCTTATTCTGACTATGAGGAAACTATTAAAAAATATTGCGCAACAGTTTGGGTATGATATTCTGCATCTGCCTACCGACCCAATGCTACGTCAGCAACTCGATTTGCTCAGGAAATACGATATCAATCTGGTTTTTGATGTAGGCGCCAATACCGGTCAGTTTGGTCAGCGACTCAGGAAGATGGGATTTACAGGTCAGATCGTTTCGTTTGAGCCACTCCCCGATGCATTCCAGCAGGCCAACTACACGGCCAATCACGATGCGGCCTGGACCGTTGTGCATACGGCTATCGGTAATTTTATTGGCGAAACATCTATCAACGTATCGCAGAACTCGTACAGTAGTTCTATTCTGGACGTATTGCCTGTACACGTAGCAAGCGCTCCCGACTCCATTTCTCTTTACAAAATCAACGTACCGGTACAAACTATCGATTCGCTTATTGACCAGTATTATTCGGATGTTTCTCGTCTCTATGTGAAAATTGATACGCAGGGATATGAGAAGCAGGTTTTTGAAGGATGCCTCCGTTCGCTGGACAAGATCAGCGGTTTCCAGATGGAGTTATCATTGCAGCCCCTCTACGAAGGCGAAACCCTTATGTTTGAGATGGTTAACCTGCTACGTGAATATGGATTCAAGCTCATGCTTTTGGAAGCCGGTCATCGGAATTATAACACAGGCGAGATACTTCAGGCAGAAGGCTACTTCTATCGGGATTCGCCTTATGAATGGTAGCCAGAAGAGACAAGAAGAAGCCATATACAAGCAAAATTAGAAGCAAAATCATGGTTAAATCGCTCAAACGAGGTTTGTATTCAGCCGTCAATGGATTGGGTTATGAGTTGAAGAAAATTCAACCAAATAAGTTCTCAAATCAGACAGACGCAGGATTCTATATCGATACAAAAGGATTGAGAAAGATTCAGTACGGCTGCGGCACAAAGCTGCTCAAGGATTGGGTCAATGTAGATTCCTTACCCGTAGAATTATTGGCGGCCTGGCGCAGTAATCAAATGCCCGACGCCGATCAAAACCCGGTTGGACAGTTTTTTTACCGACCATTGGATCTTACCTCGCGACAGCCTTTTGCCGACAACAGTTTTGAGTATGGTTTCTGCGAAGATTTCATCGAACATCTTACTCAGGCTGAGTCTATTACGTTTTTGAGCGAATGCTTTCGTGTATTAAAACCCGGCGGCATACTCAGAATGAGTTTTCCGGGCCTGGAAGGCGTTTTGAAAAATCACTATTTCGGGCCAACGTCCTATCAATCGGCCAACGAAGCGAAGAAGGACTGCTACGATCAGTGGGAGCATATTCATTTCTACAGCCGAGAAGAGCTGCGACTAGTAGCCACGCACCTGGGCTATTCACACGTAGCATTCACTACGTATGGCAACTCGACACACGCTGAGCTGAAAGACTTGGAAACCCGCGCCAATCAGGATAAAGTCAATACGTACGTAGAGCTTCAGAAGTAAGATTATCACCCGAATTTGGTGCTGCTACGTTAGGCGGTATGCCGAAAAAGCTTTCCATAATCACTATCAACTGGAACAATGCCGCGGGTTTGCGCCAGACGCTGGAAAGTGTTACGTCTCAACTCACCAGCGATTGCGAGTACGTAGTGATTGATGGAAACTCCGACGACGGTAGTCAGAACGTAATACGCGAATACGCTGACCGATTAACGTATTGGCAATCAGAGCCGAAGGCCGGTATTTACGCCGACATGAATAAAGGCATCGCCAAAGCCACCGGTGAATACTGCCTGTTTCTGAACGCCGGCGACTGGCTCGTAAACGATGTATTACCCAAAGCCGTCAACGAATGCACCGGTGAGGACGTCATCTATTTCAATACGTATCTGAGTTACGATAACACCCGAATCGAAGCGTTACGTTACTCCCCTACCCTGACGATGCGTAATTTTTTCAAAAGCACCATTGGTCATCAGTCCACGCTTATTAAACGAGAATTGTTCAACCGCTACGGCATGTATGATGAAACGCTACGTCTGCACGGTGATTATGCATTCTGGCTGAAATCGATCATTCTCGAAAACGCTACGTGCAAGTACGTAAACAAGTTTCTCTCCTACTACGACATGGGCGGGCAAACCGCTAACCCGAACGAATATACATTGCAGGAAGTCAGTACCGTACTGAGCCAAAGTCTTCCTAAACGCGTGTTGGACGATTACGATTACTGGCACAAGCGCGAGCGGGAACTGGAAATTCTAGTATGGTATAAGAATCAGAAAATGCTTTATGGAGGGTTGGTATTCTTGTATAAAGTTGTAAAAAATCTCCACAGGTTAATGGCCTGAAATACATTGACGAGTTTGTTTCTGGCGTGAAAAAGATGCTGTTAAACGTAGGATGCGGTCATAAATTCCACGAGGATTGGGTCAACATCGATATGGTTTCCTCCCACCCTGCTGTCATTGAATACAACATCCTGTGTGGCCTTCCTTTTCCGTCGAACCAGTTTGACGTAGTGTACCATTCGCAGGTGCTGGAACATATTCCGAAGGAAAAATCCGATAGTTTTCTGACAGAATGTTTTCGTGTGTTAAAGCCGGGCGGTATCATCCGGGTTGTTCTTCCCGACCTCGAAAACATTGTGAAGGAATATCAGAAATACATGAATTTGTGTGTTACGGAGAAAACCGACGTAGCAGAAGCAAATTACGACTGGATATTGCTCGAGATGTATGACCAGTCGGTACGTAACGCGCCGGGAGGTTTAATGGCCAAGTATTTTGCAGAGCCAGAATTATCGAACGAACCATATGTATTGGAACGTAGCGGCTACATTGGTCGGGCGCTGCGAAAGCATTATCAGAATCAAAGCCAAATGAACGTAGCGCGTTCTGGTGTAAAAAATACCATTGAAAAAATTACCCGTAACCTCAACTACAAAAAGATACGTAGCAGACTTCTTTCGGCGGTTTTGACATCGGAAGAACGAGAATCGATACGTTTGGGTAAGTTCAGAAATGGGGGCGAAATTCATTACTGGATGTATGACCGCTTTTCGTTGTCCAGATTATTGTTAAAAACTGGATTCGAAAATCCTACCCAGAAAACGCCCTTCGAAAGCGAGATTCCTAACTGGGCAACGTATAACCTCGATGTTAAAGACGGTCAGGTTTTCGACCCGGCCGCTTTGTTTATCGAAGCCCGAAAACCAGCCGACAAGTAGTCTTTTTTATGCTTGCTACGCCCGTATTGCTGATCATTTTCAATCGTCCGGAGGCTGCTCAGAAATCGTTCGCCCAAATCAGAAAGGTCAAACCTCGTCAGTTATTCATCGCTGCCGACGGTCCACGACCCGATAACCCGGAAGACACCCGGACCTGCGCTGCCAGCCGCGAGATTATCAATCAGATTGACTGGCCGTGCGACGTAAAAACGCTTTTTCGCGACCAGAATAGAGGATGCGGACGTGGGCCCGCCGAAGCCATTACGTGGTTTTTCGAACACGTAGAACAGGGCATTATTCTGGAAGATGACTGCCTCGCTCACGAGAGTTTTTTCTCGTTCTGCGAAGAATTGCTCGACAGGTATAAATCCGATACCAGCGTTTCCATGATTTGCGGTACGAATCCAGTTGTCGACTGGAAGTTTTCCAAGTCCTCCTATCTATTTTCTGACATGGGATTCAGTTGGGGGTGGGCCACCTGGCGCCGGGCCTGGGAGCACTTCGACTACGTAGCAAGCGGATGGGCAACTGCCGCCGGAAAAGAAAGGGTAAGAAAACATGTAACGAACGACGCGCTGTTCAATCATCTATCCCGTGAGTTTGATTATTATTTTCAGGAAGTACGTAACGATGTGTGGGATTTTCAGTGGTTTTTCAGCCGATTGTACCACGGGAGTTATACCCTCGTTCCCACCGTCAACCTGATCGCCAATATTGGTTTCGACGAGCATTCGACACACACCTTTGACGTCAATTCAAATTACGCCCGTTTACCGTTTTCGACGTTGAAATGGCCCTTAAAACACCCTACGTCGAAAAAAGCCGATACGTATTTCGACTGGTACGTGTTTGAACGGTTTTTCAATCCGGGCAAACGGAGTTTTGCCAAGAAGGCTGTCCTGAAATTAGTAAAGTCGCTTACAACGAGTCAGTCAACGTAGCATCTTAATTCTGAAACTGCTTTGACCATTTTAAATTTATCAGCGCTGGATTACGGTGGAGCGGGAAAATTCGCGGTCGATTTCAATGACTTTCTTCGTCAGTCGGGATACGAATCCAATCTGGTGGTGATGGATAAGAAAACCGATTCGCCGAACGTAGTGCAATACGTCGGCAGTCGACTCAGTAAGCCTTTCTCGAAACTCGCCCGAAAAGCCGCCAAGTCGAAGTGGGAGTACGTTACGTTCGATTACGATTACTACTTCTACAACATCTACGAACGGTATTCAACCATATCGGCGAAGAAAATTCTGGAAGCCATTCCGAAAAAGCCTGACGTCATTTTTATGCATTGGGTGACTGATTTTATCAACGCCCAACTCATGAACGAACTACATCGGCTAACAGGAGCGAAAATGTACTGGCTGATGATTGATAACGCGCCTATAACGGGCGGCTGTCATTATCCATGGTCGTGCGAGGGTTATAAAACCGATTGTAGTACGTGCCTTGCAATTTCATCGCCCACCGATCAGTGGCTCGCCCGCGAGAACCTGAAACTAAAAATTCAGTATTTACCGGCTACGTTAGGTGTCATGGCATTTTCCAACAGCGATTACGAACGAGCGCGTCAATCGAGACTCTTCAACGATAAACCCATTGCCAAGTTGCTCGGGTATGTCAATGAGGATAAATTCGTACCGGGCGACAAAGTAGTTGCCAAGAAATTTTTCGGCCTTCCCACTGACCACAAAGTTATTTTTTTCGGAGCGACGTCTCTCAAGGAACGACGTAAAGGGATGCAGTTCCTGCTGAACGCACTCAACGCCTTGCAGTTTGACAACGTAACGCTGCTCGTTGCCGGGAATTCTCCAGTCAATTTTGAGGGAAAGAACATCAAACTCGCAGGGCACCTGAACGAAGCTGATCTGATAAAAGCGTACCAGGCGGCTGATTTGTTTGTTTGCCCATCCATCGAGGATTCAGGCCCAATTATGGTCAATCAATCTATCATGTGTGGCACGCCGGTTGCAGCATTTAATACTGGCGTAGCGCAGGATCTGGTCATAACCGGCAAAACGGGCTACCGCGCCGAAATTAGCGACTTCGATGATTTGGCAAAAGGAATCCATTACCTGATTCAGATGAATGACGACTGTTACGTTAAAATGGCTCAGAACTGCCGCGACATGGCGGTTTCGCTCTATGGTCGGCGGTCGTTTCAGCAGCAGATTGAGCAATTGATAGTCGCTTAAGTTCAGTTAGTACGTTCGTTACATGCCCTCGCTCGAATACCTGAAATGGGACAGTGATTTCTTCGGAAAGAAAATCGGCAGATGCGAGTTTTATACACCCGACGACGTAGTAATCGCGGCTAACGTATTGGCAGAAGCACAAAGCAAGCAGTATGAGTTACTGTATCTGTTTACTCCTGAAAATCAGCCACTACCGAAATCGGTTAGTAACCAATTGAAAGCCAATCTGATCGACATTCGAGTAACTTATACGTACCAGATTGATCAGCCCTTCTCAAATGATAACCCGAATATTTACACGGTTCACCCAGCAGAAGACAGAAGTCAGTTTTATAATCTGGCCTACCAGTGTGGTGAGTATTCCAGGTTCAAGGTCGACCCGCATTTTTCAGAAGAAGCCTTTCAGCAGTTATACCGGAGTTGGGTCGACAAATCGATTGATTCGGTGATCGCCGACAAGGTATTTGTCTATATGTGTGAAGGAAAAGCTGTAGGCATGATTACTGTTAAAATTTCCGGTGGTATAGGCCAGCCCGGACTTGTGGCAACCGACTACACGCAACGAGGCAAAGGCGTTGGCAAGGCTTACTTTCATCATATGCTCGCTTACCTGTACGCCAATAACGTAGCACAAATGAATGTAAGCACGCAGCAGGCGAACCAGACGGCTTGTCTATTTTATGAAAAACTGAACTGCCAACTCGTTTCGAAAACCAATATTTACCACGTTTGGCTATGACCTCAATCGAGATTCCGTTTAACAAACCGTATCTGACCGGCAGGGAAACGCAATACATCATTGAGGCCGTCAATTCGGGTAAGCTTTCCGGAAATGGGTTGTTTACGCAGAAATGCCAGCGTTTTCTGGAGAATCGGTACGGATTTCGCAAAGCCCTGCTAACCACTTCCTGTACCGACGCACTGGAAATGGCGGCTATGCTGGCCAACATTCAACCGGGTGACGAGGTCATTGTGCCGTCGTACACCTTTGTATCAACGGCTCTACCCTTCATCCGCCAGGGGGCTACCGTTGTTTTTGCCGATAGCAGTGCAAGCCAGCCTCACCTCGATGTCCGGCTGCTTGAATCGCTGATTACACCACGTACCAAAGCCATCGTGCCCGTTCATTACGCCGGTATAGCCTGCGACATGGATAAACTGATGCGGCTGGCCGAGAAATATAATCTGCTCGTTATTGAAGACGCGGCTCAGGCTATTGAGTCATTTTACAAAGGAAGAGCATTGGGTTCTATCGGTCATTTAGCGACTTTCTCCTTCCACGAAACCAAAAACATTATTGCGGGCGAAGGTGGTCTGCTGGCTATAAATGACGAACGGTTTCTGCATCGTTCCGAAATTATCTGGGAAAAAGGCACTAATCGAAGCGAATTTTTTCGAGGTGAAGTTAACAAGTATGGCTGGGTCGATGTAGGATCATCGTTTCTTCCGTCTGAAGTCATTTCTGCGTTTTTGTACGCTCAATTGGAAAACCTGGAGCAAATACAGAATCGCCGGATGGATTTGTGGAGCTATTACTACGAAGCGCTACGTCCGCTGGCCGAAAAAGGGCATTTTCAGCTTCCATTGATTCCTGATTACGCCAGCAACAACGCCCACATGCTATACCTGGTGTGCAACTCACTGGACGATCGGAACCAGCTTATTGCTACGTTAAAAGAACAGGGCATACTGGCTGTTTTCCATTACCTGAGTCTCCATAAAAGCGACTATTATAATGAGAAACACGACGGCCGTACGCTACTCCACGCTGACCGCTATTCTAACTGTCTTGTGAGATTACCCTTATTCTACGAGCTAACGTATCAGGCTATTGACCAGATAGTTAACGTACTGTATACGCTTTACGCTTACCCTCGCCATGCCAAAGCTATCTATTATAACCATTAATTATAATAACGCCGAGGGGCTAAAAAAAACGATTGACAGCGTAGTGAACCAATCTTCGCCGGATTTCGAATACATCGTTATCGATGGCGGATCGACAGATGGGAGCGATGAGATTATCAGGACGTATCAGGACAAACTTGCCTATTGGATAAGCGAGCCCGACCGAGGCATTTATCATGCCATGAACAAAGGAATTCGTCAGGCAAACGGAGAATTCTGCCAGTTTTTAAATTCAGGCGATTACCTGGTTAGCCCAGATGTAACCGAGCAAATGCTACGTGGCTTACCCAATTGTAGTATTGCATACGGCAATGAAGTACGGCAAATAAACGGCAAACGACTCGTTGAACGTGGCTACAGCGGGCGTCAGATCACGTTGATGGATATGTATCGATCAACAATTTCCCATTCATCAGCCTACATAAAACGCTCTCTTTTCGAACAATATGGCCTTTATGATGAATCCTTGAAGATTGTGTCAGACTGGAAGTTTTACCTGATAACAGTCGGTATACACAACGAAAAAGTGATTTATCGAGACGTCGACGTAGCATTCTTTGACCTGACCGGCATTAGCAACAGCAACAAAGAACTGGACAAGAAAGAACGTATTGAAGTATTAAACACTACGTTATCTCACAGTATTTTACCGAACTACCAGGAGTTTAACCTGGATGGCATAATCATAAGACGGTTAAAGCGAAATAGATTGGCTTGGTTTATGATACTGAATACCTACAGGCTGCTATTTCGACTAGATAAACTCCGAGCCTGAGGCTATACATGAAACAAGGAGTTATCAACTTCCTGGACAGACTCGGATTTATTGTGTTCACCAAAAGGACAATACAATCCTACAAAACGTCACAACTGGAGAAATTCCATCCTTCGCTGGAGGGTAAAGGTTCATTTCTGAAAGCCTGCGAAAACGGCGGCTTACGCGCGAAACTTCTGGCTGAAAACAAAACAAAATGGCTGGAAATTGGCTGCGGTGGTACGTTCGATGATTATTTCACCTACGTCGATTTGTTTCCAGAAACGCTGGTCGATAAAAAAGGAAGTTACTATCGACTCGATATAGCAAATGCCTCCGAGTCGGCGCTGGAAAAACTCGGTAAGTTCGACTTGATACGTATGCAGCACGTTTTTGAACACTTCAGTCCCGAGGCCGGACTTACAGTCCTGAAAAACTGCGCCAAACTACTGAACAACGACGGCTATATCCTTATTTCTACTCCCGATCTGAAAAAGTACGTCAACTTATACACTTCAGGCAAAATACGGGACAGTTTTGACTGGGCGCTGAATCGAATTTCAAGCGATAGTCCCAATAGTTTCTATTTTTCCATTTTCACACACAGCTTACCAAACGAAAAACATGAGTGGTGCTATGATGCCGAGGGCTTAATCTATCAGCTCGAGCGTGCGGAGATGTTCAAAAATATTCGTGAAATAACCCTCGACGACGAATTAGCCAATATACCATTTACACACAACCGCCCTAATGAGGATGTTTGTGTGATTGGCCAGATGAAACGTGTTAATTTATATTGACGTGAAAGTATATATAGATCCGCATTCAAATATAGATTACACAGCCTACTACATTAAAGGCTTGTATGATGTATTTGGTGAATCAAATGTTACCTTTTCAAATCGTCATTTTCGAAAATTAAAACCAAGCCATGCCATAAAATTTATCATTTATAGTCATAACACAATTCATAAATATGTTATCGACTGGAGCGACGATTCCAGCATTGAGCCATCCGACTATGCCTGGTGCGACGTATATGGAAAAATAAACTTTAACCCAGAGCAAACGGCGGAACAATATCATCAAAAAATAGCCAGCTTAGCACCTAGTTTTGGTATTAAAATATGGAATAATCTTGACACTAGTATTTACGGTTTTCAGAACCTGGTCCGAATACAGAGAAAAATAAGTAAGGTTAAAAGCTTTCTATCCAGTTATTATAAGCAAAGCAAACAAGTAGCAATCAATAATTACAAACCAAGTAAAAGCGCAACCGATTATATATATTCTATTAATACACTATGGAGCAGCGATCAATGGATTAACAATGATGAGACTGTAAATTTATATCGAGCAAATTTCATGAAAGTTTGTAAAAATTTACTAAATATAAATTTTGAAGGCGGATTTATATATAGTAAGATAAAAAATATGAATCCTCATTTTCAAAAATTTATAATTAATGCAAAGTGGATTCCTAAAGAAACGTATATAAATAAAATTAAAGCGTCGGTCTTAGTTTTTAACACACCGGCATGGGCACTATGTCACGGATGGAAGTTAGGAGAATATTTAGCCTTAGGAAAAGCCATTATTTCAACACCAATCATTAATGAGTTACCTGAACCTTTAGTACATGGAAAGCACATTCATATAGTTTCTGGTAACGAAGATGATATACGTGATGCTATAGAGCTAATTATAAGCGATACAGAATACAGACAGTCGCTTGAAAGAAATGCGCATGATTACTATCTCAAGTATGTATCACCTTCGCAATCGATAAGGATTCTACTTCAAAAGTGTCAGGCAGAAGTGCTTCAAGGCGTCTACTAACTACGTATTCGTTAAAATCTATGATACGTTCATTATTAAAAAATATCATTAAAAAAACAGGTGGGTACATCAGTTCTCTGCTTGTTTATAAAAAATTTTATCAGCTATACAATTTCATTTACGAACGAAGCCCATATTTCTTTACACACCTTGCCGGAAAATATATAGCACTACCCGACAGAAATAACGAATGGAAAATACTTTTAGAAAATGGAAAGCAGTTAAATACGAGTATTTTAGCAGGCAATGCTAAAACAAGACAGTTTGCGGTATCTTACCAATGGCATTCTCCTGAGTTGAATTTTACAGAATATCTATTAAATCAGTATTTTGATAAAAGAGTGCCCTGGATAGACGTTGGTGCCAATTTGGGTATGCGCTCATTATTATCGTTGTCTGAAGGTAGACCTGTTTTTTTTATAGAGCCTAATAAAGAGTTAAATGTCTTAAACAGAGAAAGATGCGAATTAAATAATTTTTTAAATTATACTTTTTTTGAAGTCGGTGCCTCTGACCGAGAAGGATACAGCAGTTTTTACATAGATAATAGCTCCTATAATAGTACGCTTACTACGAATCTTCTTCAGAATGAGGAAATTCTTAAAGAAGAGACTATAGAGATTGCAACAATTGATAGCTTATTTCTCAATTTACTCGAACATGCTGAGACGGCCTGTATCAAGGTCGATGTGGAAGGTCATGAATTGCAGGTATTAGAAGGAGCTAAACTATTTATTAAATCGTTTAGCCCAACCATGATTATAGAAGTGAATGATAGCTCAAATCACTTCCAGGAGTTCAGAAAAATAGTTAAAAGTTACGACTACGAATTGTTCGCAATAGTTAGCAGAAAAGCAGGTAAGTATTTCGAAAAAATACATCATAATCAGCAGATTAAGGCATATCCTTATTCAAATGACTTTCTTACAACAAAAGATATAGGGCTAATTAAACAAATCGAAAAATATACTCTCTAAACATAGCATAGTAGCAACGATACATGTTTTCAATAGTTATACCCTTATATAATAAAGTTCCTTATATCGGTAAGGCTATTGAATCCGTTTTGGAGCAGACAGTTCAGGATTTTGAGTTAATAATTGTTGAGGATGGCTCTACTGACGGTAGCCTTCAGGAAGTAAATAAATATCCTGATACTCGCCTAAGAGTTATTTGTCAGGAAAACGCAGGAGTTTCAGCAGCCAGAAATAAAGGTGTTCAGTACGCAAAATTTGATTTTATTGCTTTTCTGGATGCAGATGATTGGTGGGACAAACATTTTCTGGAAGAAATGGCTAGGCTGATTAATGATTTTCCAGAAGCCAAGCTATATGGGTCTAGTTACTATATTGTGAAGCATGGTATCAGTAAAACTGCTGAAATTGGATTGGAACCCCAATTTAAAGCAGGGTATATTGACTATTTTAAAGTATATAGCCGTACGTTTTGGGTGCCTTTTAATTGTTCTTTTGTAGTAATACAAAGATCTGCATTTGAACAAATTGGAGGCTTTAAAACGTCAATAAAGTTCGGAGAAGATTTTGATTTATGGGCACGGATTGCTGTAAAAGAAAAAGTTGCTTATGTAAACAAACCTCTGGCTTATTCAAATCAGGATGTAAATGCACAGTATAGAGCACTAGGCAGTCATAAATTCTGGTCAAAGGAAGAGCATATCACCTTCAATTTTAATTCTTTACAAGAGAATCAGCAAGAGAATAATACATTAATATATCTGCTGGATGGGTTGAAAGTGCGATCATTAGTTAATTACTATTTGAAAGGCGTACATCACGAAGAAGTCAGCTCTATTTTAGAAACTGTAAACTGGAATAATCAATCTTTTTTCTATAAATTTATTTATACTTGGCCGAAATGGTTTGTTCAACTTTTTTTTTCTATAAAGCTATATGGTTCAAAAATTAAAAACTTTTCGCTAACAGAATTTTATAAGTATAGCAGACAGTAATCATTTAACAGGCAGGCAATTTACCATTGGTTAAAAAGGGATACGTAACACAATGAGCGTAAAGATATTAGTAACATTTGGTACGCGGCCCGAAGGTATAAAGCTTGCTCCTCTGATTAGGGAATTTCAGCGTCATCCTCATTTGTTCGACGTATTCGTATGTGTAACAGGTCAGCATCGCGAAATGCTGGATCAGGTTTTAAATCTCTTCGACATAGCTCCTGATTACGATCTGAATATCATGAGAAAGGGCGAGGATTTACATGATCTCACAGCTCGTATTCTGCTGGCAATGAAACATGTTTTTACAACTTGTAAGCCAGATGTTGTTTTCGTTCACGGCGATACTACTACGTCGCTGGCAGTGTCTCTGGCTGCATTTTATCAAAATATTCCCGTTGCTCACGTTGAAGCCGGCCTTCGTACACACAACCGATATAGCCCCTGGCCTGAAGAGGTAAATCGCCAGTTAACCAGTCGGTTGGCTACGTTTCATTTGGCACCCACATGCGAAGCCCGTCGGAATCTGTTGAACGAAAACATTACCAATACGTCAATCATCGTAACGGGTAATACAGTAATCGACTCGCTGAAGAGCGTAGTAGGTAAGATTACCAATAGCCCAGGCATGGAACTTGCTATCATAGCAGATATCCAACGTAACGGATATGATGTGCTAAGGCTAATCCACAAAAAGCGCCTTGTGCTGATAACTGGCCATAGAAGAGAAAATTTTGGAGAAGGTTTTTCTAATATTTGTCTGGCTATCAAAAGCCTCGCACTCAGCTATCCAGATGTCGATTTTGTGTATCCTGTTCACTTAAATCCAGGAGTTCAGGAGCCAGTAAATCGTTTACTATCCCCGGAAAATATCAACAACCTGTTCCTGATTACTCCGCTTGACTATCTATCGTTTGTGTATCTAATGAAATCGGCTTACTTGATTTTAACGGATAGTGGTGGTATTCAGGAGGAAGCGCCCAGCCTGGGAAAACCGGTTTTAGTCATGCGCGATACCACCGAACGGCCAGAAGCAGTCGATGCCGGAATCGTTAAACTAGTTGGCACAAATATGGATAGCATAGTAAAAAATGTACGTCTATTGCTCGACGACTGGGAAGTATACACAGAAATGGCGATGGCGCATAATCCCTACGGCGATGGCAAAGCCTGCGCCCGAATTGTCAATTATTTTATTGAGAAAAACCAGTCCTACGTACTAACAACCTGATGATTCCGAAAGTAATTCATTACTGCTGGTTTGGCAGGGGCGCAATGCCGGCGATTGCCCATAGCTGTCTGGCATCCTGGAAGAAATTCCTGCCTGATTATGAACTACGTCTCTGGAACGAAGATACATTCGACGTAAATAGTATCCCTTATATTAAAGAGGCTTACGAAGCTCGAAAATTCGCATTTGTTGCAGACTATATCCGTCTGTATGCGCTGTATACCTACGGTGGTATCTATATGGACTCGGACGTTGAAGTAGTGAAAAATCTGGACGGCTTGCTCAATCTTCCTGGGTTTTCAGGCTTTGAAAGTGCAGTTGATGTTCCGACTGGTATTATAGCGACCCAACAATATAATGAATGGGCGAAAGAACAGCTGGCCTGTTATGAAGACAGGCATTTTAGGCTTCCAGACGGTACGTATGATACAACTACGAACGTAACGATCATTTCAACGCAAATGGCGGCTAATGGTTTTCAGCTTAATAATACGTATCAGGTTTACAAAAACTCCATTCATATTTTTCCGCAGGATTATTTCTGTGCAAAATCCCGTACAGCAGTTATTACTATTACAGAAAATACGTATTGTATTCACCATTTTGCAGGTTCCTGGCAACCTGTAAGGATAAAGATAAAAAAGTTTATTTTCCATAAAATAGTAGGCCCAAAATTCACAGATGTTTTGGTAAAATTCAAGCGAAAATATTACACTCCTTTATTTGCAAAATAATTGATTAGCAACGAATGGTCAGCCTGAATGTAATTCCTTTTTCCAAATTCTATACGAATAAAGCTATTGCTTTCTTCGCTATAGCTTTATGCATAGCTTTTGTAGTTTTTTTCAAAAAATTTTTAAGAGCTGAATGGATTGTGTTTGGGTTTATTGAAGTAGTAGGTTTTTTCTTTTTCACCTATTTATTATCAAACAAATGGGCAACGATTGTATTTCGATCTTTTGAAAAAAAATTACTCTGGACTTCGTTCTGGATACGTATAGTTTGGGTCTTTTTCAGTTATTTCTACTTCCTGAATACAACCGGCAAGCCCTTTGAGTATGAGACCGCTGACGCTTTAGGTTACCATAATGAAGCATTCTGGTTAAGCTTTCTATTGAGGTTTCACAAATTTGAACGATATATAGAATACGTTGGCATAAATTACGCCGATATGGGCTACCCTTTTTACTTAGGAATGCTCTATTACGCTATTGGCGACAGTGTTTTACCCCCCCGCATTATTAAAGCGTTTTTAGGTGCTTATACCTGCGTACTAGCCTATAAAATAGGAAGAAATAATTTTGGCGAAGCAGTCGGTCGATTAGCAGGAATAATGACTATGCTAGTTCCCAATATGATTTATTATTGTGGCCTGCATGTTAAAGAAACAGAAATGGTATTTCTATCTATTTGTTTCACGTATCTGGCCGACAAAGTTATACGAGCAAACAAGGCTCGGCTATGGGACATATTTTTACTTATTCTTACTGTTACGTTATTATTCTTTTTTCGGACTGTCCTGGCGGGTTGCTTACTTGGATCTGTTGCAATAACAATTGTTTTTTCATCCAGCAGAATATCCACAATGAATAAGCGCGTACTGCTTGTTCTTTTATTAGCTATTGGTACGTATGTGATTGCTTTAACACCTTTGGCCGATAACATTACCGAACATCTGGAAGCGGGCACATCGAATCTTACGTCGCAGATGAATAGTTACGCTACTCGAGGAGATGGTAACAATAAATTTGCCCGTTATGGGTCACGTAGCGTTTTTCTTCCGCTCATGATTATGGCCCCGTTCCCGACCTTTGTTGATACGTTACAGCCTAATGCCATGATGATGGCTGGTGCCTATTTTACCCGAAATGTATATGCCTTTTTTGTAATAATCAGCCTTTGGACACTTTACAAGCGAAAACAGGTAAGAAATCATCTTCTGTTACTCAGTAGTAATTTCTCCTACATATTCGTTTTAGCATCCAGCGGATTTGCCTTATCTGAACGGTTTCACCTGCCGCTTCTCCCCTATCTACTCATTTTTGCGGCCCATGGCATTTCACAGATGAACGCCAAAACCAGGAAATTATACCTTCCTTATTTGTTTTTCACATTGGCCGTTGTCATCGGCTGGAATTGGTTTAAACTCGCGGGTCGCTCCTAAAAGACTATGCGGATTCTGATTGTGTGTAGTGGAAATGCTCCAACTTTTGATTTCAGAAAGCATCAGGCATTTATCTACGATCAGGTTGAAGCCCTGAAACAGCTTGATCTGACACTCACATTTGATTATTTTTTTATTAACGGGAAAGGTTTCACGGGCTATCTGTCTTGTCTGACAAAACTCACCGAAAAGCTTAAAAGTCAGGCGTATGACTGCATTCACGCACACGTAGCACTGTCGGGTATGCTTGCGAATCTGCAACGTCGAGTGCCGGTCATTACTACGTTCCATGGGTCCGATATTAATCTGCCAAAATCCAGAATTATAGCGGCTCTGGTCGATGCGCTTAGCCGGAAAACAGTCTATATCAGTTCCCAGCTCGCTCGAAAAGCGCTTTATGCCAATAAAGAAAAACAGGCTATAGTACCCTGTGGCATCGATTTTGATCTATTTATTCCACGAAATAAGGTTCAGAGCCGACAACAATTGGGCTTTAGTCTACATAAAAAATACGTACTGTTTTCGGCTGGATTTAATGTTCCGATCAAGAATTATCCGTTGGCGAAATCAGCTATTGAACTCCTTGACGACGAATCGGTTGAGTTGCTCGAACTAACAAACTATACCCGCGAAGAAGTAGCGCTTATGTTTAGTGCCGTCGACGTAGCATTGATGACTTCTTTTTCGGAAGGTTCACCGCAGTTTGTCAAAGAAGCACTGGCTTGTAATTGCCCGGTCGTGTCAACAGATGTGGGTGATGTACAGGCGGTTATGGGCGAAGTGGCTGGGTGCTACGTTACGTCTTACGATCCAATCGACGTAGCGGCAAAAATCCGTTGCGTATTGGCCAGCAAAAACCCGATTTCAGCAAGAGCGCATGTCCAACGTTTCGACAACCGGCTGATTGCGGAGCAGATACGTAGTATTTACTATCAACTCAATTCGACCGCCCAACCCCTTCTAAAACAGGAGGGGCTTACTTAAAAACAACCGTTGCAGTTAATTCAAATCTACCAGAAGGGTACAAGTAAGTCTCTACATTGCCCCCGCCTATTTTAGAAGGGGGTTGGGGTGATAAAACTAATTCAATCAACTCTGAATGCGTTCACAGACCGACATAGTGATCATTGATTACGGCATGGGAAATCTTCGCTCGGTGCAGAAGAAATTCGACCGTCTGAACGCTCTGGTATGTATCACATCCGATAGTCGGGACGTAGCACAGGCCCAGAAACTGGTTCTGCCGGGTGTTGGCCATTTTGCCACGGGTGTTAAGAATTTGAAAGAATCGGGTATCTGGGACGTATTGCAACACAAAATTTTAGTTGAGCAAATACCCATTTTTGGCATATGTCTTGGTATGCAATTAATGGCCCGCTCCAGCGAAGAAGGCAACGTAGCAGGGCTAGGCTGGTTCGATGCCGACGTAGTGCGATTTCAGGTGAGTGATACGTTGGCTTACAAGGTTCCGCACATGGGATGGAATACCAGCAACCGCACCAGAAATTCGCGCCTGTTGGCCAATGTACCGGATGAAGCCCAATTTTATTTTGTGCATTCGTACCACATGGTTTGTCAGCAGCCCGAAGACGTACTGACGATGACGACGTATAACTATCCGTTCGTATCGGCCATCGAGAAAGGGAATATCTATGGTACGCAGTTTCACCCCGAAAAAAGCCACGACTGGGGAGAACAGATGATTGCCAATTTTATTGCTCTATAAACTTCTACTATCTGAATAAACTATTACGTATCAGTAGTGTATGTTCCGTCCTCGCGTTATTCCGGTTCTTCTCCTAAAAAATAAAGGTCTGGTCAAGTCCGTAAAATTCAACGACTATACCTATATCGGTGACCCAATCAACGCCGTCAAAATTTTTAACGATTTGAAGGCCGATGAGTTGATGTTGCTGGACATTCTGGCAACAAAGGAAAATCGCTGCATCGACCTGGAATTGATACGTGCCATCGGCGACGAAGCCAATATGCCTTTCGCGGTTGGGGGCGGCATTCGCTCACTTCAGCAGATTAAGGAACGTATCAACGCCGGTGCCGAAAAGGTAGTCATCAACTCGTTTGCAGTAAAGGACCCCAGTTTTATTAAGGCTGCGTCCGACGAATTTGGTAGTTCCACCATCGTCGTTTCCATCGATGTCAAAAAGAAATTTTGGGGTAAACAACAAGTTTATACGCTGGGCGGGAGCCAATCAACCGGCCTCAATCCGATACGTTGGGCCCAGCAAATGGAAGCCTACGGAGCCGGTGAGTTGATAATCACCTCTATTGAGCACGACGGCATGATGCAGGGATACGATTTAGCCCTTATTCGAGCCATATCAGCCGCTGTCGATATTCCGGTAGTAGCCGCTGGCGGGGCCGGAAGTTTACCTGATTTAAAAGCAGCTATCCACACAGCCCATGCCTCTGCCGTAGCCGCCGGTTCTATGTTTGTGTACCACGGCCCTCGAAAAGCGGTTTTGGTCAATTATCCCCAACGTAATGAATTACTAACCTTATTCAGTCAGCCATGAAAATATGCGCAAAAGGCGTGTGGGATGAGAGTATTCCAGGCATTACGTTCGACGAGCATGGCGTTTCAAATTTCTGCAAGCTTCAGGAAACGATGATGGCCAACTACCCCAGGGGCGAAAAGGGATTGGCCGATTGGCAGAAACTTGTTGCGGCCATCAAGAAGATTGGTCAGCATAAGCCTTACGATTGCCTGATTGGCGTGAGTGGGGGTGTCGATAGCTCCTATTTGCTACATCTGGCGGTTCAGCATGGTTTGCGCCCACTGGCCGTTAACCTCGACAATGGCTTCAACAGTGACATTGCCGTACAGAATATCTACAAGGTAACCTCAAAACTCAACATTGATCTGGAAACCTACGTAATCAATTACGAAGAGATTCAGGATCTGCTACGTGCCTACATGAAAGCCGGAATGCCCTGGATTGATACGCCTACTGATCTGGCCATCAAGGCAACGATGTATCACGTAGCACAGGCCGAAGGCATTTCCTTTATGCTACGTGGTAATGACTTTCGATCGGAGGGTAAGCAACCCAAAGAGTGGACGTATGCCGATGACCGTCAGTTGTTACATATCCACCAGACATTCGGTTCAGATATTCCGCTGACAACGTACCCGTTGCTGACTCTGCCTAAAATGATTTTTTCGGGGTTGCTGAGAGGCATTAAAGATATCCGCCCCTACTACTATCTGGATTATAATAAACAGGAAGCCAAACAGTTGATGACCGAGTTATATGGCTGGAAAGATTACGGCGGCCACCATCACGAAAACCTGTTCACTAAATTTTCAATGGCTTACTGGCTACCTAAAAAGTTTGGCATCGATAAACGAAAAATCAATCTATCGGCGCAGGTTCTGAGCAATGCAATCACCCGCGATGAAGCCCTGGAACAATTAAGCCAGCCGTTTGCCCCCGAGAGCGAGCTGGAGTTGATGCGGGCTTATATTCAGAAAAAACTGGCTCTAACTGACGAGGAGTTTGGAAGAATCTGGGCAGCGCCTGCCAAAAATACCTTCGATTATCCATCTAACTATGAACTGACGCTCAAATTATCAAGCCGTTTCAAGCCTCTCTTAAAGCGGCTTTATGGATTTACGCCCATGACAATCACGGCGAATCAGGTACTGGATACAAAAATCAAAAAATGAAATTTCTGTTTTATTTCGGTCATCCAGCCCAGTACCTGGCCCTGCGTGAAACAATGCTACGTCTTTCGGAGAAGCATGGAATAACCATACTGATCAAAACCAAAGACGTACTCGAGGATTTGCTGAAGAATGACGGCCTGCCCTACACGAACGTATTGCCCAAAGAACGAGGAGCTTCCCGATTGGCGATACTGCTGAGTTTACTGAAGCGGATGGTCATTATTTTTCCCATCATCCTGAAAAAGAAACCAGATGTTCTGATTGGCACGGATGCTGCTTTAGCCCAATTGGGTAAATTAATGAACATTCACCGGATTACAATTCTGGAAGACGACTACGACGTTATTAAAAACCTGGCAGATTTAACATTCCCGTTTACACAAACGATACTATGCCCGGATGTCTGTAACGTAGGAAGCTGGCAATCCAAGAAAGTTGGCTACAGAGGCTACATGAAACTCGGCTATCTGCATCCTACTATTTTTACACCCGATAAAACGGTTTTAGCTAAATACCGCATTCCTAAAGATTACCTACTAATCCGACTGTCGCGGTTAGCGGCTCATCATGATATTGGTGTACGAGGTTTGGATGAAAACCTGCTCGATACGATTATTCAATCTGCCCAAAAAAGGGATTATGACGTATTGATTACCGCCGAAGGCATCATTGCTGACAAATACAAATCGTATCAACTCCAAATCGCCCCAGCCGATATACACCATGTTTTAGCCAATGCCAAACTGCTTATTTCAGATAGCCAGAGTATGAGTGTTGAAGCCTCTATGTTAGGTATTCCGTCTATCCGGTATAGCAGTTTAGTCAATAAAATATCTGTACTCAGCGAACTTGAAATAAAATACAGCCTGACGTTTGGCATACAAATTGGAGAAACAGAGCGACTGCTGTCAACAATTGATGAATTACTGTCAACTCCAGATTTATATGATCGCTTTCAACGAAAACGACAGAAGATGCTAGACGACAAAATAGATGTCACTAGTTTCTGGGTCGATTTTTTTGAAAATTACCCTGTCAGTAGACATAATCGGGTTAACACAGCTGTATAGTACAATTAACGTAGTAATAAGATGTACGACTATCAGGTATTAAGCCAACTAACTGATAAAGAAGAAAGAAAGATTAATGAATTTTTAGAGTCATACGCTGAGTTTGCTTATTTTCAATCGCCTGCTTTTTTACACGTATGTCAAGCAACTAAAAATGTATTACCATTTTATATAATCGCTATATGTCATGGAGATATTGTCGGGGTTTTATTATTCTATAGACAGATAATTATGAACGTAGCAGTTTTAAACGTAGTAACAAGTAGAGGTGTAATTGCTGGGGGACCTGTCGCAAAAGATAATAACAAAGAGATTATTAATGGTTTATTGGCAAAGCATAAAGAAGTAAATGTAAAAACACTATACTCGCAGGTGCGAAATTTACATGATACGTTAGCGTACAAAGAAGCGTTTCAACGTAACAATTTTACGTATGAAGAGCATTTGAATTTTATTATCGATTTACGCAAAACTGAGGACGTATTGTGGAAGAAAATATATTCAAAACGACGTAACGAAATTCGGCGCGCCTTAAACGAAGGTTGTACCATCCATCTCGAAACGTCACTCGATTCACTAAAATCGGCTTATGCCATTTTAAAAGAAGTTTATCAGCGAGCTCGATTACCACTTCCCGGCTTCGAACATTTCAGCGCCCTGCATGAACAAACAAGCGAAACGGCTGGCCTTCGGCTGTTCACCGCAAAATGGGAGGGTAAAATAATCGGCTGCATGCTGTGCCTGGCTCATAACGGTACGTTATATGATTATTATGCAGGCGCTTACAGTAAGTTTTACAACAAATATCCGAATGATTTACTGCCCTGGGAGATAATGAAATGGGCAAAAAATAATGGGTTTACTCAATTTGATTTCGGTGGTGCGGGCAAACCCGATGTTCACTATGGGGTGAGAGAGTATAAGAAAAAATTCGGGGGCCAGCTAGTGAATTATGGCCGATACGAACGTATTGAACTCCCGGTTCTATACACGGTTGCGAGTGTTGGATTCAGGTTGATACGTGCCTTGGGGAACGTATCATTTACGGTTAACTGAAAAATTATGCAGGCTATTACTATTGGGAACCAGTCGGATACGAGCTACAATTGGGATTATATATTCTCTAACGCTTATAATAACCGGACTGGACGCTATAAATCGAAAACACAATTAAATTTCATCATAAAAAATCTAAATCGGAACGCACTACGTATTCTTGATGTAGCAGGTGGTTCAGGGCGTTTTGCTATTCCACTACTAGAGTATTCTAATGATATTACAGTTATTGATATTAATCAGAGTGCAATCGATATTTTAAAATACAGAAATCAAAAAATATCAGCAATTTGTGGTGATTTCCTGGCGACCGAATTAAATAAAACGTATTCGACTATTGTTTGTATTGAAGCCTTATGCTATTTCTCCAATATTCAGGATGTTATTTCAAAGATGAACAAACTTCTTGATGATAGGGGAAATATCATTTTCACGTACACAAATACTGATAGCTGGCGTTACTGGCTTCGAAAATTAAAAGCGCTGGCCGGTGGTGAAAGTTCTTATTACGATGTAAATCTGTCAGCATTAAAAAAAATACTCAACGACTGTCAATTTGAAATTGAAGCAGTGGAGGGTATGAACTGGATTCCTTTGCCGCTTACATCTAATACTATTCTGGTCGATTTTTTTGTCTTTCTTGAACAGAAACTTAATCTCAAAAACTGGCAGTCTCAAAGCCCCTGGTTATTAATTTCTGCCAGAAAAACGGGCGATATACGGCGCTAAATAAACCCGCATTTCTTTCACACTTCACCTATGAAAAGAATACTAGTCGATATTAACCATCCGGCGCATGTCCATCTCTTTAAATACTTCATTCAGGACGCACAAAGTGCTGGACATGAGGTCGTTGTGACTGCCAAAAATATCGACTCAGTTACGGATCTGCTACGTCTTTATCAGATAAAATTCATAAACATTGGTAACCGCAAAGACCATATTCTACTTAAATATATTTATGAGTTCGTTCATTTTATAAAGGTTCTTCTGCTGGTACGTAGCCGAAAAATAAACTACGGTATTGGTGTTTCGCTGGTGTTACCGCTTGTCTCCAAATTAACACCAATGAAGTCGTTCGTACTCGATGATGATGATTTAACAGCTGCACCTATTTCGGGCAAATTCATTTCGTGGGCAGATGTTATCCTCAATCCTGACGCGTTGGCACATGAGAAACGAGGGCATCAGCAAGTATGCTATCCGAGCTACCATGAACTGGCTTATTTACATCCAAACCGATTCGTACCTGACCCAACCGTGTTAAATGAGGCAGGAATTCAGGAAGGCGAGACTTTTTTTGTGTTACGTTTCAATGCGTTTAAGGCGCACCATGATGCAGGAATACGTGGTTTTTCACTCGCTCAAAAGCTTGAACTGGTGAAACTGCTCAGTGCCTTTGGACAAGTTTTCATTACGTCTGAACGTAGCATCGAGTCGGAACTGGAACCGTACCAATTGCCCGTTTCTGCCGACAAAATACATTCGCTTTTGCATTTCGCTACGTTGTTTATTGGTGATAGTCAGACCATGACAACCGAAGCCGCTATACTGGGAACGCCCGCTCTAAAAATGAATTCGTTTGCTGGCAGGCTCTCTATTCCGAATGAGCTGGAACATCAATACCGGCTATGCTATTCGTTTTCTCCGGACGAATTCGATGGGATGATCGCAAAAATTAAAGAATTGCTGATAGGAAGTGACGTAAAGGAAAGATGGGCTCATCGTAAAGCAGTCATGTTAAACGAAAAAATTGATCTAACCTCTTTTTTGATCCAGTTGATTCTCCATTATCCGAAAAGTATAGCGAATCAGAAGCCTATTTTTTCGGCCAATGAATCATCGCTGTAGTAACAGCCGATATGAAAACGGATTTTACTATATCGATGTATATCAACCTGTTAAACAAGCTTGAAGAATCAGGCTACAGTTTTTTTACGTTCGAAAAGTTCCTTTTTACCAATCCGCCCAGAAGTGTTATTCTGCGTCATGATGTTGACTCAAAACCTGAACATTCGCTGGAATTTGCCAGGATTCAGCATGAGCGTGGCATAGCAGGCGTATATTATTTCAGAGCTAATCAGTCAGGTTGGAGTGAGCGGGTAATTCGGGAAATTGCCGATATGGGTCACGAGATTGGCTATCATTATGAATGCCTGACGACCTGCAAAGGAGATCTTTCGCTGGCCATCAAAGACTTTAATCAAAACCTAACCGCACTACGTCGGCTTGCGCCCGTCTCAACGATTTGTATGCATGGGAGTCCATTGTCGAAATATGACTCCAGAGACCTATGGCGCGTCTATTCGTATCGGGAATTTGGGATTATTGGCGAGCCTTATTTTGATCTCGACTTCAGCAAAGTAGCTTACCTCACCGACACCGGTCGCCGTTGGAATGGCAGCAAAGTTAGCGTTAGGGATAAAGTGGAAACATCATTGCCCTACTCGTTCAAAAGCACCTGCAACATCATTGCTACGTTGGCTGAAAACGAACTTCCCGAGCAGATTATGTTCACGTTCCATCCGCAGCGATGGCACTCTAATCCATTTTTCTGGGCAAGTGAATTCGCCCTGCAAAGTGTGAAGAACGTAGTAAAGCGGTACTTCTATGTTGAATAATTTTTGAATCTGAATAATGTTAAAACTTCTTACGTTGATTGGCGCCCGACCACAAATTATCAAGGCATCAGCACTAAGCAGAGCGATACGTTTGAATTTTTCGGGGCAAATCTCGGAAGTCATTGTGCATACAGGCCAACATTACGATGAAAATATGTCGGCCGTATTTTTTGATGAGTTAGCTATTCCGGCTCCTGCCTATAATCTTAGGGTAGGCTCTGGAAAACATGGCGAGCAAACCGCCAAAATGATAGTCGAAGTAGAGTCGATTCTTGAATTGGAACAGCCAGATTATCTCATTCTATATGGCGACACCAACTCTACGCTGGCGGGTGCCATTGCGGCCTCTAAACAGCACGTACCCATTGTTCATATCGAGGCTGGTCTGCGCTCTTACAACAAGAAAATGCCCGAAGAGGTCAATCGAATCTTAACGGATCACGTATCGACTTACTTGTTCCCACCTACGCAAACGGGCGTCGAAAACCTGCAAAAAGAAGGTTTTACGCTGAACAACCAGCCGCCTTACACAATGGATAATCCAGGCATATTTAATGTTGGCGACATTACGTATGATAACAGCCTGTATTTCTGCGACGTAGCAGCTTCGAGAACGGATATTACAGAACGGCTCCAGCTTCAAGAGTCACCCTATGCGTTGGTTACCATTCACCGAAATGCAAATACTGACGATGCTATGCGACTCAACGCCATCTTCGATACATTGCTAACCATCGCAACAACGTATTCGACTAAATTAATTATACCGCTGCATCCACGTACTGCTAAACAAATGATTGCCTTGCTAAAGGAAAATTTGTATAAAGCTCTGTTTTCCAGTTCAAAAATCAGCTTCTTACCTCCGGTATCATTTTTGGAAATGATAACCCTCGAACAACAGGCCAGTCTGATTATAACGGATTCAGGTGGCGTACAGAAGGAAGCTTATTACTATCAAAAACCTTGTATTGTACTACGTTCGGAAACAGAGTGGGTAGAAATCGTTGAGAACGGAGCAGCTTTTTTATGCGATGCAAATCCTGGCTTAATTCTTGACGCTTATAATTCGATTACAAAATCGAATGCTATTCAATTTAGAAAAATATACGGCGACGGAAAAACCGCCGAAAGTATTCTGAATATTTTATCAGGAAAGTAATGCCAATTATTTCAATTCCTGTACCCTCGAAAAGTTCTAATACAATTTCTTAAAACATGGTTAAAAAATTAGAATACATCGACGCTCTAAGAGGCCTGGCTATGATTGGTGTTTTGCTGAATCACTTCAGACCATACGGAGAATTCAACCCTAATCCGACAACTTTAGAAACTATTGCTGTAAATAATGGTCAAGGTTGTATTCAGTTGTTATACATGATAAGTGCATTTACTTTATTCGTTTCCTATAATATAAGAAGAGAGTCGGAGCGTAATTATATAAGAAATTTTTTTATTAGACGATTTTTCAGGATTGCACCACTGTATTATTTTGCCTGTATTTATTATCTCATTCAACATAATCTTACTTTAGCCGATACGGAGGCCATAAGCAATCAATCAATTGTTGCAAACTTTCTTTTACTTCACGGTTTTAATCCATATTGGATTCATGCTATTGTACCTGTAGGATGGTCTGTCGGCATCGAGGTGCAGTTTTATTTTATTTTACCCATATTAGTTAGGAGAATAAAGAATTTAAATCGGGCAGTCATATTTCTTTTTTGCGCAATACTATTAAATACCATTTTAAATATTATTCTAGCTAAAACGCAACTACTTGTAGGTGACCTCCCTCGCGAAACCTTTGCTCAATTCTGGCTACCAAACCAATTGCCCGCTTTTGCGTCTGGGATAGTTTTGTATTTTCTTATCACAACGCCTAAACCTGAATGGAACGTTAATCCATTAATTTTTGCAATTGCAGCCTTAGCCATATTCATAGATTTAGCATCAGAAAAAAAATTATTGTATTCTGAATTCACGATCTATTCACTCAGTCTTATTGCAATTGTCTATTTAATAGCGCAAAGGAATTACAAAATAGTAATCAATTCCGCTACGCAAATGATTGGAAAGATAAATTATGGAATTTATTTATTTCATTATCCCGTACTAGGTTTAATGCTTAAATTCGATATAGTAAAGAAAATAGAATCTTTTTTTTATTATTCATCGGCCTTAGGGTATATATTTTCATTTTCATTATTTTTAGTATTAAATATTATTTTTTCCTATGCGCTACATCATATCATTGAGATTCCATTCCAAAAATTAGGATCTCGTATTATTAAGAAATTACAAAAAAACAAAGCTATTCCTGCTGTATTACATCCAGACGTACTAACTACTTGATTCTATAGTTTTTCAAATGTCGAGTAACTTTTATCAGCCTGATAGAATTAAACACGTTGGCGAATAATTGTAAATAACTTAATTATAGGCTATTACTGTCTACAAATGCGCATATTTCGTTGGAGCATTTTACTAATAACCATAGTTTTTTGGGCAAGTGGACTTTCGACTGGAATAGCCTACAGGCTTTCAGCTTTAGGAGTAATTACAGATCAGGTACGATTTGGAGATTTATATCAATTTTCGGCTCTGCCTCAGTTCAAGCAGCCATGGCCAGAATACGCACATCCAAATCGCTTCAGTGATACAGCCGCTACGCATCTGTACATTATTGGCGATAGTTTCACGCTGCCGTTATTTTTGAATAAATCAGATTTTCGGGTAAGTCATTATGAGCGATGGGGAATGGGGCCATTAAATTTTGTTCTATCCGACTCCACCAAACGCAACGTATTATTAATTGAATCGGTTGAACGTAACATTCGCCAGAATTTTGCGATGCCCCATCATCAAGATATTTCTTCAATCACTACGTATCAGGAGCCCAACTGGTTAGGGCAATTAAGCGAACGATTTGGAAAAGGCTTTCATCGAAATCGTGTCGAAACCAGGCTCGAAGCTGCCCTGTTTAACCATGACTGGGCATTCTGGTTTAAAGAAATTAAAGCACAATTGACTCTCAACTGGTTCGGCCGGACAGATGCTCAGGTAAGTCTATCGAAAGACAAAAAGCATCTATTTTATTTCATGGAAGCTGACAATCGGTTACCACAGAATTCTTCTTTTTCTCCGCTCGAAGACGCCGAAGTGGATTCGTTGATACAAAATTTGAACAAGACCGCTGATTATTACCGACATCAGGGATTCGATGAAATTTATCTGTCACTGATACCGAATAAAGCCAGTATTCTGGATACTAATCGAACTGACTATAACCATCTAATTGAACGTATTCAGAATAGCCCAAACTTAGCAATACCGATTGTAAACACTTATAATGTGTTCAAGCAATCTTCCAGATCACTCTACCTTAAAGGTGACACACATTGGAATTGTGAAGGTCATGCTACATGGCTCAAACTAGTGCAGCAGAAACTGCGCATTTAATTATTTCCAATATAATTCGGCAAAGTAATTGAAGGGAGTTTTATCATATCTGTTACGTATTTCCACAATCGTTTTCTAACTCATTTACAGTATTAGACAATCCCTGATTTATGCTTCTCCAACGTATTAATCGCTTTCGTTACGTATATAACCTTCTCTATCATCAAACAGGTCTGGGCTTTCCCCCCGGCCACTACTATAGCCCCATTGTCAATAAAAGCGAATTACTTAATCGGGATGAGCTATTTGAAAATTTTCCTCGGCAAATTCCAAATATTGACTTAAGGGAAGCCCAGCAAATGAAGTTGTTGGAGCAATTCAGCAAGCTTTATCCAACAATTCCTTTTTCCAAAGCATATAATCCTGACCATCGGTATCACTACGATGCTCTTGGTAACCAGTATTGCTATTCCGACGCAATTATGCTCCACTGCATAATGCGAACATTCAATCCTCAGCAAATAATTGAAGTAGGTTCGGGCTTTTCGTCGGCTGTAATGCTGGATACCAATCAACTGTTTTTCAACAATACTATTCAATTCACCTTTATAGAGCCTTATCCAGAGCGACTCTACGGCTTGCTACGTGACGAGGATCACAAACGTACTGTTACGTATGAAAAAGGCTTACAGGAAATTGACTTAAAAGAATTCGATAAACTTGCCGAAAACGACATACTATTTATAGATTCTACGCATGTTTCTAAAACGGGGAGTGATGTTAACCAGGTTATTTTCAACATTCTACCTCGATTACAGAAAGGTGTATTAATTCACTTCCATGATATTTTTTACCCATTCGAATACCCTAAAGACTGGGTGATAAATAGTACTGGATTTGGCTGGAACGAAGCCTATATTTTAAGAGCTTTCTTAATGAACAATTCTGATTACGAGATTGTATTATTCAATACATTTATGGAAAACTTTCATTTAAGATGGTTTGAAGAATATATGCCCTTATGTCTGGAGAACAAAGGTGGAAGTATATGGCTACGTAAAAAGTAAAAATTTATCTATATATAGTTTTAGCAAATATGAATCAATTTATTCAAAATACACTTTTGGGGCCAGTAGGCATTTTACCAGCCATATTCGTTTTAATAAGTGCCCTATTATCAATAACGGTACTTTATAAAAGTAATCGTATTATTTTACAGTCTGTAAAATATGAAAGTTTTGACGCGCTAAAAGGGTACTTATCAATCATAGTATTTATTTGCCATAGCATAACTTGGTATTATTATTTACGCACAAGAAATTGGTTTCCTCCACCATCAAATGCATACCATCAAATTGGGCAAGCAAGTATTTCGATGTTTTTCATGATGACCAGTTTTTTATTTTGCAATAAACTACTAAAAGGGCAAACTAATTGGTTGAAACTGTATATTGGTCGTATATTTCGTCTATTTCCAGTTTATTTTTTATCAATATTTTGCTTATTCTTAATTATAGGCTATTTAAGTAATTTTTCATTAAATGAAAATGAATCCATATTAACTATAACTAGCCAATTTAAAAAATGGATATTATTTACTATGAAGGACTGGCCCAACGTAAATGGTATTCAAAAAACCTGGATTATCATCGCCCACATTACTTGGACGTTACGGTATGAATGGCTTTTTTATTTAGCTTTACCTGTTATTAGTATTTTATTTTTCAATGAAAAACCTAATTTATTGATAATATCTATTTCATTATATATCTTATTTGTAGTATTGCCATATAAAGATTACTCATACATAAACTTCATACATTTTGGTGGAGGCATATTAGCTTCATTATTAATTAGATTCGGCAAATTTTCACATTTTACATACAGCTGGCCGTTTTCTATAATAATTTTTCTTCTTATATTATTATTAGTAACTATCGAAGGTCAGCAGTTATTTCATATCGCTATTACAGCCGCTATATTTATCATAATTGCCTGTGGAAATACAATTTTCGGTGTACTATTAAATAAATACGCGCGAGCATTGGGCCAAGTTTCATATGGGATATATTTATTTCATGGTATAGTTTTTTTTATTTTTTTTAGATTTATACTGGGGTACGAGAAGGCAGCAACCTTGTCGAGTGCGCAACATTGGGTTTGTATAATATTACTAACTCCATTGATTATACTAATAGCATCCCTTATACATATTTACATTGAATTTCCAGCTATGCAGTTGACGCCTTTAATTTATCAGAAAATACATGAAATAACATCAGCAACAAAACATAAAGCCAGAATTTATTGGCATCAGGTGGTATCATTCAAATAAAAGATAGTTTTAATAATCAAAATTACCCTAATAATATGAATTATATTATAAATAAAATATTATTAGGGCCAGTAGCCTTACTTCCTGCAATTTGCGTAATTGCAGTCTCACTACTAACTACGACCGCAATCAGCAAAAGTAAATATTTAACCTTACAGCCAGTAAAATACGAAAATTTAGATGGATTAAAGGGGTATTTAGCGGTTATCGTATTTATCTCACATAGCGCTACTTGGTATTTTTATTTACGTACAGGCAACTGGTGGGCCCCACCGTCTAATTTATACATTCAAATGACAAATTTGAGTGTTTCAATGTTTTTTATGATGTCAGGTCTCTTATTCTTCAATAAAATGATAAAAGGCGAAATTAACTGGTTAAACTTATATATATCTCGAATATTACGTTTAGTTCCTATTTATGCGCTAGCTATAATTTTCTTATTTGTTATCATTGGCTTTTTAAGCAAATTTTCATTTAGTGATAAAGAGTCTTTTTTAACATTAATTAGCCAATTTAGCAAGTGGATATTATTTACCATAAAAGATGCGCCTAATATTAATAATTTTCAAAATACAGGAGTTATTATCTGTTACGTCCCATGGACGTTGCGGTATGAATGGTTTTTTTATCTAACATTACCGGTATTAAGTTTTTTACTTTTCAGAAATAAGCCTAGTATTTCTGCAATACTAATTACTATATGTATTCTTTTTTTTATAATACCTTATAAAGATTATTTATACATGTACTTCACTTATTTTGTTGGTGGAATCATAGCCGCTTTACTAGTTAATTTTGGAAAATTCTCACAAAGAACCACGCACTGGGTATTTTCCGGTATCATTTTTATTTTGGCACTTATAGTAGCAGTTATTAAACCTTACCAGCTATTGCCTCTTATTATATTTTCCGTAATATTTTGTATAATTACAGGTGGCAACACACTTTTCGGTTTTTTATCAAACAAGGGAGCACGACTATTAGGTCAGCTTTCTTATGGAATCTATATGTTTCATGGTCTACTATTATTCTGTCTTTTTAGATTTGGATTAGGCTTTGAAAAAGCAGCTAAGCTAACGAGTCTAGAGCATTGGTCATTAGTAGTAATGATAACACCGATAATTGTACTGGTAGCTTTTATTTTGCATGTTAATATTGAATTACCAGTTATTCAACTTACGCCAATAGTCTATAAAACAATACGTGATCTTCTAAATACCATTGAGCAAAAAATAACAATTGTCTGGCATAAAATTTTAAATAGTAAATTCCTATCTGAGAAATGGAATCAAAATTATTGAGTGAGGTCAATAGTAATCGTAATAACAATTTCAATTTATTACGACTTATAGCGGCATGTGCGGTTATATTTTGCCATGCTCAACCAGCAGCGGGCAAAAGTATAACAGCTATTAATTATTACTCTGGATTTGTGGCTGTAGATGTGTTTTTCATTACAAGTGGTTTCCTTGTAACTGGCAGCTTATTAAAGCGTAACAATATAAACTTTTTTATAGTATCTCGCTTTCTTAGGATATTTCCTGGGTTATTTGTTTGCCTACTATTTAGTGTGTTTATTATAGGAGCATTATTCACTACACTACCTTTAAAAGCATATTTAACTAATCTACAAATTTCTACTTATTTGTATCATAATTTAAATTTATTCTCTACAACTGAGTGCTCCTTACCAGGTGTTTTCGAAAATAATCATTTTAAGTCATGTGTAAACGTATCCCTTTGGACATTACCATGGGAAATTAAAATGTATATAGGATTATTAATTCTAGGGGCTTTTAGGCTGTTTATTAATGCTCTTTTTTCTCTTCGGATTATTAAAGTTATCATTATAACAATATTTATCTTTTCGGTATCTCTAACCATTTATAGGTATTTTAAGACAAATAACTTTGATAACCCGTCACGTTTTACAGCTATGTTCTCTTCAGGGGCTCTTTTTTACATTTATCGTGATCGAATTATTTTATCACAATCGTTATTTATATGTTTACTTTTACTTCTTATAGCTTTTTTATTCAAAAAAGATTGGCTATTAATTCCATACGCTCTATCAATATGTTATCTTGTTATTTACCTTGCGTTCATCCCAAAAGGATTTATACGCAAATTCAATAAATTACCCGATTATTCGTATGGTGTTTATATTTATGGGTTCCCTGTTCAGCAGTCGATAGCCGCACTTTACACAACTATCAGCCTGAAAGAGATGATTATTTATAGTTTTATCATCACTGTTTTGCTGGCTTCTTTGTCGTGGCATTTCATTGAGAAGCCAGCATTAAGCCTAAAGAAATATTTCCATTCTCCACGATTTATACAGAATTTAGAAACAAAGCCTGTCTGATAGAAGCAGATAAGAGTCGTTCATGATTTGCAAGGTTTTGGCCAACCTTACCACTCTTCAATATGTTTACTGATATACCTGCTTCCCTGATTGTATTGCCTTCATTTGCTACCATAAAGTTTTTTTTGACAACAAATTCCTAATAATCAGATACGTGTACCGAAAAGTAAATATATGAGGTGCATCGAAATCTGAGATTGGCTCAATTTTTGATTTTTTGAGTCATTGCAGCCTAGTAATCACCTACGTCAGGAATTTGATGTAAAACCTCTATTTTCTATAACATAGACGGATTCCCATATAAAGTACCTACAACTCGGTGGTGATAACTTCCAGGCGCATATGTCTATTGCCCAATGTTTATCAGCTATTGGCCATGCCTTGGTTTGTCCTCTATACCAAATCCAGATCAGAAAAACTGGCGGCTGAAAAGCTACGCCAGAAAGGTATCGAAGTATACTGCCCGCTTCGAAAAGTTAAACGAAAATGGTCAGACCGTATCAAGATGGTTGAAGAGCCCTTGTTCCGGTCATATTGTTTTGTCAACCTGGAAGAGCACCTACGTAGTACTGTTTTCGGTGTCCCCGGCGTAGTAGGATACCTTCACTGGTTGAAAAAACCAGCTATCGTAAAACAGCGCGAGATTGACCTGATCAAAACGATGCTAAATGATTTCGACCATGATTCCCTCGAAATCATCGATTTTTCAGCCAGTGATCGGCTACGCATCACATCCGGGGCTTTTATGGATCAGGAGGGCGAAGTACTCGCTACACAGGGAAAAAAAATCTTTGTCCGGCTCGAATCACTAAACATCTGTGTATCAGTCGACATGAGTAAAAATAAAGTCGAGAAAGTGAAAAAACCGAAACGATATTATTAGATACATATCTGCTACGATTAGAACCTACCGTTATAATATGCCTAATTATTTACATAAAATTTATTCGGTGATACTGTGCGTTTTATGTTATACTGCTACGTATGCACAGACTACTTCCAGAAAAATACGCTATGAAGTAGAAGCCGGTACGTATCTATCCTCTACGTCGACAAATCCATTCTGGATACGTTCCAATCAATACGGCGAAATTCCCCTGGAATCGCAGGGATTTACACTACGTGCGCAAATCCAGAAAGAATATGATCCGTACCTTTCTTCGAAAAAAGGCAAAGGAAAATTTTCGTATGGCTATGGCGCACGAGCCGTACTAAATGCCGGTCGGATTAATCAGGTTCTCATTTCGGAACTGTACGGTAAGCTACGGTATGGGGCTGTGGAACTGTCGGCAGGGCGAAGACGCGGGATTATAGGTCTTGTCGATTCTACGTTAAGTTCGGGTTCTTACATCTGGTCGGGCAATGCTTTGCCCATGCCAAAAGTGGAGATTTCGATACCAAATTATATGCCTTTATTTAAAAACGGCCTTATCGCCGTAAAAGGCAACTATGCACATGGTTGGTTTGGTCGAAACGATTCGCTTGATAATTCGTATCTGCATCAG
Organism: Spirosoma profusum; assembly: GCF_014699005.1. Classification (GTDB taxonomy): domain Bacteria; phylum Bacteroidota; class Bacteroidia; order Cytophagales; family Spirosomataceae; genus Spirosoma; species Spirosoma profusum. The sequence goes on from NZ_JACWZY010000005.1 coordinate 247,111, forward strand.
AAAAGCCTGTATATCCGTCTGGGAAAACCTTCCTGGCGGTTTAAAGTTTATGGCGGGTTCAATCACCAGGTACAATGGGGTGGTAGGTTATTATACAACCGCGTCGATAATGGAGTTAAAATTACTCGCTACGGCACCGACTGGGAAACGTATCTATACGTAGTGAATGGAAAATCGCTGTACACGCTCGATACGTTGGTGGTACAGAACGGCGCAGCGTCAGCCGAAGGGGGTAACCGGGTTGGGAACCACCTGGGCTCACTTGATCTGGGACTCGAATACGAGAGTGAGAATTCCAGATGGTTATTCTATCGTCAGTCGTTTTACGAGGCCGGTGCTTTATTCTATCTGAACAACGTAGCAGACGGCCTGAATGGCATATCTTTCGTTCGCAAAAACGCTCAATTTGGTATTATACGCGTTGTTTTTGAATACCTGCAAACGTCCAGTCAGGGTGGTTCTATTTCGTCGGGACGAACGAGTATTTCGCAGCTACGGGGCGCCGAAGACTACTTCAATAACGGGCGGTACATTGATGGCTGGGTATACAAAGGGCAAACCATCGGTACGCCCTATATCATGCCGTTACGTTACACAAGCGGTTTGCCGCAGAATTTGGACTCCAACCCGAACCGAATTGTCAACAACCGGGTAGAGGTTTATACACTGGGTATAATGAGCCGTATTGGGAACGTTGATCTGTTAACCCGATTTACGTCGAGCCAGAACTTCGGTAACTATTATTATCCGCCTTTCAGCATCTCCCAAAAATCGTTTCAGCAGCAGTTTATCGTTCCCGTTAATAAATACACGTTCACGGTCAATCTTGCTTACGACAGCGAAGGCGTTTTACAGGAAAATTATGGGCTAAATTTCCTGATAAAGCGCACATTTTAAGCACATTCGGTTTAGCTACGTAACGGTTTAAATTATACATTTCTCAGCTTACATACCTCTGTAAACGTATGAAATTAGCACTACTTAGTTGTTTTCTGCTTGTGCAACTGACACTGCTGGCACAGTCGCCGGAACCAGCCCAGATTGCTCAAATAGAACGTATTGATTTAACGAATTCGGTAGATCTACACACGGCGCAAGTTGCTTCAACGCTGCCCATCGAATCGTTATTGACAGCTCCGGAAGCCCCGGCCGACTCTATAGCGTCTAAACGACATTTTTTAACGACAGGGCTTTATATGAATGGAAAGCGTTTGTCGACTTCGAGTGTACTGTATACGTATCAGAAGGCGCCAAAATCTATGCCTAAGTCGTTGAATTTGTACCAGTTGGGTAGCTTTTTAAAGCCAGTTGGGCCATTGATGGTCGTAACCGGCGTGTATATTGGCTATCTGGCTATCAAAGGCAAACCAGCAACGGCCATGGTTCGGGGAACGGGTGGTACGTATCTTAATCCGGTGGTCCCGGACGTACCGGCTGAGTATACAGTTCGTAATTTACCTCGGTTACTGGCCGGAATAGGCATGGTTATTGGGGGAATTGCCGTGATAGAGTTTTCCAACGAGTTGGTGGCGAAGTCAGCTAAAAATTACAATTCGAAACTTTCACGCCCCCGACGAGTTGCGATACTTAATAATGCTAAATTTGGTATAACTCCCGATGGCAACATCGGTTTATACGCCCGTTTTTAATACTATGTCATCCTGGCCTATGTCTTCATCTATTTGGGAACGCTTTGTTTCTCCGTTCAAAGGAACCTCGCAACCCACCGATGGATCGTGCTTTTGGTCGGTCGATATTCACTCACATTTACTACCCGGACTCGATGATGGGGTTAAGGATACTGAGCAGGCTTTGGCTTGTTTAACGCAATTATCGGAGTGGGGTATCCAGAAAATTATTACCACACCACACGTCAGTGGCGACTGGTATCCGAATTCGTCGGATAGCATCCGGCAGATGCGTGCTACGTTGCAATCGCTTATAGACGAGCATCAACTGCCCCTTAGTATCGACGTAGCAGCCGAATATCTAATTGACGATTTCTTTTTCGATCTGCTTCAGGCCGACGATTTACTCACGTTTGGCGATAAACGCTACCTGCTCATTGAAGCAGGCTGGGCCTGGGGACCGAATAATTTTCTTGATTTGATATTTCGGATTCAAACGCAGGGATATACACCCATTCTGGCTCACCCTGAACGGTACAAATACTACCATGACGACAAAAGAATTCTACATCAACTGCACAAGAACGATTGCCTGTTTCAACTGAACTGGATGTCGCTTGTAGGGAGATACGGAGCCGATATTCAGAAACAGGCCCGTTACCTGCTACAGGAAGATCTTATCGATTTCATCGGTAGCGATTTACACCATCCCCGCGATCTCAAAGACATGGCCCGCCTATTTAGTAGCGACGATATAAAACTGCTTCAGCAACAAACGCTGCTAAACGATACGTTGCTGTAACCATAGTTCAGGTTGTTCATTACAAACGCCAGGCTCAGTCTGGCGTTTTTTGTTTTCTGCCATTACGTTGCTACGTCCCTTGCGAGTTTATGAGACAACGTAGCAGATGGTATTCGCTTTAGTCTAAGTCGGGCCGCACAGTAGTGAATCCAGCGTCTAACCTTTGGATTACAAAAAAGCCTTAAAAACGGAGGAGCCATGTTCCCGAAACGTTACGTTGGATTTGGAGCAATTCTTCTACTCATTACGCCACTAATAAATCGTCTGATTTGTAGTTATTTCAATTTACTAAAAATGAGCTTTTTGTCATTCTGACGAAGGAAGAATGACAAAAATGGCTTCACAGCGATACGTACCATGTCAGATATAGTCGAGCGGTTGATTGATACGTTTGGAAAAAGTTGCGTGCTCACACCTGAAGAAGCCAGTACGCGGGTTGCCAGTCATTGGAAGCAGTCAGGTGGTCTCAATTGCCTGGCGTTGCTTCTGCCAGAAACGACCGAGGACGTATCAAAAATGCTTCAAATCTGCCATGAATTTCATCAGCCCGTCGTACCGCACGGAGGATTAACCAACGTAGTAGGCGCTGCCGATACGCATCCGAACGAAATTGCGTTAAGCCTTGAGCGCATGAATCAGGTGGAGCAAATCGACGTAGTAAACAAAACGGTAACTGTTCAGGCGGGGGTTATTCTTCAACAATTGCAGGACAACGTAGCAACGCATGGGCAACTATTTTCGCTCGATCTGGGCGCAAAAGGAAGTTGCATGATCGGCGGAAACATTGCTTCCAACGCCGGTGGTTTACAGGCGTTACGTTACGGAGTTATGCGAAATCTGGTGCTGGGTCTGGAGGTTGTTCTAGCCGATGGTACGGTCGTTTCTTCGCTGAACAAGTTGATGAAGAATAATGCCGGCTATGATTTGAAGCAGCTTTTTATAGGTTCAGAAGGTACGCTGGGCATTATCACAAGAGCCGTTCTGAAGCTTGAAGAACGTCCCAAAACACGAAACACTGCTTTTATAGCCGTAGATAGTTTCGAGAAAGCCAATGACCTGTTACTGGCGGCCAAAGCTTCTTTAAAAAATGGCCTTACCAGTTTTGAACTGTTGTGGCAGGATTACTACCAGTTAATGACGTCGAAGCCTTCCCTTTTTTCGCCCCCTCTGCCTCAAACATATCCCTTTTACGTATTGCTGGAATCGCTTGGGTACGATGCCGAAAAAGACAAAACCCAGTTCGAAGAATTTTTAGAACACTGCCTGATTACTGAGTTGATTGACGATGCAGCTATGGCGCAGGCAAAAAAAGAGCTGGATTGGTTTTGGGGTATCCGCGAAAATGTAGAATTCATTTTTTCCATTCATCGCCCTGTTTTTCTGTTCGATATCAGTCTGGCTATTTCCGACATGGATGCCTACATAAAAACGATACGTTCGGAATTGCAGAGCGTCTGGCCAGACGTTCACCTCTACGTGTTTGGGCATATGGGCGATGGAAATTTGCATTTATTTGTCAGTTGTGGGGAAGATGACCAACCAACGAAACATAGAATAGAAGAACTTCTGTATAAACCATTACAACCCATCGGTGGCTCAATAACCGGCGAACATGGTATTGGTCTGGAGAAAAAACCGTGGCTCTATCTAAGCCGTACTTCTGAAGAAATAGCCCTGATGCGAACGATAAAAAAAGCGCTAGATCCAAGGGGCATTCTAAACCCTGGAAAGCTATTGCCTGAATAATCCATAAGCGTAGTCTTAGGAAAAACTGGCTTTCAGCTTAACACGTAATCTGGACGTCCACGTCCGGGTGTGCAAAGAATTAGATTCACCCGGCAAGCCCTGATTCTTGTTAACGTAGCAAAGATGAAAGCAACGTTTACACCTATTTTCTCATCTTTTGAATGGGTGGCCCTATCACCCTTAGACCCTCATCTTTATGCTCCGCAACTATCTGAAAATTGCATTCCGAAATCTTGCAAAAAACAAAGCCTATTCGGCCATCAACATCATTGGACTGGCGGTAGGTATGTCTGTCGCCATGCTGATTGGCCTGTGGATTTATGACGAATTATCGTTCAACAAATTCCATAAGAACTACAACCACCTGGCCCAACTCTATATCAATCAAACGTTTAATGGTATTGAGGGCACTAGTCGGGCCGTATCGCTGCCGTCGGCAAACGAAGTCAAAACCAAATACCCGAGCGATTTTAAAGCGGTGGCTTTGTGTTCCTGGAATTTCGGGCACCTGCTGGTGAATGGCGACAAGAAAGTCAACAAAGAAGGGATGTATGCCGAGCCAGAGCTGCCCGAAATGCTTTCGCTCAATATGCTGAAAGGCGATTATGCCACAGCTCTTAAAGAACCGGCCTCTATTCTGTTGTCAGAATCGCTGGCGAAGACGTTATTCGGCAGCGCTAACCCTCTGAACAAAATCCTCAAAATCGATGCTAAAAACAACGTAAAAGTTACAGGTGTTTTTGAAGATTTACCCTATAATTCAAACTTCTATGATGTAAATTATTACCTGCCCTGGAGCGCCTATCTCGCCAATGAGGGCTGGGTGAAAGAGTCGTTGCAACAATGGGGAAATCACTCGTTTCAATGCTTTGCCCAGATTACAGAGAAGGGCGACATGAAAACGATTTCCACGAAGATTCGGGATATAGAGAAAAAACACGCTTCCGTCAGTGAGAAGCCGGAATACTTTCTGCATCCGATGAGCATGTGGCATTTGTATTCCGATTATAAAGACGGGAAAAATATCGGCGGAGGTATTCAGTTTGTCTGGCTGTTCAGTCTGATTGGTGTTTTTGTGCTGTTGCTGGCCTGCATCAACTTCATGAATTTGAGTACGGCACGTAGTGAGAAACGCGCCAAAGAAGTTGGTATTCGAAAAGCTGTAGGTTCACTACGTCAGCAGCTTATTACGCAGTTCATGAGCGAGTCGATGCTGGTGGTTGCTATGTCTCTGGTTCTTGCTCTGCTTATTGTTTTGATTGCTTTACCAGCCTTCAACGACCTGTCGGGCAAAAAAGTAGAATTCCCCTACACTAATCCGGTTTTCTGGATAATTGTTTTAGGTTTTTCACTGATAACCGGCTTTCTGTCAGGCAGTTATCCTGCACTTTATTTATCTTCTTTCAATCCGTTAAGCGTATTGAAAGGTACCTTCAAAGTTGGACGTTGGGCAGCCATCCCGCGAAAAGTACTCGTGGTAGTTCAGTTCACCGTATCCATTACGCTCATTATCGGAACAATCATTGTGTTTCAGCAGATTCAGCACGCTAAAAACCGCCCCGTTGGCTACGACCGATCGAATCTGTTACAAACGTTTACCAGTCCAGGTACTAATGGGAAATACGAGCCTCTTCGCGACGATCTGCTAAAAACGGGTGTCGTTTATGAAATGAGCCAGTCATCCAGCCCTACCACAGGGGTTTGGTCGAATCAGATTGGTTTCGAGTGGGAAGGGAAAGACCCTAAATCATTGCCTTTGTTTGGGATCGTGGGATGTACACATCATTTTGGGAAGTCCATCGACTGGAAAATTCTGGAAGGTCGTGATTTTTCGAAAGACTTTTCGACTGATACGTCGGCATTTGTTTTGAACGAAGCTGCGGTCAAATTGACGGGTCTGAAAAATATTGTCGGCAAAACCATTCGCTACAATGAAAAGCCGATGCAGGTGGTTGGTGTTATAAAAGATATGGTAATGGAATCGCCGTATGAGCCCATTAAACCAACGATTTTTCTGGTTCGCTATGACTGGTCGAACGTCATCAATATCAGGCTAAAGCCCAATACGCCGGTCGATGAAGCGCTTCAGAAACTTAAAGCTGTTTTCAAGAAATACGACCCGGATACCCCTTTCGATTTCAAGTTTACGGATCAGGAATACGATGCTAAGTTCCGCACGGAAGAGCGCGTAGGTAAACTGGCGCGTGTATTTGCCGTACTTGCTATTTTCATCAGTTGCCTGGGTCTGTTTGGCTTAGCGTCGTTTATGGCCGAGCAACGTATCAAAGAAATTGGTGTTCGGAAAGTGCTGGGCGCATCGGTATTCAGCCTATGGGGGCTACTCTCCAAAGAGTTCGTCCGACTGGTAATCCTTTCATTCCTGATCGCTACGCCCATTGCCTGGTATTTTCTGGACGACTGGCTTCAGCACTACGATTACCGCACGACGATCTCATGGACGATTTTTGTGCTATCGGGCCTGGGTGCAACCGTCATTACGCTCCTGACCGTGAGTTATCAGGCCATACGGGCTGCATTAGTGAATCCAGTAAAATCACTACGTTCGGAATAGCATAGTACGAGGAAAAATAATGGTCTGGTTGCAGATAAATAAATCCTGTAGCCAGACCATTTTCATTATAACAATGGCGACGTTAACAAGATATTCGCTACGTTCCTTCCAATAAATCTATATTAATCAACAGACGTAATTATCAATTATAATCCGCAAACTATTTAGTAAGTATCCGAAGCATGACTTCCTATATACAAATAGCCTTTTATTACTTGTTCGATTATTTTAATTTAGTTTTAACTTATTAGCAGTAACAAATAAGGACTCCAGATAATACCGTACGCTCAAAAGTCCCTCATTTACTGATACTTATATTAGGTTTCATTAAAAATATACGTAGCTTGCTTAAGCCACTCTATGTAATAATTTGTCAATAAATATGGCTTCTTATCTCCTAATCCTTTACCAATTATGCAAACTATCAATTTTACTTTATTGCCGAATAGACGTTCATTGTCTACTACACAGTTTTTGATACTATTTTTCTTACTTTATTCACCCAGGTTAGTTATCGCTCAAACTTGTACGCCAAAGCTGTTTGTTAGCACTAATCCACTCAGTTTTAGTTTAGTAAGTAGCAATCTCGTTGGTAACAGTATGAATGAGCGTAGTGCGCCAGTCATAGCCGATATTGATGGGAACGGTCGACTCGATTTATTTGTGAGCCGCACCGAAGGTCCTATTTCTAATGGTACAATTTTACGTTATCAGCAGACAGCAACAAACTCTACCAGTTTTACCCAGGTTACTAATACGTTCAATAGTATCGATGTAGGCAATTACGCTATGCCTACTTTTACGGATCTTGACGGCAATGGCCGACTTGATTTATTGATTGGCGAAGAAGATGGTAATATTAATCATTGGCAACAGGTGTCTTCCAATAACACCAGTTTTACCTTAGTGACCGCTAATTTTAATAGCATTGATGTCGGCACAAACTCTACTCCAACAGTAACAGACTTAGACGGCAATGGCCTGCTCGATTTACTGGTGGGTCAATCAATAGGCACAATCAGCCATTTCCAACAGAGTACAGCCAATTCCACCAGCTTTACGCTAGTTAATGCCAGTTTTAATTCGATTGATGTAGGTTCTAATTCTGCACCGACCGTTGTAGATATTGATGGGGATGGCCGACTTGATCTATTAATCGGTTCACTCGGAGGTAATATCCATCATTATCAACAAACTGCTCCTAATTCTACGTCCTTCACGCCGGTAAGCACTACCATAGTGGCTAGTGGTAGTGGTTATACCACCCCAACATTTGCAGACCTGGATGATAATGGTCGCCTGGATTTACTAGTTGGAACTGAAGATGGTGAAGTTCGGTATTTTCAACAAGGTAGCGCCAACTTAACATCTTTTTGCACTCCGGCCTCTTCAACATCTGCTCAATCGGTACAAATCTGGAGTAGCAAATGTTTGACAACCAACGTAACGGTAACGGCTCCGGCAGGTTTTGAAGTATCTCTGAGTGCCACGAGCGGTTTCGGGACTAGTATAGATTTAGTACCGATTAATGGTACGATAGCAAACACAAATGTTTATACTCGTTTCGTACCCACCTCTACAGGTACTACCACAGGGAATTTACAGGTGTTCTCTTCGGGGGCTACTACCCGAACGATAGGTCTAACGGGTCAATCAGTCAGTGTAAGCCTCTCGGCCTTAAGTGGCACTGCCTGTAGCGGCTCTAGTTTTACACTTACAGCTAACGCCAGTGGATATGGTCCGAACAATGGTACCCTATTCACCTTCAACGGCCCCGGATTGAGTCAGTCTGGTGGCGCAAGTTCAGCCACTGCAACACAAACGGGTACTTATTCCGTCACTGCTAATAAGTCGGGGTTCTGTGCATCTACTGCCACTACGTCACTTACAGCAACCAATATCGTAGACTTATTTACTCTCAAAAATGGCCAGTGGTCGGATGCGACGGTGTGGAGCTGTTCTCGGGTTCCTTTAACAACGGATAGGGTACGGATAAAGCATACTGTAACAATTCCGACCAGCTACGTTGCCTATGCTTATAAAGTAAATTTTGACAATCCTGCTCCCGGTCCTGGCGGGGGTGGTAACGCTGCTAGTAAAGTTACTTATCAATCGGGGGGCCAGCTTAGGATAAGCAGTCAGTAGCGCACTACGTTGTCGACAAATCTAAAATTTCTGTCGTTCATTAGCGGACAGCTTTTGTACGGTTTCGGACAGGTATATAGCTGTCGATACGTTCAATCTGAGCGCTAAGCTGGTTTTTAGGTGTGGCATGGTAGTTGAATCCGTTAGCGAAGCTAACGAACAACTACCCGTCAATGCTACGTAACTACTTCAAAATAGCCTGGAGAAATCTCTGGAAGAACAAAACGTTCTCGTTTATCAACATTCTAGGACTAGCGCTGGGAATGGCCTGTAGCCTGCTCATTATGTTGTGGGTACAGGATGAACAGCATATGGATCGGTTCCACGCCAACGACAGCCGGCTTTACCGGGTCATGGAGAACCAGCACTACGTAGGTGTAATCAATACGTTTGCCTCAACGCCCGGTATTCTGGCCGAAAACATAGTCAAAGACTTTCCCGAAATCCAGATGGCGAGCCAAGCGCTGTGGGAAGAGCAGACGCTGTTTACGGTCGGCAATACGTTCGAGAAAGAAAAAGGGCGTTCGGTACAGGGTGATTTCCTGACCATGTTTTCATTCCCGCTCAAAGAAGGCGACCCAAAAACCGCACTTAAACGCCCTGACGGATTAGTGATTTCGCAGAAAATCGCTGACAAGTACTTCAAAGGGCAAGACCCAATGGGCAAAATCATTCGGGTCGACAATAAGGATGACCTGATGGTGACGGGTATCCTGGCCGACATGCCGGAGGCTTCGTCGCTAAAGTTCGATTACCTGATGAGCTACGACCGATGGCAGAAAACCAATCAATGGTCGAAAGAATGGGGTAATAACGGCCCGCGTTGTTACGTGATGCTGGCCCCGAATGCATCCGTCGATAAGGTAAACGCTAAAATCAAAAACTACATAAAGACCAAGAACAAAGACAGTAACGTCGAATTGTTTCTGCAAAACTACGGCGAGTCGTATCTCTATTCGAAATGGGAGAGCGGTAAGCAGGACGGTGGCCGAATTGAATACGTTCGCATTTTCTCTATTGTTGCCATTTTCATTCTGGCGATTGCCTGCATCAACTTCATGAACCTGGCTACGGCCCGCTCTGTCAAACGAGCCAGAGAAGTGGGTGTTCGAAAAGTGGTTGGCGCTTATAAAAACAGCCTGATCGGGCAGTTCCTGGGCGAGTCGATGCTTATTACGTTGTTGTCGCTGGTATTTTCGGTATTGATCGTACTGCTGTTCTTACCTGTTTTTAATGAATTGACCACCAAGAAGTTATCGCTTAATTTTACCGATCCCACCTTTTTACTGCTGTTGCTTGGCTTATCAGTCGTTACCGGACTTTTGTCGGGAAGCTATCCGGCTCTGTTCATGTCGTCGCTGAATCCGGTGGTCATTCTGAAAGGTTCGCTGAAATTCAGAGCAAGTTCTACTTATTTCCGTAAGGGTTTGGTCGTCCTGCAATTTGGCCTGTCGATCATGCTGATTTTGGGAACGCTGGTCGTTTATCGTCAGATTCAATATATCCAGAACAAAAATCTGGGATACGACCGCGAAAACCTGCTTTACATGCCTTTAGAAGGCGATTTACAGCGGAGCTTTCCTACATTCCGGCAGGAACTGGCCCGTCAGCCGGGTATTAAATCTGTTACGTGTGCCCAATCTGACCCGCTCGAAGTAGGCAGTTCGACACAGGGCGTACGGTGGCCGGGCAAAGACACTACCCAACTGATTCTGTTCAGTCAGAATGCCGTTTCGTATGATTACATCAAAACGATGGGCATCAAACTCATTGGTGGGCGCGATTTCTCGATGGATTATACAACCGATACCAGCAACTACATTATCAATGAAACGTCGGCCCGGAAAATCGGCTACAAAGACCCTGTTGGTAAAGAACTGACCATGTGGGGGCGTAAAGGGAAAATCATTGGCCTGATGAAGGATTTCCATTTCAACTCGCTTCATACGGCCATTGATCCGCTCATTCTGCATTTGCAGCGCGGCAGCGATTCCACCCGTAACTGGGGTACGGTGCTGGTACGTACCGAAGCCGGTCAGACTAAACAGGCCCTCGGTAGTATGGAATCGGTTAGCAAGAAATTCAATCCGCATTTCCCGTTCAAATATTTGTTTACCGATCTGGAATTCGCGAATCTCTATAAAGCCGAAAACACGGTTAGCAAGCTAGCGAGTTACTTCGCTTTCCTGGCGATTTTCATTTCGTGTCTGGGTCTGTTCGGGCTTGCAGCTTTCACGGCTGAGCAACGTACCAAAGAAATCGGTATCCGTAAAGTACTGGGAGCCAGTGTTACTAATCTTGTAGGCATGCTGTCGAAGGAATTTATATTGCTGGTGTTACTGGCAGCCTTCATCGCCTTCCCGCTAGGTTGGTACTTCCTGAGCGGCTGGCTCGAAAAATACGCCTACCGCATCGAACTGGAATGGTGGTACTTCGTCGCATCGCTGGTACTGGCCGCGATGATCGCTCTATTCACAATCAGTTTCCAAAGCATCAAAGCGGCATTGTTAAACCCAGTGAAATCACTACGTTCTGAGTAAATTCTGAACCGGGATTTAACAGATTTAGGGATTGGCAGGATTTTGTTTCGCTTCTTCGAAGCATTTTATCGATAGCAAAATCCAGTAAATCCCTAAATCTGTTAAATCCCGGTTCAGATAATTTCCTACCCTTATGTTACGTAACTACCTCAAAATCGCCTGGCGCAGCTTATTGAAAAACAAAGGTTTTTCAGCGATCAACATTCTTGGTCTGGCTATTGGCATGGCCGCCTGTCTGCTGATTACAGTATTTGTGTTTTATGAGCGAAGTTTCGATAGCCTTCATCATAAAAACATTTACCGGCTCGATGAAGTCCAGAAATTTCCAGGGATGGTGGCCCCACAGAACGTAGCATTATCCATGTATCCGATGGGTTCAACCCTAAATGACGAATTCCCTGAAGTCCAGAACTTTACCCGGATCACCCAATTTAATAAAGTAACGCTGACGTATCAGGACCAAAAAGTGGTTTACCCGAACATGCTCCGGGTCGATTCGACCTTCCTGCAACTGTTCGACTTTGAATTGCTAAAGGGCGACCGTAGTACCGCGCTACAAAAGCCCGGCAGCGTGGTTTTAACAGAGGAAGGTGCGGCAAAACTATTTGCTACCCAGGACCCTATTGGCAAATCAGTCGTTTATTATGGACGCGATACGCTTACGTTTGCGGTTACGGGTATTCTGGCAAACACGCCCAAAAACTCGCATCTTCAGTTCGAGGGTTTATTTTCCCTCAAAACGTTTGTTAGTCCGGAAGACGCCAATAACTGGGGAGGCAACTGGCTTGTTACGTACTTGGAACTGGCGAAAAATACAGACGTAGCGGCACTAGAGCGCAAATTTCCTGCCTATCTGAAAAAGCACATGCGTGAAGACAGCTGGAAGTTTTATGAGCTTTTTCTACAACCCCTGAAAGAAGTTCACGCCAATTCCGTTCAGATTACCCACGATTACATCAACTATCAGAAATTCGACTCCAGTTATACCTACGTTTTCTCGGTTATTGCCCTGATCGTGCTGGTCATTGCCTGTATCAATTTCATGAACTTGTCAACGGCCCGCTCGGCTGGTCGCGCGCGTGAGGTAGGTATCCGGAAATCGGTTGGCGCGATACGTATGCAGTTGGCCGGGCAGTTCATTGGCGAATCTGTGCTGGTGGCTTTTTTGGCGTTGGTACTGGCTATTCTAATTGTCAAACTAACGCTACCGTTTGCCCGCGACTTAAGCCAACGGAACCTTGATTTGCCGCTGTTCAGCAACCCCCTGTTACTGCTTATTATTCTGGCGGGTACGGTTGTCATCGGCGCTCTTTCGGGACTTTATCCGGCGGCTTTTCTGTCGTCTTTTCAACCGGCAAAAGTGTTGAAGGGCTCAACTGAGGGGGGACGTAGTAAGGTAACATTTCGCAACGTACTGGTAATTGGTCAGTTTGCAAGCGCTATTTTCCTGATCATTGCCACCATTTTTGCCGTTAAGCAGCTTCGGTTTATGCGTAACCATGACACAGGATTTAATCGGGAACAAGTAGTGGTTATTCCACTTAACTCAAAAACGAATCCGAAATACGATGCGCTTAAACAGGAGTTGGTGAATAACTCACTCGTTCTGGGTGTAACAGCCTCGCAGCAGCGACTTGGCAATAACCTGCACCAAACAGGCGTAAAATTTCAGGGCGACGGTCCGGTACGCGAGTTGACCTCCTCGCAGGTCATCGTAGACCCTGACTATCTGACGCTCTATAAAATTCCACTGGTAGCCGGTCGAAATTTCTTACCTGGCAAAGCAGAAAGCGGGCGAACGTATATCATCAATGAATCGCTGGCTAAAGAGCTCCTGAAAGATCATCCCGGTAAGCCAATCCAGTCGTTAATTGGCCGACGCTTTGGTTTTGGTGGAATGGATTCGCTGGGTACGCTGGTTGGTGTGGCCAAAGATTTCAACTTTAATTCGCTCCATCATAAAATTGAAACGCTCTGCATTTTCAACCAAAAAGACTGGGGATACAGCGAAATGTCGGTTCGGATAACTAGCGGTAAAGCAAAGGAAGCCATTGGGCAGATAGAAGCTGTCTGGAAAAAAATCGCGCCGGAATTTCCTTTCGAATACACCTTTCTGGACGAACATTTCGCGGGTCTCTATCGGGCCGACCTCCAGGTGAGCGAAATCGTGGGTATTCTGGCTTCGCTGGCGATTTTCATTTCGTGCCTGGGGCTGTTTGGCCTGGCTTCTTACTCCGCCGAAAAACGTGTTAAGGAAATCGGTATCCGGAAAGTATTGGGCGCATCGGTAACCGGTGTCGTTGCCCTGCTTTCCAGAGATTTCCTACGCCTGGTTCTGATTGCCATACTCATTGCTACGCCCCTTGCCTGGTACGCTGTTCATACCTGGCTAAATGATTTCGCCTACCGTATTGGCATGGACTGGTGGATTTTCGCCCTGGCTGGAGTAGTAGCCGTTGCCATTGCTTTATTAACGGTTAGTTTCCAAAGCATCAAAGCCGCTCTGATGGACCCCGTGAAATCACTACGTTCCGAATAAATCTGAACCGGGATTCAGATAATTTCCCAAACCCTTAACCTTATGCTACGTAATTACATCAAAATTGCCTGGAGGAATCTGCTGAAAAACAAGCCGTTTTTCCTCATCAATACGCTCGGTCTGGCCGTTGGTATGGCTGCCTGCCTGCTTATTTTGCAGTACGTTACGTTCGAACGTAGCTACGATGATTTTCATCCCAACGTCCAGAATATTTACCGTATTGAATATGACAGTTATCAGAATGGAAAACTGGCTTACAAATCTGCTACGTCCTTTCCTGCTATCGCACCCACGCTGAAAAAAGATTTTCCTGAAGTGGAAGAAACGGCGCGTCTTTACGACGCTGACGCTAACGTAGTGACGTACGATAACATCCACTATCGGGAAAACAACTATTACTTTGCAGATAACTCTATTTTCAACATCTTCAAGATTGATTTCCTAAGTGGCGATCCAGCTACGGCCCTGAAGGATAAGAACACCGTAGTGATGTCGGAAACGATTGCCCGAAAATATTTTGGCAATCAGAATCCGCTTGGAAAAACCGTCAAACTCGGCCGCAATCCGTATCTGGTTAAAGGCGTTTACAAAGACTATCCCAAAAATTCCCACCTCGAGCTCGACCTGATTTTCTCCTATCGGACCGAGCCAGACGCACAAACTAGCTGGGGTTGGTACGATTTCTTTACGTACGTAAAACTGAAGCCGGGCACCAATCCTGATCTATTCCAGGCGAAAATTCTTAATCTGGTTCAGAAATACAATCCAGATCGCGCCAAAACCCCTGGTAATCACAGCGATTTACTACTCCAGCCACTACGTGATATTCACCTGACTTCAAACCTGAATCAGGAAGCCGAAGTGAACGGGAACGGCAAATCTGTGGCTGTTCTATCCATCATCGCGCTCTTTATTCTGGTTATCGCCTGGATTAACTACATCAATCTGGCGACTGCCCGCGCCATGGATCGTGCCAAAGAGGTAGGTATCCGAAAAGTAGCCGGTGCGGAACGGTTTCAGTTGGTTGTTCAGTTTCTGATGGAGTCGCTCATTCTCAATATACTAGCAGTTCTGGTTGCGCTGGTTATTATCCAAATCAGTGCGCCGTCCTTTAACGAATTGACTGGCCGTCCACTATCATTGACCCAATGGTTACAACGTGACCTCTGGCTCCCGGCGGTGGCTGTATTCTTCGGCGGTACGTTACTGTCGGGGCTATATCCGGCATTTATGCTATCTGGATTCCAGCCGATTACTGTCCTGAAAGGAAAACTGAGCAACGTAACAGGCGGACTTTCGCTACGTCAGGGATTGATTGTTTTCCAATTTGCGGCTTCGGTTATTCTCATTATTGGGACCATCACCGTTTACCAGCAACTGCGCTACATGCAGAATCAGGATTTAGGCTTCAGCACCAGTAACAAGCTCATCGTTCGAGGTGTAGAAAGCGGAGACTCTACGTATGAAGCCAAAGCGAATGCCTTTAAACAGGAACTAGAGCGTGCCAATCTGGTCGAAAAAGCTACAGCATCGGCTTATGTGCCGGGTATCGAAATCCTATGGACCAACGGTTTCCGGCGATTAGACCGGTCGGATATGGCGTCCAATACGTTGTACAACACCGCCATCGACTATAATTTCCTGGAAGCCTACGATATTAAACTGGCAGCAGGCCGCAATTTCGACAAAACCTTCGGCACCGAACGACGTAACGTATTGCTGAATGAAACAGCCGTTAAACTGCTCGGCTTCGACAATCCCGCCGACGCCCTGGGCAAACGCATTCGTAGTGGTGATACGTTAACTATTGTAGGTGTAGTAAAAGATTATCATCAGCAGGGCCTCCAGAAAGGCCACTGGCCCATGCTGCTACGTTTTCTTCCTGCTGCCGACAGATTCTTCTCGTTACAGTTAAGTTCGGCCGATGATCTGCCAGCGAAACTGGCCGGTGTCAAAGCCGTATACGACAAGGTTTTCCCAGGAAACCCATTCGAATATTTCTTTCTGGATACGTTTTTTAACGAGCAGTACAAAGCCGAACAGCAATTTGGCAAGGTTTGTACTTTGTTTGCGGGTCTGGCCATTTTTATCGCCTGCTTGGGTCTGTTTGCCCTTGCTACGTTCATTGCCAAACAACGTACCAAGGAAATCGGCATCCGTAAAGTGCTTGGAGCCACTGTTCCAAGTCTAATCCGATTACTGTCGAGAGATTTCCTGAAATTGGTTGTGATTTCAATTATATTGGCTTCACCTCTGGCCTGGTACGCCATGAATCGCTGGCTTGCCGACTTTGCGTATCACATCGCCGTTCCCTGGTGGGCATTTGTACTGGCTGGAATTACCTCTCTAGCGATCGCCTTGCTCACTGTCAGTTATCAAAGCATAAAAGCTGCGCTGATGAATCCGGTAAAGAGTTTACGTTCAGAGTAATAGCTGAACCGGGATTTAACAGATTTAGGGATTTACCGGATTTTGTTATTGATAAAGCGCTTCGAAGAAGCGAAACAAAATCCAGTAAATCCCTAAATCTGTTAAATCCCGGTTCAGATAATCACTGCTCTTCGTAATAATACCCGAAGATGATGCCCATTTCGTCTTCGCTGGTCAGGCCAAAATTGACGGTTTTCGTCGTCGTGTTCTTGTAGGTAATTTCGGACGTAAGCCCCTCCCCTTTTTGCAGCGAGATTGGTGTTTTGAGCGTAATAATATCCGGATGTTCCCAGTCGGTTGAGGTGTATATCACTTCGCCATCACGGGTTCCACCTTTTATTTTTATGGTAAACAACGTACCGAGCTTATGCATGTGCGAGGTCAGCGTCAGGATTTTACGCGGTTTATCGAACGTAAACGATTTGGTAAACATCTGCGTTTTTCCGGGATCAATCGCCAGACTTGTATTACTCAGATTCAGCGTTTTCACCACTTTCTGCACTTTCGATTTATCGATTGTGTAAAAATTCACCTGCGCTTCGCCTTTCATCACCGAACTCGTTTTATTCACAAAATGAGAGTTCAGGTCGAGCGATGCACCAGCCGGAATCAACAAAGCTGCCCCTTCTGGAAAAACATAATCCTGATACTGTGCCTGCGAACCTGCGAAATAAACGTGGTTAGACATCGACAGCGCCGTTGCCAGATTGAGCGAATTATCGGGGTTACGTAGGTCGCGAATGTCGTTCAGATTGGGCAGCAGGTTTTTATTCTGAAAATCGTACACCACGAAGTGATGGCTTCCATTACGCATTTTGGTTTCGTAACGATTCACGTAGATATCGGTCGAGTTACCCACTGTCCGGCGCGTAAACAGTTCCCGTTCAAAATTTGGCTGAATATCGAAGGCTGGAATGGCCATCTGATAGCCCGTACCCGCAGCCGGAACTGTTAATGAATTATACGGCGTTGCTGTCGACGTATTATCCGTCACTAACGTAGCATCCGCTACGTTGCCCGTTTTTGGAGCCCCCGCTTCAATCCATCGACGAATGAATTCGATCTGGCCGTCGGGCAACGGATTACTACTTCCCAGCGGCATCAAACTACCATACGACTTACCGCTGTGGTGACTGGCCGACAGATTCAGTTTGTGATAGAGTAAGCTTTCCAGCGAGGCAAACGGTTTCACGCGCTTCAGTGCATCGGCTTTGGCGTTCGTATTCTTTGGATCGACATTGACCAGATTAGCATACGCAACGCCGGCAGCCAGCACCAAACCATGTTGAACGAACGTAGCGTCTTTATCCGACGAGTGGCAGCCTGACGTAGCACAGGAGGGGGTGAGGATTTTCTGTTGAATCAGATCGAAAGTTGCCGTCTCCGATGGATCTGGCGAATCCATAGCGGTTTTGCTACACGCGCCTAGATTCAGCAGCAATGCCGTAGTTCCAATAGATAGGGCTAATCGAGTATAAGTCAGGAAGTTCATAGGTTACAGAATGCCAAAAAGCATCACGAAAGATAACGTAATTCCGCGACTTTTCTGTTAGAAACGTAACACGAAATCCTGCCTGGGCTGCTCGCGCCTGAAGAAAACGAGCCCTACCCAGAATAAATCGATGGTAACGCTGACCGACGGGTGCGCTTTTATGTAGGCCCACGCCTGTTCCATCTCGTCCGACCAATGAATATCGTCGAAGACAAAAACCGTATCGTTATGGATTTTCGTCAGGCAGGTTTCGAAATAACGGACGGTCGGTTCGTAGCGGTGATTAGCATCGAAAAATACAAAATCGACAGGTTGGGTAGCTGCTACGTGACTTGTCAGGGTTTCGTCCAGATTACCAATTACAACGTTTACATTTTCAATACTCAACTGCTCAAAATTCTGCCGGGCGATGGAGGCTATTTCAGGACAACCTTCGAACGTAGTAACCTGTCCGCCAGACGATTTGGTAGCTTCGGCCAGATAAGCCGTTGTAAGGCCAAACGACGTACCTAAATCAAGAATGATTTTTGCTTCGAACCGCTGAATTAACCGGAACAGCAGCCGTCCAAAACGGTCTGGTTTCTGGGAATTACGGGCGATATCGCCGATGCTACGTTGCCGGGACGTATTGACGCGCGAACCAGCTCCCAAATCGGTTACAGTTATAAACTGGCGGCTGTTACGCAGTATTTTTCGTAATTGTTGAACAGACGCAAAAAAGGGGTGCGGAGCCTGTTTGGCTCGAATTATCTGCGTATACAGCGAAAAAAGAAAGGGAGAATGAAGCGAATGTTCGTCGCGGGCGCGACTCAAATAGCGGAAGTAAGCGGCAATCAAAATGTATAATGGTTAATGTATAATGAATGCCAATCATTACGCATTAACCATTATACATTTTGGATTAATTCAATTTATAAGGCACCACCATCGTAAACTCCGGGATGTTTACGCGGAGTTGTTTGCCATCGATGATACGTTCGACGAGGTACGTACCGACCATCTTGCCGATGCTCGACCGAAGATTACAACCCGATACGTATTCATGCACTTCGCCGGGTTCGAGTACTGGCTGTAAACCCACTACCCCTTCACCCTCTACTTCGCGAACTGTGCCGTTCGAGTCGTAAATTAACCAATGACGCCGAAGCAACTGGATGGTGCAGTCGCTGGCATTTTCGATGGTAATACGGTAGGTGAATACGTAGTGCGACTGGAGCGGACTGGAGTAATCGGCCTGATACTCTGTCTTTACACTAACTTTCACGCCTTCTGTTACGGACGAAACCATAAAATTCCTATCGTTTGCAACCTTAGAACGAAAATTAAGTTGATTAGTTTTG
The DNA here is from genome assembly GCF_014699005.1 of Spirosoma profusum. Lineage (GTDB taxonomy): Bacteria > Bacteroidota > Bacteroidia > Cytophagales > Spirosomataceae > Spirosoma > Spirosoma profusum. The sequence goes on from NZ_JACWZY010000005.1 coordinate 266,345, forward strand.
TTACGCAAGAACCGTTCTCAAAAAATTTCCGATAATCGCTTTCTGTGCACGTAGTCCCATAATGCCGAATCACCCTTATCAGTTCCCAACTCATGAACGTATCCATCGCTGAATCGTGGAAAAATCACCTGCAACCCGAGTTCGATAAACCTTATTTTGCTACGTTGGCTGAGTTTCTGCGCCACGAATACAGTACCCAGCGTGTGTATCCACCCGGTAAGCTGATGTTCAATGCATTTGACAAATGCAGTTTCGACGATGCACGCGTAGTTATTCTGGGTCAGGATCCATATCATGGGGAAGGACAAGCCAATGGACTCGCATTTTCGGTGGCTGATGGCATTACCAAGCCGCCCTCGCTAATCAATATTTTCAAGGAAATCCAGGACGATCTCGGCAAACCTGTACCTAAATCCGGTAATTTGGAACGATGGGCGAGTCAGGGCGTTATGCTTCTCAATTCAACGTTAACGGTTCGGGCGGGGCAGGCCGGTTCGCATCAGGGGAAAGGTTGGGAAACATTTACAGATGCCGTTATCAAGCTCATTTCCGACGAAAAACAGAACGTAGTATTCATGCTCTGGGGTGCTTACGCCCAAAAGAAAGGAGCAGTTATCGACGGAAAAAAACACCTGATCCTGAAAGCCAAACACCCATCGCCTATGGCCGCACAATGGGGTGGCTGGTTTGGCACCAAACATTTCAGTCAGGCCAATACGTATCTGGAAAGCAAAGGATTAGCGCCTATAGAGTGGTAGTTTTTTCAATAGCATGTTTTGACCATCCCAACCCCCTCCTAAAACAGGAGGGGGTTGGGATGGTACATTATCTCGCACGCTTCAAATCCGTTTGCAACCCGGCGCAAATCCAGTTGGCCAGGGCTTGTCGATTATCAGCTATCAGGAAGCGCCGTTGGTCCTTGTCGTTTTGAATATTTCCCAGTTCAATAAAAACGGTGGGCGGATGGCTATTTTTCACTACGTATAGACTGCTCCTGTCCGACACGGTTCCCGAATAATCACGCCCCGGCTGGCTGCGTTTATAGCCTGATTTAAAACTCTTGTGAATATGTTTTGCCAGACGTTTGCCCGGTTTGCTATTCTCGTGGTGATAGAAAAAGACATCGATTTTCTCTCCCTGGCTCCGACTATCAACGTGAATGGTTACCAGCCGCTGATATTTAGCTTTGAGCCTGCTGTGTAGTCGATTAACGGCGTCGGTACACTGGCGTAGACGCTTAACCTGATCCAGCGGAATAGTCTGATCTCCGTAAGCGACCTCATCATGATCCATCTTCAGAATTTTATCATCTCGTATGCCATCGTTCGGATCACGTACCATCATGTACACGGCTGCTCCATGTTCCATCAGCGCGCGGGCAAGCCGAATCGTTACGTCGTAGGCGTATTCATCTTCGGCCAATGGTTGTTTTCCATAATAACCGATAGCGCCAGGGTCAGGGCCACCGTGGCCAGAAGCCAGATAATAAACCGCACCACGTAACGATCTGTCTTTGAGCGTAACACGAGTATATTTTTTTCCGAATAACGGCACTGAAACGGTTAAAACGTCTTTCTTCGCATTTGCTACGTTCGGGATTGTCGCCTTCGTCTTACGGGATACATTATTGATACGTTTCTTACCTGGTTTTTTGATTGTGGAAATAATTTTCTCTTTCCCGCGGGCAATTACCTGACATTCTTCCCCGGAAATCAAAAGCAGAGTCAGGCCAAACAGCAAGCCAACGTAACGACTTATAAGCCGTTCCCGCAAGAACTCTATTACGTTATTCCTAGCCATACACATCTTCGGATACACGCTTAAAACGGCTGGACAGCCAATAAAATTACGTAATGAAAACCCCCAAACTTGCGACCAACGGCACAAATTTGGGGGCTATATTGTCTATTCAGGTTTGTTAGTCAATCGTTCTGAACAGTCGATTCCAGCGGATTTTATTCCAGATATTGGCCGGGTTTGGATCAATCGACATCCAGACAAATACCGCTTTCCCCACGATGTGATCTTCAGGCACAAAGCCCCAGAAACGCGAATCCAGCGAGTTATCGCGGTTATCGCCCATCATGAAATAGTAATCCTGTTTGAAGGTATATACCGTAACTGGCTGCCCACCAATTTTAACGGCGTTCGGCGTCAGTTCTACTTTTTCGTTGCCTTCATAGAGCTCAATCACCGGACCGTAGATTGCAATTGTCTGCGGATTGATTTGAATGGTCGCCCCTTTTTTCGGAATCGTGATAGGGCCAAAATTATCGTGATTCCATTTAAACGTTGGCGTACCATAGACCGACGGCATCATCTCACCAGGCTTGTCGGTCATGGGTTCGATGCCTTTTACCCAGTCGAACCCTTTGAATTGAGCAATAACGGCTTCTGTCGTATTTACGCTATACCCAACCAGTTTCGAGGTTTTCGTCGAATCGTTGTATTCTTCGAGCGGTTTCCAGTTTTCAGTTGGCTGATTCGGATCGCGGTAATCGTTGACGATTTCGTATTTGCGGAAGAACGTAGCATCCAAAATTTCGGTTGTTTTCACGAAATATTTCTGCTCTGAACGAGCTGGTTTTGCAAACGGTTTTCCATTTACAATCACTTCGCGCTGACGAACTTCCAATACGTCGCCCGGAATGCCAACGCACCGTTTAATATAGTTGGTTTTCAGATCGACCGGGTAATCGATGTTGTCGTTCAGGTACTTAGGCGGTACGTTGAAAACCACTACGTCGCCATTTTTCACATGTGTAAAACCAGGAAGGCGGTACGATGGCAACTGAATGGCCGTGCTGTAAGATGGAATATCGGTACCCCAGATTTTCTGGTGCGTGAGCGGTACCTGCAAAGGTGTGCGCGGTGTACGCGTGCCGTAGTGCAGTTTGCTCACAAACAGAAAATCGCCCACCATCAGGCTGTTTTCCATCGAAGGCGTTGGAATGGTGAACGCTTCCATGAACAGCCACCGGATGAGCGTAGCAGCCACTACGGCAAACAGAATCGAATCGAACCACTCGCGAAGGGGCGACTTCTTAGGCTTGGCCGACGACCTTTCTTCGGCTTTGGTTTTTACTTCAGACACGTGGATTAATGATGAATTATGAACGATAATTTATGAACAAGATGCCGAAGCACTGAATTCTGCCTAATAAAATACGAAATTACGAAGATGTAGCGGTTTTATTGACCCACTTATCATTCATAATTCATCATTCGCCACTTCCCAGCAGGTCATCCATACCAAATACACCCTGACGACCAGCAAGCCACTCGGCAGCAATCACGGCTCCGAGCGCAAATCCCTGCCGGCTATTTGCTACGTGCTTGATCTCAATTCGGTCAACATCCGATTCGTAACGTACCGTGTGAATACCCGGCACAGCTCCTTCCCGTAGCGCTTCAATTTCGATGGCGTCATCACTGACCTCAACCGGCTCATTTCCTGCTTCATTGGTCACCCAACGACGTTTGTTTGGCAGATGCTCCATAACACCTTCCGCCAACGTAATGGCTGTTCCGCTGGGCGCGTCTTTCTTTTCGGTATGGTGAATTTCGGTCATCGATACGTGGTACGATGGGTAATCGCGCATGAACTTGGCCAGCACTTTGTTCAGGCGAAAAAACAGATTGACGCCGATGCTGTAGTTCGATGCGTAGAAAAAAGCGCCTTTTCGCTCCTCACAAAGCTGCTCAATTTCGGTACGGTGGCCTAGCCAGCCGGTCGTACCACAAACTATAGGCCAGCTACGTTCCAGACAGTATTTAATGTTCGTAACTGCCGATTCAGGCGAACTGAATTCAATGACGACATCCACATCGTCAGGTTCGAGGTTGGCTAAATCCGTCTGATTGTTCACATCAATACGTCCGGCAATCTGGTGCCCCCGCTCAAGCGCAATTTGCTCGATGGTTTTACCCATTTTACCGTAGCCAAGAAGAAGAATATTCATAAGCAAGCAGTGGTAATATATGATGTATGTGGGTATAGATCTTATATCCTACATCATACATCGTTTCATTTAAAAGTTAATGCAATTCTTACCCCCGGTACTGGCCCTGTTCCAGGAATGGGCAGTACGTTAGGTTCGATGCGCATTGAAATATCGTCCGATAAATCGAAAGTTTTCAGGTGGGCCGCTACGTTAGCTTCCACTGCATTCAGTGCATAAAGCACGACCGACAGAATTACATTCAAATCGCGATAACGACGGTACGTATCATAGGCATTTTTAGCCGTAGCCACCGAATACACTTTAAAACCGCTGATAGTCACTGATTCTGGCTTGGCACCATAAACAGGTGGAATAGTAAACGTATTGTTTCCAATCAGGTTTGCAGGTATCGTACCAGCCGCTAAACTTACAGATTGAGCCGCTTGTAGTACTGGAGCGAACAACAATTGCCGGTATCCATTGGCGGCCTCGTTAGCCAGTCCATTGTATTTAAAAAACAAATAACCCATTACGCCAAAACCAGCGTAAATGAAGGGTATTTTGTAATACTGACGATTATAAGCCTGCCCCATTCCCGGCAAAATCAACGAGCGAATGGTAGCCTGTTTCGGGATAATCTTATGCTTGCTTACTTTTTTTGCAACCCGACTTGTATCAGGATGATCCAGCGAAGTCGAATCGCCGGGAACGACGGCCGTTCGAATACCAGCTGGTTCAGTTGGTACCATTATCCCGTTCCGACGTATCACGGCGGGCAACGTATCAGAAATCGAACGTATCAGTCGGGTCGAATCGATGGGGGCTGGTGTGGGAGCTGGTACCAAAATCGGGTTTTGCGCCATCAGCGAGTTAACCGACGTAACAACCAGCAGCAGTGCTCCCAGAAATCTCAAAATTGGGTTCATGCATAAACAACGCCCGAACATCCAGGCTTTGCCCCGGTTATCCACCCTTTTAAGGTAATTTAACACGGTTATGCCTGGGAGTTCAGTACCTCCAGAATTTTAGTCAATTCTTCCTGCGAGGTAAACGGAATTTTGATTTCGCCCTTGTGTTTTTCGTCGGCTTTAATGGAAACGCGCGTACCGAACAAGGATGATAATTTAAATTGAAGGCTGCGCATTTCCTGTTTCGGCAACGTAACACGACGGGAGGTCGTCATCGTTAGATCCTGTGCGTCGTCAGAAAGATTTCGAACCGCTTCCTCAACTTTCCGCACAGACCATTCTTCATCCACTACTTTATTGAAAAGCCGAATCTGAGTATCAGGATTTTCAATGTTGATGATGGCACGAGCATGACCCATCGAAATCTTGTTGTCACGTAGAGACGCCTGAATCACAGGCGGCAGTTTCAGCAGGCGGATGTAGTTGTTAACGGTGGTACGGTTCTTTCCAACGCGCTCGCCCAGTTCTTCCTGTTTCAAGCTACACTCGGTAATGAGCCGCTGGTAGCTGAGAGCAATTTCGATGGCGTTTAGGTTTTCGCGCTGAATGTTCTCGATCAGCGCCATTTCCAGCATCTGCTGGTCGTTGGCGGTACGTACGTAAGCAGGAATATGCGTCAGACCGGCAATTTTCGACGCCTGCAAACGACGTTCACCCGCAATTAACTGATAACGCTCTTTACCTAACTGACGTACCGTAATAGGCTGAATGATACCTTGTGTTCGGATGGAGTCGGCAAGTTCCTGAAGAGCTTCCTCGTCGAAACGCGTACGGGGCTGAAACGGGTTTGCTTCTATTTGCGACAAACCAATTTCCGTCATCGTACTAATCGACTCATATGGAGAGGGTTTCGACTGCCGGCTGACCGATTCGTTATCGTGCAGCAAGGCACCTAGCCCTCGGCCCAGTCCTATCATCTTCTTACTCGGTGCTTTTGCGTTATCCATGGTAAAGATGTATGATATAGGATGTAGGATATATGATGTACAACCACTCGGCGGCAATTATACCGCACGGGCGGCCCCGATTATACCTCATACATCATACACGTTTTAAGCTTCCTGCGGCATCATGCCGTTCTTAATCAGAATTTCACGGGCTAGATTGAGGTAGCTAACAGCTCCTTTGCTATCGGCGTCCTGCGCCAGCGCGGGTACGCCAAAGCTGGGCGATTCACTCAGCCTGATATTACGCGGGATGATGGTATTGAAAACCATCTGTTGAAAATGGGTCGTTACTTCACTCACAACCTGATTCGACAACCGAACGCGCAGATCATACATGGTAAGCAATATCCCCTCAATGGCCAGGTGCGTATTGAGCCGCGACTGAATAATTTTGATGGTATTCAGCAGTTTACCCAACCCTTCGAGAGCGAAATACTCACACTGTACCGGAATGATAACCGAATCCGCAGCCGTCAGGCTATTGATGGTAATCAGGCCTAACGAGGGCGAACAGTCGATGATGATGAAGTCGTATTCTTCGCGCAATCCGTCGAGTGTGCTTTTCATCTTGTCCTCCCGATTCTGGAGGTTAATCATCTCAATTTCGGCCCCAACCAGATCAATGTGTGAGGGCAATAAATCAAGATTCGGAAAATCCGTCTGAATAATGGCATCGTGCGGACGTACGCCTTCTACCATACATTCGTAAATGCTGTTTTCGATTTCTTTAGGATTGTAACCCAGACCCGAGGTGGAATTCGCCTGCGGATCTGCATCAACAATGAGCGTCTGAAATTCGAGAGCGGCCAAACTGGCTGCTAAATTGATCGTTGTCGTAGTTTTACCGACGCCACCTTTTTGGTTGGCGATAGCAATCACTTTACCCATGGGTCTGTACGTTGCAGTTTCAAATATGCCGGAATGTTTCCACGAATCCAAGAATGTTCCACGGAATGTTTCACAAATATAAATGAACCCTCTGCCCCAATTGAGCCAGTCGGCTGAGTCATAAAGATTTGTTTAAATAGATTTCCGGAAACCGCCCAACTACGTAAAGCAACTAACGTACCAAACCGGAGCACAAACGTAAGAGGGCGTTCTGCATGATCTGTATGCCATTACTCTGAGTAATGGCATACAGATCATGCAGAACGCCCTCTTACGTAACGGCAAACAGTTTTGCCAGCAGCCGAGATAAAGGCAGAAGACAAAACACCAGAAGAGCCAGTGGAAATGAAGCAAAAGCAGCTACCCAGGCCGCATTCATCACAATCAGCGACAAAACGCCCGCCTTCACCGCTATACCAATGTTACGTCCAACGGGTTCTTTGACGGCCCGCCAGAGCGGAGGGAAAATATAATAGCCAAATAGTGCCAGAAAAGGCAGAGCCGTTCCCAACTGATGCTGCCGTTGAGCCAGAGCCGCTACGCATCCAATGACCAGCGCGTAAAGCAACCCCGCAAATTGCAACGTAGTAGAACGTCCTCCGTGCACTTCGCCCCGACTAATCATAGTGATGGCGGCAATGTATACAATCGGAATCAGGCCAACCCAGGCCCAGGGCATTACCTGATCAGGTAGAATACTCACACCAAGGAGTAAGTTCAGGCCACGACACAGTCCCATATTCAGCGGCCCCAGCAGATTATGGTGCTTGCCAAATCGATCGTAAACGAGTGAGGCTATAGCAATGCCAATCGCCAGAAAACCTGCTGTCTGATTCACCAGAAACGAGCAGGCAATTCCTACAGCGAGTAGAAATAGTCCTAACGCCACAGCCGTACTTTTATGTACTACGCCACTGGGAATCGGGCGTTCGGGGCGCTCGATGGCGTCTAATTCAGCATCAAATACATCGTTAAAAACAATACCACCGCCATACAACCCAACCGTTGCCAAGCAAAGCCAACCTACTGGGGCCGGAGGGGGATTCATATCCAGAAAATAACCGGCAATTGCCATCCCCGCCAGTACGTCAGCAATCGCCGTAACCAGATTCGCCGGACGTGTGAGGGAAAGAAGAGGTTTTAGCATAAAGAGCGAAAGAGCGAAAGAGTGAAAGAGCGAAAGTTTATACGCCAACCTGACTACTGGAACAGCACTCTTTCACTCATTCACTTTTTCGCTCTTTATTTAATTATCGTTGATTCCTTATCAACCCGTGGCGCTTGGCCACCACGTAGCACCGAGCTACCATTGTAACGTTTGCTCTGGTCGATGTTTAAGGGTTGGGTGAGTTCTTCAAGACTAAGTTGTCCGCTTTGCGCGAAGGCGGTAACGGCGTTGGTGAACGTAACGAGACGTATTGATTCGTCCGAAATGCCGCGCTGCTTCATCAGCGCTGCCGTTTTAGGCACGGCCAATGGGTCACTGATTCCCCAGTCGGCGGCTGAATTGATCATGATACGTTCCGGACCGTATTGCTTCACAATGTCGACCATACGTTCGTTACCCATTTTGGTGAACGGATAAATCGTAAAACCAGCCCAGAAGCCCCGGTCGAGCACTTCCTTAACCGTTTCCTCATTATTGTGATCGACAATCACCATGCCGGGGTCGATGCCATGTTCGATGGCGATGTCCATGCTACGTGTCGTTCCCTGCTTTTTATCGCGGTGGGGGGTATGAATCTGCACAGGCAGATTGGCTTCTTTGGCCAGTTCGAGTTGGGCGCGGTAATATTTGTCTTCGGCGGGCGTCTGATCGTCAAAGCCGATTTCACCCACGCCTACTACGCCTTCCTTATAGATGAAAAGCGGCAGGATTTCCATAACCTGTTCGGCCAATTCTAGCTGATTAGCTTCCTTGGAGTTTAAGCCAATGGTGCAATAATGCCGAATACCGAACTGCGATGCCCGAAACCGCTCCCAGCCCACCAGACTGGCGAAATAATCCCGAAATGAGTCGACGCCGGTACGTGGCTGGCCCAGCCAGAAAGCTGGTTCAATCATAGCTACTACGCCGGCATCGGCCATCGCCTGATAATCGTCAGTAGTTCGGGAGGTCATGTGGACGTGCATATCGAAAAACGACATGCCCCGAATTGAATCCATAAAATCCATACGCGCTGCTAAAAAGTTAACGGAATAATTATTCCGTTGATAGACGTAACAAAGTTCTTAAAAATTTTGGGCCCGACAGGTCATTTTTTCACATGATTTTAAGCTTCATTTTTCAAACTTCGGCCTCATCCGTTCGTTCTATAAGTAGTATACAACAAATTCACTCATGAAAATGCTTCAACAACAGTGGTCAGGAAAAGGAAGCCTATGGGTATTACTACTCCTGACTGTAGGCGGGGCTCTGACAGCCTGCCGCGACAACGCTATCAGTGATTTGAGTCCAGCAGATAGCCCGGTTTATATTACCAACTACGACCGTTCGATTAACTTCGGGCAGTACAAAACGTTCAGTTTACCCGATTCAGTTATCATTGAGTCGAACAATAGCTATGCAACAGCGAAGAATTCTATCTCAGATCGCTTCGTGAGTAACGTAGCGAACGCACTGACTTCCCGAGGATTTCAACGGGTCGATAGAGGTCAAAAGGCCGATTTGGGCGTAGCGGTTATTCTGGTTAATAATCAGTATACCGGCGTTGCGTCGAACCCCTATTCTTATTATTCGAATTATTGGGGATATGGAGGTTTGGGCGGTTATGGCTATTCGCCGTATTCTCCCAGCTATTACACCTACGAAGTCACAGATCGTTACTGGGAAATTCAGATTGTCGACTTAAAGAATAGCCCGACTACCAGCGCAGGACAGCAGCAACAGCTATCCGTCGTTTACGATGCCACTATTCGTGGTGCCGACATTATTGATACGCAGTCGGTTGATGCTGCTACGTCGGCTATTTTCAGTCAATCACCTTATTTACAAGTAACCCGCTAATTCGTCATGAAACGCCTTATTGCATTAATTGCCCTGGTGAGCCTGACAACAGTAGGCCGGGCACAAAACAGAACCGACTACGAATCGTCGATGTACGACCGATACGTAACGTTCAATATATCAGCCCGTTACGGAGTCGTTGCTCCAATGGGTGGACAGAAGGGATACATCAACAAGCTATCTCCTACCAATTTCGCCCTCGATGGTGAATGGTTGTTTCCGCAGCGATTTTCGCTTGGTCTGAAATCAGGTTATCAGTATTCGCAGCAACGTATTGGTCGGCAGGTCTATCAGTATGAAGATCAGTCTATTTCTGCCGTGCAGACCCGTACGCTCACGATTATTCCGGCGATGGCTTCTTTATCGTATTATTTCGCGGATAATGCAGCTGCGATTCGACCTTATATTCAAATGGCCGGCGGAGGAGCTTTTGTGGATTACACCAATTACTACGGGCCGCTCGCCGACCAGCAAACCGGTTTTAAAGGAGCCATCGCACCAGCCATTGGACTAAAGTTTTATAGTGGTCGCGAACGGGGTCTGGGAGCTGAAATACAGGCCCAGTATCAGAACGTATTTTTCAACTATGACTTGCTGAAAAACAGCGCACCGGCACTAATGCTATCGGTCGGCATTTGTTATCGTTGGTATTAACGTAGTGAAGTTACTTCAATTAAGGCTCATATACCCCTAAATTCCCTGAAGGGGAATTTAGGGGTAAGATACACGACCTACATTACTAATTAAAACGCTACGTCAGCAATTCAATATTCGGTGGCAGGCTACGGCCGGCGGCTCTACGTTCAGCGGCATAATCGGCCAGCGTATGAGCCAGTCGGTCGTTTTTGCGTTCATGCAGACCGGTAATCTGCGTTACGTCCTTATCAGTAAAAAACGCTTTCAAAATCATCTGATTCCAGGCCGCTTCATCGAAATAATCCATCGCGTAGGGGTTGTGTAGCATAATGGCCGACTGCACATCAGCGATGTTATTCCGAATCCCCTCCGTCGCCTGGAATCGCCAGCTTTCTGGAAAGGCCAATACCGGCAGTGCGGAGTAAAGCGCGACCAATTCGTTGAGTTCGGCAGCTTTGAAAAGTTGGCTGATCGTCTTTACGTAAGTTGTCTCATCATCGGCCGGAAGTTGCAAAAGCCACCAGACGCGAGCCAATCGGTCAAGCGTCCAGCCTTCGGCCGTAAAGCGGGGGCGTTGTCGCTCAAGAGCAAATGCCATGTCCGGTGCTACGTCGACAGGATGTTTTCCGACATAACGAGGAATGGCGGTAAAAACGCGGTAAAACTGCGACGTCTGCGGATTCGCCTGGAACGTAGCGGCTTGCTGACGCAGATAATCGACCGCTTTTTCGGAATCAGGTTGCTGTTCAATAAGGTAGAACAGCGTTTGGCTCATCTGAGAGATATTCATGGTGCAAAGGTACCTGAAGGAATCATTACTCTTCTTTTCAAAAACACATTAGGTGCCTGCCATACTCACCTTTAGAATCTAATTGAGATTGCGATTTTTGTCATTCTGAGGAACGAGGAATCTTAAATTCTCCTGACACTCAGGTAAGGATGTTTTAAGATTCCTCGTTCCTCAGAATGACAAAAGCACTCATTTAATCAATTTAAAATAGATTTCAATCAAACGCTACGTTTGTTTTTGACTATGAAAAAACTGCTTCTTGTTACGTTCGCGGTTATCGGTTTATTGCCCTATGCTACGTTCGCTCAAGCCACTACCGAGTATACCTGGTGGAACCCGATTCAGAGTAGTTTTCCGGTAATAGAAGGGCAGGGATGGCCAGCCAGCGCGCTACAGAATCCCTACGACCGGCTTCCAGCAAAGGTCGAAAAAAGCGTTCGGACACCCGTCTGGAATCTATCGCATAACGCAGCTGGCTTATTGATACGTTTCCGAGCCAGCACCGATCAAGTTGTTGTTCGCTACGTAGTTACCGGCAAAAAAGAACTTCCTCACATGCCCGCTACCGGTGTCAGTGGTGTCGATTTATACGCCGTCAACAGTGATGGCGATGCGCTTTGGTGTGCTGGAAAATATACATTTGGCGATACTATTCAATACAAGTTTACCGGCCTCGAACCCAACGATACGTATCACCAGAAAGGGCGTGAATATCGCTTGTATCTACCACTCTACAACTCCGTTAAATGGCTCGAAATCGGCGTACCGACCAGCGTTACGTTAACACCCCTACCCGTTCGTATCGAAAAACCGATTGTGGTTTACGGTACATCAATTGCTCAGGGCGCCTGTGCCTCACGACCCGGTATGGCCTGGCCTGCAATTCTAGGTCGTAAGCTCGATCGACCAGTAATTAATCTCGCGTTCTCCGGTAATGGCCGTCTCGAAAAGGAAATTATTGACATTTTACCCGATATCGACGCCAATATATACGTACTGGATTGCCTACCAAACCTCGTGGCAGCGGCCGGAACAAAGCCCGACGAGTTGAAAGAAAAGATCACTACGTCGGTGAAAACGCTACGTCAGCGTAAACCCGATACACCAATTTTACTGGTCGAACATGCTGGCTATAGCGACGGGGGTACGAATACAATCCGGCGGCAGCAATACAACGATGCCAACGTAGTGATGGAACAGGCTTTTGCACAATTGAAAGGCGAAGGCATCAAAAATCTGTACATTCTACCTTATTCGGCCATTAATATGGATACCGACGCGACGGTTGATGGCACACATCCTACCGATCTGGGCATGCAGGAATACGCCGACGCCTACGAACGTAGCATTCGCAAAATCCTGAACGAACCCATCGGCGACGTAGTAACCTTGAAACCGCGCACACAATATCGTGATGCACGTGTGTACGACTGGGAAACGCGCCACCGCGAAATTATGGCTCGCGTACAGAGTAAACCACCCCGAATTCTGTTCATCGGAAACTCAATCACACATTTCTGGGGTGGCGAATCGACGGGAGCGACACTACGTGGTGCTGATAGTTGGGATGCCGTTATGAAGCCGTTGGACGTACTGAATCTGGGCTACGGCTGGGACCGTATCGAAAACGTATTGTGGCGCGTTTACCACGGCGAACTCGATGGTTATCAGGCAATTCAGATTGCGCTGATGATTGGCACCAACAACCTCCAACTTAATTCCGATGCCGAAATCAGTAACGGCCTGTCGTTTCTGGTACGTGCCATACAAACCCGCCAGCCCAACGCCGACATTCTGCTGATTGGCATTTTACCCCGACGTAATGAAGAAGCGCGAATTGCCCAGTTAAATCAACGTATCGCCCAGGCTGCCGGCGAGTTAAACGTTACGTTCATCCAGCCCGGAACGGTTTTTTTAAAATCGGATGGAAAAATAGACGAATCGATGTTTAGCGACGGGCTCCACCCAAACGCCGAAGGTTACCGACAATTACTGACCAAACTTCAGCCTTACTTAAAGCCAGTTGAAGCAGACTCCAAACGGAAGAAATAGGAGAATTTCGCACAACGTAGTAATGCGGCTTTCACTCATGCTACGTATCAACTGCTTTATTCTTTCTTCGCCTTTGGATGCGCCTGATCGTAGGTCTTTTTCAATTGTTCCAGGCTGGTATGCGTGTAAATCTGGGTAGCAGCCAGACTACTGTGACCAAGTAAATCCTTGATGGCGTTCAGATCGGCTCCGCGGTTGAGCAAGTGCGTGGCGAAGCTGTGACGTAGCACGTGCGGACTTTTCTTTTCGAGAGTAGTGATTAGCTCCAGATGGCGTTTTACGATACGTTGAATCAGCACTGGGTAGGCCGCAACGCCTTTGTCGCTCACAATCAGAACACTATTATCGGCCTGCCCGGAAAACTCTGTTTCTTTCAGTTGAGTATACTGCTGAATCAGCTCAAAAAGAGGCTGTGTCAGCGGCACAATCCGATGTTTGTTTCGTTTGCCCAATACAGTAATCGTTTTATTGTACAGGTTAACGTCGGCCATTTTCAGACCAATTAATTCACTCAACCGGATGCCGGTCCCATAAAGTAATTCGAGCACCAGCTTATCACGAATTCCAGCAAACGTATCCGGAAAATCAATGTCTGTCAGCAGGGTTTCCATGGGTTTTTCTTCCACGTAAACCGGCAGTTTTCGGCTGGCTTTCAACGCCTGAATTTTCATCATCGGATCAATGTCAATCACTTTCCGACGTAGCAGAAATCCATAAAAGCTTCGTAACGTAGCAATCTTGCGATTCACCGACGATTTATCCATTTCGCCCTCCACCAGACTCACAATCCACGACCGAATGTGCCGAAAATCAGCTTTTTCGGGCTGGTCGATGTTGCACTCCGTCGCCAGAAACGTACTGAATTGCTCCAGGTCTTTGGTATAAGCCGTCAGCGTATGATGGCTCAGCCGTTTTTCGAAGCGGATGTATTGGAGGAAGTCTGAACTCATCTGAACCGGGATTTAGCAGATTTAGGGATTTTCTGGATTTTGCTTGGTCAATTTCAAAATAATAGCTTTAAAGCAGAGAAAACAAAATCTGTTTTAATCCTTAAATCTGCTAAATCCCGGTCCAAAATCCAGAAAATCCATGAATCTGCTAAATCCCGGTTCAGACATTCCAGTTCCAACAAAAAAAGCAGCAAACATCCCTGCTTGCTGCTCTGCGTTCTGTTGAAGAGTTGGTCGTCGCTGACTGCGCATTCAACGCGGCCAAACTCCGCTCACAACCGGTCTATTGCTCGGTGTGATTGCCGTACATTCTTTCTTTGTAGGCTGCTTTGATAATCTCGGTGCGACGCTTTACCGACGGTTTTTGAAAAGCCGTCCGCGACCGCAACTGCCGTAACACGCCCGTTTTCTCAAACTTCTTTTTGAAGCGTTTGAGGGCCTTGTCAATCGACTCGTTGTCCTTTACGTTAATGATAAGCATGTTTTAATATTGTGTTTTAGCTAAAACTGGACGGCAAAGATAATAGCTTTGCGACTATGAAACAAGCTATTATTGATTTAGGCACCAATACCTTCCACTTATTTATCGCCGAAAAAAATGGCTCGGCAGTCACTACATTGTTTCGCGAAAGTAGACCAGCCAAGATCGGAATGGCCGGTATAAATCAGGGAATTATTACCGAAGAAGCCATAGGTCGGGCGCTGAACGTACTGACGTATTTCCGGAGCATACTCGACCAGCACAACGTAGCACCCGAACACGTAACGGCCATTGGTACCAGTGCGATTCGAGTGGCGAAAAATCAGGCTGAATTTATCGAGCGCGTTTGGGAAGCGACGGGTATCCGGATTCAGGTAATTTCGGGCGATCTGGAAGCCGATTACATTTATCGGGGGATTCGCGCGGCTGGTGCGCTTGATGATGCTACGTCGCTGGTTATGGATATTGGCGGAGGAAGCGTTGAGTTTATTCTAGGAAACCAAAATCGGATTTTCTGGAAGCAGAGCTTTGAAATTGGCGGTCAACGGCTGCTCGAACGATTTATGACCACCGATCCGATTAGTTCGGGAAGCGTTCAGCGACTACGTACTTATTTTCAGGAACAGTTGTTGCCGCTTGCCAACGCCATTCACCAATACCAGCCAACAGTTTTGGTGGGATCGTCGGGTTCGTTCGATACGTTGGCCGATATGTGGTTCATGCACGAACACGGCCACCTGCCCGACCCCAATCAGACAACATTTACAGTGCCGATGGCCGAATTTTATCGATCTTATCAATTGCTCATCGCCCGTAATCGTGACGAACGGATGGAACTTCCCGGTATGATTTCGCTACGTGTCGATATGATTGTAGTAGCTTTTTGTCTGATTGACTACGTATTAAAGGCGTACGACATTTCGGAGATTAGAACGTCAACGTATTCATTGAAAGAAGGGGTGTTGGCTTCGTTTAATGCATAATGGTAATGAACCGCAGGTCGGCCCAGATTGAGCAACGTAGCAGGAACAGGTAAGTTTTGCGTCTTATATTCTTTCTAAACTCAAGCTAGTCTATTCATTATTCTGCATTCTACTTTTTTATTACGTAGCGATGAAAGCCGAAACTAACGCCCGTTCCTCGTACAATAACCTGATTTATACCGCTTTCATCATTGGCGCTGTAACCATTGCCCTCGTTTTTCCGGGGCCGTTCACGCAAATCGGTGATTTTCCGCTCAAAAAGTTGATTGTGCCCTTGCTGCAAATCATTATGCTGGGAATGGGTACTACCATGTCGATTAAAGATTTTGAAGGTGTTATTCAGCAGCCACGAGCCGTATTAGTTGGCGTTGTATGTCATTTCATCATTATGCCGCTGCTGGGCTATACGTTGGCCAATACGTTCAATTTCCCTCCCGAAATTGCAGCTGGCGTAGTACTCATCGGCTGTTCTCCGAGTGGGCTGGCCTCGAACGTAATGTGCTTCATTGCCAAAGCCAACGTACCGCTCTCCATCACTGTAACGACAATTTCGACTCTGCTGGCTCCGTTTCTGATGCCCGCACTGATGAAATTACTGGCCGGTCAGTTTATCGAGATTTCATTTACAAAAATGATGCTTGAAATCATTCAGATTGTGATTCTGCCGGTAATCGTCGGCCTTGCACTGAACCGGATTTTTCATAAATCAGCGGTGGTCATTAACCGAATTATGCCGCTGATTTCGATGGGTGGTATCGTTCTGATTGTGGCCATCATCACCGCTGCCGGCCGCGATAGCTTGCTAACCGTTGGCTGGACACTAGCATTCTGCGTATTGATTCATAACCTCACCGGTTTCACACTCGGGTACTGGTCGGCCCGGTTGTTTGGCATGGATGAACAAAGCTGCCGTACGGTAGCCATTGAAGTAGGTCTGCAAAATGGGGGCCTGGCATCGGGCATTGCGGTACAAATGGGCAAAGTGGCCACTGTTGGACTAGCCCCTGCCCTCTTTGGCCCCATCATGAACACCACTGGCTCGCTGCTGGCAACGTACTGGAGCCAGCGCCCACCCAAAGAAGTCTCCCAACCCAGTACGTCGCCCCAAACTGTTTAGTTGTAAAGTTGTAGGGTTGCAAAGTTGGCTCTACATCAGTAAAACTTTTAAAAAAAGTTGCATATACAACTTTAACTCATAATCTTTACAACATGAACACCGAAACGTACTGTATTGCGGGTCGATTGCGGATGCTGGCGCGGGTGATATCGGGTCGTTACAACGAAGCGTTCACGGGCGAAGGCGTTACGTTCGCACAGGCGGGTTTGCTCATGCACATATTCGCGCAGCCGGGCGTTCGTCAGGCGGAGCTTTCGAAACGATTGCAGATTGAGAAATCGGCGATGAGTCGCGATGTGCAGTTGCTACAAAAAAACGGCTGGTTGACCGATAATATACGTAGCGGTCTTTATCTGACCGAAGAAGGCCGACTTTTAGCCAAACGATGCCACAAAATCTGGAAGGCATTGAACCAGCAGGTTTGGGCCGAACTAGGTCCCGACGCTACGTTGGGTCTGACTGTTTTCTCTGATAACGTAATCACCAAACTTATTTCCTAACCAATCATTCTTACTACGTATGACAACTGAATCCATTCGGCAAATGTGGCAAATGAGCCAGGCTCCTTCATTGGGCGCTACTCGCAAGCTCACCCCTGCTACGTATCGTCATCGACTCACCGCTGAAACCGCTTCGGCAGGTTTTATTGCCCTGCATACGGCCGAGGTGATGCACCGTTTTGCTTACATGCTGTTCGGACGGCCCGTCAGTATTCCGCTTCAAACCGTGGGTGGCGTTTCTGACGAAGGCCAGCCCTTTGATCTGGTCGCTGTTCAGCAATCTGTGGAAGACGCGTTTGCCATGATTACGGAACAGATTGGCCAGCTTACCGACGAGCAATGGGCTGAACCTATTCCATCGCCTTTCGGTGAGTGGCCGCGTGTGCAGGTGTTGATCTTTCTAATGCATCACAATTCCTATCATGCTGGTCAAATTGCGCAGGCAGCCAAAAAAGGGACCGAAGTTGCTCGATTAGAACCGCAACCTTGAGCAAAATAGTACCGTTATGAAACCTTCCTTTCTGCAAACACAACGTAGCGAATCGTTTAAATCGTGGCGCTTTCGGACATTCATGAACTGGTATCCGATGTATTTCGGCACGGGTGGAAAAATCCTCTTCTGGTCGAGTGATTGGCGGGAAGTACACGTTCGACTTCGGCTGAACCTCTGGACGTATAATTACGTCGGGACCATTTTCGGCGGCAGCCTGTTTGCAGCTTCAGACCCGTTTTACATGCTCATTATTCTCCACAATCTAGGCAATCAATACGTTGTCTGGGATAAATCGGCCAACATTCGATTTCGTAAACCAGGTCGTCAAACACTCTACGCCCGTTTCGAACTCACCGACGAACAACTTGATACGATACGTCAGGACGTAGTACTGAATGGCCAGACTGAAAAAACGTTTCGCGTGCAATGGATCGACAAAAACGGGACGGTCTATGCCGAACTCGAACGCTTATGCTACGTTGCCGACAAAGACCATTACGAGCAACGGAAGCGCGACAATCAACAATCACGCTTTCATCGGTAAACGCTTATGTTACAGGAACATCACCTGTCTGTTCGTCGGACGGCCCGTTACTACACACTGGGCGAACTAACTTCTCAGACAAAAAATATCTGGTTTTGTCTGCATGGCTTCGGACAATTAGCCCGATACTTCAGCCGAAAATTCGAGAGCCTGGTTAATGAGGAAACCGTTGTGATAGTTCCAGAAGGTTTATCGCGGCTGTACCTGAACGGCGAGTTTCAGCGCGTAGGTGCTTCATGGCTTACCCGCGAGGCCAAAGACGAGGAAATTGCTGATTTCCTGGCCTATCTGAATACGTTGTACGACCGTATTCTGAAAGGCCAAGCCCCTAAACAGTTTCATATTACGTTATTGGGTTTTTCGCAGGGAGGTGCTACGGCCTGTCGCTGGCTCAACGACGGGCATATCCGCGCTAACCGGCTCATTCTCTGGGCAGGCTTCTTCCCTAATGGCCTTACCGACGTAATAGATTCGGCCAAACTGACTTCGGTTGATATGCACTACGTTTATGGCAAGCAGGACGAGTATTTTAACCTGCTCGATGATGTCGACGCTTATTTACTTCGAATGCAGGAAGAGGTACCCAATCTGCAAATCACTGACTTTGTAGGTGGCCATCGGGTTGAACCTGAAATACTGCACAAGCTTCTGCTCACTACTACGCACAAAGCATAACCAACTAGCTTACTGGCAATCTTTTGGGTACACAATTCAGGTCATTATGAAGCAATGTAATATGGCTGTATGGCTCTGTCACGTCAAATCTAATCGAGTGGTCCCTTTCTTCATTAAAATTTACTTCAGTTTTACCGTTAAATAAACAGATCGAGGCAGGAAATTCTGTTCGGAATATATTTACATCAGCCTAACAGCATATTACACACCAATACCTGACCTTTATTAATAGTTAGTCTGTCCTTTCTTCGGCAGATAGTCATACCACTCTAATATAGTCTGTAAGCGTTAACTAAACCATACGCAAACGAGTAAGACGTATTAAACGTCGTTAATACATAACAGTATTTTTCTGGAAAGCTATCTCAGAGCCTGCCAATCGGGTTCAGGTAATTTTTGTTGCCAAAATCAAAAAATTACTGACTATGAAAATTGTAAGTTTTTCATTAGAGCAAACGAATAAATATTTCGGCAAAATAGACGGCACAAGATTTTATATTGGGAGTCGTGTTCCATATGAAGGCTTTAAAGGATTGATGAATGTAATCGGTCAATCTACGCAACGATATAACCGGTTTGATTTCCGTAATGAATATGGTTTTTGGGCTGATTTTATTCATCCAACAGCAGCGGCTGAAGGTGGCTTTTTCCACACGTTAAATACATACGATAAAGCGCGATTTACTTTCTCTTTTCTTCAATACGGTGCTCACGTACCGAAAGGAGATTTTGTAGCTTATTTTCGATCCATACTTAAACTACCATTGGCAGCAGAATATTTTCCTGATTTAAAATTAGAAAATAACCGAATCATACGAATTACTGACGACGGCGACGTAGTACTCGAATCAGATACATCGACGGAAGGATTAATGTATTATTTGAATCCAACATTACGTGAGGTTGAAGACACTGAAGTTATTCAGGCTGCGAAATTAATTCACTGGGCACAAAATGATCCTAGGCATCGCTCAGTACAAATTGATGTAGGTATAAAGCATTTTAAGAGTAAGCTCGTAGAATATGCGCAGGCTTATGGACTAGATGGGAAACCCGATACAATTTGCCTGGCCGTTTGTGATATCCGCCACCAGGGACGTGCCAAAAGTGCGGTTATAAAAGCTGCGCTACAAAGCTCAAATCCACTAAAAGCGTTACTGGAAATTGGCGAACCTAAATACCATGAACGATTACTAGTTATCAGGCGGGAAATCAATCGTCTACTAGACGAGGGAACGCTGGGTAAACGAAAATATAGTCTGGCAAAAAAAGATTTCGTTGCGATCTAAAAAGTTCAAAAATGCTACGACAGGCGCTCGAAGGGATAAAAACAGAGCTGAATACCTATTTGCTGGCAGCTCTGGCCAATGGCTCTACGGAACCTGTTGTGAAGCTATTAAACATTGCCAACGTAGACAGCAACGGGCAGGCTGTTACTGACAACGTAATTATGTCCTTAGTCAACATTGAGGAAGAAACAACGTTAAAAAATGGGTCGATGTACAGGCAGCAATCGATAACAGCCATTGAGCGGGTAAACCCAACTTTATTCCTGAATTTTTATGTACTCTTTGCCATCAACTCAACTACGGAAACGAATTATTTAAACGCACTATTATTACTATCCAACGTACTAAGTTTCTTTCAACAAAATCGTGTCATTTCAAAAGACAATGCGCCTACCCTTGACCCTAAAATTGAAAAATTAATCATTGAATTATACTCACCAAATTTCGAACAATTAAATCATTTATGGGCTATGCTTGGAGGAAAATACATGCCCTCTGTTTTGTACAAAGTAAGATTATTAATGATTGAAGATGCCACGTCTGAATTAAGTTCACTCATTACGTCAGTTGAAATAGATAGTAAACGACTATGATTAAATTCGGTTACGATATATTATTCTCTATTCGGCTTTTGCATGATTATTATGAAGGCGCTACGTCGGATATGACTATCGTACCTACAGCGGATTGCGAAGAAACATTACGTAATCATGGGCTTTTATTTAGATCTATATCTGGAGGTGGTTTAATTTTATTTTCACTAAATGAAAAGAATGAAATTCATCGAAAAATTCAGGCATTATCACGTTTCAGATTTTTAATTATACTACGTAATGCTACGTTTAACAATTTCACTAATCTATCATATCCAGCTAAAAAGCTCGGAAGAAAGATTTATTATTTCTCAAACGTAGCAAATAATGGTGTTATTGATGCATCAACTACCTTGCCTAAGGGAATAGGCAATAAAATTGACAGTACCGATTTATATTGGCTAGTAAATCCAATTTTAAAAATCCCATTAGGGGGAAATTTCAATCAGGTAACATTAAGTAGAATAATGCCTGGAAGTGGCAAGACCATATTGAAAACATTCCAGACGGCAGTATTAGAAAAGTTAGTTATTGATTTACAGAAAATAGACAATACGTTAAACTCACCACTAGCCTTAAAAGAGGGGAATTATATTCTAGATTTTAGCGGGCCTTCGCCGAAAACAGAGCAGATTTATTTCGATGTAGCTCTTTGGAAATCTAATGCGTGGGGTTTGATCGAAATTATGAAAGATAACACAATTAATTATGCTGCAAAAACCGAATATACCATCACTGCCAAAGCGAATCCGTGGTCGTATTATTTGATCGATCCGGCCAATAAAGTAACTATCAACAATAATACCTTGACCAACGTATCGACCGCGACAACGGGGCTGGCCGGACTGGCGCTAACCTGGGTTCAGGAAGCTGATTTAGAAGCGGACAGTTACGAGCAACGCCGATACGCTCAGCTTAAGAATATACATACTGGCACCCGCATTTTTCTGCTCCGCTCAAACCGGGGTATGCCTCGAACCGCTGAATCGAAGGTGAGCGTAAAACTGACGCTGGACGGTGTTCAGCGTACCCTGCCCAATCCCAAAGGAACTCAATCAATAGCAGACATTATCCAAACTCTTTAAGGCCAATGGAAAATTTTAGCACCCCCGGTGTGTATGTCAGGGAAGTTCCCAAGTTCCCTCCCTCGGTGGCACAGGTCGAAACGGCAATACCGGCTTTTGTCGGCTATACAGAACGGCTTGTTTTTGAAGGAGAAACCTTACAGAATAAGCCAGTTCGGATTGAATCGCTGGCGCAGTATCAGCAGATTTTCGGCGGGGCCTACCCTGTACCTGTGACAACACTCACGCTCGATGCACTAGGGAAAGTGACGAGTGGTTTGGGCGACCTGAATACGTTGCAGCGGTTCCGGCTGTTTCAGAACCTGCAATTGTATTTTGCCAATGGAGGTGGCCCGTGCTACATCGTAGCGGTGAACAACTATTTCTCGGCACCCGCCACACCTCGTGCCGTCGATTCCGCCGAGTTAATTGCGGGTGTCGATGCGCTTTCTAAAGAAGACGAACCTACGTTACTTGTTGTGGCCGATGCGATTGGTGTTACCGATCTGGCTAAATACCATTCCATAGTAACAACCGCATTGCAACAGTGCGCCGATCTGAAAGACCGATTCTTAATTGCCGATGTGCAAACAGCCGGGCAAACCTCAATGGCAGTCGCTGTAGGCGCATTTCGGGATGGAATCGGCACGAATAACCTCAGCTACGGAGCCACTTATCATCCCTACCTGCGAACGATCATCAATTTTGAATACGACGAAACCGCCGTTGTTATCAATCAGGCGGGTAGCCCGAACGACGGCTTCAAACTCAGCGAGCTGAAGCTGGGAAAATCGGTAGGGACTAAAATGGTAACAAACACAAGTTTGTACGAGGCCATAAAGAAAGAGATAGCGAAGCAAACTGTAATTCTGCCGCCAAGCAGTGCTATGGCAGGTGTTTATGCCAGCGTAGATCGCACTAGGGGTGTCTGGAAAGCGCCTGCCAATTTCAGCCTGAATTTCGTGCGCGAAGTAACTGACAAAATCGACGATCTCACCCAACAGGAATTGAACGTTCACACGACCGGTAAGTCGATTAATGCGATACGTTTCTTCGAGGGCAAAGGCAATCTCGTGTGGGGAGCGCGCACTTTAGCGGGCAACGACAACGAGTGGCGATACGTATCAGTACGTCGGTTTTTCCTGATGGTAGAAGAGTCGGTCAAGAAAGCGACGGAACCGTTTGTGTTCGAGCCGAACGACGCTAATACCTGGGTGAAGGTGAAAGGCATGATCGAGAATTACCTGTTTCTGCAATGGCGGGCCGGGGCGCTGGCGGGCGCTAAACCTGCTCAGGCGTTCTACGTAAATATCGGCTTAGGACAGACCATGACCGCGCTGGACATTCTGGAGGGCCGCATGATTGTAGAAATCGGTATGGCCGTCGTTCGACCTGCTGAGTTCATCATTCTGCGCTTTGCTCATAAGATGCAGGAGTCGTAAGTCATTACACCATAACCCTAGAAACTCCTTCCTTTTTTATGCCTACGACCTACAGTACTCCCGGTGTGTTTGTCGAAGAACAAACACTGTTTCCGCCTTCGGTGGCTGCGGTGGCTACGGCGATTCCAGCTTTTATTGGGTACACCGCCAAAGCGCAGGACGATTCGACCAATCAACCGCTGAATAATCGGCCTACCCGCCTGTCGTCGCTGCTCGAATATGAACTGTATTTCGGTGGCGATTTTGCACCGACGACTTACGACGTAGTGGTTACCAACAACGCCATTACGTCCATTACGCCAAAAAATGGTATTAACAATCGGCGGTATTACCTCTATAAAGCCGTTCGAAACTATTTCGACAACGGGGGCGGTCCGTGCTACGTTGTGTCGGTGGGCGTGTATCCATCTCCTGTTCAGATTGGTACGTTGACCACCGATTTATTGGGTGGCCTGGACGCGATCCGACGATTCGATGAGCCAACTATCCTGCTGTTTCCTGATGCGGTGGAGTTACCCGATGCTGCTACGTTGGGAACGCTACAAAAATCTGCCCTCGTCCAGTGCGCTGATTTACAGGATCGGTTTGTGATCATGGATATTCAGGGTGGGTTTCAGAAAGCGTCTGTTATCAATGATCCTATTGCCAATTTCCGCGACAATATTGGTACAGACAATCTGAAATACGGTGCAGTTTATTACCCCTGGCTGGTTTCAACCTACGTGCAGGATTTGACATTCAGCAGTCTGGCCTTCAAAAAGCCCGATCCAGTTAACGCTGGCGCAGTAGTTGCCATGCTTCCCGCCGATCTGGAAGCGCTCAGTGCTGTACTTACCGATGTCACTATGGTCCAGCAGACACTGCGAACCGGCGCTGATAACGTACTGTTTCTGAATGCACTTGCTGGTGCCACTACGCCCCCTTTGACCAGTGCTACGATTAGCCCGCTGAAAGCGCAGTTTGATCGACTGGCCGCTACGTTCCTGAATACTACGTCCAACAGCACTCGTGAGCAGTTTGCTGCAATTCTGACGTTTGTCCGCACACTGACGCTGTCTTTACAGACTTTGGATTCTGCTACGTTGGCCACGTCGCTACGTTCCTCGCTCAATGCATTGAAAACCGATGCTACGTTCACGGGTGGTATTGTCAGCCTGATAAAAATTGAGAAAAACGCGGGTCTGTTGGCCGACTTGATGCCTGCCGGGCGTGATGCTGCGGCTGTCGATACGTCCTACGCCAGCCTGAACAACACCGGTTGGATCGGCAATGTGCAGGTTTCTACGCTGACCGCCGACACGACTATTAACGTAGCGGCAAACGGTGCGACGACCATTAAAGCCAAAGGCACCAACGTACTCAACGCCGACCTGTTTTCGCCATTCGTTCAACGGCTTATCAATACGGTCGATAATCTGTACCAGTCGTCGTTGTTAAACCGCACAATGGTTGAACAGCAGTTGTTTACGCAGCATCCCTGGTTCAAAGGATTGGCTGCCCGCTTCCGGCGCGACATGGCACTCATACCCGCTTCCGGCGCTATGGCGGGCGTTTATGCCAGCGTAGATCGTACGCGGGGCGTCTGGAAAGCACCCGCCAACGTCAGTCTGAATGCGGTGGTTGGTCCGGCGGTAAAACTGGAAGACCGCGATCAGGAAAGCCTGAATATTCACCCCACGGGCAAGTCGGTGAACGTAGTGCGGGCATTCACGGGTAAGGGTGTGCTGGTTTGGGGTGCCCGAACGCTGGCTGGTAACGACAACGAATGGAAATACGTGCCGGTACGTCGATTTTTCATATTCGCCGAAGAGTCCATCCGCAAAGCCACTGAGCCATTCGTTTTCGAGCCGAACGATGCTAACACCTGGGTTCGGGTGAAGGCAATGGTCGAGAATTTTCTGACGCTGCAATGGCGGGCCGGAGCACTGGCCGGAGCCAAACCGGACCAGGCGTTTTATGTGAAAGTGGGCCTGAACGAAACCATGACCGCTTTAGACATTCTGGAAGGACGTATGATTGTCGAAATAGGCATGGCCGCCATACGACCCGCCGAGTTCATTATTCTTCGGTTTAGCCACAAAATGCAGGAATCGTAATCTTTAACCAATAACCAAATGGCAACTTATCCATTACCCAAATTTCACTTTCGGGTGGATTGGGACGGTATCGCTAACGCAGGCTTTACCGAAGTTACAGGCCTTGAAGTCACGACGGAAAAAATCGAATACCGCGACGGGGTGAGTCCTGAGTTTTCCAAAATAAAAATGCCAGGTATGCAAACCTTCGGCGACATTACGTTAAAACGCGGCAGTTTCAAGGGCGATAATGAGTTTTACAACTGGTGGAATAGCGTGGCGCTCAATACCATCACCCGACGAAACGTAACGATCAGCCTGCTTAACGAAGCGCATGAACCGGTGGTGGTCTGGAAAGTAAAAAACGCCTGGCCGCTGAAAGTAACGTCCTCCGATCTTAACGCGGGCAGTAATGAAGTAGCAGTCGAAACGCTGGTCCTGGCTCACGAAGGCGTATCCATCGAACATACCTAAAAATGAGTGATAAATGATGAACGATAAATGCAGCTAACGCAATTACTCATCACTCATCACTCATCACTCATCACTCATCCAATGGACCTAAGCTATCCCCACGTTGGCTTTCATTTCTCGGTCATTTTCGAGTTGTTTCCGCAGTTCCCGAACGACATCCGCTTTCAGGAAGTATCGGGGCTAACGGCCGAGGTCGAAACCGAGTCGTACAACGAAGGCGGTGAAAACCGACTGGTGCATCAGCTGCCGGTACGTACCAAATACAACGACCTGACGCTGAAACGGGGGAAATTCCTGGGATCGGGGGTATTGCACTGGTGCCGCAAAGCGATTGAAAAGCAGGAGTATACCCCCACGAATCTGATGATTTCGCTGCTGGACGAGAACCACCTGCCCATTTATAACTGGTACGTAGTGCACGCTCTACCCAAACGTCTGGAAATCGGTGCGTTCAACGCCGAACGTAACGAAATAGTGATTGAAACGATGGTGCTTCAGTACCACTATTTCAAATACTACGATCCGGCCAGCGTAGCAATGGATTTGGCCGGTAGTCTGACCGCATCGGCGAACATCAATATTGGCTTTTAACCTTACCAAGATTATGCCCATTGAGATTCGCGAACTGATTATTCGGGCCAGAGTCGAGGAAATCGGAGCGGCCAACCCTGCCCAAAACGGAGGACGTAACAGCCAGAACACCATGGCCGAACGTGAAGCCATTGTGGCTGCCTGTGTGGAACAGGTACTGAAAATACTGGCTGATAAACAGGAACGATAACGTAATACATTCAGGCTATGATACTTGATACGTTGCTGGCAAAAGGAAATCTGACCAAGATGACCATCACGGCGCTCCAGCCCAACCCAGACCCCGAGAGTAAGCCCGTGCCCTCCGCGAATCCTGATGATACGTTTACGGTGTTGGTTAACCCCAATACGTACCGGATCAATTATAACCTGAATTACAATCGCCCACAGGTACCGGGAACGAGCAGCACACCCGCTCAATACGTTAGTTCGGAGCCGATCAGCATCGACTTCGAAATCCTATTCGACGGAACTGGAGTGATTCCCAAACAGCCCTCCACTAACCCACTGGAAGGAGTACCCATCGCGGGAGCCATTGCCGGGGGGATTGCGGGCATAACCGGGGGCGACAAACCGTACGACGTAGCGAAGCAGATTAAAACCTTCACTCAGTTGGTGTATGAATACAACGGCGATCAGCACCACCCGAAACGGGTACAGATCAGTTGGGGAAATCTGGTTTTTTTCGGTGCCCTGAAAAGCCTGAGTTATCAGTTTAAACTTTTCGGGCCGGACGGTACGCCCCTACGAGCCGTAGCCACCGTGAGCTTCGAGAGTCACTTACCTGACTTTCTGCGTGAGGCTATTACCCAACCCTCCTCGCCTGATCTAACTCACCTCAGAACCGTGCAGGAAGGTGATACGTTGCCCCTGATGTGCTACCGGATTTACGGCGACTCAACGTATTATTTAGCTGTTGCCAAAGCCAACAATCTATTGAATTTCAGACGTATTGACGTTGGGCAAAAGCTATTCTTCCCACCTCTTGACGCCACGAAACCATGAGCGCTCCCCGTCGGCTACCCATTGCGAAAAACACCGATCTGGTAACCTTCACCATTAAAGTGAATGGCGAGGCTATTGCCCGAACCATCGGCGTAACTGCGGTTGTCGTGACTAAAGAAATCAACCGGATTCCAACCGCCAGATTGACGCTGGTCGATGGAAATGCTGCCACCAGCGACTTCACGGTGAGTAATCAGGAAACATTTGTACCAGGCAACGAGATTGAAATTCTGGCAGGGTATCACTCCGACGAAGCCACCATTTTTAAAGGCATCATCATTCGGCACGGGGTTAAAATCAGGAGTAATTATTCGCAGCTTCTGGTAGAATGCAAGGACGTAGCGGTGAAGATGACAGTCGGCCAGAAAAGTAAATTCTTCATTGATAAAAAAGACAGTGAAATCATCGAGGAAATTCTGGGCGATTATACTGATCTGACGTCAACTGTTGAGTCAACCAGCGTTCAGCACAAACAACTGGTTCAGTATCAGGCTACAGACTGGGATTTTATAATTAGCCGGGCCGAAGCCAATGGACTGGTTTGTTTGGTCAGCGATGGTGAGTTGAACATCGTCAAACCGTCTCTGGATGGTGATGCACTGGCTTCTCCCCTCTTTGGCGCGACGATTATGGAACTGGATGCTGAAATCGATGCTCGTCAGCAGCCAAAAAGCGTGAAAGCCATCGCCTGGGACGCTGCCGGACAGGACGTAGCAGAAGTCACAGCCGCCGACCCCGGCTGGCCCGAAACCGGCAACCTGCCCAGCACTGACCTGGCTGACGTGATTGGCTTAGAAACCACTACGTATTACCACGGCGGCCAACTTCCCTCTGACGAACTGCAAAGCTGGGCCGATGCCCATCTGCTACGTGATCGGATGGCCAAGACGCGGGGTCGGGTCAAGTTTCAGGGCATGGCCACGGTGCTGCCGGGAGTTATTCTGGAACTGGCCGGCATTGGTAACCGACTGAACGGCAAGGTATTCGTCTCAGGGGTGAGGCACGAACTCTCCAATGGCAATTGGGTGTGCGATGCTCAGTTTGGCCTAAATCCAGTTTGGCATACGCAGCAGATGGATGTCAATTACCCGGCGGCATCGGGGCTGCTACCGGCTGTGCGCGGGCTACAAATCGGTGTGGTTTCTCGATTGGACGACCCGGAAGGCGAAAACCGCATTCAGGTGAAAGTACCGACCATCAGTACGGCGGAGGAAGGCATCTGGGCGCGGATTTCGACCCTAGATGCTGGTAATCAACGAGGAACGTTTTTTCTGCCGGAAGTGGGCGACGAAGTCATTGTTGGCTTCCTGAATGAAGATCCACGCTTTGCCATCGTGCTGGGCATGGTCAACAGCAGCAATAAACCAGCCCCGCTAACAGCCGCCGACGCGAATCCGGAAAAGGGTTACGTATCACGCGAAAAATTAAAACTCGTGTTCAATGACGAGAAAAAAAGCATTACGGTCGAAACTCCCGGCGGTCGAAAAATTACGCTCGACGACGACAAGAAACATATTCAGTTAGAAGATAAAAATGGAAACCGGATCCTACTGTCGGGAAATGGAATTTCGATTGAAAGCGCGGGTGAACTGGTGCTGAAAGCTCAGAAAGACATCAAAGTAGAAGGAAAGATGAATGTAAACATGAAGGCCACGCTGAATTTTAAAGCAGAAGGTTCGGCAGGTGCCGAGGTTTCAAGTAGCGCGATTACCGTGCTGAAAGGGTCGCTGGTGCAGATAAACTAAAATCAACAATCAATGGCTGAACTATTTCTGGGCAAGGGCTGGAGTTTTCCACCCTCCTTCGATAACCGCACGAAAACGGTCATGGTGAGTGAGGGCGAAGACGACATTCGCGAAAGCCTTCAGATTCTGCTGGGCACCCGCATCGGCGAACGTATCATGCGGCCCGCCTATGGGACCAGCTTAGATCGACTGATGTTCGACGCCATCGACACCACAATGGTGGCTACGTTGGAAAAAGACCTGGAGTTTGCCATTGCCCTCTATGAGTCGCGGATAACACTGAAAGAATTATCGGTGCTTCAGGATCAACAAGTTGAAGGTCGGTTACTGATCGTGGTCGACTATGTAGTTGGCAAAACGAATACCCGCAATAATCTGGTCTATCCCTTCTACATCAATGAGGGAAGCGAGAAAGCAAATGTAAAATGAACAATGAGTAATGGATAATGTGGGGTCGTTACAGGCCTCCTCTCTACGACAACAGGCTTAATTATCCATTATTCATTAACCATTATCAATTTATGGCTCAGGATTTCAGACCGAACGAATTACTTCGCAACGACGGCACCAACCAACTGGAACGGATGATGCCGACGCTGGAGCCGACGTATGCCAAAGTTGATGAGCGGACTCCGGCCGATTTCCTGAAATATGCGTACCAGTTCGCCAAAGAAATCCGCTATTACAACAACCAGAATCAGCCTGAAGGCGACTGGACACCTTTTTTCGACTATTTCCTGCAGGATGCCGCTACGGGCGATATGCGTAGTCTGCCCCAGATCACCCGCGAACTCGATAGTCGGTCAGACCTGCCTCCACATCTGGTGCTGTTCCTAACCTTCCTGAAGCTATATACCCACGCCCAGCAGGACCTGAACAACCTCACCCAAAAGCATCTCGATTATTATTACAGAACCATTCTCGGCATTAAGCCCAAACTCGCTCTGGCCGACACAGCGCATGTTGTTTTTGAATTAGCCCGGCAGATTCCTGATTTCCGGATTCCGCAGGGCACACTCCTCGATGCAGGAAAAGACTCCGACGGTAATCCCATTCGCTATCAGACCGAACGCGATATAGTCATTAATCAGGCTCGTGTAGCGTCTCTGAAAACCCTGTTTATCGAACAAACGCCTACTTCGGGAACACGTATTCAGGTAGCACAAAAAGCGGATGCAACTCCCTCCTGGCGACCATTCGGCACCACCCAGACCAATCGCCCAAGTGACGAACAACTCATGACGGCCGGTTCATTGGGGATTGCCATTTCCACCCCAAATCTGTTGCTCAGCGAAGGGACACGAACCGTTAGCCTGTCAGTTTCATTAGCAAACACGGGCCTGACTGCCAATTCGCTAGGTGGTTCGTTCCGACTGTATTTCTCAGGCGAGAAGGGCTGGATTGAGCCAGATTCGATTTCTGAAATCAGTATTAAAATTAGTGGAGACACACCCGTTTTATTCATCAGGGCCACACTGTCGGCCATACAACCAGCCATTGTTGCCTATGATGATGAGGTTTTAAATGAAGGCTACATCACTCCCTTCCCTATCCTAAAACTGATTCTTAATCAAGAATTTAGCCAATATGAAAGTCTAAAAAACCTGATTATCAACTCCATTCGTATTCGGGTGGCTGTCAATGGCGTAAAAAGTCTGGTTGTGCAGAATGAAGAATCGTTGGTTGATCCGGCTAAGCCATTTATGGCATTCGGTTCACAGCCCACTCTAGGCTCCAGTCTGTACATTGGCTCGGAAGAAATATTGACCAAGCGGCTCACTTCGCTACTTATTCGCATCGAGTGGCATAAGTTGCCTCCTCACATCGACGATTATTACGAGGGCTATTTTCCACCCAGCCAAAATCCGCTGAACCAGAACAGTTTTGGCGGAAATCTCTTTTTTCTATCAAAGGGGCAATGGCAACTTCTAGCCCCCAACTTCACACTGTTCAGCGGGACCGATGGCAAGCTGCTAACCATTTCAGTAGATAACAGCCTCTTTCGAAATTTTGATCAGAACCGGGAAATTATAAATGAACCTATCGAATCGTTCAACATCCGGACAAACAGCGGCTTCGTCCGGCTTGAACTGGATTCTCCCCGCTTTCCTCTTTTCGATTTCGAAGCGTTCGGTCATGCACTGTTTCCAATTCTTTATGCCCAACGAGCCGTCGCGCTCAGCCGATTTACGGGCGCCGGCGACCCACCAGTATTACCTAACCAGCCTTATACACCTCAAATCAAGTCGCTGAGTATTGACTACGTTTCTGAGGAAACTTTTACGCCCAACCCAACACGTACCGATAACCTGTTCTGGTACATTGAACCCTTTGGGCATCGGGATTTGGTGGCCGGAGAATCGGTAATGGTGTTGCCGCCTATTTCCGGAGTCGCGCACAGTTACATCGGACTGGAGCGGTTTACGCCCCCACAAACTATCAGTCTGCTCGTCCAAACCGAAGATGGCACGGCGCAGGCCAATACGCCTGCCGATTTGCTCAGCAGCCGTGATATTACCTGGAGTTACCTGGCTGGAGACCGCTGGATCGACATCGCTACGTCTGACGTACTGGCCGAAAGTACTGAAGGGTTTCAGAAGGCAGGTATTGTGATGCTTGATATTGGCCGACGGGCCAGTACGCAACACACACTGATGCCCAGCGGATTGGTCTGGATTCGGGCGCGGGTCGATTCAGCCAGGAAAGCTGACGGAGCCAGCAACGTACGGGCGATTCGGGCCCAGGCTGTTGAAGTAGTTTTTACACCTTCGTCGCCCACGCAAACGCCGAAAGCCATTGCGGCCAATACAATCAAAAAAGTTGTAACGCCCCAAGCCGC
Source organism: Spirosoma profusum (assembly GCF_014699005.1). Classification (GTDB taxonomy): domain Bacteria; phylum Bacteroidota; class Bacteroidia; order Cytophagales; family Spirosomataceae; genus Spirosoma; species Spirosoma profusum. The sequence continues at coordinate 298,437 of NZ_JACWZY010000005.1, forward strand.
CATACGTAGCGTAGAACAACCGTTTGCGTCGTTCGGAGGTCGCCCGGCGGAAACCGATACGTCCTACTACACCCGAGTGAGTGAACGGCTTCGACACAAAAACCGGCTGTCAGGTTCGTGGGATTATGAGCACCTGATTCTGGAAGCATTCCCGGAAGTGTTCAAAGTTCGCTGTTTGCCACATCGACAACCTGGTCAGGTACAGTTGATTGCCGTTCCAAACCTACGCCATAAAAACTACGGCAATCCACTCGAACCACGTTGCAGCACTGTGCTTCTCCGACGTATCGAGGACTTTCTGAAACCCTTCATGTCAACTTTCGTGAAGGCGACGGTTAGCAACCCGACTTACGAGCAGATTTTACTGGATTTCAAGGTGTCATTTCGCGCCGGGAAAGATGCCGGTTATTTCGCGAAAGTCCTTAACGATGAAATTATCCGGTTTCTGTCGCCCTGGGCTTTCGAGGAAGGACGCGACATTCCATTTGGCGGAAGGGTCTATAAATCAGACTTGTTGGCTTTTGTGGAAGAACGCGACTATGTAGACTTCGTGACCGAGTTTTCGATGTATCATCTCTATCCTGGCCCACCAAGGGGCGGTATTCATACGATGACCATCGGAAAAGATTTTTTCATTAATCAGCCCATTTCGGCCACCATCAACGGAAGTACAGGCGGGGCAATTGGCAGCGATTTCGTGATCGGTCAACCCGTCGATAGTACGCTGCTTTCCCCCGACTCACCAGCCATTATCGTGTCGGCAGCCCAGCATCGTATTACGTCCCTGTCGGCGGACGAACTCGCTGGCTACGGTACGGACAGACGTAGTGGCGTTGGCTACATGGTGATCGGGCTGGATTTCGACGTAACGGTATAACAAAAAACAACCTTCTTACTATCAGTCAATTATGGCACAGACACGCTCCGAACTAAGAATCAAGTTCAGTGATGGTAAACGTCCTTCCGGGGACGACTTCGCCCAGTTAATAGACTCATTTATTAATCCTCTGGAAGATAACATCAAAAAGGATGGGAACGGCAACTTCATCATTACGTTAGGAAATACCAATGCCGGACCAGCCGGTACACTCCGGTTTACAGCTCAAAAAGTGCAGTTTTTCGACGGCACTACCTGGCAGGATATGGGTGGCGGTTCGGGTGGCGGGTTCCAGCCTGTGGGGGCTACGCAGAATATTGCCTACAACAATGGAAGCGTTGGGATTGGTACGAACAACGCCCAGCCAGCGGGTAAACTGGAAGTGGTACAGGGATCGGGCGAATTTTCCAAATTTGGTAATGCAGTAGCAGGTAATGGAGCAGCTACGTCTGCATCGGCGGCCCAGTTCAGTCACTTCTCATTCGCGAATAATAATGCTTTCGCCCTCCGGCAAACTGTCCAGGGAGATGTAAATCTCAATGCACCAGACCAAAAGAAACTAGTTTTATCACACAACGGTACCCTGGCTCGGCTAACCATCACCGAAAAAGGCAACGTAGTGATTGGAAGTAATACTGATATTACGGCAACTCCGCTCCCTACTCCTGGTCCTGCTGATCCGGCAATCTTACCGATTTTTCAGGTCAGTGGCAGGGCTTTTAAAACATCAGGAGGGCAAACCTGGGAGCAGCCATCCGATTCACGATTGAAGAAAGACATTCAGCCGTTTGTAGATGGGTTGGCCAAGTTACTTCAGATTAATCCTGTCCGGTTCAAATACAATGGACTGGCACAAACACCCACCGATACGGAAGAGGTTGGCGTTCTGGCTCAGGAAATTGCCGACGTAGTGCCTTATACGGTTTCGAGTTTCAGCGCCCCGCTGAATCCCGGTGAAGCCCCTACCGACGACTTGCTGATGTTCAACCCAAGTGCGCTGACATACGTACTGATTAATGCCGTAAAAGAGCTGGCTGCCAAAGTGCAACAGTTGGAAAAAGCCCTTGTCGCGGCTGAGTAGCCGGTGATTCCATCATGAGCAACCCAATCGTCATATCGAAAGCGAAGCCCGTCACTAAGAGTCAGGACTATGCTCTGTTGGTGCAGGAAGGGCTTGCCTGCATCCGGCAATGGGCGGGCGATAGCTGGACAGATCATAACGTCCACGACCCCGGTATTACCCTGCTGGAAACGCTCAGCTACGCCCTCACGGAACTGGGTTACCGAGGACAGATTGATATCGCTCAATTGCTGGACAAACGCCTGTCGCCCGACTCGATGGCGCTCTATGCGCCTGAAAAATCGCTGGTTTGTGAGGCCATTACAGCCGAGGATTTTCAGAAACTGCTCATTACGTTGCCTGAGGTCAAGTACGCTCAGGTGAAACCAGCCGCCAACGTAGCAATCAACGGACTGTATGACGTGCTGGTAGAATGGGAAGATGGCGACCTCAATGATAGCCTGGTTTCCGACGTAGTAACCGCCAACGGCAGATCGTTTACGGTAGAGTTTGCGTTTCCGTATTGGGATGAACCTTCCGTAACCGCCTGGAGCCTTCCCGTCGTTCTGAATCAGATAGCCGGTGTAGGACAACCGCTGCCGCAACTGATTCCATTCGAGGAAGATGAACTGAATGATTATTTCACAAACGTCGACGTAACGTTTGCCACCAACCAGACGACCCGGCTCACGATTGTGATACGTTTAGCCAGCCAACCCAACGTAGCAGATCGATCGGCGCTGGAGCAGGCGATTGTTGCCCGACTCACGCAGGTTAGTGCGGGATCGCCGGTGGAGACGTATCGTTCGCGGGTGGCTACGGTGTTCGGGCAGATGAACGCGGTGAAAACCCTGCTCGCCAGTCACCGCAATTTGAGCGAAGAATTTATCGGTTTCAAATCCGTTCGTACGCAGGAAATAGCCCTTCGTGCTTCGGTCGAACTGTCCATCGAAGCCGATGCTCAGCAAACGCTGATCGAGATGCTATCGGCTATTGATCTGTTTATCGACCCGGTTATTCGCTTTTCCAACTTAGTGGATTTATTGGCCGACGGACTGCCGATCGAGTCTATTTTTGATGGCCCGCTCCTATCGGCAGGTTTCCTGCGCACCTTCGAATCTTCGACACAAACGCAGTTGTATGCCTCCGATCTGCTTCGCCAGATGTTGCAGACCAGTACGGGGCAACGTAATAACGACGTGATTGCGGTTGAGAATTTTTCAATGAGCAGCTATGTCCGCAATCGACTCACCACACGGAACGCCATCAATAGCCTGACGTTGCTGACCGATGAGCAGTTTCAGCCAAGACTCAGTGTACTTAAATCCGAAATCACTTTTTTTCGCAACGGCGCCGAGATTTCCTACGACAGTCAGCAGGTAGTACAGGGCGTTCTGGCCAGGCGAAAACAGGCTTTTGCGTCTTCGACGGCACCCGTAGTCCAACCTGCGCTACCCCCGGTTTCAGCGGCTGGCTGGAACCCGGAAACAATTGCGGATTATCACTCCATCCAGTACGATTTGCCACTTATTTATGGCTTACAGGCTGGTGTTCCCGACAGTGCAACTCCCCTTCGAAAAGCGCAGGAAAAACAGTTAAGGGGGTTTCTGCTGGTATTTGAGCAGTTACTGGCCAACCATCTCAGCCAGTTAGCCAATACGTCAGGGTTTTTCAATTTCGAAGCCGAAACACCCAATACGTATTTTTTCCAGCCGCTGTACGACAGTCCGCACATCGACCAGTTGCTACGTGCTTTCCCCGTTTCGGGAAATTCGGACGATTGGTATACGTTTCGGGGTGACCAAAGTAATGCCTACCTACAACGCTTACGGACTTCGGCCGAATCTCCTCCGGAAATGCTTCGGCGCAAACACCGGGTGCTCGATCATCTGCTGGGCCGATTTAGTGAGGAGTTACTGGAATTGAGTCGGTTAGAATACACCCTCAGCCAGCAGGAAGCGACTTCACTGGAGGCTATGGAACGTATCAGACTAGCCACTTCCCGGCGGTTGCTACGTTACAAAGCAGCCTTTTTACGTGACCTGTGCGAATCGCAGGCGGGGCGAGCTACGGGACTTTCAAAACAGTCGGTTACTACGTTGTCAGGTCTGGAACGTAGCGTGTATCGGAAAGCAGGAATTACCCGAAACGAACGCCAACCACAGATTCGGCCCTTCTCCGATTTTTTCGAGATTCAGAATAGTGGCGTGAATCTGGAAAATTACCGACTTAAGGACGCAGCCAACGTAGTGCTATTGACCAGTGTACAGTCGTTCCCGACCGTTCCCGCACGTACTGTGTTCGACGGTATCCGAACAGCCATTCGCTTCGGGGTTGATCCCAGCTACTACCAGCTTGAGCAAACCGGCGCTGCTCAGTGGCGGGTCAATCTGATCGATGATTCAGGTATCGTTTTGGCACGTAGCGCCACAACATTCACCCGTCAGGCCGATGCAGGAATCTTTATCCAGACTACCTCGACGTTTCTGTATGCTACGTATAGCAATGAAGGTTTTTATCTGATTGAGCATGTTCTGCTACGTCCTCAGAAGGCGGGCGACACAAAATTCGGTACGTTAGACGATCCTTACTCGTTCCAGATAACGCTTGTATTTCCGTCGGGTTACGAACACGACTTTAACGTAGCAAACGCCCTGCCTACACCCGGTTTGCCACATCGGTTTCGGCAGAAAGATTTCCGGAATTACGTCGAAGCGGTGGTGCAGCAGGAATGCCCGGCCCATATTGTACCTACCATTGTTTGGTTAGATGTAAATACCAACCCAGCGGCCCTGAATGCCTTATCGTTCGACGCGCTGGAAACCTTTTACCGAACGTGGTATGGTCATTTCCTGGCCGATACGCTCAACACAACGGCCGGAACTCGTGCCAGAAATCAACTCGTCAAATTCTTAACCAGCTTGTATTCAACCCTTGCCTGACGGTTATGCATAGCGCGACCCGACATATTATTCAGCGACAAACCGTTTTGGTAGACCAGCCTTCTCTGGCGTTTGGCGTGCAGGAACGTCTGTCGGCTTATTGTCGGTATCAACTTCCGGGATTGCTCGAATCGCTGTTTGATCGGGTAGCCGACGAACACACCGTTATCCGACTTGATACGCTCGATATTGATGTCGGCTCGTTACCCATGGTCGATTTCGAGAATCAGCTTACGCAGCAAATCAGCCAGCAACTCGAACAGGAACTAAACCGAATTCTGCACAATCCACAGGCCAGCGATGGGCGGGTAGAGCGCTACAGCCAGGCCGACGTAATAGGGCGGCAGTTTTACTTTTTTCTGCAACACGGCTACCTTCCTCCGTGGGCCAATACGACGGCCATCGAGCAAATCAGCGACTGGCTGATACGTGCCGAAGCAGCTCCATTTCGGGCTAAACTGGTGGCTTTGCTACGTCATCAGCCAACTGCACTTAGCCGTTTAATTGCTCATTGTAGCGACGAGGCTTTGATTAGTCTTTGTACTACGCCAACCGGTTGGTCAGGAAAGCCTGGCCACCTGTTCGATTGCCTGCATCGCGAAATCAACCAACTTCCTCGGTACGTTATTCGTGCGTGTTATTGGCATGCTGTTTTCGGGAAACTGGAAGGCAGTGGCGATCCAACGGATGCACGCGTACTAATGCATTTTTATGAATCGTTGTACGTAGCAAGTGCCACTACGTTAGTGAGTGCTACGTTGTCAACGGTCCCTCTGCTACGTTCATTTTTCCAAAAATTACAGAAATCCGTTCGGCAGGGAACACAGGGAATGCCAGACGCCGAACGTAGCAGATTCATCGATAGTCTGCAACAACTGGTCAACCAGACGAACGGTCCGAGAAACAGCACAGAAGAATACGATACTACGTCCTTTTCAGGCAAACCATTAACTAAAGATTTACAGTCTGACCAGCCATCAACTATTTCCGCCGATCAGGTTAACAAAGACAGTCTGATAAATCGGAATTCACCGACGGAAATCGATTCCGATAATCGGAACGTAGTACCGAAGCCTACCACCAACTGGCCGCAAACGAAACCCCTGATCGACGGAGAAGAAATCTACGTACCGTTAGCCGGGATTGTGCTGCTGCATCCGTTTCTGAGCATTCTATTCACCGAACACAACCTCATTCATAACAAAGCATGGGTCAGTTCCGAAGCTTCGGTGAAGGGCACCCAGTTATTGACCTATCTGGCTACTGGAACTGACCGTTGTCCGGAATACAAGCTGCCGTTGGTCAAATTGTTATGTGGCCTGCCGTTCGATACGTTCGTATCGCCGGAGATTATGCTCACTGAAGCTGAAAAACTAAGTGCAGTCGAGGTGCTTGAGGCCATCATTTCGCACTGGCAGGCATTGGGCACTACGTCGCCTGCGGGCCTGCGGGAGTCGTTTCTGCAACGCGAAGGCAAACTGACCGCCGTTGAAAGTGGCTGGCGACTCACCGTTGAACGCAAAACAATTGACATACTCCTGAACCGATTACCCTGGGGCCTTTCGATGATAAAACTCCCCTGGATGTCCGACCTGCTCTTTGTTGACTGGGCTTAATTCGATAACCATTATTCTCTTCCAACCATGAACCTTCGCCATTATCCCATTCTGCTGTTCGTCCTGTTGTTCCTTCCTGGCCTTACGTATGCTGTAGACCCTCAGGATATTGACGCAGCGAACCAGGCCAATAACACGGCCTTTACCCTTCAATTTATTATCGGCCAGCCGAAAACAATCCAAATTCACATTGCCAACCCCGGAGCCAATACGTTCTGGGGATTTGGATCTGTGAACTTCCCGGGATGTGGTCCGGCAGGAGGAGAAATATACACCTGTCAGGGTATTACGCTTCGTCTGCCCGCCAACTCTACCACTACACCTGTATCGCCTACGTTGCCCGCCACCGTCGAGTGGACAGGTGCCAGTCCGCCGTTAGGGGTCGTTAATTTCACGCTCATCATTGGCGACGGCACTTTTTCCCGAACGTATACCCTCGAATTTCGGCAGCCTCTGGATGTGTTTTTTGTGCTTGATAAATCGGGCAGTATGGGCACCGTTACGTCGGGAACCACTACCCGCATGAGTGCCATGAAAACGGCCGTTAACGGATTTCTCGGCAAACTCTCCGACCCTGCATTTGCCGGCAGTACCGACCGCATTGGGCTAAATTTCTTCGATACAGGTGTTACGTTGCCAGCCGGTGCGGCCATGCTTCCCCTGACGCCCGCAACGGCCACAACGTTAAACACAGCCATCAATCCGGTAAGCCCCTCCGGCTCAACGGCAATGGGAGCGGGCGTAAACGACGCTAAATCCAAACTGACCGATGCGACCCACACACGCGACATGATTGTGTTTACCGATGGAGAGCAGAACGTAGCGCCATTGGTCAGCAATGATGGGCAAAATGTGGGGGGCGTAAACATCAATCCCTCCTATCCGGCTCCGGCAAACAGCATCCGACTGTTTACCATCGGCATTGGCAGTCCCAGCAGTACGTACCTGAATACTCTCAAAAACATGGCTTCAGCCAATCGGGGGCAGTGCCTGCTCACATCCAACGGCATTGATTTTACCAACAGCGATGGCGTACCCATCGGCAATATCGATGCGGTGTTCACCCAAACGTTCATCAACCTGCTTCACGATGCCAGTCCGCAATTGGTTAAGTTTACGTCAGGTCCTATCGTCAGCGGACAGCAATTGATTGATTTCCCGCTCAACAGGAACGTAGAGGACTTAGTGATTGAAATCAAGCTGAACAAAAGCTTTGAAATACCTTCGTTGGCACCCATTCTGGGGTCAATACGTGTTTCGCGGAATGGCACGGACGTAACAGGTTTAGCCACACCACGTTGGGTCGGTAATTACCTCAATACCTACTGGCTGAGTTTTTCATTTAATAGCGAACGGGCGCGGGCGGCTAACCTACAGTCGGATGGTACCTGGCAGGTATCGGCCATACCCAATAGTGCCGCGCAGGGACTAACGTATCGACTTGCCGTTATAGCCGACGACCACCTACTGGACTACACCTGTACCCAGTCATTACTTCGACCCAAAGTGAATGATACTCAGCATTTTTCGGTGAAGCTGAGCTACCTGGGTAAGCCCATCCAGAATGCAACCGTTACGGCCACCGTTTATCGGCCTAAGGAAGAAATTGGCGATCTGATTGCCCGTAATCCGCTGAAAGTACGGGCTCCCAGAATCAACCCGGATCGGTCGGCACTGGGTATTTTGAAATACCAGACGCTGTTACTTCGTGATCCGAATTTTGTGAAGGCGCTGACGCCTATAGAAACGGAAGTGCCGATGACCCATCAGAGCAATGGTCAGTATGAAGCGGATTTCTCAGGACTTAGCGTGGCCGGTATCTATCAGGTACTGTTCCGGATTCGAGGCACCGACAGTCTCAGCGGCACCTACGACCGGGTCGAGATGCAGAGTATGTATGTGGAACCTGCCCCTATCGATCCAGCCCGCTCAACGGTTGTACGAAAAACTGTAAATGGCATATTGACTGTCACCATGAAACCTGTTACTACTACGGGTAAATTGGTAAGCGCGGCCGCTGACGCTTTTAACGTAAATGCGCCCCAGGCTAGACTCAACAGTATACTTGATAATCAGGATGGTAGTTATACACTAACGTTTAGTGGGAATATAAAGTCCGTCGGTACGATCCACCTATTCAATCAGAAACTTTTTTCAGGACGGATTGATGCTATAAAATTAACCAATGTGGATGTGATCAGGCAGCCCGACACACGGCTTGACCCGACGACGCCCGTTCGAAGAGTTACTCCCGTTCGACGCAATCCAGTACGTATTACGAACCCGCAAACGCCCATTCGACGCAATCCTTGAAAATCAGAGCGAAAACGCCTTTCATTTTTCTGATGTCATTGTGCTTTTCTCCTGTCTTATACCTTCATTATACAGTTGTCCCTTCATTTGTTTATGCTATGGAACCGCAGGACATAGATGCAGCTAATCAGGCGAATAACACGACGTTTACACTCGAATTTCGTGTAGACTCACCCAAAAAAGTACCGATTCATATCAGTAACGCAACAGCGAATACGTTCTGGGGTTTCGGTGCTGTGAACTTTCCAGGCTGCGGTCCGGCGGCTGGCGAAATCTATACCTGCCGTGGAATTACCATTCGGCTGCCAGTCGGCTCGCGATCAGGTGAGGTCGATCCGGCCTTACCGGCTACTGTTGAATGGACAGGTTCAGATACTCCGCAAGGTTCTATCAATTTTACCCTGAATATTGGGGATGGAACCTTTAGCCGAAATTACATAGTCAAATTCGTGCAGTCAGGGGAGCCCGCGCCACCTCCTCCACCCCCACCTCCATTCAGTATCGACCCGGTCCAATCTACTGTGGTTGGCGGACGAATAGTAAATGGCCGACTACCTGTGCTCGTAATACTCGTCGCGCCCGACGGGAAAGCGGTCACAGGAGCCGCCAGCGCCTTCAAAGTAGTATCGTCAACCGTCCGGCTGAATGGTGTCACAGAGAATCAGAATGGCGAATATACACTAATCCTTCGCGGCAACTTTGACAGATTTGGCAGAATTGAGTGTTCCGATGTGCTTCTTTTTGGAGGCATTTTCAAAACACTGGACCCTGGTCCCCACCCACGCTGAACAACAGAGTAGGTAATAATGGAAATCGGAACTAAAAAATCGGCCAAAGCCCTATCGAGACTGCCTGCATCCGGGCAGAAAGGCCCTTTTCTAGGGTCGCCGACGGAGTCATCACCTGACGTTTTTTTTCCGAAAGCCCTTGTCCAGCCTAAACTCGAAATCAGCCAACCCGGCGATGCTTTCGAGCAGGAAGCCGATGCCACCGCCAACCACGTTATGCGTATGGCACAGCCAGCAGCCGGGAATGACGGGTCAGGTGGAGGTGACGACAACCACGTAGCACCCGCCAGCAACGGAGTTGACGTAATGCCCAAATGCGCAGCCTGCGAAGAGGAAGAGAAGCAGGAACAACCTGAGGTTCAGGCCAAAGAGCAGCCCAGCTACTCGTTCGACTGGTCGACCATTATGCGGGCGCCAATCGACGAGGAAGAAGATCGGCCAAACATTATTCAGGCGAAAGAACGTAGCGACCAAACGCACCTGATGCTGAAATGCAGCCATTGCGAAGCGGAGGAACGTAGTGAAAATGCTATACAACGTAAAGCAAACGAAAACGATACGTCCGGCGGGTCTGGGTTTAGTCTGGAAAGTTACCTGCAACGTAGCACTACGTCGGGGCAGCCCATGGACCGGGATACTGCTACGTTTATGGAGTCTCGGTTCGGGGCTGATTTTTCGTCGGTGAGAATCCATAACGATACGTCGGCCGGGCAGGCATCCGACTCCATCCGGGCGCGTGCCTTTACACACGGACAGAACATTCACTTCAACCAGGGCGAATACCAGCCCCAGACCGACAGTGGTCGGTGGTTGCTGGCGCATGAACTAACTCATACGCTACAACAAAGCACGGGTGCGGTGCAGCCCAAAATCAACGTATCGCGAATGGGAAGTGCCCAGCCCATGCGGAAAGCCAAACCCGACGAACCGGCGTATCATGAGTTTTTGATGGGTGGGCGAAAAGCATATGAAGCTGCCAAGGCTGCCAATCTCGATAGCTGGTATGACGGGTATAAGTTTTTCAATCTTTTTGAGGAAGAAGGTATTTATCCCGGCTCGCATCCGAATGCTTATGCTACCCGCGTTTACGAGCTTCAGGAGAAACTACATGAGCTAATCAACGACGAGAAAAAGTATCCCGCCGAAAACATCACCGGGATGCTGGAGCCTGATTTCAGCAATAGTGCTACGTTGAACGCACTGCTCGCCGTAGCGGACAAATACGTAAAAGACGGCGGAAATAGTCAGGTCGATGCAATAGGCCTCGGTGCTGATATGCTGAAACGGGTGAACCGGCTCATTACGTCCATCGACCCGAAAGCGCCACCATTAGAGTCGCGACTGTTTCAGGGAATCAAGCAGTTGAATATGGTCAACAGCAGTGCCAGTTTCACAATTGGCAAAGGCGACCAGGGTTTCTACGTAGCAGTGATCCAGTCGGCGCTACTGCAACTCAACTATACGTTAGGTGCCGACTACAGGTTGGTCAAAGGTGATCAGGAAAAAACGGTAACCGGCATTTTCGGCGATGATACCCTTAAGGCTGTTGAGCAGTTTCAGATGGATTCGGGCCTGGAAGGCAAAGACATCGACGGCGTAGTGGGGCAGATTACCCTTCGGCTCATCGACCGTCGGCTGGAAAAATACGTTCGAACCTCCCATAGCTATTACGACGCCAATAGTATCGGATTCACGGTAGCCGTTACAAAGGAAGACATTCCGTCGGACCCCTCGAAAGCTGAGGAGATCAAGCATAACATGCTGATCAGGACGATTATGGCGGCCATGCCCTTAACTAAAAGTGAAGCGGAAAACCTGCTCACCAGCGGATGGCACTGGCTCTCGTACCGCGACGTCACCGTTGACGACGTAGCGAAAGGCTATATCGTCAATTCCATCACGAAAGAGAGCTATGAGAAGATTATGGGTAAGCCCAAAGGCAGCACCGGCGGCATTACCGAAGAACATCTCTCAGAGCAGATCATCGATCAGGCCCTATCGCTACAGGCAATGGGCGCGCTCTATCAACTCCAGAAAGAAGTCAAGGCGCTTGAGAAACAGCGTGATAGCTTTAAAGACCTCGTTATCCAAAGTGAAGGGTATACATCGACCATGCTGTCGGAACAACTCGCAAGTGTCGAGGAACAACTAAAAGCCAAAGTCGAAGCGCGTGATAAAGAACTCAACCGACTGGGTTTCAAGAGTATTGACGAGTTCACGAACAAACAGGATCAGTTCGTGAAAACGTTCCTGCAATATGCCGCCATGATTGCCTTCAAGATGTTGGGACAGAACGAGGCCAAAGCCAGTGTCGAATCCCAGCACTACGAAAACATCGACGAGATCCGAAAACTAAAGGAAGCGATTACCCTACTAAACACCTACTACGCCAATGCCGAAACGTATCTGATGCAGGGATTCAGCTACGTTCAAACTGACGGGAAAGATGCGAACAAATACAAAACCCGCTGGGACTACGTAATGGCCAATCAACACTGCGACGAAGGGGGATGCGACGGCGCCATCTACGAAGCGCAGATACAATCGGCCTGGCAGGCGAGTGTAAAGGAAAAATCAACGAAAAATCCGTACTACGCTAAACTCTTCGATGAAGAAGCCACCGCGTTTAAATACCTGAAAGACAAGTCTGAAGTATTTCCAATTCTGGGCAATCCAAAGTTCAACGTACGCGAAAAGGGTCCTAATTACGCCAAGAAAACCAACGAATCACTACGTGACGAAGTACGCGAAATCATCGGCACCCGCACCTCCGACGATGGTGTACTGCACAACATTGCGGCCACCCGCGAGCGCATCCGGGGCAACGTAGAGCTGATCTGGGAAATGCCCCCCGTTATTGCCCTGGCAAAAGCGGAACTGGGCATCATTGAAGGCACCGTACTCGATAATATTATTATGGATGCCTACAAAGCCCATAAAGACGAGGGCTTCTGGAAAACCATTTTCAAAGCCGCGCTGGGTATCGGGTTAGGACTGCTCGCGCTCGTATCAGGGCCTGTTGGCTGGGTGGCCCTCGGCGCCAGTATTGCCTACGGCGCTTACGAAGCCTACGAAACATTTCAGGACATAAAATTCAGGCGAGAAGCCTCGGAAACCGCCATCGATGAGGAAAATATGGCGCTCATGCACGACAAACCCTCTTACTTCTGGTTTGTCGTCAGTCTGGTGGGTGTTGGGCTGGATGTAGTTCAGGCGGCCAGACTCGTCAAAGCGGCAAAAGTCGGAATTGAGCTGTCGAAGGGCGTTCAAGAGTCGATCAATGCCGAAATTGCCGCCAGCAAGCTCAGACAGACAGCCCTCAAGGCAGGCAGCAAAGAAGCCGTTGACATTGGTCGGCGGATTGAGCGACTCGAAAAAGCGCTGACAGAAATCGACTGGGTACACTATGCCGAACACAGCAAGATTCTGACCGTACTGAAAGACAGTCCGTTTGCCGTGCGATTCATGGCCGACGCGCTCAAAGAACCCGGTCTGGCCAAAGCCTTTACGAGACTGGCGAAACTGAATCTGTCGGAAGATCTGATGAAAACCGTGGTCGGGATGTACGCGGGTGTTGGCAAGAAAGCCATCGGTGAACTGCCCGAACTAATGCGGCTCATTGAAAGTGGAAAGCTGGCAGGCAATTCCGCCCTCACCCAGACCATACTGACCGATCTGAAAGTACAGAAAGCCCTGCTAGACAGTGGTGATCCGGCCAAAATCGCCAAACTTTTCGGCGAGTGGGAAGCCACCTCGGCGGGCAAGGCGCTAAGCTTTGCCGACCACCTCAAGGCCAGTGGCCTGAATACCTTCTTCCAGAAAGGCGTAGTGCTAACCGAACGATACGGTGCCGAGTTCGCGCAGATGGGCAACCTGCTGAAGAACAAGCTGATTCTGCGCGAAATAGAACCATTACTGGTCGAAGCCCTGAACGCCAAACGTCTGCCGCCTTCGGTGCAGCGGTCGCTTGAAGTGACGCTCCAGCGCGACGTACTGGGACTGACCAATGACCTCGGCATCGCGCAGGAGCGCATGGCGAAACAGATTTCCGCCCTCGGCGAGACGCTCCAGTTCCAGCATGAATACCTGGCCGTGAGTAGTCTGCTGCAAAACGCTCAATCGCGCAAGCTACTTTGGGATGCGGCCGTGAATTTGCCGGGGCGGGCCGATTACCTCAAGATTATGGAAGAGGTAACGAAGGCCAATCCAGAGAAAATGGGCAAGATCATGGACGACCTGATCAAAATTGGCCCCATCACCGACAAAAGCACTTTAGAAAAACTCATAGCCGACGATGTACTCCGAAAAGCGCTGGCCGACAATCCGCTGGCGGTGTTAGCCCTTAAGAAATGCGCATCTCCCTGCTTCCCGCCTAACGTAACACCCGAACAGATCAAGTTTCTCACCAAACTGATGACGGGTAAGTCGAACGACGAGATTGCCAAAATCAACAATCTCATCTACCAGAGCCGTGGATCGGAAGAGAAACTCGAAGCGGCTATCAAAAGCCTGGACAGCAATTTTGATGATGCAATCAAGGCAGTCAAGACTGTCGACGTAGTGTTCCCAAAAGGTCTGAACGTAACGGACCAGATGCGCTCGTCGGCTAGCGTGCTGGTAAACATGGGATTACCGTCGGATCAGGTCAGCAATATTATCAGGAACGTAGTGGCGCAGGGAGGAGCCAGCAGCACACGGGTCGAAAACCTGCTCGACAGCATGAGTCGGATGCTGAAATTAAATAACCTTAACAAAATATTGACGGGCCTGGAAAGCAGCGACAAAAGTCTCTTCAAAACGGCCGAGTTTCTGGTCGATGAGATTGTCTCACACACGAACCCATCTGAACTGGACAAGCTACTGGGAGTCTTAAAATACCCCGGTCTGCACAAAACCGACGTACTGCTGAATCATTTCACACTGAATGAGTTACGCGATATTCGACTGATAAATCGCGATCAGGTCGAGTTTGTCAGTAACCTGTTCTTCGTTACCCAGAAGGTGAAGGGCACCAAAGCCGAATGGATCAGTCTGGCGAAACAGGCTGGTACGAGCGCCCAGGCCGATCTTCCCAGACTGATACAGATTCTGGAAGGACACACCGGCACCATGACCATGCAGGAGGCTCTGGACGCTATTGCCCGGTCGAAATCGTTTGCCGACGACGTAGCGAAAGCTATGGCTAACTCCGCAAATGGGTATCAGGCAACGGCGCAGAAGGTCTGGGATATTACCGACACCCTTGCGAAAGATGCGCCAATTACCCTGCCCGATAAGTTTTTGAAAGGGGCCGACGGGGCAGGTAGTGCGGCCTATGCACAGGTCATCAAAAAAGGGCGGGGTATCGCCCTGGCCGATGGTACCTTGGCGGGTAAAACCGTTGATTACACGCGCTGGAAGGTACTTATCAGTACAATTGAAAATACGGCCGTATCGCGTTCGATCAAAAACCTGATACGTGGCGAACTCTGGACACTCGTGCACATGCGCTGGCTCGAAGCTAACGGCTACAAAGTTTTCCGCGAAGTGAAAATCTTCGACGGTATTCGCTACGCCAAGGCCGATCTGGTAGCCGTAAAAGATGGAGAAATGTTAATTATTGAAATGAAATCAATAGCGGGCAAACTTACTTCGAATCAGGAGTCTATCTATCCGCTGTTGCAGGACCCTACCCTGCGTAAACAACTCAAGTTTTTTGAAAACCCGGAGGTTGACGCCCTGTTTGCCAAAGATCCGAGCAAAGCCGTTTATCAATTGCTCGAAGAACAGAAATTAGTCCCGCAATAAACGCTACGTAACGCATGGCCTGGAAATTTGGCGGCATCTATCTCAAACACAGCTTCAACGGCGACCCCGTTCTGGCACTCAACCGGCTGGATGTTCACAAGCGGTTTTGCTACGAACGCGCGCGGTTTTCGGTCACTGTCAGTAGTACGTTCGAACCAACAGCGATTGGACTGATTGACAACGTAGCACTGATGCACGACAATGTATTACCGTATGACCACAGCTACGACGCCGATACGTATTACCCTGCTGATCACCGCCTGATGGTGCTTAGTCGCGAGATCGAGAACGTAGTGTTTTACCTCGACGGCATCACCAACAGCTACGGTCTGGCCCATTTTCGGAATGGCGAACGTATCACGCATTTCAGTCAGCTCAGTGGCGAGGTGATTGTGCAGGAAGGTGATTTCGCGCCTGACGCTACGTCGGTTGAAACGCAGTTATTAACCTGGCTCGATACGTTCACGGGCTTGTCGTTCAACAAGTTGATGCAGGATGATGAACCGATAATGGCTTTATTTACAGACACTGGCTTTTAACGCAAACTCGGCAAATCATGAAAAATAGGGTATTACATAAACCGGAACCAGTCCACACCAACGTACCATTCATAGCGGCCAAATCGGCACTGACGGTGAGCCAGCCGGGCGATGCCTCTGAACGTGAAGCCGATGCCGTAGCCGAGCGGGTGACTGGTGACAGCACAGCCGACGTATTGCCCAGTGCTACGTTCGTACCGCCCGCCATCCAGCGCAAATGTGCCGAATGCGAGGAAGAGGAGAAAACCGTACAGCGGCAAGAGCAGTCGACTGCTACGTCTCCATCTGGTACATACGCGCTAAAGAGTCAACTGGATAATCAGGCCGGGCAGGGTTCCGTGTTGCCTGGCGGTACTCGTCAGCAGATGGAAGGGGCGTTTGGAACTGACTTTGGCGGGGTGCGTGTACATATTGACAATCAGGCTGTAATGCTGAGTCGTCAGTTAAATGCCCATGCCTTTACATATGGAAAGGACATTTATTTCGACGATGGTCGGTTCGATACGTCTTCTTCGGGTGGGCAAAAATTATTGGCCCACGAACTGACTCACGTCGTGCAGCAGAGCGGGGCAGTTCAGCGACAGATTCAGCGACAGGAGGCCCCGCAAGATACGACCGTTCCCCCTCCAACGGAGCTTTACGAAATGACCGATGAAGATTGGGAGGAAGCCTTTCGCGAACAGCAGGAACTGATCGATTTCGTACTGGAATCTTTCCGTCGACCCGGTCGTGCCGACTCCGTTACGTTCCTAAGTCGTTTGCGGGGATTATCGGCCTCGCAGGCTACCCAATTAGCCTATAGTGATACGTTCTTCAACGAAATTGGCCGAACCTTCCGGGGTCGGTCGCTCTGGACGGTCTTCTCGATTTTGTTCTTCAACAATCGACAAAACGAACCCTATACACGCCTGAGCATGGCGATGTTTATGGGCGATGCCCGGCTGGTAGTCGATCTGCTCAGTATGATCGTTCTCCAGCAAACCGACGCCCGATTCTACGAAATGCTACGTCGGGCGCTGGCGCATGAGTTTAACGGAAATGCGCTCCTCCCCGAAATGCTACGTCTCATCGACCACCGCAGCGATGTAGGTATCAGCCAGCGGCACGATGCTACGTATGATGAGGTGCATTATGAAAAAAACGCGGCTGGCAACTATGCCCTGAGCACGATGACCGGCACGATATCGGCCAACAGTTATATTTCGGGTAACGACCTGCGCGTAATCGTACGTATCCGATTTATGGACGGAAATAGTGGCCAGGGTTTTTACTTCCTTGGGGACAACACCGATGTGTATGACCGCTGGCAGCGGGCCATGACCAACGCCTGGAACAACAAGTTTGCGGCCACGAATGGCGTCAATACGTTAAATGTGGTTTTTGTACCTTTATTCCTGAGCGAACCCGATCCACAGGCGATGAGCATTCGGGTAATGACCGATAAAACACAGCGATGTAGCCCATCAACCGAACCGGGCCGATCTGAACAGACCTGCTGGTTCCTGAACGTATCGGACCGGACTGTGGCTCACGAATTCGGGCATATTCTGGGCGCATCAGACGAGTACAACCTGCCGGGTAGTTATCAGGAGGTACGTAACGCCGGTATTACGCTCAGTCCTGAGGATATGATGGCGTCTACGGTTGAGGGGATTCGTGGAGCGGCTCGGCCAGCCATCGGAGCAAGAGGTGGCTACGATGTTCCCAGTCTGATGGGATCCGGTTCAACGGTTGTTGAAACTCGGCACCTGTCGCGGCTGATGCGTTTAATCAACGCGGGCCTACCTGCCGGAACTCCTCCCTTCCAGCTACGTTCCCGTTCGTAACCACTACGTCCACAAACCTGCCTTATGTCTAACTATCAACCGCCGACGTCATCGATACCCGTTTTACAGGCGGGTCTCGACTACCTGGAAGCCTACATCTGCGAACGGCTCAATGTTTACTTTGGGCGTACTCCCGCATTTCAACTTCCAACCTCGCCAATTTTTGACGGAAACTCGCTGCTCGCTACGTTCGTCATCGATCAAAACCTGTCGGCGGAAGAGTTTATAGTGCTGATGCTGGCGTTAATGCCTCATCTTCGGCCAGCACTACTCACAAACTGCCTGAATAAATACCTGCCGCAGGGTGGCGACTTCATAGAGTTAGGTGGCGTGAAGGGCACCAATCACCGGGGTATTCTGCCCACAGGCGACACGGCCCTTTTTATTCTGGCGGGCGATGATCTGAGCCGACGTATCGAGTTGCAGAAATTGTTCAGCCGAACACATTTATTCGCAGCCAATGGCATTCTTCGGCTCGAAACCCTGAAAGGCGGGGAGCCACCCATGAGCGGTCGACTATTAATCGATACCGATTTCCTGTATAACGTACTGTTCCGAACGAATTACGTGGAATCGTTCAGTTCTGAATTTCCGGCCGAACTGCTGACAACCGAAATGGCATGGAGTGATCTGGTGTTGAATGCCGCTACGTTGCGCCAGATTCGCGAACTCGAAACCTGGATTCAATATAACGACGTACTAATGCAGGAATGGGGCATGCATCGGCAGCTAAAACCGGGCTATCGGGCATTATTCCACGGCCCTCCCGGAACTGGCAAGACGCTTACCGTTACGTTACTGGGCAAGTTCACAAACCGGCCTGTGTTTCGGGTCGATTTATCGGCGGTGGTGTCTAAATACATTGGCGAAACTGAGAAGAATCTATCCAGTCTGTTCGATAAGGCCCAACACAAAAACTGGATACTCTTCTTCGACGAAGCCGACGCCATTTTCAGCAAACGCACCAACGTAAAAGATGCCCACGACAAATACGCCAATCAGGAAGCGTCTTATCTGCTACAACGGGTGGAGAGTTATCCGGGTATCGTGATTCTGGCGTCCAATTTCAAAGCTAACATCGACGAAGCCTTTTTACGCCGGTTTCAGTCGGTCATTTATTTCCCCATGCCCGGCACCGCTGAACGTAGCAAACTCTGGCAAAACGCATTTCCTGTTCAGGTAGCGCTGGAAGATTCCATCCAGCCTGAGCGTATTGCGGCCACCTACGAACTGAGCGGTTCCAGCATCACCAACGTAGCGCACTACTGCTGTTTGCAGGCTCTGGCCGACAATACGAAAGTTATTACATTAAAAAACCTTCAGAAAGGCATCGAGCGGGAATACGCCAAAGAAGGACGCATGCTGTAATACATTGTATATAAGCCACTATATAGTGCTACGTCATTAGGAGATCCGCTACGCTACGTAGTGGTTGCTACGTTTTTGGCGTTCGCCCTGGAGCAGAATCCTTATTCTGCGTCGTTAAATTCAATTTTTGAAAAAATAAGTACAAATAGACTAAGTGTTATTTGGCGCTTAATCGTCTTTGTAATAGAACGGCTTGAATTGGCCGTTACTGGATTACACGTAAGTACAAAGAGCATATCCAGGGAATATGTCCTGAGATTACAGCGGAACAAGACTCGCCAGTGAAGCAGTATTGAGGATTGGCGTAGTTGTATTGACCCTTGAAGAAACTGATCCATGAATCATTAACGAGAACCCCTTAACTATGAAAAAACTAGTACGCATACTGCTTCTGCTTGGAGTGGTGCTGGGAGGAGTACGGCCCGGATTTTCGCAAGTACTGGCCAAAGCACAGCAACTTCCTCAGCGAGAGAAATCGTGGAAAGCTTCGCCCCAGAAGTTGAAAGATGTGCTGAAGAAACTTCAGGAATACTATTCAACTGACATTCTATTTTTTGATCGGAACATCGAAGGGCTGTTTGTGATGGGCAATACCGTCAACTTCAATATGGGTATTGAACAGAACCTGAGTACCATTTTGAAACCATTGGGACTTCGTTATAAGAAAGTTAAGAACGGGGGCTATGTGGTTATGACAAGAGGGACGTCCGGGAAAATTGAAACGAACGGTGCTCCGGAGACTGTAACCGCACCCGACGTAATCGAGAAACCTGAACCTGAGTCTGATAGGCGGGAGTCGTCGCTGATTGAACCAAGAATGCCGCTGGACAACAGGCTAGCCGATATTCCGGTCCAGGGGAGGGTAACTGACGAAAAAGGGGAGAGTTTGCCGGGGGTGAGCATCGTCGTGAAAGGGTCGCAACGGGGCGCTACGTCCGATGCTGAGGGAAAGTATAGGCTGGATATCCCGAATGAATCTGCCGTGCTTATTTTTAGCTACGTGGGGTATCTGGCTCAGGAGGTTGCGGTTGGCAATCGAACCATTGTAGATGTTACGTTATCAACTGACAATAAGACACTTGAAGAGATAATTGTAGTAGGTTATGGAACAGTTAAGAAGAAAGACTTAACGGGTTCGGTAGGCGTCATCAGCGCGAAGGAAGTAAAAGATCTGGGCGTAACTCGTATTGAACAGGGACTAGCTGGTCGCGTGGCTGGGGTGCAGGTAAAAACGGTTTCAGGCGAACCGGGCGCGGCTCCGCAAATCCGCGTTCGTGGTATTGGGAGCATTTCGGCGGGAGCAAGTCCTTTATACGTAGTGGATGGCTTCCCGACAGATAACATTCAGACTATCAACCCTAATGACATCGAAACACTGGACATTCTGAAAGATGCCTCAGCTACAGCTATTTACGGGTCGCGCGGTTCGAATGGCGTAGTAATTATTACCACCAAACGGGGCAAATCCGGCAAGGCAACTATTTCCCTGGATACGTATTACGGCTGGCAAAGTGTTTTGAAAGTGCCCATCATGAAAAATTCAGTCGAGCAGGCTCAATTCTTCTACGATGGTATGCGCAACAAGAACCTGGATGCTGGTCGGGACGTAACAGGACCGCCAACAGGCTGGGCTACGCCGGTTCCTCAGATTATTATGGACGTATTGCAGGGACGTAACACGACCGACGTAAACTCACTCGATAAAGTCTTGATAACGGCTCCCCAAAGCCAGATTCAGTTATCGGCAACGGGCGGTTCCGAAAACATCAAATACGCCGTAAGTGGAGAGTATTTCAACCAGGATGGGATCATTATCAACAGTGGTTTCAAGCGCTATTCGCTACGTACCAACATCGATGCGCAACTGTCGAAACGACTGTCGATGCGCGTTAGCGTCAATCCGTCGTATACAGATCTACGTTCACTTCCATCCACAGGTGTGAGCGGTGGTACGGCTGCTACGTTGGGTATTGTGGCTTCTACGTTACAGGTCCATAATTTCCGGCCCCTGCTGAATCCGGACGGCAGCTATTTCAATTATGCCGGCCTGGGCGATATGGCGGATATCTACAACCCATTAGCCGTTGCGCAGGAAACCATTACGTCCCAGAAGAACCTGCGTTTGCTGGGTAACGTCGGCATCGACTATCAGATCATCAATGATTTAAAATTCAGTGTTCTGATCGGCGGAAGTGTCCTGAATAACAAGGGGATGTATTTCCGACCCCAGCGACCCTACTTTGCCAACGAGCTTCCGACAGGGTCTGATAATGCGTCTATGATTACCAACTGGCTTACGGAGTACACGCTTAACTATAACAAAAACTTCGACAAACATTCGATTACGGGGCTGGCTGGTTATACCGTTCAGAAAGAGCGCGGAGAGATTAGCACAATGAGTAGCAATAGATTCCCTAACAACCTGGTGCCTACGCTAAGCGCCGTGGGCGGGCTGATCAGCAACGGTACGGCTTCGATCTACGAGTGGTCTTTGCTGTCATATCTGGCTCGGGTAAATTACAATTACAACAGCAAATACTACGTAACAGCTTCGATTCGTACCGATGGATCGTCGCGTTTTGGAGCGAATAATAAATACGGTCTGTTTCCTTCGGCAGCGCTGGCGTGGCGTGTTTCGGATGAAAATTTCCTGAAAAATATCCGGAATATCAACGAACTCAAATTACGGCTCAGTTATGGTGAAACGGGCAACAATAATATTGGCAATTACGACCAATACGCTACCGTCAACTACGAAAACTACGGCCTCGGCAATAGCGTAGCAACGGCCATTGCACCTGGTCGGATTGCAAACCCAAACCTGACCTGGGAAAAACAAAAATCCGTCAATATGGGTGTTGATGCCAGCTTTTTCAACAGCCGACTCAACCTCTCCATCGACCATTTCCAGACCCGTAACACCGACCTGTTGCTGAACGTGAATATCCCGAATAACACCGGATTCAGTACGGCCCTGCAGAACATTGGTGAAGTACAAAATACGGGTTGGGAGTTTGTAGTCAACACCGTCAATGTGGATCGAAAAATCAAATGGACAACCGACCTGAACCTGTCGACGTATCGCAATAAAGTCATCAAACTGGGGCCACAGGGCGATCCTATTTACTCAGGTAATAGTGTCACCATGATTGGGCAACCGATTGGTATGTTTTTTGGCTGGAAAGTCGACGGTATTTTTAAGACCCAGGCTGAATTAGACAAAGGACCGATTTACAATCCGGGCGGTAGTGATCGCTCGCGCGTGGGCGATGTGCGATTTGTCGATATCGATGGCGATGGCGTCATTACCAACGCCGACAAAACGATTATGGGCTCGCCTTATCCCGACTTTTTTTACGGTATGACCAATCGCGTTTCCTTTAAAAACCTGAGTTTAAGCGTTAGTCTGCAAGGCTCGCAGGGAAATATGATTTACAATACGTCGCGGGGTGGTGGCAACAGTGGTCGGGCTCGCGTTCGGGGGTACGCTTTCAGCAACAACTACTGGAAATCGGAGCAGGACCCCGGCGACGGAAAAACGCCCCGGCCCAACGATACGCCCACTGGTGGGGTTCGACTGCCCAGTCAGCTCTTTCTGGACACTGGTACGTATCTGCGGGTCAACAACATCACGCTGGCATACGTAGTACCAAGCGCCATTACGCAGCGGTTAAAACTCGGTTCGCTTCGGGTATATATGAACGCAAATAATCCTTTCATTTTCACGAAATACACGGCGTTTAACCCGGAGTCAAGCACCACAGAAAACCCTCTGCAACCGGGCGTCGAAGCCAACGATTATCCCTTGCAGAAAAGCATCATGGTTGGTTTAAATGTCGGTTTTTAACGTAGTGAACCCGTAAACAGGAAAGACATGAAAAAGATATTTTGCATAACAATTCTGGTAGGTCTGTTCACTACGTCGTGCCAGAAAAGCTTTATTGAATTGAATCCCATTTCGACGGTCAGCGTCGATGCGGTCTATAAAACGGACAAAGATTTTCAGGATGCTGTTGTCGGTATTTACAGTTCGCTCCGGAACCAGTACCAGGATTTCTGGATATTCGGTGATCTGCGGTCCGATGGCTCGTGGCACGCGCTGGGCAATGATGCCTTTCTGGTGTCGGTCGATAAATTCAATATGAACAGTGATGCCAATTTGATGATCTCCACCTGGCGAAATTATTACAGTGCGATCAATCGGGCCAATCTGGTTTTATCGAGCATCGAAGGAGCCGATCCAGCCGTTGTGATAAATAAAGATCGACACGTAGCGGAGGCTAAGTTTTTGCGCGCATTCGCCTATTTCGATCTGGTCCGCATCTTTGGTGACGTACCGTTGAATACCAAGCCCACAACGATTGAGGAAGGCTACACAAAGACGCGTGAAAAAGTCGACAAGATCTACGACGAAGTCATTATCAAGGATTTACTGGACGCCGAAGCCAAACTACCAACTAAATATACGGGGGCCGATGTTGGCCGGGTCACGAAAGGAGCGGCTAAAGCCATTCTGGGGCGGGTGTACATGACGCGCAAGGACTTTGTGAAGGCAGAAGCGAAATTACAGGAAGTAACAACCCTGGGTTATTCGTTATTGGCCAACTACGCTGATCTGTTCGATTATTCGAAAGACGAGCACCACAATGAATACATCTTCGATATTGAATATCAGGACGGCAATCTGGGTGCAGGCAGTGGCTATTCCAACAAATTTTTACCTAAATCAGCGAACTCACTCGCTGAAACGTTTTACGGAATCAAAGGCGGAGCTGGTGAGCAAAATACCCCAACGCTCGCACTGTTCGACATGTTCGATGCAAAAGACCTCCGGCGTGACGTAACGGTTGCGAAAGGATATACTGATAATAACGGCGTGTTTCAGGGCTTTTTACAGATTGCTACGTTCACCAAAAAATATTTAGCGATCACCAACACCCTGAACGACAGTAAAGTAAACTGGAAAGTGATACGTTATGCCGACGTGTTGCTGATGCTGGCCGAAGCACTAAACGAAAATGGCAAAACGGATGCGGCATTAACGTATCTGAATCAGGTGCGTACCCGCGCCAAAATGCCAGTGTACACCATGATGACCAAAGACCAGCTACGTAGCAAAATTTACGATGAGCGAGTTTATGAATTGTCGATGGAAGGCGTGCGCTGGTTTGACTTAGCCCGAACGGATCGGCTGTCAACTGTGATGACACCACTTGGCTACAAAGCGCACAACGCCGTTTTCCCGATTCCGCTGGTCGAAATACAGATTATCAACAATCCTTCGGTTTTGCCTCAAAATCCGGGGTATAATTAATGGTTATTTTTTTGTCATGCTGACGAAGGAAGCATCTTATGGTTTCCTTGTTCTCAGGTTAGGAGGCTTTAAGATGCTTCGTGCCTCAGCATGACAAAAAACCTCATAATCAAAGATTTCTCCACATTCAATTGATATGATGAAACAAAATATCAGTCTGGTAATCAGCCTGTTCATGCTTCTGGTCGGAATTCAGGTTGGCTTTGGACAGAAAAAAACCGGTAACTCAACGGACGTATTAAACTACATCGACCCGACGATTGGGAACGTAGCACCACTGCTCAACACCAATCGACCCGTCGTCCACCTGCCCAACCAGATGGTCCGCATGTTCCCCAAACGGCAGGACCATCTCGACATGCAGATCACCGACTTCCCCAT
>NZ_JACWZY010000060.1 GCF_014699005.1 Spirosoma profusum
AAGGCTTGTTAAGTGATTATTTGCGTGCTCAACTGGCTCAGCCAGTTATCAAATTCGCATGATCTGCGAAAGTCCTAATAAATAAAGTTGGCTTGCGAATCGGTATGTGGAATACTCAGCTTATCAAGTAGCGAATTCCACTTATTTCGCTCGGCAGTAATCGCCCGCTGGACCTTAGGAATGAACGTAGTGTCGTTTAAAGCTGCCAGCGCAGCCACGACCGACAACCGATTCAAGTCGTGTACATTGCCTAAACCCTGAGCCTGTAAGTAGGAACCTAACGACTTAGGAACCACAGCATAACCGAGGGCAAGACCAGCCATCCCGTACGCTTTGGCAAATGTTCGGAATACCATTACATTATCACCCTGTCGGAGATTAGTTAAGGCGGTTCGATCGTTAAAATCGTCAGTAAACTCAAGATAGGCCTCGTCAACAATGATTAACGCTCGCTGAGAGGCTTCATGCAAAAAGCGGTGAAAGGCTTCTCTATCGTTAACGGTACCGGATGGATTATGCGGATTGACCAGAAAGATGGCCTGTGTTTTCTCGCTAATCCGAGCCGCAATGGCGGGCAGATCATTCGTTTTCTGTTGATTTAAAGGAACAGCCACGACGCTCCCACCCACTTTAGCAGCCGCGTTGACCAAGACTGGATAACCGGGCACCGAGTAAATAAACTCTCCTTTCCCGCCTTTAATTCCGAGAAGTAAACCGAGCTGTTCGAGAATTTCACCAGGTATTATCTGAGTAGGCTCAACACCTTCTTTCCGGGCAATAGACGCAATCAATTCCGCTCCTGCATCATCTGTATACCGTGCTAATTTTCTCAGTTCCTGCTCAATTGCCTGATTAACTCCCGCTGGTGGACCATAAGGATTTTCATTCAGTGATAATTGAGTAACAGGCTTTTCGCGCACACTAACGGGTGATTGCGCACTCGTTACGGAAGTGATACTGAGAAATAGCAGCAAACAGGAGAGCTTATGCATATTGGTTTAATGGCAATTAGTCACGTAGCTTATGGCTTAGTTAAACACTAACTGGTTGTGCCATCATTTCTAACGTAGTCGTTTCGTAAACTGACAGATTAGCGTCCCGAACCCGTTCCATGATTGGCCGAATGGCACAGATTTCCTCATCGGCGCAATCGTCGCATCGTACGTAAAAGTTTAAGGAAACGCAGGGCGTCGGCGCAATGGGCCCGTCGATGATACGAACAACCTGGGCTAGATTCACCCGCTCAGGTCCAACCCGTAAGAGGTAACCTCCCCCTTTTCCTTTTTGACTCTGCAGAATGCCATGATTGCGCAATTCCAGCAGAATCGCTTCCAGGAATTTTTTCGGTATGTTTTCTCTAGCGGAAATTGTTGCAATTAAAATGGGGCCTTTGCGATATTCCTCTGTAAGTACCTTCAGCGCTTTTATGGCGTATTTGGCTTTCTTTGAAATCATTAGCTCTTCTAATTATAGGGATCAGTGAATGACGAATTCAGATTCTGGTTCAAATATAGAATTGATTCCTTCATAATCTTCTATATCTATAGAGAATATATATTTTCATCTCTAGGAAATGCCATGTCTCAATCTAATAATGCTACGATTAGTTGCTTGAATTATGGTTAGCAGGGCCTCCAGGCAATAAACGCTCAATGTGCAGAAAGCCAACTGGCTACATTGTTCATGCTCTAAAACTCAGTGAGTAAACTCCTGTCTGAAGTTGAGTATTTTAACTTATTGCGCCCATCACATACTCCTAATTCCCGATAGACTTTTACGTAATCTATTGAGAATCATTTTACTACCTTTTACTTGTAAAAATAAATTTGGCTATTCACCTTTGTCTATTCATTAACACGACTGTTCATAATGTGTCCAATAACTGCTCACTAATAAAGGTAATTAGTCGTCTAATTAGTAGTTATCAGTACGTATAGGTTGGCGATAACTGGATGGTGAATATGCATGGCAAACATGCGATTATTAAACTATAAAATCAATAGAATTAATCAACTACACTGCATCAATCTTACTCGCTCTTGAATCGAATCATGTCTTTATCACACCAAGTTTCACAACAAACGCGTTACGAGCCGACAGTACGCGTGACGTATCGTATCGCCGGTTTTGATCGCCCGAATTTCGTTAGTGACATCGCTGATTCCGTTCCTCAGGATGATTCCTTTCTTATTCGTACGCTCGCCTTTGAGGCCGACGGTATACAGGCGATGGGTGTACTAACGATTCAAATCCAGCATGGAATACAACCTATGTATAACCTGACTCAGCGACTTCGCTCGGTTCAGGGAATCGCAGTTTGCAAGAATTTCATGAGTGATTACAGCAAATAGTAAAAGCAGTGCTAAACCCCACGGCAATGGGATTGGCATGAAGAAAAAAGCCGAAATGGCGGCAACCGTTTCGGCTGGCTAACAATAAGGCTCTGGCAACCGAAGCGTCGGACCGGCCTCTTTTTTTCACGTAACCAAAACAAAGTAATGCAAAAACTTTTATTTGCAGGAGTAATCTGGCTGCTTTCCTGCGGAGGATTATTAGCCCAATCGACTGCATCTCGTCTGTCAGGTATCGTTCGGGCTAACACTGGTGACCCGCTTCCGGGCGCAAACGTCGTTCTAAAAAATCAAACAAAAGGCGCCACTACTGATGCAGAAGGTCGCTTTTCCTTAGAAGCACAAGTTGGTGACGAGGTGGTCGTTTCGGCTATTGGCTACCAGACTATCCCTGTAAAAATTAGCTCGACCAGCACGCTTAACATCACATTGCAGGAATCAGCATCTCAGCTAAGTGAAGTTGTTGTGGTCGGCTACGGTACGCAGGATCGTAAAAACTTAGTTGGCTCTGTCAGCCAGGTCAATGCTGATGAAATCAAAAATCGTCCTGTAGCTAGTTTCGATCAACAGTTGCAAGGTCGGGCAGCCGGTGTACAGGTGGCGGCCAATACAGGCGTACCTGGAGATGGAATTTTCTTCCGCATTCGAGGTACGACATCTATTAATGCTAGCAACGATCCACTCTACGTTGTCGACGGCGTATTTGTCAATAACCAGTCACTACAAAAAATCACAACGCAGGGACAATCCAATAATCCCCTGGCTGATATTAATCCCGCAGATATTGAATCTATTTCAATCCTGAAAGATGCTGAAGCAACGGCTATTTATGGAGCGCGGGCAGCTAATGGTGTTGTCCTGATTACAACCAAACGAGGTAATTATAACAGCAAAACGAAAGTAACCCTCAATGCGTCGGCGGGCCAAGCCTGGGCGCCTAAACTTTGGGATCTGGTGACAGGGCCTGAACACGCCACGATCATCAACGAAGCCTGGATCAACGACGGAAAACCAGTAAGTACGCGCCCTTTCCGACCGGTTTCTGAAGGGGGACGTGGGCTTCCTGAAGAACAACCTACTTATGATCGATTGCAGGACATTTTCCGGGCGGGCGCTTTACGGAATTACGACGTAGCAGTATCGGGGGGTACCAAGCAAACGCGGTTTTATTTAGGCGGTGGTTATACCAGTCAGCAAGCTACGTTACGTACCAACGACTTTTCACGGGCCAGCTTTAAACTCAATCTGGATCAGGATATTATAGATAAGATTCGTATTGGTACGAGCAACATCTTTTCGCAATCGAACCGAACCAACGCCCGCGTCGGCGACGGACCGCAAGGGGGTATTCTTCAGGCCGCGCTACATACGCCAACGTATCTGCCCAAGTTCAATATGGACGGTACGTATGGCAAGTGGGCTGGATTTGACAACCTCGACGTACTGATCAACAACACCGATATGCACTCGACCAGTACACGCTATATCGGTAATATTTACGGCGAATATGACATTCTGAGCGGCTTGAAATTTCGTAGTAGCTGGAGCATTGATTACAACGACTACAATGAATATGAATACTGGAACACACTCACCAACCGGGGAAGTGCCAGTAAAGGGTTAGCGACATCGAGCGTAAGCAAAAACACGATCTGGATCAACGAACAGACGCTTTCTTATCGGCAGACGTTCGGTACGCAGCACAATTTCGGCGCATTATTGGGTAATACGTTCCAGGGCAACGTATCGACTCAGACGTTAGCACAAGGAACGAATTTCCCATCGGATGCTTTCAAGCAGATCGCGTCGGCATCGGTCACTACGTCGTCGTCAAATCGCAACCAATATAACCTAGCTTCCTTCTTCGGACGGGTCGATTACAACTTTGCCCGGAAGTACTTTTTCGAAGCTAGCCTTCGAGCCGATGCATCGTCGAAGTTTGCGGATGGGCATCGCTGGGGATATTTCCCATCGGCTGGGGTAGCATGGCAATTGAAACAGGAGAAGTTTCTTCAGAATGCTACGTTCCTGAGCGACCTGAAAATTCGGGCCAGCGTCGGTTGGACCGGAAATCAGAACGGTATTGACAATTACGCATCGCGCGGGCTCTGGGGCGGGGGATACAACTACCTGGACAATCCAGGAACAGTACCCGTGCAACTGGCTAATCCAGAATTGAAATGGGAAACCACCCGGCAAACGAATGTTGGCTTAAATGTGGGCTTGCTCAATAACCGGATTGGGCTTGAAATCAATGCTTATTCGAAGTACACCTATGATTTGCTGCTTCAGGTGCCACTGGCGCAGAGTTCAGGATTTGCCAGCATCTACCGCAACGACGGCGAAATCAGTAACCGCGGACTTGAGTTTGCGATCAACTCGCTGAACATAAGCAAAAACGGCTTCCAGTGGAACACTAGCTTTAATATCGCGACCAACGTAAACCGCATCGAGCGACTTTCCATTCCGGTGGATGCCAGCTACGCTACCGAACGCATGGCACAGGGTCAGCCCTTCCATGCCTTCTTCGTATATAAACAGCTATACGTCGATCCGAAAACGGGCGATGCTGTCTATGAGGATGTGAATAAAGACGGACAGATTACCGTCGCAGACAAGCAATACTACGGCAGTGCTCTACCGAAATTTTTTGGTGGCTTGAACAATACCTTCGCCTACAAAGGATTTGACCTATCAGTCTTCTTCAATTTCAGTTCTGGTAGTAAAGTCTTCAACAATAACCGATTTTTCCATGAATCGGGAGGCACGCGCGACGACCGTCGGGCCATCAACAAAAACCAGTTGACTCGCTGGCAAAAGCCAGGTGATATTACGGATGTTCCGCGCGTAACGACCCTGGGTAACAACTACAACCTAAGCCCTATCAGTCGCTTTGTAGAAGATGGGTCGTTTATCCGGCTTAATTCAGTCGTGTTTGGCTACACGATTCCGAAAGCCATCCTAAGCAAAATTGGTATTTCGTCGGCACGTGTTTATTACTCCGGCTCCAATCTGTGGCTGCTTAGCAACTATCAAGGGCCCGATCCGGAGGTAAACGTAACAGGAAATCCGACAACGCAAGGTTACGACCTGGGTACACCCCCTCAGCCCCGCACGGCACAGTTTGGCCTCAATCTGACTCTCTAACATAAAGAACAGTAGCTGGTTTGCAAACCAGCTACTATCCGATATCATGAAAAATTCGTTTAAACTGATTCCTTTTATCGTTTTACTTAGTGGCTGCCAGGGATTTTTAAATGTGCAGCCCGAGCTACAGGTCGATGAGTCGCAGTCAATTACAAATTCTAGTACTGCCGAAGCTGCCGTCAATGGCCTCTATAATCGGTTAGGTAGCGATGGCTATTACGGTTCCAACTTTCCATCGCTGTCGTATCTATCCGGTGGTGATATTCAATGGACTGGTTCTCAATCGGCTCCGCAGGAAATTACCTCCCGAAAATTAACTGCTGACAATGGCTACGTAAGTTCAGCCTGGCAGGCGATTTACCGAACGATTCTACAGGCAAACTATCTGCTCGAAACGGTTCCGGCCTTAAACGACCCGCAACTAACCGCTGATCGTAAAAACCAGATCCAGGGTGAAGCGTATGCGATTCGGGCGCTGTCGTACTTCGATCTGGTTCGGGGATGGGGTGGTGTCCAGTTGATTCTGAAGGCAACTCGTACACCTTCCGACAATACCGGAATTGCACGTAGCAGTGTAGCCGATACGTATGCGCAGGTGCTGAAGGATTTGACCGCTGCCGAACCATTGCTGGGATCGACCACGAGCCGCAATAAAATAACCAGGAAAACGGTCTGGGCGTTACGTGCCCGCTATCATCTGTATCGGCAGGAATGGGATCAGGCCGAAACTTACGCCAGCAAAATCATCGACGATGCCACGAATTACAAGTTAGCGAAACCGTACAGTGCCTTCTATGCGAATAATGTTGCAGCTACAACTGAATCGATTTTCGAAGTTGCCTACACCAATTCGTTTAAGAACGGGAATTACAACTGGTGGTTACCCCCGGCATTGAGCGGTCGGCGGGAATGGGCACCTAATGCGGCCCTTGTTACGTTGCTCAACGATCCAAATGTAGGCGGCAACCGTAAAGACTTGATCGCTCAAACGGCCCCTCCTGGTAATCTGTGGTACGGCAAACTCTATTACCGCACTCCTCTGGGAACCGATCCTGCTTACATCATCCGGTTGTCGGAATTGTATCTGATTCGAGCTGAGGCACGCGCGCAACTCGGCAAAACAACGACGGCTCTGGCTGACCTGAACGCCGTTCGCGACCGGGCTGGGTCACCACTTTCTCAAGCGTCCACTAAAGATGCCCTTCTGTTGGCCATTGAAGCTGAGCGTCAGGTTGAGTTTCCCTTTGAAACTGACCGTTGGTTCAATCTGGTACGTACGGGTCGTGTAGCGACTGTACTGGGTATTACTGATGCTAATAAATACGTATTGCCTGTCCCAAACAGCGAAATTTTAGCCGACAAATCGCTGACGCAAAACCCAGGCTATTAACCTCTTACTACGTATCAATCCAGCTATTGTATGCTAACCAAACTACTGATATGAAAAAGCAAGTCATTTTCACCTTCCTATTTTTAGGATTAATTACAGCCCTAACTCAGGCACAGACGCCCCAAACAGTAGGGCCCGAAAAAGGGGCGCTGGTGATCGTTGGGGGCGGCAACATTACACCCGACATCTGGGGGCGATTCATTGAACTGGCGGGTGGAGTTGCCAATGCCAAAATCGTAGTAATTCCAACGGCAGGGGAGGATTCATCCGCTACCCGCACTCCGCGTGAGCTGGAACAGTTGCGCGGGCTAGGTGTCAAGAATCTGACCATTCTTCATACGCGTGATCCTAAGGTTGCCAATCAGGAATCGTTTGTAGCGCCACTACGCAGTGCTACGGGCGTCTGGTTTGTCGGTGGTCGTCATTGGCGGCTGGCCGATTCGTACCTGAACACCTTGTCTCACAAAGAATTTAAAGCGGTACTGGAACGGGGCGGGGTGATTGGCGGTACGTCGGCGGGCGCAACGATTCTAGGTTCGTTTATGGTGCGGGGCGATACCAAAGGCAATTCAATCATGGTGGGCGATCACACGCAGGGGCTCGATTTCATTCATAACGTAACGATTGATCAACATTTCCTACGCCGGAATCGCCAGTTCGATTTGGTTGATGTCATCAAAGCTCACCCTGAATTATTGGGTATCGCGATTGACGAAAGTACGGCGATTGTAGTACAGCAAAATACGTTCGACGTAATCGGTAACTCCTACGTCGGTATTTACGAAGCAAATCAAATTGCCAGTAGCGCCAAATATCCATCGGGCCAAAATAGCACCGGCGGACCGTTCTATTTCATTGGCAAAGGGCAGAAATTCGATCTGAAAGCACGTAAAGTGATCAGCCAGGCACCAGCCAGGCCCAACGAACCAGCTAAGTAGCCATCGCCATCCTTCGACAACGTAGTGCTACGTTGTCGAAGGATGGTAGTACTTTATCTATAAGACTGAGAAAGGCCATTATAGAAAGACTTTAAATCGAATTTCTGACGGATCACACGTTATTCTGACTGGCATCAACGAAAATAAGGATTCGATATACGTAGTACTAGACCGGATCGATCGACCCTATGCCTTGTCGAAGAGCGCGCTAATCGCCGGTACGTATTAGTCATTGATTTTCAATATGAATCGATATAGTTTCTGGGTGCCTAGTACACTTCTGTTTGTTGCATTGGCTAGCCATTTCCAGACAAACGGCGAAGCAGATATTGCTTCATCCATTGCCAAAGTTGATACGTTGCCTGCTCGCTTTGGTTTCGGACGACCAGCTACAGGAGCCGAAATAACGCGGCTTGATATCGACGTTCGACCTGATGGGAAAGGGTTACCGCCTGGTCAGGGGCAAGTTGCCATTGGCAGGCAGATTTTTGCGACAAAATGCGTAGCCTGTCACGGTACCGTAGGTGGCCCAAATGGTTCGCTGGTGACCACAACCAATCCAGACCGGAAACGCCCGGAAAAAACCATTGGCAATTATTGGCCTTATGCCACAACCGTGTTCGATTATATCCGTCGGGCGATGCCGTTTAGCCAGCCCGGCTCACTCACAAACGACGAAGTTTACCACCTGACGGCATACTTGTTACAGGCAAATGGAATCATCGACGAAAAAACCCTCATCAATGCACAGACGCTCCCTCGCGTGGTGATGCCTGCACAAAAACTATTCGTTCCCGACGACCGGAAAGGCGGACCTGAAATTAAGTAAATGAAGAAAATTCGCATTCAACTAGAGCAGCTTACGAACCGTATTTCCCGGCGGACGATGCTTGGGGGCGCGGCTACAGCCGCCGTGGCACTGGTTCAAACGGCATCGGGCAAAACGATCCAGCAAGGCGTATCGCTGAACGAACTGCTCCCTGAAGATCCGACCAAACAAATCGGTACGTTAGCTGGAGAGGTTGGGACACGATCTGCGTTTGAAAAAGTCGTCAAAAAACCGTCCGACATTTCGTCTCGGTCGCCATTGCAGGATTTTTACGGAATTATTACCCCGTCCGACCTGCATTTCGAGCGGCACCATGCGGGCGTACCAGCCATTGATCCGGCTAAACACGAATTACTGATTCATGGACTGGTCGATAAGCCGTTGGTGTTTACCGTTGCGGATTTAAAACGTTTTCCATCAGTTTCGCGGATCGCCTTTCTGGAATGTTCGGGTAATTTTCGCGGTGGTAAAGAAACCTTAAGTCCACAGGAAATTTGCGGCCTGACCAGCCAGAGCGAGTGGACGGGAGTCAAACTTTCGACCCTGTTTCGAGAGGTCGGCGTTAAACCGAACGCCAGCTGGTTTCTGGCCGAAGGGTCCGACACGGCTATTATGACACGTAGCGTTCCCGTCAAAAAAGGCTGGGACGATGCGATTGTGGCTTACGCCCAAAATGGCGAAGCGTTACGTCCCGAACAGGGATATCCGGTACGTTTGTTTCTGTCTGGCTGGGAAGGTAATACGTCCGTCAAATGGCTACGTCGGCTTGAATTGTCAGACCAGCCGTTTATGACCCGCGAGGAGACCTCGAAATACACCGAGCCAATCAAAGACGGGAAATACCGTCAATTTAGTTTCGACATCGATGCCCGGTCGATCATTACGTATCCGACTTACCCAAAGACCGTTGAAAAAGGCTGGATTGAAATTAGGGGATTGGCATGGAGTGGTCGGGGCAAGGTGGTACGTGTCGAAGTTAGCACAGATGCAGGTAAGTCCTGGCAATTGGCTACGCTTCAGGACCCGATTCTGGACAAAGCCCACACCGCCTTTCGCTACGTTTGGAATTGGAACGGTACCGAAACCGAAATCATGAGCCGCGTAACGGATGAAACAGGTTACGTTCAGCCAACCTTTGCGCAACTCGCCAAAGCCCGTGGTACGGATAATGGGGGCTACCATTTTAATCCGATAACCGCCTGGCAACTTAAACCCGATGGGCGGGTGCTGCATCGCCCTGACAACTTGCGATAATATGGTAGAATCGAGCAGTTTACCTGCCTATGATGCAGTTGTAGTTGGTTCCGGACCAAACGGTTTAAGCGCGGCTATTGTACTAGCCCGAGCTGGGTTGTCGGTTATTGTGCTGGAAGCGCAGTCAGTTGTTGGTGGAGGTACGCGTTCGGCTGAGCTAACTCTGCCCGGTTTTGTGCACGATATGGGTTCAGCCATCCATCCGATGGCGGCTGGCTCACCTCTGTTCCAGCAATTGCCTCTGGCCGAACACGGCTTGGAATTCATTTATCCACCCATAGCAGCCGCGCATCCCCTCGACAGCGGCACCGTAGCTACGCTCGTTGGCTCAGTAGAAGACACTGCTCGTAGGCTGGGGGCTGACGAAACCATGTACCATAAACTTTTCGACTCCATTATTCAGCATTGGCCAACGCTGGCGGTTGATTTGCTGGGACCTTTGCGCTTTCCAAACCATCCGCTCGATATGGCGCAGTTTGGCCTGGATGCGCTGCTTCCCGCTACGACCATAGCCAATCGATTTAAAACACCTGAAGCGAGAGGGCTTTGGGCAGGTATGGCCGCTCACGCTATTCAACCACTCACGAATCTAACTACTTCAGCGATTGCCTTGGTATTGATGGCGATAGGGCACAAACAAGGCTGGCCGATGCCCAAAGGGGGCGCTCAGGCGATTGCGAATGCTTTGGCGTCTTACTTCAAATCGCTAGGTGGCCAAATTGAGGTTGACCGTCCGGTTCGTTCACTGGCCGATCTGCCCAAATCGCGGGTTGTGCTGTTCGATCTGACGCCTAAGCAATTGCTGACTATCCTGAATGATAAATTCACGAGTGGACTATCCAACCAGATTTACCAGAAACAATTGCAACATTACCGATATGGCCCCGGTATTTTTAAAGTCGATTGGGCGCTGGATGGGCCAATTCCGTTCACCGCTCCCGACTGCCAGCCAGCCGGAACAGTTCACTTAGGGGGTACGTTCGAAGAAATTGTCCGGTCCGAACAACAAACCTACGACGGACAGCATCCTGACCAGCCGTTTGTATTACTGGCTCAGCAAAGTCTGTTCGACCCCACCCGTGCTCCTGCAGGTAAGCAGACAGCGTGGGCCTATTGCCACGTACCAAACGGTTCGACGATCGATATGACTGAACGTATCGAACGGCAGGTCGAGCGTTTTGCACCGGGTTTCCGTGACCGAATTCTGGCTCGCCATACAATGAATACGGCGCAAGTTGAAGCCTGGAATCCAAACTATGTTGGGGGTGATATTAACGGTGGTATTCTTGATATCTGGCAACTATATACCCGACCCGTCATTGGCTTGTCGCCCTATCAAACATCAGAA
The DNA here is from genome assembly GCF_014699005.1 of Spirosoma profusum. Classification (GTDB taxonomy): domain Bacteria; phylum Bacteroidota; class Bacteroidia; order Cytophagales; family Spirosomataceae; genus Spirosoma; species Spirosoma profusum. The sequence goes on from NZ_JACWZY010000060.1 coordinate 11,258, forward strand.
CCAGGCGTTTTTATTTGTTCATCTGCCACCCCTCCCGGTGGTGGCGTTCACGGCATGTGTGGCTATCACGCGGCTCGTGTCGCTCTGCGCGAAGGTTTTGGCAAGCCCGTCCCGATTGCCTTAACTAGCCAATAATCAGTAGTTAATCTTTACTTAATTAACCTATAATTACTATGTCAACAGTTGTTGCCACAAAGCCTAAAACCCGCTTTGCTCTGACGGAAGATTGGACGGTTGTCGTCCTTGGTTTACTGAGTATTTCACTGGCCTTGAGTGGGTTGATTATTCCCGCTCCCAAATTCGACTGGGCCAGCACCGACGACTTATTTACCAGTGTTTTTACGTCGAAGAATGGCCTGCTCATTGTCGAGCAGTTCCTTTTTACCTACGTATTAGCCTTACTTGGTACCTGGTTGAGAGGTGATGGTTCAGGCACGAATTCAGTACGTGCCACCCTGCTTGGTTTCCCGGTTATTTTCGCTTTAACGTTGCTGGCGTTGCTGCTGTCAGGTAATAAAACGCTTAAAGGCCTCAACCTCGAAGCCGTCATTTTTAGCCTCAGTATCGGATTAGCCGTTGGAAATCTGTTTCGTTTACCCGACTGGTTACGAGGGGCATTATCTACCGAACTATTCGTCAAAATTGGGTTGGTACTGCTCGGTACGACCGTCATTTTCGGCGATATTCTGAAAGCTGGATCGTTGGGACTTATACAGGCATTGGCGGTGGTTGTCTCTGTATGGTATTTTGCATACTGGATCAGCAAGCGACTAAAAGTTGATGATGAACTTACGATGATGTTAGCGTCGGCGGTATCGATCTGTGGCGTATCAGCGGCCATTGCGACCTCGGGGGCAATTCAGGGCGATGGTAAAAAACTCTCCTACGTTATTTCGCTGGTGTTAATTACCGCCATTCCAATGATGCTATTTATGCCCTATGCAGCCAATGCACTTGGGCTTTCACCGGCTATTACGGGTGCCTGGCTAGGGGGTACTATAGATACGACGGGCGCTGTGGTTGCATCAGGAACACTAGCTGGCGAAGAAGCCTTGAAAATTAGCACCATCGTTAAGTTTTCGCAGAACGTACTGCTTGGTGTTGCAGCTTTTGCGATTAGTGTTTATTGGACGTATACGAAAAACCAGTCGGAAACTGTCAAGACCAGCAAACCAACACTTGGTGTTATCTGGGAGCGTTTCCCGAAATTCATTCTGGGATTTCTGGCAGCTTCGCTTCTGTTTTCGTTTGTCATCAGTCCGGAAACAGTGAACGTAGTGAAAGGCAGTTTGAAAAGTTTACAAGGGCTGTGGTTTGCGCTGGCGTTCACCAGTATCGGTCTGGAAACACGCTTCGCTGATCTTTTCAACGCCGACAATCGACGTCCCCTTTATGCATTCCTGATTGCCCAGACGTTCAATATTTTCATAACGTTAGGCATCGCCTATTTGCTTTTCCGATAATTGACAATCTGGTACATGATCAGCTAATTACATAACGTATCTTCCATTCGAATAGAATTTCAAAGTCGCTATGTTATCGGGTTAATAGACCTGCATCAAGGACAAACTGCGAACCGGTAACGTAGCGGGCCTCATCCGAAGCAAGGTAGAGCACCATCGCCGATACGTCTTCTGGCTCTACCCAGGGCACCGGCAGCAGATTTCCTGCAGACCGTTCGGCGATTTCCTGTGTGGTCGTTCCTTCCAGCTCGGCCAGTCCATCATTCATGGGTGTGTTAACTCCAGTAGGATGAATAGAATTTACACGGATACTATGCGGAGCCAGCTCTATTGCCCAGGATTTGGTTAGACCAACCAGCCCCCATTTCGATGCGGCATAATGGCTCAGACGGTTCATGCCCCGAAGACCCGCAATTGAAGAATTATTGATAATAACGCCCGAATTTTGCCGAATCATAACGGGAATGATACGTCGAGCTACCAGCCAGGGACCTTTCAGATTGATGTCGATCATGGCATTCCATTCCTCTTCGGGGAGTTCATGCGCCAGACCATACGCGCAAATACCGGCGTTATTGAACAGAATATCGATGCGGCCAAAATTACCGATAGCCCGTTCAACAGCGTAGCTTACATCCTTATCGTTTCTTACGTCGCCAGTAACTGTCAGACACCAGGCGTCTAGAGCTTCTATTTCCTGTTGTAAGGAGGCAAGCTCAGATTCGGAGCCGAGCGAATAGCCTGGATAACTCAACGGTTTCGCTACGTCAAAAGCGACAATGCTGGCTCCTTCTTTTGCTAATGCTATTGCAACAGCCCTTCCTTGTCCATGAGCAGCTCCCGTTATAAATGCGACTTTGCCGGCTAATTTAGTCATAAGTTGCTGGCAGAATTAGCAAGTACATTCACGTTTAATCATTTATAAGCTCAGCGTTGCAGGTCATAGAAAAGGTCTTCTGACTGCGTAAAGCCCTCAAAGTTTTCGTCAAGAAAATGATATTGGATTTGCCGGAAACGGTTGATCGTGTAGATAGCCGGTACGTACACATCCTCAGAGATACCAGATACCCGGTCCCAGATTGGATCATTCTCTGAATAGACACCAAACCGACGAGCTACCGCATTCCCAGCATCGTAAGCTAATAGCATGTTGTCTACGTCAACCTGGCGAGCTAAAAGTCGGGGGTTTTCATTTGTAAACACCACCAGTTGTCCACTAATGGATTGAAGTTTAGTTGCCAGTTCTTTTAAAGCAGATAAAAAAGGACGAGCGTATGTTCCCCAGCAAGGGCAGTAAAAACTAACGACGACTGGTCCGACTTCCAGTAAATCTGGTAGATAAAGTGATTTATCCGAGAAATCAGTTGAAAACAGGCTCGCCTGCCAGGAATCCAACGTGTTTACCAAGGAGAAAAAGGGGGCTAATTCGCCAGTAACTAAAGGCTTTACACGTTCGACAGGCAGCCGATCTTTAACAGCTACACCACGTATATCACCTAATTCATTAACCATTTCCAGAATCATGACTCAACTAGTTAGCGTTTTCAATTAGGATGTTGGGTAAAATCTATTTATAATCTATATATTAACTAGATTTATTTGGAAAATAAATAAGCCAGCGAACTGACTTTTAAAAATTGCCCTTTTTTTTAATAAACCGGAAATCGACTGCAAAGGTTATAGCCTTTTTTAATTTATCCAAATAATTACGTAAAAAAATGATTTTCAGTGCTTTAGTGAATAGTCTATCTAGATTGAGGAGTATTATGCAAGTAATTAGGATCAACTTTGTTCATGGCGTCTTCTATTTAAACCAGCTTACTTTCTTATCCTGCAATGGGTAGTGTTTATCAACTTTTGTTAGGGTTACGTGTAACGAGTCCCTCGATTCAGTAATTCCCGCGAGTTCAAACGTCGTGGACGTTGGCTGTTTGTACGCCAATGTGATTTTTTGAGCAGTATCGACTCTGTTTCTGAGGGTTAAGATTTGTTCATCTGTATCTACTTCATAGCCATAATATAGGCGGCCAACATTGCCATAATACTCCGTAGTTCGTGACTTGTTTTCGGTATTGAGCGCAGCAGCCCCAGGTCGCTCGATACTAATCGTATTAAATTTTTCAAATACTACGTTTTGCCAACGTACTGAATCCTTGGGGGAATAAGGATGCTGCTGATGATTTATCGCAAAGGATGATACGTCATAATAGCCTGTAAACTGAGCAATGCCTTCCGTCATAGGGAGCTTGAACGTCTTTCCTGCTGCGTACACCCGACTATATTCATACCCTCGGTAGATCAAAAAGACGAGTATGAATCCTGTTTTCAACACGAGTCGAGCTACTTCCTGCCAGCCATAACTAAAATGGGGCAAGGCAATCTCAGGAATGAGTGCGGGACGATGGCGAATCAGTAAATCATAGAATCGGTGCCGATCGCGTGCCAATAAGATAAGCGCCAATAAAAGAATGTGTAAACTGGTCAGCTCGACTCCAGCGTCGTAACCAATGTTCACAAACCAGATCGGTACCAGAATAGCGACCATCATCAAAGCACCCAGCGTCGTTGTCGCCCGAAACAGAACTAATATGGTTGCTACCAGCTCAAATAGTCCAGCAAAAACCTCAAAAATCGGCGAAACACCTGTTGTCAGCCAATACAGTTTTCCGGGTGTAAAATTGCCTAGGGGCGTATTAAGTTGACTTATCGTGGGAAAAGGCATCTGCACAGGCAACACCTTAGCGATCGCAAACCAGGACATACGTAGCGCCAATGAGTAGCGCACCAGCGTAAAAAACCAGTACGTTACTGTCCGGTAAGTTCTGCGGTTTCGATCAAAAATTGTCCAGATCGTGCCCAGCACAAAACAGCCTGCCAACGTGATGAGCCAACCGATATAATTTTTGCCATCGGCGTTCAAAAAAAACCACGGGTTGTTCTGACTCAGTACGTCCAGATAGCGCCACGGGTAATCGGTTGTTGAAAAGCTTTTGCCAAAATCCTGCTGATAAAAACTGGGATTAAACGGAATCGCAGTCAGGATAGCGTACGCAAAGAATGACCAGAACGTGATTTTTTCGTAGGTTTTCCAACCACTACGTTGCTGGGTAATAGGAGCTTCGGTGACCATAAATTTTAATACATTAAATACCGTGTACGGTGGGTAGGCTTTTACTACGTTACTGCACTACGTTCTTTCCTAACCCGGTGGTTAATAGAGAAACGTAGTGCAGACAACAGAAAAGGATTATTCTTCCGATTGCTTGTTGGGCTTCCCAGCTACCGAAGCAGTAGGAACAGGTTCAGCGATCAACTCGTCGAGGTCTTTATTCCACTTCGCTACGTAGTTTTTGAAGTAATCACCCGTCACTTCACCCGTGTAGCCAGTATGAATCTGACGTACTTCGCCTTTCCGGTCAATTAGAATCGTAGTTGGGAAGGCCATCATCTGATTGAGCGCGGGAAGTTTATCGGAAGCTACTTTCTTATCGGCGATACCCCCGAACAGAATATCGTACTCGATGCCGTACTTCTTTTTCAGCGTACCCAGCGTATACTTTGCATAGGCCAGATCGTCTTTCTGTTCGAAACCAATAGCGATTGCCTCCACGCCCCGGTTTTTATTCGCCTTGAACCAAGGGGCCAGGAAGGAAGTTTGATCGGTACAGTTGGGACACCAAGTGCCGATAATTTCGACGATGACAACTTTGCCTTTGTACTTATCATCCGAGAGCGATACGGATTTACCATCCAGATCGGGCAAGGTGAAATCCAGTTTTTTATAGCCCTCTTTTAAGTACGTCAGTTTATAAGGATCAGGTAGTTCGGCAGCCGTGTTCTTCGTTCCGTCGAACTTGGTGCTGTTGTAAATGCCCGAACTAATTTCACCCGTAACCGAGCCATCTTCGTTAATTTTTCCCCGGTACACACGCGGATTCGGTCCCGAGAAATGCGAGAGTACAAACTCATCGCCCTCAACAACACCTTCCAGCTCCCGGCTATCGCCAACGGTCGACATAACTACGCCCGTTAGTTTATTGCCTTCCTGCTTCAGCAATGCTACGTTGTCGGGCAGTTTGGCTTTGCTGTAAATTTTCAAATCCCACTTGCCCGTCAGGTTATGTTTGGTTGGCAGCTCTTTACCTTTTTCGACAAAGCGGTAGTTTTTGCCATGTTCGGCCACGAACGGTAGCGAATTTCCCCGAAAACCGGGTACCAGGCTGCGGTATTCACCGGAGAGCCTGCCATCAGATTCAACCTTTGCCACTAGCGCGGCATCGTAGGTGTTCATCTTGACAAAAATGGAATCAGGCCCGAGAGACGTCACTTTAAAATCATCCCGGCGCGTACCATTCAGCAACGTCAGGATAGGGTGATCTTTGTCCTTCGCGTTGTACTCAAAATTGAACGGAATTTTTGTCTCGCTGATGACAAATTCACCCCGCCAGATGCCTGGTTTTGGTGTTTTGGAGCCCGTTCCAGGTCCATCCGTACCGTACGATACGCCACTGGCTAACGTAACGCCCGCCAGTACTACTCCTTTGATAGTTTGAGAAACGTTCATAAATGATTTAAAATAAAGATGAAAGAGTGTGCAGGCTCTTCAACTTTCTCTGAAGCGACAGCTTATACCAATGCAGCCACTTTCGAATAAATCTGATGGATGAGGTCCGTTAATTGATCGATCTCGTCCTGTGTGTTGTCTTTACTCAGGGAGATTCTTATATGCTCACGCTCGGTCGGAGCGCCGATGGCTTTTAATACGTGAGATCCCGCTTTGGTCAGATTGGAACAGGCGCTACCTCCAGATACAGCTATTCCCGCTCTATCAAGTTTCGACACTAGAGAATCACCATTCGGTAAACCGGGGAAGCTAAGGTTAATTACTGTCAACATACCATCGATTGGCGAATTGCCTTGGCCATTACACTGAACGTCCAGCGTATCCAGTTGTCGAATGAGCGATTGCTTAAGATCATACAAATGCGCCTGAATTCGGGCCAGATTCTGATAGCTGATTTCCAGTGCCTTGGCAAGACCGATAATACCCGCTACGTTCTCCGTACCCGGTCGAAGTCCTCGTTCCTGACTGCCGCCTTGCCAAAGCGATGGGAGCGAATGCGTACGTCGGGCGTATAAAAAGCCAACACCTTTGGGACCATGAAATTTGTGGGCAGAACCAACTAGAAAATCAATAGGTGCCTGCTTTAGATTAAATCGATAACGGCCCATTGTCTGAACCGCATCAGAGTGGAACAGCGCCTTGTGCTCCCTACAAAGCCAACCTACACTATCAATATCCGTCAAATTACCCAGCTCGTTGTTGCCGTGCATTAAACTGACCAAAGCGCCAGGATGTCGCTCCAACTTCCGCTCCAGATAGTCCCAGTCAAATAAACCCGTTCGGTTTAGGGGCAGATAATGCAGCTCAATTCTGCGCTGTTTTTCCTGTTCCCTGAGTGTTTCCAGAACAGCTTTGTGCTCAATAGGGCTAGTAATGGCGTGACGGAGGTTATACATCCGAATACTGCCCACCAGCGCAAGATTGTCGGCTTCCGTAGCACCGGCAGTAAAGTAAATTTCGTCTGGAGAAGCACCCAGTAAATCAGCAATGGTACGTCGGGCAGTTTCCACGGCTTGACGAGCTTGCTGACCTAGTCGGTGTGACGATGAAGGATTGCCATACTGCCTCGTGAGATAAGGCAACATGGCTTCGAGCACCTGCGGATCAAGCGCCGTTGTGGCGGCATTGTCAAAATAGATTTCCATAACGATAGGAGATTAAAAGGAAAGGAAACGTTAAGTCATGGCTAGGAGGCTATTTTGACCAATTCGTTAGGGTTGTACAGGATGCTCGATGCGCTGAATGGCAACCGATGCCGTGCTACCGGGTACACCGTTGGTAAAGACGGTATAGATTTTCCCAGCCTCGAACGTCAGAGTTTTAGACTCTCCTACTACTGAACCTCCGACTCGATTGACACTCAGGGTTAAGGCCCCGGCATCAACTGTATTAAAAGGTCCTAGTGTAAAGGCACTGAGCGTTTCGCCAGCTATTGCCGAATTAGCAGCTCTGCCATAAGGAACGTTGGTAAACAGCGTCGATCCTGTCGAAGCTCGAACATCCAGTGCACCCACTCCGGGCGATAGATTGACAAATCGCACCTTTGCCTTACCAGCTGCGGGCGCTTTCAAGTCATCGTAAAAGAGAATCAGCGAATCACTGGATGCGTTAGCGGTTCGGGCGGCAAAAACAGTGTGAAAGAACGTAGCAATAGGCCCATTCGGACGACTGGTCGCGGTGAACGTAGCACTGTTACCAAACTGCTGCGAAGCTTTGTAGCTGGTCGAACTGCCTTCAGTGAAATTGATTTGTACGCTACCAAATACCGTAGCCAGGTAAGGTGAAGCCTGATTAATTGCCACCGGCGACGTAGTGACCTGCGTAGTAAATGTCCAGAATTGAAGTGGAGTGTTAATAGGGCGGGCGTTTACGAAACGAACCTGAGCATTTAGTGGCGGACGATCTGCGGCATTAATGTCCAAATAATCAGCTTTGCTGCAACCGGTCAGAGACAGTATCAAACCAAGGCCTGATACCACCATTCCAACCGCAGAACGTAGCTGAGAGCGATTATGAACTGAATTTGTTTTCATTGTAACAGATAGTGAAAAGGTGAATTAAAAATGGGCGACCAAACGGACAAACGGCTGTATGCCAGCACTTCCATTCTGAATCCCGATAATACTTGGGTTACGTAGTGCATCGAGTTTAGGGTCTGTGTAGTCGCCCAGTTCGTTCAGTAGATTATTTACACCAACGGTTGCCTGGAGAGCCGGAGAGAACTTATATCCGACTGATACGTCCGTTACCCAGATAGGACGTAGCGTTTGGAAAAAATAATCCGGTCTCGGGAACGTAGCGTTCAGGGCTGAAGCTGTCGTTACTGAACCAAAGTAGACGGTACGTAGCAAATAAGTAAACCGCCCTTCGGTATAGATACCTTGCAGCGTAATTTTCTGCCCCGGAATATTTGTCGTGACGCGCGCCTTTTCGCCTTCGTTGAAGATGATATACTGATAGGCTTCCAAGCCTTTCGGCGTATTGACAGACGTTACTTCATTACGCACAAAATTTCCTCCGACCAGCAGTGATAGATTACCCCGGTAGATGGGTGTCCGATAGCTGCCCGTAAACTCGATTCCTTTGGTGCGCGAGCTAAATGAATTGTAGAAAAATTTGGCCTGTGTCGTCCCCGTCTGTACAAACAGATTACGTACTTCCAGCGGAAGATTCTGGTCGGTCGCCGAGAAGTTTCCTGTGTTTCCTACTCGGTTTGATACGTCGACTTGGTAAGCGTCAACGGTCAACTCCATATTACGTAATGGTTTAGCCGTAATTCCAATCGCGTACCCCGTTGATCGTTCGGGGGTTAATTTCGGGAAGCCCAACGCTCGTGTCGCGGCACTGGTGTTGGCAGCTGTTACCTGGTCGATGGCGCGCCCCTGCTGAAACGACGTAGAGGTTTCGGTATAATAGAACTGTGCCAGATCCGGTGCCCGAAAACCGGTATTGTAGGAACCACGAATACCCAAATAATCGGTAATACCGTAGCGAGTGGCTAGCTTGTAGGTCGTTACGTTTCCGAAGTCTGAGAAGTTTTCTATACGTAGTGCGCCGGAAAGAAGCCAGTTTTTGGTCAGATTTGCTTCAAGGTCAACGTATCCAGCCACAATAGCCCGTGCTACGTTCACTTCGTTGGCGGGCCGGAAACCAGCGTGAATCTGCGAACCTGGCGACAAACCATTCAGCGCAATACTCCCTACGTTGTTGAGATACGTAACGCCGGTGGTTGTCGTGTCAACTTTATAAATAGGCTTCAGATCACCTTTTGAGTAAGACGCTTCTTCTCCCGCGATAATCTGATACGTCTCCACCCGGTATTGCGCCCCAAACGCTACGTTGATGCCATGCAACGCTTTGTCGAAGTAGCGACTAAAATCCAGACTACCCGTATTCTGACTAGCGTTGTACTTACCCGCGTCGAACGTAGTAGGGCTTTTTAGGCCTAGGCTGGCGTTGATCGAATTCGTGATGTCGTTTCCAAAATCGTTGCGGCCATATACATTCGACAAATCCACGTTCCAGCCTTTGATTTTCCCTTTGATGCCCACAGCCAGCGATTTATCCGTAATGGTATTTTCCATATTCGGCAAGAAGCCATCGGGATACAGAAATGAGTTGTTACGTTCGGTCCAGCCGGGCAGGCGGTACACTGCCGTGAACTGCGAACTCCGGTGGCTAATTCCACCAAAAGCGTAGACCTCAGCATTATCTTTCAGCGGAATAGCGGCATTGAAAAACAACAGGGCGTCCTTCGCTTTATTGGAACCGCCACCCCGCCGGTCGAAAAAATGGCGGTCGATGCCACGGCTGGCTAGAATGGCTTCATCGATTTCTTTGGTATAAATCGCGTCGTACGCACGGGTGTTGGCTCCTCCTCCGTAAATGGGTCCCAGATATAGACCGGCATCATCACGACCGGGTAGCAGAGAAATGGCTTGAGTCGCAAATTCGGCGGTGGCGTTTAGATAGCCTCCGTTTTTGCCTAACGCAAATCCGTAATTAGCACTGGTTCGGGTTATAGTACCATCGCCACGACGGCGTGTGCTGGCCGTTGCGCTAAGTGTGAGCTGATCGACGGCTTTCCGAAGAACGATATTGATGACACCCGCAATGGCATCCGAGCCATATTGCGCTGCGGCTCCATCACGTAAAATTTCAACCCGCTCAATGGCCGCCGTTGGGATGGCGTTCAAGTCATAACCCGTTGCGCCATTGCCCAGTCCGCCCCAGTTGACGTTACTGCTTTTATGACGCCGTTTCCCATTCACCAGCACCAATACCTGATCGACACCCAGGCCTCGCAACTGAGCCAGATTCAGCGCTGAACCCGCATCCCCTGCATTGCTGCCGTTTACTGAATGGAATGAGGGCGATACGTATTGAAGTAATTGCGTAATGCTTACCTGCGGAGCGGATTCCTGTAGGGGCTTAATGTCAATCACATCGACCGGAACCGGAGAGTCGAGCCGAGTACGACTGGCATTACGGGAACCCACGACTTGCACTTCGCCCAGGGTACGGGAGGAGGCAACCAATTGAATATCGATAGTGGAACGTGAACCCAGCGGAACCTCCTGCGCATCGAACCCAATGGACGAAAACAGGAGCACAGATTCGCCCGGAAGACGTATACTGTAACGACCTTCTGCATCCGTAGAAGTCCCTACGGTAGTGCCTTTTACGGTAACGGATACACCGGGTAATACCGTGCCATCGTTTGCAGCGGTTACTCGCCCTGATACAGTACGTTGCTGGGCATAGCCTATCGAAGCAAGCAGAATAAAGAATAGTAAATGTGTGTGTTTCATCATTGAATTCAGGTAGTTGTGCCTACCCGACCGGCCCTGATCAATAGGCCGGTCAGTGTGGTAGGGCTTGAAGAGGAAATTGGATTCGAGAACTAGTGTGGATATACTCCGGCAGACCGACCCTACAGGAGCGTAAGGCCGGCTGACGAAGTGGGAACTACTAACCTAGTCTTCATGCAAAAAACTTATGGCTTTGTGACGTTCGCTTTTGCGGTGAACCGATCGTCGGTGAGCGCCTGTAGAAAAGATTCCAGATCCGTTAACTCGGCTTCATTCAGATTTAAAGGCGTACTCAGCGATAAATCGCGGTTGTGCCCACCTTTGACAACAGCATCGGGCTGGTTGTAATAATCGAGCACTTGCCGCAAGGTTTTAAACATGCCGTTGTGCATGTACGGAGGGGTTATCGCTACGTTACGCAAACCCGGCACTTTAAAGTGGCCCATCTGCGTACTGTCTTTTGTGACCGTAAACCGCCCTGCATCCTGTAGCGTTTTACCATCGTACAGCCCGATATTTTTGAACCGATCGGCAGTGAAATCTTCCCCTGCGTGGCAATTGGCACAGTTTGCTTTACCAATAAAGAGTAATCTACCGCGCTGTGCCGATGCAGACAAAGCTGCATCATCACCGTTGACGAAACGATCGTAGGGCGTATCCCCGGTTTCTAGTGTACGTTCGTAGGCGCTTAAAGCCTCTGCCAGTGTTTGAGCCGATGGTTTCTGCTTAAAGAGCCTATTGAAAGCTGATGCATATCCAGGATGCTGTTCTAACCGGACTACGGCTTCGGCGATGGGCAGATTCATTTCATTGGGGGCGGCAATCGGCTGAAGAGCCTGCATTTCTAAGGACGACGCACGCCCATCCCAAAATAAATGAATTCGTCCTACCAAGTTCATCGCCGAAGGCGTATTCCGATCCGTTAGCTTCCCACCTACGCCCCGGCTAAATTTAGCCGTATCGGCAAACGCAAATTCTGGTTTGTGACACGTAGCACAGCTAATAGTTCGATCTGAAGATAGGATGGGATCAAAGAAAAGTTTCTCGCCCAATTGCACCTTCGTCTGCGGTTCCTCATCCAGTGCTATCGGACGAAAGGCCAGACTTAACCCGAACACGCTCAGGCTGCCCATCAGTAACAGGCTTTTTTTCATGATTATCCCTGTGAAGCGTTTGACGTTAGGGCACACTGAATCCGAACCGTTGCTGAAAGGGCACGCATAACCCCTTTTTCTCGCTGCAATACTGCCCCTGAATAACACCACGAATCCCATAATCCGCTTTCAAAAGCCGGACTCGTTGTCGGAATTCGGCTTTGGGCGTAAAGTAGGACACTTTGACATCCCAGGTTTTATCCTGCTTCCACTTCGGAGAAACTGGCTGGACCCCACCAACTAATTCGAACGTATCATCAGGCATAAACTCGAACGTAGTGGGCTGCGGTCCAATATCCGCTTTAAAATCGGAGGAGTACAGAAGCCATTCTTTATCTAACGTAGCGGTAAACACCAGATCAATCAGATCGCCCGGCTCTAATACGTCTTCCTTAAGTCCAGTCGGAAACGTAGTGAATTTCCACTGTGCTACTGGTTCTTCTGAGTCCTGATGATGGCGAGCACCTGTCAACAGAAACGTTAAGACAACTAGGGCATAAACACGATAAAATGAAGAAGGAATATTTCTAACGGTATGCATATACGCAGTCAGTCATCAGCTACTTTTTTAATGTAGCGGAGTGGTCAGTTCCCTTTTCTGAATAAAGTCGTTTGTTGATGAAGGGCTCAGGATTACCGGCTGGCAACGTTGGTAGTTGGAGTAGCCACCAGCGTTACGTCGAGCGTGAAGTCATCGTAGATAGCCTTATCGCCTATGTTTTCGAAAAAGTTTTTTGACCGGTACTTGATGTCGAATTTCGTCCGGTCGACTGTTACGTTAGCCGTTGCCGTTAGTTTCCCATTGTCAGTTTTCAACTGCGCGGGGAATTTAATGTCATTTGTGATTCCCTTAATTGTCAGTTTACCCGCTACGTCATACGTACCGTCGCCTGTTGGCGTCGCCGACGAAATTACAAAACTGGCCGTTGGATGTTTTTCTACAGAAAAAAAATCATCACTTTTCAGGTGGCCGACCAGTTTAGCGTTGTTGTCAGCATCAGTAATGTCGGTAACGGTTAGTGCTTTGAGGTCAATGTCAAACGATCCACCTTTGAGTTTACCGTTTTCCAAAGCTAACGAACCGCTACGTATGGGAGCCGTTCCTGAATGCTCACCGGTTACTTTTTTGGCCTTCCAGTTGAGTTTGCTTTGCTGAGCATCGACCTTATAAGCTGTTTCTTTTCCTTTTTTAGAAGAAGGAATTTCTGTTGGCGTGAATGAAACAAGCGAAAGGGCAGCAAGGCCGAACAGAAGTTGACTAATTTTTTTCATGGTTTTGTTGGAGTTAATGAATTAAAAAAAGTGATGATTAGAGATGTCCAAGTGGCTAGTAAAAACTGTAGAAAGCCGGGCTTTCATTTGTGTCAAGTTTCCATATTTAGAATACAAAATCCATTGATTTAATAGATTAATGACATTGAATAAATAACCACTAAATGTTGACGTATGAGAGCTTGTTTATTCTAAGCTGAATGATACATAAGATCAACAACTGCTTACGCTAGCTACTCGTGAAAACTGATTTGAATCAGAGTGAAACAAGAAGAATTGGATTGGCATGGTTGTAAATTTATAGGGTTACGTTTGGTAGAACTTAGTGTCCTACCTTCAATGAGCAACAGTAATGGCTTCTTAGCCGATTCCTTGCTATTGTCTATAAATCCACAACTACTTTGCAGGTAGTAATTGTAAGATGGTGTAAAGGTAAAGCTCAGTTTTTTTTATTTCCAAACTTAATCTATAATATTTATAGAAATTTCATTTAAAATGAGAGAAATACAATCGTACATTAAAATTATTTAATAGTCTAGTCTATCGAAATTTATACTCTCGATAGACTAGACTATTAAATAATTGACAATCAAACAAATAGCTCTATTGAAATCTAGTGAATGCATGTTAACTGTGCAGATCACACTTCTACGTAGGCCATTGAAAGAAGCGTAAATAAATATCCTCTCCTCTGCCTTTATTTAGTCTTTAAGAGTCTCTCAATTACAAACCCAAATTCTAACCTTACCTCGCTCCCTTAGTAGTCAGTTGATTGGTTATATACTTGCTATCAATGTGTCTTAGCCCCCTATTAACTGGACAGATTCTCTGAAAAAGTTGTGTCGTAAATTGCCCGCGCTTCTTCCCATTTTCGTTGAGGTGTTATAAAACCAATCGAACGGTGCAACCGGTGATTGTTGTAATGGGAAAAATAACGCCCTAACATTTCTTTGGCTTCATAATAGCTATCAAATACATTGCGTTCAATCACATCATGCTCTAAAATACTGTGAAAAGCTTCAATGTATGAGTTCTCTTCAGGGGTAGCAACGTGCGTAAACTCCTGCTTAATCTCTGAGCTTTTCAAAAAGTTGCGTACCGAGTGGGCTATGAATTGGCTACCGTTGTCATTGCGCAAAATGACGCCTTTCAGTTCATGATTTCGGTTTATTCGTCGAAAAAGATTGATTAAGTCAATTTGACGAATGCTGCCTTGGAACAACCAATCCAGAATTTTGCGGCTGTAAACATCAATGACGCTCAACAGATAGTAATTCCGCCGTTCCCCTTGTACCCAGACGTATTTGATGTCCCAGCACAGGTATTCCAACGGCCTGGTAGCTTCAATCCGTCTGAATTGAACGAACTCTCGCTTGCCTGTCGGCCGGATTACTTTACCTAAAAGCAAATTATGTTCCTGCATAAGCCGATACACTTTTTTCTTGTTGATGAGGTACTCTTTTTTCAGCTCATACGTAATATACTCATAGCCCAGCGCATTGAATTCAACGTCTAATAAGTGGCGAATACTCATTACTACTTCTTGATTGTCCACCCACGATCCATCCAGTTTCATGGTTACCTGGCTAGGTCTTGCCCCAGGTCTGCCTGACTGGGGTTGGTAGTAAGACACGCTACGAGGCAGGTCGAGCCACTGGCATAACAGGGTATGACTTACCTGATGTTCGAACTGTTTCATGAGCGTTAGTTTCTCCTGGGTTGAATAGGCGTTTTTTTTAGCAATTCGCTCTTGATCTCCAGTTCTAAAGCCTGTTTTGCCACGATCCGCTTTAAGCGTTCATTTTCCTCTTCAAGTGCCCGCAGTTGTGGATCGACGCGTGAGTAGGAGTCCTTGAGGCCTTCTTTGCCTTTGCTTAAATATTTCAAACGCCACTTGCGCAACAACGAAGGGGATAAATTGTACTTGCGACAGGTCTCGGCATGGCCATCACGGATGGCTTCTTGGACGATGGAATAGCGGTCTTCGGGAGTAAAACTCCGCCTGATTTTGCTCATGGTATCTGAATGTAGTAGGACTAAACTGTTTTTACAATTTTGTCCAGCCATTCAGGGGGTTAAGTCAATATTTTTCGCGTCAAGAGCTCGAAAAATGGATTCGAGATGGACGCAGAAAGACCACTGAAGAATGTGCTAATGAAGTGCGTAACGATTTAAAAACCCGGAACGCATGAACACGCAACAAATCACCTACCCCAAAGAGCGCACTCCGGTTAGCGTCTCCCCTGCCATTAAAAAGCTCATTGAGCTAAAAGCGCTGTATGTCCAAAATCGTTACCCGAACTTCCCCGCTCACGCACGACCAAAGCCAAAATACGAAGACCGTACAGCAAATGGCTTAACCCGCTGCATTCTGGATTTTGTCAAGTTCTCGGGCGGTTATGCCAATCGCATCCAATCGCAAGGCCAGTATCGCCCTGGCATCGGCGGACGTAAAGGAACCTACACCTACAGCACTACCCGCAAAGGCACTGCCGACATCCACGCGATCATAAACGGGCTACATCTCAGCATAGAAGTCAAGATAGGTAAAGACCGGATGAGTGATGCCCAGCGGCAGATGCAGGCTGACATTCAAAAAGCCGGAGGCATTTACTACGTTGCCCGAACGTTTCAGGAATTCTACGACTGGTTCTTCGCTCAGTTCCCCTCATCGCTCCCCAACTAATCTCACCCACAAAAAAGCCGCCCTGGGCCCAAACCAGAACGGCTGAAAATAATTACGACTATGCCAGAAAGTACGTACGAAGATACGCAAATTGACGTAGAAATAGAAGAGGGATTTAATCCTGATTACCATCAGCAATCTGCACCGCCAGGGGATGAATGGCTACCACCCCAGCCGATTACAACCAACCTGTTACCGGTTCTCCCGCTACTGCCGGAGATGATTCCAGAACACTTGCGCCCCTGGCTGACCGACACTGCCTACCGCATGAAGTGTCCGCTGGACTTTGTAGCTTCCCCGGCGCTGGTTATGCTTTCTTCCCTGATTGGAACCCGGCTTACCATTCAGCCAAAAACCCGCGACGACTGGACCATTGTTCCCAATCTATGGGGTGCGATTATCGGCGATCCATCTAGCATGAAAACACCCTCGTCCAGCGCCGTCTTCAAACCCCTCACTCGTTTGGTGTTAGCCGCTCAAGGAAGATTCGAAGAGGGAATGCGGGCGTATGAAATGGAGATGGTCGAATACGAGGCTCAAAAGAAAGCCCACGCAGCCCAGGCACAGGACCGCCACAAGGGCAAGACCATTGATAACCCGGTGAGCTATCCCGAAGCTCCCACAAAGCCTAAAGAACGTCGGTATATAGCCAATGACCCTACGACGGAGAAGTTGGCAGACCTGCTGAATGAAAATCCGACTGGTCTACTGGTTAGCCGGGATGAATTGATTGCCCTGCTGGCTACCTGGGAAAAGAGCGGACGCGAGCAGGACCGGGCGTTCTACCTGGAAGGCTGGAATGGTAGCGGATCAATTACCATTGACCGAATTGCCAGAGGTACTTCTTACGTAAAGTTCATCTGCATTGCCCTCTTTGGCGGCATCCAGCCCGCTAAACTGCTGGGCTACCTTAGGGCGGCTACCGATTACGATAACGACGGCTTTGTGCAGCGGTTGCAACTGGCGGTTTACCCAGACAAAGTGCCCTGGTCCTATACAGATGAATATCCAGATAAACACGCCCGCGATAAGGCATTTGCCCTGATTCAACAACTCGCGGATTCTGACTTCTCTAC
>NZ_JACWZY010000061.1 GCF_014699005.1 Spirosoma profusum
GCTCGTAGTCAGATGGTTTGTAAGTGGCCATGGCTAACGAAGAATCAAACTTTACAAGCCTACTCACGGATCAATAAGAATTATTCGTATGGTAAAAGACCAAAAAAAAGTAGAAAACAATTAAAAATATTCAACTGCATAAAACTCCAGATTTGGGTATGAGAGTACAATTCTCCTTTAAGAAGTATGACGATATTAAAGGGTTTATTATTCCGATTACTCATGAAAGAACTATTCCATATCAATTTACAGATATTGCTAATGGAATAATACTTGAAGCAAATTTACCTTACAATAAGGCAGAGTATAATGAAATACAAAAATCAACTACAGATCAAGAGAGGCAGGACTATGTGCGCAAACTAGCGAAAAAAAAGGGTATAGTGGATATGTTTAATTTACAGTCTAATGCTCTGATTATTAATAAAGGAGTGATTTAGCTTATGTATCTTCTGGTTTATGCAAAGTAAGTGGCTATATGTGAACGTATAGTTTAATAAAAATTAAATTTGTTCTGGTTCGACAGTATTGGTGTAAATTGCTGTACAATTACAAGTTTTAAACTAACTTGTCTTTATCCAATCACTAACCTTTTTCTCACCTGTTGCCATTCGTATAGTCCGTAAACCAAAAGAAGGACATACTCCAAGCCCACAAGCGGCAGGTTCTCATTATAAGGGTAGGTTCGGTAGGCACCATAAGTCAGCATAGCAAGCCCTGACCAGACCAACGGATACCGAAACGGGGTGAACAACGTAATAGCTACTAGTGAGGTAATGTACCAGGGATGAACGGTTGTAGCCAGTAACCAATACAGGCTCATGGTTAGCAGCATTCTGGTTGCCAGGCTAACTCCTGTCAGAAACGAAAAATCTCCGAAGGCGATAATGAACGCACCAATAACGATGAGAATAGATAAGGCGATACCAGCACCAATAATGATGCTGTTTCCGGTGACTACGTAGCCGACCGCCCGAATCAGATAATATATGCTAGCATTGAACTCGAACTTCTGGAAATATAGGTGTAAACTGGAGAATAGGTTTCGAATCAGTTCGGCATTGACAAATGGGAAGAATAAAACGGCTGTCAGGACTAACGTTAATGAGCCAAAAGCCAGCCCGCGTTTCCAGCCTAAGTAACGAATCAGCAATGGAAAAAAGAGGAGTGGCAAAAGTTTAGTAGCAATACCCAGGGCTAGCGTTGCAGAGCAGGCAAACCATCGCTTCTGGACGAATAGCCAGACTGCTAACAGCACAAAGAAAATCATAACGGACTCATAATGGATGTTGCCCGTCAGTTCGAGAATTACTAGCGGATTCAGGCCGTAAAGTAAAGCTAGATTTGGGTTCTGGTTTAACTGGCGCAGGAGTTTTGGCATCAGCCATAACGTACCAACTTCTGCCAGCAGAATAGGGATACGCAATCCAATCAGGTTTCCCAACAGATTATTAGCAGAAAGCCAGGCCGCTAACCCAAATAATGCCTGATTGACGGTCGGGTAAACCGTGAAATAATTGGGCGAATTCAGACTCTTATAAAGCGATTCGGTTAATCCGGCTGTTGCCGCTAAAGGAGTATGGATAATCTGGCTGGGCAGGTAGAGATATGGATTGTAGCCGTTGGCGACCAGATGACCATCCCAAACGAATCGAATATAATCATCGGATAGGTTGGGGATTACAGCCAGTAAACTAACCCGGAAAATAATGGCCGCTAGAAACAGGAACCGGTCGGGTTCGGGTAGTGTGATTTGCGAACTTAATGGCTGTTGTGCGATGGCCCACAGCGGCCGGGTAATCCGAACGTATCCCCAGAAGGTAAGTCCGTATAACAGAAGAAGCAGGTTGAATTGTGGCCGTGCAAGGCCGTAACCAATTAAAGTGAACAACGTCAATGAAAGAAACAACCAGCCAATCCGAAACGGTGTTATCATGGTTGTAAAATAGGCACGTTTGGCACTACATTCGTTTCTTTGCTTCGACTATGCGCTAGCATAAAACCAACCACCAACCCATAGCCAATGACCAACAGACTATGGAAAATAAACATTGAATAATCCTGTAAGTATATCCCCAAACCAAGTCCAGCCATAAAATACAGACCCAGCCCGATTTCCCCAAAAATAGAACTGGGAATAGTTTTCTTTATGTAAATATTGCTAGTCCAGTCAACTTCCTGTGTCGTACTATTGAATTTTGGCGTACGAACGAAGGGGGTCTTTTTTCCGAAAAGGCCTTCTAGTGCGGCCAAGCTGTTGTGTAGCGACAAACCTAGCATGGTAGAAATAAAGGTTGGAAAGAGCCAGAGAAATCGTACCAATCGGCCAGAAAGACTGGCTTTAGAATGATTACCAATTGTCCCTTGATTTATCTCTGATTGATAATAAGAAATTCCGTAAAAAAGGGTAGAAATGATGGTAGCCAGTAAAAATAAATTTGAGAATTGATGGTCAATGGCTGCCCATTCGGGATGGCGATGATGAATCCCTAATACAGGTAGGCTCAGCAGAGCCATGCCCAGAATAAGTACTAACAGAGTGCTATTCAACAGATGAAAACAAGCCTGTATTTTTTTTGGGATTGAGATGCCTGATTTCTGCCAGACCTTTCCCAAAAGTTTCCGACTACATTCGGCTGGACCTTTCATCCATCGGTATTGTTGCGATTTAATCGCATCCATTGTAATTGGCAGTTCGGCCAGCACCCCAACGTCGGCACGATAAACGATTTTCCATCCCTTTAACTGCGCTCGGTAACTTAAATCCAGATCTTCAGTCAGAGTGTCTTCTTGCCAGCCACCGCTATTTATTATCGCTTCACGACGCCAGATACCGGCTGTTCCACTAAAATTTAAAAAAAGCCCTGTGGCATAGCGGGCATACTGCTCAACTAGAAAGTGGGCATTCAGGCCAAACGCCTGAATCTGGGTTAATAGCGAATAGCTCTGATTGGTGTGTAACCAGCGAGTCTGAACAGCACCTATGTCGGGTTGTGTGAAACTGGGAAGTACACGTAATAAGAAATCAGCGTCAGGCAGAAAATCAGCATCGAAGATAGCCACGTACTCATTGTCGGTCAGGTTAAGCCCGTAAGCTAGAGCTCCTGCCTTAAAACCCGATCGGTCAGGTCGACGGATATGTACTAATGGAAGGCCTGCTTTTTTATAAATGATTACTTTTTGGGCGATAAGTAACGTAGTGTCATCCGTCGAATCATCCAGGATCTGAATGGTCAGTTTGTCAAGAGGGTATCGTAACTGGGCGATGGTATCAATCAGTCGCTCCACTACGTATAACTCGTTGTAAATGGGCAATTGAACGGTGATCGAAGGTAACTGTTCCCAGAGTATAGCGGGCTCCGGAATACTCTCATTTCTGCGACGCCAGCGACCGTATATGTACCGCACAAGAAGCCCTAACTGACCGACACTAAACAGAACGATCAGAATAATAAGCAGGTTGTAAAGAAATAGAATGAATAGCTCCATTGTGTCAATTCCAGCTCACAATCAGCACTTGGTGGGTCTGACTACCAGTACTTAAAAATGGTAGTCAGGATTTTATAGCCCGCCAGCACCGTGCCTTTGATTGTGCCCGAAATTTTTGAGTGACCAATCCGTTTTCGATAACTCACAGGTACTTCGGTTGTTTTACAGCGCAACTTGGCGGCTTTTAATTGCATTTCAACGGTCCAGCCATAGGTTTTATCCTGCATGTCCAAGGCTAGTAACGTATCAAACCGAATCGCGCGAAATGGACCCAAATCAGTAAAACGGACACCATACAACCAACGTAGCAGCCGGGTGGCCAGCCAATTTCCGAAGAGCTGTTGAGGTGTCATAGAGCCGCGTTGTCGGTTGCCTAATGCGCGTGAACCAATCACTAAATCAGCATTTTGTTCCAGAATAGGAGCAATGACACGGGGTAGTTCAGCCGGAAAATCAGAATAATCGGCATCCAGAAATACAATGATGTCGGGTGCAGGCTGGCGTTGTTTTACATAGGCAATACCCTGTAGACACGCCCGGCCATACCCTTGAATTGGCTCATCCAGTACGGTAGCACCAGCGCGAGAAGCTTCAACGGCAGTCTGATCGTTTGAATTGTTATTGACAACGATAATTTCCTGAACTAATTCAGCGGGTATTTCACGGATAACTTGTCCAACGGAATTTTCCTCGTTGAAGGCGGGAATGATAACGACGATAGTTGGTTGATTCAAACGTAGCGTGGTAGTAAGAGCGAAAAATTCATGTTACGTATCATAATGGCTGACCTGTTTTCTGAAGATAATCCTCATAGTCAACCCATTCGTCAATGTCGGTTAGTTCCTCGAGTCGGGCGTAGGTTAAACCATGTTGCATAATAGCCAACTCTGTCAACTGTCTCAGTTCTGGCTGGCTCCAGGGCATATCCTGAAATAAAAAAGGTTGAAGCTGATTCATGCCCAGCAAATAATACCCGCCGTCGGTGGCTGGCCCGATAACCACATCCACGGTATCGAGTGCAGCAAACGCATTATGAATATGGCTGGGCGTTATATCAAAGCAGTCACTGCCAATAATAACCACTTTTCCGGCCCCCGCTCTAAATTGCTCCTCAAATGCATTATGCATACGCTCGCCTAAATCCACTCCTGATTGCTCATACTTAACAAAAGGATTCCATCCATCATCGGCATTCACAAAATCACCGTAGTACACGGCGCAACGACCTTTAAACTCAGATACCAAAGTTTGAGTATACGTCAATAAGTGTTGGTACACCTCCAGCGCTTTACCATCGCCCACCGTTCGGGCAATACGGGTTTTCACCTGGCCAGTAATGGGGTTTTTGACAAAAACAATCAGTTGCTCTGGGGTCATAAAGAATGATAACGAAACAAGAGAACAATCGGTTAATGAAAACGTGTGTTTAATCCTCAACAATTATCTTGCGAAAAAGATAGCCTAATACCGTTTATGACCATACTTGAACAGGTTCAGCAGACAACCCAGTTTATTCAATCGAAAACGCAACTTACTCCTCAAATCGGGATCATTCTCGGAACAGGTCTTGGCGCACTGGCGCAAGAGCTAACCATCGAAACGACATTACCCTACGAATCAATCCCTCATTTCCCACTGTCGACGGTGGAGTTTCATTCAGGGAAACTACTGCTGGGAACACTGGCCGATAAACCCGTTGTGGTGATGCAGGGACGGTTTCATTTTTATGAGGGCTATTCCATGCAGCAAATTACATTTCCGGTACGGGTCATGCACGCGCTGGGCGTTCGAACACTGCTGGTTTCCAACGCGGCTGGTGGCCTGAATCCAGCTTTTCAAACGACAGATTTGATGGTCATTGACGACCATATCAGTTTGTTGCTCCCGCAAAATCCGCTCGTAGGGCCAAATCCGCCTGAGTTTGGCGACCGTTTTCCTGACATGAGCGAACCTTACAAAAAATCCTTGATTGAACGAGCGTTTGCAATTGCCACCGAACTGAATATTAGCCTCAAGCGAGGTGTTTATGTTAGCGTGACAGGTCCTCAGTTAGAGACAAGGGCTGAGTACCGAATGCTGCGCCATTGGGGAGCTGATGCTGTGGGTATGTCGACCGTGCCTGAAGTAATTGTTGCCAATCAGATGGGAATGGACGTTTTTGGAGTGTCAGTCATTACAGACATGTGCTTGCCAGATACCTTGGAAAAAGCTGACATTCAAAAAATCATAGCAGCTGCGGGTGCAGCAGAGCCCTCTCTAACTCGCCTGATGGGGGCGTTAGTCGCTCAGTTATAACTCAGGCGGTTGTGCCCCCACAACTGGATCCCGCTCCTGCGGTGCAACCATAGCAATGCTGATTGATAACCACTGATCGCTGATTTAGGGCATTCAAGTCGAAATTATTTACATGTTGTACTGGACTGGCTACTTTCAAATCCAGCATCTGATTGAAATCACAATCATAAATAAATCCATCCCAACTAATCGACAGAGTGTTTCGGCACATTACGCCAGCAGCCGCTACCGGATTGAAGGCATTAACCAGTTTCTCCATATAGCCGTCGTAGTTGCCGGACGAAATTAGATAATCCAGAAACCGACTTATTGGGACATTAGTAATCGCGTACAGGTCATTGAACTGAATACTAAACTCATCCTGTAAAACTCGTTTAAACTGACGTTTCAGACTTTCCTGCGAACCGGGTAGAAAAGCACCGTTCGGATTATATACTAAGTTTAACAGCAGACCACTATCGGGCTGGCCGTAGCCCACCGCATTCAGCATACGTAATGCCCGGACGGAATCTTCAAAGACACCTTTTCCGCGCTGACGGTCGGTCTTATCAGCATTATAGAAGGGCAACGAACTAACCACTTCAACCTCGTGCAGTCGAAAGAATTCGGGCAAGTCGTGGTATTTAGGGTTGGCAACGATGATAGTCAGGTTGCAGCGTACCATAACTTTCCGACCCAGTTTCCGAACCTCTTCAACAAACCAGCGAAAATCCGGATTCATTTCCGGTGCTCCACCCGTTAGATCAACCGTCTGAATGTCCGTTTGAGCCAGTGCATTCAGGCAAGCCTGCATGGTCTCACGGGTCATGATTTCTTTCCGGTCAGGGCCAGCATCTACGTGGCAGTGCCGACAGACCTGGTTACACATTTTCCCCAGATTTACCTGAAAAACGGAAGGTTCAACTATACTTAGTGGAAACAATCCGGCAGCTTGGAGTTTTTGGTGGAACAAGGGTAATTGCAACGTATCAGCCACCTCGCTTTGCAGCGATTGTAGTTGTACATCGACATTGGCTAACTGATGCCCACTGGCTTTGAGTGATTTCATAATTTGAACGAAGTGCCGATGAGAACGAATAAGTACAGATAAACCTCATGTACTCATTCTCATGTGGCTACTAATTACATCGATAATTCTTTGGCTTTGTTCATCATTTGCACGCCATGTACCAGCGAAGCCCCTCCGCGAATGGCAGCTGCTACGTGAACGGCTTCCATCATTTCGGCTTCTGAACAGCCTTTTTCGAGCGTATCGGACGTGTACGCGTCGATACAATAAGGGCATTGTACCGTGTGGGAAACCGCCAGTGCAATTAGTGATTTCTCACGGGCTGTCAGAGCACCTTCCGCAAAAACAGAACTGTAATAGGAGAAAAACTTGTCGGCCAGTTCTTTCTGAAACTCGCTAATATTACCAAACTTCTTGAGGTCTTCGGGATTATAATAGGTTTGCATAGCGGTTAGATTAAAGTAATAAAGCGGTTGAATTAAGGTAATTAGAATACGATAACAAGCCAAAAATAGATTTCACTCATAAAAATGCCGGAGTCTGCGAATAGAGGTTAGTACAATCCAGTCGCCTAGTCGGGGTAAATGTGTATGCACAAGCATAATAAGCCTACCTAGCGCCGAAATCACTGTTCGCTGGCGACGTCGCCGGACGTGATTCATAATAATGTGGGCAACTTCCGCCTGACTTTTCTGCCAGCGGGAAGGCCGGTGCGCAATAGGGACCGGTTGACCGGTTGCATCCAACACTCGTTTATCTGAATCATTCTGTGTAAAACCAATGTGTACCACGCCAACCTGAATGCCCGTATCTGCCAGTTCCAGACGTAGCGTATGTGCCAAATTGGCCAATGCCGCCTTGCCTGCACAGTAGGCCGAGCCGCTGGGCATACCATTCAAGGCTGAAATCGATGAGATGAACGTAACGACGCCTTTAGTTTGCGTAAGATGTGGTAATGCCGCTTTTAGAGGGTAGACCGTTCCATATACGTTGCTATCGAGCACCTGCCGGAATACGTCTGGTTGCATGTCTGCAAAGTAAGCACGCATAGAAATACTGGCATTCGTGATGAGAATATCCAGTTGCCCAAAGGCGTCTATCGCTGTTGTAATAAGGCGCTCACAGTCGTCGAAGCAAGTCACATCAGCCAGGCAACTCACTACGTCTAGTCCCTCTCCCTGCAACTCGGCCTCAGTTTGTGTTAATCGCTCGGGCGAGCGTCCATTTAAAATTACTTTGGCTCCTGCTACTCCTAATGCCCGTGCAGTAGCTTTGCCAATACCCGACTCAGAACCAGTAACAATAGCTACTTTCCCTGCAAATGGTCCCGAGATCGTTGTTGTTCTGAGTTTCCGTTTACCTGGAACTTCAGAAACGGCAGCGGGTGAAGCCGACAGAAGTGCTTCGAGGGATTCTGATGTAGCGATTGGCTTTGTTAATTCAGGCACGTTCAGTAATGTATTTATGTCGTTTAAACCAGTCAAAAGCTTCGTCAATGGCTTCTTCAATAGGTGTTTGGGGAAGACCTAATTCGATAATGGCTTTCTGCGAACTGAAATAATGTCCATCATTAGCCACGGCAATCATGGCAGAATTTAGTTTTCCTGTATGGCTTGTTAGTTTAGCTAATGCATCACAACCAAAACCATACAGCTTCGCCAAACTGGGTGGAATCGACCAGCGAGGAGGTGATACGTTCATACGTAGTGCCATTAGCTGAAAGGCTTCTTGATAACTCATGTTGACATTTCCCAGAATGTACGATTCGCCTAATCGCCCTCGTGTCAGTGCATTAACCGTTGCTATAGCTACGTCTCGAACGTGAACATAATTTTTGCCACCGGCTGGATAGCCCAAAACGCGCCCTCGATATAACTCCAACAACATCTGCCCTGAAGTCGGTTTAGCATCGAATTCGCCAAGCATAAACGTTGGATGTACCATGATGGCAGGAAGACCGACCTGCTGTACTGCTTCCTGAACCCGATCAGTAGCCGCCCGTTTACTGTCGATGTAATCAGAGTTGTAGCGTTTTCCGACAAAAGGATACGTTTCGTTACCAGGTTGTTGCTTCGTCCCAAATCCAAATACGTTGGCTGTTCCGACGTAGACAAATCGTTGAACGTTGGCTAGTTGGGCTGCTTCAATAAGATTTTCTGTTCCGGTATGATTAACTGCCCATACGACCGAGCTACGAGCGGGGTTCACCTGTGCCAATGCTGCTGCATGAATAATGACATCGCAGCCTACAACCACTTTTTTCAGTGACTGGGTATCCAGCACATTGCCTACGAAATGCTCAACAGGGAGGCCGGCCAGTGTTGAGGTGCTACGTTCATGCCGAACCAGTACCCTTACCTGGTATCGACGCGCCAGCAATTCTCGGGTCAGATGAGCCCCCAGAAAACCACTAGCTCCGGTTAGTAGCACGGTTGTTTTCATTAGCGATAATTCAACATTACTTTGTAAGTACGAGCAATACGGATTGGTGACACTTTCATGAAAAATAGAGAAAATGCCGTCAGATTAGCCAATTGTACACGCAGCCAGCTATTGGTATCATACTTTCGTGCTGATACTAGGACATCTTTCGGTATAATGTAAAACCGCGCAATCTGGCGTATTCTGATAATTATGTCAAAATCCTCCATGATGGTGTAGTATTCGTCAAAACCGCCCAACCGATCAAACAAAGAGCGCGTCACAAATAAAGTCTGGTCCCCTCCGCGACTCATCAAGCCCGGAAAACGGGTTCCGTAACTGTTAAAGCGAAGCATAATTTTATCGGAATCAAATCGAAACCGATAGCAACCGGCTTCATAACCAGCCTTAACAGCGTGTTCAATATCCGCAATGAAATCGGGATTGATACCGACATCGGCGTGGACAAAATACAGAATATCCCCTTTGGCCAACGTAGCCCCGAAATTCATCTGAGAAGCCCGGCCTGGCTTTGGGGCTTGCCTTACGGTAGCACCAGCATTCCTGGCAATATCGGCAGTGCCATCAGGGCTTCCTGCATCAATAACCAATACCTCTAGTAAAGAAGAGCCCCCGTACGTCAGCAGTTTATGGACTGACTGGCCAATAGCTTCGGCTTCGTTATAAGTAGGAATGATGATACTAAACGTCATCTGCAAAGCGTAAGCAAGCAAAATACTATAATTATCAGCCCTTGACAACCACTCCAAACAGTAAGCATCGTTTATCTTAAAGTGCTTCGCCTATTGTCAGATAAAAACCGCTTGATTGTCGTCCCAACCCGTAATCCAATCGGATATTAAGATGGTCACGACGGTTCATGGTGAAACGTAATCCAGCCCCGTAAGCCACTTTGGGGTCGTTGGGACGTAGCACCGACTGAGCATCGCCCAAGATACCAGCGGCCCCAAAAATAACCCCACCCAACCGTTTGTATAGGTCGAACCGTACTTCGCTTTGAATCAGTGCTACGTTCTGGTCGCGGTACCGACCTTCGTAATAGCCCCGCATTCGTTTGGTACCTCCCAACAGCGACATGGCGTTGAAGGGGGCAACACCCGTTGTAAAACTTACGAAATAATTGACTGCTAAGATTGCCTGTTTGCTCAATGCATGATAAGATGATACGTCGGCGGTATAGCGGTCGAAGCGCACATTGCCGCCTAATGCCTGATTCTGATTGAGATACGCAATGTCTGCCACTATGCCTTTGGACGGAAAAAAAATGACATTGCGTGAGTCGTAAAACAGTCCCAGTCCCGCCCCGGACAATCGACTGCCTAAACCACCCGGAACTTTACCTGTTGCCAGCAATCTACCTGGCTCGACGCTGGTTACTCCATAATCTTCGTATTGATACCGGATACCAACGTAGAGTTTTCCCCGGCTCAGGTTAGGAGATATTCGCCGGAATGCATTAATACGTATGCGAGGGAAATTCACGCCGTATAGTTCACGGGAAACTTCCTGCTGGCCAACTCCGAAAAAATAGTAGCTGTAGCGATAATACCCGGCTTCGCCGTTAACATAGTACGTATCGCGGTCGTAAAAAATCTGGAAAGGCAAATAGAACAGAATTTGTTTGTTCTGAGTATATGCAAAGCCCAACGTGACCTGAGACGGACGAACAGCCGCTCTAGCTCTACTGGACGTATCTGTCCGTAAAAAGTCCATATCGCGACCAAAACGGAACGTAGCAGTAGCCGCCACACCATACGCTAGTCGGGTTTCGGGAGTATAGTAGATGAGTGGGAGTGGCAACAGACTGAATGCTTTCGGAATACTGTCGGGCGGGACCGAAATTAGTAAGGCAGTTACCAGCGACGAAAGGAGCATTTAAGATTTTGGATTGCTTACAGTATCATACGAAAAGTTAATCGACAGGGTTTGAATTTATATTTATTAAAACCATTCGATTGATTGGGGCGTATATCTGAGTGTAGAAAATTTAACCGAATCATGAAAAGGAACCCTAAGTTTAAATTTCTCCTATTGGGTTTGTTATGGCTACTAACCACTGCCTTCACAGAGCCGACAGTAGCGCCTGTTGATCACAGTGCCTATGACCGTCTGCTGAAAAAGTACGTGAATGAAAAAGGACTGGTCAACTATAAAGGCTTTAAATCGGAGGAGAAGGCATTTAATGATTATCTGGCTATGCTCAGCAAAAATCCACCGGCCGCTTCGTGGAGCAAGAACGAGCAGATGGCTTACTGGATTAATGCCTATAACGCCTACACCATCCGGCTTATTCTCGACCATTATCCAGTGAAGAGCATAAAGGACATTGGCTCAAGAATCAAGATTCCGTTTGTGACTACGCCTTGGGCTGCTAAGTTTTTTACGATTGGTGGCGAAAAAATGAGTCTCGATAATATTGAACACGGTACGTTGCGGAAAAAATACAATGATCCCCGCATTCACTTTACCCTTGTTTGTGCGTCTATTTCATGTCCCCGCCTGCGGAATGAAGCTTACATGGCCGACAAACTGGATGCACAAATGGATGATCAGGGACGCGATTTTCTGAATAATCCGAGCAAGAATAAAATTGGGAAAGACGAAGCACAACTTTCAAATTACTTCAACTGGTACAAAGGCGACTGGACTAAAAATGGGCAGTCAGTTGTGAAATGGGTCAATAAATATTCCAACATGAAAATTTCGGATAAGACCGAGATAGACTTCCTGGAATATAACTGGAACCTCAACGAGCAGTAAGCGCTGCAGAAACGGGCAGCCATGAAGCATCTTGTCATTATAGGAAACGGCATTGCTGGGATCACGACCGCCCGGCATGTTCGCCAACAGGATTCAAGGGTACGTATCACGGTCATTTCAGCCGAGTCGGAGCATTTTTACTCGCGGACAGCGCTCATGTATATCTACATGGGCCACATGACCTATGCGCATACCAAGCCTTATGAAGACGGATTCTGGACCAAAAATCGCATTGGCCTACTGCGTGGTTATGTCGAACAAGTTGATACGTTGGCGAAGCGAGTCCGGCTGTCTGATGGACAGTGGCTTGACTATGACGTACTGGTGCTGGCTACTGGCTCGGTGTCTACTACGTTCGACTGGCCAGGCCTGACCGCTTCTGGCGTGCAGGGTTTATATGGTTTACCCGATTTGGAACGTATAGAACAATTCACCAAAAATATCGACCGCGCTGTAGTCGTTGGCGGTGGACTTATTGGCGTTGAATTGGCCGAAATGTTACGTTCGCGACACATTGACGTAACGATGCTGGTCCGCGATACGCATTATTGGAGTTCTACTCTCCCGCGCGAGGAGGGTAAATTAATAGGTCGTCATTTGCTCCGTCATGGTGTCGACATTCGGCTTCAAACCGAATTAAAGGAAATTCTGGCCGGGCCGCGTTCGGCTGATGCATCGGGGCGGGTGCGTGCGGTAGTGACGAAGGCAGGCGAAGAAATCGCTTGTCAGTTTGTGGGGCTGGGTGTGGGCGTGACGCCGAACGTAACGTTCCTGAAAACATCGGGTATTGAACTGGGTAAGGGCGTACTGGTTAACAAGTATTTCGAAACCAACGTAGCGGACGTGTACGCCATCGGCGACTGTAACGAATTCCGAGATCCCGTAATGGGCACAGACGGTACCTTGCGTAAACCAATCGAACAAATCTGGTATACTGGACGGATGCACGGTGAAACACTGGCCAGAACGCTCTGTGGTACCCGTACTGCCTACCAACCGGGTGTCTTCTTCAACTCGGCTAAATTTTTCGACATCGAATACCAGACCTATGGTACCATGAATGCTGAGTTTATCGACGACGAACAAACATTTTATTGGGAGCATCCGGCTGGCGAACAGTGTCTACGTATCAACTACCGGAAAACTGACCAGTCCGTTGTCGGCATCCATGCGTTTGGACTACGTCTGCGACATGCCGTCTGCGAACACTGGATTCAGCAGCGGACGCCTTTTGAGAACGTATTGAGCCAGTTTGATCAGGCTGATTTCAACCCGGAGTTTTCAGAATCATATATCAACCAATTGACCGGCCACGTACCCACTCGAAAAGGCTGGTTTAAACGGTTGTTTTCGACCTAGCCCTAACCTGTTATCACTATGCTAACCATTTGGCAACGTATTGGTCTGACGGCTTTCCTGATTGGGTTTGCTCTATTTATTGCCACACTCTCTCTCAGTCGATATACCCTGACGGATAAGGTGTTGAGTGAAACGGTCAGCAAAGAGCAGTTAGATGCCATTCGTTCGGCAACGGCATCCATGCATGGAAAGACATATACGTCGTCTTTCGGTTTTGTTGCGGATTATCGAACTGCTATCGCTCGACTCAATGAAGCCTATAAACAACGTAACGAAACTAATCTGCTTATTCCTGATTATGCCTTTTTGGTAACGAAATCCGCTAGCACCGGTTTTTTTCCGGAAAACAGCCAACTATTTTTCTGGCTGAGTTTACTGCTGTCTGTTGGAGGAGGACTGCTTTACATTCTGCCAACTCAGCGAGAGTTACCTGGTATAAAAAACAATGGCATTTATCACAGCCCAGCTACAAATCGGGGTTGGATTGGCATAGTCATAGGCACCTTTTTGATTGGGTTCTACATAGTGCTATATTTTTTCCCCGAGTATCTGACCAACTGGGTGTTAATGTTCGACCCGTTGAGCCGACTCCTAAACGGTGGCCCCGCTAGTCAGTGGTTCGTTTATGGAACGTTATACACACTGGTGATTCTGGTGATGGGTGTGCGGATGCTGATTAAATACAGGCATAGTCGCTACCAGCAGCTACGTACTCTCTCGGTCATGTTTTTCCAGACCGCCTTTGCGTTTCTGATTCCCGAATTACTTGCTCTGTTTCATCAACCCGCGCAGGATCTGAAAAATATGTGGCCGCTGGACTACAGTTTTTATTTCGATTATCGCATCGACGAAAAAATTAAGGCGGGTACGTTAGGGATGTTTATGTTAGTATGGGGGACAGCCCTCTGGCTGTTGGGTGTGCCGATATTGACTTATTTTTTCGGAAAACGGTGGTACTGCTCGTGGGTATGCGGCTGTGGGGGGCTGGCCGAAACGCTAGGTGATCCTTATCGGCAATTGTCCGACAAACGGCTAGGTGCCTGGAAACTTGAACGAATTGTGGTGCATTCAGTGCTGGTATTCGCGGTGGTGATGACGGCACTCGTTATGTATACCTACTTGAGTGGGCAGACATTGCTATTTGGCTTTCTGGATTCCAACGGCGTTCGTTCGGTATATGGGTCCGCTATTGGAGCTGTTTTCG
Source organism: Spirosoma profusum (assembly GCF_014699005.1). Classification (GTDB taxonomy): domain Bacteria; phylum Bacteroidota; class Bacteroidia; order Cytophagales; family Spirosomataceae; genus Spirosoma; species Spirosoma profusum. Next base: position 14,559 of record NZ_JACWZY010000061.1, read on the forward strand.
CAGGAGTAGTGGGGACTGGATTCTATCCCATTTTAGGGAGCCGGGTCTGGTGCCGGTTTGGCTGCCCACTGGCGGCTTATCTGGGACTAGTTCAACGGTTTAAATCTCGATTTCGCATCACGACAAACGGCGGCCAATGTATTTCCTGCGGCAACTGCTCGACCTACTGCGAAATGGGCATTGACGTACGCTGGTACGCGCAGCGCGGACAGGATATTGTACGCTCATCCTGTGTCGGATGTGGTATTTGTTCAGCTGTTTGCCCACGAGGTGTTTTAAATCTGGAAAATGATTCGATAACTACCCGACAAACTAATCCAGGTCCAATATTGCTGGGGAACAATAGTTTCCGTATTCAACAATGAGCGTAGATTTCATTCGAAGTAGGTTTATTAGTCTGATACTGTTGATGGTGTTGACATTTGCTAGTTATGGACAAAATACTCCTGTAGATACAGCACACACAAAAGAGTATGCGATTGAAGTCGCCGGAATTAAAGTCGGTATAATGACGGCTAATCGGCAGCAACGGGATAAACAAAGTGTGATCTATACGCTGATTAGCGATGTGAAAGTCAACTTTCTGGTTTACAAGCTCAAAATCTATTATAAAGTCATTAGCCTGGTCGAACAGGGTAAATTGGTTCGTTCTACTGTCGATGCTCATACGAATCGAGGTGATTTTTCCTCCAGAACGGAATGGAAAGGCGACCATTATGAGATTACTGCCGACCAGTATAAATACACGCATAAGGGTACTGAAGCTCTGCGCATCGACCATACAGTGACTGACATGTTCTTCAAGGAGCCTACAAACCGAAGCCGGGCGTATTCTGAATATTTTGGTGATTATTTTACACTGACCTCCCCCGCAAAAGGCACGTATCAAGCCAAATTAAATGACCGGGAAGATGAATACCACTACGAAAACGGGCAGCTGGTGAAGATTGTCAAGAAAAATCCTCTAAAAAACTTCATTATCCGACCCATCGTGAAATGAAAGTATAGGTACTTCGAGTAGATAACGGGGAGTAGCTAACATCCGTACGAGATGTCCTATCGAAAAGGTTTAACTATCTCATAGACAGTAAAATAAAGATGAGATTGGTCAAGAATTTTAGGCAAGTTGACCTTCTTCATTAGGTTTCGGGCAAACGGGTGAGTCATTGGCACAAGCCAACAAATAGGGTAAATTTTTCGTTCGTGCCCAAAATACCTAATAAGTAAATTTGCTGAATGTATAAAGGTCTCATAAACTCAGCCAACCTGTGAGATTTTGAGTTTGATTCATGAGATGATTTTATGAGACTCTGTTTAATATAGCAAGAATTTGCCTGGACTATAACTATCTCCATCTCAAGAATAGGGCGATATAAGAGATTAGTAATCTTTTATATCGCCCATTTTGCATTAGCCTGCTTGTCCGAAAAAGTACATTAGCGTAGCAATACCCAAAATCAATAATGCCCAGCTTAAAATCATCCGAACTTTAGGTATGGGGCCACTCATTAACACGCTTTTGCCAAGGGGTAACAGGGCTACGCAAAGACCAACTGTGGCGAAGATCGATACGAATGAAGCCCCTTTAAGTACCCCTAGCATTAATGCCGACATTAGCCCTAAACCAATTGAGCTAACTAGACTTAGTACGCCGGAGCGATACGTCCCAATCGCTAGGATTGCCCAGCCAAACATGATAGCCCCTGACAAGCTGGAAACGATGTGGAAAGCGCCATAGGAGTCGGCAACGGCCTTAGTGGCCAGTTGCAGGTTCTGCACCTTCACTAATTGAAAGGCTAGATGATTGATCCCATAGTGGAAGGTACGAGCGAATAAGCCCAACATCACCAACGTCCCTCCCCAGCGTGCCCAAGCCGGTTGTCTTTGTCCAACCAGTTTGGCTAAGGTGAGTATGGCTGGCCACAAGAAGATATTGCCCGCCAGAAAAAGACTATAAGCCGTGGTGACTTGAGTTGGGAGTTGGTCAAAGGCTTTGAGTTGTTGAGGAAAGAAGAACTCAAACTGGAGAAGTAGCAGTTGGGAAAGAACTAGGAGAAGTGGGGCAACAATCATGGCAACTCCCCCGATCCAACGGCCAGGGAACCAAAATGTCATTGATTCGAGCGACTCAATTTGGTGCATCATATTGTCTTTTTTAGGGCAATCATATTACAATACAAGGTATTATGTAATACATACTACACAAATGGTTTTGTTCTCGTTTCAACGGCAATCGCTGGTTCCCCTAAGACTCTAATCAAGCGTTATTTATTCTCAGCAAACCCTCACCAATACGAGACGAAGGAGTTTTCATACATCTGCTTCAAAAACTGGGCGTTTTTGAGATCGTACTCTCGCTTAACTCAAAGCAGGTAATTGAATCACAAACGCGGTACCTTCTCCTTCCTGGCTTTCTACTGTCAGGCTGCCACTGTGCCCTTTAGTGACAATATCATACGAGAGTGACAAGCCCAAGCCGGTACCCTCCCCGCTGGGTTTAGTCGTGAAAAAAGGTTCCTTTTCGGGTACAAGTCAAGAAAGGCTGCCGAGTCATCAGAACCCGCTATGGCTCTGTCTCCTAAACTCGTACCGCCCGGCGACCCGGCCGATTCTCAGCTATCTATGTTAGCTGAGAATCGGCCGGGTCGCCGGTGCGATACAGCTTATCAAAGGAGCATCAAGTTCTTACGGTCGAGCCATGACGAATTTGATCCCTTTTTTTAGATACACCCGTTGAGGTGATAACTGGCGGAATTGAAGTGGTAGTTAGTCAAAAATGCTGATAAATGACAAGTGAAATGTGCTTCTGCTGTACGTATAGGGGTTTTTGTTGTTCTTTCTACCAGTTAGTGGCTGAGTCCTGTGAGTTATTCAGCCAAAGCCGCGGATTATTGATTGTGCCTCGGCAGCCATTTATTCACCTGCCAATTTTGCCTCGTAAATCAAGTAGTTCACAATCAAATACACACAGTATCAATGAACAGTTCGTTTCAAAAAATTACCGCAGTCGTTGGGTTGGCCTTATCATTCGGCCTGGTTTCCTGTAAAGAAAATAGCTTAGTTTCCCCCGATATTCCGCAGGTAACGTCAACGGAGGCTACCAACAATCTGATTTCTCCGGACCCATTTAAGCAATACACCCTCACAAAACATGGTCAGGCTACGCTGACGTATCAAGCCGATGGTCGCTTGAAACAGGTGATGCATGGCCTCGGTACATTAGCCAACCCAACGGAATACACGGAATACAGTTACGACAATCTGTCAATTAAGTCGACCCGTACTATGGGTGCTGGTAAAAAATTAGAAATTACATACTTACTTGGTCCGAATACAGGCCGGGTTTACGAATCCATTGAGAAGCATTATACTTACTATATAAAGGGGATGAGTCTGACCCAGCTACATTGGCTGTATGAATACGATAACAAAGGCTATCTGAAAACGCGCAGAAAGAAAAATGCCTCCACCGACCGTAGCGAGTACACATTCAATGCCGCTGGTGACCTGAGCAAAGTGACCGTTTATGATATATACGATGTTGTTGTGCAGGAAGTGACGTTCGCCTACGATCAGCCATCAAACGATATACTTACCGACAAACTCCCGCTTTACTCCAGTTGGGCCACTTACCCGGACAGCTACCTGCCAATTTTTGGCAAGACCAGCAAGCACCTTGTGAAGCGCATTACGCAGAAAGAGTTCCGGGGAGTTAACCCCGTAGTGGATCGTTTTTTCGCCTATACACTCAATGCAGATGGCTATGTGAAGGAAGAACAGGAATTTGAAATGGGTACAGCCGCTCTGGTTGCCGTAAGACCCTACGAGTATAAGGTCAGGACTATGGGTATTCAATAATCGTTGTTGAGGTCTAAAATAAGCGTATGAGAAGCGTCTGGCTCATTTGGTCAGGCGCTTTTTACGGCTTAAAGGCCGTATTCATGAATCTGCTCCATAAATAGGGCGTTTTCTAATACGACCGAACTATCATTTTTACAAGCCTATGACGTTGGTAGTACGTTTGTAAAATTCCGTTTCGATCACCCAACCGGCCAATTTTGAACAGACATAAATCCTATATTTACGCTACTAGCTTTACATATACTAGGTGGCTGTTGCAAAAGTCTGAACCGGGTTATACAGGAACAAGCTTTGGCCCTATTATCATCCAAATAGTCGTTAAAAGGAGACTGTTCAAGAAGCCAATTCATAGTCCTATCGACTTTTGCAACAGCCACCTAGATTATACAACAGAAAAGACGGCCACTATACATCCTTTTCACAGCTTGATAGGTACGGATGAAATTACTCTATCGCTTCTACTTGACGTTTTTCTTACTGCATTTAGCCTATAAACCCACCCCTCAGCCAGGTAGATCACCGGCTTGGTTTGATGCACTCTTACAAGTAAGCTTGGGGATTTATTGTTGGTTGTTTGGATTGGGTTACTTACTAGTTAATCAGCTAGGTTTTACTTCTAAAATAAGTAGTCAGAGCAAACCGCTAGTCTTACTACTGTACGGTTTGTTATGGTTTAACCTGTATCACTTCTTATTCACTCGCTACCAAGTAGACAAACAAACGGGCTTCACCGATCTAGATCAGTTTGGAGTCACTAGAGAAGCTAAAGTTATAGCCTGGGTAATCTGGGTAAGTTCTTTTGTATTTTGCGGCTTGGTGCCCTTTATTCGGGATAAATTTATTAGATAAATACCCTTTTTCTGCTAAGTAAGGCTCTGACTAATTTGAAAGCTATAGTTATTTCATGTATCGAAGCGCTCAAAAGGATTCACTCCTTCACCGTACTGAAAAGCTGATCGGCAAATTATAAAAGCAATCGACAGCCTGACCATCTACTTTGCCAGGCACCCAATTCGGCATACTGGCCACCATTCGTATGGCTTCCGCATCGATCTCGGGGGAAACCCCTTTTAAAACCTTGACTTTTTCAATGGCACCCTGTTTAGTAATGAGGAATCGAATAAATACCCGTCCTGACAACCCGGCTGCTTGAGCCGCTTTAGGATACCGTAGATTTTCACTGATATACTGACCCAGTTTACTCATGCCGCCCGGAAATTCGGGTTGTTGTTGGACAACGGTGTAAATTAAATGATCAGGCGTTGAGCTTGAATCGGTTTGAACTGTTTGCGCCTGAAGAGGCAGCCAAAATGTAGCTAGTAGTAAGATAATGAGAACGGGCGCACGCATAGTGAGGTTGATTTTATAAGTAAACCATATATTAAGTTACGTAACCTCTAATGAGATAATATGTTATTAACCCTAAGAGCATATTATTCAACGATGGATAAAAAAGTTGTTTCTTCCAAAAGTAAACAGGGCCTATTAGAAGATACAGTAACGCGATCCATCCATTATTGATCTTCTCCAGCACTGGATCGATCAAGTACAGCCTTAGCTAATCAGGGTCAAAATCCAGCAGATAGTTTTCATGTATTTAGCCAGAAGTGATATTTACTTTTGTTGTATAATCTTGTATATGTTTGTCTAAAGTAACTTGACCGTAAAAAGAACGGATAACAGGTCTGATCCATAAATCGCTCCCAACTGAGACGGCGAATATGTCCATTCATGTGCTCCAGAAATAAGCTGGATTTCAATTATTTCATTTATAGAGCGGATTCTCTATACTTGTTGACTAGTAATAAACTTAACAATTCATGCATCTAGCCATAGCCGAAATAAAGGAATTACTAGTAGTCACACAGGCTCATTTACGGGTACTTGAGCAGCTAGAAGCCGAACGGATCGCTAAAGAAACCGGGCAGCCATTACAGGTTATTGAGCAGCGGATTCAGACGCTAGCCCAGGAAATACTGGAGGCTGTACGAGCGGAAAACGCTTAACTAGAAGGGAAGCACGTAAACTTAATACTTCGGACTCTAGCTGCTTATCGATCAACTTAAAGTTGCACCTATTAACTACATTTTCGGCCAACTGAGACGGAAGAACTTTAGCTATCTGCTTCAAAATTGGGGCGATTGGTGAGAATTAGACGAACAAGTAGACGCTTTGTATAACGCTACTCTTTATTCGGCATTAAGTCTACTAAGGCTTGTTCAGCCCGTTTATTGCTCGGATTTAGTGCCAACGACTTACGGTACATCAGGATGGCCTCTTCTCGCCGACCAACTGCTTTTAACACCTCGGCGTAACTATCGTAAACGTTCCAACTGGCCGGATACAAAACCGTAGTCAATCGCAAGGCCTCCAAACCCGCCGGTTGATAAGCATTATAGAACAGTTGCAGCCCCAGTCGATTCATCTCCTGCTCATTCAGATAATAATGAGTCGTATCAGTTTTATGGGCGTTGAGTGTTTCCAGGGCCGACTCAGCACCGGCCCTGATCAGGGTGCGGGCATAGTGGTTGGCCAGGGATTGTTTGTTGGCCAGTAAGGGCCTACCATTCAACAACTCAAACAGATTAACCCCAATGCCATGGGTGCCCCGGTGCGTTACATTATTGAGCAGGATCACCGTTTGATCGGTCGTGATGTTGCGTAAAAACAGCGTAACCGCTCCGGGCATACCGCCACTATGGAAAACCACCCTACCAGAGGTCGTATCTTTTAAGATCATCCAACCCAGCCCATAATAGGCGGACGTGTTTCCCCAACCGGTGGTGGCTAGCTCCTGGGTGGCGAGCCGAGTTGGCCTAAAGGCTTCTTGTAAGGTGGAAGGCCTGAGGAGTTTGGATCCATACAGCGCTCGATCAAATAAGAGCAAATCGCCGGTGGTACTAACCACATTCGCTTGCCCAAGTAATCCCCCTAGATTATACAACTCAATGCGATTTCGTGGCAGTGAATCGACTCGCTGCCGAAGCCAGGGCGCATAGGTAGGCGAATCATAGCCTTTCACCCGATGCGGGTCATCCACCTTCAGAAGCGGGGTACTAACATAGGTATGGCTCATACCGGCGGGTTGAAAGATATACCTGCTCAGGTAAGATGGAAAGGCAAGACCACTGACCTTTTCCACGATTAAAGCCAGTAAGCCATAGCCACTGTTGGAATAGTTCCACTTTTCCCCGGGATTGAACCGGATCGCTTTATCGGACTGGTTAATGGCTGGCACTAAATCAGCGATCGTAAATAGTTTACCTGTATCGGCAGCATAGGGTTTTTCCAACATCTGCAAGTCCGCTAATCCGGACGTATGAGACAGTAAATGCCGAAGGGTGATCTGCGGATAGCGGAACGTGGGGAGATAGTTTTTGACGGGATCATCCAGTTTGAGCTTTCCCTGCTGCTTCAATTGAAGGACAGCCACCGAGGTGAATAGCTTAGAGACAGAGGCTAATTGAAACGAAGAGTTTTGATCGGTTGGTCTATCGGTCAGCGTGTTGGCCAAACCAATGGAGCGCTCATATACGACCTTTCCTTTCTCCGCTAGTAAAATATTGCCGGATAATTCATCATCCGCTACCCGTCTGGTAACAAGGCTATCGATCAGCGCAAGACGATTTTGCCCGATAGCCCGAACCTGGCTAAAAAGCACGAGTAGAACACCTAGTTTCCACATAGATTTACCTGTTTAGTACATGAATAGCCAAAAGTAGGCGGCCCTGTACGAAGAAAATTGGACAGAATTAGCGCGCCATCCGAAGTGAGAACCGCTTTGGCGAGTAGCCGGTTGTTTCTCGAAAGGCTCTGATGAAATGACTCTGGTCGAAAAAACCACAGGTATATGCAATTTCAGTCAGCGATTCAGGGGTAGAATTCATCAAGTGCAGTGCCCGCTCCACTTTAAGCCTCCTTCGGTATTCGCCTAGGTTACAGCCGAAATAGCGCCTAAAATATTTTGATACGGTTACTGGATGTAGGTCAGCCGTTGAAGCAATTTGGTCCAAGGATAGTTCTTTATCCCAATTATCAGAAAGTAGTTGCTTTACGAGCGGCACCCACCCAGGCGGTGATTTTCTGATGGCATTTAATTGAGGCTGGAGCGTACTAAGAATCAAATCATGGATATTGTCAATAAGGGCCCTATCGGCGAAGTGAAGCTCCCTGAATAATTTAAGCATCAGCAGGGATGCACCAGGGGTTTGGGTTAGCGTACTAAAATTTGCCTCCGTCAGCGCGTATCGAACAAAGAATTGCGGTTCTAGTTCCAAATTAATGTTTTTGCCGACCCTACTGACCAGACTGGTTTGATGTTCTTCGCCGGCGTGCACATACGAGAATTGTTCGATCGTGGCCTTTAGGCCGGCATGGGACTTTCTTCGCACAACCATTTGGCCGACAAGCCCCAAACTCAAATGAGCATTTTGATGGGTATGCATGAAGCTTGCCGACTGATCGCGGACATAGTCCGTCAGTCCAATAAGCAAACCGTTGGCAGACATTATGCCGCTTACCGCGCCCTGGTACTGCCCTGGTTGTAAATTCACCATTGATGACGGCAACAATTAAGTTTAGATTATAAATTGAGGTGAGATCTGAATTCTTTAACTTTTGTAGAACAAATGTCCTACCAACCACTAATAATAGTGGTTATTAGTTTGACTATCAATTATTTGAGAGAGAAGGTTCTACTATAGAGGTGTCCAGAAACGGACAAGAGATGTTTCTTTTCGGACAGTACGTCCCAGTGGTCCCCTCAATCTTGTATTTATGATGCCTAAATCACTTATGCCAGTATACCCATTGATAGTGGCCCCAACTTGATAGCCTCTTCTATGTGCTTTCTCACAAATCCCTCCCCCGTGAGACGAAAGGGTGTATATAATTCGGGCGTTTCACGAAACGATACATTAAGTCGACGTTCTAGTGCCATATAAAGTCGTGCCTATCACTGTACTTTTATACCAACATACGTGCATTTATGAATAGCTTTAGCCATAAATCCGAGAGACCAATGGAAACGAATGACACCACGCGGGTCGAGGAGATAGGGAGTCGACTCAAAACGTATCGAAGAGGGCGCAACCTCTCTCAGGAAGAGCTTGCCGACTTATCTGGGCTATCCATAAGGACAATCCAGCGACTGGAAAAAGGCGAATCGGTGGGCAGCGCATACACCCTTCGCACCTTGGCAAGGGCGTTGCAGCTAACCCCTGAAGACTTGATAGCTCCTCAATCGCCACCGTGCACAGCCACACACCCGGCCACCGTAGACTACCTGCTCAGGCTGAACTGGAGTGCCTTGGCCGGTATCATTCTGCCCTTGGCCAATATCATCCTACCCGCCATCTTTCTCTGGCACCACCGACACGACCAACTAGTCAAGCAGCGAGGACGACAGATTCTTAGTTTCCAGATTATTTGGACACTCACTACCCTGCTGATGATGCTAGTCATTCCGTTGCTATTGGCTGGGTTGTCGATACTGGTAGGTATGCCCTTTCCCTTATTTATCCCCGTGTATGTAGTTTGTCTGGGGGTTAATCTATTCGTCGTCTTTCGCATCGCTCTCCAACTGCCTAACCAAACATCGTTTCTCGATAAGCTGCCTACCATGCTGTAAATCAGCCTTGTCATAAAATTGACGGGAAAATGGCATACCCCTTTTGTAGGGGGTTGATTTCTGTGTGTCGAGATTTGCCCGAGCAATCCAAGCGGTGCATAGAGCACAAAAGAGCCAGGTCATTGAACGCTGTACTGACCGATTCAACGGCTCGAATCCGTATCGATCACTAGCTATGCCGAGACAAGACAATGCGTTTCAGCATGTATTTAGCCGAGCAGTTCAACAGGGGGCCAGGAGGCTTGCCTATCCGAGAAAACTTCCGGCAATCCATAATCGCCATGATCAGCAAGCGTGTATTTTTTCTACTGGTAATGAGTTGGGCTTTTGGCGCCCACGCTCAGCCCGTCAAGCAACAAATTAAAAAGCTAGTCGATACCTATGCTGACTTAGGCAAATTTAATGGCAGCATCCTGGTAGCCGCTCAGGGTAAAATCCTACTCAATAGGGGATACGGCTACAAAGACATCAAACACAAAACGCGCAATGATCCACAAACGATTTACCAGATTGCCTCCCTCACCAAGTCATTTACCGCTACACTAATCCTAAAGTTGGTCGAATTAAACCGGCTATCCTTAACCGATAAAGTCAGCCAGTTTTATCCCAACTTTCCCAAAGGAGATAGCATCAGTATTGCCCAACTATTATCCCATACATCCGGCCTTTCGGATAACGATTCGATTAACAAGACGAAAACGTATCAGGGGTCCGATGAAGCACAATTTTTGGCAGCTTTGAAAGACCGAGCATTGGATTTTAGTCCTGGCACGGACTGGAAGTATAGTAATGCGGGCTACATCTTGCTGGGTTACATTAGTGAGCACGTATCGGGTATGAGTTACTATGATGCCGTCAGAACCTACCTGTTTTCTCCGCTTCAATTGGACCACAGTGGGTTTGATTTTATTGGTTTAGCCAGTCTGGATAAAGCAACAGGCTATTGGGAGTTCCCCGAAAGCGATACGGCTCAAGCAGCCACGCTAATTGATTATAGCGCTCCCCGAGCCGCCGGAGCCATCTATTCCACCATCGGTGATCTCTATAAATGGCATCAGGGCTTACAGACAGATAAACTGCTGAGTCCCCCGTTACTCAACCGAGCGTACACTCCCGTGAAAAGCAACTATGGCTATGGTTGGATCATCGATTCGGTAGCCAAGGCGAAAGTGGTTTGGCACAGTGGTGATATCTGGGGCTTCAAGTCCGAGTTGGCTCGTATCCCCGCCGATGATATCTGTATTATTATGCTCAACAACATAGAGGCGGTGGATTTGCATATCATCACCCGAAAGATCCTGGCGATTCTTTATCACCAGGCTTACCAACAACCCGCCCGCACTAGGATTCAGCTTAGCCCAGGGCTGCTGAAGGAGTATGTAGGATCGTATCAATTACGGCCCGGGGAATGGATTAAAGTTAGTCTTGAAGGGAATCGCTTAAAGGCCACCACCTCTCGCAAACAGGAGATGTATGCCCAAAAGAAGGACCATTTTTTATTGGATGATGGTCGTGAGCACCTTGGCATTTTCTTCAATCGAAACTCTTCGGGTCTAGTTACGGACTTGTCGTTTACTGTTGGCGAGCGGAAAGTGGTCTGCCCCAAAAAGGAGTAGTTTTCTATCGCGAAAGTCACGGCTCCGCCTGAGGATTTTCCTTAATGAGTATTGGTCGTCATTTATTACCACGTCTCAAAAATCGCTCCTACGTGAGACGAAGAGATATTTGCGTATCAATAATGTTGGTCCAATTGCTCAGGTTTGTAAAACACATCCTCACCTGAATAATCATCAGTGTCACCGTAGTATCCATGTTCAAACATAATCTTGTATAAGTTAAGCCGCTCATTTCGGCTAGTTCTGTAGGAAAGGCCGGAACGACTCACTAAGTGATCATCTTCTGACCTGAGATATTTTTTTTAAAGCTATCAAAGCCCTTTTTCTGATGGAATTTCAGGAGTTCAGATCTTGGATCAATCGGCCAGAAGAGAATATTTGGCACCTGTTTTCTTTGAATAGACACCTTTTTAGCCAGAACTAACTTTAGAAATTGAGTATAGTCCGGATAAGATCGTTTGAAGGTAGGTTTATAGATGTACTTATACAGATAGTTATTCTGGGTACAAACATTGACAGTCTTGCCCTTATCCAAAATAGGGATAACAACATAGATACCATCATTTCTATGCTTTACAGCCAAGCCTTCGATAAAATTGACCTGATAAATAGGCTGAATAAGTGAGAATATAGCTACTAGAAAGTAACACATGTTTTATGACTTTTCTAGGAGATGACTTTCATAGTCAATTTACACAGTTCAGAGAATAATTTCTTTACATCGTTATAAAATGTATAGGATGCAACGGATTGAATTAGGCAACTATTGAAACATCAGACTGGAATCCAAAATGTACATTCTCAGAAAAGGCTCCCAAATGTGACAATCTTTAGACTTCGACAGGCTGACTTGGTGATGGGGACTTTACCGACGATTTCCAGCGGTCATGAGACCATAACCAATAGGCTGGCGAGCGGTGAATCTGGGCCTCCAGATGCTGAAAGTAGCACTGGGTGAGTGAAGGCATAACTTCATTTACGGGTAAGTTCACCCCCTTTAATCGATACTCGTAGCAAAACCGACTTATTTTAACGCAGTCCACAAACACCACCGCAGCGTTCAGCTGTTGGGCTAGTCGTTCGGCTCCAAGCTGTACATAGGTGGGCTGCTGCAAGAACAGCAATTGATGTTTCAAACTGGCTGGTCCAGGCCGCTGATCGGCAATTAGCACCATCAGAGCAGGCTCAGCAACCTGATTGATCCGGGCCAGCATCTGCCGGTAAAACGATTGCTGAGGAATTAACTGGATGCCGAAACGTTTGCGAAGCCTTAGTAACAAGCGGTTCACCCACGGCTTATGGGGTGGGGAGTAAGCTGTATAGACTGGATACGGGGAATACGATGGTAATTGGATTAAATATTCCCAGTTACCGTAATGAGTAGCTAACAGGATCACCGACTTGTTGGCCTGATGGAGCCGGTGTAGCAATTGGATGTTAGTGAAGCGGGCTAATTGAGTACGCAAGTGGGAGGAGGCCACTGCAAAAAGAAATGGCTCCACGCACAAATCACTTAAATGGCGGTAGTAGCTTTCCAGCAAACGAACAATTTCTGAGGTTTTTTTCGTAGGAAAAGCCCGGCTCAGATTGTTATAGATGGTCTGATACCGATAGCGCAGGCCGTAACGCAGCACTAAAAAGACAAGTTGCGAACAGAAGCTGGCCAGTCCAAACCAGAGCGATTTTGTTTTCAAAGGTGACATACTTACTCAACCTTTGAACTAACTGATTGACTGGTACGTGGGGCAAAAAGTAAGATTCTGGTTTTCAATTAATTAACATATGAACAAAATAACTAAATAATAGAGTGCTATATATTTTGATCCACATGGTTCTATTTTCTTTTCTGAACCATTCGTTTCAGCCCTGATAGAGCGAATTTCACTGGACAATTTGTCTCAGAATTGACTACGTGTAACCAAGAGTGCCTATTCTCAGGAAAATGCTCATACTTGAGACGAAGAAACGTTCGTGTATTTGCTTCTCAATTGGGGATTATTTTAGGACTTTCGCTTGTGGATCAAATTTGAGAGTTTAGCTGTATGATTGCAAAGCATGAATACATTGAGT
>NZ_JACWZY010000062.1 GCF_014699005.1 Spirosoma profusum
CGCACCCCGCTATTTTTACGGCATGTCTGAAAAACTACAGAAAGCCGTAGGGGAAACCGTCAGAGCCGCCCGTAAAGCCGCCGGTATGACCCAAACCGAACTGGGTGAACTCGCAGGGATGAAACAGCCCAACATAGCCGCCCTCGAAAAGGGAAAAGGTAATCTATCGCTTGACCAACTCGAAAAGATCGCTGTTGCGTTGGGCAAGGATGTAAAGGTGCTACTGCAATAACCCGGCAGGCTTGACAACCCGAAACGTCGAAGAGCCGGAGCGGGTGCCGGGCGGGGAGAGGGAAAATAACACGAAAAAGATGAAGGAGACGACAGAAGAAGCGGCAGTAACGCCACAAATGGCTCGTATTTGGGCCTCAGAAGCTCAAAAGGAAAATCTCAAACAGGCGCTAAAGCGTGTGGAGCAGGAGGCCAGAAGAGGCTTTCATGAAGTCATTTTATTTGATTTTGGTCTTGACCTTGAAATGTGTGGGGCGTTGATGGGTATGGGCTTTTCTGTGTCCAGAATAGTTGAACCTGCATTGCAGCGTGAATTAATTCGAATAAGCTGGTAACCCTAACTAACCCGGCCTGCGGTGCAGCGCCAGAGAAGACAAGAGCGATGGAAGAGAACGAAGAACAGGTATACCTTCAGGTAAAAGCTAAACGGGATGAGTACCGTAGACGGTGCGCGTCGGCTCACCTGAGCAACTACATTACCATTCAGCAGGTTCTTGACGGTAAGAACCTGGAAGACTATTGTAAACACTATGAAGACAGGCACGGAATCCCCCGCACGTAAAAGGTTCTGGGTAAGCTGGTATGACTTCTCTAAATCGAAGGTGGAACCACAATCCAGTTTTACATTCTGGGTGAGTGGCTATGGTCAGAGCAGTAGAACCATTTGTGCGGTCATCGATGCCGAAAGTGAAGAGGCAGTCTGGAAGCGCGTTCACCGCCACTTTCGCCGTATCGAACAGCGCTTTATTGATGAGGTAGCCGTCGACTGGAAACCGAACGACCGTTTCCCATCCGAAAATATGAGAACCTGATGACAGTCAATCTGGATTTACGCAAACTGGCAAAGGCACTTGACGAAAAACGGTATAAAGAGCGTGTGACGCTCCGTGAACTCTCGAAAGAGTTAGGCGTCAGCACCTCAACGCTTTCGCGTCTGGAATCGGGACGTATGCCGGATTTGACCACCTACATCATTGTTTGCCGGTACCTGAACCGACCGTTCAACCACTTTTTTACAGTCGATTAACCCACCACGCGGGGCCAGATAAGAAACGAAAAACGATGAAATTCTACCAAATTACAATACTCAGAAATCGTGCTCACATTCAGGTGGGCATTGTAAAGGCTTCCAGTCACGATAAAGCATTTGAGGTTTTTAAAGAAAAGTCTGTGTTGACTGATGAGGTGCTGTATTCGGAAATTTTAACTCCTGAACGGCTACACAAGTGCTTGAAAGCAGAGTTGCCCGGTCAATGCCTGATTGGAGCACGTTAACCCCACCCCGACCACTACGCGGGGCCAGATAAGAAACGAAAAACGATGATGATGGAAGAGACGCAATTAACCCTACCCCAACTCGCCCGGTTTATGGGCAAGAAAGTGCAGTATGAAGCATTCGCATACGATGAGGTGCTTGTGTCTTGTGGCTGGGTTCAGCGAATAGGCATATTGACCTTAGAGATTTTACTACGTTATAACAAATACCAGATTGAAGCTACCCGCAACATCCGGCCCTACCTCAGGCCAATGGAGAGCCTGACGGAGGAGGAAATGGCCGTGATGATGCAGAAGACTTTCGGGTGGAGAAAACCCGTTCCGGTCAAGTATCATTACGATGTAGGCAATACGGACCATAGCTTTGAAGCAAATGGCTATGTGTTACACTTGAGTACGTACCGCCAGGACTGTAAAGTTTGGGATGAAGGGGATGGGATTGGACAGTATTTCAACCCGTTTACCCTCCACGATTATCTGGACGAACTTGGCATCGATTACCGCAACTGGATACCACAGGGATTAGCCCTTGCCACTAACAACACACCCCAGCCATGAGCCGGGGCAAACCAGAGAGGAGCGATGGAAGAGACGAATGCTCAAAATCGATAAATTATGAAAAAGAAAAGTACACCAACTGTATGCCGTATTGCCTCTCTACATAACTTCAACAATGTACTGTTAGGTCGTGATCTTGCTGGAATCTTTGAGTCTGGGCACGTCTATAACTTTCGCAAGGTTGCGGGGATAATTATGGTTGAAGATTTAGGCGAACATGCAATGGACGAAGCAATAGGGGGCGCAACAATTAGTGTTTATGCCACTTCTGGCGTCCATTGTCTGACTAAAGCAGAATACGAGTACCAACTTAACCAACCCTAACCCCCGACCACCACGCAAGGGGAGCGGTTTTATAACTTACCGTATGGAAGAATCACCCACCACCGTTTTTGTCGTTAAGTCTCAGGTATGGGGCTGTGATGGCTACATTATACAAGGCGTGTACAGCACCCGGCAGAAAGCCGACGAAGCCGTAGCATTCGGGCATGAGTTCGAGATGGATGAAGTTGAATTAGATAAAATGCCCGATTCCCGTTTTTGATATGATAACAGAAAAAGACTTGCTAGCCGCGGGTTACACCAAAGAGGACTCTGAATTGCCTGTCCCCGGCGAGATGCAGAATCTGGGCTACCGGGTTGAAGAAGTCTGGTACTGCGCTTCCAGCGATACTACCCTTTCGCTGTACACCTGTGGCGACTTGCCCGACCGCTGTTTTCTGATAGCGGATGATTTGAGTGAAACCGAACTAACTCATCCTTCGCAGATTCCTTAGCGGTCAGGGTAGTGGCGGGGAGGGAGTGAACTATTAACGAAGAGCCTGTATGAAATTACGACGCTATAAACGGCACTGGTGGGTATTGGAGGCTTTTGGCATTCATTTTACCCTGCAATGGATTCCCCTGAAAGCGCTGAAGCGATACCGTGAACTTGGTCAGCAGATTGTCTGGGCACGTGACGACAAGCAAAAGCAACTGCATTTAATCGCCGAGCGCTCGCAGATTGGCAATGCGTACGACATTGACCCATGCGCCGAAAAAATGGACGCCGTTGCTGAACAGGCCCGGATAAATGAATCGCTGAACAGGCAAACAAACCGGACGTAAGCCCACCCCTTGACACGTAGCTATGAGTACAATAAAGCTAACCCGATGGATGCTGGACCACTACCAGCAGGTTGTCAATACGTCCGGGCATGATACCCGATTCGTCGTGGTTCCTCACATGGTGAAGGACGGACTTGAGAAATTAACCTTTGAGCGTGATAAAGCCGGACTAACCTGGACACTGCGAACGCCTATTCTGATCGTCAGTAATGAAGAATTAGGCTTCGATCCCGACTACAACCCATACAGCACCTCATAGCGATTTTGGTCCAATTTGCACAATTGGACTTTTTATTCTTATTTTACTTTGCAAGACGAAGTAATTTGTTATAAAAAGCAATGCCGACTAAAAACAACCCGGTCCGGCCGTGGATGAAGAAAAAACCGGTGAGCGCCAACCAGGGACGGGCCAACCCGCACCGCGAGATATACGGTAGTTCGGCGTGGCGAAAGGATTCACTGGCACATCGTGAGCAAAATCCACTCTGTGCGCAGTGCTACAAGGAAGGACGCCTGACACCAGGCACCGTGAGCGATCACATCGTGTCGATCAACCAGGGCGGTGACGTCTGGGATTGGGAGAATAGACAGAATTTGTGCAAAAAATGCCACGCGCGCAAGTCGAATTCGGAACGTAACTCATGAAGCCCATATCCACCCTTAACGACAACACACTGGAAGCGGCTTATTGCATCCTACAGGCTATTAACGACTCGGAAGCTAATAACTACACCGTTCAGAACCTGAAACGTGGTCTTTGTGCGCTACTGGACGTAGATATGGAGTTTAATGTCGCTCTATTAACGGCACAAATCAACGAAGAGCATTATCATCGCCGGGTAAAAGATCAGGATAGCCTGTTTCTTATGATCCGTGGTTTTGGGAATTGGAATTACCTGAAAGGCGACGGTATCAGCAAAGAGCAGTTTATAGGCTCAATGAGCCGAATGTATGATGAACTGAAGGCTAAATCTAAGATACTAACCCCATGAAACGACGCAACTTCATTACCACCCTGCTTGACTTGCCACTCGCAAAGCCAGCGAAGGCAACGCCACCGCCTACCGCTGTAGTAGTGCCGGATATTCGGATTGATGGGCAACAGTTACGGATTGTATTGAGCAGGGTTAAGCAGGATTTAAGTCAATACATATAGCTATGAGCCGAAAGAATAACAAATACGGTAAGCCTATTGTGAGCGTACCACTTGACCCAAGAGCAACGGGAAGCTTTGTTCATGTTTCTACCATGTCCAAAGACGGAACGGTAAACCCTAAAGTGGTACGTGGTGATGATATGATGATGTTCATTAAGCAGCCCAACAACTAGCCAATCACCACCACCATGTACAAGATCAGCGTAACGGTTAAGGATGTGACGATAACGGAAGAGTATGAACGTGAGCTATCAACACAAAAGCGTAAGGATACTATACATTACCTGTTGGATAAGCTTGTGAATGACATGAAGCCGAAAGGTTGTTTGATCGTTCCAGATATTAAGATTGATGTAAGTGAAATACGTGCTGCATTGGAACGTAGTAGTGATGCACTTAATCAAGTATCCGACTTCGCTAAAGGTGGTATCATAAAGAGCGAAGAAACAATAACCGTTGCTTGTAAAGAAGGCGAGTTTGAGGTTAAGAAGGAAGAGGACAAACCACGCTGGCGACGCGAGGATGCGTGACAGGGAGGGGTGTAGCAAATCTCCAGACCTAACGTCTTTTACGACCGCATGTCCAGTCTTTCTCACGTGCGTGCAAAACTCAGAGGGGGGTTCCGATAAATTTCATATGAAAAATGCGACCTAGAAAACCAACCGTCATAAAACAGCTACAAGGCACGGCACAACCGTCCAGAATCCTTCAAAACGAGGTAAAACCGCAGGCGGTAACGATGCCCACGCCACCCGACTGGCTCAGTGATTACGCTAAAGATGAATGGTATACGCAAACACTTGAAATGGAGTCGCTGGGTATATTATCGGTGATGGACTTATCGATGCTGGCGATGTACTGTCAGCAGGTTGGTATTTTTCGGCAGGCGCAGGAAGAAATGAAAGATGAAGAACTGGTAGTGACTACACCTAACGGAGCGTTACAGCCCAATCCATTATTAGGCATTGCCAACAAAGCATCTGATTCGGCGCTGAAGATTGCAAGTCAGTTCGGCTTTACACCCTCAGCACGTACCCGAATCGGGGCGAATCCAACCCAAAAAGAGGAAGACCCACTGGAGGCACTGCTTAAACGACGCAATTCGCAATGATAGACCCGATTGAACAGGCCAAAAGTTATATTGAACAGGTGCATACAGGATCAATTCTAACCTGTAAACCTGTTCAGATGGCTGTCAATCGACACCTAAATGACCTTGAAACCGGCCATGAACGCGGCTTATACTTCGATGAAGATGCGGCTTATATTGCCCTTAGCTTCTTTCCGCTACTAAGCCACTCCAAAGGAAAGTGGGCAGGCAAGCCCTTCATACTCTCCGACTGGCAAGCCTTCTTTGTTTACTGTCTTTTTGGGTGGAAACGTTCTGACGGTACCCGCCGCTTCCGGATTGCCTACGCAGAAATCGCGCGAAAAAACGGAAAATCCACGTTTGCCGCGGCCATTGGCCTTTATATGCTGATTGCTGATGGTGAGGCAGGGGCTGAGGTCTACACAGCCGCGACGACCCGCGACCAGGCTAAAATCTGCTTTACCGAGGCCCGTAATATGGCGCTTAAATCGGCACCACTGAGAAAAAAAGCAACCGTTCTTACGCACAATATCCACGTACTTAGTACCGCCTCCAAGATGGAGGCACTGAGTTCAGATTACAATACGCTGGATGGGCCAAACCCGCACTGTGTCATACTTGACGAAATACACGCCTACAAAACATCGGGCTTGTACGATATATTCATTTCAGCCGTTGGTGCCAGAGATCAGCCGTTAATCCTGATGATTACCACCGCTGGTTTTAATCAGGAATGGTTCTGCTTCCAGCAACGTAAGTACGGATTACAGGTACTAGAAGGGACGCTCAATGATGATGAGCTGATGGTAATGATATTTACCCTGGATGAAGAGGATGAATGGACTGACGAAAGGTTATGGGTGAAGGCAAATCCAAATTTAGGCGAATCCCCCTCCTGGACGTACCTGCGTGGGCGCATTCATACCGCCAAACAGAAGCCGGCCGAACAGTACAACGTCAAGACAAAGAACCTGAATTTATGGGTCGATGCACCTAAGGTCTGGATTGATTCCGATAAGTGGAATGAATGCACAGGCGATGTTGATGAGATCGAACTTGAAGGTCAAACCTGCTATGCGGGACTTGACTTAGCCACGAAAGGGGATTTTAACGCATGGATTAAACTGTTTCCGCTAGAAGATGGATGCTTTAAACTGCTTTGTACATTCTGGATACCCGAGGACAGCGTTCAGAAACACGTTGACAATGGGCTAAAGCAGTTGCCGGAATGGATTGATTCGGGTCTGGTAAAAGCTACGCCGGGTAATTATGTTGATTACAAAGCCATTTTGGAAGATATTTTGGCCGATTTCGAGCGGTTCGATATAGTCAGTGCCGCGAAAGATCCGTGGAATTCAGCCTGGATGTATCAGGAGTTGAACGAAAAACTACAGCCGGGCTATCGGGACGGCAAGCCCGTTGACCGAATTAGCGATTTTGCACAAACGATCAAAAACATGACCTCGCCAACGGTTTATCTGGAAGATTTGGTCGATGAAAAAAAACTGATACACGATGGAAACCCGGTTATGGCCTGGATGATGCGAAACGTCGTACTGGAATATCTGGGCAAAGAAGTAGAAGATTTAATTTCAGGTAAACCGCAACAGGCCCGTAAGCCTTCCAAGATGAAAAGCAGCAAAAAGATCGACGGACCCGTTGCTGCCGTTATGGCACTGGGCGAATACCTGACCTGGAACTGGCAGGGCGATAACGACGGCGAGAGTCAATACGAGAATCAAACCCTGTTTAGCTTCTGATGAACACACTCAATAAACCCGACCTGCACGCTTATTTTTACGACACGTACTTTCTACCCACCCAGCAGCAGAACCCGGCTGACCCTATCCCCAAAGTGCTGGAAAAGGCACTGGATGCCATCCCCTTTCAGGCGCGTATCAGTGAACGGACATTGCAGCGGATACGGGCGAAGAAAGAGCGTTAGGGTTTATTTATAACCTGGCAGTCTTTCATTAAAACATTCATCATTAACCCGCTACATGTGCCTTTTACGAGTACCTTTTGCCCTTTAGAGAGTTCAGCGACGGCGTTTTCGTCATCAATAAAGCACTGAACGTTTCTAATTGGGTCTTGTGACTTAAGGGTAATGTAGATGTTATTCGTTATATCCTTCGCTATCGCATCAATCTTACCCGAAACATAGAATTCTTTATCCTTAAGTTCTTTATCCGCCTTCACTTCATTTTCCATGTAAAAGCTAACCAGATTATCGGCGGGTATGGTGTTCTTTTTAATTGTTTCGGCTTCTGCTTTAGCAATACTGTCTTTTTGGGTGGCCGTTAATTCGGTAGTGGCTTTAGAGTCTGTTTCGGTAGTAGGTTTATTGTCACCTCCTAATCGAGCAATGATACCTAATACAAAAAAGAAGGCTAAGGCATACAGGAAGTAACGAAGGAATTTAGGCATGACAAGGTAAGGTTTAGGTGTTATGCCGGTAAAGTAGTTATTGGTTACATATACTGCAAACAGATTTACTAATCGGCATAAAAAAACCCGTTGGATGAGACGGGCGCGTGGGTTCACTCCGGAATAGCGATCTGCTCTTTCAAGATGTCAATACACCACTGCCGTTGGTCCGGAGTCATCACAAAGCCGTTCTCCAGTGGCTTCGCTTCGGCTTCGGTTATTTGCATCCAGCCTTTACCGCCCCCGAGCCGTTTGTAGTAGTTGCCATCAATACGGCAGTACAACTTACTTGCGTCGTTGAAAAAGAGATCACCGTCTTTCATAAGTCCAAAAGTACGGATTAATCCTCTACCTCTACCTACACCTCTAATTTCAGACATTTGTCTGATTATTTTCGACATATTTCCAATTTTCCGCCAATCTGTCACCCCTTTCCTGCTGAATGTTGCCGAACTTTAGGGTATGGCGATTGAGCAACTTCTCGACATACCGCGCGGGTCTTACGTGACCCTGCACTGCCAGACCACCGACAAGCCCATCTACTTCTGCCGGGATGATGATTCGGGGCGCAAACGGTTCACCCCATCGGCTAAATACGCGCACCTGTCAGCTATTCCCTATCAGGTATCGGGTATGTACAAGGGGATTGAGCAGGAGGGGGATTTTGTCTACATGCTGGTTGAATACCAGGGTGAAGGACCAGTGCTACGCCACTCTAAATACGGCATTAAAATAGCGGGCTGGGAACCCCGGCTAAAAATTGCCCACGTACCCATCAAGGCGGTACGCTGGCCCGAAATACACAAGAATTGACATGAAAAATATAAGCAGTGAAATTCAGTTCATACTCAATACGATTCTTTCGTTTGTCTGCTTTGGTATAGCTAATCTGTGGCAACGGGTGCGCAATCTTGAAAGAAAAGATTACCTAGAAGCAATTTCCATCAAAGGAGTTGGCTCACTTACAAAAGACCACATAATCACCTACGCGCAAAAGCAACCTCACCGGATTAGTATGGTGATTCCTGAAGCCAATATTCTGCATTTGTCCGATATAACACTAGAACAGCGAGGCTTGTCTCTACCCTATATAACGGTTTCGGGCATTAAGGCGGCTTTTGTGCAATTGACATTCAACAGTGAAGGGTTTATTGAGACTATTCACATAGAGTCAGAGCAATCATGAAAAAGACAATCGGCTGGACTCTGGTAGCCTTAGTAAATATTGGTTCATGGACGTCAATTTTCTACTTCGGTGGATGGTTGGCGGCTTTACTTTGCCTGGTTATCATGCTGGCTGGTGTTGGTCTTATGTTAATCATTATCTGGTTATTCACCTCCGACGATTAAATGCCCCTCAAAATCCCCACCTTACCGCTCGATACGACCACGCTCGAAGTGGTCAGCTTCGTGCTGCGCTTCAATACCAAAACGGGCTTTTTCGAGGTGTATGAGCAAAAACTTTCCGAACTCTGGCCGGTGGGCAGAAGCAAAAAGCGGGGCGTAAAAACCAAAGCCTACGAGGCGACCGAATCCCTGCACTTACAAATTTTTGGGCACCGACGATATGCGGATAAAGAGGTATTTTTTAATGCCTACTCCAACTGGCAGACCGCCAAAGTTTGAGATAACCAAATGTGCGTGTATGTATCACCGTTAGTCACTGCTTCATCTTCGTCCCATTCTTCATTTTTACTGACGAGCGGACGCATTGGGCATCAAGTCCTTTTTCTCCAACCTATTCTACCCCGAATCCACCGAGCAGCGTAGCGGTGGCGTTTCCCCGTCTGTCACCTACGGGCTCACCGACCCAAAAATCAGCGAACTATTCTCGCTCAACAGTGGGCCTGTTACGGTAAGCGAAGAAACGGCGCTGACACTGGCAACGGTGTTTCGATGCGTAGATGTGCTCAGCTCATCGTTTGCATCGCTTCCCTGGGAACTTTACCGCAACGAAGGACCGGTCAGTAATCCCGCCATCGGGCATCCAGTGCGTTCGCTGCTGATTCGTCCGCACAAGAATCAAACCTCCTACGTCTGGCGCAAAACCTTGCTGGCTACCGCTCTTCTGTGGGGCAATGGCTACGCCCGCATTATTCGCAACGGCGTATATAGACCAACTGGACTTAAGCTCTATCACCCCAGCGAAGTGCTGGTTACAACGGACCGCTACAAAGACACCGTAGAGTACCGATTCCCCGATGTACCCGGTACGGTGTCGGCCGACGATGTAATCCATTTGAAGCTGTTTAGTACCGACGGCATAATAGGTCGCTCGGTTATTCGACAGGCTGCCGACAGTATAAAGGTGCCGCTTCAATCGCGCCGATTTGCCACCAAACTCATGGAGAACGGTGCGCGTCCGGCTGGTATTATAACTCACCCGCGACAACTCAAGGATACTCAGAAGAAAAACATCGCTTCGGGTTGGTTTTCAACGCACGGCGGTGAAAATAACGTCGGCAAAACGGCTATTCTGGACGAGGGGATGGAGTTTAAAGCTGTCGGCATTAATCCAGTCGATGCCCAGCTTCTGGAGTTAATGAAAATGTCGCGCGAAGAAGTTTGCGCCCTGTTTGGTGTGCCTCAGCATATGGCTGGGATTCTTGACCGTAGCACCAATAACAACATTGAGCATCAGGGGCTGGAATTCGTCGCGTATTCGCTCAAGCCTCACGTCATCAACTTTCAGCAGGAGTTTGACTACAAGACGCTTCGCTTCCAAGAGTTGGGCGTAATAACGAACGAACTGGACCTGGACGATCTGCACCTGACGGATATTGCCACTCGCCAACGACTGTTCCAGTTTGCCCGCACCAACGGTATCATGAGCGCCAATGAGGTACGCGACCGTATGGGCATGAACCCCTACGAGGGCGGAGATACCTACTACATCCAGGGAGCTATGGTGCCTATTGACACTAAAACCGGCTTTCCGATTCAGCCCACCAAACCCACTGCCGACACCAAAAACGGCACGCCGGTCAACGGGCATAAACTATCCGAGAACTGATGGAAGAAATTGAACTCAGAGCCATACCCAATCCAATTGCACTAGAAACCCGCGCTGACGGAAAACAGTACTTTGTCGGCCGGGCAATTGCCTTCAACGTATGGAGTCAACCGTTAGGCGGCTGGTTTCAGGAACGGATCAACCGCCGGGCGCTGGATAACTGTAAAATGGATGACGTGGTGGCAAAGTTCAATCACGACCCCAACTTCACCCTCGCCCGTACTCCTGAAACGCTCAAGCTGGAAATTCGGGACGATGGCTTATGGTATGAATTTCCGTATGATCCCGCTGACCCCGACCACCAGCGCGTCGCGGCTAAAATTGCCCGGGGCGACTGCCGGGGATCTTCGTTCGAGTTCCGCATCCGCAAAGGAGGGGCAACCTGGACGATGAAAGAGGGCGACGACGGTTACGAGAAGCGCGATGTGATGGATATTGAGGAGCTATTCGACGTAGCACCCGTCATCAACCCTGCATACCTGCAAACCTCAGCCGGGCTTACCAAACGCTCCCTTGATGCCATTGCCGCCGAACGCGATGAGTTCTTGAGTGAGCAGCGTCAACGGGCTTTAGCGGATGGACATAGTTCTACCGAAGAAACAGCGCACAGCGAAGAGCTAACCCGCGACGAAACACCAACCAACGAAACCACCGATACCGACGCCATTACCTGTGAGCAGGATATAATGGCGATGGAACTGGATGACTGATAAACCCGACGGGTCGGCGGTCTTCCGACCCACCGTTCACTATGTTAAAAGAAAAACGCGACCTGTTGGGGCAGAAAAAAGAAGCACGGCAGGCGATTTACGACAAATGCGTAGCGGAAAAACGCAGCCGCACCGCCGAGGAAACAACCCAGTGGAAAACACTGGGCGATGAAATCAAGGCACTGGAAGAAGAGATCCGATTCCTGGAAGACGGCGAACGTGAAAGCCGCCAGAACGCCAACATTCCTGTGCAGGGTGTGCATTCAGGTGTAGCGGGTAACACCCACTCATCGGACGGCGAGCAGCGCGATTTAGCGCAGTTTAGCTTAGGTCGGGTTATCCGGGCCAAAATGGACGGCGAACGCATCGAAGGCATTGACGCTGAAGTGCTCCAGGAAGGTAAAGCCGAGGCCACCCGCCGGGGCATCACCACGCAGGGCAACGTGGTTATACCCTACGAAAAATTTGCCATCAACAAGGAAGGGCGCGATATTGTCAAGGCAGCTTTAGAGCGTCGTGATATGTCGGCAACGGGCCAGACCACGACGGCAGGCGATCAGGGTGGACAGACAATTACGACTACGATTGCTAGTCTTTATCTTGCTCTGTTCAATCAGTTGGTGTTACGGAGCATGGGCGCTACGTTCATGCCTAACCTGAAAGGGAACCTGGCTATACCTCGTGTTGTCAAAGGCACCTCGCCTACCTGGAAATCTGAGAATGCGCAGGCGGATGAAATTAGCCCAACGATTGCAAGCTCGCAACTGTCTCCACAGCGTCTGCCGGCTGTTATTGAGGTATCGAATCAGCTCATGATGCAATCGGATGAGAATATCTCTCAGGTTGTCAGCAATTATCTGGTTGATGAGATTAGCTCAATTTTCGAAGCCGCATCAATCAATGGCGCAGGTCACGGTTCGAATATGCCGCTGGGTATCCTGAACACATCTGGCATTGGTGCTGTATACGCAGGCGGTGCTGCTGCATCGGGAACAAACGCAAACGGCGCAGCGCTGGTTTGGGCGGATGTGGTAAACCTGTTTACTAAACTGTCAGTAGGTAACGCCAACTTCGGCACAATGGGTTATCTGTTGAATCCTGTCACAGTTGGTTTCTTACAACAAACTCTGGTAGCGGGCAACACGGCGGCTCAGTTCATTCTCAAAGAGGGTGCCCAGACGCTGAACGCCTTCAAGGTTGGTATCACCAATAACGTGCCGTCTAACTTATCAAAAGGCTCTTCGACAGGCATTCTGTCCTCAGTGATCTTCGGCAACTACCGCGATTTGTGGATTGGCACCTGGGGTGGTCTTGATCTGCTGGTAAACCCCTACTCGAAAGACGATCAGGGCTTAACCCGCATCAACGCAGCCTTATATGCTGACTCTGCCGTGGTTCGTCCTGAATCGTTTGCTGCTATCAAAGACGCCAAGCTCTCGTAGTCTTTAATTTTTCCATTGACCAATCGTGAATAGCGGTCGGCGGACGTGCTAAACCGCTATTCACTCTAACTCAACTTACCACAATGGCAAAGTACGAATTCATTAAAGGGCATACCCTGTTCAGCTATTTCGCAGGCGACGTAGTAGATGCAGGCGATGTTGGCGGGGCTGAAAACGCCAAGAAACTGGTAGATGGTGGGTTTTTGAAGCCCTATTCGAAAGACGACGCCAAAGAAACGCCGGAAGATAAGATTAAAACGCACGATCTGGAAATACGGACGGGCGCTGAGGCCAATTCCCTAATTGGACAGAGCCAACCCGACACGGGCGAGGGTCAGGTAATTGCCGATGTGTCCGACCGTGAGCGTTTGGGTCTTGATGAAAAGCCCGTAGTCGTTCCGAAAGAAGACAAACTGACCGCTAAAAACGTCCAGGGTAAAGTATAGTAATGCGCTACGTGTTCACCTCCGATGCCGAGCTTCCCGACGTGATGGATATTCCGTTTCTGTCGGGAAGCTGGGCGCGGGCTTATGGTGACGACACGGTAGTGAATTACCTGCTTAAAGCCTCGATGCGCTACGCTGAGGGGTTCTGCGACCAACCGTTGTTTGAGCGGTCGTTTACCGTGAAACTACCCGCTTTCGGGTGTGGCGGTTTACTACCAGGCATCAACGCCAACGTGACGACTATCACCTACGATACGGCACTGGCGACGGGCGTGAGCTTCGATTCGACGGGATACAGCGTGGAAAATGGCAATCTGGCATTCGTTCGACAGGCTACCTCTATACTCTCCCCCAAACAGGTAATCATTACCTACACGGCGGGGTACGGAGTGGATAAGCTGCCAGAAGATTTGGGCCTTGCGCTGATGCTGCTGGTGGCGAACCACTACGACAACCGAGCGAACCCGGTGAGCGAACGGCGAACGGCAGCGGATAGCCTGCTGCAAAATTACAAGCTCTACTAATCATGGCCGATAAAAAACTACAGGCGGGCGATCTGGACCGGAAAATCAAGCTCTTTCACCGCAACGACGTTCGGGACAATCACGGGGTAAAAACCTCCATTGATAACGAACCTTATGCGGAGGTATGGGCAAAAAAAGCTGATAAGTCCGGCTCGGAAAAGGAAGAGGCCGGGGTGAAAACCCAGGCTGTTGCCACCACCGAGTTCACCATCCGCTACCGGGACGACGTAAAGAAAACCGATGTGATTGAATGCAAAGGGATTCGCTACGATGTACAAAGTGTGGGGGAAGGCGAGGGACGTTTACAGTGGACCGTTATCACGACTAAAACCCGCGACTAACCCGTATGGCTATCCGAATCGACGCGCAGCAACTGGCTCAGTTTGACAAAGACCTTGCCAAAGCAGGACGGGCGTTTGATTACAACGTAACGGCTACGATTCTGCGTAAATCCGGCAAACCCATGCTGGCGGCTGCCATGACACTGGTTCCGATTGGCAGTACGTTTCGCTACGAGCGGGGACGCAACAGCGGCGATAGTTCCGTGGGCGGTACGTATGACCGGGGCGGGGCTACCAGACGGGATTTGCGCCTGAAAGTGGTCAGCGATGCACAGGGCAACGCGGTACTGCTGGTGGGGGTGAATAAAAACCGGGGACACGTGGGCTGGCGGACGCATCTGATCACCCGCGCCAACAAAAATCGGCGAACGCCTAACGATTTCCTGGGTAAAGCAGAGAGTCAGACAATTGATATAGTTATCAACTCGTTCGGCACCGACGCGCAGGAAGTCATCAGACGCATTTTAAAACGGGCTGCCCGATGATTGGCGTACCTATCCGAGCACTGGCGCTGGAACAGGCAGGCATCACCGATCTGGTCGCGGAGCGGATTTCTTCGATTCGCTTTGTGCAGTCCGATGAGCTACCTGCCATCATGTACAGCACGGATGATATGAAGCCTGTCGCCTGCCGGTCGTCTCATAACGAATACGAAGGCCGGGTTGAACTGTCGATTCTGGCGACGCATCCGCAGCAAATTGAAGACCTGATAACCGCCCTGCGGCTCACCTTTGACCGATTTGAAGGCATTTCTGCCGGTTGGCACCTCAGATTCAGTAATGGCACCGAGGGGCCCGACGATCAGGATGAAGACCTGAAGGCTTACTACAAACGGATTGATTACAACGTACACGCACAAAAACTCTAAAACCAATGGCTGCAATAGCGCGAACTGTCGAACAGATCGACGGCAAATCCATTAATATCTACTTCAAAAAGCCCGGCGGCTCAACCTTCATTCTGTTTGGTTGCGCTACCACAGTAGACTACGATTTCACTGGGGCTGCCATTGAGAAAACGGCGTGTCGGGCTGGCTCGAAGCGGGCTGCCAGTGGGGATATTGACCCACCTACGGTAACGGTAGACAGCCTGAACCGTCAGTACGCATCTGGCGCGGTTGCTACCAACATATCCAACAAGGAAGTGAAGGGCTGGATTCGCAGCTCAACGCCGGTCGATGTAATGATTGAGTTCGGAGGTATGATAGGTGATGAAACCGAAACGGGCACAGCGTTACTTTCTGACTTCTCTGTCAAAGGCCCGCAGGAAGGCAACTCCACGGCCAGTTTCAAAGTGAATTTCGTAGACCAAACCACTCTCGGCACCACCGCAGCGCCTTAGTATGACCACTATCGATCACATTATAAACGGGGAATACGCTTGTCAGGTGGGCGGTCAGCAGCGAACCTTTAAGTTCGGCAACCTGACCTATAAGCTCATCGAGTCCAAAGAGGCAACCGGCAACTTTGACAGCATGGGTATTGTCCTGTGGGCGGGCCTGATGGTTCGTCACGCGCAAAACAATTTGCCCGCTGACTTCGACGTGGATATGGCGCTCGACTGGAGCGATGAGATGAGTGACGACGATCTGGCGGCGGTATTTGCGCTGTCACAGAAAGCGACCTCGCGCATAAAAAACGTCGAAGACCGGGTAGCCGCGCTGCTCGGTCAAAGCGCAAGCCCCGCCCCATCGACTGGGAAGAGCGCCAGGTCCTAGCCCACGAAATCGGCCTGTCTCCCGCTGAATTCTGGGAGATGACACCCGCCGATTTTAGTCGCATGCTGGAGGGTTATTATTACCGCAACCGTCAGCAGGGCGTATACTTCCGCGAACTCTATGCCCTGCTATTCAACATCAATAAGGGCGAGAAAACGCCCTACCTCGAACCTAAAGAGGTGCTTCGGCTGATTGGCGAACCCAGGTCGAAGAAAGTGAAAAACAAAACCGCGCTGCTCACCCCTGAACAGATTCAGCTAATGGAAGAGCGCGTGAACCGACAAATGGGGCTATTGCCCTGACGTAACCAGAGCGCACCAATGGCCGGAGCAATTAACATACGACTGGGGGCCATTGTCACGGATTTCGTGACCGGCTTTAAGTCCGCCCGCGATTCCGCCGGACTGCTCTACAAAGAACTTAACACCAATCTGGCGGCAGGCTACGCAAGAGCCGACCGCGAACAGCGAAACTTTGATAGGGGCCTGGGCCGTCTGGCGAAAAACATTCAGTCCACCGGCACTTCGCTCACCACCTACCTTACTTTACCCCTGGCTGGACTTGCCGGAGCGGGCCTGAAAGCCGCTTCCGATATGGAGCAGGCGGGGGTTAGTTTTCGGGTACTGCTGAAAGACGCCAATCTGGCGGCTCAGACGGTGAACGATTTAAAGTCGTTTGCCGCCACCACTCCTTTTGAATTTAGTGACGTACAATCCGGGGCCAAACAGCTGCTGGCTTACGGCTTTGCCGTGGGCGATCTGAAAACCCTTTTGACCGATGCGGGCAATCTGGCTTCGGGCTTCGGGGTTGAGATTGGCGAAGTTACCCGCGTACTGGGACGGCTTAAATCCGGTGATTTTGGCGAAGCGTTTGAGCGGCTACGTGACTTTGGTATTGGTCGGGATGTACTGGAGGCCAAAGGCTTGAAGTTTGATAAATCCGGTCAGTTTCAGGGGTCGGTACAGCAGGCCTTCAGCGTTATTCAGGGAATCATCCGGGAGCGCTTTGGTGGGCAGATGGAAGAGCAGAGCAAAACGCTCGGCGGCATTGCCTCCAACATCAAAGACTCGTTCACCTTCGCCCTGGCTGATATTGGCACCCAGCTCGTCAAGACCTTTAACCTCAAAGAGGTCGGTACGGGACTGGCTTCGGGCATCAATAAAATACGTGATGGGTTTCTGTCACTACCCGCACCCATTCAACAGGCTTCAGTAATGTTTGGAGCGGCTGCCGCTGCCGCCGGTCCGCTATCGCTGGCAATCGGCACGATTATCAAGCTTCTCCCGGAAATCAGATTAGGCTTTGCGGCGCTGACGGGTCCGGTTGGTCTCGCTGTGGCTGCTGTAGCGGGGGCGGCAATCCTGATTGTCGCCAACTGGGACAGCATTAAAAAAATACTCACCGATTCAGGTATCTGGCAGACAGTGACTACACTGGTGAGCGATGCCATGAATTCGGTTAAGTCCCTGTTTAGTGCCGCCACAAGCTTTGTAAAAGGGGTGTGGGGGCTGTTTGGCGGGACTATTACCCAAATCATCAAAGGTGCCTTCACGGCGATTTCTGGTATCATATCCGGAGCCTTCACCGCCATTGCCGCAATCTTCACCACGGCTACCGGTGTACTATCGGGTATTATCAAGGTATTCACCGGAATCTTTACCCTCGACTGGACAACACTTAAAGAGGGGTTACAGAATATCACGGTCAGTATCTGGAATGGTATCCTGGGTATTTTCGTCGCAGGCGTAAAAGCGGTTGGCGGGGTATTGACCGGATTTCTGGAACAGATCGGCGCGGATAAATTCGCTGCCGCTTTTGCTGCTAAACTAAAAGTTGTCACCGACGGAGCGAACGACCTGAAAATAGCCGTTCAGGGCGCAGCTCAGGCGGCAAACACCCTTACTGCACCACCAGCAGCCGCAACGCCGGGGAAAACAAATTTAGGCGGCGGGGCTATTAGCGGGCTATCCGGTGGAGCCAATGGCAGTTCTGCGAGTGACGATGCTGCCTACCAAAAGAAGCTTACTCAACTGGAAGAGTTTGAGCGACGGTTAAAAGTCCTGAAAGAACTTCAACAGGATAATCGGGAATTTGGAATAACGCTTGCCCCTGCAACACTCTACGAAATAGATGCGCTGGAGATTCAGATTAAACGTATCAAAGGGGAATTTAACGGCATAAAACCGGCGAACAATTCTATCTCTTTTGCGGATGCCCTTTCAGGTTTGGCAGGTGGTAAAGAAGGCCCAACCCTACCGGGTCTAGCTGCTTTTCAAGAGCGGATCAAAAAAGGTCAGGAAGACGCTAAAAATGCGATTGAGGGCTTCAAGAACTATTTGGGTATCGCTAAGGACCAATTGGCTGGAGTCGGTGTTGGGCTATTTGAAGGGCTAGGTGCTTCGATTGCCGCCGGACAGAGTCCTCTCAAAGGCATACTTCAGACTATTACCAACTTCATCGGTGATTTCGCTATTAAACTCGGCTCGGCTATCCTACTCATGGGTAAGCTGGAAACCGTTGCGGCTGCTTTACCCTTTCTTGCTCCCTTATTTGCCTTAACTGGACCCGCTAAAATTGCCGTTGGCGCGGGCCTTATTGTGGGTGGCGCTGCTATCAAAGCTATTGGAGCAACTGCGTTTGCAAATGGGGGAATTGTTAGTGGGCCAACCCTCTCATTAACAGGCGAGTACGCGAATGCCCGCAACAATCCGGAAGTCATAGCCCCCCTGGATAAACTCAAAAATTACATCGGACGCAGTGGCGGTACGCAGGTCTTCATTCCCGACGTACAGATTTCCGGTTCCGATTTGCGCATTGTGCTATCCCGCGCCAATGATGACTATAACCAGTTCGCCTAATGCCTGACTACAACGAGATATTCTACGCCGACTTTAAAGAGATGCAGCCACCGGGTGTGCATATCCCCTCGGCGCAGTACCGCATCTCGATCAAAATGGCGGATTATGCGGGCGAAGCAACAGAAATCTTTGCCTATGCCGAAGACAATGGCTGTTGCCAGATCGGACTAGCCGACGGCTCAGGAAGTCTGTTTCTGCCCATGCTATCGCAAATCTGCGACATTGATCTGCGCTTTACTTCCCACGAGCAGGCCGAACAGCTATACGTGACGGGCGACCGCTTTATTCGGGTCGATGTGCTGAGCGATCAGCTTGGCGGCTTCAACTATACCAAAACCGAATTTTCGGGATGGATACTTCCCCGCAATCTCACCTACGATTATAAAAAGCCGCCGTTTCGACTAAAGGCCACGGCGGTCTGTGGTCTGGCTTCGCTCAAAGACCGTCCCTTACTGAATCCCGACGGCACCCGCCTGAAAGGACACGTGAGCTACGCGCAGATCATTCGTACCTGTCTGTACTGGACGGGACTGTCCACAACCCTCACTACCAGCGTCAACCTCTACGAGCTATCAGACGTAGCTACAGGGCAACTGGTGGATGGCAAGGCCAATCCCGCCAAAGATCCGCTGTATCAGTCCCTATTGCGCGGGGAACGCTACATCAGCGACAAAGGTGAGGTAACCAACTGCTATGATGTATTGCAGGAGATACTACTGGAGAAAGAGTGTAGTCTGGAACAACTCGAAGGCGGCTGGTTTTTAAGCCGGATTCCCGAACGGGGCGGCAAATGGGACGTATCGAACCTGACGGGTGACAGTATCCACTACCGGAAATATACCAGCAGCAGCCTTAGTGCCGCGCCTGGCAGTCACGGTTCACTCTCGCTGATTCAGACCACGAGCCTGTCCGGTTCATTGCGCGTAAAGAGGGGGACGCCAAAAGAAGGCTTGCAGGCCATTAAGAACGGGGTTCGCATCGAGCAGAAATTTGGCGGGTATACCTCCAAGATTCCCAACGCCGACTTCTCTCAGGTCACTAACGGCATTCCGACCGGCTGGGGCACCAACATGGGTAGCGGAGATCGGTCCGTAATCGGCGACGGTACGGTCGATAATCCGTACCGGATCAAAATGATGGGGTACGGCGATGAGCTTTGGAACGGTGGCACACCTTACGTTGGCGTTCATATCGATTACCCTGAAGGCGCTCAGGAGCGCACCAAACACCTTAAACGTACCTTCAAATGCCGCGCCCGTCTATCAGGACTTCGGGCTGCTAAAATCGTAGCGAAGGTGTACCGTAAAGAGGATGACCACGCCCTGACGCAACTGGTTAGTTACCTCAGAATTGACAACGACTGGAAGTTTGAAAAGAATCTGAAATCTACCGAATCCAAGGGTAACCTGTTTTATAACTACACGACAATAGGTGGCGTGCAGCAATCCAAGCCCGGCTGGTTTCCTATCAGTCTGGATTTGGGGACACTGGACCGCGTATGGGCACTGGAAATCTTTTTCTGCCCCGGCGAGGCACTAGACAAATCGACAGGTGGCCCCTTTACCGGACCCCCACCGCCTTACGTTGAATACGCCGACCCTAAACTGGAAGTAGAGTACGACGGATTTACGCTCGACGGTATCCAGCAAACCATTGTCAATCCGGGTCAGACGGTAAAAGACCCAACGCTCACGCTAACACTAGGCGACGTACCCGCCGGGAATCGACCCGACGATAGATACAATACCGAGTACGTGCGGGGCATCGGTAGTACACCAATCTCATCAAGCATCTGGTATCGTCCCGATGCAGATATATTAGACCCCACGCCTGCTCAGAAGGATATTGGTAAAACGCAACTATCCTGGATCACTGAAGAGTACGCCCGGCAACTGATGAATCCGGCGCGAAGCTTTGAGGGTGAACTGTCCGGGCGGCTGGACTACGGCCCGCTGACAGTGCTGCGTATATTCGATACCGGTAGCCATAATCTAATCCTGACACGTTGGCAGTGGGACCTGCGAACCTGCAAGCACACCATCAGCGCCCGCGAACTGCTACCGGCTACGGTGAGCGTTCCGACTCCATTGAAAGAGTGGCAGTCCCCTGACGGCGCGTTTCCGCTCAACGAACGCGAAGACGGCGAGATCGAACAGCCAACTGAGCCGGAAGAAAAAGACCCTTCTCAGGCACTACTGGATATACTGCAAAAGTTTGGTGCTACCGAGCGACCCACGCTGGTCGCCTACGTACCGGGTTTTGTGTTCGATCCTCGCCCCGCTGGTGTTCGTCCGACGCTCACTGTGCTGGGCAATCAGGGGCAGGTGTTGAAAAATATATCCGGCCTGTTTCGAAAAGAATTTCTTCCACCTAACCCCTTTGGATCATGAGCTATACGCTACAGGGGGTAAAATTCAATACCAAGCCTGGCTATTCCTATGCACTGGAGTCGGCCTCTGAGCCGGGCTTCCCGGGTGAGTTTGGCTCAGAGGCTACGTTCGTGGTTGATAAAAACGGCGAGGCCTTCACGTCCGACGGCGGAGAATACCTGTTGTTTGCCCGTCACCCGATTCTTGATCCCGAACCTATCCCTTACTGGTTCTCCGTCACCGATGCGGGTCAGGTGATTGTCACCAACCCAAACCCCACTACACCCAGCGATGGGGGGGGCGATGGTGTTGGTTCCGCCGAAACGCTGCTTGAGTTGTCCCAGGAAGCTAATGTGCTGGGCAACATGCCAGCGGTGAAGGATCAGTTCAGCATCATCGGTGAAGACCTGAAGCTTTTGAACTTCTTCAAGTCCATTGGTCTCTACGGCAGCAACACCAATAAAAACCACTACATCGACCCGGCGGACTTCACCCAGAACGGGGAGTTTATCCGAAACATCAACAACGATGCCTTTCTAACCTTTTTTGGTCGTGCCCCGGACGGAGCCGCCATGATTCAGGTAGAAGGCAACAACTACATTAAAGTTTTCAGGGACGGCAGGGTATTTTTTTCCGGTCAGGATATTGACATGCCGGTCGGAAATGTCCTGACAAAGACATTCGCCGTCAATACGGCACCACTGCCAAGCCGGGACGTTCGGCTGGTCGGGGTGTACGAGCAGAATCCAGTCACGGGTGAATACGAGCTAAAGCTTCAGCCCATTGCCGACTTCACCGATGCGCAGTTTGCCTACCAGCCCATAAGCAAGTATGCCGATAAGCTGAATGTTACGCAAACGGCTATTCCGGGGGATGCGCGGAAGGTGCTGGAAATCCTGTGTATCGATCTGCCTCAGCAACCGGATACCATTCAGTATTTCACCATTAACCCAGCCAAAGTGGGCACACCGCAGGCGCACAACCTACAGGTCGCTGGCAACCGGATATTTCCAAAACTGCTCGATGCGGCCAATAAAGACGCCTTGCAGTACATGGATATTGAATTCTCCAACACAGCGCCGTGGACCTACACCATAACCGGCCCACCGGACACCACCAACTTCAACGGTAAACTAGAACTCAGAACCATTCCAGCCTAAGCCATGTCAACACCTAGTCTTATAAAAGTCATACGGGCGGCATTCGAAGAGGAGTTGCTGGATGAGGAAGGCAACCCCACCACCGACCAGAATCCGCTTTATGCCTACTACCAACTGAAACCCGGACAAACTGTAAGTTGGTCCGAGGTAGTGGAGCCTATGCGGGGTGGACTCAAGCGATACAAAGGCAACCTTGCCAACCTGCCCACCGGCTGCACACTACCCGACCCACCGGATGAGCCAACTGTCCCCGGTGACGATGGTAAACCCGTCTGGAACACCACCGCTTCGTTTCGAAAATTCATCAAAGGTCAGCTCTACGAGGAGGAGCTTCGCTTTAGCTTTCTCACCCCGGCAGCGGGTAAGACCATTACGGGCTTTGGTGACAACAATTCGCTGCCGCCGTTCCTGAGCATTCAGACCAGACCCAATGACAACCCGGTTCTGCGCGGCACCATACCCGCCGATTACGTGCCGAATGCGATCAATTTTACCCTGCACGGCTTTCAGAGCGACGGCAAGGTGTCGGCGGATAAGTCGTTCACGCTGGAAACCGATTCGGCTCCCGCCATCGGTGCCTACCTGATTGCCCAGCCTTCCGACCGTTCGCTGCTGCTGCTGATCCGGCCCGAATCCATCGGGGGTGCTGCTAAACCCAAAGTGCGCTTTGTAGCGGGACCTGCGGGCTTCGATGCGCGGCAGTTTGAAGCGCGTCAGCAGTTTCGCTCGGTGGGCAGCACGATCTATAACTTCGACCACACCTGGCTGCCGGTTGCTAACGGGGAATACGCGGTGGAGATTCAGCACAACACGCTCACCAAGTACCTGAAGATCATCTGGAACGGCACAGCGATTCTGGCTGAACAGACGCTATTGGATACCCAGCCCAGTGTCAACAACAATGGCGGGGTGGGGACACCGGCGGCTATTGTGGCGATTGATGTTACCTACGATCCGAATCCACAGGTCAATCAGGGCACGACCTACAATGACCGCGTAAGTGCCTACGTGAAGCTAACGACGGATGCAGCGGTAGAAAACAGCATTCAGAGTGTCGATGGCAGCGGAAATCCGATTACCGGCTTTAGCTCATGGCAGCCGCTGGCAGCCATTTCCGGCGATCCAAAAGGCTATCAGCGCCGGGCGGACTGGTTCAACGCAGCCGACCATTACCGGTGGCGGTTCCGGCTTGTTGGCGGTTCCGACATTATCGAGTTCATCTGGAACCGTCCGAGTGGGGCCGCTGACCGGGTTGTACACTATCCCATCACCGGGGGCGGCAATAATACCGGCGACCAATCGGGTACCAACCTCAGCGATACGTTCACCTACAACGAATAAGCACCATGACAGTAGTTCGCGCCATAGCCGAGCAGACCAGAGATTCGGGCGGAAACGTTACCGGCACCAAATATTATAAAGAGTCGGTGCCCGGTACCGGCAATTTCGATACCGAGATTTCCAATCCATCGGGCAAGACCAATGCCCGTTTTGGCCGCCAGAAGCGGACGAAGTACGCCCCGGAGCCACCCCGTCAGTACAATCCCGGCCAGTTCGGCACCAGCCTGACCTACGCGCCCCCCACCATATTTGGCCTCTCGATCGACTTCAATCCCGGCCCCCTGACTCCCGAGCAGCGCGAAGCGCAGGGCATCAACATGTTCAACGTCTGGACGCTTTCCAACAGCGAAAAGCTGTCGCTTCCTGCCTCCAAAGGGATGTATTACTTCACCGAATCCGCCTTGCACGGCCCCTACGAAGGGGCGTTGTACTTCGAGCGCAGCTTGCAGGAGTACCATAGTTATATCTTCGGTGGTGGGGGTTACTCCGGCTCAGTTCCTGCTTTCGGCGTATCCGGCGGTTCCGACCCTTACGCGGGTCGCGCGATACCCAACATCGAGTCGTCTAACGACTGGAAACGTACTCACTACGGCAACCGCAACCACTGGCCCAGCTGGGAGGAAAGCAAGAACCATGAAGTTATACTCGAGTCATCCGCCGCGATAGCTGAATTTGGCCCTAAATGTACCGTAGAGCAGTTATTCAGCAAGCCCGGCGCTCAGTATGCCGAGGAAGGCGTCAGGCGCTCGAACCGGCTGGTACTGCTGCATAAGGTTATCAAACAGAAAGGGTATGCGGGACTGGTGCATATCTACGGTTCCTGCGCCTATCAGGGCAACCCCCGGATCAGTGCCCTTGCCGAAATGGGGAGCCAGTTCATGGTCACGGCCAATTGTGACGTATCCAACATCGGCGGCACCTCCTCGGGTAACATTACCCTGAACGGACAAAGCTACGTGCTGACGGGCAACCAGTACGACCACGAAGACGCTACATTGGGCTACTTCTACAACAACCGCTTCGATATATCGGAGTCGGATTATAACGACATCTGGAACAGCAAACTGCCCCACACCCAGAACTATCCGTATTTGTGGAGCAAGATGTTTCCCACGCACGTAGTGGGCCGGGAAAAGGCGTTCTGGCAACTGGTGCGGGGCAAAATGCTCCATAACCAGCACGCTTTGCGTGGCATGATTCGTATGGCTGAATGCGTCTACGAGGCTGATGAGTGCTGCTACGTCAACAACGCCCCCCGGGGTGTTCGCGCTCCGTTTGGACAGTTATTCAACACCTTCCCTGAACTCAACGATTCGCCCAAAGTATGGCAGCCTCCGCACGATTTCTACAGCACCTACATGGTGGCACGGTTCTTCGGGGGTAACGACGAGAATAACGGATTACACATATTCCCCTCCAACAACAACAGCCGGGTGCGGGGCGACCTGAACTCCTCGGACTGGGCCAGCTTCAACCACGAGCTGCACACCTACACCGCGCTGCTTCAGGCCCGAAAGGACATGCAGGCATTAGAAGGCTTTTTCCCCGGCTCCTCCCTGATCGAAGATCCGGAAGTCAAGCTCAACGAAGCCGGCTCATTCAGTGCCTATAGTGGCGTAGTGGCCTATAACGACGCCGACGGTGGCCCCATCAACGCGGGCCAGAAACCCGCCGTGATGTTACGTTACAAAGTTCTGCCCGGCATTGGCTGGACGGTCTGGATACTGATCGGCTCCCCGCAGGGCTACAACGACTCACGAACCGATCTGATCCGCGTCTCTGCCAGCGGGCTCAACGGGAATATTTTCAAAGTCAAATCCATCGGCTGCGAGGCCCAGTTGCACGAGTTCGTGGTCAAGTCGGGCGATTCGGGTCAGACCTACGAAGCGATCAACACGATTGTTCTTTCCGAACGCAAACCCGGCTACGCGGGCAGAATTCAGGCTTAATACAACCCACCAGATGAAACAGCTAACCAGTATACTTCTATTCCTGCTTCCTGCGCTGGCGATGGCGCAGACGTTTCCGATTGCCCCGCCCAAAACGCCGATTAACAGCGGTACGATTCAACTGGGACGAAAAGCCGACGGCCTCTGGTACGAACGTGATGCCTCGGGCACCGAGCGTCCGTTCAGGATCGATGCCAGGTCCAACAGTGTGCCCATCTTCAGCGGCATCACCGGGATGCAGTCCCTCAGTCTGACCGACGCCACGGCAACAAGCACCATCACCGTGTTTACGCCCAACATGGCGGGGGTGTTCAACTACATCGCCGGCGACAACACGACTCCTAACGATGGGGTCATCAATGTCCGCACCGCGCCTGTTGCCGGCGCTCCTGCCGGGCTACTCTACCGCCGTCAGTTCGACGGGCTGGTCAACGTGAAATGGTTCAACGTGTACGGCGACGGGGTGCATGACGACTACGCGGGGATTCAGAACTGTTTTACCTACTGCGCGATTAAAAACCTGACGCCGTTCTTTCCCGATGGCACGTATAATATCTCGCAGGGACTATTCATGACCCTCAGCAATGCGTCCGGCACAATGGTCAACGGCGGGCGTCGGTCGGCGGGCATCAAAGGCGCGGGGTTAAATAGCGTTGCCATCAGATATACCGGGGCAACGGCGGCTACGCTCATCACCGTTACCGGCACGGGCGATGACGCCGTGCAGCTTGAAGGGTTCCGTTTGCTGTGCAGTAATCCGAACCTGATGAACAGTACCGGGCTGGGGCTTCACCGGGTAGCCAATTACAACGTAACAAAGGTGGGCGTCTCCACGATGTATCTGGGGGTGGATTTCACCGACGCGGGCGAAGGCACGTTCTCGGAATGCGTCATTAGTTATAATAAAATCGGCGGCTACGCGAACGTGGGCGTGCATGGCGTGGCACCCAACGGCAATCTGTTTCATAAATGCGCGATCAACTCCAATCAGTACGGGGGCATAAGGATTGTGAACGGCTGCAACAACGTCTTTTCGAACTGCCAGCTTTTGGGCAACGGTACCGTCTCGGGGCCGGACTCGCTCATGCGGGCTATTTATCTTGAGTACATAGGCATCAACGGGGGCAATGCCGCCTCGATTGAAAATAACTACATCGAGGGCAATCAGGGCGGGGCGTGTATCGAGATTAAGTTTGGTAACGGCGGGGCCGCTAATATTGAGAAAAACACGTTCAACCGGCTCGGTACCCAGTTCAACACGAACGATATCAAGTTCTCTGTCTTCAACGGACTCTCCGCCGGCGATACGCAGAAGGTGCACATCAAGCTTAATAACAACACCTACAACGGCTACAATAACTATACGCCCTCAGCCAGCAACAAGCGGGTTGTCTACACGTATGGAACGGGTAACTATGATGGCTATATCGTGGAGGATTCGGATAACTATTCGCAGCGGGTAATCGCTCCGGGCAGCGTTATCACCAACTGCCTTGTCGAGCGTCCGGCCTACCCACTGGCTAACGTGGAGTTTCCCTTCGTGAGTACCGATACGTATACCTCCTTCACCACTACCGTTGCCAGTCTCAGCACCACGGTTGCCAATAACACCACGGCCATAGCGGCTAATACATCCGCCATTGCGACCAAGCTAAACACCAGCACCTTTACCAGTTATACGGGCGTTCAGGCGACTGTTGACGACGCGCAGAATACAAAAGCCAACAGCCTGAGTACGTCGGTGGTGAGTCTAACCAGTAACAAACTGGATAAGGTAGGCGGCACGGCCAACAGCCTGACTGTGACTAATTTGAGTGCGTATGGTTTTCT
>NZ_JACWZY010000063.1 GCF_014699005.1 Spirosoma profusum
GGCGGGCAGTATTACAACTGCCGGTCAACAATCAGCCAACGCAGTCTTCAAAAAAAACTGCGTCTTCATGGCGCACTAATATCGCCAACCCACGCCTGATTAGGTGAAGTAGGTTTGCCAAACTCGATTAAGCGGTTGGGGCAAGCGATTAAACCATACCTGGAGTTAGTCGTTTTGGGCACGAATCGGATCGCCGAAGCGACTACGGGGCTGAATGGCCCGCCAGTCCTGCTCTTGCATCAAACGAGGTACCCGATGTCGACCAGCCTTTACGCCTTGTTCTTTCAGCGCTTCCAGCACGCGACGGCTGCCATAGCGTCGGGAGTTTTCCCGCTTCGGTGGCCCGGCAGAAAATCTTGTCGATTGCTGTAGTCATGGCTAGATCGCTATCTGACGGAGTGAACGTTGTTCTATTACGATAGGTGTAATAGGCAGTCTTACTGACATTCAGTGCTTTACAGAGTAGTCGTACTGGAAAGTTGGTTTCTTCGGACTTAATAAACTGGTACGTCAGTGTCAGGTTTGCCGGCTGAAAATGGCAACAGCTTTTTTTAAGATCTCGCGCTCCATCTCGCTTTGCCGCAGTTGCTTACGTAGGCTATCGACTTCTTGTTGAAGACTTTGATCAGTTTTCTTTTCCCCGCTCCGGCGGCCCGGCTTTGTCATTGGTCTTCCGCCAGGCGTGAATCAGGCTATCGCTAATACCCATCTTACGGGCTACAGCCATGATAGGTTCACCATTGGCAACTAGCCGCAATACATCAGCCTTGAACTCGGCGGTATACTTTCGTTTTGGTTGTTGGGATTGGTTCATGGTACACGAAGTTAATTAAGTTTCGTGTCCGGATATTTAGGACCATATCAAGGGTCCGATTTCCAGTTCCGCCAATGGAAGAATTACGGAAATATCATCCACGTAATACCGCTTACGTGGGATTTTTAGGCGTCGCCGATTGGACATTAGTAAGTACAGTTACAGTACGGTAAATGGCACCTTAAAGTAAAAAAGGGGAACGGATAAGTCCGGAATGGACTAGAAGAGGAAACTCTTAAAAAAGCGGGGCACTTAGTTTGGCCCAAAAAAGCGAAGTAAGCTGCTCACAGTCAGTCTGTATACGACGGTGGTGGCTGGTAGTAAAAATACGAAGGAAAATAATAGCAAACACAGCCCTTAGGCTTTGGGTACTGCTTTCCGGGCGATGCTGGGCGAAAGGGGCGCACCACCTGCATGAGCATCCTCAATGGCCGAAATGAGCCGGTCGGGAGTGGTGTTTTTGAGAACGTAGCCAACAGCACCAGCACAGAGCGACCGGAAAATTTTGTCTTCCTCGTCGAACACCGTCAACATCACTACGTTCACCTGGGGCAGGTGTGCATGGATGGCGCGGGTAGCTTCGATACCATCAAGATCAGGCATTTCGATGTCCATCAAGACAAGATCAGGCTGTTTGTCGAGTAATTGCCGACGCCAGTTGAGCGGATTTGGGTAAGCCCCCACAAATTCTATACCTGGCATACCACCGAGCAGCATCGACAGTGCATCACGAATGGCCGGATTATCTTCGTACATGCCCCGTACCGGTGATCAAGCCTCCCTGATGCCTATTTTTCTGTACAATCGGGTTATTCGACGCTTTTTAATACGGACCCAACAGCGAGCTGGAAGTAGCATTTACTGTTGACAATACCCTACTCGATAGCTTACGCTAGTCGATAAACCCGTTTACTTCAAATGACTAAGAAATTAACTTCCTCAGCGCTAGTCCACGTTGTCAGACTCTAACAAATACAAATCCAACGGGTTATATGAGTATGAAAGTAAACCAACTCGTAGTCGTATTACCAGAAATAGATCTGGATCGTATTGTTGAAATGGCCTGGGAAGACCGAACCCCCTTTGAGGCTATTCAGGTCCAGTTTGGTTTGCCGGAACAAAAGGTTATTGAGCTCATGCGCACGCAGTTAAAACCGGCTTCGTGGCGAAGGTGGCGCACTCGGGTACAGGGTAGAGCAACTAAGCACGCAGCTTTATCGGTAGTGAACGATGCGCGCTTTAAATCAAACCAGCAACGTTCAATAACCCACAACAAGCTCGCTAAACGGTAGTGAATCGTTACGAACGCGATCGATGCACGCAACCCGGTGCGTTTCTCATGAAATTTGGTTGGCCAAAGCTATCCCAACAAACCCATCCGACTAGCTTATACCACCTTATTGCCAAATCTGCTATAAAAAAAGCCCCACGCGAATCATTTTCAGGTGGGGCAGGTGACTAATCTGTATCAAACCCTTTGGGTATTTGAAGCCTAATGCTCCTTCCTTCAAAATGGTTTTTTGCCCGCTTGAGACTCAGGAATAACTCGTCTTCCAGCTTACTCAACCCATTGTAAAGCGTATAAACATGCCTGCTTTTACCCTTTACTTTCGTACTGTAAATGGCTTTAATCCGGTCTTTGGCTAGCGTCTGGTCGGCCGTGGCATAATAGACCACATCACCGACAAACATCTCGAACATGTAGGGTAGAACAACGGGGGTATTTTCGCCTGATGTTCTATAAATAAAACAATACAGCTTAGAGATTAATTCGCATTAAAAGGCAAATAAAGGGTTATTACCAGGTTTCTATATTGTATTTTATCAGGAAGCAAATTCCGAATGAGCAGCCTTAATTCAGCTTTACTTCCGGCCAAGGTTCGGGCAGTTAAAATGCATAGGATTTTACCAAGAAGACATTATCCTGATCGGATCAGTTGAAATCGAGTCTGGATGATTCCACTAAGCTAGTCCCGATTTGTAGCGACAATAACCCCCTTATTTCAAACTCCCCATCCCTCCATCGACGCCGATTACCTGGCCTGTGATCCAGCTTGCCTGATCGGAAAGCAGATAAGCTACCAGACTGGCAATATCATCTGGGCTACCAATGCGGCCCAGGGGGTGGCGTTTATTAGCTGCTTCGCGCTTTTCATCACTGCTCAGCAGGTTCCTGGCCAAGGGTGTATCCGTCAGGGAGGGAGCCACCGCATTGACCCGGATGTTGCTCGGCGCAAATTCGGCCGCCAGCGATTTGGTTAATCCCTCCACCGCCGACTTAGCAACTGACACCGAGGAATGAAGGCCCATACCCAGTTTTGCAGCCACGGTACTAAACAAAACAAC
Source organism: Spirosoma profusum (assembly GCF_014699005.1). Taxonomy (GTDB): domain Bacteria; phylum Bacteroidota; class Bacteroidia; order Cytophagales; family Spirosomataceae; genus Spirosoma; species Spirosoma profusum. Next base: position 3,161 of record NZ_JACWZY010000063.1, read on the forward strand.
ACTACTTCCTTTAGCCTGTTTTAATGCCAGATAGCCTGCATGAATGGCAGCCACCGCCCCCAGTACGTTGATGGATAAATCCTGGCGATAATCCTCAATGGTGAGTCGATGGAAGGGTTTGAGATTGATGGTGCCCGGACAGTACACCAGCCCGTGCAGTATATCGGGGAGTTGGGTGAGGGCGTCGGCTGCGGGTAGCTGGGTGACGTCCCACTTCATATGGGTGGCGGTAATGCCCACTGGTGGCTGCCGTCCCGCCGTAAACAAGTTTACTCCCCCCTGCGCATGCAGTTGCTTCGCCAAAGCCTGACCGATTCCAGAACTGACTCCGACAATCATAATATTTTTCCCCTTCATTAGGATCGAGTGTATTGGTCCATCTGGTTGACTCGCTGTCGAGTCATAAAGTTTAGGGAGCTGGCTGAAAATAGATTTTAATGAGGTAGGGTGTTAAACTGAACGCAGTTAAGTAAACATGCTCTAATAAACAGGAAACTACATACTGCCTGATCTGAGTGTCCAGTTCAACGTAGCAAATCCTGATTTAACTTACCATTTTTTACTGAACATAGCTTCAAAGGATTTTAAAGAATGCCCAGTAAAAAATAGCAAATTCAATCTCGTCCATTGACGTTAAACAATCCAGTGGTTCTCATGACGGCATAACCACGTACTTAATTACCAAGCATCAGTTCTTCAATACGATTGCGGATGGCTTCAGGTGTGAATTTGATGGCCAGATAGCCATGCAGTGGATTGGCTGGAAACGTCCATGTGTTACTTCCATCGGCACTGACCGCACAATGTCCATCTTTCACGACGGAGAAATAAGAGGATACGCCTTCAACTGCTTCCAGCACCGCAACCTGATCCCAACTGGCTCTGCCTTTGAAGTTGTTGTATAGCTCATAACTCCGATAAACTGGGCTGCTGGATTTGCAACGCGCCTTGAAATCGGCTCCTCCTGTCACGAGCTGATTGCCGACCTCCCAACCAGCAAACGTGACAGGTAGTGTCCACTTTGCCAGACAATTGACCGTGGAGGCAGGATCGGGCCGATAAAAGTTAGCTTCCTTACCGCTCGGAAACTGGCCGCCCATGCATGACCAACGTAGCACTTTCTTAGCGACTAAAGCCTGACCGCTCAACGGACTGATGGCGTCGGGTTGTGAGTTCAGTAAGTTACTGAGACTGGTTAGGTGCCCAATCGTAATGATCACGACGCTGCCATCAGGTTCTTTTGCCAGCAGGCGCCGGTATAACGACGTACTGTTTTCGGCAATTTTGCTGGACGTGAGTTTATGCGGGAATTCCTGCGAAACCGCTAGTGTATACTTCGAAAAAGATTTCAGTGAGTCCTTCTGGCTAATACCAATCGGCAAATCACCCCGCTCGAAATACGTATTGATGGCATCGGTACACGTAGCACTGTACTGTTCATCGCTGGTTACCACAACGCCCAGAATCCGGACCTTACCCACTTTTTCATAGGTATGTAACATGGCCAGCGCGCCCACATCGTCTACGTCCGAATCCATGTCGGTATCCAGAATAACGGCGATTGGTTTAGTTTGAACAGGCGTCTGCTGACCCGAACAAGCAGTTGATAACCCTCCGAAGAAAACGAAAACGACAAATAACAATCGGCGCATACGTAACGATTAACGATGATGACAATGACCTCGTAAAGGCTTCAGCGCGTCAATACTAATACCCAATCAGCGTTTTCGCCCGAGGTAGGTGGTGAAAAGGTTAATGAATTAACCTTCTCCGGCGAACTGCTACGTCCGGTACGTGGGTCGAACCAGCGATACGTCCATTGACCCGATGGCAACGGTTTGAGCGGAATGGCTCGTCCGTTGGTGCTATAATGAATAAAGTATTTTCCATCGGTGGTACGTATGCTTTGAATTCGGTCATCGATTCGTCCGGGCGAGCCATCAATTAACGTAGTATCAGGTTGCCAGGTGTGCCAGCGATACGTTTCGGCTAGTTTCCGCAGGTGTTGCATCTGACCGGCGCCTTCGTAATTGAGCGCATCGTACCAATAGTCTTTAAAGTGCGTTTTCAGATTAGTACGATTAGGCTTCTCTATCTGCCAGATACCGTTGCCTCCGTACGTAAATCCGCAGGCGCCGGCCAGCACCGACCAATAACCGCGTCGACGAACGTGCCAGGCGTTAAATGCGCCGTTTTCATATTTGTGTTTAATGGGATGCTGTTCGTAGCACGGCTCGGCATCAAGCGTCGGCCGGGTTGGCTTGCGGACATAGTCCTCGCTGATACGTTGGTAACTCGCATTATCGACCGCGTGCCCCGACTGGATCATGTTGAAGTCGAGCCAGGATTCATTATGAAAAAACTCCCCCGACGACGTAGCAGGTGGTCGCCAGGTACCACCCGGTGGATGGTACGTCATCACAATATCGGACGTTTTCCCGTCGGCATACGCTTCCGTTAACCCTCTGGCCATCGAGCGGTAAATAGGTAGTTGCTTTGGCATCTGATCGCCACCCAATACCCAGATCAGATTGGTGTAGCGACGGTACCGTTGCCCCACAAAACGGGCATATCGGTACGGCTTTAGCGAATCGGTATGGAGGGGAGCATCGGAGGGTTCGATGTAGGTTCGACACCAGGCGGGCAGTAGGGCAAAATACAGACCTCGTTTTGCCCCTTCGTTGATAACAAAATCAACGTGTTGCCAGTAACGCTCATTTGGGCGGTCGAAGTCATTATCCAAAAATGCCTTTTCGCCAAGAGCGTTCTGATCGGTCATTTCCCAGGGAAGTAGGTGAGCCTGTATCACCGTGAATTTTTTACGCGCCCGGTCATCAAGGTAGCGAACAGTTTCCAGGCGATCCAGCCCTTCGAACAATTCCCAGGCCGTATCCCCCAGCCAGAAAAAGGGTGTTACGTTCCCTTTGTTTGCCTGCGCCAGCGAATGAGCTCCCGGCGCTACAACCAGCCGCGGTGGGATTGGCTGGCTGAGCGCCGGGGTCATTAGTAACCAACCTATTAGTATGCAATAAAACAGCGTGTTAGTTTTCACGGGAAAAAGTTATAGAACGCAGATTTTCATGATCGTTATGATTAGAGCTAATCATAACGATCATGAAAATCTGCGTTCTATGTTTTTAATAACCAGGGTTTTGGGTAAACGGAATCGTTACGCGGTCAATCTGGGTTTGCGGAATCGGACGTAGTACGTGGGTCGCCTTGATGTTCTGCCCACGCGCCGAATAGGCCTTTACCCGCTCAACGGCTTTACCGGTACGTACCAGGTCGAACCAGCGATCCATTTCGCCGGCGAGTTCTTTACCACGTTCTTCCAGAATCAGGTCGATGTTCAGCGCGCTGGCTGATACACTGAGATTCACGCCCGGACGAGCGGCCCGCCGTCTGATTTCGTTGAAATACGTAACAGCTTCGTCGTTTTTGCCCGCCATCATCAGCGCTTCGGCGGCTATCAGATACGTTTCGCCCAGCCGGAAAACGATAAAATCTTTATTGCCACGGCCTTCGTTTACGTTCGGACGGGTTGGGTCGAAATACTTCAGATTTGTCCAGTGAAATTCGATTTTGTCGCGCCAGCTTTCGTCGATCGGATCGCCTACTTTTTTTCCGGCGGGCAACGTAGCAGGATTGTTGTAATAATAATCATCGAAGGTGCGCCAGATGTCGGTACGTTCGTCTTTGGACTTGTCGAACAGCTTCATCAGGTAAGGCGTTGGCGCGAAACGCGAGAACGGGCGACCCCACTGAATAACGCGCTGCATACCCGGAATATCGGAATAGGAATTCTGAAAATACAGGTGTCCCTGATTGCCGATGGAACCAGAATTAGTCGCGTCGTTTTCGTACTGAACCGAGTAAATGATTTCTTTATTGACCTGGTTTTCCCAGTGAAAAATGCGGGTATAATCTTCTTCTAATTTATAATTCGCCTGATCCTGAATAACTTTCTTCGCCATATCAGCCGCATTGGTCCAATCCTTCTGAACTAAGTACACCTTACTGAGCAGGTGCTGTACCGCCCCTTTCCGAATCCGTCCCCACTGCGGGTACGTAGCAGCCAGATTCGTTTCTGCGTATTTTAAATCATCGACAATGGTTTTATACACCTCGGCTTGTGGAGTCCGGACAGCTTCAGTAATAACGCCGGTAGTTGGGTCGAGTTTCTGCGGTACGTCGCCGAATAGCTGCACCAGCCAGAAATAATTCAGCGCCCGGAAAAATTTAGCTTCAGCAATAATGCGCGCTTTACGTTGCTCGTTGAACGACAGCTTTTCGGCCGACGTAATGAGCGTATTGGTCAGGTTGATCGTCTTGTAGCAGGTCGACCAGACAAAATCGACTTCGGCGGCAAACGGATTGAGGTCGGTGTCGTAAATATCGAACGGCAGCCCAAGCTGGCCTTTGCCATTGGTGTATACATCGGTGCCAAGCAGCGTGAGTCGGAACGGTTCCTCCCGCTCGCCATAGATCGACCGCATGCTGGCATACGTAGCGTTGATGCCGGCATTCAGGCCAGTTTCGTCGGTATAAAAATTAACCGGATTCAGCACCGAGCGCGGATTTTCCTCCAGGAATGTTTCCTTGCAGCCCTGACAAACGGTTAGAAGAAGGGCGCCTAAAATGATATAGGTTTTCATGATTCGTTGCGGTTGGATAAGGATTATAAACTGGCGTTCAGGCCGAACAGTATAAGCCGGGTGCTTGGGTAGCTACCTAGATTTCCGCCCGATTCAGGGTCCCAACCCTGGAATTTGGTGAACGTAAAGAGGTTCTGACCACTGACGTAAAGACGTAGCGATTGCAAACCGATACGTTTCACCAGTTGCGTTCCAAACGTATAACCCAGATTGATGTTACGTACCCGAACGTACGAGGCATCGCGGTAACGCATCAGGTCGATGTTGGGGTTGTTCATACCCGGCGTAACGGGGGCGGGATAATCATTACTTGGATTTTCAGGCGTGTAGTAGTTCACAAACCGTGGGATATTATAGCGTGCTTCGAGGTTATCGAGCGCATATACGTCACTGTTTACCATGAACTTCTGGCGGGTATTTACGAAAATAGACAGATCGAAGCCTTTGTAATTGAACGTATTGGTGATACCGCCGGTCCATTTTGGAATGGCTGAGCCAATAATGACCCGGTCGTCGCCCGTAATTTTTCCGTCGTTGTTGAGGTCCTTCACCTTAATCTGACCCGGAGTCCGGCTGTAGACTTTAGCTTGCTCGACTTCGTTGGCCTGCCAGATTCCATCGAATTGCAGGTTGTAGAACACATTGATCGGCTGACCGATGAACCAGCTATTTCCGACATCATCTTTACCATTGCCATACAAATCCGTAATCTGATTTTTATTAATGGCTCCGTTCAGGCTGGTCGTCCATTTGAAACCGTCCTGTGTTTGCACGTTCATCGTATTCAGCGTGAACTCAAAACCTGTGTTTTTGGTCGATCCGATGTTCGCCAGGATGCTACCAAACCCTGTGTTTTGCGGTAACGCGCGGTTTAGCAAAAGATCGGTTGTTTTAATTTGGTAGTATTCAAGCGTACCGGCAATGCGGTTGTTGAAAAGTCCGAAATCCAAACCGATGTTTGCCTGATGCGAGGTTTCCCAACCCAAATCGAAGTTGGGCAACGTATTGGGTTCAAACCCTAAAGCAGCCTCAGAACCAAACAAATAACTTCTCCGCGTAAGACTTCCCATCGACTGATACGGGTTAAGTGCCGTGTTTCCAACGGCCCCGTAACTCGCCCGCAGTTTCAAATCGCTGATGGCGCGTATGTCGGTGATGAACTTTTCATCCGCAATCCGCCAGGCCACCGCTGCCGACGGGAAAAAGCCAAATTTGCGATCCTGCCCAAAACGCGACGAACCATCGCGACGGGCCGTCAGCGTAATCAGGTATTTGCCCATCAGGCTGTAATTCACCCGCGCCATGTACGACAGAATCGACCACTGTTGCTGGTCGGTGTCGAAGGAGCGAATTTGCCCTGAAGACAGGTCATGCCACAGCATTTTTTCGGATGGAATACCGGTTGCTTCCAGGGTATTATTTTCGAGGGTTTGTTGCTGCACACTTTGAAGCAACGTAACGTCGAATGCGTGAATATCCTTAATGGTACGGCTGAATGTCAGCAGGTTTTCCAGCGTGTACGCTTTGGTATCCGACTTCGAATTAGTAGCCCGATTCGGTGCTCCCTGCAACGTATTGGTGTAGCTGCCAATAAAACGACCTACGTTCTCGAACGAAAAGTCAGGTCCAAAGTTCAACCGGTATTTCAGGCCACGCCAGAGTTCAGCTTCAGCGTAGAGACTGCTAAAGAGACGGGTACGGAATCGCTGATTTTTTTCGTTTTCAGCGTCAGTTCTGGGGTTTCCCAACAGAGCTTCGCTGGTTGGAAAAAGACGGTACGTACCGTCTTCATTGTATACGTCGCCCAGGGGGCCGATCCGCATCGCCTGGCCAAGAACCTGCCCCTGATTGATCAGATTTTCACTCGAATACGATAGCAATGTCGACGTACCGATTCTGAAGCGGTTGCTAATCTGATGATCGATGTTGATTTGCAGCGAACCGCGGGTAAAATCGGAGTTATACACAATTCCGTTCTGCTTCAGGAAATTGGCGTTGACTGAGAAACGCGTTTTCTGATTGCCGCCCAGTACGCCGATATTGTGACTCTGCTGGATGCCGTTACGAAGGTTAAGGTTCTGCCAGTCGACCTGCTTGCCAGCCTGATAGTTTTTCAGTTCGATGTTATCCAGCAGCTTATCTAACTGTCTCGTTTTAAAAGCCGTAGCTTTGTAATTTACCCAACCTTCGGCGTCGAGTACCTCTACTTTATTGGCGATTTGTGACACGCCCATGTAGCCGTCGTAGGTCACTTGTGTACGCCCATCCTTACCCCGTTTGGTCGTGATCAGAATTACCCCGCTGGAACCCCGAGCGCCATAAATCGCTGTAGCAGATGCATCCTTGAGCACCTCCATCGACTCGATAATGTTAGGGTTGATGTCGCTCAGCCCGCCTGAAATCGGAATACCATCGACCACAAACAACGGATCGTTATTCGCCCGAATCGAACTCACACCCCGCACCCGAATCGTTGCCGTAGCGCCCGGTGCGTGGCTCGACGCAATTACATCGACACCAGCCGCCCTGCCCTGCAACGCCTGATCGGCCGACGTAACAGGAATAGTCTGAATATCTTTGGCCGATACCGACGAAATCGCGCCTGTCAGCTGGCTTTTACGTTGCGTACCGTAGCCCACAACCACTACGTCCTGCAAGGTTTTCGAATCAGCTTCGAGCGTTACGTTAATCGTGCTCTGTTTGCCAACAACAACCTCCTGCGGCAGATAGCCAACCGACGAAAACACCAACGTACTGTTTTCGGCTGGTACGTTGATTTGATACGTACCGTCTTTGTTTGTAGCCGTCCCAAGGTTGGTTCCTTTTACCACTACGTTGACACCCGGCAACGCTTCGCTGGTTCCGCTTGCCGTGAGTTTTCCAGTGATTCGGATGTTACCCTGCGCGTAAATTGCTGTTTGGGACAGCATAAAAATGAGCAAAATAACTACTGATAGCCAGCGCGTTCGCGATAGCATCAGAAAGGTAGCTGCTTCATGAGGTAGCAGTTGTTTCATGAGTAATAGGTTTTTGGTTTAGGACGATTCACTGTAATCTCAACTGATACGTAGTAAGCGCATCAGGCTGGATTCATAAATTGACTTTCAACTACCCTATGATTATCCCGTATTTATCATCGAACAGATAGGGTTGCTACTATAAAATCCCGCAAGTAAATCAAAGAGGATTTTATAATATTTAATTGTGATACAGTACAGTACAGTACAGTTGTGCAAATGTAATAACTTTTTGAAATAGTCAAACTAAATCACCAAAAAATTAAAAAAACAGTTGATTTGAGGCTTATTTAAGGCATTTTGCCAAACAGTAGAGCCATAATAATAATCAGGAATAATAATCCAGTAATCTATACTAATTACAATCCTTATGTAGTATTAATGAGTATTAGTAGGTGGGAGTGGCAATAAACTCAGCTGGTTATAAATGGGATGCCGGTGGTTTCTCGCTGTGTGACAGACACGCTATCTAATCCGGCTAATACGTTGCCTTACTAATTTTTAATGTATCGATTTTAGCTGCGGTTTCAGCTCACGCCCAATATAAGAAGCTGATACATGAAAGCTTCCTCGTCTCATGTGGGAGCGATTACAGAGAACGAACAACCATTTAAACCAGTATTGATAATTAGGCAAAAATAGGATGAAAGCTAAAAACACTGTTTTTTGACTTCATTTATCGCTTTTAGCCAATCGTTTATCCAATAGTTCCTGGGCTTTTTCTAAAGCTTTTTCCGCGTCTATTTCATAATCCGGTAGTACCCCAGTAACTTCCCAGTTGCTGTTGGTTGTCGTATATAGGGGTCTGCCATAGGGTACGGTCATTAAATACTCATCGGTAACTTTCATTTCTTTATAGGTGTGGGCACCCCCAGCCGTTCTTTCGCCAATCAGGGTGGCTCGTTTCGTCGTTTGCAGGGAGTAACAAAATGCTTCACTAGCGGAGAAGGTGTTTTTGCTGGTTAGGACAAAAATCGGAACGTCCAGGAATCGGTGTCCTTCCACGTAGGGTAAAGTCCAGGATTGTTCGGTTGCTGGCGTATCGCGAAAATGCCAGGTAGACATATGGGTTTTAGGGGGTAGGAAATAGCTTAACAATAATTCTAAGGTATAGGAATTACCCCCTCCGCGACTTCTCAAATCAAGGATCAAGCCATCGACATGCTGTAAAAACGTTGAGCTAGCCATCATGACGGGCCCGGCCATTTCAGGGGCCGTGAATTTGGTTATTTTTAAATACCCAATATTATTCACCAATACTTTAGCTTCTGGTAAACCGAAATTAATTTTTTTTCTCTCGGCAAAGTCTTGCCGGTAAAGTTCCAGACTGTCGTGTTTGTTTTTTACGCGTTCTAAATTCTTAACCAGAGCAGGTGCATATAATAGTCTCAGATGTTTGTCTCGGGTAACTTCCTGCATTAACCCTTGCACTTCTTTACCAAAAGCTTTCGGATCAACTACTTTGTCAAAGGCCCCCGCTTTCAGCTTTCCTGTTAAAAGCTGTTCCACTTGTTTCGCTTTATGAGGAAAAAGATAATGATTGTTCAGTAGGTGAGCCGACGACTTGATCACCGCATATTTCTCTTCATTGGTTAACTGGCGCTCTAACAGTTGAGCCTGTACGGGCTTCCTGGATGCGATCAATACCGCAGTAAGGAAAAAGCGTATTTTCGCATTTCGCATCAGTATATACGTTTGAGGGGGTAACTATTAGGGTAAAGATGAGAATTCCAGCTACATGTTGCATGATTGGCAGCGATACGCACGCTACTGAAATAGTCGGTACGATTCGACAAGAAGCCCCAATCCTATGAGAAATGTACTATTTTGTCGATTAGGGTTTAGGAGTGACGATACTAACTGAACCGTCAATTAGTGCAATTTTAGAATTATACAATTGTGTTCACGAAAACGCTACCCATTATTCCCATATTCTGGCTATGCCAGAACAATTCTCCGGTTAAAATTTCCCGAAATACTTGTTAAGTGCTTCAACTTTATTGTCTACATGGAGTTTCTCGTAAATATTATAAATATGCTTTTTGAGCGTTTTGACACTGATAAAAAGCGCATCCGCTACTTCATTGTAAGTCAATCCCTTTGCGAGCATAGTTAATACGTCTACTTCACGGGGCGTGATGTGGTAGTCAGTACGTGCCTGGTCCTTACGTTGCACCCGGGCGACAATCTTGCGGGCAATGTCGCTGCTCATGGGAGAGCCCCCTTCATATACCTCACGGATGGCCGTCAATAGCAATTCAGGTTTGCTTTTTTTGAGAATGTAGGAGTTGGCACCTGCTTCGAGCGACTGAAAAACCTTCTCATCTTCATCGTAAACCGTGCACATAATGAATTCCACGTTCGGACAGAGCGGTTTTAACCGGCGTACGCAGTCGATGCCACTGATGTCGGGGAGACCAATATCCATTAGCACTACGTCGGGTAATAATTCTGGAATGCGACGCAGGGCTTCGGTGCCCGTCGTCACTACCCCCACGCACGCATACTCCACTTCGCGACTCACAATGGTTTGCAGCAGCAACTGGATATCAGGGTTATCCTCAACAATGAAAACGGAAATCATAGACGAATTAGTTATCAGGCACTCATCGGTGCCTGAATGCTGACTAGGGTACCGTTGTCGGTCAGCCAACTGATCTGACCTTTGACGGCTTCTATATTTTTACGCATGTTACGTAGGCCGTTACTCCAGAGTTTGACCGGCTCATTTGTCATGCCTTTTCCATTGTCGCGAATCAGGATGTGCAGTTCATTTTCAACCGTGGCAATGACCAGTTCCACCCGTGATGCTTCGGCGTGTTTTACTACGTTGTGAACGGCTTCCTTTACGGACTGATACACGTTTCGGCGGATGATACCCCGTAACTCACGCTCGGGTTCGGTAATGGTTTCGGTAAAGGCCATCTGAATGCCTGCTTCGCCCAGAAAGTCAGCACAAAACTTCCGGATGTAGGCAACCAAACTCTGCACATTATCATTATTGACATTGAGGCTCCAGACAATTTCGTTCATGCGGGTAGTCATCTCCGAGGAGGCCCGGGCAATGATCTGTACTTCGGCCGAATTGACTGGGCCGCTTTGTTTGAGTAATTCACTGGCAAGCGAGATTGACGTCAGGGCTGTACCCAGTTCGTCGTGCAGTTCCTGCGAAATACGCCCGCGCTCTTCCTGCTGAGCTTCCATGCGATTTTTCAGTGTATTCCACTCAGCTTCCAACTGTAGTTTGGCGAGCTTCTCCGATTCCAGCATTTTGCGTTTTCGCCAGTACAGTACCAACAACATAGCCACTCCGACAATGAGCAGACAGCTGGCGATCAGGGTAAAAATAGTCGTGTTTTTCTTCTGAATAACTAACTGTTGTTCAGCTTGCTGTTTGGCTTCGCGTAGTTGTCTAACCTGCTCATCGTATTGGATAAGTTGTCGATTTTTCTCTCCATCCCGAAACTCAGCTACAGCCGCGTTATACTGCTCCAGTGCGCGTAAGGCTTCAGCCGGCCGACCAGTTTTTCGGAGCAGTCGATATTGCGTCTGGTAATAGTTTTGTCGGTCGAGCATGGGCAATGAATCGATTGCCGTCAGTCGCTTTACCTCATTAAGTCGCTGTTCTGTTTCGGTCAAATTACCCGCCAGCCAGTCCGTTTGGGCTAGTCCGATGAGTGGCTGAGCTAGATAAGCAGGAGCATACAAAAGTTTGGTTAACGCATAATAACAGTCGAAGTAGTGCCGGGCCGAATCAACCTTTCGATCGGCTAAATAATACTCACCCGCATTTTTGAAGAGTTCAGTTTCCTCTCGCCAGGTTTTTGGACTGGCGGCCAGCGCAAGACCTTTAGCCAGATAACGGAAAGCCGTGATGGTGTCTTTTCGGGCCGCTTCAAAGCCATAGAGGTTTACGTAGTTGCCAATGATCTGCCCCGTATCGGCATCACTGATCGAATGCTTGAGGGCTTTAAGCTGGTAAGCAACGGCCAAATCGTCGCGCTGCTGAAAATGAAACAGAATGGCCAGATTGTTCTGAATCATGGGTACCCGCGAGGTATCCCTGGTGAATTGCTGACTATCCAACGCCCGCAGGTAATAAACAATGGCCGAATCGTTGGCTTCCTGAAGTTGATACGTAATGGCCTTTGAGAAATTGGCCAGCATCCGAAATTGTTTGCGGGTGGGTTCCTGGACAAACGCTAGCGCAGAATCCCCTAACCGCTTCGCCAGGACAAAGTCACCCCGGTAAGCCGCCCGATTGTACATCGCCTGATTGTAATAATTGATCAGACCTCGATTGAATCCAATCTTGCGGGAAAGCGCACCCGCCTGCCGAATCAACGCATACGCACTATCGGGGTTCGTGTTCTGGACGTCATAAGCCTGAGCGAACAACTGAAATACCTGCACGGAATCCTTCGCCGAAACAGGCGACGACGTAGCAGGTTGCGACTGGCAACCCATCAGCGCTAAGAGTATACCTACGCCAATAAATAAGTAAAAAAGGTGCGTCATTTTTCGTATTCCTGTTGAGCAAATGTAGGCTTTCGGGCACTGACTTGGCGGTCAGATACGTAAAATACTACAAAAGTAGTAGGTGTTGAAGGTTGTAGTTTCTAGTTGATTATCAGCTATATAACTTTTTGCAGCCATGTTAGCTGGTTAAATATACTACAGAAGTAGTATGGTGCGGGATGATTCGGTGGTTGACCTTTGCCATGAACAAAAACGAGGCTTACCATGCAGAAAACACTAATTCTTTTCGCACTTATGATTCATGTAAACATCCCCACGTTTGCGCAGGATAACAAGGAAAAACTCGCCGATCTCATCGAAACCAGCACGGGTTGGATGAACAGTTATACGGTCGAAAAATTGTTTACCATCAACCTCTCACCGACTATGTGGGAGAGCGTACTGGCCGCGCCCAGCCAGCCGCGCGGACGTGACAGTTTCAAACGGATGGCGCAGGCCCTGGTCGATTTTTCGGATAAGGCGGGCTATACGTCGCTCAACGAAAAATGCGGCTTCAACGTCCAGAGCGACAAAGCCAAAGAATGGCAGCCTACCTGTAAAGAACAGATCGACAGACTGGCAAGTAAGCTCACGTTTAAGTATGAAGCAGCCGACGTAGCAAAAAATCCGACCTCGTTTAATCTGGCGATGGGCTACCTGACTACCATTGCCGATTTTTTCAACGCACGTAGCAGCTACATCACCAACGGCTGGCGCCCAAAAGGCGAAAAACTAAACATCGTCTTGAGCCCATCCGACAAAGCAACTGGCATCAACGTAGCATGGAGTCCTGATGGCCAAACGGTTACGGTAAGTGGTCCGGCAAATAAAGAAGTGCCCGGCTGGAACGACGCAATCCTGAATGGATTAGCTAAAGGAGGTAAAAAATAAATGCTGGCGAGGCCCCGACAGGATCCGACTGTCGGGGCTTCCATAAATTCCCATACGATTATGGAGCAAAACCTAATTATTCTCGGCTTCTGTCTGGTGCTCAGCGCCTGTGGAAATGATACGTCTTCCAGCGAGTTCACTACGTCGGAAAGCAGTTCAACAACCACCGAAGCGAAAAGTGAGGAGTCAGACAAGTCTAGGAACGTATTGCATCAGATGCCCGACAGCGACCAGATTGAAGATGGCTATGAAGCCATTCTGAAAAAGGCCGACGTCGATGACCCCGAACTGCTGGAAGTGTACGTCAATTTCTCTAAAAGCATTGTAGGTGCCGACAGCGATGATGCACACATGTCTCTTCAAATGGTATCTCCCAAGGACAAAAACAAGATTGTGTCGTACCGATATATGTTTGGTAACGAAGCTGTTGAAGGTCCTGAAGAGGTAACAATATCGGCGGGCATCGGGGCTTCTGAAAAGTTTATCGATACGTACGACGGGTTCAAACAGGTGCTGTTTCGCAAGTCGGATATCATGGATTTCGACAAAGCCGATGATGTTTATAAAGAGGCCGTCACCAAATCGGGATACGACGCGAAGGACTGCTACGTCCATCAGTTGATGTTTAAATACATGGGTAACGGCGAACTACGTGGGGACGTATCGGTGCAGAGTACACGTAGCACCACCGCCCATAAAAGCTTTTCGGTCGACAAGCAGGGTAAAGTTCAATAACTCAAATACACTCATTCTATGCAGATTATAGGAATTCTGGGCGGCTTGCTCACTACGTTGTTGACCATTCCGGTACTGGCCCAGTCGGGGAAAGAAGCGCCACGTCCGGAAATTGGGAAATACTGCAAAGTGTATCGGGCGGGGGAGGGGCTGAAAGTGTTGCTGCTACGTATCGGCCCCGAAACTAAAAACGAGTCGCTGGTAGCGCTGGATGGATTCGACCATCCGTGGGATGGCAGGATTTTCAAAGCCAGTGTAACCAAAGCGGATGGCCGTCAGGAGTTTATGATTCAGAACAATGGTCGCCCATTTGTCGTGCTGGTTTTCCGGGAACGTTACGGTCAATCGACGCTTTTTGTGCCGAAATATGGTACCGAAGAAATGGAACGGCCATTGATCTATTCGGAAGGATTATCGGTAGAGTGCAAACCTGATATTCTCCTGTCGCAATATCTTCAGCAACAGTCAGGTAAGAAATAAAATACAAGTAACCACACGATTGGTACGTATGGAAACGATTGAATTACGAGGGACCAAAAGCCGACGGCGCGTCGAAATTCGGTTCATCGAATATTGCGTCAGCGACGGAAACTATACTTATGTCTATCTGAAAGGTGAGCAGCCGGTTCTGATGGCCAAAACACTGCTTCGTTTTGCCGAACAATTGCCCAATTTCATCCGGATTCATAAAGGTACACTAGTTAATCCGGCGCACATCATCGGGCATCGGTCGCAAAAGGGCAACGTACTGGTTTGTCTGTCAGGCGACCGGGCTCTGCTGGTGTCCCGACGTCGGGCCACTGGATTTCGACAGCAACTTTTTGGGCAGACCAACTGATAAACGTAGCGATAGAAGCCAAACAGATGAAATTACTTTCGAACGTAGCGTGGAATTTTACCCATCACGATTATCCAACGGCCGATGCGTTTAATCGGGACGTAGTGGAAATGAACAAGAAAAATGATGGATTTTAGCTAGGAAATATCGCGCAAAAATCGTATTTTCAGAAGGTTATATTGATTAAGGATTATACCGATTTGGCTACTGAAATCTTCACTATTTAGTACGTTGCGCCTTATTCATTGGCACTACATTATGACCCGCTACTTTTCGTTTACGGATGATAAATCCGATAAATTCTGGCAGATCGACACGCATGATACGTCATTCACCGTTACGTTCGGCAAACGGGGAACGACTGGCCAGAGTCAGGTCAAAACCTTCGATACGGCCGACCGTTGCCAGCGTGAGGCCGATAAATTAATCCGCGAAAAAACGGCAAAAGGATACGTAGAATCGGGCGATAGCCAGCCGATTACTAGTCAGCCGCGCGTTGCTACGTTGCGACCTGCGAGCGCAGATAAGGAAGCGGAAATCGCTACGTTAACCCGGTACGACGAATTGATTCAGCAGGCGCCGATGGCTGCGTTACTGCCGTTTCTGCAACGTGTGGATACACGTCATTACGAAGCCCTGCGGAAAAAAATCAAGGAAGCCCGGCGCTACTGGTGCGACTACGTAGTGCTAAAAACCATCCCAACGGGCGTCAACAAAGAAACGGTTCGCCAGGAGTGGGGCCATCGAGGGAGCTGGCCGCAACGGATCATGATTTCACTGTCGGGCGTTGCGTTGCTTTCAATGTCGGAACTGAAGCCGTTTGATGGGGTGGCTCGTCTGCTCATCGGTGCGGATAAAGAGTTTCGAGAGTTGGCCCGGCAGCTATTGGAATGGGCCAAACCAGATTGGCTGGGCGATTTTCTGTTACAGCAAGCAGGCGAGTCCTGGACGACAATAGGTTACCACAAACTTCGTGAGTTTGAAGCCGCCGGATTGGTGTCGTACAACCCAGAATTGTTTGCCCGTTCGGCCACTACGTTCAGTAACTGGAACTCGGAAAATACCAATCGAAACGAGCGAACGTATCGGTATCACATCGAATCGCTGGCTAGGGATGAACAGCTAGTTACTCGCGAACTACCCGCGATTTTTGATTATCCAACCGAAATTCACACCTACACGTACGCCTTTCAGGGCGCAAAAAAGGAGTGGGTATATCATCCGGTTTGGCCGCTGGTATTCGAGCAATGGCTGACCGAAGGAAAAATTGACCGCCTGTGGTTTCTCGAACGCTGTCTGAGCGTACAGACCAAAGACTGGAACATTAACCTGCGGACGTTTTTTCGGAAACAGTTTGAAACCGCCAACCCAACTACGGCCGAATTACTGGCCTTGCAACCGGCACTGTTACCACTGCTAGCGGCACAGCATCCACACGTAGTAAACTGGTCTATTGGTTTGATAAAAACCAGTAGTAATGACCCTGATTTTCAGACGGATGAATTTCTAGAATGGGTTGCCGCCGTGATGATGCGAGCCGACTGCAAAACGGGGCTGAAAACGTTGCTGAGTCTGCTGGAACGTACCGCCAAAACGGGGCCACAATACCGACCGACTATCTGCATACGGCTGGCCGATGTATTTGCCGTCAACGATTTGCCCCTGCAAACCAAAGCGGCTCAACTACTCACCATCTACGGCGACCCATCCGATCCCGACCTGCAATCGGCGCTTCAGACGTATGCTGGCCAAATGCTCGGCAACGTATCAATTGATTTGCAGACGTTTTTAACTAAAACCGATACTACGTTTGCTGACGCGGCAGACAGTTCTGCTACGTATCAGTACGTTCCGGGGAAGCCGGTCGAGCGACTCGTGATGGATCAGGCCGTTACGTTGCCTGATACGTGGAATGACTTCCTGTTCCTGATTGGTCAATTCATCGGCTCCAACGATCCACTTGATTGTGAAATACTGATGAATGCGCTGATACTGCCGCCCGCCAATATGCCCGCTGATTTCCAGGAGCAGCTTAAGGTGTATCATAAAAAACTGACAAAAACGTATTTTCAGAGCCAGGTCAAACAGCAAACGAGTATGTTTTTGCTGCACTGGCTACACGGCGGAATGGGGCAATTCACGCTGTCAGCACATACGACGGTTCAAACGCTTGATCTGCAATTCAATCGGTTACAGCATGTCCGGCAAAAATGGAAAGCCGGTTCTACGTTGCCTTTGTTGAGTTTTCCGACGCACGCGCCCCACTGGATTGCGCCCAAAACGCTGGTCGAACGTTTGCTGGCTTACCAGCAGGCGGGCGAAGCGATTGTGCCGCTCGATCTGGCGATTGCCATTGCCCGGATGCCCCGCGAAGAAACCGCCGAAGCCATAACGCTCTGCAACGAACTGACTCCTCCGTTAGCCTCGCTGATGCGCTATTCCCTGGGTGCCAGTCCTGAACGGGACGTACCTCATAAAACAGCATTAGATAAATTGCGAGCCTTGTTTCAACCAAAAACCAACCTGTCCGACCAGCAAATTTTATGGGCCGTTGCCGCCCGTACCGTTGAGCCGGAAGCCGAATTTTCGGACTTCGACCAGACGCATTTTGCCGATTTACCGAACGTAGCGAAACCATTTACGCAGACTATTCAGATAACTGAACGATGGCATGAGTGGCGTAACTACCAGACGAAACAAATGGAACGTAGCCCCTCCTGGCGCGAACTGACCATTACGTTCCCGAAACTTCCTGATACGTTACGTCCGGTTCTGCTTTATAGCAACGACCTTTCTGAGCGACAGAATAGTAGCTGGGCGTACCATTCGCTGGACTCTGTCGACGTAGCGTACTGGAACAGCCTGCTTCCGCAACAGCCCGAATCGCTGTTTACGGTTGTAGCGAAATACGGCAGTCTCTCGTCCGAAACGTCGCCCGCTGTGGCCCCGGCGCTGGCCTGTATGCTTCAGCCCGGTTTTCGTATCCGCACCATGTCGATGCTGGTCCTGGCAACCGGATTGCTGGCCAAAAAGCGCGAAACCGGAACACTGGCCGCCGAAGTACTTATTCACCACTTCGGCGAACAGACCCTCGATGCTGTTCAACTCGGCGACCGTCTAGGCTGGTTGCTGGCTGATAATTACGCGCCCTTGCAGCGGCTTGCCGACGCCCTGAATCTGGTACGTGACGTAAGTCCGTTGCACAATCAGGCCCTGTTGTTATTACTCGATGCGCTGTTTGCTCGATTAGCGGAAGCCGCCGAGTTGCCAAAAAACACCAAAAAATTGCTTGAACTGTATATTGATTTACTCGTGAAACGACAGGCGACACCACCCGCCGAAACCGTTACTACTCTGAAAATGTGGCAACAAATCGCTTCGCTGAAAACGACCTGCGCAGCAATTCTGCAAAAAGCTTAACCAATGGAAAACCTCGCTGATTACGAATACGCTACGTCGTCGTTACTCGACAAAACCGACGCTGGTCGTGCTTTACTGCTTTCACACCAGACCGAGATTGAGGAAGTTAACAACGTTCCCTGCTTCTTCTGGGGGCGGCTGCGCGAACCTTATCTCACGGCCCGCTGCCTGATGACAATTGCCAAAACGGTTCGTTCGCGGTTTGCGCTTTCCATGCAGGAGATAATGGCCCTGCGCGACCCCATCGTAACGGCGGGGGCTGGACAAGTGCGTTTTGAGGGGTTTTCGTCCTGCAACGGTGTGTATGCCCGTCTAGACATTCAACCCGAAGGATTGGATGGCGAGTTTTTGGCCAGCGGTACTACCAACGTCGATTTCAACGAGCCGATGATTAATGCCCTCAACGGCATCACCAAAACCGAAAACATGGTGCTATCGGTAGGGCAGCAATCCGTAACCGTCATCAGCGAAAAAGCCAAAGTGGTCGAGCGCAAGGTGAGCCTGCCCAACCGCTGGATTAAGGGGCTAACGAGCGTACAGCATTATTTGGCCGAGATGCAGCCCGTGTTTACGCTAACTCGTCCGCAGGCCATTCAGTTGTTCCAGAGCCTGCCAAAAGGTACGGTCAAATCCGATGTATTTGTTGTTCAGCGAGCGGGTAAGTTTCTATTTTCACCTCTCCGGCAAGGGCAGGGAGTTCGGGTGGGTGGCGCTCACCGCCTTCGACTTATGGATGGATTACTCCCGTTTCTGGACTCGTTAAAGATCTACCTGAGCGACGACGGTCAGGCTGCGGGATTTGTGCTGATGATGGGAGCGTTACAACTGGTTTTCGGATTTTCGGCGGATGCGTATCGGGGATTTTCGGGTGAAGGTAAAGCGCTGGAACATCTTCTCGACGACCTGCCGATGGAGTTGGTCTATGGCGTCAACAGCCTACTAAAAGCCAACGAAGCATTCAATCCCACGCTCCTGTCCATAGAGCATGACATTGATTTTGGGGCGATGAATACGCTGACCGCTCAACTGTCGAGCATCGGTTTGCTGGGTTTCGATTTGGTGAATAACGCCCATTTCTACCGCCGACTGCCTTTTAAAACCACCCGAATTTTGAATCTGAATCCGCGCCTGAAAAACGCTCGTAAACTGGTTGTCGATAACACGATTCAACTGATAAATCAAACGCCTGATTACATCGAAACGCGCGTAAAAGGCACGGGCGACCTAGTGCATACCGTTATCATCGACAAAGGGCAGGCTCGCTGCACCTGCGACTGGTTCACTAATCACCAGGGTAAACGCGGTCTCTGTAAACACGTGCTGGCCGTAAAAATGCTGAAGGAACAGTAATGGAAGTCTTGCTCTCCCACATTTTGTGGTAACTATACTAGGCTCTACTGATTCATCTTTAGCCAATTCTTGATTAGGGTACTATTGGAAATAGCCTATTTCAATAGCCAGGACTCTAGTAACTGACTTTAGGTTACCATTATTCAATAAATACAACTAAGTAGGTACGACCTTTCCGTCCAAGAAAAAGCTTGATCAGATAAACGTAATCTGTCGAGCAGAGAAATAGGCTGACTCTTGTTGTTGGTGCCAGAAAGCGTTTACGAAAAGATTACTTTTACTGAATACGTACTACCAAAAGTACAATTGCTGCAAACACTTACACTGACCTATTTTATAAACGGTGTAACGGTAAAGTACTAAGTAGAGGTGTTAATGAGTTAGGCTAGCTGTAGAAGGGTTCTTTGATTCATATTCATTAGTGGCATTACTTTAACAAATGCCAAGCCCAAATACGTTTGCTTAACCATCACCCTTAACAAACGTAAAATCCGGGTAAATGAGGCCATCTTATCCTTAAAACAAAAGAACAGGCTTTGACAGCCTGTTCTTCCTGGTTTACGAGTGGACTAAGCTAATGGCCTTAGGTCCGTTTGACGTTGACTGCATTCAAGCCCTTCTTGCCCTGCTCGACATTGTAACTTACTTTGTCATTCTCGCGGAGTTCTTCGATGGTTCCTGAAATGTGCACAAACACATCTTCGCTGCCATCATCGGGTTTAATAAAGCCGAAGCCTTTACTCTCATTAAAAAATTTGACGGTTCCTGTAGGCATTGTGATTGGGTTAAAATTTGGTTCAAGGACGGCAGAAGTAGTCAGATTACCAAATAGAGTTCTCGATTGGTCGGTTTCTCATTGAGGTGGTAATTGATTAGGCTAGTTATTTATGGGATGCTAGCAGGGGACTGATTCCGGACAAAAAACGGCTTTAAGCGAAGTTAATAAAGCATTACAAATTGTATTATTCCTATTCTAGTAGCATACGAAAAATAGAGTAAAAAACAGAGTCCTGGATTTATTGCTCAGGACAAACCTTAGTCCGTAAAAACAATCTCAAATCGACCGCAGTTACCTCAAAAAACGGCTTTGCGAATATGTTACTGGATAAAGGAATATCGGTTGCCTATATCTTTAATAAAATTAAATACGACTTGGTGTATATCCTTCTAGTGGGCTTGATCACTAATTTACTCGCCACCTACGCCCGTCAGTATTTCCCCGAGATGCCTCTGACTATTCCGGTCTTTTTGGGAACGGCCATTTCCATCCTGCTTTCCTTCAAAATGAATCAATCCTACGACCGTTGGTGGGAAGCGCGTAAAGTCTGGGGGGCTATTGTCAATGACTCCCGAAGCTTTGTGCTTCAGCTCCAATCCTTTCTGGATCCTAACGAGGCTACTGCAAACTGTATTCAAAAGCTGGCTTATCGACAGATTGCCTGGTGCTATTGTCTGGGCCAGTCGCTTCGGGGACTGAACCCCCTAGAGGGTATCGAAGACCTGCTCATGGAGGCTGACAGGGCCAAGCTCCTCCAGCATACCAACAAACCCCTGGCCTTATTGCAGCAACACACGGTCGACATCCAAGAACTGCGCTTAACGAATAAGATGGATGTATTCAGACACGTGCAACTCGACAATACCCTGGTTCGTTTGTGCGATTCGATGGGCAAAGCGGAACGCATCAATTCAACCGTGTTTCCCTCGACCTATCGGCATTTCCTGCATTTCATTATCTACCTCTTTGTGGTTACCCTATCGATTGCTCTCAATAATGTCGAGATTATCTTTGAGTTGCCCCTGCTGTTGCTCATCTCAGCCGCCTTTTTGCTGATTGAAAAGAGTGCTTATCATTTACAGGACCCTTTCCGCAACCGGCCCAGTGATGTGTCCGTAACGGCGATCGCTCGAACCATCGACATCAACATCCGCCAGCTCTTAGGTGAATCCGATGTACCCCTACCGGTAAAACCCAACGACTACTACCTCTTATAAGTAAGCTAATCCACCCCCGAACATTCTGAAGCGCTATTGGCTGACTTTCTCGAAGTACTCAAACCGACTACGAGTCTGCCTATTGAAAAGAAGCGAGTTCATGGTTCGTCAACACAGGCTGACCAGCAGGGTTCTCGGCTATAGTCTAGATTTTTTGTTAAGTGGCAGGGCTGTATGACAACCCCTGTCTTAATGACAATCCCAACGCAGGGAAAAATGACAAAATGGCATTTTTCCCTGTGTCGAAAAAAGGTAGCTTGCCTTTGGCATAGGGCTTGTTTAGAGGCTTTTTGACACGATTTTTATGTCAAACCTTACAATCATTTACAACGATGTCACTGGTTAAATTCAATGGAAACGGACAACTGCCCTCTCTACTGGATGAATTCATGGGCAGAGACATGGACGAGTTATTTAACTTCAACCGCAACTGGCCCGGCATTACCCGCTCTCAGGTCGGTACACTAGTGCCGGCAGTCAACATCAAGGAAGATACCGAAGGCTACCAGATCGATGTAGCCGCCCCTGGGCTGAAGAAAGAGCACTTCAAGCTCAGTCTGCATAATGGGAAGCTGACGGTATCCACTCAGCAGCAAGATCAGCAGGAAGAGAAAAATGAGCGGGGGTACTACACCAAACAGGAGTTTAGCTATCACGCCTTTTCGCGCTCGTTCTGGTTACCTGATTCCTGCAATCAGGATCAGATCCAGGCTCGGTACGAGGATGGTATTCTGCACATAGTGCTACCTAAAAAGGAAGAAGCTAAACCTAAGGCTCCCACTCAAATTCAAATTAACTAGTACGGAGTAAGCCAAACGAAAAGGGGTGGTGACATCGTATGTCACCACCCCTTTTTTATGACTATATAAATAGAACTTTTTTGAGGTGTGTCATATAAGAATTGTGGCTGTTGCAAAAGTCGATTCTACTCTGGATAGGCTCTTAAACCCAGCAATTTTTAGTTACTGTTTGGTTCGTAATGTTTTCTGATTTAGACCTCTTTAACCTAGTCCAGACTTTTGCAACAGACACTTGATATGGTCCTAAAAACCCGGACACGAAACTTTTTTAACTTCGTGTACCATGAACCAATCCCAACGCTCCAAATGAAAGTATACCGCCGAATTTAAATAACTATCGGCTTAGGCCGATAGATTTAAGGCTAAAGCCCTCTAAAGTCAGTCACTAATCTTAAAGTCATCATCCGATGGAGCCACGTCTTGCTTGTCGATATACTCCTTTACGACCTCGTCAGTCACTGTACCGACACTGGCCGCAAAGTAGCCACGTGCCCATAAATGCTGACCGCTCCAGCGGCCTGGCCCAAAACGCTTTGCGTAACGCATCATATTGGCCCAACAGCTTGTGAGAGCTCTTCCTTTTAGGTACTGAACTAGTTTGCTCACCGAGATTGTGGGCGGATAGCTCAACAACAGATGGACATGATCCGAGGAAATATGGCCCTTCACAATCACTACCTCATTGGCCTTGCAGATCTCCCGAATCAGTTCCCGCAACCGAAGCGATACATCTCCTTTCAGGATGCGTTTACGATACCGCTCCGGCGGTCCGGTTGGTAATCCAGACCAAGTGAATTTTCAGTTCATAGCGACTATGGGAGCCCGTGCGATAATCCATCCCATAAAGCTACTAAAGTTCCCGCCTTAAGGCGTGGGATTT
>NZ_JACWZY010000064.1 GCF_014699005.1 Spirosoma profusum
TCCCATCTGAGCTGGCAGGCCCCCAACGGGGGGACGCTGGTGCGGGATGGCAACCTGGATGTGTTCAATATAAGTTCAGCCAACGCCGGTACCTACACCTATTCATATACGGCCACCAACGGCTGTACCAACTCGGGGACGATCCAGCTGACAGTCAACCCCCGGCCACCGATTCTGACGCTGGTGGCCTACCAGTCGACGAGTTATTCGGCCCTGTCAGCGCTGACGGTCTGTCCGGGTAACACCGTCAGCTTCGGCATGGGCAATGACATCTCCGACGGCTCTCATCTGAGCTGGCAGGCCCCCAATGGGGGGACGCTGGTGCGGGATGGCAACCTGGATGTGTTCAATATAAGTTCAGCCAACGCCGGTACCTACACCTATTCGTATACGGCCACCAACGGCTGTACCAACTCGGGGACGATCCAGCTGACAGTCAACCCCCGGCCACCGATTCTGACGCTGGTGGCCTACCAGTCGACGAGTTATTCGGCCCTGTCAGCGCTGACGGTCTGTCCGGGCAACACCGTCAGCTTCGGCATGGGCAATGACATCTCCGACGGGTCCCATCTGAGCTGGCAGGCCCCCAATGGGGGGACGCTGGTGCGGGACGGCAACCTGAATGTGTTCGACCTGAGCTCGGCCAACGCCGGGACCTACACTTATTCCTACACGGCCACCAACGGCTGCACCAACTCGGGGGCGATCCAGCTGACGGTCAACCCCCGGCCACCGATTCTGACGCTGGTGGCCTACCAGTCCACCAGCTACTCGGCCCTGAGTGCGCTCACGGTCTGCCCGGGCAACACCGTCAGCTTCGGCATGGGCAACGACATCTCCGACGGCTCTCATTTGAGCTGGCAGGCGCCCAACGGGGGGACGCTGGTGCGGGATGGCAACCTGGATGTGTTCAATATAAGTTCGGCCAATGCTGGTACCTACACCTACTCCTACACGGCTACCAACGGCTGCACCAACTCGGGAACCGTCCAACTGACGGTCAATCCACAACCCGACGCCAATCCCTGGACCTGGCGCGCGGACGACGGCTTCCAACCCACCCACGCCACCAGTTATACCCTCTGCCCCGGTACCAGCATCGGCTTCGGCTTAACCTACTGGCCCATCCCGGACGGCTATCGAATGCGGTGGACCGGCCCTACGGGCGACTATCGGGAAAATCAGAACTGGGTCCACGAGCCCCTGGTGGGCACCTATACCTACTCGGTCACCGCCGCCAGTGGCTGCACCGCCAGCAACCAGGTGACCATTTATGCCACCCCGCCCAACTACGCCGCTGCCCTGGATACCATCACCTGTACCAAGTTTACCGGCTGGCTGGCCGATCGCAACTGCCAAAAACGATCGATCCACTACCGGGTCTACATCGATGGCCAACTGGTCAATACCCCCGCCGATCCGATCGCCAACGGCCATCGCCCCGACGTGGGCAATGCCTTGCGTAGCACTACCGTGGTGACGGCCAACGATTACAACGCCTACGGCTTTAGCTGGTCGGTGCCGACGGCCTACCGGGTGGGTTCGCACACAATGGTCATCAAGGATGTCAACGGGACCACCTTGCTGGGACCCACAACCTTTGGGCTGGCTTCGGTGACGGCCTACGTGTACGCCAACGGGCAGGGGGCCCGTACTCTGTCCTCCTACACGGTCTGCGAGGGTAGTGGGGTGGGCTTCGGTCTGGACCCCCACCCCGTTCCGACGGGCAATGTGCAGCGGTGGTACCGGCCCGACGGCTCGGTGGGCGTCACCAATAACGGCTGGGATATTAACCCCATCACGGCAGCGCAGCAGGGCACCTACGTTTACAGCGTGACCACGGCGGCTGGCTGCACCCAGTCGAAAAGTGTTTCCTTCACGGTGGGCGCTCAGTACCAGTCGTGGCTGGATGAGGCGAGCTGCACCCGGATCCGGGGCTGGCTGATCAACCACAGCTGTAACGCACAGGCGGCCTACCTGAAGATCTACATCGATAACCAGCTGGTCACCACCATGCCCACCAACGAATCGCGACCCGACGTGCGCAACGCCCACGTACCGGGGGGTAGTTTTACCACCTATGGCTTCAACTGGACGGTACCCGAGGCCTGGCGGGTGGGCAGCCACACGATGGTCATCAAAGATCTGAGCAATAACACGCTGCAGGGGCCCACAACCTTTGGGCTGGCTTCGGTGACGGCCTACGTGTACGCCAACGGGCAGGGGGCCCGCACCTTGTCCTCCTACACGGTCTGCGAGGGTAGTGGGGTGGGCTTCGGTCTGGACCCCCACCCCGTTCCGACGGGCAATGTGCAGCGGTGGTACCGGCCCGACGGCTCGGTGGGCGTCACCAACGATGGCTGGACAATCGGCGCCATGACGGCAGCGCAGCAGGGCACCTACGTTTACAGCGTGACCACGGCGGCTGGCTGCACCCAGTCGAAAAGTGTTTCCTTTGTGGTCCAATCTGTTGCCCCGCCGACCATCAACAGCACCACCATCTGCAGCGGCAGCAGCGCCACGCTGGTGGCGGGTGGCTGCAGCGGCACGGTGAGCTGGCTGTCGACGGGGACCACGGGCAGCAGCTTCGCCACACCAGCCCTGACCCAGACCACGAGTTATTCGGCCACCTGCACCCAGAACGGCTGTACATCCCCGCCCCGGGTAGCGACCGTGACGGTAGGCACCAGCTTGGCTCCACCCACCTCGGTGACGGCTACGCCCAGTACCATCACCGCTGCCCGTTCGGTGACGCTGACAGCCACCGGCTGTGCCAACACGACCACCTGGCAATGGGCGGGCGGCTCCGCGACGGGGGCCAGTGTCGTGGTGTCGGTATCCCAGACGACGAGTTATTCGGCCCGTTGCCAGAGCACCACCGCCTGCCAGAGCAGTCCGGTCGCCGTGACGGTCAGCCTGGTGAGCATCCCGCCGCCGACGATTACCGCGTCGGCCAGTGATCTGTGTGGTCCCCAGGCGGTGACCTTGACGGCGAGCAGCTGCCCGGCGGGCGCCATCACCCGCTGGTCCAACGGGATGAGCGGTTCCCCCTTGAGCATCACCGCGACCAGTACGGCGACCTATTATGCCTATTGCACAATTAACGAAGCCGAGGGCGAGCATTCGACCACGGTACAGATAAGCGTCAAACCGGTGCCCACCGTCACGGGGGCGCTGAGCTACACCTACGGCCAGACCGTCTCGCTGACGGCGACGGCCCAGGGGGCGAGCAGCTACAGCTGGGTGGGTCCCAACGGCTATACCGCTTCGGGGTCGCAGCTGCAAATCCTGGGGGCCAGCAGTAGCACAGCGGGTTCCTATACGGCGGTGGCCACCTTTGGGGCGACGGGTTGTTCGACCTATACGGTGGTATCGCTGACGATGGTGACGGGGCAGATCCAGACCGGCGCGCTGAGCTCAGCGAGTGTGTGCGCGGGTTCAGTGCTGTCGGTGCCCTATGCGACGACGGGCAGCTTTGGGACGGGCAACGGCTTCCGGGTGGAGCTCTCGGCGGTGGGGGGCTCGTTTGCCTCCTCCACGACGATCGGCAGCGGGACCAGCAGTCCGCTGTCGGCAACGCTGCCGGCGAGTCTGAGCCCGGGGACCTACCTGCTGCGGGTGAGCAGCAGTACGCCCCCGGTGAATGGCACGCCCTCGGTGACCACGCTGACCATCTCGGGGGTGCCCTCGGTAACGGCCGCGACGGCAAAGACCCTCTACAACGAAGGCGAAAGCCTGACGCTGACCGCCGGGGTATCGGCCAGTGTGGTGGGCACGATTCAGTACCGCTGGAGTGGCCCCAATAGCTTTACATCGGCGCTGCAGAACCCGATCCAGGCCACGGCTACGCCGGCCATGAGCGGCTCTTATTCGGTGGTGACCACCAATGTCGCGGGTTGTACGGCCATGGCCCAGGTGTCCTTGACGGTGAGTCCGACTTCGTTTAGTTGTACGTGTCAGGACTGCGATCAGCCCGAGGTGCGGGATACGGATAACCCGACGGGGGCGGCCCAGGCCACGGCGGGCCAGAACTACGTGCAGGAAAGTGTCCAGTTGAACGAGGCTGGCACCCAGGCCGTGCATACGCTCACCTATCTCGACGGCTTGGGTCGGCCCATCCAGCAGGTGAGCGTGGGCACGGGCGGCAAAACGACCGCCGTACCCCAGGCGGACGTGATCCAGCTCCGGGAATACGATGGCTTTGGGCGGGAAGCCACGCAGTACCTGCCCTACGCCAAGGCCAGCAACGGGGGCGCCTACCGGAGTGACGGGGCCAGCGCGGTGAGTGGGTATCACAATGGCACGTTGAGCCGCTCGAATAGTCCCACGACTACGTTCAACTTCGAAGCCTCACCCCTGAACCGGGTCATCAGCCTGCAACTACCGGGCCGCACGAGTGCCCAAACGCTCGTGTACCGAACCAATACGGCCAGTGAACTGAAGCTGCTCACCTTCAATTTTGCGGACAAAACCATTACGGTGTCCACGTATGCGGCCGGGCAACTCTACGTGACGGAGACCACCGATGAAAACGGCCAGAAAACCACCGAGTACAAAGACAAAGAGGGCCGGGTGGTGGGTAAAGACGTCGCGGGCCGCAAGACCCTCTACGGCTATGATGACTTCGGCCAGCTACGGTGCGTGGTACCGCCCAAGGCCAGTGGCAGTCTTTCAGGTAGTTTCAATCCGGTGACGACCACCAACGACCTGTTGTTTGGCTACGACTACGATGAGCGGGGCCTATTGATCCAAAAGAAAATCCCCGGGGCGGGCGTATCCAGCCTGACCTACGACAGCCGGGACCGGCTCTGGAAAGCGACCGACGCCAAGAACCAGACGGTGGTGACCACCTACGATAACCTGGACCGGGTGGTCAGCACCAGCCTGGCGGGCGGGCAGGTGCTGACCAAGACCTTCTACGATACCTACGGCTACGGTGAGCAGGGCTTTGACGTCAGTCACGCCTTCGGGCAGGCGCGCCTGACGGGCCAGCTGCAGGGCATGGTGACCGGCAACTGGAGTTCCCTGCTGGGGGAAGGGACGGCGACGGCGGGGCTGACGGCAACGCTGGTCAGCAGCACCTATTACGATGAGCTGGGCCGGGTGATCCAGACCGTATCGGACAACCACAAGGGGGGCAAAGATCGGTCCTCCTCGCGGCTGGACTTCATCGGACGAAGCCTGGAGCAGAAGCTCAGCACGACAGGGAACAGTAGTTTGGAGGTAGTGGTGGAGACGCGCACGGCCTACGATGCGGGCAGCCGGGTAAAATCGGTGTGTCAGCGGGTGTCGGACAACGTCCAGGCGCCCATCGGCAACGGCATCCTGGCGTATTTAGAGCCGGTGGCCCGCCACCAGTACAATGGCATCGGGGAGCTGACGACCAAAACGCTGGGCTGTGAGATCCAGACCCTCAACTACGACTATAAAATGCAGGGCTGGCTGGCCCGGATCAATGATCCAGCCAATCTGAATGCGGGTTTCAAACCGGCCGATAAGCATTTCTTTGGGATGCAGCTGGCCTACGACGGGGTGGGCAACATCATCACCTGGGACTACCGCAACGCCCAGACCAGCTACGGCCCCCCCTACGATCTGAACCAGCGACCAGCGTATGGGTACAGCTTTACTTACGACGCGCTGAACCGGTTGAAAAGCGGGGGACTCACCCAGCAGGGGCAGGCGGTGTTCAGCCTGAGCAACCTCGCTTATGATGATAACGGCAATCTGGATGCGCTGACACGTACGCTGCAGGGCGCGGTGGTCGATGATCTGCGCTACAGTTACAGCGCTACCTCGAATAAACTCAGCAGTGTCAGTGATGTTGGTACCAATCCAGCGGGAGGCAATGCGTTCGTCAAGGACGGGACCGCCACTTACACCTACGATGCCAACGGAAATCTGAGCTCGGATAGCGGCAAGGAGCTTTCGGCCATCAGCTACAACCACCTGAATCTGCCCAAAACAGTCACGCAGCAGTCGGGTCAGGCCATCCACTACGTTTATTCGGCGAGTGGGCAGAAGCTGCGGGCGATTTTTCCGGGAGTGGGTGGTGGACAGCCTAAGACGTACGACTACGTAGCGGGGCTGGTGTACGCGGGTAACCAGCTGGAGTTTATTCCCACGGCGGAGGGTCGGGTGTTACCGCCGGGTCTGGCCAGCACCACGGTGGTGCTGGGGACCAGCAATACGGTGGTGGCGACGAACCAGTTTTACCGGTATGAGTACCATTTGAAGGATCATTTGGGTAACTTGCGGGTAGCCTGTCGGTGCGGGGAGAAAGCGGTGGCTCAGACCCCCTCGGATAGTTACATCCCGCTGGTGGTGCAGGAGCAGCACTATGATCCCTTTGGACTGGACTTGAGTAGTTTAAGCACCAAGCCGGGACTCAATGCCAATCGGTTCAAGTATAATGGTAAAGAAGAGCAGCCAGGCATAGGCTGGATCGATTACGGGGCCAGGATGTATGATCCCCAAGTTCCAAGATGGTTGAGTGTTGATCCACTAAGTGAATTAGATTTTCATCAGTCAGGGTATATGTATGTATCCGGCAATCCTATAAATCGCATTGACCTCTTTGGTCTGACGGATACGACTTACGTAGTCAAACCTGGAACGAAAAGTAATATACTGGATGCTGTCACAGTAAGAGCAAAACACAATAATCCGCTGAATAACAGTATTGCGGAAAACTGGGAAATTGCTCACATTAGAAACAGGAGGCAATATGGTGAAAATAGCCCGTATCAAAAACATTTTAGAGCTGGCGGTAATGAAGCTGCAGTGATTATAGGGGCGCCTATTGCAGCCATCGGAATGGTGGAAGCAGGTGTCGCCTGGAGTAGCTTGTCCAGGCTAGAGCAATTGGATAAATTGGCGGCAGTAAAGCGATTCTATTCATTACCTGCGATTACATCTAGGTTAAGTGTTAATTTAATAGGACAGGCATTAGGAAATCACTTAAGTAAAGGCCAGAACAAAATTGAATTGATTTCCATTGGCGCCGATTTTTTACTACCTAGTTACGTGGGCTTGGGAATTAGTTCAGTTTACGAATATTCAGGAAATTCTGAAGGTTTTGAATTTAATCGACAAAAAAATGGCGATATCGCTGCCAAGTTAGCATCTGGTATTGTTTTTGGCGCGGCAGGTGACAAAATTTCTGATTGGGTTTCACCTAATGGAGGAGTAACGCTAATGGGGACAATTTTTGATGCAACGTTGGAAACTTGGCATCAAACATTTGATGCAATAATGGAAAGTGGTAAGAAAAAACCTTAAATATTAAAGAATGAAACGTGGAAATAAGAATTTCTTAGGTATTCCGAAATTCGTGTTAAATATTTTGTTTTTTTCTGTAGTTTTCATCTCTATTTTTTTTTGGACATTAGATATTAATGAAAAAAAAGAAAGTAAACTTCAGACTTGTTCTAGGTATACTATAGGGACTATCACTGATATAAGTAAGCGTGCTTATAAAAGTGCTGATTGGGTTTATGTCTTTACTTATAGTAATCAAAGGGTAGAGCGCGCTGGTCGACCAAATCCAATAAACCTTCATCAGTGGATTTTTGGGAGTAATAATCCTTGGGAAAACAATTGGAAAGGTCATCGAATCTGGGTTCAAGTCTATTGTAATGATCCAAAGTTCCATCGAGTTCTTTGGGATAAAGAAGTACCAGACTCTATTCGTAACATCCCAGAATCAGGCTGGGAAGTCATACCGATTTAGGCTAAAATACTAGTCGCTGCCTCTCATGCAAATCCGTAGGCCACTATAATTAACAAACTATCGTTTTTGACAAACTGATACTTTCATAGTGTTCAAGCGAACGTTTTGAGTTTTGTCTAAGATTTAAACTTCAAGTTAAATCATTAAATAGATTCTTATGTATAATCTACTAATCATTGAACAGTTGAGTTTTTGAATGATAGCCAATTTATTAATCTGATATAGACCCGATTAATGTTCGATTTGCTCTTATTTCTGTTATATAAAGTGTATTAGAAATAAGTTTATTAATTGAGCGTAACTAGAAATTTTAATTGACTTATTTACAAACTAGTTCCTATTACTATGAACCGCATTTTACTACTATGTTTTGCTTGTGTAGTTGTTTTGGGATCAATACAAAATGCTCAAGCTCAAAAAAAAGAAGTTCCAACGGATTCTCTGAATCCAAAGCCTGGCCATGCACTTACCAATGCGATCGATAGCCAGATTGGCTTCGATTACAGCAGTATTACACCACTTTCTCCAACGGCTGCCTCGCTGGGCAGTTATGGAGAAGTTCCTGTGAGTTTATATTCAGGTACACCGAACATTAATATCCCCTTGACTACTTTATCAGGCGTTGAACTAAAAGTTCCTCTCTCTTTATCATATCGCGCAGCCGGTATTCGCGTAGAGGAAAATGCATCCTGGGTTGGGTTAGGCTGGTCCCTGGAAGCAGGTGGAGTGATTACGCGAAACATTCGGGGGAAAGAGGATCGGGTAGCTGAATCAAGTGGAATGATACCTTTCCGGTTAGGCCTTCCATTACTTTCGGCAACGCAAGCTCAGCAAAAAGCAACTTTTAACAAACTTCAGGATTACAATAATGGAAACAGCAATTATGATTTCGAGCCTGATGTGTTCAACTACAATTTCATGGGGTTGTCGGGCAGTTTTGTTTTTGACAGCAATGGCCAGCCTAAGTTTAGCAATTATAGCAATTATAAGGTAGTTTTTACCAGTAAAAACCCGGGCGATGCCAGTATTCCAAGCACGTTTACACTAACGACAGATAACGGAACAATTTATGAATTTAACGAAGTAGAAAGTACACTTACATCTGGGTTAGGTGTTTCAGGGGGTATCACTGCCTGGTATCTGACCCGTGTAAGCTCAGCAACCGGTAAAGAAGTGATTGACTTTACGTATTCGCCGGAGGGCTATGTATATCATACGCCTCCCCGGTATGCCAAAATGATCTCGCCGAACGGAACCACTCAAAACAGTCCTTATGTTCAGCCTTCCTGTAGAGCTTCAATGCAATATAGGATATGCAATACCGTGAGCTTAAACGGCAAGCGGCTGAATCGAATAACGTTTCAGGGAGTAGGCATAGTTGATTTTGTGGCCAGTGCAACTGACCGACTGGATTTAGGTCTGTTAGGGACGGTAAACAACCCAAGGTATTTAGATGAACTGTTGATTAAGGATGTAGCGGGAACGGTAAAAAAACGGTTTGATTTTGATTATGAATACGTTGAAACGTTTTCCCCCTACACTGGTATAAATGGTACGAGTGGCTGCCCAACACCGGGCGCTAGTACCAATTATTTGAATCAACGACTTTATTTGAAATCATTGAAGGATAAATCCTCCGCTGATGTTACCCAACAACAAACTTACAAATTTACGTACTCCGATCGCACATTTAATGGTAAAGATGGGCTCCCTCATAAACTCTCCGCGGCTCAGGATCATTGGGGGTTTTTCAATAATAAACTCACCAATGAAGATCTATGGCCGGGGTTCTGTGGCCCCTTTGGAACGGCTGATGACTATTTTGTACCACAAATAGTATGTTCCCCCGGTGCTGGTGTTACTGCCATGGAAGAATGGCACGTTACAGGAGCGGACCGCAACCCATCTTTTCCATACATGCGGTATAGCACCCTGCAAAGTATTCAATACCCGACTTCAGGGATTACAGAATTCACGTTTGAACCAAACACTTATGATTACATAGGGAAAGATTATATACGCCCAACACTCCCTACATGTGCCCCTGCTGAAAGCCTGACGATGGCAGGAGGGCTGCGAATTAAAGAAATAAATAGTAAGATTGACGGGACAGCAGTACGAAGTAAAGAATATAGCTATAGCTATGGCGTTTTGCGAGCCCAGCCCTTTTACTACAGTTATTTTTATGCAGAGGGTTGCAATAATTTCATTTATGCCAATTGCAATCAGGAGTCATCAAATGCTGACTTTAGAATATATGCAGAGGTAAATTGTGGACCCGTTAATGACGTAGGCTATCGATATGGGAGCCATATTGGTTACAAGGAGGTAATCGAGCGTGAGTTTTCGGGTACGGGTAACGCTAAAACTTATAACGGAAGCACCATTTATACTTATCGCACAGAACGGGATATACAGGAGCCTACAGGCCCTTCCTCAGGCGATGTACGATCCTACATCTTTAGTAAGGATGGTGGCCAAGTAGTAGATCATTATAGAGAACATCCCATTCTTAGCCAATATTTATTTCCGTATTTCCCCGGTAGAAATATAGATTGGGCAACCGGTCAATTGCTAACGAAGACAGCCAAGAATTCGGCGGATCAAACAGTTTATAAACAAGAGAATACCTACACAAATGACTTTTTAAACGGAGTTCCAGCGGCTAAAGCGTATACATTACGTAAAGACCTTGATTACATCTATGTAAACTACAATTTTATTGAGGGATGGCCAAAACTCACTCAGCAGGTTGAGACTACCTACGATGTCAATGGTCAAAATGATGTAACCAGCACTAAAAACTTCTATTATGCCAGTGCCAATCATAAATACCTGACAAGTGAAACGTTTACGGGTAGTGATAATGCTCAGGTTGAAACGGAACATCGCTATATTGAAGATTATAGCAATTCGGCGATGGCGGGTGTCATCGGCACCTTAAAAAGTAAACGTATTCTCAACAAAGAAGTGGATGTTCGTCAGAAGAAGCGTGATCTTACCGTGAAAGGTTCGGTAACTGAGTACAATGCGGACGGACAGCCCTCGGCGATGTATGCCTTAGAAACAGCCATACCAATCAGCGTCGGATTTAATTCATCCGCTTCCGTACCTGCTTCGTCTTACATTAAAAAGCAGGAATTTTCATATGCCGATAAACGTCTCCAAACAGTTACCTTATACGATGGCGCGCCTAAGACGTATTTATGGGCGTACAGTTCCATGCGGCTGGTAGCGGAAATTAAAAACGCCACCTATGCCGATGTAGTCGGTACGGGTGAAAATCTGACAGAGTTGTCAAACCCTGGGGCAACAGATGGAAATATCCGCACTGTACTCCAGAATATACGGGTAAAACTGCCCAATGCCTTAATGAAAAGTTATACACATGATCTTATTTATGGGGTTAGTTCGACGACCGAACCCAATGGCATCACCAATTATTTCATTTATGATGCTTTAGGGCGATTAAGCCTGATCAAGAATACTAAGCAACAAACAGTTAAGAGCTATCAGTATAATAATAAACAACCTTAAGCACGATATTTCTAGGAAATGAAAGATAAGGCTATTGTGATGAAAAGTTATACTGGTCCGTTAAACAGAATAGTATGTTCAAAGCCGGCCATCCCAGTAGTGTAAATATAGGAGTTGCTCAACTGGCATGAGCCCAAAGGGGGCAGCTAATTACTTTACAATCGGTAGCGACTATCTTGTTTAGGAAATATTGGTCTTTTCATGCCCTGTTCTTTGTAGAGCAGGGCATGATTTGTTTACATTCCTTCGGCAGATTAGTCTTGCACCAGTTAGCGGATTGAATAGAATCAGAACCGAGTGTTCACAGATACCCATATGGGCAGGGGACTAAGTAGGGGGCTTAACTAAAAAAACGACTATCAAGACTATAATCTTTTAAAGCCCATAAGTGATTAAAATAATATCCTGCTCGAGCATGCGATTAGCCAATAGGGACTAACGCTGATCTTTATTTTCAGTCAATCAGAACATTGTTTCGGAGGTTTTCGCGGCCAACTTGTAAACGACACTTCCGTTTATCGACCTAAATGATAGCTGACACGCTAGGATTGTTCACAAGTTTTCGTTGCATAAAGAATAGCCAGATGATACCATAGGTTATATGGACATTCATCGTAACTGGGGGCATACTTGGGGGCAGCCAGCTGAATGATCCATTTTAACACCAATCAATTCAAGCACTTGGGACGAAAATGGCGATGCGGCTACGGGCACCAATCTCTTTTTTACTGACATTATCCATCCTTACCAAAATGCGAAATAGTCAATTTTCGCAGCACGTTAAGGCTATCATCCCGTTATCCATATATTCCTATCATCTACCCACACTAACCAAAAGTGGGGGCATTAATGGGGGCATGAAATGGCCAATGGATACGGGGATATTTAGCAGCGCGAATCAGGGGGTGCACTAATGGCTTTGTCAAATATGACCTGTCAAACAGCGAAACCTAAAAGCAAGCACTATAAGATGGCAGACGGGGAGGGCTTGTATCTGGAAGTTACCCCGAATGGGACAAAATTATGGCGGCTTAAGTACCGAATTCATGGTAAGGAAAAACGCATTTCACTGGGTGCCTACCCTGCCGTTTCGATAGCCGATGCCCGTAAGGCCAAAGAGGAAATAAAAAGAGACATAAAGGTTGGCATCGATCCCGTCTTAAAGCGGTTACAAGCCGCTCAGACACAGGCATTGACTCAACAACGGGATTTTAAATCGATGGCCCTTGAATGGCACGGCAAGCAGATGCCTTTGTGGAAGCCCAAACATGCCGACATCATTAAGCATCGTTTTGAGAAATATGTATTTCCGTCCTTAGGTAGCTTTCCACTGGCGGATATAAAACCCTTGATGATGCTCAGTTGCCTTCAGAAGATCGAAAAAACAGCCCCTGATCTGTCTCGTCGGATGAAGGCCGCCTGTAGCCATGTCTTTAAATATGCCATTGCGACCGGCAGAGCAGAAAGCGATCCCACCTATGGGTTGGAGGCTGCGATGAAGAAATTTAAGCGAGGACATTACGCATCCATTTCGGTCGATGAATTTCCCCAGTTTCTCGCACGCCTTACTGATTATGAGGCTCATGTTCATCGGCAAACTTTTCTGGCCCTTAAACTATTGCTGCTGACATTCGTGCGTACGGGCGAACTGGTGGAAGCTAGATGGGACGAAATCAATTTTGAGAAAGCGATGTGGGTTATTCCTACGGAACGGATGAAGATGAACCTTCCTCATATCGTTCCCTTATCGCACCAGTCGCTGGCAGTTTTTCGCGAGCTAAAAGAACTGAATGCGCACCGGGACTTTATCTTTCCCGGTTATTATAACCCGAAAAAGCCGATGAACAAAAATACGATGCTGGTTGCTATCAAGCGGATGGGCTATAACGGCAAAATGACGGGCCATGGCTTTCGCTCCCTGGCCTTAGGCATTTTAAAAGAGAAATTGGGCTACCCGCATGACATTGCGGATCGGCAACTGGCGCACGTTCCTAAAAGTAGTGTTGACCGAGCGTATGACCGCGCCCTTTTTTTACCACAACGGACCAAAATGATGCAGGATTATGCTGATTACATTGACAATGCTCTATAAAAGAATGTTGTCAGTTTTATGATAGGCCATTATATCGCTGGGATGTTTTGTTTGGCCAGTCAATGATACACGTATGCGGCAAGTTTTGGTATAACTGTTTTACGGCTTTTGACCCAGCTTATCGGTTCTTGTTTGTTCTTTACGAATACCGTTTTTGATTGACGTTAGGTATTTATTCCTTATATCATGATTATATTCCTACTTCATGTAGCGAAATCATATTCAGATAGGGGGAAGCTATGCCGACGACAAATGAAGCACTGTTAGATCGAAAAGAAGCCGCCAAGTACCTTCGCATCTCTCCCAATACCTTAGCCGTGTGGGATTGTACAAAACGCTATGACCTGAAACCGCTCAAGGTAGGCCGCGCTGTCCGCTATCGCCGGTCGGAGCTGGATAAGTTCATTGAGCGTCAACTTCAGCGGTAAATAACTCCCCTACTCATTCTCATCATTTCTCAGGAGGTCGCCTATGAACATTGATCAGGCGAAAGCGATAGCTATTGTCGAAATTTTAGCCCGACTGGGTATTCATCCTAAACGTACCACAGCCGATAAAGCTTTATATCTCTCACCAATCCGCAACGAAAAAACCCCCAGCTTTTGGGTATATACCAAAACCAACCGCTGGCATGATTACGGCGACGGTCGGGGTGGTGACCTCGTTGATTTCACTACAGCCTATCTGCAATTTACACGAGAAGCGCATACCGTATCAGATGCTCTGCGCTGGATTGGCAATATGGGTGTTACTTCTTATGAGATTGTACCCATGCACCGATCTAGCGATCAGTTTGCCAATGAAAATGCATCGCTGGTGCTAAAATCGAAAAAGCCCATTCAGCATGTGGGCCTAATTCATTATCTCGACAAGCGCGGCATTCCGCTGGACGTTGCCCGACGCCATCTCAAAGAATTGCGCGTTCACAATACGCAGACAAAAAAGTGTTTTACTGCTCTGGGTTTTCCCAACGAAGAAGGCGGCTTTGAACTGCGTAATCCGTTTTTTAAAGGCTGTTCACGTCCAAAAGCCATCAGCTTTGTACGGGGGAGTGTGCCGAAGCTCGAAGGCATCCATCTCTTTGAAGGCTTTATGGATTACCTGTCGGCCATCACGCAGTTACGCGGCAATGGTTTGGCCGACGATGCGATTATTCTCAATTCGTTGTCCTGTCTGAAACAGGCCATCGCTTATATGCAAAATTACGGCTATCGCGTCGCTTATAGCTGGATGGACAATGACGAGGCCGGAGCTAAAGCCCAAACTCTTCTAACCGAATTTTGCCAGACACAAGCCGATTTGCGACATACGTCGATGAATAAAGTCTATGCCCCGCACAAGGATGTCAATGCGTGGCATATACATCAGCTTAAGCTAACGTTGTGAGGTATGGTCATGTCACAATTGGCTATTCAATCACTTTTTACGGTCAATGAAGTCGAAATCAGCTATCGCAACAAAACGCCCTATCAAAATCGCATTCAAATCGCCTGTTCGCTCACAGCTTACGAGATACTCCGCCAAGCCTGGGACGAGAATAAATTAGAATTGTTTGAGCAGTTCAAGATTTTGCTGCTCGACCGAAAGAACAACTGTCTGGCGATTTCTGACATTGCCACTGGCGGCATGACCGCTTGCAACGTCGATCCAAAATTCATTTTTGTGACGGCCCTGAAAGACAATGCACACGGGATTATTCTAGCCCGCAACCATCCATCGGGTAATCTGCAACCTAGCGATCAAGATTTAGCCTTGACGCACAAACTCTCTGAATGTGGCAAACTACTTGATATTGACGTGCTCGATCACCTGATCGTAACGCCCGGTAATTATTACTCATTTGCCGATGAGGGCTGTATGCCTCGCTAAGGCTAATCGGTTTAATTTCATTTTACCAATGGTTGGGTGGCCTTGGGGTCTATACCCGATGCCACTCATTCACCAACCACAATTTTCTCCTGCTTCGCATTCCCTGCCCCACCAAAATTCTGGCCATGCGACGTTCGCTGGTTCACTTGCTAAGCTGCCGTGTTTTTCTTCCCCATAACCCCATCCACTGGAGCATGAAACATGACCAAACCGAGTACCCGCAAAGCAACGTCAACTCTGATCATACAACCGCAGGATAATGTTTACACCCGTGTTACGGCCAAGATTCTGACTGATTTAGAACAAGGCAATCTGTCCTGGCGCAAGCCTTGGCATTCCGAACACATAGCTAGTCAGGTCATGCGTCCGCTACGCTGGAACGATATTCCCTACACCGGCATTAATACGCTAATTTTGTGGAATGAAGCCAGCGAAAAAGGCTTTACCTCCCCCTACTGGATGACCTTCAAACAGGCCATCACCTTGAAAGCCAATGTTTGTAAAGGCGAGAAAGGCACCCAGATTGTCTATGCCGACAAATTCATGAAAGAAGAGGAGGTTGCCGATGGTGAAACCAAGACGAGCCAAATTTCTTTCCTCAAAACCTATACCGTCTTCAACGCATCCCAAATCGATGGATTATCCGATGCATTCTACAAAACGCCAGAACCCGTTGCTGTCAATAAACAAACGCGTAATCAAGAACTCGAACAGTTCTTTGCTCACACGAAAGCCGACATTTATACCGGCTCGAAAGCGTGTTACACGCAAAGTATCGACCGTATTCAAATGCCGCCGTTCGAAACCTTTGAAACCGCCATGCGCTACTATGCGGTATTAGCGCATGAGCTAACGCATTGGACAAAACATCCATTGCGTTTGAACCGTGATTTAGGCCGTAAGACATACGGCGATGAAGGTTACGCTAAAGAAGAACTCGTGGCCGAATTGGGAGCCTGTTTTCTAGCAACTGATTTAGGCTTTGAACCCATGCCCGAGGAGCATCACGCGGCTTATATTCAATCTTGGCTGCAAGTGCTGAAAGATGACAAACGCTTTATCTTCCAGGCCGCATCCTACGCCCAGAAGGCGACCGAGTACATTCAGAAGCTGGTTCATCCATAATAGCGTGTTTCTCTAAATCTAAACGGGTTTGTTTATCGTGCTTCGATTGGCGCTGTCATGCCATTCCTTTCTGGGTTGGTTGATTAGAGATGGCAGCCTAACGCAGTCGCTATTGAATGGCGCTTATCCCGCCTTGTTTCAAAGGCTCTAACGACTACGGCTAAAAATAGACACTTGCATCGATTTTTAGTCTACGGGGAGCTGTCACCGCTTAGCTGCGTCTGATAGCTTCCATCATCAACCAAACAGAAAAGGAGATTTGATGATGACTAACCAAACCGAAACCACTTCCAAAAAGCCAACACATTCGGCTTATATTCTCAAACCGAAAGCTAATTCCGAACAATCGGACTGGATTAAAGTGGGGGCTGCCTGGAATCACGGTGATAAAGACGGACTAAATCTGTCGCTCACTATCCTAGGCCAAAACGTTCCGGTGATTATCCGCCGAAACAAACCGAAAACCTAATCGCAATAAGGCCGGAGGGAGTAATCTCTCCGGCTTCAACTTCATATAGTATAGAATAAAATGACTGCATTTAGATGATTTTGGGCTGAGATACGGGAAATTCCTCGTTGTCCAGTGATTATATAGTACTGTAGTTTGCAGAGATTTAATGTATTGCTTCCTACTTATGAATCTACACTATTTTTACAAAAGCTTTCTGTGTAGTGCATGTGCTTTTTTTATTATAACAGTTGGATTAGCACAACCAGAAGGATTTGCAGTTTTGGTCGGTGTTCAAAGTACAAATGCAGTATGTAAGCCTGGTGATTTCTTTGATAATCGGGCAACTGCTGGTGTAGGTAAAGATATTGATAAAATGCGTCAACTTTTGCGGCAAGCAAAATTTAAAGATGCAAATGTTAAACCGCTATTAACTAATACAGAAACAACTGCCGCATCTATATTGAAATCGCTCTCTGATATGATTCCTAAAGCAAAAGCCGGAGATTTGGTCGTCTTTTATTTTTCTGGTCACGGTGATACATTAAGGGATACTAACCGTGACGAGCTTTCTAAATTCGACGGCGTGCTAATTGCTAGTGATCGTTGTGTGATTGATGATGAATTAGATCCTATCTGGCAAAAATTTCTCCCAGGAGTGCGTTTGGTGATGATTGCAGATGCTTGCCATGCAGAATCATCATATAAAATTAATTTTCTTGATCATCGAATAACTATTGAGCCATCACCTAAAAGACAAACGGGGACAAGGGGACGTAATTCTCTGGCAGAAAAATCTTTACAGCCAACCGTACGATTTAAGAATGAAATTCTATTTGATCAAAGCCGGAGAGATGCATTTGGAACTTGTCTTGAAACAGCTCTCGATCCAGCTCAACCTTACCAAATGATCTATGTCAGTGCCTCGCATGAAGCCACAACAACTGGTGGGGCAAGCAATGGAAGCTTATTTACGGACGAACTATATCGAAATGCTCGATTAGTTGATCCTAATCAGCCAGTTCGATTAACCTACCGCAAACTAATGGAACGTATTGATACATGCCCTTCAACTGTAACTTACGCTGAAGTTGGGGTACTCAGTCCACAGTTTAAGAACGATTATTTCCTAAAAATTCGCTAAGCTATACTGACATGAATAAACAGAAGGTAATGATTTGGGTATTAATTGTAGGACTAATTAGCTGCTGCAAACCCACTCTTACGGTTCAGCGAATAACTACAATGCCTTCTTCTTCCGGATCGGATGATGAAGGAGGATTATACTACGCTCTTCCTATGACGCTCATTTCAGTTGAAATCCCCATTACACAAACAACACGTAAGCAAGGAGACTGCTTTTGGGACGAGGCACTTAAAGAGCGATTAGGGACTAAAGATGCTGCCGTTTTAATAGCTAAATGGAAAGCTAGTCGTGATTCTACATATACTTTCTATAAACTTAAAGAAGACCAAATCGCAATTACTGCGAGACCTATACCTGATCCGAGTAAAGTATTACATGTTTTATTAGTGGGTAAATGGAACAAAAACAGAGAGTTGACAGCAACGCTCAATGAGTTAGGCCAAATGACTCAGGGAGAAATGGTAAACCAAGACCGAACATTCGACCTAGTAGTCCAAGGTGTTCAAAGTGTAGCTGGTATTGTCTCTACGCTTGTGGTACCAAAGTCTGCTGGACAATCAACAGGAACAAATCTTGCAGATGCAGATAATTTCGATTTGATCAGTATTGATAAACGCAAACGCAATCTGATTGCTGTTCGGGCGGCTCGAACACAACTTATTCAATCGTCTGATAACGTCGGCGCAGAAGGCATACTCAAGAGGAAATTAGATGAATTAGACAAATTGGAGGCAGATCTACTTTCTCATTTAACATTTGATGAAACTAAAACTCAGGTAATTTTACGAGCTGACATATTGATTCAAAAAACAGGTAGCTCACCGTTTGACAGTTCCACCCCTATACTGACTTTCAGTGAAGAGGCCAAGCCAATTCTTCACTTTGAGCCTGACGCCGGTACCTACCAGAATGAATATCTTAGACAATTTGCTGATTTTAATAGTACTCCTGCCGGTGGTGCAGAAAAACTATATACTCTGACAGTATCCTATACTTCAGGAAAACAACTTGCCGATTACGTTAGCGAACCGCCTACGTCGTCTACTGTAGCACGCGGACTGGCTTATAATGTACCGGTTTGGGCTAGGGCTAAAGTTAAGGTGAAGCCCAAAACCGATCCTGAAAAAATAGTTGCAGTTGCTACAGTTGCTATGCCTCAGTGGGGTAAAGTAGCTTATTTACCTGAAAAGGCGTCCAGTACTGGTTTTGAATTTGACCCTTCAACAGGATCGTTGCGCAAACTGTCGATAAAACAACCGGGTTTAACTGCCGATCAGATTAGCAAAGCGGGCACCGCTCTCAATTCTGCTGCTACACTAATTCAGCCAGAATCGTTGACAGCACCACTTGGCAAGGCCACACGAGATAACGACTTGATTGAACAGAAGATACGAGCCGCTAAGCTGCAAATGCAGTATGACAGTATAACTCAGGTTAAAGATAAATTAACACCAGCCCTTAAAAACTAGAAAGATATGTAAGAATCAAGATTGCTGCTGACGCTTCGGTTTATTAAGTATGAATACGACTATTGATATATTATTTTATACTTTTCCACTTATAAAATAATATACACCCTTAATCTACGCAAAACTGTTTTTCATTCGCTTTTAATCGAAATTTCAGTCACAATATAGTCTTGTGATTGCCTACTGACGTAATAGCGCGGATTGCCAGCTATAATCGTCTTGGGAATATGGTTCAGTAACAAATCAAACAGTAAGCCTAGCAGATAACCCTTCAGGGTGACGTTCTGCCCACCGAAGTCAAGCAGCATTACGTTCAAATTATCAGTGAGTACCAAATCGACCGACACCAGATAAGCATAATTGAAAAACGCCCGTCGCCCATCCTCCCAGACCAGACAAAGATTCCGCACGGAACTATCGTTATCATGCAATTCCGTATTTGCAACCGCATAACCCGGTAGGTTATTGCTGGCTGTGTCCTTAATCTCATCTTGAATGAAATTCGCCCTAAAGTGCTGGACGTGGTGCATGACTGTTTGGCTTTCGCTGGATGGGCTTCGGCTCGCTTAGCGTCACATTACGTTTGAGAGCTGGTTTCGCCTTTGGTGGTACAGACTGCGAATTTCTTATTATGTGCTCGACAGCCTTCCGGCTTGGTTTAGTGCGTTTCACCAACTCCAACGCTGAAAGGCGATCTCCTAATTCGGAGGTATGAGCCAGTAAAGCCGCTTTGTCGTCTGTATAGATATGCACACTGTCTCGCGCCCGTGACACCGACACATAGACCTGGTTGAGATTGGTAGCCGGAAACGTGCTGGCCGGTTGCGCGATAAACACTTCA
Organism: Spirosoma profusum; assembly: GCF_014699005.1. Lineage (GTDB taxonomy): Bacteria > Bacteroidota > Bacteroidia > Cytophagales > Spirosomataceae > Spirosoma > Spirosoma profusum. Next base: position 20,261 of record NZ_JACWZY010000064.1, read on the forward strand.
TCTACGGTCTTGCCCTGTGCGGCATGAGAAGTCAGGCAATAGCCATGCGCGATATGGCCGAAATGAGCCGGTACCGTATAAGTGGCTTTGCTTGCCTTGTTGTGTAGGCGCAAAGCCCCGTTTGGCTCAATGGCGATAACGTCCAGCATTTGCCCGTTGGTCAATCGTTTTTTGTTAGCATCATATCCATTACGGGTAATCCGTATTTTATCGCCTTTGGAGAAGACAATTTCGGTTTGGCGGTACACGTCGAAGACTTCCATTCGCTCAAGCGGCAGGGTGACTCTTTTCCCACTGGCATCCTGAATATGTACTATCCCACTGACCACGGATTGCACTGACCAGCGTGAACCGCGCTCAATGCCTGCCGCATTTTGGTTGAATTGAATAATCTGTCCGTTGCGGAAATTCCGATGATCGCTTTTTTCGGCTTGGGTCATATTCGTATTGACCAGTTGTGGCAGGGCTGTTTCTTCTTTGGTAATCCGTCCAGCTTCGCGCAGTTTGTCGCGAATGGCTATAGTAACCCGTTCGCCTTCCTGATGCGTCGGTGAAATCACCAACGCGGTTTTCCCTTTTTTCAAGGTTGATAAGTAATCATTCGCCAGTGTGGCAAAGGAATTGACTGGACTCAATGTTTTGATCGCCCCCATGCTGTCTAGTACAGCGAACGCTTCACCTACCTTATTTTCTGCCAACATTTTCACTGCTTTGCGATAGTCCAGATTGTGTTGCCGATAGACACGGCTTACTTCGGCGGATTTGATACCAGCCACCGTATTAAGAATCCGTAACGCATCTCCACGAATCACACTAGCATGTTGCCGCGTATCGCCACTTAAAATCAGCCGCGCGTTTTTCTGGATGACCAATTGTAGCAGAGCCGTCATCACTTGAGTGTTCAACAGTCCGGCCTCATCCACCCATAATAGGCCATCTAGCAGCTTATCTTGCAGTTCAGTTGAGGAGAGCAGTTTGGCGACGGTTTCAGCTTCGCTAAAGCCTTCCTCCCGCAACACGCCCCGTGCCGCTTGCGCCGTCGGTGCCACAACGGTGACTTTACGCCCTACTTCCTCGATCAGCCGAATGGCTTCTTTCATCAGGGTGGTTTTGCCGGTTCCAGCACGCCCACGGATGATCGACACACGGTGCGGGGTTGTCAGCACATGAGAGACCGCTTCATATTGCTCACCCTCTAACGCGATTGCAGGGGCAATTGGATAAAGTGGGGGCACACTGCCTTTGCCGTGCTGAGCTAATGACACCATACGTTTTTCCTCACGCAACACCTCTTTGGTGGTGCAGAGCATTTTGGCTCCATCCTTGACCCGAATAACCCGCTTGTCGCTGGCAAAGCGGTCGGTAATTTGGTCAACGGTCAACGTTGGATAACCCAGCCCTTGCCGATAGGCCATTTCCAGTATCCGCCGGTCGTGCATGACCGACACCCGTTCAAATCGCATAGCAAGAGCGTGATTGATACATTGCTTGGGTGAGGGAGCCACCAGAGGCTTAATAGACGCAAAGCGAATAGGCTGATCGCCTTCGCCTTTATCACGCATTCCCAACGCAAATATCTGTTTGCGCCATTCCTGCTTGAGTTGGGACATGGTCAGACCCTTCTGCTTTTTGGCGCGGGTTCGCGCGCCAAGCTGATCCAATTCGGCCTGATCGGTAATACCTAATTCTTTGGCAATCTGGCCGATTTCGTTGGTGCGTTTGGAAAACAGGTCGATGATATGTTCCGGCACACCATCGATTTCAAACGCTTTATCGGTACGTCGGATACGATAGCCAAGCTCGACTAGTTTATCGGCCAGACGTTTGTGAAACCGTGCCTGATAATACGGCATATCCTGTTTGATCGACCGGAATTGTCCAGCCTTGAATTGATTTTCAACGACATCCCACGTTACGTTGAACACAAAGGAGTGGCAGTGAAGGTGAGGATCGGGCACCTTGTCATCGACCGGTCTTGCCGTTTGATGGATAAAATCGGCCCAAAGTAGTTCACCCGTTGGCCGGTCTTCATCCTTACGATTTTTACGAACCCGGGTTTGGGCATCGGCCTCAATGTCTCGCATCGTTTCCTGAACGCTTGCCTGAAACGCATCTAAAATGTGATTGTCGTCTGTCAGTGCATGAATGATAGAAACGGACTTCGGGCAGTGAAAATTGATGTCGTAACCGACAGTACGATTGTCTTTTCTGCGTGGCGTAAGCGACTTACCCGTCAAGGGATTAAGATTGTCACAGAGAGCGTGGAACGCTTTTTGGGCGGTTAAACCCTCAATGCTAAGCCGTACAGCAACACGGCCATGAAAGTAGCCTGGGTATTCCTGATCGTTCAGGTAATAGTCAGCCCCATTAAGGGAATCACTGAAGTACTTCTTCGCTTGACTGGAAGATGTATTTTGAATCATGCGTATCATACATGATTCTATACATCAGAAACGACTGATGGACGGGCAGATTATCCGTTTATTATAAGTTGTAATACAAGGATAAACCAGATTGCTGGGCGTAAAGTTATTTGCCATTGAAAAGCGCCTGAACACGTAACTTCTAAATAGAACAGAGATTGATGACAGGCATTTCTAATTGGAAATTTTTAATGCAGGCAAAATATACTCACTCATCATCTTATCAACTTGGGGATGAGCGTAAGGAGCACCAAAGGCGGTAGCCGTAACCACGATAACCAATGGCTGGTCCTTGAAGACATAGATTTTATTGCCGCCATTGCCCGCACAATAATACGTCTCATAGGGATGGCCATTTACCTTGTACGTTCGATTCCAAAATAAGTAGCCATAGTGCTCATTTTCCCGACCTGGTATAACTTTATGCCGAGTGAATGTCTTTTCAACCCAGTCTTTCGGCACCAGTTGCTGCCCCTTCCACTGGCCGCCATTTTTGTATAATTGGCCGTATTTCGCAAAGTCGAGGGCATTCATGCGAATGCCACCGGCGGTGTTGGCTACCTTTTGAGGGGTGTATTGCCATTTGTACTGGGTAATTCCCAATGGCCGAAAAAGTTTTTCATCTGTGTACTTTTCCAAGCCGCCTGGTACCCGTTTATCAATGATATCACCCAGCAAGACCACGCCAGCCGTAAAATAATGCCATTCTCCCGCCTTTCGAACTGAATCAACCGGTAAGTCCAATGCAAATTTTACCCAGTTACTGGTTGGATACATCTTCTCCTCATTGCCAGCCGATTCACGCTGGTCATCATTCCCTTCAAAAGCGGCACTCATGGTGAGCAAGTCCTTCAGGGTAATCTTCCCTTTTATGGGTGAGTAATGAGCAAAATCCTTTAGGTTATAGAATTCTTGCAAGGACTGATTTTCACTTTTCAGGTAGCCTTCACCCAAGGCTATCCCGGCTGCGGTTGAAGCGAACGACTTACCCACCGACCGGACATCATGCAATGTGTTGCGATTGGCTCCATTAAAATATTCTTCGATGAGTAGCTTACCATTTTTGAGCACCACAATACTGGATATATCCTTGAAGACGAACGCATCCGTTTTACCCTTCAACTCTTTGATTTTATCTGCATCGAATTTTTCAGTAGAAACGGCTATATCCTGATACGGTTGAGGGATTTGCAACTGAACAGTGGCAGGATCAATTTTGGGGTCCAGTTGAACGGTCAATGCCAGTTGCCCCTCGGCTACGATCGAGCCAACATTTAGATCGGGCGCATTGGTGAATGGGCGTATTTCCAACTTTAACATGTGTTGGCCGTCGGTCAGAGCCTGTTGTCCGCCGTTTCGCAGGAACAAACTCCAGATTGATTCCCCCCATGTCCGCTGGCGGGGATAGGCAATCAGGGAATTTTTGAGTATCGTTTCAGTCCGTTTAGTCTCCGATGTGATATTATCCGGTGGCAGGTTGCAGGTATAGATCAGGTGACTATCCACGTAAAACGAAAATTGATAGCTGCCGACGGTCGCTAATTCCTCCGCCGATCGGTTCGGGGACAATCGGTGTAGCTGCTCAACCAAGGTACTACCCATAAAAGCCGTTAGATATAATTGATTTTTGGGAGTTAACGTGTAGGCCGTCAAAAAAATGGGATCTCGACCCGTCTCAAGAGAAATGTTGCTGGCCGCAAATTTGACTTGGCCTCGATAGGTATGGCCTGCAACCGCAGCAGCGCGATCAGTCTGAGCTAAAGCAGGTTGTATTCCCCAGTTTGGTACCACACAGTTTGCGAAGAAACAGATGGCCAGTAGATAACGATAAATCCGGATCATGTTGGTTTAATTTGTTGCCACAAACCTATAGATCAACCAGCCCTGAAAATAGAACAGATTTAACATCGCCCCTTACTGGCCCAAAAGAGACCGGTAAACCGTTGGCTTACATCGATAGATTTCTTGAAAGCACCGGATAAAGTGACTCTGATCAGCAAAGCCGCAGGCCAACGCAATAGCGGTTAGGGAATGCGTTTTCTGAGCCATCAGGGCGAGCGAATGCTGAACCCGGATGCTTCGAATATAGTGGCTTAGTGTACAGTTGAAATACTGAGGGAACGAACGGGATAAATGAACGGGGTGGACACCCACTGTTTGGGCTAAGGCGGGTAAGGTCCAGTTTGCTACGGGTGCATCATGTAATAGGTCTCTTACCCGAATGGCCCAGTCAGGCCGATTTCTATAGGTGTCTTGCTTATAACCGGCTATACGTGAAATGGCTTCAATCAATAACGATTGAATTGCCAAGTGCTTGATAGAGTCTTCTAGTTTGAACTCTCTGAAAATTTTGTAGAGCAAAACTTTCAGTTGTGGATCGATCAGGTTTAGGCTGCCTTGCACTTGGCTTAGGTCCAAGTCCAGGCCCGCCAGCCAATCGGGCTCTAATTCAATATGGAATCCGCGCGTAAAACCGGGGGGCTTGCGATTGTAATGTGATTCCTGCCAATAATGAAACAACAGGCTTCCTGCGGAACAGTGATAGGTTTCCTTTTTGTTGCCCTCCAGGACACACCCTTCTAGAATAAAGGTGAAGTAAGCATTCTGATGATAATGCCAGTCCACCCAATCGTGGGTGTACTCGGTATCGGTTAGGGTAAGCCCATCCAACTGAATCAATTCATTGGTTTGCCCATAGAACTGGCCGGTTGTTAAGTTGATCATACTTGTTGAGAGAATTAGTCGCCTATTATAAACAATAAACAGGCTTGAGGCAAATTTGAATGAGCTGATGTCCACCTTAAATAGGACTGATACCAACTCGATCGAATCACGACGGACGGCTTATTGATGTGTGATTAGGTTTGCAAAGATTGACACTTTGTTAATCATGACAACTTACAAACCATCTGACTACGAGCTATTGCGTAGACGGTGCGCAGATCTAAAAGATCAGGGCTGGAAACAAACCAAAATTGCGCAAGCCTTGGGATTAACCGAAGGTTGGGTGAGTCGAACGCTGAAAAAATATCAGCAAGATGGCCAAGCTGGTTTAGCCTG
>NZ_JACWZY010000065.1 GCF_014699005.1 Spirosoma profusum
TCAACAATTGCTGGATGCGCCAGCACGAGCGGTTTTCACCAACGAATTCATGGAAAACTGCGCGTTAGATCAGGATGGAGTAATTAGTTAATGAGGTATTTTTTGTCATCCTGACGCAGGAAGGATCTTAAGGTTTCCCAGCACTCAAATAAGGAAACTTTAAGATCCTTCCTGCGTCAGGATGACAAAAAGCCGTTTCAGCAAGGAGGGGGATGTATGCCATTACTTCGAGTAATAGCATACATCCCCCTCCCTGATTATTACAAATGGGTTACTTTTTATTGAATCATAACGGGGACTTCTACATTTTCCCATTTAAGAACAACGCCTTTGCCCGTTACGTCGTAAGCCAGTTTCTCATTCATCTGAGAAGCCTTCATTGGCTTGGTCGTCACTCGTAGTACGTCCTTTGACTGGTCATATTTGAAAGCCCCCCACTGATTAGGTTCTTTGTTGAAGATGATCGTCCACTCTTTATCGCCGGGAATAGCAAAGAAACCATATTTACCAGCAGGCAGTGTTTTACCTTCAACTTTTATGTCTTTGTCCGTTTCGAACGTAGTGGCTTCGTTCGCACCCGCCCGCCACACTTTACCGTAAGGAGCCAGACTGCCGCTTGGATCCCATACGTTACGTCCTTTTACTGAAGGGCTGCTGTAATTGACGGTGATGTTTGCACCACCTACTTTTCCGCTGGCGGTTGCTGGAGGGCTGGGACGGTTAGCTTTGTCGCCCTGTGCCCAGGTCATGAGGGTCATTAACGTGCCGACTAACGTCAGAGCGATAGTCCGGTTCATTCGTGTTGTTTGCATTTGTCTATAGAGTTTTGGAAATGAGTGGCTAATGTAAAAATAATGTAGCAAACTCAAGAACGTAGCAGCGATTTATTTAGCCAATGAACGTAGCATCCTGAAAAGCAAAACGCCCGACTACGTAGCGTCAGGCGTTTCATATTTATAACTATTCCCACTCGATGGTGGCTGGCGGTTTCGACGAAATATCATAAACCACTCGGTTAACCCCTTTCACGCGGTTGATAATTTCGTTAGAGATGTCGGCCAGAAATTCATACGGCAGATGCGCCCAGTCGGCGGTCATACCGTCTACGCTCGTCACGGCACGTAGCGCCACAACGCGTTCGTAGGTACGTTCATCACCCATCACCCCCACCGATTGCACCGGTAACAGGATCGCACCCGCCTGCCATACTTTGTCGTAAAGCCCTTCGCGTTTCAGGCCGTCGATGAACAAGGCGTCGACCTGTTGCAGAATCGCGACTTTTTCAGGAGTAATATCACCTAAAATACGTATCGCCAGTCCTGGTCCCGGAAACGGATGCCGTCCCAGTATAGCTTCGGGCAGACCGAGCGTTCTGCCAACGGCCCGCACTTCGTCTTTAAACAACGTATTGAGCGGCTCCACAACTTTCAGTTTCATGAAATCGGGCAGACCACCAACATTATGGTGCGATTTAATGGTCGCAGATGGCCCTTTTACCGATACCGATTCAATGACGTCGGGATAAATCGTGCCCTGACCCAGCCACGCTACGTCCTCAACCAAATGAGCTTCCTGATCAAATACGTCGATGAATGTTTTACCGATGGCTTTCCGCTTGGCTTCAGGGTCGGTGAGTCCGGCAAGTGCGGTATAAAACTGTTCTTTGGAATCGACGCCTTTTACGTTCAATCCCAGCGTTTTGTAGGACTCCAATACGCCCGAAAACTCATCTTTCCGAAGTACCCCGTTATCGACAAAAATGCAGTAGAGATTCTGACCTATGGCCCGGTGAATGAGCATAGCCGCCACCGACGAATCGACACCACCCGACAGACCCAGTACGACTTTATCGTTACCGAGTTTTTGCTTCAATTGCGCCACGGTTGTTTCGACAAACGAAGCCGCCGTCCAGTCCTGCGAACAGCCGCAAATATCGACTACAAAGTTATGCAGCACTGTTTTTCCCTGAAGCGAGTGCGTAACCTCGGGGTGAAACTGAATGCCATAAGTCGGTTCGCCGTCAATCTGAAACGCAGCAACCCGAACCGAATCAGTAGACGCAATAATGTGGAAATTCTCAGGAATACTGGTAATCGTATCGCCATGCGACATCCAGACCTGCGAATGCTGATCAATACCTTTCAAAAGTGGATTCTCCGATTCGACAGTACCTAACTTCGCCCGGCCATACTCGCGGTTGGACGACGGCTGTACTTCTCCACCACTCGTTTGTGCCATCAACTGAGCTCCGTAGCACACGCCCAGAATGGGTAGTTTATGCCGGAAATTGGCAAGTTGAACCTGAGGAGCTTCGGCGTCACGTACCGACGATGGACTTCCAGAAAGAATGATGCCCTTTATATCGGGCGTAATTGTGGGAATGTGATTGTACGGATGGATTTCACAGTAGACGTCTAGTTCGCGAACCCGGCGGGCAATTAATTGAGTGTACTGCGAACCAAAATCCAGAATCAAAATCTGTTCAGTGGCCATGATGGGTCTCTAAAATGCAAAGTTAGCCCATTTTGGCGGCAAGGCAAATTTAAAGAGTAAAGGAGCGAAATTGCGAAAACCATCTGACAGGCTATTCGCTCTTTCGCTCCTTTACTCCGCTTCGGCGGTCCGATTTCACTCTTTAAGGGTACAGGAGGTATTTTTTTCGCTTGATTTTATACGCGTCCAGCGCGGGTTGCCAGCTTTTGCGGATTTTTTCTTCTGAAACACCCGTCATTAATTGCAGTCGAAACTGGTCGGTGCCGGCTAATCTATCAATGTAGTTGGTGGCCAGAAAAAACTTGTTTCTATCCGACGCCCGTTTACTAAAATCGAATATATAATTCAGCATAAGCCCTTTCTTTGAGGCTACTACGTTCGACAAATCAAGTCCGTAACACCGTTGACCTTCAAACGGAGGATTTATCGCTCCCGGTTTGTCAACAGGTGTAAATGTGTAGGGCCCATATTTCGTAAAAGGCGAACCAATCACCTGAAACTGCTTATCCGTACCCCGCCCAACGCTGACAACTGTTCCTTCAAAAAAACAAATCGACGGATAGAGCAAAATTGATTGCTGATTGGGCAGATTGGGCGAAGGCGCTACTGGCAGTACATAGGGGGTCTGGTGCGTGTAATTTTTGAGTGGAATTATCGTGAGCTTGCACGTTTTGGCACCGGCTAACCACCCTTCGCCGTTGATCATGTTTGCCAACTCGCCGATAGTTAAGCCGTACACAACCGGAATCGGATTCAGCCCCACAAACGATTTGAATTTAGGATCGAGCACGGGTCCGTCGACGTAGTGACCATTGGGGTTCGGCCGGTCGAGAACAATCATGGGCTTATTTGCTTCGGCACAGGCTTCCATAACGTAGTGCATAGTACTGGTGTAGGTATAAAATCGCGCGCCAACATCCTGAATATCAAAGACAATAACATCCAGCGAATCCATCTGCGAAGGTGTCGGCTTGCGCGTATCGCCATACAACGACGCAATCATGACGCCGGTACGTGTATCGCGAGTGTTGTTGATGGTTGCACCATCGGTGGCATCCCCCCGAAAACCGTGCTCAGGCGCGAAAATTGTTTTCACGGCGATACCTCGCGCCAGTAACGTATCGGCCAAATGAGTTTTCCCGATAATGGATGTATGGTTGACAACCAACCCGACACGTTTGCCCTGCAAGGCGGGTAAATACAAGGCTATCTGGTCGGCCCCGGTCTGAATAGCAGTTGGTTGGTTGTGGTTCGTTTGCGCGAAACAGGCAAACCCAATTAGACAAAACCCCGCCAGAAACAGTTTAGTACGGAAAGACATAGTGTAGAAACGAATGAGCGTTCTCACAAAACTCTTACTTTTACCAGAACAAAAAAATAGTTAGCAGTCACGGTCCGCCGTTGCGGTTAGTCAATAGACGCTGATCGTCAGTTGGTAGTTATCGATATAACATAGTACTTACTGCAACCTGACGACTATTGACTAACGACTATCAACTAACTACTTTATCCATCTCTTGAACGTCCCCGTTTTTTTAGCCCGTAAAGTTCGCCATGCGCCCGAAGGTAGTTTTTCGGCCACGGTTACGCGCATTGGTATCGGTAGCATCGCGCTGGGTCTCAGCATTTTGATTGTAGCGTTTGCCGTTCTGTATGGTTTCAAAAACACCATTCAGCAAAAGATTTTCCTGTTCGGCGCTCACCTTCAGGTCAGTAAATTCACCAACAACAACTCATACGAGGAATCACCCCTACCGCTCAACACGGTTCTTTACAAGGAAGCCAATAAGGTTCCGGGGGTACGTCATATTCAGGCGGTGGCCCTGAAAGCGGGAATCCTAAAGACCGATACGGAGTTAACAGGCGTGATTTTAAAAGGTGTGGGTAAAGATTATGACTGGAATCTGTTTCGCAGTTCGCTAATAGCCGGAACGGTTCCCTCGGTCGGAGCTGATACCGGGACTGGCTCAACGCAAGTGCTTCTGAGTCAGTTTATGGCTAATCAGTTGGCGGTAAAAGTTGGGGATAACGTACCACTTTATTTTTTGGGCAATACACCCCGCGCCCGCAAAATGAACGTAGTGGGTATCTATGAAACGGGCCTCGAAGAGGTCGATAAAACTATTGCGCTGGGCGACATTCGATTGATTCAGCGACTCAATCGCTGGGGAGCCGACTCAGTTGGTACGTATGAAATTTTCGTAAATGACTTCACGAAGTTGAATGCCACTGCCGATAATGTTTTCGACGTATTGGCCCCCAACATGCGAATTACCCGCGTAACAGATCAGTACCGCCCGCTGTTCGACTGGATGATTCTACTCGACCGAAACATGGTTATTCTGCTGAGCTTAATTGCTTTTGTAGCGTCGTTCAACATGGTATCGGTGCTGCTGGTGCTGATGATGGAACGCACCCCAATGATTGGCTTACTGAAAGCACTCGGCGGACCGAATCCCCTGATACGTAAGATGTTCCTGGCCGTGGGATTGAATATGGTCGGCTGGGGGCTAGTGATAGGCAACGGGGTTGGGATACTTATCAACTTCCTTCAGGATCGCTTCAAGCTGATTCCGCTTGACCCCAAAAATTACTTCATGAACTACGTACCAATCGTCTGGGACTGGCCAACGATTCTATTCCTGAACGTAGCAACTATTTTAATAATTGCGGTGATTTTATGGTTCGCTACGTTCATCATCAACCGAATCCAGCCCGTGAAGGCGCTGGCATTCAAGAAGTAAGGATTGATGTATAATATATGAAGTATGTTGTAGTTCCTGGCAATACATCATACTTCATATATCATATTTCATTGCACAGCTTTCACCGTATACCCTTTCTGACGTAGTAAATTAATAACACCCTTGTCGTTACCAAGATGTCCGGCTCCGAAAGCAAAAAACGTAGGTTTTTCTTTAGCTGCTTTTTCGATCACCGGAATCCAGTTGGCGTTACGTTCTCCAAGTAGGCTGTCTTCAAATTCACCGATATCGCCAAATTTGCTGGATTTCATAAGGGCCATGAGTTTACTGACATCATTTGTTTTGTAGGCAGTCAGCAGGTCCGAAAACTCTTTCTTTGCTTCGTCGGGCATTTTCGCCATATCGACCAAACCTTTCAGTTGCTCTTCTATCGGAATTTTATCCAGCGCGGCTAATTGAGCGTCAATCGTTTCCAGACCCAGTACTTCTTTTTTGTCTTTTGCCGCCATTTGCGCAAACGTCATATCATACGACGCAGGTTGGCAGGGAAGTACGGTCATGTACATCAGCGACAATAGGCCAATGGGTTTAAACCGCTCGAACTGCGCCAGACCCATCTTCATTTTTTCTTTCAGGTAGTTATCCAGTACCGTGTAATCTTCTGGCTTGAGCAAATCTTTCAGGGTTTTACCGTCGGTCATTATAATGGCCTTTTGCATGTTGATCATCATCGATGGATCATCTAAATCAAGCTCCAGGTAGACTTGCTGGGCGTCGCCAACGGCTTTTTGAACCGATTCCGAAATGGTCAGATCATTCGGGCAAACCAGATGGAGCGTACCGTAGAGATAGGACGGCTTTGTGAGGCCCGGCCCTGTAACTTCATAAAGCAGGGTATTATCCTGCGCCTGGGTGGAAACCAATGCACCTACAGAAAGCAGGCCAGCGAGTGCGATTTTGGTAATTGTTTTTCGTTTCATAAATAGATTCATTAGATAGCTGCGGAAGAGTCCGGCAAGATGACAAGTCGTTTTCATACGTAACTTTGGTTTGCCGACCCTTCCTAACGAAATTACAAAACGAATGATTGCACAACAACCCAAGTCGACTTCCCCTAAATCGGCGACTTTTACGCATAAAATTCGCCTGGTTACAGCGGCTTCGCTGTTCGACGGGCACGATGCGGCCATCAATCTGATGCGTCGGCTGATGCAGGCGTCGGGGGCTGAAGTAATTCATCTCGGTCACAATCGATCTGTGGCCGAAATTGTTGACTGCGCTATTCAGGAGGACGTGCAGGGAATTGCCGTAACGAGTTATCAGGGCGGCCATCTGGAGTTTTTCAAATACATGTACGACCTGCTCAACGAACGGGGAGCCGGTCATATCAAAATTTTCGGGGGTGGTGGCGGCACGATTCTTCCGGTCGAGATCGAGGAGTTACACGCTTATGGCATTGCCCGGATTTACTCGCCCGACGATGGCCGGGCGATGGGTCTTCAGGGTATGATTGACGATTTGCTACGTCAGTGTGATTTTGAGTTAACATCGTTAGATACCGTTGATTATCAGAATTTAAAAGAAAATCCAAACCAGATTGCCCGATTAATTACCACCGCCGAAAATCACCCAGAGCAGTTCAGTAGCGCCAGCCTGAAACCGTTTATGCAGGATGTTCCAGTTCTTGGCGTAACCGGTACGGGCGGTTCGGGGAAATCATCTCTGGTCGATGAACTGGTGCTACGTTACTTGCGAACGTATTCTGATAAAACACTGGCTATCCTATCGGTAGACCCGTCGAAGCGTAAAACCGGCGGGGCGCTCCTCGGCGACCGCATCCGCATGAATGCCATCTACGCGCCCAGCGGCACTCCCGGTCGTGTATACATGCGGTCACTGGCGACGCGGCAGTCAAATCTGGCCCTGAGTCGATACGTTCAGGACGCTATCGATGTATGCAAAGCCGCTCAGTTCGACCTGATTATTGTGGAAACGTCGGGCATTGGCCAGTCGGATACAGAAATCACCGAACATGCCGACAAAACACTCTACGTCATGACCGCCGAATACGGGGCCGCTACGCAGTTGGAAAAAATCGACATGCTCGACTTCGCCGACATAATAGCCATTAACAAGTTCGACAAACGCGGCTCTCTCGACGCGCTACGTGACGTACGGAAACAATACCGACGTAACCACAATCTGTGGGACGTACCGGACGACAAATTACCCATCATTGGCACCGTAGCCTCCCAATTCAACGACGCAGGCATGAACGCCCTTTTCGAGTGCCTGGGGCAGAGGGCATGGAGCAGAGGATTTACGGCAGAGGACTTAGGGCAGGAGGTAAATATTAATTCCACCCCTCCCTCTGCCATCATCCCTCCTGATCGGGTGCGGTATCTGGCTGAGATTGTGGAAGAAAGCCGTCGATACGATCAGTTTGTGGAGGAACAATGTGCGCTGGCCCGACAGCTTTATCAGGTCGACGGTACGTTGAAGCTGGCTACGGATGCAGCAACACAGGAAGCGTTGCAACTAATTTATACGAAGCTTGACGCGCAATTGCACGCTGACAGTCGGGCATTGCTTCAGCAGTGGCCAGATTTGCAAAAACGTTACGTTGCCGAATTTTATGAGTTTAAAGTCCGGGATAAGATCATCCGGCAACCGTTGTATTCGGAAACGCTGTCGCACCTGAAAATCCCGAAAGTAAGCTTACCCAAATACCACGATTGGGGTGACGTGTTACGTTGGTTACTGACTGAGAACGTACCGGGAGAATTTCCGTATACGGCTGGCGTGTTTCCGCTCAAGCGAGAAGGAGAAGACCCTACGCGCATGTTTGCGGGCGAGGGCGGTCCCGAACGTACCAACCGGCGCTTTCACTACGTATCGAAAGGGCTGCCCGCCAAGCGACTCTCCACCGCTTTTGATTCTGTTACGTTATATGGCGAAGACCCGGCGTTACGTCCCGACATTTTCGGCAAAATTGGTAACTCCGGCGTAAGCATCTGCACTCTCGACGATGCCAAGAAACTCTATTCGGGCTTCGATCTCTGCGACCCTGCTACGTCGGTTTCGATGACTATCAACGGTCCTGCACCTATGTTGTTGGCTTTCTTCTTAAATGCAGCTATTGACCAGCAATGCGAAAAATGGCTGAGCCAGCAGGGGGCAGCGGGCATGGGGCATGGGATGTCTATTGAATTCGCTGTCTCATCTTATAACGGTACACTTCCAGAAGGGAATGATGGCCTAGGGCTGAAGCTATTGGGTACGACGGGTGATAAGGTTTTGCCGCGTGAGGTGTATGAGCAGATCAAAGCCGATACGTTAAGACGGGTGCGCGGTACAGTGCAGGCCGATATTCTAAAGGAAGATCAGGCACAGAATACCTGTATTTTTTCGACAGAATTTGCGCTCCGCATGATGGGCGATATTCAGCAGTATTTTACGGATAATCAGGTGCAGAATTTTTATTCGGTATCGATTTCGGGCTACCACATTGCTGAAGCGGGAGCGAATCCAATTTCGCAACTGGCATTTACGCTTTCCAATGGCTTCACGTTTGTGGAGTATTACCTGAGTCGGGGTATGCATGTCGATGATTTTGCGCCAAATCTGTCGTTCTTTTTCTCGAACGGCATGGACCCGGAATATACCGTTCTTGGCCGCGTGGCCCGACGTATCTGGGCGAAAGCCATGAAACATAAGTATAAAGCCAACAGCCGGTCGCAGAAACTCAAGTATCACATTCAGACATCGGGGCGGAGTCTGCACGCGCAGGAAATTGCGTTCAACGACATTCGTACTACGTTGCAGGCGCTACTGGCTATTTACGATAACTGTAACTCGCTGCATACCAATGCCTACGACGAAGCCATCACCACGCCTACTGAAGAATCGGTACGTCGGGCAATGGCGATTCAGTTGATTATCAACCGCGAATTTGGTCTAACCAAAAATGAAAATCCATTACAGGGTTCCTTCGTGGTGGAAGAGTTGACTGATTTGGTCGAGGAAGCCGTTTATCAGGAATTTCTGGCCATCAATGAGCGCGGTGGCGTATTGGGCGCGATGGAACGAATGTACCAACGTAGCAAAATTCAGGAGGAATCGATGTATTATGAGACGCTCAAACATAACGGCGAGCTACCCATTGTGGGCGTCAATACGTTTCTCGACCCGGCTGGTTCACCCACTACGTTACCCCGCGAAGTGATACGTTCGACAGACGACGAGAAACGTTACGCAGTCAGTTCGTGTCAGGCATTTCAGGGACGAAATCAAACCGCAGCCGACGTAGCACTAGCGAATTTACAGGCCACAGCGTTGGCTCATGGAAATATCTTCGAAAGACTTATGGAAGCGGCTAAAGTGTGTTCGTTGGGCCAATTATCAAACGCGCTTTATGCCGTAGGCGGGCAGTACCGGCGGAATATGTAAATGCTTATTTAACGTAACATATTGGTTTTTTTGTCATCCTGACGCAGGAAGGATCTTAAAATTCCCTAGCACTCTAGTGAGGAAACCTTAGGATCCTTTCTGCGTCAGGATGGCAAAAAAACCAATATGACATTAATAATTAATCATTTAATTCATCAATTACCCCTAATTCCCGCTACTTACTACACACAAAACTGCTTTGCACTGAATGCAATTTTTGCCAATTAGCATGCTCTGTCGGCTTCGGCGACAATTCAAACAAAACACCCGTTCGGTCGTACTTACGACAACTTGTTACGTGAATTACGCAGTTTAACGTAATGGGCTTCTGCGCCATGTAGTCAAGCATGGTAATAGTTCCCTCATACATATCATCACCGGACGCGCTTTTGGGCAGTTTCCTGATTGATACGTTCGTTGGCGTTTCTTTTCTCACCATAATATGCCGGTCTACGATGTTACGACCGACCAAGCCTGAATAATAGGCGGTTAAATCTTTCTGTAAGCTGGCTGCATTTATCTGCGGACGTCCTTCGAGCCACCACAAAAACGCGTATGACCAATAATCAGGGCTTGATTGTTTGGCCCAACCCGGCGCGAAACGTAAATCTTCAATTCCTTTGTACGAGATTTGAGGAGCAAAATCAATGGGGATGGGAAAGCGTTCGGTAGTCCATTTATCGGGAATACGTAGCGTATAAGGCGGTTTCCAGGTATGGATGTCAAATTTATTGGGCAGGGCTTGCCCATGAACTGTCAGGCAGATTAGCGTAATGATTGTTACAAGTAAAGATTTCATACGTTTTGGCGAGATTATAGGCCAAAAGTATTTTCAGTATTGATCACTACGTAAGTATTTAACTTTTGTTATGTTTTTTTAACAACTAACTGATTTACTGAGCCATTGCCTTCGATTCGTATCAAGACGCACTCTCACGCCGGGATGGTGTTTTGACGATGGCAAACTGCTGAAGAAATAATTTATGATTGTTTTCCGGAAACGAAATCGGCCCTTTTCGACCTTCCACGTAAAATTGCCCCTTATCGATTCGCTCTACGTAGTCCAGATTGACCAGCAATGAGCGGGAAAGCGAATAGAAATTTGTCGTTGTGAAAAACTGAGCGAGATAGCCCAGATTCATCGTAAAAACGCGTTTTTGAGCTTCACCTACCAGATAGATTTCGACATATACCCGGTCCGCTGCCAGATATTGTACGTCATTCTTTTTGATTCTGACATAACCCCTCCCCTGCTCTACTGGCAAATACAGGCTGTCCGATAAAAACGGATCAACTGAATTGGCTTGTGTCGCCTGATAATTGTAATAAGCCAGCTCAACCTGAATCGCTAACTCTTTATGTCTGAATGGTTTCAGCAAATAGGCCGCTGGCCTTGTCTGCTGTGCCCGGGCAAAAGTTGGTTGTTCGGAGTGACCGGTGAGGTAAATGATCGGAATGGTTTGCTGGGTCAGCACACGCTGGGCAATTTCGATACCGTCTTCGGGAGAATGTTCTAAATGAATGTCGATCAATATCAGGTCGGGTGGGTTGATACGTACTAAAGTCAGCGCAGCCGATAAGTTACGAGCAATACCAGTTACGTAGTGACCTGCTTTTTCCAACGTTTCCTTAATGTCATTCGCTGTCACCAGCTCATCTTCAATAATCAGGATGTTAAGCGATTTCATCTAAATAGCACTTCGTTTACTTTTCCCACTTGTTGTAAGTCGGAAGCAGGTTAAATATCATTTCAAATATCACACCGCCCTCATTGTCAAATTTATACGTACCATACATTTGTTCTACCTGCATTTGAATCAGCCGCAAACCGAACGATTTTGTTTGTTCCTTCGCTACGTCGAATCCATTGCCATTGTCGCTTACCCGCATAGTAAACGTTTTCTTATCCAGAGTGGCCTCGATTTTTAAGGTAGGGTGTGGATTATCGACAAAAGCATATTTACAGGCGTTGGTCACCAACTCGTTCAGGATCAACCCGATACGCATGGCATAGTCGGCTGGCAAAACGACAGTAGGGAGAATTTGATAACTGACGTGAACTCTATCCAACTCGAAAGCTTCCAAAACCATTTCGGTTAGTTCGCGGACAAACTCGTCGATGTTAACAGCAATCATACTATCGCCATCGTACAGTTTGCGCTGAAGAAGACTCATGACCTCGATACGTCGCTGACTATCTTCCACGGCGTGCCTGGCACTTTCGTCGTCAAGCCGATTCGACTGGAGACTTAATAAACTGGAAATGAGCTGTAAATTGTTCTTTACCCGGTGATTTTGCTCTTTTACCAGGGCTGCATTATGCAGGCTTAGGCGCTGGTTTTTGTTCGAAATCCGATAGAATGCAACACTCGCCACCCCAGTTCCCAACAACAAAACGATTAGTACAACCAGAAATCGCCGTTGATTCTGTTCATTCTGCTGACTAAGTGCGAGTTCTCGTCGTTGACTTTTCAGCTGATCCTCTCTTTTCTCTGTCTCGTATTCGACTCCAAGCCGGGAAACGGCTCCATCCCGGTCAGCCATTAAAAGATCATATTCATAGTTTCGAGCCAGCTCAGAATACTTAAAGGCGTTTTGCCAGTCTTTTTTCTGCTGATAATAAAGTGTATAGGTACGAGCCAATTTTATTTCCAGTTCAAACTCTCTGAAATTAAGCCCGTTGTATATCTTCTCCGAGGCCTGTAACAACGGATAAGCCTGATCGGGCTGATTAAAAAGCAGGTGCGTTCGGGCGAGCTCCTGACTTTGAAGTGCCTGATTAAGTTTATGACCCATTTCTTTAAACAGTCTGAGGGCGGCTTGCTGATATCGGAACGCCTTAGGATTTCTCTGGTACTGGTAAAATTCACCTAACGTCAGGTAGGTTCCTGCTAAGGCTGTTGGTTCTTTTAAAATCAGAGCGATACGTTCCCCCTGCTTACAATAATAGAATATGCTATCGGTTAAAGAACGGATTTGCGTGCTATCCGGATTATGAAAATATACCGCAGCAAAAGCCGTGGCCATAATCTGATAAGCTGCCAATTGCGTCCGTTTCGGCCCATTCTGGCTATAAGCTAGCGATAAACGGGCATAATTTAGTGCCTTATCCCAATTATGCTGGTCGTTTTCCATACCTGACAACTGGACGTATATTCTACTGACTTTGTCGAATTTACGTTTCTGCTCAACAATGCGAAGCGATTTCATGAAATAGTCTTTCGACTTCAGATAGTCACGGGCCGCTACGTGTATTTTACCGTTTAGATAATACGCTTCAGCCATAAGCAACGTATCATTTTTCGAAATGGCTTCCTGCTCGACCTCCTGCGCATACGCCAACTTTTCTTTCTGAAGAGGCAAACTCTTCGGCAGTTGGGCGGTACTTATTGTCTGAAAAATAAGTGCGAACAGGAGCGATAAAATACTGTTGACCAGTCGCATAGAAATGGTGTAGCCTCCTCATTACGTAGAAAAGAGGGAGATAAAAGTAGCCGTTTTCGGAAGATCATACTCCGATGAGAGTCGTTTTTTTTACATCAGGGATATTCGGAAAGAAAATAGACTAGTTCGGAAAGAAATTACCACAATTGAGCAAAATACCAGAAAATCTTTATCCCGAACTCGCGTCAGTCTGGTAGACGTAGCGGTACAGATAGGGGCCATTGATTCCGGAAAGCAATCACAGGGATTTGGAAAGAGGTTTGTCTACTTGAGCAATCCAAATCTTTCAACATGATAAATGTGAGTAAAATTGAATAGTCATTGATGCGGCTTTCGCTTCTATTCACCCCAATTCTCTTCATCTAATTACCTCAATGCTACGTTCCCACGCTACGTTGTAAAATACCCTAAAGCTATTGCTGAGGGGTGTTTTCAACCGACTCTTTCAATTAGTAACGTACTGCCCTTTTAGCTACTTGATCCTAATCATAACTATGAGAAACTCTCTACTTCTCTCTGCATTCCCAAAACCACTATTTACTAGTAACCACGCTGAGAATGATGAAAACAGGGAAACCTTTTCTTCGCCAATCTCCTCTAGAACAGTTGCCCGTTTTTGGCGAACTATAGGTAAGCTATTTGCCCTGTATTTGCTGACAGTTGGTTATGCTAATGCGCAATGTACAGCTCCTTATGGCCCCTTTTCCTATGGAATCACCTATAATACTGCCCAGCTATACTGGTATTCTACGGGGGCGCCACAGGGTTATGAACTGGACTATCGCCAGCAGGGGAATGCGACCTGGACAACAGTTCCGCTCACTACCAACAGTTATAGTCTAACAAATCTGGCGGCCAGCACTACGTACGAATGGCGCGCACGAATCTACTGTGGGAACAATGTATTTTCAACGTACACAACCACCCAGACATTTACAACAACGGGTTGCCTGGCTCCCACTTCTCCCAGTAACAACGGTATAGCAAATACTACAGCCAACCTGTATTGGTCGAGCAATGGAGCAACCTATGAACTGGATTACCAGCAACAGGGAGCAGGCACCTGGACAACGATACCCGTTACGACAAACTATTACAGCCTAACTGGCTTGACCACCAACACGGCTTATAGCTGGCGAGTACGATCAAATTGTGGGACGACGACATCGGCTTATACCACGCCACTAAGTTTCACGACGGGATGCCAGATTCCAGCCTCGCCTATTACGTCGGGCGTGTTGGCCTACTCAGCCCTACTTTCCTGGACAAACACGAACTCAGGGGCCAACACAGGCGCAACCTATGAAATTGATTATCGCATCCAGGGTGCCAGCGAGTGGACTACGGTGATTCCTCCTAATAATACGTACTCCTATAAGTTAACAGGCCTTAACAATAACACTACGTATCAGTGGCGGATACGGTCAAACTGCGGGGGCGGTTCCTTGTCCGGAAACACGGCTGTACAGACATTCACTACGGTCTGTAATGCGCCCACAGGCCTTAATGCTACAAGTATCTCCTTTAGCTCAGCTACGTTGAATTATAATATAACAAGCGCGGGCGCAACGTATGAAATTGATTATCGGGTACAGGGAACGACGAACTGGACAACTGTAATTCAGACGAATACACAGAACTATTATTTCCCCTTAACTGGTCTCAGTAATAACACCGCCTACGATTGGCGTATGCGCTCAAACTGTGGAGGTGCCCTTTCGGCCAATTCGTCTGTCCAGAGTTTCACCACCGTTTGTAAACTACCTACCGCGTTGAGCGTCAAAGCCAATTCGTTTGCTGCTGCGATTTCCTGGACGGCTCCTGCTACTGATATACAATATGCCTTACAATGGCGGCAGGGAACAGGCAGTTGGACAACTATTCCAGACATTACACGCGCGCAATACGTACTTACGGGGCTTACCAGTGGAGGAGCGTATCAGGTACAGGTACAGAGTGTTTGTGGGGCATCCTCAACTACGTTCACAACGCCGGTTTCGTTCACCGCGAACTGTCCCGCCCCCGCGACATTAGCCGTTACCGCGCAAACTTTCTTACCTGTTACAACCCGTGTATTCAGCTGGTTAAATAACAGTGGTGTAGATTATGAAGTACAGTGGCGGCCACAGGGTAGTGCTACCTGGAATACTTCGCCCCTGTTGAATGAATATGCCAATGATAGCTACAGTATTCCTAATGGTTACAGTAATTACAAATTAAATGACCTCGCTGCTGGTGTGTTCGAATGGCAGGTACGTGGAGTTTGTGAAAACGGCGCCACAACAGCCTATACAACGGGGCAATCGTTTACCGTAATAGCTCCGATCAGTGCTAGCTGCAATTCGGCTCCTCCTGCTTCGGGTGGTGCGACTGCTACGTTTAGTGCGGCTCTACTCCTATGGCCAGGCGATGCTAGTGCTGTCCACGAAGTTCGCTGGAGGCCACAGGGCAGCACGACCTGGAACCTGGCAACAAACCTTAAAACCCGGATTCGTGCAGGTACCTCAATAAATAATGGTCCAAGTCCTGCGCTGGTTTTGCGAAACCTACAGAGCAATACAACTTACGAATGGCAAGTCCGTACCCTCTGTCCCGATAACCCAAATACCACGTTCGGAACATTAAGGACATTTACCACTTCCTGTGCTTCTCTCTCTGGTGTGACAACAAGCGAGGTTGCCTCCAATAAGGCTATGTTAAGGTGGGATACAAACTGGAGTAACCTGTTCGGACCCACTCAGCAGGAAACTGGATTAACGGCTCAGGACCTGGGCTTTCAGTTTGAAGTCAACTGGCGGCAGGCAGGAGCCTCCACATGGAATGTTGTTACCGGTCTGACATCCACCCTTTTTTCGCTCACTGGTCTGGCCAACAATACCGCTTACGAATGGCGGGTGCGGAATATCTGTTCACCAACAGCCACCACAGAATTTACTACGCCGTTGAGTTTCACAACCCAGTGTGCATCTGTCAGTGTCACCTCTGTTTTCAACAACTATTGTGATATGGCTATTGTGTACACAAATTCGGTGGGTATAAGTGACGGGGGCAACTTTAACGTTCGTTATCGGGTAGTTGGAGGCAGTAGCTGGTCGGTACAAAGTTTTACAAACGCAGGTCAGGTGAGTTTAACGGGACTGACCGGAAATACTAATTACGAAATTCAGGTACAGAACAACTGCGGGGCCGGTACGCAAAGCAGCTATTCGAACTCGACTACGTTTAACACTCAAATCTGTAGCCCAACAATCTGTACCCCAGCTTATTCCGACTACCCATCCCAGACTGATATCTCCACTGATGGAGCTACAGTCTATTTCAACGGAACGAGACCCTCCTTTGAGTTACGCTGGCGACAAAGTGGCACAGCTGGCTGGACCACCGTTCCCATTTCATTTACTTCGGGTGGTACACCTTCGTATCGAATAACGGGGTTAACTCCCGGAACCAACTACGACTGGCAGGTTCGCTCAACCTGCTCTATTCCAACCGATTTCTCACCCATAACTTATTTTAAAACTGGCTGCAATATCCCGTTTAATCTGGCTTCCAGTAATATTCAGTCAATTTCTGCCCAACTATCTTACGATGGCTTTGGTAGCGGAACGTCTTACGAAATCCGCTATCGAACGGGCGCAAATGCCTGGGTATCGGTAACGACCAGTAATACCAGTACGTATCAGTTAACCGGCCTAACTAACAATACAACCTACGAATGGCAGATTCGCACTCTCTGTAGTGGTGGAGGGACTTCCTCCTGGTCGTATTCGCTATTTTTTACGACAGTCCAATGTGCCAATCCAACCAATCTATTTGCCGACCGCATTGATGGTACATCCGCACGGGTCAACTGGTTTACACCTTACACGGGTGCTACGTTTACCTTACAGTATCGACAGCAGGGCAACTCGACCTGGACAACCGTAAATAACATCAATGGTACCAGCATGGGCGCTAATTACGTAGCGTCATTGACTTCTTATGCAGTTACTAGTCTAAGTCCGCAGACTGTTTATGAATGGCAGGTATTGACCAACTGTGGCGATGGAAGCAACTCATCAACTATTTATCAGCCACTTACATTCCTAACCACAGCCGCCAGTGGTACCGGAACGTGTACCAGTATGATTACGGTCCAAAACGGTGATTGGACGAACCCGGCAACCTGGTCATGCAACCGCGTACCGACAGCAAGCGATCCGGTGCAGGTTCTGCACAACGTAACGGTTCCAGCTAGTACTACAGGGCGGGCACTGCGCGTAACGTATGGGGCTGCGGGTAAAGTAACTTTGGGAACATCTGCGCGAATTATACTGGCGCAGTAGCGATTAGCTAAATGATACGTAGCAGTATCTTTTAAACGAGTAATTCTTCCAGCGGTGTCAGCATCTCAGTCGAAACACCGCTGGAAGAATTTAAACACATCAATTACTACGTGCCGTGAATTATGACTAAGTCAACGGATTGTAAACGAATTAGTTAATCCCTCCATCAAATCATTATTCACATTAACGTAGCATTTACTGAAACAGCTTTCGCATCCAGACTTTCAGGCGGGAAGGTTTGCGGATAAGAACGATTCCCCCGCCGGTTATGTCTCGCATATGTTCTGGTTCATACGCTACTATATCTTCCAAAACAATGGATGGACTCAACGGCGATGCGGAGAAGGTTGTTTTTGCGTGAAGGCGTCCTGTGTTAGAACACCAAATGGCAAACTCTGTAATACGTCTTTTTCCAGAAACGGATAAGCTAAACGAACCCGTGCTGTCCGTTCGCGTTTGCCAGGTCTTTCCTGTTTGACCTATTGTTACGTGTGCCTGGGCTACGGGCGATACGTTCCCGGCTGAGTCCGACCGCATAAACCGGCCAGAAACCGTCCAGCTCATGTCGGTATCTGAACTACTCTTAATTGGCGGAATGTCAGGAATAATCGGACGTAATGAGTTCTTTGGGGTAGTGGTACGTTCTGCAAATGAATTTGTTTGGTTCGATTGTGCCCGCACTGTTTGCAAACCGAGTATTCCCGCAGCCAGAAAACTAATCCAATGTCTCCAACCTGAAAGATTTTGTCTGGCAGGGTTTATGAAACAATTTAATTGGTCGTTACGGAAACGGCCACATCCAGGTGCAGAAGTCTTCTGGAAAACAGCCATTAATTCTTTATCGGAAAGTGCCGTATAATCAACAACTACTTTCCGGCAATTCGCACAAAATCGCCCGCGTTCGGCCGGTTGCATTTCCTCCCAACGCTCATGACAGGCCTTCGGAATTTGAATGCTTAAGCTCTTCATAAATTCGCCGAAAATCTGTAATTAATTTTTACTACGTCGAATGCGTGGTGGTCGTTCTCAGATCTGACCTCACGCATTCAACGTAACGATTCAATTCTACGTAGCATCTTCAACGCTGGCGTCGGGCGCGTTACGTTTTACGGACTCAATTCCGTTATCGCGGCCGTCGGCGCCTTCATACATCTGGCTGGAACCGATAATCTGACCGTTTCCTGCTTTCAGATTGAAGTAGTACTTTCCGTTTGCTGACTCTTTGCGGCTGTAGTTGTCGTCATCCGGTGCATTTTTCCGTACCGACTCGATACCATTTTCGCAACTGGCTCGGGTAGAGTACCCTTCGCTGGTGAGGATTACCTGTCCGTTATCGGCTTTCAGGTTGAACTGAAACTCGCCATTGCTTCTTTTCGATAGCACAAACTTGCCCATACTTGATTTGGATTTAGGTTAATACGCATTACTTATCAGGCAATTATACAAATAACTTTAGGAAGTGCAATTTTTTAAATGCCCTCGCTAAATACCTTCCGGTTCCCTGACTTTCAATCTACTAGCTGTCTATTTAAAGAGTAGATGCATTTGTCCAGACCTGGCTCCAACTAAAGACGTAATTCAGGCAGCCTGGTAACCGGATGTGAAGTTTTTTCAGGAAAAATCACCTTCTTACGGGTAAACTGGCCTGTCCATTGTTTTAAGCTAAAGGAAGAGATAGTATCCATTCACATGGCAAAAACCTCACTTACTACGTTTCTGTCTCGCGCTGGACTCGACTGGTTTATTCTGGCTTTGCTGGGCATGATTGGGCTGGCTAAACTCTGGCCGACACCCGGTATTCAGGAGGGGCCACTTTCACTGTCGGCGTTATCTTCCTATGGCGTTTCGCTGATTTTTTTCTTCTATGGATTGAAATTGAATTTCAGTCAGTTGCGAGCTGGCTTGCAGAACTACCGGCTTCATTTGGTTATTCATCTCACTACGTTTGTCTTGTTTCCGGCAGTCGTACTACCGCTACGTACCCTGCTACAAACACCCGATACTGACCTTCTCTGGCTGGGTATTTTCTACGTAGCAGCGTTACCGTCAACGGTTTCATCGTCGGTGGTCATGGTCTCTATTGCAGGAGGCAACCTGCCAGCAGCGATTTTCAACGCCAGCATTTCCAGCCTCATTGGGGTATTTGTAACACCACTTTTGATGAGTTTTTTTCTGGTCGACACCACCGGGCAGTATGATTTAGCGGGCGTTATCGGCAAACTGACCCTTCAGGTTATTGTGCCCGTAATACTGGGGCTATTATTGAACCAACGGCTTGGCTGGTTTGCAGCTCGACATAAAACGGCGCTACGTTACTTCGACCAGATAACCATTTTGCTCATTGTTTACACGTCCTTCTGCGAGTCATTTGCGCTACGTTCGTTCGAGAAAATTTCGCTGGGTGATTTACTTTGGCTCGCCCTTCTGATGCTGGCTCTCTTCTTTCTGGTTTTCGGTCTGGTTACGTTACTAAGTCGACTACTCGATTTTAATCGGGAAGACCGCATTACAGCGCTATTCTGCGGTTCCAAAAAATCGCTGGTGCAGGGTAGCGTCATGGCCAATGTCCTGTTTCCGGGTAATCTGGCGGGTGTAGCGCTGTTGCCCATTATGATCTATCATGCCCTTCAATTGATCGTTGCCAGTATTCTGGCGCAGGGAATGGCACGTCGCCAGCAGGACGTAACAAAACCCATTCAACCCTGAATCTGGCCCCTTCCGCACTCAGAAATCGGTATTCAGCCAGATACTCCCAGTAGCCCATTAAACGCAGCACTTCGATTGTCCTCTAAGAATCAGATAACCTTAAAAACACAATCTGATCATGAAAACGACAATCATAGCCGCCCTGACATTTTTCACCTTATCGACTGGTGCTACGTTCGCTCAACGCGCTTATAATAAACCTTTTGACAACCGCCCTCCGCAATACGGTGGCACGCGAAATGATCGCGACCAGTTTCAGGATGAATTGAAAATTGACCGTATCGACGCCATCGTTGGTTTATCGCGCCGTCAGGAAAAGCAGTTGCACAAAATCGGGGATAATTACGACCGCGTCCAGCAAACGTCGCGGATGACGCCCGATGGTTTACGTCAGCTTCAACTCCGCAAACGTCAGGATATGCTGGCCGTATTGACCTCCGCTCAACGCGACCGTCTGTTTGCCGCTCAGCAGCCAAATCGTTACAATGGCCCTTACGGCCGCCGTGGCTAGGCACATAACGTAGCAAATGGAAATCCCCAACCCGGTATGTTAAATTATCGTGTTGGGGATTATCTTTTTATGTCGACCCGGTACTTTTACGGGAATTAGCCTGATCAACGTAACGTGTCCATAAACAACGTAGCGACTCCGCCTTTCTCAATCCCATTTAAACGCGATGATTTCGGCCCTGATTTCATTTGGGGAACGGCGACGGCAGCCTATCAGATTGAGGGGGCTGTCGACCGTGATGGCCGTACACCCTGCGTTTGGGATACATTCAGTCGACAAAAGGGACGTATCAAAACCGGCGAAACGGCTGACGTAGCGTGTGAATTTTACGACCGTTACGAGTCGGATCTGCAACTGCACCAATCTCTGGGATTAAAAGCGTTTCGATTTTCTATAGCCTGGTCGCGCATTTTGCCCGATGGCTTTGGTCCCACCCACGGCGGCTGTATCAATGAATCCGGGATTGCGTTCTATGATCGACTAATTGATTGTTGCTTAAAGCTGGGACTTACGCCCTGGATCACCCTGTACCACTGGGATTTACCACAAGCGCTCGAAAATCTGGGCGGCTGGCCAAATCGTAAGATTGTGGACTGGTTCGCTGATTACGTGGACGTTTGCACGAAAGCATTTGGCCATAAGGTAAAGCACTGGATTATCCTAAACGAACCGCTGGCGTTTTCGGTGCTGGGCTATTTTACGGGTCAGCATGCGCCTGGTCGGCGGAGTTTTCGAAGCCTGCTGCCCGTTATTCATCATACGGCGCTTGCTCAGGCCGAGGGCGGACGTATCGTGCGACGTAACGTACCTGATGCACAGGTAGGTACTACGTTCTCCTGCTCTCCCGTCGACCCATTTACTCCTCGCGACAAGGCTGCGGCAATTCGTGTCGATGCCCTGATGAACCGGCTGTTTATTGAACCGGCGCTTGGTCTGGGCTACCCAAAAGAATTGCCATTTCTGAATGGAATCGCCAAAAAAGTAGCCAAACCCGGCGATATGGAAGCGCTCGCTTTCGATTTCGATTTCATTGGTTTACAACACTATTTCCGGGCGGTGGTAGAGCAGTCGTATTTCATGCCGTACCTATGGGCTTCTCAGGTATCACCCCTGCGACGTAACGTAGCGACGATTACTGAAATGGGTTGGGAGGTTTACCCCGAAAGTATGTACCGGATTATTCAGCAATTCAGTCAGTACGATGGCATCCGAAAACTGCTCATTACCGAAAGCGGAGCGGCCTTCTACGACTCTGTTCAACAAGGCGTTGTGAACGACGTAGCACGACTTACGTATCACCAGAACTACCTTGGGCAGGTGCTACGTGCCAAACAGGATGGGTTTCCGGTAGACGGTTATTTCGCCTGGACTTTCCTGGACAATTTCGAGTGGGCCGAAGGTTACCGCCCCCGTTTTGGGCTGGTTTACGTCGATTTCCGAACACAGCAACGTATCATCAAGGCATCAGGCAAGTGGTTTCAGCAGCTATTGGCATAGGGGTAAGGGCATAGAGTAGATTTGTAGTTACCCTATGCCCTATGTTACGTTACACCTTTAGTTTCTCGACATTCTTGTAGCTGATCGCAATTGATTCCAGCGGGGGAAGTTTGCAGACGTCCTGCTCCACAAAATAGTGTGCCAGACCAGCGGTTTTTTGCGCATCAAAAATCCGCTGGAAGTTGATCGAACCCGTTCCGACGGGGGCAAAGGCGCGCTCGGCGGTTTTTTCCATGTCTTTAATGTGCCAGAGTGGGAATCGTCCGGGGTGTTTTTTAAACAGTTCGACCGGATCCTGATCGGCGAAGGTAGCCCAGTACAAATCGAGTTCGAGTTTAACCAGATTTTTATCGGTACCACTCAGCAATACTTCGTACGGTATTTTTCCATCTATTTCCTTAAACTCAAAATCATGATTGTGATAACAGAACTGAATACCAGCCGATTTGCACACCTCCGCCGATTTATTGAACAGGTCGGCAAACTGTTTGTAATCGTCCAGTTTCTTCCGCTCGTCGGGGAATAAATAAGCGCAGACCATGTATTTCTGCCCAATCGCAGCCGCATCATCAACCGCTCGTTTCCAGTCGTTTGTGAGCGTTCCTTTCATGTTAGGCATTGTTTTACCCGTCGTATAGTGCCCACTGGGAGCCGACAATCCCAGGCTTTTCAGATACGCACTGTATTCTTTGGCTGTTTTACCGAAAAACTTACCATCTGAATAACCAAACGACTCTACTTCTTTATAGCCAATGTCTGCCACTTTTTTCAACGTACCGTCGGGGTCTTTCGCCATCAGGTCACGTAGCGTATAAAGTTGTAAACCAACGGTTTTCGATGAAGCAGCAAATGTATTACAGGTGGGCAACAGGGCAACTGAAGTTGCCAGTGCACTCCATTTCAGAAATTGTTGACGAGTTATTTTCTCCGAATAATTCATATAGAAATCAAGTAATCAACGATGAGCGAACTGCTCACGCAGAGGCAAAAGCTACGTAGCAGTTGGGTTTACTGTTCTCACTACGTAGCACATAGCCAACGTAGCGTTTCGGCATTACGTACAGCATTTCCGCCACCGTCGTTGTTGAAATACACGAACACCTCTTTGCCCATTGCCTGCCATTCCCGAATGCGGTCGGCCCACCAGCGCAAATCGTCATCCGAGTACGAGCCTCCGTATAAGTGTTGCGTATCAGGTCCGTGAAGTCGCAGGTACACGAATGACGACGTAGTACGCAGGATACAAGGCAAGTGCGCGCCACTCATGATGCAGTAAGCCGTCTGGTGTTGTTCCAGTAAATTGAAAATAGCTTCAGTATGCCAGGTCGGATGCCGAAACTCGACAGCCGTCCGGATCCAGTCAGGAATCTGGTCGAGAAAATAGGCGAGTCGGTCATAATCGCAGGCATGGTTTGGCGAAAGTTGTACGAGCAGAATGGCCCGCTTTTCTCCTAATTCGTGCCAGCATGTCTTTATGCGCTCCATCCAGGTTTCGGGTGCGTAAAGCTTCTTGGCGTGTGTAAGTCCACGCGGGGCTTTTACCGTCAGCAGAAAACCGTCGGGCAATCGTCGTCGCCAGGAAGCAAACGTAGGCTGTTTGGGCCATCGATAGAAACTGCTATTGAGTTCAACTGTCTGAAATCGCTGAACGTAGTACGCCAATCGGTCATGAACGGGCGTATTATGTGGGTACAAAACACCCTGCCAATGCTCGTAACTCCACCCCGACGTACCGATGTGAACAGCCATCTGCGCTCCGTTTACTATTAATCTGTTTTAACTTTTTATGGAAGAAGTTTTTTTGTCATGCTGATGAAGCCGGGCCGCCGGAGGGGGAGGGTCTTAGCGGTTCCTAGGCTGGGGAAAAGGGAAATTTTAAAAAGTTCCGCTCCGGGGGGCCCGCCTCGCCTGCGA
>NZ_JACWZY010000066.1 GCF_014699005.1 Spirosoma profusum
AGCACGTAGAACTGAGTTTGGCGACCCAAAACTACGACCCGACTGCGGCCTTTGGTTGTGATCATTACTTTTTATGGACGACCAAAGAAGTATACTATTGAAAATGTAGGTGGCCTAATTCATAACGAATTGTGGGTACCATCTGAAGAGTTAGAAGAGTTCAATAACAACATTGTAGGGGTTATTGAGGTGGTCGAGTCATATGGGAAGTAATTGAATCTTTCTCCCATCAATTATTTCTCACAATACCCTCCCAATTGAGACTAAGCGTGACTATAAATCGGGCATTAGGTAGATCGTAACTATAGCTTTTAGGCCATGAATCTCTCCCCCAATGCATTACACCGAGTTTATTATTGTCTGGACACTGTCTGTCGTAACTAGTCTCGCCTTCATGCTATACCCCGTTTTTCTAAACAGGGCGTTAAAAAAAGCTATACTCCACTTTAGCAAGCAACTCCAACAAAATCCGGTTCTGGGTGAAGAATTCGCTCTGACGCTGTACAGACCTGTAGATAGGATGAGCTTTAAAGCTGAAATGGAAATCAACGAGTTGATGACTCGCTTAAGCAGCTTGCCTGGGCAAGTCGGCGGTTTTTTTATTTATTACAAGCAGTGGGTAGACCCCGACAATTACCTGGTCATTACCACGGTAAACTATTTGCGGCCCTATGAGACGGGGCATGAGTTAGTGACCAGGATTGGTCGGGGTGATCGTCTTACCTACAATTTAAATTTTGTAATTCAGCTTGACACCGCCCGAAATCAACTCATTGTCCTGTCGGATTTGTACGATACGTTGATCGACAAGAATTTACGAGCTGACTTTGCCAAAGCTATCTTTACAATGCTTCGGCAATAGCAATGTTGAATAAACAAGAAACTCCTTTATCCGTATGGCGAAGTATATGCTCCCGATCTGCTCGGTGTTAACGATTATTTTCTTTCTGCTTTACTTTCTCGACCCTCTGCATACAGGGTTGCATAACCGACACAATACCAATGGTATACTGGTTTTATATGGGGTAGTCGGCCTAGTCTATTTTATCAGGAAGTCTCTTTTCTATCCGTCGGTGAATATCCTGTTACTGATATTACTCATCTATTATCTTGCAGTAGGTTTATAAACCTAACAGAATATGGGAAGTAAACTACTCATCGGAATGCTCTTCATTTTAGGTTGGCTTCAACTGGCTCATACTTTAGCGGCATTCGTCCAATTGGGTAACCTTCACTGGCTTAAGCTGTTGGCTGGTCTGTTGTACTTTCTCCTCTCCGCTAGCGGCCACTATTGGGTTAAGGGGAATCCTCCTCGGAGCTAATCATGGTGTAATTAAACAGGTCTGAACCCGGCTGTTTGTACTTCCTATTCAGATTTTTCTCCTCCGGTTTTCGGCTAGCCGAGTTGGTAAGGGGCGGGGGAAAACCTGAATAGGTCACTCAATCGGGATTGGCTGCTTAGCGAGAAGGCAGTTTGAAAATATTGAATATAATAAAAGTCCAATAATTGATAAGTATAGAGGCTGTCTCAGAAAATTGGGTGTTTAAAAAGACTGTAAACTTGCAGCAATTCAACAAGGGAAAAGGGAAACTAGCAAGCGAAATCTTATCAGTTACTCTAGTTTAGGAACAGATAAGCTACATTTGAGCCCAGATCTAGGGCTTTAGTCATTCATCCATCCGTAAGCCAATGCAAACTAGTGCCTCCTCAATGGGTAATCCCGCTAAGCCAATCGAGGTGATGGGCTACCGGCTCAAAACCTTTCGCCGGCAACGAAACCTCTCTCAGGAAGAACTCGCAAATTTATCAGGGCTATCCTTACGCACCATCCAGCGACTGGAAAAAAGTGAATCGGTGGGTAGCGCCTATTCACTACGCACCTTGGCGAGGGCTTTTCAGCTAAACCCAGAGGACTTGATGGCTCCCCAATCATCTCTCAATACAATCTCCAACCCCGCCAGCTTGGCCAACCTGCTCCGACTTAACTGGAGTGCCTTGGCCGGTATCATCCTGCCCCTGGCCAATATTGTCCTACCGGCCATCCTGCTCTGGCGCTACCGACACGATCAACTCCTCAGACAGCAAGGGCAGCAGATTATTAACTTTCAAATAATTTGGACCCTCACTACCCTGTTGATGATGCTCGTCATCCCCTTATTGTTGGCCGGGTTATCTTTTCTAGTAGGGATGCCCATTCCCTTATTTATCCCCGTGTATATAGGTAGTCTGGAAACCTATTCTTTATCTTTCGCATTGCGCTCCAACTGCCGAATCAACCGTCATTTCTCGACAAATTGCCTACTGTTCTGTAAATGAGCCTTGTCATAAAATTGACGGGAAAATGGCATATCGCTTTTTTAGAGAATTTCGCTCAGCGCATCGAGCTTTGGCAGACTACTCTAGTTTAGCCATCTATCATCGCTCATGATTTGCAAGCGTGTATTTTTTCTCCTGATATTGAGTTGGGCTTATTGCGCCAACGCTCAGCCCGTTAACAAACAAATAAAAAAGCTAGTCGACACTTATGCTGCATTAGGTAAATTTAACGGCAGCATTCTGGTGGCCGCTCAGGGTAAAATTCTACTCAACAAGGGCTACGGTTACAAAGACATCAACCAGAAAACGCGCAATGATCCACAAACGATTTACCAGATTGCCTCCCTCACCAAGGCCTTCACGGCTACCCTGATCTTAAAGTTAGCCGAATCAAACCGTCTAGCCTTAACCAATAAAGTCAGCCAGTTTTATGCCGACTTCCCCAAAGGTGATAGCATTACTATTGACCAATTATTATCCCATACATCCGGCCTTTCGGATAATGGCGCTAACACGAAGACCAAAACGTATTCAGGTTCCGAAGAAGCTAAATTTTTGGCTGCCCTGAAAGACCGAGCGTTTGATTTTAGCCCTGGAACAGACTGGAAGTATAGTAATGCGGGCTACATCTTGCTGGGTTACATTATTGAACAGGTATGCGGCCAGAGTTACTATGATGCTGTGCGAACCTACCTATTTTCTCCGCTTCAATTGGACCATAGTGGGTTTGATTTTATTGGCCTGACCAGTCCAGATAAAGCAACGGGCTATTGGGAGTTCCCCGAAAGCGATACGGCTCAAGCAGCCACGCTAATTGATTATAGCGCTCCCCGAGCCGCCGGAGCCATCTATTCCACAACCGGTGATCTCTACCAATGGCATCAGGGCTTACAGACGGGCAAACTACTGAGCTTATCGTTACTTAACCGAGCGTACACTCCCGTAAAGAACAACTATGGCTATGGTTGGATCATTGATTCGGTGGCCAGGGTAAGAGTGGTTGGGCACAGTGGGGATATCTGGGGCTTTAAGTCCGAGTTGGCTAGGGTTCCAGCCGATGATATCTGTATCGTTATGCTCAACAACATAGAAGATGTGGATTTGCATATCATCACCTGCAAAATTCTGGCGATCCTGTATCAGCAGGCTTACCAATGGCCTGCCCGCACTAGAATTCAGCTTAGCCCCAAGCTGTTAAAGGAGTATGTAGGGGAGTATCTATTACGGCCAGGGGAATGGATAAAGGTAAGCCGTGAAGGCAATCGCCTTAAATCCACCACTACTCGCAAACAGGAGTTATATGCCCAAAAGAAGGACTATTTTCTATTGAACGATGGACATGAGCAACTCGAGGTTGTCTTTAATCGGAATTCCTCCGGAGTAGTAACGGATTTATCGTTTACACTTGGCGAACGGAAAGTGGTCTGCCCCAAAAAGGACTAGTTTTCTATTCTGAGAGTCACAACTCGGGCTGGGGAATTTTCTTACTGAGTATTGTTGGTCACTACTTACACAGAGTATGTTACTAACTGAAGTTGACAGTTAGTAAAAGTCTCAATAAGCGTTCCCACTTGAGACGATAAATTGCTTGCGATAATTGGTATATTAAGGCTTGTAAGCCACTTTTTTTATAAAATCTCAACGCTCATAGAGTATGAAATCCATCAACATTGCTATTGACCTCCGCTCGTTCTCGCTAGGCGCCTTTACTTTAGGCATTCTACTGACATTCATTAACTTCAAGCCCAACCGTCATGCGCAGCCCGAACCGGCGGTAGTGGATACCCGCCGATTTCAGGTGGTTGCCAGCGAGCATCAAACGATTATTCTGAACACCAAAACGGGACGGTTCATTCTCGATCCATTTGGCACGAACAAACCCAAATGGGTGATTGGCGATTTTGAGGAAGTACAAAAACGGGATGGTAAATAGTTCGACTTCCTGCTTAGCTTCTGAACCCCGTCGAACGAGTCTGGTCAACCATTTGCGCTTCTACCGTTAACAAGCTGGGCTCTCAATTCATTGATGGAGTCATTTGAGGGGGCGTGTAAAACACATAATATAAGTTAAAAACCTACCTTCTCTCTTTAATTCGGCCCAACTCAATGTTAAATCAGTCTCATGGGGGATTGGGAATTTTAGACAGCATTGCATAATCAAGTTGACCCTGGCAGCTTAGTAAATTGGGCATGCCATGTACATGCAATTCATGGCAAATCGCCATCAACTTTCGTTAATCTCAAGAAATGCTCCCCAAAATGAGACGTCTTTTTACCCAACTCCCTTCACACTTTTTGTCATTGTTGAACCGGAAGCATCAAAAGATAGTTACGACACTATCAAATGAGACTATAAGCCCTCTTTGGTGGTGCAATATGGCAACGCAAGCTTCTGCTTACATTAGCGAACAAAACCCCTTTCCTCAGCCTCTGACGGCTCTTCAACTCATTGACCGCTCTCGCCAAGGACTAATGGGCACTGAGGCCGGACACATTGCCAGGTTACTGGGAGTCACGGATAAGGAGATGGCTAGGTTACTTAATCAGTCAGTGGCTACCTTCCACCGACAGGCTAAGGTTGGGCGACTTGATGCCTCCACCTCCGAAAAGCTTCTGCTATTGGGTCGATTGGCTGGCTATGGAGCAACCGTTTTCCAAGACCAAGGCAAGTTTAACCGCTGGCTGTGTCGACCCTTACGGCTGTTAGGGGATCGGTCTCCCTTAGATCTGCTGGATAGCCCCACCGGTGTCCAGTTGATCGAAGACATCTTAGGGCGGATTGACTATGGAGTCTTCAGCTAATGGCCATCACTTTGTATCGTATCCAAACCGACGCGCATCGTGACAGCATTCTAGAGGGCATAGGGGCTAAACTACGGAGTGGGCGCTGGAATGCTAAAGGACGGCCTATGGTCTACACGGCCACTACCCCCGAACTATGTTTTCTAGAGTACATGGTGCATCTGGACGGCACGCCTTTAGCGGACCTGCCTCCGCTGATCCTATGTGAAATTGTCGTACCCGACCACTCAATCATCTTTGTAAGCGTGGAAGAACTGCCCCTTGGCTGGGATGATCCCTATGCCACCCCTGTAGGCTTGCCGCTTTTTGCCGACCAGCAGTTCGAACGCCACAAGAGTTTATGTTTGGCTTTACCTTCAGCTGTAGTTCCCCTGTCGCCTTCCCGCAATGTATTGTTAGACCCCTTACATGCTCAGCGTAGCGAGTGCCACGTCCTCTCGATTCAACCTTACCCGATTGATCCACGTTTACCAACGGCGGCATTAGCCTAAATGACAGGGCATTTTTGGTGATACCTTTTTATAGGCTAGTGTTAGCCGTCGCTTTAAATGGGCGATTAAAGAGACAATTAACTAATATGAATTGGGCCTATTAAAGTGCCGGTGAAGTCGTGCCTTTCACACGTTATCAGAGGAATACTTGTCAGTAAATAGTCGGTTAAACTGGCTGATAGTAACCTCTATCATAAAGGGTCTGATTTCGAACGATCTTGGCCCAACTTCTTCTTCAGTAGCTGTTTAACCAGCGCCTTGAATTCGTCTATTTCTTTCTGTTGTTGCTGATTGACTTGATTCGTTTTTTCTAACTGATCGATGCGTTGCTGTTGCTGATCGATGCGTTGCTGTTGCTGTTCGATTTTCTTATCCTGCTGGATACAGTACAAAGTCAACTCTTCGATCTTCTCCAGTAACGTAGCATCCATTTTGGCCGGATCAATGCCGTCTTTTACCACTTGCACAGCCGAGGGGACATTGGGTAAATGACCATGCCGCTGGATATGGGTTTCGATCTCGGCTAGTGATTTAAGCACATAGCCCTTTGCAAACACCTTATCGCTCCACTGATTTACGTTGTCAATACGGAGCTGGTGGCGGGCCAGCACCGTTTCGCCCTCTTCGTTAACGGTCAGAAACTGGTCGGTCATCCCGTTCCGTAGAGTAGGATTGAGCAGGTGGGTGAACTTGATGGTGCCGCTATTTTGCAGGCGAATGACACCCCGCACGTCGAGGGGGAACTGGGGGTTGTTGGTGCCGATGCCTACGGCCACGCTGGTGTTGGCGGGGTCGCCCAGGACGATGGCGTTGCTGCGGGCCACCGTGGCGTTGGCCCCGATGGCGACCGCGTTTTGGAGGGTACCGCTGGTGGGTTGGGTGTTGAAGCCCAGCATGGTGTTGTTGCTGCCGGTGGTGTTGTCGAAGCCTGCCTTGATGCCGAAAAAGGCATTGTTGTCGCCCTTGCTGTTGTTACCCGCATCATTGCCAAAATACGTGTTTTTCTGGCCGATAGTGTTATTGAGGCCTGCCCCTGAGCCCACAAAGGTATTATCGCTGCCTGTGGTGTTTTTCTGGCCGGCATCGTTGCCCACAAAGGTGTTGGCGTTGCCGGTGGTATTGTTCAAACCCGCCTGATTACCCACAAAGGCATTAAAGATCCCCTCCGTGTTGTAAGTACCAGCCTGATACCCGATAAAGGCATTATTTCTGCCCGTCGTATTGCTATACCCCGCCACATAACCTATAAAGGCATTATTGTATCCACCTGTATTGCTAAACCCCGACTTAGTACCTATAAAGGCATTATTGTATCCACCCGTATTGCTATACCCCGCCTCAGTACCTATAAAGGCATTATTGTATCCACCCGTATTGCTATACCCTGCATTATTACCGATAAAGGCATTAGTGCTCCCCGTCGTATTGTTCAAACCCGCCCCTGAGCCAATAAAGGAGTTATTGGTTCCACTTATGTTTTTCTGGCCCGCATTAATGCCTAAAAAGGTGTTGTAGTTCCCCTGTTTGTTACTCTTTCCCGTCCCAATTCCGACAAAGATGTTACCTTGGCCCGTCGTATTTGATTGGCCGGCCTGATAGCCCACAAAGGTGTTATCGGTACCCGTCATGGTGGTGTTACCGGCCTGTACACCTGTGATGACATTCCGAGCGCCCGGTGTGGTCGATATCGGTGAGGTGGCAATGTAGTTATCTTGCGCCGGTAGGGGGAAGCTCAGCAGCATGGTGAGCAGAAGGCTGTACAGTACTTTCATGACTAATACGTGTTTTTGGGGTTTGAATGGAGAAAAAGGATTTTATGGCTCATGAGAAAGCCAGGCCAGTTTGACCTGGTATACGTACTCATCCTTCGAACGCTACACAATCACCCGGCCGGGTGATTTTTAGGGGTGTTGTAGGGTCAAAAAACGCCTATTTGAGTGGTATTGTACACTTACTTCTTCCTGTTTCATGAAAACGCTCCTAAGTGAGAAGAAGGAACATTCATGTTTCTGCTCTATGAATGGGGCATTTTTTGGACGGTGGACTTGCAATCTTTTACTAGATAATACACTAAGAAACAGCTGTCTAAAAAATGCTGCAAGTCCAGTCGATTACTTCTTCTCCATGAGTTGTTTAACCAGCGCCTTGAGTTCATCGATTGCTTTTTGTTGCCGCTGATTGACTTGACTGATTCTTTCCAGTTGCTCGATTCGTCTTTGTTGCTTTTCTACCTTCTTGTCCTGCTGAATGCTGTACAGGGTCAATTCCTCAATTTTTTCCAGTAGCTTGGCGTCCATTTTGGCCGGGTCAACGCCTTCCTTGACTACCTCTTCCGCCGAGGGCACATTGGGTAAGTGGCCATGCTGGCGGATATGCGTTTCTACCTCAGGCAGTGGCTTAAGCGCATATCCTTTTTCAAACACCTTGTCACTCCACTGATTCACGTTGTCAATCCTCAGCCGCTGCTTGGCTAGTACGGTCTCCCCTACTTCGTTCACCGTTAAGAACTGATCGGTGGTGCCGTTATGTAGATTGGGATTAAGCAGATGGGTGAATTTAATGGTGCCGCTGTTTTGCAGGCGGATGATTCCCCGCACATCCAGCGGGAACTGGGGGTTGTTGGTGCCAATACCCACCGCCATACTGGAGTTGGTAGGATCACCCAGCACGATGGCATTGCTGCGGGCCACAGTGGCGTTGGCTCCAATGGCGACGGCGTTTTGCAGCGTACCGCTGGTGGGTCTGGCACTATAACCCAGCATGGTGTTATCGCTACCGGTGGTATTGTTGAGGCCCGCTTGAAATCCTAAAAAGGCATTCCCATCGCCGGTCGTGTTGCTGATGCCCGCCTGGTAGCCAATAAGGGCATTCCTCTCGCCGGTCGTAGTATTGTTACCGGTAGCCTGTCCAAAAAAGGTATTTGCCCCGCCGGTCGTAATGTTTTCGCCCGACCCATTGCCTAAAAAGGTGTTATCGTTCGCCGTCGTATTGCTGAGGCCCGCCCTATTGCCTATAAAGGTATTCCCTTGACCCGTCGTATTGTTGCTACCGGCCGTATTGCCTAAAAACGTATTATTTGCCCCTGACGTATTATTTACGCCAGCACTAACACCCAGGAACGTATTAAAAGAGCCATTGGTATTGGCTCGCCCCGCCACAACTCCTACAAACGTATTCGAACCTCCTGTCGTATTGGTTCTGCCAGCCTCATAGCCCAGAAATACATTATTACCCCCCGTGGTATTACTGAAACCTGACGAAGCCCCTAAAAAAGAATTTTGATTCCCTCCCTGGTTAGCAATACCGGCTGACATACCCAGGAACGTATTGCCAGAGCCAGTATTGTTATAGCCTGAGGCATGACCAAGAAACGTATTATTGTTACCAAACTGGTTGGCAATACCAGATGAAGTTCCTACAAACGTATTATAGCTGCCAGTGTTATTGGCAAAACCCGTTCCAGAGCCTATAAATGTATTCTCGCTACCACTGGTGTTACCGAATCCTGCCAGATAACCTACATAGGTACTACTCGAACCAGTCGTATTATTATACCCAGAGCCTCCTCCCATAAAGACATTTTTTTGGCCAGTGGTGGTTTTAAATCCCGAATTGGCTCCTATGAAAATATTCTCAGCGCCCGTAGTATTCGCTTTGCCGGCCTCAAAACCCAGAAAAGTATTGCTGCCTCCTGTCGTGTTCACCAGCCCCGCCCCCTGACCAATAAAGCTGTTCTGACTTGCTGACGTATTGGCCCGACCCGCCGATGTACCCAGGAACGTATTACCCGCGCCCGATGAGTTGTTGTATCCGGCCTCATTGCCCATAAACACATTGTAGCTCGCCGTGGTAATGGCTTGACCCGCGTAATAACCGACCAATACGTTCCCGGTTCCTGAGGAGACAAGGAATCCGGAATTCTGACCAACCAATACGTTCCGGGAGCCAGTGGTAAGTTGATTGCCGGCATTGGGCCCGACAACAGTGTTGGCATTACCCGTCAGGCCGGGATTGCCGGCAGCGTCGCCAATCAAAATATTAAATGTGCCTGGATTAACCGCGTTGGCGTTGTTTTGCACGTAGTTAGTCTGAGCCAGCAGGGGAGGGCTCACCAGAATGGCAAAAAAAATGTATCCCTTTTTCATGGCATTGATTAATAAGTTTATGGGTATTTAAATTGGTTGCTGAATTGATTATGAGATGAATATGTGATCAAAGTTGTCTGGTTTTTCAACGCTACGCAATCACCCGACCGGGTGATTTTTAGGGGCAATTCCCAGGCAAAAATCACCCGGCCGGGTGATTGCATCTGTAGTTATTTACCCTTATTTTGACCGCGTTTCAGCCTGGGAAAACAGGGTTTTTTTCGCAGAAAGCGCGAATGATACGCCCTGCCAACTGATTTTTCAGCCACGCTCCGGAGTTGTAAAATCACCCGGCCGGGTGATTGCGTACTGTAGGCTCACGCCCTACCTTTGTGCAAACACCTGGCTCATGAAAAAGACCCGAATCGGCCTCATCGAAGACAATAAA
The DNA here is from genome assembly GCF_014699005.1 of Spirosoma profusum. Lineage (GTDB taxonomy): Bacteria > Bacteroidota > Bacteroidia > Cytophagales > Spirosomataceae > Spirosoma > Spirosoma profusum. Next base: position 10,144 of record NZ_JACWZY010000066.1, read on the forward strand.
ATTATCCGGGACAGTGTCTCCCGGTTTATCGGCTTTCATGAAGAGTTCGACGTAGTAAGCGTTCACGGTTCGGCCGAGTCATTCTTTTATAGTTGCCAGGTCAACCCCCAATTGAACGTGGACATTCTACTGCTGGACCTTGGTCTGCCGGGTCTGTCGGGGCTGAATGCACTCCCCCTTATTTTCGACCAAATGCCCGATGTCGACGTAGTGATCCTGACGACGTATGAGGAAGAGGACGTCATATTGAAAGCCTTGTGTTCAGGTGCCTGTTCCTACATTTCCAAGAAAGCCAGTCTGCCCGAAATTGTCGATGCGCTACGTATCGTGGTGCAGGGTGGTTCCTACATGTCGCCTTCGATAGCCCGCGAAATCGTGAATCACCTCATGGGGGGACGTATCAGCAAGGCCACCATTCTGACCGATCGACAAAAGGAAATTCTGGAAATGCTGGTCGATGGGAAAAGTTACGCGACTATTTCCGAACAGCTGTTTGTGTCAGTCGAAACGGTACGTTCACACGTGAAGAAATTGTACAAAGTGCTCCAGGTGAACAACAAGACCGAGGCCATTACCAAGTACATGAAAGGACAGATTGGTTGAGTCAACGTATTGATTATCTTTGACAAAACGCTATTTTAGCTTCTTTTCCACACCCTAGCCGTTTTGTTGCTTGAAAGCGCTTCCTTTCGTTACGTTCTGGGTCGTTCTGTACGGGCTGTCTTCCTGTAGACCGCACCGGCAACCTGCCCATGTGCCGCTTCAGGTTCCTACCGTAGTGGAAGCCAAGGGCCGGGTCGTTCCCAAAGACAGCATTCAGCTACCCATTCAAATTCCCATTCGTTCGCCAAAGTTGGTGAAAGCCGGAAAGCCCAAGGTTGTTATCCTAAAAGCAGAAGGGTATTCATCGGCGCTCCCCCCTCAAATACCCGTCGGTAATCCAACGATTTGCGTAGCGGGGCAACACGGCTACTCTTTACCGAAACGGGTAACTGCGCGTAAACACATCATACTAGCCGGCATTCCTGAAAAAATCCTGTCCAAAGCCCCGGCGTCGAAAGACCATAACCCCAAAAACATCACCACGTTTGGTTTAGAACATGGGCTGAAAAATCTCAATATCTCCGAAGTGGTGCAGGATAAATTGGGCAATCTCTGGATCGCAACGGGGTTCGGTGGCGTAGCCCGGTACGATGGTAAAACGTTTGCCTATTACACCGAACGGGAAGGCTTATCCAATAATACCGTATTGAGCATTTTGAAAGATTCGCACGGTAATTTATGGTTCGGTACCCAGTTAGGGGCCTCCAGATTTGACGGAAAGTACTTTACGAACTATACGGTAAATGATGGACTTCCAGCCAATATCGTGAACGAAATCATTGAAGATAAACGGGGCAACATCTGGTTTGCTACGTATGGAGGCATAACTCGCCTGGATATTCGACAGAACGTACTCACGCATTTCACCGTCAACGAAGGGCTACCATTTAACTTGGCCAACCGCATCTTTGAAGATAGCCACGGAACAATCTGGACGGGTACGTATCAACACGGCCTGTCGAGTCTGACCATCGATTATACGACCCATGGGGAAACGTATACCTTTAAAAATTATACCAAAAAAGAGGGCCTGCCAGGTGACAATGTGCTGGCTATTGCGGAAGATCACGATGGTAGTCTGTGGGTTGGCACCGACGAAGGAGTTGGGCACTACACCCCGGCTAGCGATAAACAGAAGCCCTTTTTCCGCCATTTCAATTCGCAGAATGGACTACCTGACAATACAGTCAATTCACTCTTGATCGATAAACGAAGTCGGGTGCTGATCGGCACCGAAAACGGTATCGCTATCTGTGAATCAGTCGATACCGGCCGCTCAAGCAGGTTTACCTATCTTACCGAAGCCGATGGTTTGCCTCATCATGGCATCCTGTCTTTATTTGACGATGCCAATGAAACGATCTGGGTTGGCACTGAACGAGGGCTGTCTAAATACAGTTTTAACGCCTTTACGTTGCTCACCGAAAAAGACGGTATTCCAGACAAGCTTATCCTGGCAATTATCGAAGATAAAAAAGGGGACATCTGGCTAGGAACGTATGGTGGTGGCGTCATTAAATACCAACGTCCGCAGCGTGACCGCCCTGGAGCCATTACGCATTACACGGTGAAGGAAGGCCTCAGCGACAACGTAGTGTACGCTCTTCATGAAGACGTAAACGGGCATATCTGGATGGGAACCCGCGATGGGGGTGTAACAAAATTCAGCCCTTCGCCTGATGGAAATGGGGGGACATTTACGCATTATACCGAGCAACAGGGGTTACTGTCCAACTTTGTCGTATCCATCCTTGAAGACCGCGATGGATATATCTGGTTCGCTCATCTAAGCAAAACCCTGGGGGGCGTCAGTAAATTTGATGGGAAAACCTTTACCAATTTTACCCGGGCTCAAGGATTGAATAGCCGGGATTTCTGGTCAATTGCGCAGGATAAGCGGGGTGATTTCTGGTTTGGCTCCTGGGGAGAAGGGCTTACCAAGTACGAACCGGCAATCGAGGGTCAGAAAGGCGTATTCACTCATTTCGATAAACGAGCGGGGCTTAGTAACGAGAAAATCCGCCCAATCTGGGTTGATGCGCGGGGGGCTGTCTGGTTCGGAACCATTGGCGGTGGCATCAACAAATACGAGGAAGGACTGGCTGGAAAACCCGCTCAGTTTACCCAGTATACGGAACGGGAAGGGCTCAGCAGCAACGATGTGCGCTCGATTCTGGAAGACCGAAACGGGACTATCTGGTTGGGCAATTATTACGGCATCAGTAAGTTTTCGCCCAATGAAACCCAATCCGGCAAATTGGTGGTCAGCTTCACCCAAGAAGATGGACTTCTGGGAATCGGCTGCTTGACCAATTCAATATGTGAAGACAGAACGGGCAAAATCTGGATCGGTACGTTAAAAAATCTGACGGTTTTCGATCCGTCTCTGATTCGCCCGGATACGTCCCTGCCCACTGTTCAATTGACCGACCTTAAACTGTTCAACGAACAAACGAGCTGGCGAACGGATACTACTTTCCTGCTACAAAATGGGATACGGGTAGGTAGTTTTGGCTTCAAAACCCTATCCGATTGGTACGCTATTCCCCAACAACTGAGTCTGCCCTACAACAACAATTTCATTACGTTCGATTTCGTCGGCATCAATATCCATACGCCCAAAACGGTACGTTACCAGTACCAATTAGAAGGATTGGAAGACAACTGGAGTGCGTCGTCGAGCCGTTCCGAAGCGGTTTATGGTAATTTAAGGCCTGGAAACTACGTGTTTAAAATAAGGGCACGGAACGGTGATGGCCGGTGGGGCAACATACTGAATTACTCGTTTTCGATACGTCCGCCCTGGTGGGTAACCTGGTGGGCCTATCTGCTGTATGGCCTGCTGGCAGCTGCCAGCATTTATGCCTGGATTCAATATCGAGTGCGGGAAGGCATCGAAAAAATCAAAGCGCAGGAGGCTATCCGTATCAAAATATCCAGCGACCTTCATGATGACGTGGGCTCTATTTTATCGGGACTGGCCATGCAATCGCAGTTGATGGCGTTAACGGCGTTGGAGGAACAGAAAGAGCCACTGGGCGAAATCAGTGCCATGAGCCACGATGCTATGGAGCGGATGCGCGACACAGTCTGGGCCATCGATTCGCGTAAAGACAAATACGAAAACCTGATCGACCGGATGCGGGCCTTTGCCGAACGAAACCTAAATCGGAAGCGCATCATCCACGAATTCGACATCGCCATCGATGACGCCCGGAAATTTATCGACCCCCAAAAGCGCCAGAATATCTACCTGATTTTCAAAGAAGCCATCACGAACATCGATAAACATTCCGATGCTACGCACGTAAGGATTGTCTTCCGTGAATCCAATCGGAATCTGTATCTGCTCATTCACGACAATGGTACGTCTAAAAAGGTAGCCAGCACCGATGGACTTGGCCTGCCCAACATGCAGATGCGGGCTACACGTATCGGTGGTATATTGCGTGTTACCAATGAAAACGGCTTTAAGATTGAACTCACGCTGGCATAGCAACCGATAGAGTTGCTCGCTCAAACTATGCTGAACACAATCTCAGCTAAGAGATTGACTTATTGGTCGGCACGGCAAAACGGGACCAGAATGAAAATAGGGTGTCAGAAAACTCAATTTCTAGCGCAGCTAAGCTTACGTTGATTGTATGACTGGACTTGCAATCTCTTACTGGACACTACACTAAGAAACAACTGTCTAAAAAAGGCCGCAAGTCCACTATTACTGGACAAAAAGCTAAGTAACATTTGTCTGGAAAGTAACAAGGGTAATCTCACAAATCCCTCCTACTTGAGACGAAGCAGCATTCATATATCTGCTTTATAATTGGGGCGTTAAAAGAGTCGCTGAACTAGCAGGAATTCCCGCTAAACATTGCCAAAGTTGCCTATGCCGAGGCGGTTGAGGTGCTAAGTAGTTCAGCCGCTTTTTTCAGAAAACGGCTAATTCTACCCAAAAATTTCACCTTTATGCCAAGGGGTGAACAATTCTCCACCTGCTTTAGCCCCCATTACAGTAATCTTGCACTCTTGATCGGGCCTCATGTCTACTCAGGGCTAACCCCAGGGGCAAAGCGGGCAACTCAGTGTATAGCTAAAATTTAATAGTTAACTTCTACTCTCTTTACGAATGTATCCCTTTCTATGTAGTTTACGTTCGGTAGGGCTCCAACTCCTCTCCATAGGATTTGTGGTCCTCCTGGCTTCATCGACCGGATTGGCGCAACTTATTATCACCACGGTGGTCGGTAGCGGCACGGCTGGCTAGAGTGGGGATGGGGGAGCGGCCACTGCGGCTAATCTCAGATATCCCTGGGCCGTGGCAGTGGATAGAAGCGGTAACCTCTTCATCGCTGATGTGAATAACCATCGCATCTGCAAAGTAAGTCCAGCTGGAGTGATCACCACAGTGGCTGGGGGTGGGCTTGTAGCTGGGGGTGCAGCAGATGGGGGACCAGCGACAAGCGCTGAGGTTAGGCCCAGGGATGTGGCGGTAGATGGTAGCGGTAACCTCTTCATCTGCGATGAAAGTGACCGTCGCATCCGCAAAGTAAGTCCAGCTGGGATAATCACCACGGTAGCTAGTACTGACAGTATTGGCTAAAGTGGGGATGGAGGCCCGGCCACATCGGCTCTTCTCTTTAATCCCACTGGCGTAGCAGTGGCTGGCAACGACTTCTTCATTGCTGATACGAGAAACCACCGCATTCGGAAGGTGAGTTGCGGCCCGCTGGTCAGCCTAAAGGCGGGCAGTTGGAGCGACCCGACGGTGTGGTACTGCAACCGGGTGCCCCTCAGCACGGATGTGGTTCGACTCAACCATGCCGTCAGTTTACCAGCCAACTACCAAGTCCAAGCCTTGCGGGTGATCTATTCGGCCACGGGTCGGCTCAACTTTGATCCCAATAGTAAGCTGGTATTCATCCAGCCATAGGTGAAAGGATGCGTACGATTTACTTTTTTTGCAGTTCTGCTGCTAGCCGTCTACTTTCCACGAGTTGGTAGTAGAGGGCTAGAGGTGTTTTAGCTGAGTGTGCTGGTCAAGACTTCATTTGGCTAGGGTTAACAACCGGGCGCACCCACAAATTTTGTATTCTCATAAATCCCTCCCAATTGAGACGAAGTTGTTTTCATGTATCTAGTTCCTAAATGGGGTGTATAAACGGACATGACGTTAGGCGTTTTGAACTAGGAAACCTTATCTTTAACCATATGGACGCAGGCAGCCTTTTTAACCCTATTCAGCACCACTATTCGCGTATGATCTGTCAAGGTTTTTTGCCCAGCCTCTCCTTGCGGCCTTTTATCAAAGACTATCAACTGCGGTACTTTACCTTCACCGACAAGACAGGACCAACTTATAAACCCTATGCCCCTCGGCCCGAACAAACCCTGGCTTTTTTCCCCAGAGGCTACGAACAGGTTGAATATGTGGACTCCGGCCAATTCATCAACCGCCCCCCTTCGGCTTTAATAGGGCAACAGATAGGACGTATCAATCGCCATTTGCAGGGCGAGGAGTTCTGTACGATCCTGGTCAATTTACACCCGGGGGTATTGCACCGATTTGTCGGTATTCCCTTCCATGAGTTGACCAACACCTTTATTGATGCTGAAGCCATCTTTCCCCCTGAAATCCGACGAGTCAATCAACGCTTAAGCAGTGTCCAGCAGCCAACGGAGATGATCGCTGTAATCGATGCCTATTTACTGCACCTGTTTAAGTCCATGAAAAACGATACGCACCCCATTGAGCTGGTGGCCAACCGCTTAATCGAATACCCCGAGGACTCCTCTATGCTGCAGCTGGCCGCCTCGAGTTGTTTTAGTGTCCGTCAGTTCGAACGTCGGTTTAAAGAGCGCATGGGCGTCAGCCCCAAGTTCTTTACCCGAGTAGCCCGGTTAACCAAGGCCTTTGGGATGAAGTACAACCAGCCAACCCTGGACTGGCTCAGTGTCGCTCTGTACTGCGGGTATTATGATTATCAGCATCTGGCCAAAGATTTTGTGGAACTGGCTGGTAGGACACCCAAGGCCTATTTGCTGGAAGACGCCACCCAAGCCCCCGAGCGGCAGCTTGGCCTCCAGGATTCTTCACTCACCGGTGAGAAAGTCGCTTTTTTACCACTAACCCAAGCCCAGAGCGTGTCAAGTTTGGGGTAAAAAATTTACTCCTGATGAAATCACTTCTTTTCCTTGTTCTGGTCTTGGCGGCTAGCTACGTGCTAGCCCAAAATCAACCTTGCCAAACGGGTAAACTCGATGCCCGCGTAGCTCTCGCGCTAAAAACCGTACTGAAGGAGTTGCCTTCCTCCCCGACGGCCTCTGTGGAACAAATTCGGGATGTAAACATTCCCGTACGCCTGTTCCCTCGATCGGATGTGCAGGCCTTGACGATTACGGCCGATAGTATCCCTATTCAAATCTACAATCCGGCTCATTTATCGGGTTTACCCATTCTGATCTATTATCATCCCGGTGGGTTTGTCACGCCCTTACTGCCCTTTATGCAATATGATTGCTGGCGACAGGCTAAAGCTTATAAGGCCCTGGTGATTGCGGTGGATTACCGGGTAGCCCCCGAACATCGGTTTCCGGCAGCGGTTGAGGATGCCTACCGGGCTTTCCAATGGGTTCCCAACCACGGCTAAACGCTTGGTGGTGACACGAGCCGAATTATGGTGCTGGGTTTAAGTGCGGGGGGCAATCTGGCGGCCGTGGTATGCCAGAAGGCCCAACAAGAGGGTCAGGCTCACAAGATTAAATTACAGGTCTTACATTGCCCCTCGACTGACCATCCGCAACATAGTGGTCAGTATCCGTCTTATCAGCAGTATGGGTCAGGTTATTTTTTAACCAAAGCGTTTAGCAAGTATGCGATGCAAACGTACGCGCCTGGCATAGACGAGCATCACCCCGAGGTAGCCCCCATTCAGCGTCCTTCGGTGAGTGGCTTGCCCCCGGCCTTGATTCTAACGGCCGAATTTGATCCGTTTCGGGATGAAGGGCATGCGTATTATGAGCGGCTCCGCCAAGCCGGAGTACCTGGATGGTATCACTGTTTTTCGGGTCAGATCCATTGTCTGTTGGGTCTACCTGCGGATGCCAAAGAGCTGGGTCAACTGGACGAATTAGTGATTAAGGCGATGGGGTCGGTTTGGGGTAATAGCCGCTAAAAGCTAGACAGAATGCCATTGATTTCGTCCCCTAACGCCATTTTGCAATTGTATCGCAAAAACGCTCCCATGTGAGACGAAGTAATTTCCATAAATCTGATTCTTAACTGGTTAGAGTGCAGCTACTCTCCTGCGGTTGCCTTTCAATAGACCCGCTACTGCCAAGCCGAGGGTGAGCCACATATACAAGATCAATAAACTAAGTACTAAGACAGATTTATTTATGCAATGTGTTAGCTTTGTGGTATGCGCCCCCGCTTCGCCACCTTGACTCCTGATGAAGAACGCACCCTGCGGGAAGCTCATCAGCATGGGTCCCAATTTCAGTTCCGTAACCGATGTTTGTGCATTCTGCTAAGTCATCAACAACAATCAGTAAGCTGGCTCAAAGACCATTTCCAGGTTTCCCGACTGACGATCTATAACTGGCTCGATGCTTGGGAGCAACAAGGCCTGCGAGGACTTTATAATCAGCCGGGGCAAGGCCGTAAGCCCATTCTCACCTTAGCTGATGAACCCCTCATCAACCAACAAGTCAGCGCCCATGCCCAGCAGTTAAAACGGCCCGACAAGCTCTGCGCCAAGAACTGAACCGCGAGTTCAGCCACAAAACCCTCCAACGCTTTTTAAAAAGTGTGGCTGGCGATGGAAACGTATCCGACGGGGTGTAAAGTTGTTTCGACCAGCTAATTATCTGGACAAACTGGAGAGCTTGATTGATTTGCAAACGCTGGCTGCTGAAGGCCATATCGAACGGTCCGCCGTCGCGGTTGTTTTACGGGGATGAGTCTGGATTTAGTCTGATACCCGTCGTGCCTTATGGCTGGCAGGTGGCAGGCCACTCGCTGGAACGACCTAGCCAGTCCAGCCGCCGATTCAACGTACTGGCCTGGCTCAATCAAGCTGGCGAGTTGGTCAGTTTTACCAGTCCAGTGAGCATTAACAGTAGGTTTGTGATTGGCTGTGTGGATGAGTGGGTAAGTAGCTTAACTGGCCCCACAGTGTTGGTGTTGGACAATGCGCCCATGCATCGCTCGAAGAGCTTCCGAGCGTGTTTTGAGCGCTGGCAGCAAGCGGGCTTGTATGTGTTTTTCCTGCCCGCGTACAGTCCCCATTTGAACAAGGCGGAGTGTTTGTGGCGCAAAATAAAGTATGAATGGCTGGACACAGCCGCTTATGCCAGTTATGAGGCCTTGACGCAGGCGGTCAAGAGTATCTTGGCTGAGTTTGGGCACAAATACACGATCCAGTTTGCTCAAAACCATTGTACAATTAATTCTGTCTGATCACTTAAATAAATGATCGAACACTATACCATCATCAGCTCGGAAACGTTTTGGCTTTAACCATTCATAGTCAATGCGAACCCTTAAAGCAGCTCTGAGTAGCATACTCCTTCTTGGGCTAATGACCCCATCGTTGGGACAAGCTTTGAACGACAGTTTGATCCTGGAGAAAATCAAAGCTGCCGCTTCTACTCACTCCTCGATTTCCCCAACCATTACCCAACTAGCCGACATTAATGGCCCTCGCTTGCTGGGCACGCTTAACTATTTTAAGTCTGCTGAGTGGATAAAACACCAATTAGGATCCTTCGGTGTGGATTCCGCTTATTTCCAATCGTTTGATCAACAGTTCCGGGGCTGGACAATCAACTCGTTTAATGTCGAAATGACCACCCCTAGCTTTATGCATATAGCCGCTTACCCCTTAGCTTATACCAACGCTACCAAAGGAACTGTGGCCGGGCCGGTTGTTTTGTTGGAAGAGATCGACAGCCTAAAAACCCTAAAAGGGAAACTTAAAAACAAGATCCTCTTGCTGGGGCAGGATTTTCGCTCGTTTACGGCCGCTCAAAAAATCTATTCCGAACTACTTAGTAAGCAATTGCTGCAACAAGCTGCTGACAATCCTGACCCCAACGACTTGCTAATTGGCTATCACAGCCGACGCTCCACCCAACAAGTCATCGCTGCCCAGGAAAGAAGAAGGCATCAAATGAAGCCCTTCTTTGAGTTCTGCCAACGAGAAGGCGTGCTGGCCTTACTGGAGCCCAGTGACTATCCCTATGGCATTTTGCACATTGATGGTAACCGCAATATTCCTTCCTATCGATACGTGCATGATATCAAGCCTATCGCTTCGTTTGTCATCGCCAATGAACATTTCGGCCGACTAGTGCGCCTGATCAAACAGGGTATAACCCCTCGCCTAAAACTCCATCTTGATGCCACCTATCACTACAATCCCACGTATAATATCAATGTCATTGCTGCCATTAAGGGGTCTGATCTTAAGTTAGCTAGGGAACAAGTCATTATTGGGGCTCATTTAGATTCTTGGCATGGTGGTAGCGGTGCGGTGGATAATGCGGCCGGTTGTGCGGTGATGATCGAAGCCATTCGCCTGCTAAAAGCAGCGGGCTTAGCTCCGCGAAGAACCCTAAAACTAGCTTTATGGGGTGGTGAAGAACAGGTGTTTGCCGGGTCGTTGGGCTATATCAATGCGCGGGTCGGCGATCTGATGAGTGGGCAAGCGAAGCCCGATTATTCAGCCATATCCGCCTATTTTAATCTGGATAATGGTACAGGTAAGATCAGGGGCATCTATGCGCAGGGGAATGCAAAAGTAAAGCCCATCTTTAAGGAGTATTTTGCTCCCTTTAAACAGGCGGGAAATGCCACTATTACCCTGCAAAATAGTAATCAAACCGATCATGAGCTCTTTGATGCGCTCAATATTCCTGCCTTTCAATTTATTCAGGAACCCTTAAACTATCTCTCGGCCATTCATCACACCAACTTGGATGTAGCCGAGTATGTGAACCGCCCTGATCTGAGGGATAATGCTATCCTGGTAGCTTATTTGGTCTATAAGGTGGCCATGCGAGACAGCCTGCTGCCCCGGCGGGATTACATCAGCGTCTTGCCCAGCCGAGTAGGGAATACCGAGTTTTTTCTCAAGGGTTTTGAGCAGGCCCAATCGGTATCGTTGGTGAGCGATTTCAATAACTGGAACATGTTTGGAACCCCTTTGGCCAAAGTTAGTGGCGGCTGGACTTGCCAATTATCGTTGCCCCCAGGGCGTTATTTATACAAATATATCGTCGATGGCGATTGGACATCTGATCCCCAAACGCCTGGGAAATATCTTTTACGAGATGGTAAAGGGCATGCCGGTTTAACCGAGTTGGTTGTAAAATAAGCACCACTAGGAGTCAAGTTTATCACCTGTCTATTTCTTACTAAAACGCTCCCAGATGAGACCAGGGAGTATTTATAATTCGGGCGTTTGACGAGTACGATTGAATTCCAAAAGTCTCTTCAATGAGACACGGATATCTGTCGTAACTCATTGGCTAAGTCGTGAATCGCTGTTTGGATTTTATTGGCTTGGGCTTGGGACGCCCGTTTATTGCCTGACACATATTGTTGCAAAAGATTGGGATTGATTCCAGCTCTTGCCGCGATGGCTGATATTTTCAGCTCTGGATAAAGCTCAAAGAAGGCCGCTAAATTGTATTCACACTGGAAATCGAAATCGTCAACCAGTAGGTCTTTCCAAGGCGTAGCTTGTTTACCTTCATGCTCCAAATAATCCGCCAGCAAGTTTTTTAGCTTCACCAGAATAGCTGGAATGGAATCCGCTTGGGTTGTAAATAAAAAGTTATCTGCTTTGAGTTGAGCGGCAAATTCCTTGCTTCCCCATTCGATTCGGACAGGTAGAGTCACTTTTTTTGTTACAATATTCATAACCCTAAATTACTGAAAAGGCGTTGCCAAGCTTTCCATACATTTCTTGGATTGAAAGCGAGTTTACGAACCCTGGCTTTTAGTCCTGCGGCTTTAAAAATGTCATTGAGTAGCTCAATTTTAAGCGGCTGCTTCCCTAAGTCGGGAATAGATATTAGATGACTATGGTCAGGATGACTGAAAAGTAAATCAGCTCCCACTTGTCTAATTTGTTGCCATCCAGCTCTTTTCAGAATCGTAATCAGCATTGAGGTTTTCATATGGGGTAATTTTTTGCTTATAAAGGTAATAAAAATATTACCTCACAAACATAATAGGTAATATTTTTATTGCCTATTATGTAGTTAGTCCAATGAAATTCCGAACGGATATTGGTGAGATTTTACTACGGGTGGTTGGAGAGGAGGGCTAAATCTTATATAACGCTCCTACTTGATGCATTCAGGGCTTCATCGCAGAAGTCAAACTCGCCGTGCCGGTAGAGGTGCTGCCAACCCCTTACTCCTCCCTGATCCGGTCGTGGTGGTTTTTACCCCAGGCAATCATTTCCAAAATCATGGTCTGCAACGTATCGCAATACGAAGAAGTCGTGTACTCCACGGTGGGGGGCGAGGTGTCATACACCCGCCGCACCACTAGCTTGTTCTGTTCCAGGGCCTTGAGTTCCGTGGACAAGACTTTGGTGGTAATACCTTGCACGCTCCGTTGGATGTCGCGGAAGCGGCTGTTGCCCTGGTGGACAGCCACCAGAATGGGGAGCTTCCACTTCCCGTTGACTACGTATAGGGTATCCTGAAGGTGGCGTATTTGCTGCGCAGCAGCGGCTTTGTCCGGTTGTATATCTGGCATCCTTTAGGTAACTGGCATCTTTTGTAAACCAGTTGCGGCCTAAATTTACAGAAAGTTAACCGATGAACATGAATCAGATTCCAAAACCAGTCATCCTGGTAGCGGGTGCCGCCGGCCTCCAGGGAGGGGCCGTCATTAAGGCCTTCGAAAGGTGATGTCGCGATACGAGCCATTGTGCGCAATAAGAACAGCGAAGCTGCCCAAGCCTTAGTTGCCAAAAATATCGAGGTGTTCGAAACCACGTTCGATGACTTAGCAGGCTTGACCAAGGCGGCACAAGGGGCGACCGGGGTCTTCTCCGTGCAAATGGGTACCCACCCCGGCAACAAAGGGGAGGAAAGGCGGCATGCCACCAATTTAGTGGCGGCTGCCAAGGCAGCGGGCGTGCAGCAGTTCGTGCATACCTCGGTGGCGCGGGCCGGTGAGCACAAACACTTTGTGGATTGGGATAAAGGCCGCTGGGAGCCCTTGTATTGGCAGGAAAAAGCCGCTGCTATCGAGGCCGTGAAAGCTGCGGGCTTCCCGTATTGGACCATCCTGAAACCCCCGTTTTTGATGGAGAATTTGCTGCCACCTCGGGATGCAGGCCTGTTCCCCCTGATTGCCCAAGGCAAGCTGAACACGCCCATTGCCTCGAACACCAAAACGGACTGGTTAACGGCGCAGGATATTGGCCGCTTTGCTGCCGAAGCCTTTACCCAGCCGGAGAAATTCAACCATAAAGAACTCTCGATAGTGGGGGATAAACTCACGATGGCCGAGGTGGCCGAGGCACTGTCCGCCGTGACCGGTAAACGATTTGAAGCCACCAGTCTAACCGTGGAGGAAGCCGCCGCCAGCGGCTTGTTTAAATGGGGAGTTGAGACCTATACTTGGCAGAATGTGGAAGGGTATCAAGTGGACCCACAAGAGGCTGCCGACTACGGCATCCAACCCGAATCGCTGAAGGCCTTTCTGGAGAACCATAAATCATTCCTGCAAGCCCGATATGCTGGCTTAGCCAAAGCCAAGGTCAACGATATATGAGCGTTTGTGTAAGACAGATATTAACAAAATTACTGTCTTACATAAACGCTCTTTTACTTGACACGAGTAAATGTCTGGTCTAAATCTTTTTTCCATGTTTCACCGCCCTCACATAGTTCACCTTTTCCCAAAACCGTATTCCCATTATCGGTAATGGTCCAGCTATAACGTTGCGAAAAGCCAGGCACATCGCGCCACCATTTCACCACGTTACCCTCAACGGAAACCTCATACTTTCGCGAAATCTTCCGCTCGTCGAAGAAGAGCATAACTAATTCGCCTGTAGCCTCGTCACTGCCGAAAATGCCGGTAGTGGCTTAATTGCGTTTATCGGCAAAGAAAATTTGATTGATGAACAGACCGATTACTGCGTCGTGAATGAGGA
>NZ_JACWZY010000067.1 GCF_014699005.1 Spirosoma profusum
CCTCATTCACGACGCAGTAATCGGTCTGTTCATCAATCAAATTTTCTTTGCCGATAAACGCAATTAAGCCACTACCAGAAAAACGGTTAATTCATCATTATCTCGCTCAAGTTCTTCAGTAAGTTTTTCAATTCGTTGTTTGAAGTTGGACAATTTTTTGTTTTGCTCTAGCGCCCAAATGGATTTGCCTTTAAAGCATTGGTTCGTTTGATCCCATTGCGATTTTCTGCATTCAATATGCGTAGATCCTAATTCCTCACGGTCTGCATTATACGTTATACGCATTTGAATGAATCCCTCTGGATCATCCTGGATTTTACTTTTTGGGTTTATTTTTGAAGTTGTTGGTAATGACTTACGAAACCAGAAAAGAACGCACATTCTGTTAATATGGTACATGGTAAACAGGTTGTGCGCCCCTCTACCAAATGAGTATATAAAAGTTGCCAAACGCGATTAAAACCGGATTACTGACGCTATGAAAAGCGGATCAATGTAACCGTATAAGTGAGGTCATATATTCAAGTAATGTAACCGTAAAAGCAAAAAGAACTGGTAAGGCGACTATGTAACCTTGAGGATTTACGTAACCGGGGCCGTTACCGGAGAGAATCCGCTTTGATTTGCAGGAGGAGCGGGGAGAATGCGTATAAATGAAAAGAGCCACACTTTTCAAGGTGCGGCTCGGTCATAATCAAAGAGCTAAAGTTTGCTTTCGCAGAGAGAGAGGGATTCGAACCCCCGGACCTGTTACAGTCTTCGGTTTTCAAGACCGACGCAATCGACCACTCTGCCATCTCTCTTTCTGAGTGCAAATATACACGCCTTTTCAGATTTGTCAACTCGCAACGGGACAGTTTCGGGCAAAAAAGCTAATTTTGGGTCCATGTTTAAAGAGCGAAAGAGCGCGGGCCGCGTTCGGCAAAGAGTGAAAGTGCGGAAACCAGCCGCCTTTTCAGCCGCTCTTTCGCTCACTCGCTCTTTCGCCATTTATGGATACCCTCGAATCGCTCCCAACAGTTGAAACCGCCCGCAAACTGGGCCTGCTTCCCGAAGAATTTGAACAGATTAACCAGATACTGGGTCGTCAGCCGAATTTTACCGAATTGAGTATCTTCTCGGTGATGTGGTCGGAACACTGTTCGTATAAAAACTCTATCGTCTGGCTTAAAACGCTGCCCCGCGATTCGGAACGGATGCTGGCGAAAGCCGGGGAAGAAAACGCGGGCCTTGTCGATATCGGGGATGGTCTGGCCTGTTCGTTTAAAATTGAGTCGCACAACCACCCGTCGGCGCTGGAGCCGTATCAGGGCGCGGCTACGGGCGTGGGTGGCATTAACCGCGATATTTTCACGATGGGTGCTCGTCCCATTGCGCAACTGAATTCGCTACGTTTCGGCGATTTAAGTCTGGCGAAAACTAAACGGCTGCTACGTGGCGTCGTGAAAGGTATTGGCGATTACGGCAATGCGTTCGGTATTCCGACCGTCGGCGGAGAGATATATTTCGATGAGTGTTACAATACCAATCCGCTTGTCAACGCGTTTTCGGCAGGTATTGTCGAGGTGGGCAACGTAGCAAAAGCCACCAGCTACGGCGTTGGTAATCCGGTATTTATTGTCGGCTCGGCGACGGGCAAGGACGGTATTCACGGTGCTACGTTCGCGTCGGAAGATATTTCGGCGGCCTCTACGGATAAGCTTCCAGCTGTGCAGGTAGGTGATCCGTTTATGGAAAAACTCCTGCTCGAAGCCACCCTCGAAATCATTGCTACGGGCCACGTAATCGGGATTCAGGATATGGGTGCTGCCGGAATCATCTGCTCTACGTCGGAGATGAGTGCCAAAGGCGAACACGGCATGATTATCGACCTCGACAAAGTACCGACTCGACAGGCTAACATGGCTCCGTTCGAGATTCTCCTGTCGGAATCGCAGGAGCGGATGCTGGTGGTGATCGAAAAAGGAAAAGAGGATGTTATTCAGTCTATTTTCGATAAATGGGATTTGAACTGCGCCCAAATCGGGGAAGTAACCGACACGCAACGGCTCCATTTCTATCGCCACGGCGAACTCGTGGCCGACGTACCGGCCTATGACCTCGTGCTGGGTGGGGGCGCTCCGCAGTACCACCGTGAGTATAAAGAACCTGCTTACATTCAGGAATACGCTAAATTCGACGCAGACGACGTAGACGATATCGAGCTTGAGGACGTAGCGAAAATCGCCGAACACCTGCTTTCGCACCCCAACATCTGCTCGCGGAAGTGGGTGTATGAACAATACGATTCGATGGTGGGAACGGCTAACCGCAGTACCAACGCGCCATCCGATGCGGCTGTGGTTCGCGTGAAAGGGCCCGGTTTGCCTGCTACCGACAAATCCATTGTTATTACGGTCGATTGCAACAGCCGTTACGTTAACGCAAACCCGCGTCAGGGCGCAATGATCGCCGTGGCTGAAGCCTGCCGCAACATCGTTTGCACGGGTGGCGAACCGCTGGCGGTGACCAACAACCTCAATTTCGGAAATCCTTACGTACCAGAAGTCTACTGGCATTTTGTGGAAGCTGTGCAAGGCATGGGTGAAGCCTGTCGCCGGTTCAGTACGCCAGTGACGGGCGGAAACGTGAGTTTCTACAACCAAAGTTCCGACCACGGCCCTGTGTTCCCGACGCCAACTATCGGTATGTTAGGATTGATGGAAAACCCCGATCACCGCATGACGCTCGACTTCAAGAAGGAAGGTGATCTGATTTACCTCGTTGGCCCATCAACCAATGACATTGCTTCGTCGGAATACCTGTATTCGTATCTGGGTATCAAGGCATCGCCCGCGCCGACGTTTGATTTTGAGACGGAATGGCGGGTACAGGAAAGCATCAAAACCATGATACGTCACGGCTGGCTGCAATCGGCGCACGACGTATCGGATGGGGGCCTGTTTGTTACGTTGGCCGAGTCGGCGATGGCAGGTAATAAAGGCTTTACGATTAATGTCGATACGCGGCACCGGACGGATTCGTATTTATTCGGCGAAAGCCAGAGCCGGGTTGTGATTTCGATTTCGCCCGAGCAACTACAACACGTAGAGGGTTACCTGAATGATAGTATTTTGCCATTCCGTTTCCTGGGCAACGTAACAGCAGAAGGACTACGTATTGAGGATACGTTGGTGATGACCTGCGAAGCAGCTAAGTCACTTTATGACAACGCGCTGGGGAATATTATGAAGTAGTCGGCAGGACGTAGTGAAATAGTCTATGTTGAACCTGTTTTAATTTTTGAAAAAGGCTTTAAATAAGAGTATTTGTCAGAATGACAAAAAAGCGCTCAAATAAAAGTTTAATCGACTTCATTCTTTTCGCCATGATTGCACAACCAGTTCGTAAGCAGAAAATGACGGTGGAAGAATACCTCGCTTTTGAAGGAAAAAGTGAGGTACGTCATGAATTCTATAATGGCGAAGTGTATGCTATGGCGGGTACAACCATTACCCATAATTTGCTAGTTGACAATGTAAAAGAAATTATTAAACATCAACTTAGACCGCGCGGCTGTCAGGTATTTTCTGAGAATATTAAAGTCGAAGTATTCAGAGATACCTATTTGCCTTATCCTGATATTATTGCGACTTGGAATCCTTTTGATCTTCGAGGTGATAATAACATTGTTCGTCAGCCTCGACTTATAATTGAAGTATTGTCGAAGTCAACAGAAAATCACGATCGGAGTTTTAAATGGCAACGGTACCGCAAAATGCCGTCGCTCTGGTATTATATGTTAGTAGACCAGTATTCTATGACCGTTGAACTGTTTAGCCGGATTGAAGAAACGGCTGAATGGATTAATTCCATGTATGAATCCTCTGAAGACGTAAGACGTAGTGGTTTTGCTAAGACTGAACGTAGAATTATCGGTCGGTGCGATTTACAACGGCATCGAGTTAATACCTGAAAGCGACGAAATAATTATTGATGAATCGGCTGAACAATAGATTCGTAACGTAGTACAAATGTCTCAAGACTTAGCTTCTCTTACCCGCGAAATTTGCCAGATTGCCAACGATGCCGGAGCGTTTCTGCTTCAGGAACGTAGTCAGTTTAAACGTGACGCCATCGAGTACAAAGGCCTGAATAATCTGGTTTCCTACGTCGATAAAGAAACCGAAAAACAACTGGTCGAGCGGCTGCATAAGTTGCTTCCCGAAGCCGGATTTATTACCGAAGAAGGAACGACTGGTCAGGACGCCGATCAGAGCGCCCTGAACTGGATTATCGATCCTCTCGACGGAACCGCCAATTTTATTCATGGACTACCGGTTTTTTCAGTCAGCATTGGGTTGGCCCAGGGAAAGAAACCCATTGCTGGCGTTGTGTACGATCCAAGCCGCGATGAGTGCTTTTCGGCATGGGATGGGGGAGGAGCGTACTGCAACGGCGAAAAAATTTCGGCATCGCCTGCCAAAACATTGGGCGAAAGCCTGATTGCAACGGGCTTCCCGTATTACCGTTTCGATCAGATGCAGACGTACCTGCACATTCTGGAATCGCTGATGCAAAAAACACACGGCCTGCGCCGTATGGGTTCGGCAGCTATCGATTTGTCGTACGTTGCCTGCGGACGATTCGAAGCGTTTTACGAATACAATCTCAATTCCTGGGACATGGCTGCGGGCGTATTGCTCGTACGCGAAGCGGGCGGCATCGTCACTGATTTCGATGGGGGCGATGAGTTTTTGTTCCGGGGTGACGTAGTGGCAGGTTGTGGTATTCATCCTGAACTAATTCAGGCTATTAAAGAATACTGGCCGTAATTATCTAAACCTTGTTGATGTGAATTCGTCAATTCACATCAACCGGACTAGCTGGATTTCGGAAATCGGTTGGTTTCAATGGACTAACGTAGCGCGATATTTGATTAAACATACCATCGAAATCTGCGTTCGGACAAATTAGCGAATCTAAATAAGTATGCATGACCTTGAGACACTACGTTATCCCATCGGCGATTTTGTGAACGGGAAAACCTATTCAGCCGAAGATTCCCAACAGCATATTGCCGCTCTGGATGAATTTCCTGTCAAATTAACTGAACTGGTTGGCAAGTGGGGTGATGACCGGATCGATACGCCTTATCGACCCGGTGGCTGGACTATTCGGCAACTGGTACATCACGTAGCAGACAGTCATTTGAATGCCTACGTTCGGACGAAGCTGACCCTCACGGAAGATAATCCGACCATAAAGCCGTACGAAGAAGGCGAATGGGCAAAACTGCCAGATAGTCAGCTTGATATTGCTCCATCACTGGTCATTTTGCGCAACCTGCATCATCGCTGGGTAACGATATTTCAATCCTTAACCGATGCCGACCTCGCCCGAACGTACTACCACCCTGGTAGTCAGCGCTCATTTGAACTACGCGAAGCACTCGCCATGTATGCCTGGCACGGCGAACACCACTATCAACACGCCTATCGGCTCGCACAACGGAACGGATGGGCGTGAAAAAATGTATGAAGTATGATGTAGGATGTATTTTCTAAGTCAATCATACATCATACATACCTATGCAGGAAGTCATTATAATTCTGGTTTTTGCGGTTGCGCTGACGTATCTGGGTTACCGGTTTTATCGTAACTTTTCGAAGAAACAGGCGGGCTGCGGCAAGGGCTGCGGTTGCACTGCCGACACTAAAATGACCCGAGTGAACTGACCAAAAAAATACTCATAGAGGCCGAAACCTAACATTTTTAGATGCCGATGGTTTTGTTGTAGCAATGAATGCTCAACGAATCATCGGTTTTTTTATACTACTGGCCTTTGTGGTGGGGGGCAATAGTTGTAAACGTGTAAAACCGGCAGCTCCAGTTGCCGAAGCATTTGAACCTCCAGTTACGAATCCCGTGTCGTATATGGCTGGGAATCTTACGTTTAATATTCGTGATTTAGAAAAGAAAATCAATGCAGGACTACCCACTACACTGGTTACAGAAGAAACCTTTGAAGGAAAGAAAGGAGAAGCCTGGCGGCTTCGAGTAGAACGTACTGGCCCCATTAAAATTCGGTACGCCAATCGGCGGGTGTATATGTCGGCTCCTTTGCAGGTCTGGTACAGCAATCCAATTGGCCTTCGTAAAAGCGAAAAGCGAAAAAGTCGACCACTTTGTGCACTGGCAGTAAATTTAGCGAGCCCCATCGGTGTAGCGGGCAATTGGCGGTTAAAAACCCAGTCCAAATTCGAAGAATACCAGTGGATTGAGAAACCAACCGTTCGCCTGCTAGGTATAAAAGTAAGTGTACAGAATATCGCTGAAAAAATTCTGGATAAGCGCAAGGCAGATATCGAGAGTGCCATCGATAAAGCCGTTTACCGAGGGCTAAGGCTCGATAAAGAAGTCGGTAAAATATGGCGTGATATGCAGAAACCACTACGTATCGCCAAAGTGCCCGACAATATCTGGTTGTTACCCAAGCCGTTCAGTATTGCCGCTGCTCCGGTTCGGGGCGACGCACATCGTATTTCAGTGCCGATTCAGATTGCGTTTCGGGTCGATACGCGCATTGGTCCTAAGCCCAAAGTTGATACTCTGGAACGATTGCCTCGGCTGCTTCATCGAAATGCACTTCCAAAATCAGCCCGGCTGGAAGTGCTCGCCTTTATTCCCTACACTGATGTGAACAAGGTGCTGGCCAGAACGCTGGAGACAGAGAAATTAAATCTGATGGGGGGAAATCTGAAAATAAAGAACGCCCAAGTCTATGGAAGTGGGCGGATGTTGATCCTGAAAACAGATGTTGGGGGAGCTGTAAACGGTACGCTTTATTTTCACGGAACACCTACCTATGATACGTTGACTAATACGTTAGGAATCAAAAACGTTGATTTCGACGTAGAAACCAAAGAACGTTTATTTGCCACCGCCGACTGGCTGCTGCACGATAACCTTCGTGATACGATTCAGGCAGCCATGGTGGTCCCACTTCGACAGCAGATCACGAGCATCCCCGATAAAATAGAAACGGCTTTTTCAAAGGCGAAAGCGGGTAAAAAGACAGCCCTCGATATTGATACGTTCCGACTGGTACCCCAACGTATTGTGGTACGTCCCGACGGGGTTCAACTGCTGATTAAAGTCCGTTCCAAAATAGCCGTGAAGGTGAAGAGGCTGTAAAGTAGTGATGAACAATGAGTGATAAGTGATGAGTTTGCTGACGCTAGTTTTTACTACGTGTGTCAGCAAACTCATCACTTATCACTCTTTAGTTGGTTTCCAGCGCCATAAATATCGGCAGGCGGTGGTACGATACGGTCGCCAGTTATCGGCAATCTGATGCAGTACTTTGTACAGAGCTTTTCCGCTAAGTTCAGCCGTTTGATCGCCGTACGCCCGCATCGCCCGTTGACGAATTACCAGATCGTCAATTGGGAACACATCCTGTCGATTAAGGACGAACATTAGCAACATTTCCACGGTCCAGCGGCCAACTCCCTTGATCGGAATCAGATACTGCACAATTTCCTCGTCGGTCATTACGTCCAGATGGGCACGGTCGATGGGATTCGTCAACGAAAATTCGGCTACACTTTGTAAATACTTGATTTTCTGAAATGACAGACCAGCGCTACGTAGCTCATCGGTAGTTTTCAGAAGTAACGCTTCAGCATGGGGATAGCCATCTGGAAAGAGCGCCCGAAACCGAGCAAAAATGGCATCAGCCGCCTTCACCGAAATCTGTTGTGACACAATGCTCTCTAATAAGGCCAGATAAACATCGTCTGCGTAATCATTGAAAATTTTGGGCGCTTCCGTTTCCGCAATGATACGTGCCATAACGGGGTCCTGAGCGAGATGGGAAAGGATTTCAGTTTCGGTTAGGGGAGTCATAGGTAAGTAAGTATGATGTATGAAGTAGGATGTATCAACACTCACCGCATATATCCTTCCTCATACATCATACATTTTTTTACACTTCTCCGTTTCATGCGGCTAAACTTCCAATTGAGGCATGTCTTCTGTCAGTTGAATCAATACCCGTTCGGGCCAGCGGAAAGAGGGTGATAAGTTTGCATCGGCTTTCATGAATATGCGATGGCCAGATAACCGAATCTTTCTCTTTTTTCTAAACAACACAACTAATGACACGAGTAACTACTTTCTGCTTAGCCAACGCACTGTTGGTAATTGCCTGCTCCACTACGTCGGTATTGGCGCAAACAACAACTCGTCGGGCCACACCCGCCAAACAAACAACGCGGACCAGCCCAACCCGGCCGACAACGTATAAACCAGTACGTCCGGCTCAAACCACTCCGGCCCAACCGGCTGCTACATCGCAGGCGAAACCCGTTCAGGAACAACCCGCACCTGCTCAGCCGGCCGTAAGTCAAAGCCGAAATGAGCCAGCCGCTACGTCGACGCAACAATCAACCAGCCGTTATCAATCGTCGGGGCAACGCACGCGTAACGTATCGCACCGGGGAATGCGGGCAAGCTACCTGAATCTGGGTATCGGACTGGCTACGTATTATGGCGGTGGTGTGCCCGTGGGCGTATCGTATGAAGTAGGTCTGAAAAGTAATCCTAATTTTTCGGTAGGAGGATCGGTTGATTATTTCCGGTATAGCTATGGCTATTATTCCAGCGCCTACAATTTCGTCTACTTTGGTGCCAGAGGATCGTACCACCTGGGTGAGGCTTTCAATACGCAAAGCAAGAGCTTCGATCCATACATTGGTGCTACGTTAGGTTTCCGCTACGCCGGTTACAGCGACTCATATGGATACGATTATTACGGTAGCGGTTATAACAGTGGCGTATTTGTTGGCATACATTTGGGAGCCCGCTTCCTGTTCAGCGAGAAAGTCGGCGCGTTTACCGAAGTAGGTTACGGCGTTTCAGCTCTTAAATTGGGTTTGACTGCAAAATTTTAATGAACGATCACGAACACTAAACTGCTAAACAACAAAGAACATGAAATCTACAAGACTCATCCGCTCCGTTCTTCGCACTGAACGGGCTCAGTTGCTGGGAATGGGAACGGTAACAACTCGCCCTGCACGACGTACCGCGACTTTCGCCATCGGACGATAAATCAGCATTGACAATCGCTACTACTTTTCTGAAGAGGCCCGGCCAATGCCGGGCTTTTTCTGTATTCCTGGATGAGAAACGTATATTTTAAATAACTTGCCGCTACGTATCACTTATTCATGACTACATTTTCTTCACAGACGGTTCTCATCACTGGAGCCGGACAAGGTATCGGTTTCGCGATTGCCCGGTCGCTCGTTCAGCAGGGAGCCAACGTAATACTCAATGATTTTGACGAAAGTCTGGCTCAAAAAGCGGCCGAAACAATACATCAGGAAATCACGATGGCTGGAGCCGGTCGTTGTGAGGCCTATCCAGGCGATGCTTCCGACGTAGCGTTTATCGAGACGATGGTCGACTATGCGGTGAGTCGGTTTGGAATGGTTGATATTGCCATAGCTAATGCAGGTATTACCATATTCGGCGATATTTTTACCACAACCCCTGAGGCTTTTCAGAAAATAGTTGACCTGAATTTACGGGGGAGTTTTTTCCTGGCTCAGGTAGCGGCAAAGCAGATGCGCAGCCAAGGAACGGGGGGGAGTGTGCTGTTCATGTCGTCGGTAGTTGGGCACGTAGCACACCCCGGATTGCCAGTGTATAGCATGACCAAAGCAGGGTTGGAAATGCTGGCAAAACAGCTTGTTATTGATTTTTCGCCCCTCGGCATCACGGTTAACGCCATCGCCCCCGGTGCTACGTTGACCGAACGAACACTGGACGATCCAACCTACATTCCCATCTGGTCGCGAATTACACCGATGGGCCGTCCAGCAACTGTCGATGACATTACAAATGCTGCCTTATTCCTCGTAGCCCCCGCTTCCCGACACATAACCGGCCAAAGCCTCGTAGTCGACGGTGGCTGGACGAGTGTGGGCGTGCCGCCTGTATAAAGAGCGAAAGAGCGAATACCAGCCGACAGTTCGCTCTTGCACTCATTCACTCTTTCGCTCTTTACTTTCGGCCCAGCGTGATCAGCACTACGCCGACAAGGGAGACAATGGCACCGATGAAGGATTGTTCGGAGAAGATTTCACCGGCAAACAACGTGCCCAGCAACATAGCCACTACGGGATTCACGAATGCATACGTAGCAAGCAATTGTGGGGGCGCATTTCGGGCCAGCCACGAATACGACGAAAAACCAATGATGCTGCCAAAAATCACTAGGTAAATCATGGAGCCAATGGCTTTACCCGGCGCATCCAGAATGCTCCAGAGCGTAACGGGCTCCAATACCAGACTGACTAGTAACGAAGCGAAACCACCCACCAGCATCTGAATACCACTGGATATTGTAGCTGAGGGTAAATTAAGCCGGGGCGTCATCAACGTACCGATGGCCCAGGCGAAGTTCCCGACGGCAATCAGACCAGTGCCAATCAATTTCGCATCAACGCCACCAGTACCTTGTAGTTTATCGGGCTTTACGAGCAGAAAAATCCCAATCAGGCCAACTGCTAACCCAGCCAGAGCCAGATTGCTAGGACGTTTTTTGCCGAACGAAACCCAATTAAGTGTCAGTAGGTAAACGGGCAATAAGCCACCTAGTAAAGCGGCCATTCCACTGGGAACATATTGAATGCCAATGGCAAGACATCCATTTGAAATCGTTAGCAGTACAATACCAAGTGTACCCGCCGAGCGCCACTCTTGCCAGGTTGGCCGGGCAGTACCGGTTAGGCGAGCATAACCGTAGAGCAAACCTCCCGCGATCAGATACCGAACCGCAACCATATACAAAGGAGGCATCCGTTCGGTCATGAAATGGATGAAGAGGTAGGTTGAACCCCACAGAATATAGACCGAAATTAAATTTGCCCAAAGGTTGAGTCGATTGGGCGCAGGAGCGAGGGGAGAACTAACGGCTTGCATACAACTTATTGACTTCTGCTGTTGCTAACACGAAAGTATTGGATTTTTCTCCGATAATCGCTTGTAATTTTATTATTTCTCAGATTGATTATGAAAATTCTAAGCAAAATTTTATTTGGTCGAAATGTCTGAACCGGGATTTAGCAGATTGATGGATTTACAGGATTTTGTTTTCGCTTCATCGAAGCGCTTTATCAAGAAACAAAATCCTGTAAATCCATCAATCTGCTAAATCCCGGTTCAGAACTAATACGTTACCTGCGTATTATTGGCTTCGAGTTGTTTAATCTGGGGAGCGTAGATGCTATTCATCGCTTCGCGACCGAAAAGCGGATTACTGCCCATGTATACCTTTTTCAAGCCCTTTATCGATAAAAGTACAGTTGGGAATTCCTGCACATTGTTGTTGTTTAGAGATAGCTCTTCCAGCGACGGTAGTGAAGCCAATACGTTCGGTACAACCGTGTACCAGTTATAACCAAGGTCGAGGATACGCAGATAGCGAAGACGCTGAAAATCAGTGGGGAGTTGACTCAGTCGATTGTGGTGGACGTATAGCACCTGTAATCGACGTAGCTTGGTTAACGACGCAGGTAACTCCTTCAACTCATTATGGGCAACGGCTAACTGTTCCAGTCTTTTCATTCGTCCAAGCTGACGAGGAAGCACAGTCAGTTTATTGTAGTATAAATCGAGAACCTTTACGTGTTTCAGCCGTCGAACCGTGCGGGGAAGAGTTGTTAAGCCAGCATTATAAAGATTCAGGTCGGTTAATCGACGCATCCGACGTAGTGATCGGATATCAAGTTCTTTCAATTTGTTATTTCCCAGCCACAAACTTTCGAGCCGACGATTTTGCCGAACAGCTACTGGGATTTTCGTCAACTTATTTCCCTGTAGATTAAGTGATTGCAAATGTTTGTTTCGCGTAATAAATACGCTATCGTCAGGAATACTGTTGTAAAGCAAGCTCAATCGCCTAAGCGTTGGAATGTCAGCGGTGAGTCGGGCAGGAAGTTCGTGGAGGGCATTTTTCGATAAGTCCAGTTCTTCCAGGTTGGGAAAACGGTAAACGACTTCTGGTACGTTCGTCAAATCCAGTTGATTAAATGCCAGCATCTTAACGGTATCGGGGCGGGTTGTTTTCTCGGCTGCTTCGAGCGTATTGATGACCCCTGGGGCTCGCCGAACGGTACGTTTCTGTGGTACGCTCCCTATACTGGTCATGCTATTCCAGCGGAAACCGCTTGTCGTTTTGAATGGAAATGGGTTTTGAACGTACCATTCAGCAACTACCCCTACTAATTGGGCTTCCTGCTGCTCAGTTAATTCTTTTCCGGAGAACTGGCAGAAGACCAGTTCGAACGTACCGTCGGGGCGAACAAATTCCTGGGTTTGTAACAATAAGCCCGGAAATGGTAAGCGTTTTTTGTTACGTTCGATGAAAGAGTAAAACCGTTGATTTCTGGCAGTAAGTGTATCAAGAAATTGCCTCCCTCGTGTGGCAAAAACGCTCTGTTGACCAGCTACTCTGGCCAATGCGGGTGAATATTTTTTCGTTAATTCAGCCAATGATACGTTTAAACGGGTTGTATCACGTACTAGAAAAACGCGCTCCTGAGCGAGTGATGACAGCGAAAACAGGGCCAGAAGTACCCACAAGAAAAACTTTGCCATAACAAACGTATTTTTTAGGTGAATAACGATATTTATAGTTGAATGGTATAATAAAGAACCGGGATTTAACGGATTTTAGGATTAAACAGACCTTGTGATGACTATTAATAGTCTAGATGCACAAAATCCTGAAAATCCATAAATCAGTGTAATCCCGGTTCAGATTTTTTAATTCTTACCGCCACTCACCGACGAAGCAGGCTTATTATCAGCTGCTTTCTTCGCTGCTTTCGCGAAATCACCAGCTTTAATAATCGAGATTTTCGATGGATCGATGTGTTTTTTCATGGCCGCATTCACCTGTTCAGGTGTCAGCGATTCCAGCTTCTTCTCAAAATCAGCATCCCAGTTCAGCGTCCGGTTTAGATACAGATAGTTATTGAGCGTATTGGCCAGAGAAGGGTCCTGCGCCCGCGTTACCACCCGCGACTGCAATAAACCCGAACGAGCTGCTTTGATTTCGTCGGCGGTGAAACCTTCTTTAACGGCTTTGTCCATTTCTTCCCGGAACGCTTTTTCGAGCCGTTCCGCATTTTCCGGATTGTAAATGGCATAGGTCATAAACGTACCGGTTTTATCGAAGGGATTGGCTTGTAATTGCGAACCAACGCCGTAGCTGATCCCTTCTTTCTGCCGAATACGTACGGCTAAGCGCGAGTTCAGGAATCCACCACCCAGCATATAGTTGCCTAAAACGAGTGCTGGATAATCGGGGTCGTCATCGCGTAAAGGCAGGTTAACACCGGCCACCATAAATGCGTTGGCCTTATCAGGCGCTTCGAGGCTCTGCGGAGTGGGCTTGATGTCGTTAAAGGGCGTTACCAGACGGCTGAACGGCTTTTTCGCTTTCCAGGTACCCAGTTCGTCGGTAATCACCTTCCGAACCGCTGGCTCGTCGAAGTCACCTACAATAGACATGGTAGCGTTTTGTGCGCCGTAGAAATCCTTGTGAAACTGCTTCAGGTCATCGAGTTTCATCGCATTCACATCGGCTACGTCCTCATCAGGTGTCGATGTGTAACGGACATCATCTTTCGGATACGGAGTCATTTGCCGTTGGAAAGCCGTAAACGCAATGGCTTGTGGCTCAGAACGCTGGGCTTCAATCTGCGCCAGTTGCTCCTGTTTCAGTTTTTCGAACTCATTCGCGTCGAAAGCTGGATGTTTCAGTACGTCGCCAACCACACGTAGTACGGCAGGCAGGTTTTCCTTCGTAGTTTTAATGGTTACGTTCACCTGGTTACCTCCACCGAAGACACCAACCTGGGCTTTCAGTTTGTCGAACTCGTCTTTAATCTGCTGACGGCTTTTGGTCGTAGTACCTTTGTCCAGCATCTGCGCCGTAAAGACTGAAATTGCACTCTTGTTTTTCAGGCTGTTTACATCGCCATAACGTAGCGTCAACCGAGCGTTTACTTCGTTACCACGCGTTGTTTTGGGAAGCATCGCCAGTTCAATGGTATTGGGCTGCTCCGAACGACGGGTGCGTCCATCGATATTAGCTGGTGAAGGATCAAATGCTTCACCCTGTGCCTCAACCGCGCGACCTTTATAATCTTTCACCATAGCCGCAATGTCAGGTGCATTTGGTACCTCGACGCGGTCGGGAGCTGGTTCGGGGACAAACATCCCAACAGTACGGTTCGACGGCTTGAAATAATACTTCGCAACCCGTTGTACGTCAGCTGGAGTTACTTTTTCCAGCGCATCACGGTACAGATAACCCAACCGCCAGTCGCCGGTAGCGATGTATTCGCTCATGGCCAGCCCAACCCGTTCGGCACTTTTGAAGCTTAGTTCTACGTCCTTCAGCAATTTAGCCTTGGCACGTTCCACTTCTTCTTTGGTAGGTATCTTGATGGCAACCGAATCCAACGTAGCGAGCAACGTATTACGGGCCTCATCAAGGGATTTCTCTTTCAGCATTTCGGCCGCAAAATAAACGTAGCCGGGATCTTTGGTTGTGAACGAATAACCGTACTGTTGAGAAGCTTTCTTGCTCTCTACCAGGGCTTTGTACAAACGGCCTGATGGTTCGCTGGTCAGCAGTTCAGTCACTACGTCCATTGCAGGGTAATCGGGGTGCGAACCGGGCATGATATGATACAGTGCCGATACCACCTTCGTATCGCCTACTCGACGTAGTGTTACCAGTTTTTCGCCATCCTGCGTTGGTTCGATGCTATAGGTTGGCTGCAAAACACGCGTTGGACGCGGAATGGGAGCAAAATATTGATTGACCAGGGCCAGCGTCTTACTTTCGTCGATTTTACCAGCTACAACCAGCACTGCATTGTCGGGCTGATAGAATTTTTTATAGAAGGCCTGAAGGTTTTCGATGGGTACTTTTTCGATATCGGAGCGGTTCCCGATGGTCGATTTTCCGTAGTTATGCCACAGATAAGATGCCGAAACAACGCGCTCGTTCAAGACGTTCTGGGGAGAGTTTTCGCCCATTTCGAATTCGTTACGTACCACCGAAAACTCCGTAGAAAGGTCTTCTTTCTTGATGAACGAATTGATCATCCGGTCGCTTTCCAGATCGAGCGCCCATTTCAGATTTTCGTCGGTAGCGGCAAACGTCTCAAAATAATTCGTGCGGTCGAGCCACGTAGTACCGTTGGGCCGTGCGCCGTGGCTGGTCAGTTCCTGCGGAATGTTGGTGTGCTTGGTAGAGCCTTTAAACACCATGTGTTCGAGCAGGTGAGCCATCCCCGTTTCGCCAAGTCCCTCGTGCCGGGAACCCACTAAGTAGGTGATATTGACCGTAATAGTAGGCTTAGAAGGATCTGGGAAGAGCAGAATTTTAAGGCCGTTTTTCAAATTATATTCGGTAATGCCTTCTACAGATGCGCCTTTGGTGACGCCTTCCGGCAACGTAACGGCAGCGGCTTTATCCTGAGCTGGAGCAAGAGATAGATTGCCCACGAGCAACGTAGCAGCTATCAAACCCATTCGTCTCCACCGGGGGCGGTTCGACGCAGGCTGATTGAGAAATGCTTGCATAAAAATTCAGTTAGATGTAAGTACGGTAAACTAATCGTATAGTTACGAATAAAATAATAAATCCCGCCTTTGTCAACAGGATTTATACTTATTTAACGAAAAAGCGGATGAACGGTAGTGCTACGTAGTTACTCGCCATTTTAAAGAGTGAATGAGCGAAAGATGGGGGCGGTAGATGCTACGTAGCTACTCGCCAAGCCAGTGCCGAAAAGAAGTTGCTTTCTCCTTGCTAATCACTACGTCCAATCCTTCGTTTGGGCTCTTCAGATAAACCTGGAGCTTTCCGCCTTCGGTATGTCGGTATCCAGCCACGGCATCGAGTTGAATGAGACTCTGGCGATTTGCCCGAAAAAAACAGACTGGATCGGTCAGTTCCTCCAGCTCATCGAGCGTTTTGTAATCGGTGATTAGTTTTTTCCCTTCAACTGTGTATAGATAAATGAGTTCATTGCGCAGAAAATAAGCCACCTGTTCCTGAGGGATGGATAGTATTTGCCGCAGATGATGTCCCGAAAATCGACGCTTGTATTGCTGAGTGGGTGCGTGTTCAGATAATTGAGTTAGAAATTGCCGGAAATGCACTTCAAAGCCCCCTGAGCCGTGCAATGCCCAGCGATGGTATTTTGCCAGAGCCGCTTTCAATTCATCCGGATCGATGGGTTTAAGCAGATAGTCCAGACTATTCAGCTTGAATGCCCGAATGGCGTACTCATCGTAAGCTGTCGTGAAAATGACGGGTGTGCTTAAATTGACCTGCCGAAAAGCCTCAAAACTGATACCGTCAGAAAGCTGTATGTCTGAAATAATCAGGTCGGGATTCGGCAATCCTGTTTCCCGTCGTTGTCTGAAGTAATCACAAATGGCCTGTACGCTGGCTAACGGTCCTTCGATGGCTGCCGTTGGCTCCAATAGTTGCACCAGTTTCTGAAGCTGTCGGGCAATGAGCGGTTCGTCTTCTATCAGCAGAATAGTCATTGGTAGAAATGGTATACTATTTTAGCCACAGAGTTACACAGTGTGTAAAAGAATCAGTTTGTCACTAAAGGCACTCGTACCTGAAATACAGCGTCTTTCTCATCATACTCTACTGCCTGCGGACTCAGATAACTATACAGTTGTTTCAGGTTTTCAAGCCCTTGCTTATTCGACGTTTCAACCTGTCGTTTACGATGAACAGGATTCGATACGTTCAGAAATCCGTCGCTGGTGCTGATAGTAACAATCAGGGGATAGGCTTCGCTGACGACGTTGTGTTTGATGGCGTTTTCAATCAGAATCTGCAACGTAACAGGCACAATCTGCTGCCCTAATGCGTCATCGTCAACGTAGCATTTTACGATAAATTGACCATCGAAGCGCGTTTTCAGTAATGATACGTAGTTTTTGATAAACGCCAACTCTGTTTCAACAGGTACCAGCGCCTTATTTTTGTGCTGTAGTACGTAGCGAAATACCTTCGACAATTGCTGCAGAAATTGCCGGGCCAGTGCCGGATTGTCATCAATCAGACTATCGAGCGAGGAGAGGCTATTGAACAGAAAGTGTGGACTGATCTGATTTTTCAGACTGTCGAGCTGTACCTGTACTTTTTCTTTTTCGAGTTGGGACGCCCGCACGGCATTTTTTCGCCATTGCATCAATAAGTGGCTGGCGATGAATCCCAAACCTGTTACGGTATTCACCATGAAAATCAGCAGGGAAATGATTATGATGGTGAAGCGGTTGAATTGTGTTAATATTTCCGGTACTACGTACGTAACAACAATATAACCAACCACGAACAGGATAGTCTTGGCAATGGTCCATCCCCCAAAAAGCTGAATCAAAACCCGCCATTGCACATTTTTTTCAAACGGAAGGATTCGATTCAGCCATTCGTTAAATCGGTAATGAAAAACCCAGAGAACGTTAAAAACGAAGAAGGATGAAAAAAATAATAGAACCTGTAGCTCCCATGATATATTCGGAATAAGCCATTGACGAGCTACAATACCCGCCAGAGCCATCCATAAGAACAGGACTTCGACGTATTTATTGAACTTTATTTTCATGACTGGCTATAATCATACCGTCCGACATTTCAATCACTCGGTCGGTACCATCGGCGAAATCAGGGTCGTGCGTAACGGCGATAATGGTTTGCCCTTTCTGGGCCAGATCGCGAAAAATGGAGAACACGTTTTCCGTATTGGCTTTGTCCAGGTTACCTGTCGGTTCATCGCCCATAATGATGGTTGGGTCGTTGATGAGGGCACGGGCAATGGCAACCCGCTGCTGCTGACCACCCGACAACTTACTGGCCGATTTCCGGGCGAAATCGGCCATACCAATCAGCCGGAGTTTTTCCATGGCACGTTCTTCGACATCCTTTTCGGAATATTTCCCAAGTTTCAAGCCCGGTAACATTACGTTTTGCAGCGCTGAAAATTCGGGTAACAGGAAGTGAAACTGGAAAACAAACCCCAGGTGCTCGTTGCGGAACTGTGCCAGGAAATCCTGATTTCGCCCTTTCAACGGCGTACCAGCCATCTCAATCTGCCCCTCATAATCCGTGTCCATCGTTGATAGCAAATACAATAAGGTCGATTTGCCGCAACCCGATTTACCGACAATCGACAGAAATTCACCTTTTTGCACATCGAACGTAACATCTTTCAGGACCTGAAATTTCTCTGGATCGTAAAAGTATTTGTTGACGTGGCTGGCGGAAAGAACAGTACTCATGTATGATATATGATGTAGGTTGTATGATATATGTGCTGGCTGTTTTAATGCATTCTACATCATATATCATACTTTAAAACTTATCCTCGTAAAATTGAAACCGGGTCCACCTGCGCGGCTTTGCGGGAGGGAAAGAAACCGGCCAGCACGGTAGTGATGACACCAAACAGGATACCCATAACGTAGTATTTACCGTCGAAAATAACGGGGAATGTTTTAATACTTAGAAAATCACCCGCGTCGAATGGCGTGATAGAGAGCATATAACTCAGACCAAACCCGATAAAGAGACCTAACAAACCACCCGTTAGGCCGATGAAAACCGCTTGCAACAGAAAAATGGCGACGATATCTTTTCCATCAAAACCGGTGGCTTTCAGAATGGCAATGTCTTTGATTTTGTTAATAACTGTCATATTCATAATGTTATAGATGCCAAAACCCGCCACGACCAGCAGCGTCATCGATACCACAAACGTCATGACATTACGTATCTTTTCGCCCGCCAGAATGGCCGTGTTAGCGGTTGCCCAATCTTCGGTGTAATAACCATACATAGCCCGAAGCCGCTTTCCAAAGGGGAGGGCTTGCAGCGGGTCATTCATTTTTACGTGAATGTCGGTGATGTAGCTGGGGTCTTTCTGTAGCATTTCCTGCACTGTCGACAGGTTGGCGTAGCTTTTGGTATTGTCAACTGTTCCGACGCCAAAACCGAACGTACCGACGACCCGCAGAATTCGTGTACCACCAACGGGAGTAGTTACACTCACTTTATCGCCAAGCTGTACGTTGAGTTTACGAGCTAATACCACGCCCATAATCAATCCGTCGGGGTTGGTTTTTAAGTTGTTGATTGTGCCAGATTTCAGGCGCGTCGTTAATTTATAGAGTCGGTTTTCTCGCTCAATATCTACGCCCGAAATTGTTCCTGACAACTGAATCGGACCATTGTTGTAGAACGCCTGCGTAGCAACTTGTGGGGATACACCAAGCACGCCCGCTTCTTTCTCAACCCGCTCGGCGATGGTAATTCCGTTTTTGATACGTGCCTGTTCGTCTTTCGGTTTCTGGTGATACACTACGTTAAACTGACCGGGTTTCAACTGTTGAATCAGGCTCGGGCGTTGCGTATTCACTTCATTGTACATCCGAATGTGCGGACTGGCATCCAGCGCCGAATCTTCCAGGAACTGATTCACGCCCTGCATAAACGAAATCATTGTGATGAACATGGCAATCCCGAACGTAACGCCGAGCATGGCAACGAGCGTCTGCCGCTTTTTCGCCAGCAAATGGGTCCGGGCAATCTGTGATGCGATACGTATGTCCATGGTAAAAGAATGAAAGAGTGAAAGAGCGAAAGAGTGAATGGGCGATGGGCTGCCGAAGGTATTCGCTCTTTCGCTCTTTCACTCATTCGCAATTATTTTAGTCTTCTCTGTCAATCCGCCTTTCACTTCCACGAAATCGAAATTTTCGGCGCCTTTCTGGAATTTAACTTTTTGCTTTTTACCATCCTGATCAACCATGACGCTGTCGGTGCCGATAACGTATGATTTTGGGATGGTCAGTACGTGGTTGTTGTGGCTGATAATAATGTTCGCTTCAACCGTCAGGCCGTAATAGGAATCGGGTTTTTCACCGATAAACTCCGCATCGACCCGGAACGACTGATCCGTGCGATTGAGCTTAGGATAAACCTTACTGACGCGGGCTTTAAATGCCTTATCGCCGTATACATCGGCTTTCAGCATGACGTCCTGCCCAATCCGAAGCCTCCCGAAATCACTTTCATCGACCGATAATTGCGCATAAAGTTTGTTTCCGCTGCCCACCAGAGCTAACTGATCGCCGACACGTACCACCTCGCCAGGGTCTTTATAAATCTCGTATACTTTCCCGTTGACGAAGCTGCGAATGCGTGTGTTACGTCCTGCTACTTCTGAACTCACCAGTTGGCTCCGGTTATTTGCTACGTCGAGTTGGATTTGGTCGCGGCTACGTGCCAGCGTATTTTGTTGGGCACGAAGGTTGTTGCGTGACAGCGTAAAATTGAGTTCGGCCCGTTCGAGTTCGGCTTTGGACGTAGCGTTCTGGGCGTATAATTCGCGAAACCGATTATAGTTAATCGAGTCGTTGGCGAGCCGGGTGCGGGCGTTACGTACCTGCGCTTCCAGTTCGGCCAACACGGGCGAATTAGCACTCAGGTTGGCACGGGCCTGTCGGTACGCGTTGGCAGCCGCCTGTTGCCGGGCATCCTCCGACGCGCTTTCCAGCACAAATAATAACTGATTCTGGCGAATGGAATCGCCCTCGTTTATCAGGCGTTTTTCGAGTACACCGGCAGCGTCGGCTGTTACGGTGTATTCGTTACGTGGGTACACATTTCCCGACGCATAAACAGCCTCTGTCAACTCGCGGTACGTGGGTGATGTACCTTCTTCATCCCGTTTACAACCTGCGCTGACTAGTATGACCAATGTGAATATATAAAATGCAGTTTTCATCAATTGGTGATGTTTCGTGATGATGAGTTTACTGTTTACGGTTGTCGATTTTACAATAACTGTTACGTAATAATGGTGCGTAAATCCCGGTAAAAAATTTGTGACCGAAGACTGACAACTGTGAACTGTTGACTCCTTTATTGCCCATTTCGGATTTGTAAAATCGTTTGATTGATAAATACGTTCGACAGGTTATTCAGGTAGCGATTTTGGGCCGTCAGCGCTTCATTAAATACGTTGAGGTACTGATCATAAGCGAACAAACCTGACCGATATTTAATAAGTGCAATCTGTACGTTCTCGCTGCTGAGTTCGTAATTCTGACGATTTAAATCCAGTGAACGAACGGCCTGATTATACGTGTTACGTATGTCTTCATTGTCGGTTTGCTGCTTGTTACGTTCGTAAGCAAGGGCAATTTCAGCGGCTTTAATCTGTAATTTAGCGCGAGTTAAATTGCTGTTACGTAGCCCACCAGTATACAGATACCAATTGAACTGTAAACCGGCTACACCGATCTGATACCAAGGCTGAGCGGTATTCAGGAAGTTAATCTGATTCCGCTGGGCCTGTTCCGTATACCGCCCGTAGGCCGACAAAGTGGGCCATCGCTGTAATCGCTCCCGATTCAATTGGAGTTGTGCGAGGTCAATCCGGGCTTGCTGAAGCGTAATCTGGGGGCGTTCTGCGGTCAGTAAATCGGTTGCCGGAACAGGTGAACCTACTCGCCGGGTTGCAAGATTTTCCGATAACACCAGACTATCGGTAGGAGGCAGCCCCAGTATGAGTTTCAACTGGTTCAAGTTTCGGATGTAGGCCAGTTCATTCTGATACAGCACGTCGGCGGTGGTCAGTTGAACCGAACGTATCCGGTTGTATTCCAGCGGTTCGATAAGTCCTTTGTTCAGCCTTTCTCGGGCAATCTGCGTGAGCGTATCAGCCGCCGACAGGTTTCGTTTGGTCAACGTAATGGCCGAGCCGGTAAGTAACGTAGCATGGTAAACTCGTGCGGTTTGTGTCGAAATTTCATCCTGTAACACCAGATTCTGGCTATCCGTAATTTTTAGATTCTGATCCGTAATGCCGAGATCGGCGCGGGCAGGGCGGTTCACAATTGGCACAGTGACTTCAGCGCCAGCCGCCAGAACGTAGGGAAGCCCAAATTGCAGCGTTCGAAATTCCCCCGGTTTACCCCCTGGCAGGAACTCGGCCGGCACCAACTGCACTGGCAGCGCGTAGTTGTAATCGAAGTTGGTAAAGAAACGGGCCTGCGGTAACAGATTGGCGCGAGTGGCACTCACCTGCTGGATTTGCACCTGACGATTCTGCCGGGCGTTTACTATCTCCGGGTTGTTACGTCGGGCCAGGGCAAGCGCTTCCTGAACCGTGGCGACAACCGTTTGTGCATCGGCAGTAATTGAGCAGAAAATTAAGAGTATAATGAGAAACCTATTCATAATCAGCGCGAATGGTGCTTCAAAGGAAATAGGTTTTTATGAATCAGGCGGACGTGATTTCGACGAAGCTGAGAAAAATTGGTGTAAAGCTGGCGTTTTTGAGCATGAAAAAGCGCAGGGTTTGGCTCCGACTTCCCAATTTTCGACAAGAGAACCGTTTCTGAATATATAAGTAGGCTATCCTGAAAGCGGCTTTTGTTAATAAACGAATTTGCTATTTAATAGGCAGCAGATTATACAGCTTAAAACCATTTAAAGACAATTTTAAAAATTACACATTCTTATTAAAACGATTATGCTATTTATACCCCTGCTATTTTGTTTTTTTTCAATTTCTTATGCTCAAACACCTGTAATGAACAAGCAGGTTGTCAAAAGATATATAGAAGAAGTAGTCAACAATCAGAGGATAAATAAAATGGCAGAAGTTTTTGCTACAGACTATATCTGACATCAGATGGATGGGAAAGACACCCATAGTAGTCAAGACAGTTCCCATGTGGCTTCCTTAAAATACATTCTTAAAGCAATCCCCGATATCCATTATACAATTGATAAAATGGTAAGTGAAGAGGATATAGTTGCTGTAAATTCAATTGCTACTGGAATAATAAAAGATGGATTCATGGGTATTCCAGCTTCTCAGAAGAAAGTCCGTTTTAAGCAAATGTTCTTCTTTCGCTTAGCCAATAATAAAATAATTGAAGAATGGGAGGTTGTTGATGTAGCGGGTATAAAAGATCAACTATCAAAATAGAAGCAAAGTAGTTTTATTGATGTGTGATTAGGTTTGTAAAGATTGACACTTTGCTAATCATGACAACTTACAAACCATCTGACTACGAGCT
>NZ_JACWZY010000068.1 GCF_014699005.1 Spirosoma profusum
GACTCTTTTAGTTCTGCGCACCGTCTACGCAATAGCTCGTAGTCAGATGGTTTGTAAGTTGTCATGATTAGCAAAGTATCAATCTTTACAAACCTAATCACACATCAATAACACATTTGACGAGCGTCTTGAAGAATTCAAACGAATAATGGATATTACAAAATCAAATCCTGATAATGAATTTTACATGATGAATTACTCAGCTGATTTTGGTGTATTAAGAAGCCACAATCTATCAATTATTATGGAAGATTTTGACATAAAAGAATTAAAAGATATAGATTCAGATCGGCTAATAGGATTAATAAGGGAAAAATATTTTAAGTATGATAATAATTTGCGGAGTATAATGAATAGTCTGCTTGATTTATGTAATAATAAGAATGATAAAATACATTTATCATTCCTGGATTTCGAGGATGACACCAAAGACCGCCAAAGTCAATATGAACGGTATCTTAAAAGGGCGTTTGAAAGCGCTCAAGTGAGTCGTGTTCAAGATCTTATTGCCAGGCAAGAAAGATCGACAGATGCCTTACTTAAATTAATTAATGAAGTCAAACATTTTAAAGAAGTTCATTATATAGATTTTTCGCAGGAGAGATTGAAAGAATCTAAAGACGAAAGCAGTATTAAACAGTCTTTTATTAATGAGTTATTTAAACAAAACTCTGATAATTACAAAAGATTTAAACAGTATACACAAAATACGCAATTATTGGATCGCATCCCTTTTCAATTTATTGTAACAAAACCTAAAGGCAAAAAAGTCGCTGGCGACTTTAAAAATCAAAGTTGCCTGATCACCTTTTCCAACTTAGAAGCAATTGGCGAAAATGCAGGCGTATACGCGTTTCAAAGTAGTGACCAGCGGGTTGTTGATAATTTAGTTGATATTTATCGAACTTACGCAAATTTACAGAAGGATAAACGTAATAAAAATTCTTCATGGGATAAATTCAAGTCACTTGTTGACCTGGGCTCAGAGCGAGTTTTACAATGTGTATTGAAATTTAAATCAATAAATGAAGAGCATCCGGAATTTAGAAATATTATATCACTTTCAGATTTTCAGGCCGCAGCTCGACTTCAGCATTTGTTTGAGCAGGAAAAAGTTTATTTACCTGAACTAAACTATCACTCAGTTAGTAGTAACGGCAGGGAAATTGTTGCTCCTTTTTCAGAGAATTTCTTTACAACAGGCACCTATTTTGGGGTCGGCCTTTTTAGTGATGCACCTAATGAACTCACCTTAAATGAGTACATGACTAAAAACTACTTTTCGAATTTATTTACTATGGTACGTTCAAATGAAAACCATAGTAATATATTAAGAGTTAAAGGACGCGAATTTGGCGAAATATGGCGCGAAGATAATCAGCGCGATTATGGTCTTATTGCTAAACTTAGATGTGAAATCAACTCACAAAATGTCACCTTGTTTATACTCGGAGGCATTAATCATTTTGGCACCGAACGTGTTGCTGATTATTTATATAAACATTGGCAATCCTTGTCAGAGAAGACAGACGGAATGCCTTTCTTAGGCGTGTATGAATTCAGCCTGAGTGGTGCCGACCAGTATGACACTAAGGAGGAATTATTTTATGTTCAAAAACACAATCAGGATTGGGTCAAAGTCTGAATACTTTTAACGTATTAATCTAAAAAAAACCCTTCCCTTCAGGCGAAACTTTAGTTTACTAATTTTGTATATTGCTCCTCAAGCGTGCTTTTTTCATGGAATGGCAAAAGTAATTAATGAATTTTCTTCACTCCCAACGTTTTTTTTAATTAATCCATTCTCTAAAATCATTTGAAAAAAGAGTCTTTCAGTGTTTTTTGCCGTACCAGATACGTAGTGAAAGCCTTGCAAATGTTACGTAAAAAAGGACGTAGCTGTAAAGACGTATTGTCAAAATCAAGCCAGCCAGCTGCAAAATTCTTAAGTTATTTCCTCAATATTGGCCACTCGGACGCACTCGAGTCACTACGTTGCCATGTCGTTTTCGAACGACATATTATGTTTGCTTAATGAAGAATAGGTTTGACAAATGTCCGCTCAACAACTCTCTGTGATTATATTCCTAACTTATCAATTGAATTAATGTCTTGTTTCATAGTATAGAACCCATTTTTACATGCTTACCATCCTGTCGACGAACGCCTTAGCAAATTTGCTGTTTGAGCACGAAAGCGATTTCTTAGGCATTTATGATGTTCAAAAGGATCGGTATATACGCGTTAATCAGGCTGGTGTTCAGTTGCTTGGCTACCCTTCTGAGCAAACGATACTGGACCTGCCGAATCCTTCCTTTTTTAACCAACCTCCCAACTCCGAAAGCCATAGTCATTCCATTGCTACGTTAGTACAGGCTGGTCATTACAAGGCTGAAATAGAATTAATTCGCTACGTTGGAGATACCTTGTGGGGGCGCATCAATGTCACTACGTTTGATCAGGGGAAATACGCACTGATACGTATTACGAACCTGGATCGGCTGCATCGAACCGAACGCGAACTGGAACATAGTAACCGACGTAACGAAGCCATTTTCACCAATGCTACAATTGGTATTATCGTGTGCGATCAACAAGGTAAAATTGTGTCGGCTAATCAACTAGCCCACCAGTTATTAGGTTACGATGCGGATGATTTATCGACGCTCACCATTGAGCAGTTAGTACCTAAAGGTGTAAGCCGGTATCACCAGAAACTGCGGGAATCGTTCAGTACTGATCCGCAGGTACGAGCTATGGGGCACAACCGCGATCTGTACGCCCAACGAAAAGACGGCTCGGTGTTTCCGGTCGAGATTAGCCTGAGTTATTTTCGGCTGGAAGACGAATTATACGTAGTGGCTTATATCATTGACATTACGTTCAAGAAACAGGCCGAGCAGCAACTTTTGGCTCATCGCGACCATATTGAACGGCTTAACGCCGATTTAGAGCAGAAAGTGGTCGACCGTACGCACGCGCTGATGAATACGCTCGATCAGTTGGAACAGTCGAAAGACGAACTGGCCAAAGCACTCGCTGCCGAGCGGGAATTGGGTGAATTAAAATCCCGATTTGTAACAATGGCCTCGCATGAGTTTCGGACTCCTTTGACAACGGTACTGAACGCAGCAACCCTGATTGAGAAATATTCCAGTGATGATCAGCAGGAAAAACGGCGGAAACACCTTCATCTCATCCGTACATCGATAAAACACCTCACTGACATCCTGGAAGAATTTTTGTCGGTGGGCAGGCTGGAGGAAGGGAAAATAGAAGCCCGTCCAATGGAGGTCTATATTGATCGGCTGATAGGCGAAACAATAGCCGAAATGCAGAGCATGCTACATTCGGGACAATCCATTCACACGAACCTTTCCTGCCAGGGCCCGGTTTGGCTTGATCCTTCTCTGTTTCGCAAGATTCTGGTCAATTTAATCTCCAACGCCGTAAAATATTCAGGTCATA
The DNA here is from genome assembly GCF_014699005.1 of Spirosoma profusum. Taxonomy (GTDB): domain Bacteria; phylum Bacteroidota; class Bacteroidia; order Cytophagales; family Spirosomataceae; genus Spirosoma; species Spirosoma profusum. The sequence continues at coordinate 3,469 of NZ_JACWZY010000068.1, forward strand.
AATCCATCGTTACGGTGACGTGTACCTGCCTCGATGGTCAATTGACGCTAACCGTGTCAGATCAGGGCATCGGCATTGCCCCCGAAGATCAACAACACATGTTCGAGCGATTTTTTAGAGCCAAATCGGTATCCAATATACCCGGAACTGGCCTGGGTCTGCACATCGTTGGCCGCTACGTCGAATTAATGAACGGGCAAGTCTCTTTAACCAGTGTCTTGAACGAAGGCACCACTATACTGATTAGCATTCCCTATGAAAACCATACTCATAATTGAGGATAACGATGCCATTCGCGAAACGACAGCCGAGATTCTAGAATTAACTGGTTATACGGTTCATACTGCCGAAAACGGTAAAGTTGGCGTAGAAAAAGCCTTAGCCGATAAACCAGACCTGGTCATCTGCGATATCATGATGCCCGTGCTGGATGGCTACGGTGTTTTACATATTTTCAACAAGAACCCACAACTTTCCGGGGTACCTTTTATTTTTCTTACGGCCAAGACGGAACGTACTGATTTCCGGAAAGGAATGGAAATGGGCGCGGATGACTATTTAACCAAACCTTTCGAGGAAAGCGAACTCCTAAGTGCCATTGAAGGGCGACTAAACCGATTTAGTCACTTAAAACCAGACTACGACCTTCAGCAGGATGGATTGAATCAATTCCTTAGCGATGCCAAACGTGTTGGTAACCTGGAAAGTTTGTCAGCAGATCGTAAGAGTCATATCGTTCATAAAAAGCATTACGTATACGTAGAAGGCGACGAACCTACCAAGCTTTATTTTCTTCAATCGGGTAAGGTAAAAACGGTGCGGACTAATACTGAAGGAAAAGAGTTTATTACTGGCCTTTACAATGCTGGTGATTTCTTTGGGTACTTTGCCCTATTTGATAACAGCGACTACTCAGACTCGGCGGTGACCCTGGAAGATTCTGAACTGGTTTATATTCCGCAGGAAGATTTTCGTCAGTTACTACTGAGTAATCCCGAAGTAAGTGCCCAATTCATTAAACTATTGGCCGGCCGGGTGGCCGAACGCGAAACCCAGTTACTGGGTATGGCTTACAACTCGCTTCGACGCCGTGTGGCCGATACGTTGTTACGTTTAGATGAACAGCAACCCAACGTAACAATTCAGCTCACGCGCGACGATCTGGCCGCTATGGTTGGCACGGCTACTGAGTCGTTGATTCGCGCCCTTAGTGAGTTCAAGCAGGATGGCTTGATTGAGGTAGCCTCAACGGGGGGTATCCGAATTCTTCAGTCGGAGAAACTCCGCCGGGGCAAATGGTGAGGGGTTTCTACAAGTGCTCTGACTAGTTTCATGGTCCAATTATGACGAATATCATATAGCCAGTTGATATTCATCATATTCAATACAATTCGTTGTAATTATCATTGCAAACTATCAGACACTGTTTGCAAAAAGGCAAGCGGTAGACTAGTCAGAATCCAAACTGATTGTATTCGATGAACTACTACGTGTCATTAAACCACACACCAAAAGAAGTTTTAGCCATGAAAGATGCTGAAATAAGTAATCAAAATGCCACTATAGCTGTTTTTGAAACCTACCAAACAGTCACAGACACGTTAAAGAAACTTCAGCGGGCAGGATACAACATGAGTAAATTATCGGTTGTGGGGAAAGATAATGTCACAAAAAAAAATCCCGTAGGCTATTATCCAGCCGGTGCCTTATGGGAAAATATTAAAAAACTTCCGCTTGATTCTGCTTTCTTCAGCATTCCTGGATTTGGCCCATTCTTCATTGCCGGTCCTATCTTAAATTCCTTACAAAATTCCTTAGTAGCCTCCCTCGAAGGAGATCTTGCACGTAGCAGGTCAAGCGCCTTTGAAGCCGCTTTAATTAGCTTAGGAATCCCGAAAAACTTCGCCTTTATAGTTGAAGATCAGGTCAAAACCGGCCATTATCTTTTAATCGCTCACGGAACGATGAGAGAGGTGGAAAAAGCCAATTGGGTATTTGGTTATGCCCCACTACGTAAATCTTCAATAGAAACGGCTGCCGCCTGAAGTCATTTCCGATAAGCATAGAAGTAGCAAGGTTCGACCATTCAGATGACTTAGTCGAGCTTTCCACTCATCTAATCCCACTGCAGAAACGTAACTTATAGCCCCAACTGTGGGCTCAGCCGATACGTTATTTACCGAGTATTCATCACAACCTAGAACTTGGGTTAGTTTATCCAACCTGATCGCTTATGGTATAAAAACATAACGTGATGATGGGATATAAAGCAGTGCTGATTAGTATAGGGATGAGCCTTTCAGTTCCGATCCTGGCGCAAACGGCGCAGGTAACGATCGACTTTGCAGCGCGGCAGGGCCCAATGCATATGGAGCGTATGGCATTAGGGCAGGGCGGTCTGTCTGAGGAGCCAATGCTGGCCAACCGGGTAACCGAAATTCGCGCCTTGCACCCCGGAATGATCCGCTTGTTCGTCAGCGAATATTACGATCTGTTTCCAAAGGCGGGTACCTATCATTTCAAAACGCTGGACAGCATGGTATCGTCCATTCTGCAAACCGGTGCCAAACCCTTGATGGCCCTATGCGTAAAGCCAAAGGTGCTTTTTCCCAAAATTGACCAGGATATTGTCGAACCAACCGATTATAAGCAATGGGAACAACTCGTTTACACCATTGTAAAACATTACCGGGATCGTAAAGCAGGCATTCGCTATTGGGAAGTAGGCAACGAGGTCGATATCGGCGAAGATGGCGGAACTCCGTACCGATTTAAGCCCGATGCCTACGCCCGTTACTATAAGCACACTGTGGCAGCAGTGCTACGTGCCGATCCGACCGCGCGGGTGGGAGGACCAGCTCTGGCAGCCTATAATTCGCCTATTTTACCTGCTCTACTTGATACGTGCTCCGCCCAAAAAATACCCTTACATTTTGTCTCCTGGCACCACTACAATAACAGTCCGTTGGTTATCCGAAAACAGATTGAGTATATACAGAATCTGATAAAAAAACACCCGGATCTGAAGCCTGAAACCATCATGGATGAATGGAATGTCGATCTGTTCAATCCGATCCTGGACCCTCGATATCAGCCCTGTTACGTTGCAGAAACCATCTGGCAGATGAAAGACGTTGGTCTGGACTGGTCCTGTTATTACCACATTCGCGACTGGTACGTTTCCTACGATACGTTTGCCAAAGTCTTTTCACCTGCCGGGACGGCGTTCATGACCCGCTGGTGGAACCGGCAGGCGCAGTTCAGTGGATTGATCGACTACCAAAACCAGATTCGTCCGGCCTATTTTACGTTTAAACTACTTTCGAGGCTGGCTGGCCAACGACTACGGGTCAGTTCAACGAACGCGAATGTACACGGCTTTGCCAGTCAGGATGACCAGTTGAAAATGCACAATATGATGCTCTGGAATTTTTCGGATCAACCTGTGGATATCGACATAAATTTGGAGAATCTGCCCAAGACCATGCGAACAAGGCATATCGTTCTGGATGCTACTGGAGCCGGTAACGACGAAAATCAGCGCCTGCGTCCGGAACCATTCAGCCAACTTAAACAGGGTAATCAAAAACTGATGGTGAAACTTGAACCTTGGGCAGTTCATTACTGGTCGCTGGAATAACATTTAACGAACCAAATAAAGGGTGAATACTCGTTTACTCTGAACTATCGTAGCCGGAATCGGCCATGGGCGACGGTTAAATGAGCGAAAGCCAGATTGCCGTTACGCTCAACTCATCGAGATTGGTTAGCCGTAGTATAACGCCTTGTAAATCGCCGATTCCGTCGTTGCTATACTGAAAAGACCGTGGATAAATTTGATAAATGATTCCTTCCTGCCACCAAAAGTAGTTTGTATGGGTTTCAGGCAACAGTATTAAAAATGGGTGCTAAACGTAAAACGCATCCGGCCACTACGTTCTGAACATGCGCATAAAAGTAAGGAAACGGGTGTTTCAGGTCGAATAAAAAGAGCCAGCGATACGTATTATCGACTGGCTCTTTAACTTACAAATTATGGATTAGCTTTCGCGTTATTATCCAATTACGTTTCCTGTAGGATGATCGTAACGAGTGCCGTCTGGATTCACCATACTTCCTGCGTCCTGATTTGAATCATCATCAGACTCACCAGCCGCCCGACTATTCACAAACGACTCCGCTAACGTAGTGAGTTTTTTATCCGCATTTTTTTCCTCAGCAAGTGTTTGTTCGAGCAAACCAACTGCCTGCTGATAACCCAACACCCGTGCCAACGTAGCAACAGAGCCGTAAGCGGCAATTTCGTGATGTTCGATCTTTTGTCCGGCAATAATCAATCCTGCATCGCGTGTTAGCGAACCAGAATCCGTATTCGAAACGCTACGTTGTGCATCATCAATCAAACCATCAATCGCGTCACAGCTTCCTTCCTCTACGTCGACACCGATGCTGCTGAACACTTGTTCCAGGCGTGCTACCTGATTCCTTGTTTCTTCCTGATGTTGCAGGAATGCGTTACGTACTTCATTGGTTGTAGACGCATCGGCCTGCTCGCCCAACGCATCAACGGCCTGCTTTTCTGCGTAATAGATGTCCTTAAGTTCTGTAATAAACAGATTTTTTAGTCCTTCCTGTGTTTGTGTATCGTTGCCACCGAAAAAGTTGGCGATACGTTCTCCAAATGTTGCCATATTTACTGGGTTGAGTTACTAAGCTTAGTAACCGTTCACTTCCGGATTAGTTTTTGGGCGTTCAATAGCTCTCTTTTTAGTTAGGAAATGGGTCATAGTTAGCCAACAAGCCGATTCATTAATCAGCTAGACGCCGTATTCTTTCTTTACTGATATCGGCGGATTTGAACGCGCCATTTTCATCTGAATACGTCAGGGCAACCACCTTTTTCTCACCATTCAGGATGCCGATGGTGGCAAATTCGATCGGTTGCTTACTTATTGAATCGATAAGTACCCCTTTAATCAGATAAGGCGAGGTGTTTTGGGCAATGGAAAGTGTTACATTGATAAAGCAGAAGCAAACAAGCGCAAAAAGTAAAGAACTTTATTTCATAACGAATGGCCATGTTGCGTGGGGCGGGCCTGGTCTTTTTATTTTTTCACGGCGGCCCCACCATATGTAAAAGCCAGTAATGGGCGAACTGGCGCAAATCAGGCTGGAAACAAAATAAATGATTTTCGTAAGATCAAAACAGCGTTATTGTTCTATTCGTTTAGAAAGAAAAACGGGGTGTTACGTCTTAAATATAGCTTTTAGGACGTAACACCCCGTTTTTGGGTTAAAATTTACTTACTACGGGTTATCCGCAAATTTTCGTTGGCTTACCGCACTTTCCGTAGGGAAGTCGCCAGGAATAGGAATATCGACCTTACCTGTAGCGGCCCATTGGGTGCCCCGTTGAAGACACGTAATAAAACCGACGCACTCAACCGAATAATCGACGTGCCCGAGTGGTGTATGAAAAATCCGCCCTTTACCCATTTTTATGGTCATGAGCATGGGTTCATGGCGGCCCGTACCACGATTATCTGGTGATGAAAAAGCGGTTGCCAATACGTCCATTTCTTCGGCGGGACCACGCAAACGGTCATACATTTCGTCTTTGGCGTGCATCCAAGTTAAAGGCATTCCTTTGGTGATCGGGTGCTTGGCATCGCGAACGGTTATCAAAAACTCCTTTTGTGCGCCATGAGAGCCTGCTTTTCCTACACTGTTGTCTCTCACCAGTTTCCCGCTCTCATCATAATACACATAGGGCCCGTCTTTTTCGGTACGGTCGCCCCAGCCGCCCAAACCAATCATTCGATTATAGGCAGGCCATTGCTGGAATGAATTATCCGCAGCATGAATAACGACCAGGCCCCCACCATTTTTGATGAATTTTTCAAAATCAGCCTGCGTAGCATCGGACCAGGGGGCGGCATTCCAACCGAAATTATTGATCACTACGTCATACTTTGAAAAATCGGGATGAAAGGCCGAGTCCGCTTTGGGCTTCGGTAAGGACTGAGTCGCAGGTACGCCCTTTATTTTGTATTTTTCAACTAAATCACCGCCATTCCAGGTGTAATAAGAACGCTGTACATCGACTGTAAACTTCCCCGTTTCTTCGAGGTAGCGTTTCATCATGTAGGTGATTTTGGGCCATTGTTCGTGGTTGTTTTGCCCATCCACAATCAACACCTTTATTGGGGACTTTTTGGCCTGAGAAAATGACTGTTGGGCATTTCCAAATCCCAAAAGCAAAGCCAGAAACAGGTACATTAGGTTCTTCATGAGTATGCTTTCAAGTTAACCGATTGTTGTGCTACATGATAACCAAAGCTCCGGAAGGCACAGAACTATTCATCGTTGGCGATGATTTATAAGCTGATGTCGCGATAGATTGATATTCAGACCATTTACGGATTCAACCGTTCCAGCCGCAGGAGGTAATCAACCTGATCGTCGAAGTAGAGTCCTTTACGTAGTGAGCCTGTTCTGGGGTCGTAAATCCAGACGTAGTTGCCCCCTGTATTGGTTTCACCGGAATGTAAACCAACCCATTTTCGATCACACGCAGTTGCGGGCGTTTCCTTTATCGGCGGGTAGATCGAGACGTAGCGTCGTTTGTTTGGCCAAATCCACTACGTAAAAATCGAAATGTGGAACCCGATAATAATCCTTCATGCCGCTATAAAGCCCTTTACGTTCGGTGTGGACAATCGCTTTGCCGTTACCGACGTACCAGAAGCCATAGCCATGATTATGACTGGGCGAAGCCGACAGGTTGAAAAAATACGTAGCATTGAGCTTACCATCAGCTTTGTTGATGCGGAAAATACCGGTCGGTTTTGAGGGATTATCGCCCAGTGCAATGCCCGGACAGGCGATAAAGTAGAAATCACCTTTTTCGCCGGTAAAGAGGCTATGCTACTTTTTTTTGGAGACAACGTCTACTAATGATTGAATTAGACAGGTATTAAAAATCAGGCATGGTCAATAGTTAAATCAGATGTTGACCAATATCAGCTACGTTTTTTTATAAACTCTCCTTAAAATCATTACCTGCAATTAACTAAGAATACCTACCACAACGATTTAATAATAAACGATTGTGGTTGTAAAATACCCCTAAACGAACTAATAATGGGGGTTGTAAAATTTATTTTATAGAACAGTAAGGGTAAAATTGTGCAATTAAGTCTTCGATTCGTTAAAGCAATTTCGAGTCAATGGCTACCTTTACAGTTTTGTCCCCTAGCGCCACCCCCGACCCCTGGCCCTCGCCATCCGTAAACGAGCAAAAGCCAATGTCGACGGTATACGATTCAGAACTTTTTCTACGAAAAACCTTCGAGCAAGATTCTCGCAAAGGGTTCGAGTTACTGTTCCGACAGTATTACACGCCCTTGTGCAGTCATGCCGTGCGGTTTGTCTACTCCCGGCAACTCGCCGAAGATCTGGTGAGCGAAGTTCTTTACCAGTTTTATCGTTCAGAAGCATACCGGAAAATCCATTCGTCGTACATCAGTTATCTGTTCACGGCGGTTCGAAACGAAGCATATACGCATTTGCGCAAAGAGTTCGGCAAAACGGATTCCATTGAATCGACCACCGAAAACCATCTGGCAGGCAACCACCCCCAACCCGACGCAGAAGTACATTTCAATAACCTCTTTCTGGCTGTCAATGAGGCCATTGGTCAGTTGCCGGCCCAATGTCGCCGGGTGTTTCTGCTAAGCCGGTTCGAGAATAAAAAATACGACGAGATAGCCGCCGAATTGCAGATTTCGCCCCGAACGGTGGAAGTACACATCTCCCGAGCGCTGAAACATCTGCGCCAGACACTACGTGAGGAATGGGCGCTACTTCTACTTCTTTTCAATCTTTTTTCTTAGTTCAGTAAGGGGAAAAACGGCTTTTGAAGTCTCTCATTCAAATTATACGAATATGACTCATTCGTTATCGAAACAGAACTTATTTGCCTATCTGGCTGGGCAGGCAAACCCGCTCGAACGGCAAATGGTGGAAGAATGGCTAAAAAATCCGGCCAATACCGAAACCTTCCACGCCTGGCTGCTCGAGTGGGAAACGCGTTCGCTCCAGTTTCAACCCGATCAGGAAGCAGCCTTCGCAAAACTCTCGCAACGGCTCGACCAGACCGAAGCACCGGTGGCTACAGACAACGTATCGACTGCATCACCTTTCTTTCCTGGCGGCTGGCGTCCATATCTGGTGGCTGCAACGGTTTTGATTGCCTTCCTGGCTATTAGCCCGCTACGTAGTAAAATTCTGTATCAAACGTATCAGACAGTGGCTGGCCAGACACAAAGTATCCAGCTCGAAGACGGAACCCATGTTAACCTGAAACCGAACTCATTGCTTCAGGTACCGCGCTTCGGTTTTCGGCAGCGTGTTCGAGAGGTTTCTCTCATCGGCGAGGCTCGTTTCTCCGTAACGCACAAGCAGGATAATCAGCGGTTTGTTGTCAAAACGTCCGACCAGTTTCAGGTTGAGGTGCTCGGCACTGAGTTTACGGTTTATGCGCGTAAACAAGGCACCAACGTAGTTCTGGACCGTGGAAAAATTCGTGTTGATTACAAAACCGATACGAAGAAACAGCAACTGGTCATGAAACCCGGCGAAATGGTCATGCTGACCAAACAAGGCAATATTCATCTACGCCCGTTGGCTCCAGTAAAAGCCATCGACTCCGAAAAAGGCCATCTTTTTCAGTTTCGCAATACGTCTTTGTGGGAAGCCTGCTACCTGATTCAAGAGCATTTTGGCCTGAAAGTGGAAGTAGCCGATGATTCGCTCGCGCAACGTAGCATCTCTGGTAATTTCCACGCCCGAACAGCCAACGAACTCCTTGATTTACTGACTGCTACGTTCACACTTCGGGTCGACTCCACTGGAACAACTCCCATTTTAAAAGATAATTGATTTTCCGCCCTCTTTCTTACGGCTAACAATGAAGAAAACCCTACTCCAATTAAGTCTGCTGACGATTTCGTGTACAGGCCTCCCGCTGAGCAGCTTTAGCCAGACATTTGCTTCGGCTCAGGTTGTGCAGCGTCAGGCCAATCGAAACGTGCAGACCCAGCTCAAAAACGTACTGCTTGATTTACAGCGTCATTATCGGGTCGAAATTGTATTTGAAGACCGGATTATGGTCGGTAAAAACGTCTCCTCCGACGTAATGAACCTGAACGTATCGCTGGAGAAAAACTTGAATCATCTCCTGAAAAACACGGGTTTACGGGCTCGAAAAATCCGGAAAGACACCTACGTCATCATCGAAGCGCCCCGCGAGAAAGCAGACGTATCAGTCCGAAAAGAAGACCCCGTCGAGTCATCGTCTGCGCCCGTTACGTCCGACGGACAAACGGTTTTGAACGTACCGGAGCCACCTGTCACCCGCCAACCCGACGTAGCAGATATCGGTATCAGTGGTACGGTCATCGATGAAGCGGGAGCGGGTTTGCCGGGGGTGAGCGTAGTGGTTAAAGGCACAACGCGCGGCACGACTACCGACAGTAAAGGTTTTTACCAGTTGAACGTACCAAATGAACAGGCTGTGCTGGTGTTCAGTTTTGTGGGTTACCTACCACAGGAAACGACCGTCGGCAACCGCACTATGATCGGTATCAAGCTCGAAAACGATACGAAATCCCTGTCGGAGGTTGTGGTTGTAGGATACGGCACACAAAAGAAAGTGAACGTAACGGGCGCTGTATCAACCATTTCCAGCGAAGACATTGTTCGTCGGCCTGTTGGTCAAACATCGTCGGCCTTACAGGGTATGATGCCCGGTGTTACCGTAACACAACGTTCGGGCCGGCCCGGTGGCGACGCAGGAAGCATCCGGATTCGGGGCGTCGGAACAATAGGCAACCCTGATCCACTGGTACTTATCGATAATATCGAAGGCTCTATGAACAGTATCGATCCGAATCTGATTGAGTCGATTACGGTGCTGAAAGATGCCGCTTCGGCGTCGATTTATGGTTCGCGGGCGGCCAATGGCGTTATTCTGGTGACGACCAAACGCGCGAAAGCGAACCGGATTTCGATGAATTACAACAACTACATCGGCTGGCAAACACCTACCAATTTGCCTAAAATGGCCAACGCCATCGACCATATGCTGCTGACCAATGAAGCCTATGTCAACGTGGGCCGTTCGCCGTTGTATTCCGACGATCTGATTCAGAAATACCGTACGCTGGGCGCTACCAACCGCGATTTATACCCCGATACTGACTGGCAGCGCGAAGTACTGACCGGTTCAGGTTTGCAGCAAAGCCACTTTTTCAGCATTAATGGCGGCAGCGAGAAAATTCGCTTTCTCACGTCGGTGGGTTATCTGGATCAGAAAGGCGTGATTGAAAACTCCGGTTTTCGGCGGTATACACTTCGGAACAATACCGACATCCAGATTTCCAAAAAGTTCAGCGCCCGCGCCGACTTACAAATCGTAGCCGCTACAACCACTGAACCAGGGCGTGGCGGCCAATTAGGCGAAGGCTCGGAGTACGTTTTTCACTGGATGAACCGGATTCCTGCTAATCAGCTGGGTATCAACTCTAATGGCAGCTGGGGCGAGGGATGGAATGGTGATAATCCGATTGCCGTGGCGCGGGACGGCGGCACCCGAAAAAATAACAGTCCGTATGCCATGCTCAACGCGGCTTTAGTCTATAAACCGATTGAGGGATTGACCGCCGAAATCGCTTACTCGCCAAAATATGCGCTCTCTATCGATAAGACCTTTGCCAAGATGGTGCAGACGTTCAAGCCGGATGGAACCCCCAGCTTTCTGTCGCCCGCCAAAAGCAGCCTGACTGAAGTTAGTAATCGTTCGTTGTACACTACGTTGCGCGGAACCCTTACCTACGAAAAAGTTTTCGGCGAACACGGGCTAAAAATATTGGGTGGTTTCTCACGCGAGGATTTTAGAAACGATAACGTAACAGGCTATCGCGAAGGGTTTCTACTGCCTGACTATCAGGTGTTAAACGCGGGTGCGTCGGATATCCAGCGGGCGTCGGGTGGCGCATCTGAATGGGCATTACAGTCGGCATTCGGACGTATCAACTACGACTACAAACAGAAATACCTCTTCGAAGCCAACGCCCGTTACGATGGTTCGTCACGATTTGCAAAAGGACGTAAGTATGGCTTTTTCCCATCGGTGTCGGCCGGTTGGCGTATCTCGCAGGAAGCGTTTATGCAGCCGCTTTTGGGTACGCTCAACGAGTTAAAGTTCAGAGCTTCCTGGGGGCAATTGGGTAATCAGAACATTCAGGGTGGTAATTACCCATTCATGTCGTCGCTGCAATTTGGTCCTTATACGCTTGGAAAACAGATTGTTAACGTAGTGGCTCTCAATACGTTGGCAAACTCCGAAATCTCCTGGGAAACAACCGAAATGACTGATTTCGGTATAGACGCTACGTTATTTTCGAACCTGTCGATCACCGCCGATTATTACTACAAACAAACGCGGGACATTTTGCTTGATCTGGACATTCCAGCCATTATCGGACTAGGAAAGCCGTATCAGAATGCAGGTGTCGTTGAAAACAAAGGCTGGGAACTGGGTCTTAATTACAAAGGCGCCATTCGTGATTTTCGATACGATATAGGTTTCAATATTTCGGATGTTAAAAACAAAATAGTCGATTTACGGGGTGTAAATACGATAAGCTTACAGGCCAACCGCGAAGGCTATCCGATCCAGTCACTTTACGGCTTACAGGCTGAAGGGCTTTTTCAGACAGTTGACGAGGTGGCCTCTCACGCGCAGCAGTTTGGCGTCATCAAACCCGGCGACATTAAATACAAGGACCAAAACGGCGATGGCATCATCAATGGGGATGATAACGTAGTACTGGGCAGCACCATTCCCCGCTTTACCTACGGCACTACGTTAAATGCTTACTATAAAGGTTTTAGTTTGAACGTAGTGCTTCAGGGCGTTGGCAAAGCCGACGGTTTATTGAATGAGCAGGGCATTATGCCGTTCTTTCTGGGCGGCACCGTGCAGGAACAACATAAAGATCACTGGACACCCGAAAACCCGAACGCTACGTTCCCCCGACTGGCGTTCAGCGAAGCGAACAACGAAAAGAACTCGAGCTTCTGGCTACGTAACGCGGCCTATCTGCGCCTGAAAAATATTCAGCTCGGCTACACGATTCCTACTACGTTGACGCAACGTATCGGTATCAACAACATCCGTGTGTTTGCGAATGGTCAGAACATACTCACCTTCGATAAATTCTGGGATGGTTACGACGTAGAATCGCCGGTTGGTACGGGACGTAGTTATCCGCAGGTTAAAATGTACAGCTTCGGTATCGACGTCAATTTCTAAGCACAAGCGGGCAGTTATATCCTCTCAAAAGACTTTACAAATGAAAAAAATACACTACTGGTTTCTGGCAGTCGCGTTGACACTGAGCACTACGTCCTGCGAAGATTACCTCGAACGTTACCCGCTGGAAGGTCCCGCCGACCAGTCGTATTTTGCTAATGCCAGCGAACTGGAACTGGCCGTAAATGGCTGTTACAAAGGCATGAATTTCCACCCAACCGACAACATGCCGACGCAGCTATTGCTCGACGATTGCACGGATCTGGGTTGGGACCGTAACAACAGTACGTTGCAGCAAATCGGGAAAGGCAGCCACGACAGCAACAATGGTTTTTCGAAATCAGTGTGGGACAACTCCTACAAAATCATCGGCCGCTGCAACTTCATTCTCGACAACATGGGCAAGCTCGACGGCAAGATGGATGCTATGTTGCAGGCTCGCTACCGGGCCGAAACCCGTTTTGTGCGTGCTTATATGTACCACTACATGATCGAACTGTTTGGCGGTGTTCCGCTGGTTACCAAAACGATAGGTCTTTCAGAATCGCAGGTACCAAAAAGTACAAAAGAAGAATGTGTTACGTTCATTATGAGCGAGTTGGACGCTGCCGCCAAAGATTTACCCGTTAGCTATTCTGGCATAAACGTAGGTCGGGCTACGAAAGGAGCTGCTTTGGCAACAAAAGCCCGTACTGCACTCTACAATGAAAAATGGGCCGATGCAGCCACAGCCGCGAAAGCGGTGATGGACCTGAATTACCATAAACTGCATACAAATTACGGTCAACTCTTCTCGTATGCGGGCCAGACTTCGAACGAGATTATTTTCGCCTTACAGTATCTGAAAACCAGTACAGTAATTCACGCAACGCCACAGAACTTTCTATCGCGGAATGCGCAGGGAGCGTCGAACAAAGTCCCCGGCCAGGTGCTAGTGGATGCCTACGAGTGTACAGATGGTTTAACGATTGATAAATCTCCGCTCTACAATCCGAAAGATCCGTTCAAAAACCGCGATCCCCGGCTCGATTTTACGGTGGCCGTTCCAGGCTCTAACTACTTCAATTTCAAGTTTGAAACGCACAAAGACAGCGTAAAAACAATCAACTACACCACCAATACCCGCGTTGATAATCAGGATGCTATTCACGCATTTGCTACGTATACCGGCTATTGCTGGCGGAAATACACCGACATGACCGACAAGGACGACCGTAGCAATTCGGAACTGAACATTAGCCTGATTCGATACGCTGAAGTTTTGCTCACGTACGCCGAAGCAAAAATTGAAGCGAATCAGATCGACCAGTCGGTATACGATGCTATCAACCTGGTACGTCAGCGGCCTTCGGTAAATATGCCTGCTATTAAAACCGGGAAAACGCAGGCTGAACTTCGCTCGATTATTCGGAAGGAGCGCAAATATGAATTAACGAACGAAGGCTTTCGATTGATGGATATTCGTCGGTGGAAACTTGCCGATAAACTGCTGGCAGGCAACTTCCTGGGCCGTATTCCGAAAGGTTTGCTGACCACGGCTCCCATCATCGACGCCAACGGTACGCCCGATTATAGTGCGGTACCCAACAGAGCCGACATGCGCGTAGTCGAAGTTCGGATTTTCAAAGCCGACCGGGATTATCTGTGGCCAATTCCTTACATTGAAACCGTAACAAATAAGGCACTTACCCAAAATCCTGGCTATTGATTCGATGAATACAATAGACAATGGAAAAATGTAGAATGAGAAGTCGTCATCATACTGAACCTGTTTAAACTTATAAGATGTAGCGATTTTTGTCATGCTGAGGAACGAAGCATCTCAACGTATCCTGGCAAGTTGGTTTGGATACGTTGAGATGCTTCGTTCCTCAGCATGACAAAACACTCATTTACGGCGTTTCTCGAAAGTTCAAACAGATTCATTAGCCATTGTTTATTTTCCTCATTATTCCTTATGCCCACAACCCGACGTCATTTTTTAAAAGTTTCTGGCCTGAGCAGTCTTGCCCTAACAGCCGGCCTTTCCGAATTGCACGCTGGCTCATCGACGCTGCTGGCCGACAATGAATATGATTTAATAATTGTTGGAGGAACGCCCGGCGGCATCATGGCGGCTGTAGCGGCCTCCCGAATGGAAAAAAAATCGCTGCTTCTGGAACGTACTGCCCATATCGGCGGCTTACCCGCCAATGGCCTTGGTGCTACCGACATTGCTACGCGGGGCGCAACAGGTGGTCTGTTTCTCGAATTTGTGAATCGAATCAAAGCGCACTACGTAGCAAAATACGGTGCTGATTCGCAACAGGCGAAAGACTGTGCGGACGGCTATCATTTTGAGCCATCGGCAGCAGCCAAAATCTTCAATGATTTCCTGAAAGAAAGCCCCAATGTGACCGTAATGACCATGCGGCAATTCGATTTTGAGGCCGAAAATCTGACCATTCAGAACAATCGGATTCAGGGGATTCGTGTGCTGAACCGAACGACAAAGAAGCCAGAAACGTATCAGGGGCGTTTTTTCCTTGATGCTACGTATGAAGGCGACCTGATAGCGGCTGCGGGCGTACCGTTTTTTCTGGGTCGCGAAGGTAAATCTGAATATGGCGAAGTGGGTGCAGGTCGGGTTTACAAATATTGGGCAGGGTCAGAAGGGCCAGGTTCTACGTTCGCAGGCGACAATGCCGTGCAATCGTACAACTATCGTCTTTGCGTGACCAATGATCCGAAAATTCGGGTTAAAATTCAGAAGCCCGCCAATTACAATCGGCAAGAATACGTATCGTTGATTAACGACGTCAAAACCGGCCATTACACGGGCGTAGCGATGTCGAAACTCACGGACGCGCAGAAGGCTGAGAATGAACGTAACGCCAAAGCGGGTGTACGTCCTAACGTGCCCGGCATGCCAAAAGGTATTGCGTGGTTAACGAACATGGTGAAGCTGCCCAACGGTAAAAACGATGGCAACAACCAGCATCACGCGTTCATCTCGACCGATTTACCGGAAGAAAACTGGCCCTATCCAACGTCAGGCTGGGAATGGCGCGACCGCTTTGCTCAACGATTACGGGAATACACCGAAGGGCTCTTTTACTTCGCTCAAAATGACTCCGAATTACCTGAGTGGTTTCGCAAAGAGTGTTTGGAATGGGGCTGGGCTAAAGACGAATACACCGACAACGGCCATTTTCCCCGGCAGCTCTACGTTCGAGAAGGTCGTCGGATGAAGGGAAAATACATTTTCAAAGCGCAGGACGCGCAGCCCGTAAAACCCGGCGAACGTCCGCCCCTGCACGCCGATAGCATCACGGCCAGTCACTACGCGCTTGATTCCCACGCTGTTCGGAAACGGGAACCGGGACGTATTCATTTAGATGGCTTTATCAGCTACCCATCGGCCGTTTACACCGTACCGTTTCGGGTTATTGTTCCCGATTCACCGCTTGAGAATCTGCTGGCACCCGTTCCGGCATCGGCCACGCACATCGGTTTCTCAACACTACGTATGGAACCCTGCTGGATGGCTCTCGGCCAAGCTGCCGGAACGGCTGCCGCCTTATGCGTTCAGAAAAGCCAGTCGGTGCATGATTTATCGATTGCTGACTTGCAGAAATCATTGCTTCTGCAAAAAGCAATTCTGATTTATAGCAAAGGCATCAACACCGCCGACGCCAATTTTGAAGCGAATCAGTTAGCCGCTTTACAAGCGAAATAAGGTGATCATTATCTCAGTTTACATTATGCGATACGTAACACTATTCTGTCTTTCTTTTCTTCTGACGTTTTCGGCCACTGCTCAGCAACAGGTCGATATCTGTGTTTACGGTGGTACGTCCGGTGGCGTCATAGCCGCCTACACCGCCCGAAAAGCTGGGAAAACCGTTCTGCTGATCGAACCGGGTAAACACCTGGGCGGCATGACCTCCGGCGGACTTGGCCTGACCGATATTGGCAACAAATACGCCATTACCGGTATCTCTCGCGATTATTACCGACGTATCGGCAAGCACTACGGCAAGTTTGAGCAATGGATCTTCGAGCCACACGTAGCAGAGGATTTATTCAACGAATACGTAAAACGTGGTCAGGTGAACGTAGTGTATTCGCACCGGTTGGCGAGTGTAAAGAAAAACGGTGGCCAAATTCAGGAAATCGTTATAGAAAACTCCGACAATCCATCGGCGAAACGTAGCATTCGGGCGAAGATGTTTATCGACTGCTCGTATGAAGGCGATCTGATGGCGAAAGCGGGCGTATCGTATACGGTTGGGCGCGAAGACAATTCGAAGTACAACGAAACCATCAGCGGAGTTCAGCTCATGACGGGCCACCAGCTTCCCGATGGTATTGACCCCTACAAAACACCGGGGCAACCCGAATCAGGGCTCATTTGGGGCGTTAGTCCAGCCAAGCTCGAACCCAATGGTACGGGCGATAACAAAGTACAGGCTTACAATTATCGTATCTGTCTCTCGTCGGATCCGGCCAATCAGGTGCCCATCACGCGCCCGGTCGGTTACGACTCCACGCGATTCGACCTATTGGCCCGGCTTATTGCGGCCCAATCCAATCGGAAAACCCTCAACGATTATTTCATCTGGAGTCGGATGCCCAATAACAAAACCGACATCAACAATCGGAATGGTTTCTCAACCGACATGATCGGGATGAATTACGAGTATCCTGATGGCAGCTATGAGAAACGGATGCAAATCATCCGCGACCACGAATTGTACACCAAGAGTCTGCTGTACTTTATTGGGCACGACTCACGGGTTCCGGAAGAGCTTCGGCAGGAGATGCTGAAGTGGGGTTATCCGAAAGACGAATACAAGGATAATGGCAACTGGTCACCACAACTCTATGTACGTGAAGCCCGCCGGATGGTGGGTGCCTACGTAATGACTCAGGCAAACTGTCAGGCGAAAGAAGTGGTGACGGACGGCGTTGGAATGGCTGCTTATACGATGGATTCGCATAATATTCAGCGTATTGTCATTGAGAAAAATGGCAAAAAGATGGCCAAGAACGAAGGCAACGTAGAGATTGGCGGGTTTGGCCCTTACCCGATTTCGTACCGCGCCCTGACTCCGAAAGAGAGCGAATGCCAGAATTTGCTGGTTCCGGTTTGTCTGTCGGCATCGCACATCGCTTACGGTTCGATTCGAATGGAACCCGTATTTATGGTGCTGGGTCAGTCGACGGCGTTGGCGGCTGCGATGGCGATTGATGGCAAAACCAGCGTTCAGAAAATCGACGTTGCCAAACTTCAGCAAAAACTAAAATCTGACCCACTGGCCGATGGCAGCACTCCCGAAATTCTGGTCGATAATGATAACAAAACCAACGTAGTAACCACAGGATCGTGGCGGCTCGAAACGAAACTCAAAGGTGGCTATGGCCCGTCGTACCTGATCAATGAAGAATCGACCGGTGGTTCGGTGAAGTTTACGCCTGACGTTGCCAAAGCGGGTAAATACCACATTTACACCTATTTTCCTCGTCTGGCTAAAAGTGCGACCGAATTAGGCATTACCGTTTCGAATGGCAAGACGAACAAAATCATCCCTATTAAACCGGCTGATATCGTAGTCGTAGGCCAAACCACCGGTGAATGGGTTTCACTGGGCGAGTACGACTTACCCAAAGGAAAAACTTCATCGGTTGAAATCGTAGCCAAACAACCCGATGGTCCCGTCGTAGCCGATGCCGTTTTATTCGTACCGGCTTACTAAGTGTCTTATACGGAAATTGAATGCTTGTGCGATAGTATTGAGTGCCCGCACAAGCATTCAATTTCAGGACATACATTAATGTGAATAATGGATTAATAGGCAAAATAACTAATTCATTTACAGAATATTGCTGACGATATGGGCTTCGGCAGGCTCAGCCTGACAGTCCATTTAAATTGGTTAACTCATGCTTACTTGTCAGGCTGATCAGACAATGTGCGTCTATTTAGTTGATAATCTGATACCACAGGTGTGTTACACCAACTGTTTCAACAACACGTAGTTGCTTTAAGGACATCGGCTCCGAACCCAGATGCTCAAACAGATCAAAATTGGTTGCCAACAAGACGGGCAACAAATGAATCTGAATTTCGTCCAGCAGTCCTAGTTCTTTGCATTGCTCAGCAATGCCGGCTCCGCCTATACCCCTACGGCACGATCCCCAGCGGCCAGTTTGGCCTAGGCACTGGCGACACCCTCTGTCACAAATTTGACTATATATTGTCAGCCGAAAGTGGACCATTGTGGAAAAGGAGAAGAGATACTTGTAAGTGCTTTGGTGATCCTTAAGGGGTTAAGCAAAAGTAATGGTGTATTCTTGACCGACCTGACTTAGAATGCGCTCGACCGCTTTGCGCAGGC
>NZ_JACWZY010000069.1 GCF_014699005.1 Spirosoma profusum
TTAACATTGCATAGGCACTCGTAGAGTTTGACAGATATTAAAATATCATAGATTCTCAAAAAATGCTCCTACGTAAGACGACGCCAATTCTCTTGTTCATAAATGGGGCGAAAAAAGAGAGGGTAAACGAGTCCGACTTTGGCGCTCAACATGTAACGTGAAGTCCTCATTTCCATATACCACAGGCTGGCCAAAGCCTGGGTTTACTAGCACTCCATTGCTCCCTCACAGGTGGTGTAGATTCCGACCGACCACCGCGGTTCCATCAATTCCATAGCCACTAGCTAGCTATTGAGCTGCCCATCGGCATACCTTCCCGGTGCGTAACCGCCAGGGTTTCACCGAAAACTACTGAAACGGCCTTGCCCCGTTTTTTGGGTATTGGGGCTCAAGATGAACCATTTGTTATCGCATTTGAATCATTTGTTATCGTCGGCAAGGGTGTTCATCCCCTACCTTTGCCTGGGTCATAGCCGGCAAATACCGGGCTGGCCGCTTGGGCTGGTAGTGGCCAATGGCCTGCGGTAATCCAGCCGGCTGGGCCATACATCATCCTATAATCTAATTAATCTACGCTGATGAAACATGCCTACTTCCGACTGGGAGTGCTGCTGGCCCTGTGCCCGCTGGTCCAGCTTGCCTGTGGCCAGAGTCTGACCCTCACCGGGCGTAATCCCGTTCGCAATGCCCGCTCGGCGCTCCCAACGACCAACGTGGCCCTGACCTTCAGTCAATCGTTAAGCACCAATGCCGCCAGCCTGAGCGGCCTGCGGATGTTCAGTGCCCAGCGGGGTGGCCTGCTGCGCAGTGGGCAGGGAGGCAGCGCCAGCGTGAGCGGCAGCACACTCACCTTTAACCCAACTTTAGATTTCAAGCCGGGGGAGACCGTGTTTGTCACCAGCACGACGGCCATCCAGAGCACCACGGGTGCTCGGCTGAGCCGGGGTCAGGTCCACCAGTTCACCACCGGGGTGGGGGGGGCGGACGGGGCAACTTCACCCCACCGGCCACTAACCCGGACCCTGGGGTGGGCAGTGGTCCTTTTAGTGTGGCGTTGGGGGATGTGGACGGGGATGGGGATCTGGACTTGCTCACGGCTAATTTTGGCAACTCCACCGTCAGTGTGCGGCTCAATAATGGGTCGGGCAACTTCACCGCTCCGGCCATTAACCCTAACCCTGCGGTAGAGCTTCAACCCTATAGCGTGGCGTTGGGGGATGTGGATGGGGACGGGGATCTGGACTTGCTGACCGCTAATGCGAGCAACGCCACCGTGAGTGTACGGCTCAACGACGGGTCGGGCAACTTCACCCCACCGGCTACTAACCCTAAGCCGGGGGTAGGGAGTACACCCTATAGCGTGGCGTTGGGGGATGTGGATGGAGACGGGGATCTGGACTTTGTAACCGCTAATTTTAGCAGCTCCACCGTCAGTGTACGGCTCAATAATGGGTCGGGTAACTTCACCGCTCCGGCCACTAACCCGGACCCTGCGGTAGGGGATCTACCCTATAGCGTGGCGTTGGGGGATGTGGATGGGGACGGAGATCTGGACTTTGTGACCGCTAATTCGCGGAGCTCCACCGGAAGTGTACGGCTCAATGGTCCCCTTGTCCTCACCCTCACTAATTTATTGGCCAGTCCTACTCCTGTCTGTGCGGGTCAACTCCTGGCGGTGACAGCCAGCGTGAGTAACTTCAGTGGCAGCTACAGCTACACCCTTTCTAACGGCAGCGCCCCCCTCAGCGGCACGGCCACCACCTCGGCCTTTAGCCAGAGCCTGACAGTCACCGGCTCGGGGGTACAAACCTTCACCCTGACGGTCAGCAGCCAGGGACAAGTGGCCACCGCCACCACCTCTGTGACGGTGCCGAGCCTGTACAGTGTGAAGGCGGGCGAGTGGACCGATGGGAGTGTGTGGTCGTGTGGGCGAGTGCCGCTGATCTGGGATACAGTAACCTTGCATCATGCGGTGAGTTTACCGGCCACTTACCAGGGGCAAGCCTTGTGGGTGATCTATAGTACCACGGGTCGATTGACGTTTGGTGGGGGTAGTGGGTTGAGACTAGGCGGTAATTAGCTCATCTGAAGAGCTGAGCCCTCGGCTTATCGAGCGGGTATATCTCAGGTTTTGAGGGTCGGTCATCAGTTCAGTGGTAGGCTATTTGGTTACTCCTGGCAGCCAACCGAAACGAGCTATTGTCTCATAATAACGCTCCTACGTGAGACGAAAAAGGTATTCTACATCTGCTTCCTCTCAACTAGGAACCATTGGCGTTAATTGTCAAGTGTGGCTCTGGTCTATTTTGCTGTTAGAAGCATCCTCGTAACCTGATCAAACCCCGACGATGAGTGCCGTTTAAAGGCCTCAACTGAGCGCTTGAAACAAAGCGTTGGTAGGGGTGTACTTTGACAAAACCGGTGAATGGATAGGCTAAACCCCGGCGGTGGTGGGAGTTGAGAGGGTTCTTAGGTATCGTATCCGGCTTGGTTACTTGCAGAATCTACCCCAAAAGCACTTGTCTTTCGTCCACGCTACACGGGCAGCATCGATCTTGTTAACTGGAATCAGTTATCTACGCCAGAAGTTTCGTTAAACCAGCTACTTCCGCTAGACAGGGTTGTCCGGTTTTCGCTCTATTTGTGATTCCCCTAACTTAACGCTCGGTCAGCTTATCAAAACTACCCTGTAGAAGCTCGCTGACAGTCACAAACTTGAGCAGCTGAAGAGGTAAAATTTCCCCCATCATCAGGCAATGCCTTTTTGGTTTTATTAAACAAATCAGGTGGACGAGTTGATTATTCACCAGTAACTAGTTACTTTCTGGTAAATTTTTTCCGGCTATTCAATGGAACAAACCTGGTTATTGGCTCACCTAGCCAATAAAATACACAGTTGCCGCTCGAATGGATTCCTCATTTCGTTCCGCGGGCCCTTTCGTTTCAATCAGCAACGTGCTTGTGCCGATCTGATTTGGGATCGGCCGTCAAGTTGGCTGGCCTTGATGGCTTCTCCCATCCCCCATCAGCCCGATTTTCAGCCATCCGGCCAGATCACCCTTCGAGATGGCCGATATGATTACAGAGAACCCTATTTCAAGGTCTCTCCAGCAGTCGATAGAAAGTCTCTTTTTGGCTCCTTCGCCAGCGTTGACAGGCTAGTTCTTGATCTGGAGGCAACGATCAGAACAAAGCGATGAGTCGAATCAACCCGATCGTGGTGGCTCTGTTGCTGCTGATGGGCCTGGGCCAATATCCCCTTCAGGCCCAACAAGTCATGCCCCGCTTGATTCGCCAAATTGCCAAGCCGCCTACGCTGGATCCCCTCACCAATGGTATGGCCGAGGATGCCACGGGTACGATCTGGTTGGCTACCGCCAATGGAGTCACTAGTTTTGATGGGCGACGGTTCCAGACTTATCATGATCCGGATCTTCCACAGGGTGACTTTTACTATGATGTCATGCCCTCGCCCGATGGTCGGATCTGGTGTAAACCCAAGACGGGCAATACCCTCACCTACATTGATCGGCAAGCCAACCGCATGGTCCGCTTGCCCGATTCGACTCCACTAGTCAAGCAGTACCTGGCCGAAATCGGCTGTAACTACGTCTATGTCGACGCGGAAGGCTTTCTCTGGGTCGGACTGCGGGGCCGGGGCTTGTTGCGGGTAAATCCCAGGACCTATGCTGTCGATCACGTCATTACCGAAAAATTACACGTCCGCTGGATTACCCAGGATCGTCGGGGCCTCATCTGGTTTACCACCGTGCAGGGCGTCTACAACTATGATCCGGCTACCCGCCAATCCGCCTATTACGGGTTTAATGCGCTCTATCCCGCCCAGTCGCTGAGCGAGTTTTATACATTAGGTATTAAAGCCCGTCCCGACGGAACAATCGTGGTGGGTTTAGACAATCAAATCAACCTCATTACCCCGGCAACCGGAGCAGTTGGCCGGGTAAGCCTGATTCCCTCCACCCACGTGTTTTCGGTGCAGGAAATTTTTGATTTTCACCTCGACAGCCAGGGGAATACGTACTTTCTAACCCATAACGGGGTGTTCCGCTACCGCCCTCAGGGGCAAATGCAACGGGTAGAATTTAACTCGCCCATGCACCCCATCCAGTCGATTCATACCTCGCAGGCCCGGGGAACCAATCGGCTCTGGATCAGCTGGGGGGCGAGTCTGTGCGAATACGATTTAAATCAGGTGCGGGCTGTCCCGGCCCTGAATCTACTCGATGTGTTCATTGACGGCATTCGACTCGAAACCTCGACGACTGACCAGCGACTGGAGCGGGATTCGCTAGGCCACCCCACGCTAAGGGTCTGGGATGCGGATTCGCTTACCCTGCGATTTGCCCCCCGGGTTACTCCCCAACCCGCCCGGTTTCGCTACCGGCTGTTGGGTACTGGCCAGCCCTGGCAAGTCGTGACGGGCGTTGACGTAACGGTTGGCTACGACCTCTCCCCCGGTAGCTACCGCCTACAGGTCAATCAGCGGGCTGCTGCCGGTGTTTGGTCGGAGGCTATGGCTACCCTGACAATCGAGGTGAACGCGCCGGTCTGGAAAAAAGCCTGGTTTTGGGCGCTGATCCTGCTGATGAGTGGCGGATTGGCCTATTGGGCCTTTCAGAGCTGGCACCGACGCCAGCAACTTCGCCAGCAACTGACCCGTCGGGAATTCGAAGCCGCGACCTTGCGCCAGGTTGATGAGCTGAAAACACGATTCTTTGCCAACATTACACACGAGTTCCGAACCCCTCTGACGCTCATTCTGGCCCCCACGCAGCAATTACAGCAGGCCTATCCCCAGCCGGACGCCCAGCGGGCCCTGCGGTCCATTGAAAAAAATGCCTATCAGCTGCTGGAGTTAATTAACCAATTGCTGGATCTGTCCAGGCTTGAATCGAAGGCCATGGCGGTCAATGAGTCCAGGGGGGAGCCGGGGCCAGTGGTCGGGGGAATCCTGCAGTCATTTCAAGGGCAGGCCGAAGCCAAACAGATTACCCTGCGCTACCAGCATGAGCTACCCGGGGACTACTGGTTTGATCAAAACAAACTGGAACGTATCGTCTACAATTTGGTCGCCAATGCCCTCAAATTTACGCCCGCCGGGGGCAGCGTGCAGGTGGCTCTACGGGCGATGGATTCCGGGGTGCAGATCAGCGTCGCCGACACGGGTATCGGCATCGCTGCCGATCAGGTACCCCATATCTTTGACCGTTTCTTTCAGGTTGATGATTCGAGTACGAAACAATCCGAGGGTACGGGTATCGGCCTGTCGCTGGTGCATGAGCTGGTGGTTATCCAGGGGGGGCAGATCGAGGTACGCAGTGCGGTCGGTACCGGCACTACGTTTGTGGTGCAGTTACCCTATCGATCGGTTCCGCCAGCTACCAGCCCCGATGCACCAGCGATGCCTGCCCCGCCACCGACTGCTGCCGAGTCGCTGAGCGCTCGTGCCGATTACGAGAACCAGCCCCTGCCCACTGACCGAGCCGACAGCCAGCCCGTTGTGCTACTGGTGGAGGATAATGACGAGTTGGCGGATTTTATCCTCCGAAGCCTCCCCCCGTTGTACCAAACGTACCGGGCTGCCAACGGCGCCGATGGGATAGAGCAGGCGTTGGCGCTGGTGCCTGATTTGATCCTCTCGGACGTGCTGATGCCGCTGATGGATGGGTTCGAGATGACCCGGCGACTGAAAACTGACCAGCGGACCAACCACATCCCCATTGTGCTGCTAACGGCCAAAGCGGCCGTCGATAGCCTACTCCAGGGCTTAAGCCTGGGGGCCGACGATTACCTGACGAAGCCCTTTCTGGTGAGCGAACTGCAATTACGGGTGCGTAATCGGCTGGAGAGGCAACAACGCCAGCGTGACCGACTAAAAACCCAGCTCAACACGCTGCCCGGACCCGCCCAGGAACCCGGCATTGAAGGGGAGCCTGACCCCTTTATGGAGCAGATCTACCGGATACTGGATAGCAAGCTCGACGATTCGAGCTTCGGGGCGGAGGAGCTGGCTATCCAGGTCGGCATGAGCCGGGGGCATCTTTACCGCAAACTGAAGGCGCTCACCGATTTGTCGGTCAATGAAGTTATCCGGAATTACCGGCTCAATCGAGCCAGTGAGTACCTGCGCCTGGGGCGTCCCATCGCCGAAACGGGGTATCTGGTGGGCTTCGAGAGCCCGTCTTATTTTACCAAGTGCTTCCGGGAGTTATATGGGTTGCCCCCATCGGATTACTCCGCCCGTCCGAACTAACCCGCCCCATCCTTCTTTTTGTCGCCAAATAGCCCGGAAGTGGGCTATTTTTTTGGGGGGATGCGACAGGATTTATAGTCGATGTGACAGGAGTGACAGAGCAAGCCGGTCCGATGACCGAAGTTTGTGGACGATCCAGGGTCGGCTCAGGTCTGACAGCCCTACACCCCGGTAGTGCTCGACGCCCCCGGGCGGCCATGCGCTGGCAAGTCTGTCGTCATTGGGTCAGCCCCCTGACCAGGAATGTCTACTGACCGGCCTGCAAACGACCATTCGTGGGCGCGGATACGTTAAGCTCAGGACCCGATCCAGTTGACTGGGTCCAATGAGTTAGCCAGCCCCAATACAAGTAACCCCGTTCGAGTTTAACCCGATTCTCAGCCTATACACCAAACGCCGGTGCGGACAAGATTACCCCCTTTCGCATGTTTAGCTAGTTGGTCATGTATAGCTAGTTGGTTTCGCTTCTCCCACGGCTGGGGGGCAGTACCTTAGCGAGACCCCTACCCCGATTCTGTTCATCAATGATTCACTGCTTACTCTAAACTTCGTATGAAAAGACTTTTAACCCTCCGTTCTGTTTTACAGCATCCCGCTTCCCGCCTGGCGGGGCTCCTGCTAAGCTCTGGGCTGCTGGCTTTCAGCACTCAGGCGACTACCTATCCCGTCACCACCACGGCCAACGCCGGGGCGGGCTCCCTTCGACCGGCCATCCTGGATGCCAATGCGGACGCATCAGCTACAGCAGCTAATCCGCACGTGGTTACCTGTCCCCTGCCTACCAGTAGCACCAGTAGTGGAGGTAAGGCCAGCCGCTGCGGCTGGCTACAGAACGGCAGTATCACCATCCTTTAGTCAACTCTTGTCAATGGGCGCTCAAAGAAAATTGATCTG
The DNA here is from genome assembly GCF_014699005.1 of Spirosoma profusum. Classification (GTDB taxonomy): domain Bacteria; phylum Bacteroidota; class Bacteroidia; order Cytophagales; family Spirosomataceae; genus Spirosoma; species Spirosoma profusum. Next base: position 7,169 of record NZ_JACWZY010000069.1, read on the forward strand.
GCTCTCCAGGACCACCTGCGATGCTCCTAGGCCGGGTTATTCATTACCTGCATCGATTACTCTAGATAGGACATATTCAGTTATACTAAAGCCTACTCATGCCCATGAAACACATTTTTCTTTTGTTATGCTGTCTGACGTTAGTGACAGGGCTCATTAACCGCCTCCATGCTCAAGTATCCGCTAGTGAATCCAGTGTTACAGCCAACCCGTCCACACAGGAGGTTAATTTATTCGTCCTTGTTACTGTCACGGTAAGGGATGATCAGGGAGCCCCCGTTGTGAATGTACCAGTTACAGTCAGTTCCGACCCCTACACCGGCGGAGGAAGGTTCAATAATACAAACGCTCAGGGTAAGATCAGCTTCTCGGTCACGTCGAATCAAGCGACCACAGTAACTTACAGCGCCATTGCAGATGGTGTGACTATTGACCAGACCGCCAGGGTCGTGTTTACACCGCGCGTATTTTCGCCCACCCAGTTTACAGTGACTGGTGGAGGCAGTTATTGCCGCGGAGCTGCCGGTGTTAATGTGGGGCTGTCAGGCTCTGAGAATTCCATTACGTATCAACTCTATCGTGATAATGTACTATTACCGGAATATACGGTACCTGGAACAGGAGCCCCCATCAGTTTTGGCAACCAGACCATACCGGGCACCTACACCGTGCGAGCCTCTGGTTCAGCTGGACCTGTGCCGATGAACGGCACAGCTGTTGTTAGTAGTAGTCCCCCGCCCACGGTGAGCATCACCGCTAATCCCTCACTCACTATTACCCAGGGGCAAACTATTCAGTTGACTGCTTCGGGAGCTAACTCCTACAGTTGGTCCACTGGGCAAAGCACGGCCAGTATATCGGTCAGTGTAGCGGGTCCCTTTACGGTAACGGCCACTTCTGGAAGCTGTTCCTCGGTGAGTAGCGTGGTCGTCCGTGTAAACCCGCTGCCGTGTAATTCGGTGGTGTATGTCACTCAGAATGGAACGGGTTTGCAGACCGGCGCTGACTGGAGCAATGCCCTCTCGGGAACGGCTTTGCAGGGGGCGCTGGCTACTGCTTGCAGCAGCATCACCTTTCTGGTGGGAGCAGGACTTTATAAACCGACCACCACTACGGATCGTACCATCAGCTTCTCGATTACTTCTGGAATACAGGTTTATGGAGGGTACACGGTGGGTACTACCACACGGACCACCAATCCCTCTTCGACGACCTTCTCGGGGGATATTGATAGTGACAATACGCTGGCAAATAACACTTACAAAGTAGTGCAGACCTTTAGCACGGGTGTGGTGCTGGATGGCCTGGTGATTACTCAGGGTAATGCCCGGCCACTAGGTAATCAATTTGGTACGTCCGGTGGGGGAGGCCTGTTTGCCAACAATGCGTCAATTAGCCTGCGGTCGGTGCAGTTCATCAACAACGCGGCCAAAGATGGGGGTGGGGCCCTTATCATTGAGGGGTCTGTTAACCTAACCAATTGCTTTTTTAGCCAAAACACTGCGAAAGATGATGGAGCCGGCTTGTATGTCGTCGGCGTCGCAACAGGCAATCTGGCTAGTTGTAGTTTTAGTGGAAATTCTGCTGGCAGTCAAGGAGGAGCGTTGTTTAATGGTCGCTGTAGTCCCACGATTACCAACTGTAGTTTTAGCGGAAATTCTGCTGGCAATCAAGGGGGAGCGATGTATAATTATGGGTTTAGCGATAATGCAAATCCCTCACTCATTAACTGTAGTTTTAGTGGAAATTCTGCTGGTCGTCAGGGGGGAGCGATGTATAATTATGGGCGTTACGGCACGACAAGCCCTACACTTACCAACTGCATTCTGTGGGGTAACCAGGCACCTGCAGTTCGTAATGAGGATGACGCCAATCCCACCTACCGCTATACCGATTCCCAGGATGGTGTTCAAGCGGGCGATGGCAACCGGTCAATAAACCCCTTGTTTGCCGATGCCCCTAACGGCAACCTGCAACTCAAGGCCTGCTCCCCACTGATCAATGTGGGTGATAATTCAGTCAACACTGGCTCAACCGATCTAGTGGGAAATCCCCGGCGATTCAATAGCGGAATTATCGATATGGGGGCTTATGAGTATCAGGGTACCTCCGCCATCCTAGGCATCACTCAGCAACCACCCAGGGGTACAGCCGTCTGCCAGGGAGCCACCGTTACGGCTACCGTTTCAGTGAGTGGGGCTAGTCCCACCTACCAGTGGTACAAAGATGGCGTCTCACTAGGAACCGCCCAGCAAAACGCTACCTTGACGCTGCCGGGCGTTACGACCGCTCAGGCGGGCAGTTACTCGGTGGTGATCACCAATGCTTGCAACAGTGTTACATCCACGGTCTTTAGTCTGACAGTGAATCCCTTTGGCCCCGACTATCAGCCCCTGGTTGATCTCTACAACGCGACGGGCGGGGCGGGGTGGACCAACAAGACCGGCTGGCTCACCGGCTGCTCGCCCTGCGGCTGGTATGGGGTCACCTGCACCAATGGTCAGGTAACCGAATTGAGCTTGCTGAACAATAACCTGGTCGGCACCATTCCAGCTAGTCTAAGTGGGTTGAGCGGGCTAACCCTTCTGGAAATCGGCAATAACAGCGGGCTGACCGGCGGCATTCCCTCCGGCATTGGTAACCTGACAGCCCTGCGAATCCTTAACCTGAGCCAAACCACCCTAGGAGGCACCCTCCCTACCAGCCTGGGCCAGTTGAGCCAGCTCCAGGCACTGTTTCTCAATCACAGTGGACTCAGCGGACCCCTACCGGCCAGTGTGTCAGCTTTGACCAACCTGCAAGGTCTTCTTTTGAATAACAATCAGTTAAGCGGCTGCTTTCCGGCCAGTTATACCGCTTTGTGTGGAAAAACTGTAAGTTTCGCTAGTAACTCTAATTTGCCCGGCGGGGGTAACTTTGCGGCTTTTTGCAACAGCGGGGCGGGCAGTGACTCTTTTCTACCCCTGGCCAAGGCCAGTCCCAACCCCGTCTGCGCGGAGAGCCCCGTTAGCCTGAGCGTTACCACTGGTACCTCCTATCAATGGAATGGGCCTGGGGGCTTTACGGCCACCACACAAACGCCGAGCCTGACGGCCACCAGCAGCGGGCTCTACTCGGTGACGGTGGGCAACGGCAGTCCCAGCTGTAGGGCTACTACCAGCGTCAGCCTGACGGTCAACGCCCTGCCTACCCCTACGATTGACGGGTTAAAGGCCAGCTATTGCCAGGATGCGGCCCCCGTTTCGTTAAGCGGGTCGCCTTCCGGGGGGGTGTTCACCGTTGACGGAACGACTGCCCTGACCTTTTCACCCAGTAGTTTGTCGGTGGGCCAGCATACGGTAGTCTACAGTTATATCAATGTCAACGGTTGCTCGGCCACCACAAGTCAGACCGTCTCGGTGAACCCAACGCCCACTCCTGCCTTGGTAGCTAGCGGTACGATCACCTGCGCTCAGACCAGCGTGACCCTAACCGCTGGGGGTGGTACGTTTTACGTCTTCAGCGGTTCTGGAATCCTCACCCAGAGCCCAAACTCAGGCACGGCGCTGGTGAATGCAGGTAGGCTTTACTCGGTCACCGTCACCAATGCCAGTGGCTGCGCCAGTACTACCAGCCAAACGGTGAGTCAGACCACGGTTCCTCCATCGTTGAGCATCACTCCGACTTTGGCCACGATCACCTGTAATAATTCGGTGGTGAGTTTGTCGGCAGTGGGTGCGGGCATCTTTCGCTGGAGTACGGGAGAAATTACTCCCAGTATCAGCGTGACGGCAGGAGGCCCCTACTCAGTCACGTTAACAGGAGCTAATGGGTGCACAGCGGTAGCTACTCGGCAGGTGGATCAAGATACCGCTCCGCCTACGGCCCGCATTAACCCCGGTAGCGCGACGCTGTCCTGTAGAAGCCCAACAGTGAGTCTGAGTGCCAGCGGAAACGGGAGCTACCACTGGAGTACGGGAGAAACTACAGCCAGCATATCGGTGAGCGTGGCGAGTACATACTCCGTTACCCTGACAGCCACTAATGGCTGTACCTCGACGGCCAATGCCGCTGTCACCTATCAAAACTGCGCCCCGACTGTTGCCAATACGATCCCGCCCCAATCGGCCACGGTAGGCAATGCCTTCAGCTATACCATCCCGGCCACTACATTCACTGACCCCGAGACGCCTAATAGTCTTACCCTGGCAGTGGTGGGGCTACCTGCTGGACTTAGCTTCGTGTCCCCCAACCTCATTACGGGTACACCTTCCACGACCGTAGGCACGCCCTTTGGCGTGACGGTAGCGGCTACTGATCCGGAGGGGCTTACAGCCAGCACCAGCTTTTTGCTGAATGTACAGCCTCGCGGCTTTGCCATCACCGGAGTGACCATGCTGGACTGTAACCACATCAGCTACTTCGAGCGGCGCATTAACTTCACCGTCAGCTTCGAGGGCACTAATGGTCAGCCCATCAGCCTCTCAGTGGTCAATGAGACCAGAACAGTAGCTATCAATGAGCCCTATCAGTTGAACCTGTTTACGGATAACCCGGTGATTGTCTTCAAGGCCAATCAGCAGGGTACCTCAGGTGAGGCTACAGTTGCCTACAACTGGCTGGCGTATTGTGCCAATGGAAATCCCAGAGTGGAGAATGCCCTTGCTCCTCAATCGGCTACGGTAGGACAGGCTTTCAGCTACACCATTCCCGCCAACACCTTTACTGACGCCGAGACACCGGGTAGCCTGACGCTATCAGTTGTCGGCTTACCCGCTGGTCTAAGTTTTATGGCTCCTAACCTGATTACAGGCATCGCTTCAGGTAGTGCCACTGCGTTCTACAGTGTGACGGTAACGGCTTCCGATCCGGCAGGTGGGTCAGTCTCGACGATTCTTCCCTTTAGTGTAGTGAACCCAGGTGGCTGCGGCAGCATGTTCACCCTGAAAGCAGGCGATTGGAACGATGCCAGCGTATGGTCTTGTGGCCGGGTGCCATTGATAACTGACGTAGTGAGACTGAATCATGCCGTGGGTCTGCCGCCTACGTATCAGGCACAGGCCTTGCGAGTGATCTACAGTGTCACCGGCCGGTTGGTGTTTGGGGCCAGCAGTCGGCTCAAGCTGGGGGGGAACTAGCGCCTGACGGTAGGGGTAGTAGCTGTATGCGCCTTGTACAGCTACTACCCCCATCTACCCCTATGAAGCCCTAAAATCATCTATTTACCCTGCTCCAGTTTTCGGTATGAAACCAACGCCCTACTTAAGACCCCACCATCCTCATAGTCCGCCCCAGGTGAGCTGGACGCTGGCTGAAGGCAACTATACCCATGTATATTTTCATAATGGGGGCTACTACCTGTCGGCTATCACCCTGGGAACGATCTGCCAACGGTTTCCCTATTTGATCCGGCTGAGTAAACACAGGGCGGTGGCACCTGGTCTGATTGTGAGCTGGCACAGGAACGAGGCTCGACAACTGGTAGTGGAGTTGGGCGGCAGCGGTCGTCAGCAGGAGGTGGTTATTCCTCGTCGGCGCGTCCGGGAGGTCAAGCAGCTTTTACGCGAGCTAGGGGTCTAGTTTGGGCTAGGGCTGGTTATCTGGACTTGCAACTGGACTTGCTACCTTTTACTGGACAGGAAAATAAGTAACATTTGTCTAGAAATGTAACAACTCTAAACTCACAAATCCTTCCCATGTGAGACGAAGGAAGTATCATGAATCTGCGTCAAAATTGGGGCGTTTCAGGAGATTGAAAATTAAATGCTGGAGCCATTCAGAAATGAGCCTGGAAGAACCTAAGAGAGGTTTCCTATTAAAACTGGTTTACTTTCTTCTAAGCCCGTTTGAAATCAACTAACCCACTCGCCCGTTTTTATAGCTTGGATAAGAAATCGTCAATGCGCTCAGCTAAGGCTGAGTTATCGGTGGCAATATCGGTATGTGTTTTAGGATAGCTATAGAGTGTAAACGTTGAGTTCAGTTGAAGCTGAGCCATTTTCTGTTCCAACTCACGGCCCTGACTGATGGGAACGATGGGGTCATTTAAACCCATATGCAATTGGGTTAAGGGTAAGTGCTGGGCGAAATAAAGCGGGCTGGATGCAATTAATTTGCTTCGACAGGCCGCTAAACTAGCGGAGTTAGTTTTGAGCGCATTTAAAAATTGGCACTGGTAGGTTGGGTCATTTTCATGTTGAGCCGTGAGCGTTACTAAATCCGTGGGGCAGACCACGCCCACGACCCGTTTTACCCGTTTATCGCGTATGCCCGCTAAGAGCGCTACCGTGCCGCCCCGGCTACCTCCTCGTACAGCCGTTCTGTTAACATCTGCGCTTGTTTCGGTTTGTTGAATCAAGTTCAGAAACGCGATGGTATCATCGGTAGCCCCATCAAAGGCATCGCATTGGTCGCCCTCCGAAACAGGGGATGCATAAAGGGTGCCGTTTACGGTAAGGGCTACTGATTGGCCCCTCAGAGCTGGAATGGCTAATATAAAAGGCGTCTTGGCCAAGGCGCTATCGACGGTGAGGGAAACTGAATTGGTCGTTATACCCAACCCGAATCCATTGATCAATAGCCGAACGGGCAGGCGGTTAGCTCCTTGAGGAATGAGTAAAGCGCCATATTGCTTAATACCGGCCACCACATAAGCCACCAGTTTGAGGGTAAATTTTCTATTCAGGAGTTTACTCTCTTGAACGAGCTGGTAGTTGGTGGGTACTAACTCTCTTTTTTGCCAGTCCCTACTAATCTGAGCAAGTTCTGCTTGTTGAGGAGCCGCAAATAATACCTGCTTGTCAGCCTGAGGCTGGACGTCCTTTTTAGTACAGGATAAAACGATGGTAATCAAAGCTGAGAGTAGAAACCGTTTCAATTTGAGGAGGTTTTATCGTGTTGGTAAAGGTGCAGGGATAAGTCAAAGAGTCAAAGTTAAATGTTGTTAACGGGTGAAAGGCTGAGTTATCTTACCCGCTGAATCCTTCAAAGGAGTTTATACCATACGCCGGTTATTCTCTTCAACCCCTCCAAGCTGAGACGAAGGAGTGATTTAACATTTGTGCCCAAAAGGTCGTGCCTGCTGCGATTTGATAGGTAACCGTTGAATCATCTTCGACTAGGCAAATAACCATGTTTAGTCAATTCTTCTTTTGTCTCGATGGGAAATAGTAACCCATCAACCAAGATATAGTTCCGATTCGTTACCGCCCAGACGTTTTCGTAATAATGGTCGGTTACAAAAATACCCTTGCTAGCCCCTAATGAGCCAATGATGTCCTTGATGATCGGGTGATAAAGGGGATCGATCATGGAAAAAGGTTCATCCAGCATCAAGAAAGGGTGATCTAGATAAGCGACTAAAAGAAACTCGAGGTATTTTAGTTGACCCATGGAAAGCGAACCAATCCGCTGATTGTCAAAGGAGGCCACCCCCGGCGAATAAAACACCCGATTTTGAGTTTCCCCATCAGGAATCATCAGGGGAATAATATCCCTGACTTTGAGGCCACTCGGTAAGAAGCTATGCTGGGGAAGATAAGCGATGAACTTTCGAGCAATATTGGTGGCGGGATTGAAGGGCCGCGTATCCAGATAGAGTGAGCTGGCAGTTGCCTTCATGGTGCCAAACAGAATCTTCATCAAGGTGGATTTGCCTGATCCATTTCGGCCAAAAATACCGACCGTTTCCCCTGTTGCTAGCTCTAGATTCTCCAGGTTGAGAATGGCTCGCTTGCCGAAACTTTTCTGGAGTTTGTCGATGGCTAAGTGCATATCAGCTCAGTAGAAAGGCTCCCAGTAGTATCGTGGGATGGTCTAATAAATCGGGACACTGCGAGTGCTTAACTTCGCAGAGTCGTGAAAGAACAAAAAAACACCAAATCGGCTTCCCGCCGAAAGTATGACCAGGACTTCAAGACTGAAGCCCTACGTATGATCGCCAATGGACGTAGTGTACTCCAGGTTGCTCAAGCGCTAGGTTTGGGCGAGAACTTACTCTATCGCTGGCGTAGCCGACAAGAATCGTCAGGGACAAAGGGGAAAGAAAAGGTAGATAGTCCACTAGCCATCGAAAATGAGCGATTGCGGCATCAATTGCGGCAGAGCGAAGAGGAGCGGGAAATTTTAAAAAAAGCCTTAGCCATTTTCAGCCGACAGACTTGAGATTGATTTATCAATTCATCAATCGATACGCCACTGAGCACCCTATTCAGATCTTATGCAATGTGTTGAATGTCAGCCGAAGTGGGTTTTATAGGTATCAAACTGGAGAGACCTATCAGCCGACTGATGAGAAGAAGAAATTAGCGGAGACGATTCAAGCCAGTTTCCGCGACCATTACTGACGATACGGTAGTCGCCGGTTAGTGGAAGAACTTCGGGATCAAGGTTATCAGGTCGGCCGCTTTCAAGTTCGACAGCTTATGCGAAAAGAAGGCCTACAGGCCATTCAACCGCGAAGCTTTGTACCGCGCACTACTGATAGCCGCCATAATGGACCTTTCAGTCCTAACTTGTTGCTGGACGCTCCACTACCAACGGCTCCAGGTCTGGTTTTAGTGGGTGACATCACCTACATTGCCTTAGCTGGGGGAGAATGGGCTTATTTGGCTGCCTGGATGGATTTGTTTAGCCGACGCATCAAAGGTTGGCAGCTAGAAAAACATATGGAGGCTTCGTTGGTGCATAAGGCCCTAAAAAAGGCGTTAGTGGCTTATTCGATTCAGGAACAAGCTATTGTTCATTCGGATCGGGGCGGTCAATACATCGACAAGGGCTTTCGTCTGACCCTGAATGACAATAAATTACGGCAAAGTATGAGCCGTCCTGATGATCCATATGACAACGCTTTTATGGAGTCCTGCTGGTCGAGGCTGAAAGCTGAATTGATTCAAGACGGCTTATTTCAGAATCTAGCCGATGCCCGAACCGAGTTATTTGAGTATATTGAATGTTACTATAACCGTAAACGAAAACACTCATCGTTGGGCTACCGAAGCCCAGAACAGTTTGAAAACGAGTATTATCTAAATTTGTCAAAAACGAAGCACTAAACTGTCCCGCTAAACCGGACCACCCCACATTTCCTGAGATTGACATAAACTAGTGAATGCCCTAATTAGGACTAACGTATCAGCTGATAGAAGTATCGTATTGTATCTGGTTGCGCATTATTCATAGGAAGATAGGCCGAAGCTTCTATCATTCGATGTTCGCCAGCTCCTGTGTGCTTAAATAATCGCTTTCCATGACTAAAGTAGAAGACGGTTATCGTCATGGTTTTTGCATTAGCTTCTGGTGCAGGCGTGTTTAACCACCTATCGGTAAAAAGGAGTGTATCATTTCTAAAAACTTTATCATAGTTACCATTCTGATTACCAATTTCAACCACTTCAGTATAGCCAATTTGAGAACCTAATTTTGTGCCAGTTGGAGAAACAACTTTCTCTAAGCTCCATTTACCTATTAAATATTGGGTAATTGGCCCTCCAGCATCAAACCCAATATTTTTTTTGCACCCAGTGGCGACCAAAAGCAAGAATAAAGGAGCTGAAATTCTGGAATGATTTCTCATCGCTTATCAGTTTTTGCTAAGACCCCAACAATTGGCTATTAGTTGAGGTAAACTTACTTAAATTATTCACAGTTAAAGAGAGTGATTAGTCAAAAGATGTAATTTCAATCTTAATAGCGTTTCAGTAAGTGCTTAATTGATGAAGCAGATAGATGAACGCTCGCTCGTCTCACCTGGGAGGGTATTCTGAGATTGAAGCCACAAAAGTTGATGACTTTCTGTCGAGTGACTATTTTCGTTCTTTCCCAAAACACGATAGCAAAATACTATGTACCAGCATAGTTTTCTCTAAACGTGGATCAGTATGCCGGTCAAAAGCCTATATTTATCCAGTCAGTTAAACATGTAGATTAAACTTATGAAAGGATCATTACTTTTTGCTCTTGTCATTGGATTGGCGCTGGCTTGTCAACAGGAAAAGACTACTTCTGTCGGTACTACTACCGACCCTAATGACCAAGCGTCAAAGCAGGAACGAAACAAACGGATCGTGCTAGCTCGAATGCACGGATTTGAGACAGGCAATGTGGATTCAGTCATCAGAGCCGAAAATACGGTTGTCGATTTTATCGACCGTCGAGAAGGCAGTATTCCTAAAAAAGGGATTCAGAACGCCCGAGCTGGTTTACTGCAATTGATGAGAGCCTTTCCCGATTATAAGGGAACCAATTTTATGGCCGTAGCTGAAGGCGATGATGTCCTAGTTTATGGAGAATGGAGCGGTACCTGGAAGAATGATTTCCTAGGCCAGAAAGCCACAGGTAAGTTCTTCAAGACCAATGATGTCGCTATTTTAAAGTTAAACTCAGAGGGGAAAGT